>CAWFVB010000017.1:0-8549 GCA_963819145.1 uncultured Acidobacteriaceae bacterium
ATGGCAGATTTCGGAGTGTAGATTGGGGATTGAAAACCTGCGTCGCTGGTGTGCTTTTTCAATCTGCAATCTAAAATTTGCAATCTGAAATACCGCTGGTTTCCACGGCTCAATCCTCACCCATGATCATTCTCGATACCAATGTCGTATCCGAACTGATGCGCCCGGCGCCGGAACGGATGGTTCTGCGCTGGTTCAGCAGCCAGGCTGCCGAAGACCTGCACGTCACCGCCGTCTCGATGGCAGAGATTCTTTATGGCATCGAACTCATCTCGACCGGTAGACGTCGCGATGTAGTACGGGCGGGAGCGGAAAAGATGTTCGGGGACGTATTCGCGGATCGCGTTCTGACCTTTGAGGACCGAGCCGCGAGTGCTCTATCGCAGATTGCCTCATCGCGCCGCCGGCAAGGCAAACCGATATCCGGAGTCGATGCGCAGATCGCCGCGATCGCGCGAGTCCACGGAGCGACGCTGGCCACGCGCAACCCCTATGTCTTCGAAGGATGCAGCGTAAGGCTGGTCAATCCGTGGGAGGGGTGAGAACAGCCTCGCCTGGTTGTCATCCTGAGCGGAGCGAAGGACCTATGTACTTTGCCGCCAGCGAGGAATTGCAGAGGTCCTTCGCGGCAAAAGACGCCGCTCAGGATGACAACATTGCTGGGCGACACCATCTCTCAGCAGATACGCGGCAGCTGCTCGCCGCTCAGCATGTCGACGACGCGGTTGCCGCCGATTCGGCTCTGCAACACGACCGTCCGTCCGGGAGCCTCTTCCACTTTCCCCACGCGGACCGAGCCTTCTGACACTGGAACCTTCCTCATGAGTTCAAGCGCCACGTCCGTCTGCGCTGCCGGCACAAACACCGCGAAGCGCCCTTCATTGGCCACGTACAGCGGATCGAGCCCCAGAATCTCGCACGCGCTCTGCACGGTTTCCTGCACAGGAATCAGAGTTTCTTCCAGTTTGATGCAGACATTCCGGTCGGATGCAATCTCGTTCAGCGTTGTCGCCAACCCGCCGCGAGTCAGGTCGCGCAGGCAATGAATTTCAATTCCAGCATTGAGCAGCGCCTCGACCGCAGGCCACACCGAAGCCGTATCGCTGAGAATCGGCGACTCGAATTCCAGGCCCTCGCGCACCGAGAGAATCGCCACGCCGTGCCGCCCCAGATCGCCGCTGACAATCACGGCGTCTCCCACCTGAACCGAAGCCGGGCCGATCGTCTGCTTCACATTTGCTTCGATCAATCCAATCCCGGAGGTGTTCACGAAAATGCCATCTCCCTTGCCTTTGTCGACAACCTTCGTGTCGCCCGTCACCAACTGCACTCCAGCCTTCGCAGCTGCCTCTTGCATTGAAGCGACCACCGTGCGCAGCGTGTCCATGGCCAGGCCTTCTTCCAGAATGAACCCGGCACTCAGATACAAAGGCCGCGCGCCGCACATGGCTAGATCGTTGACCGTACCGTAGACCGCGAGATCGCCGATTGTTCCCCCGGGAAAAATCAGCGGCCGCACGACAAACGAATCCGTCGTAAAAGCCAGCCGCGAGCCATTTACCGCCAGCACCGCGCCGTCGTGCCGCTGTTCGAGCATGGGATTGCCGAACGCGGGCATAAAGATCTTTTCGATGAGTTGATGGGTCAGCCGTCCGCCGCCGCCGTGCGCCAAAACGATGCGATCGTCAGCGACTCGGGGTACCGGACAATTCAGGTTGAATTCGGTCATGACCTTGACGTCTGCCATAGTGATAATAGGCCGCGCACGCGCCTTCCGACGATACCATGGGCGCCCCCAGCGGGTTTTCCGGCGTGCACTTCACCGCAAAGGCCGGACACTCGTGCGGCTTCTTGAGCCCTTGTAGAATCAGCCCGCTGATGCATTCCGGCGACTCTCGGGCCGGCTCGCCCGAGAACGGGAAGCGGCGGTTGGCGTCATATTTCTGGAAGCGTCCCCGCAACTGAAAGCCGCTGGCGGGAATCTCGCCCAGGCCGCGCCACTGGCGGTTCACCACTTCGAACACTTCGATAATCCGTTCCTGCGCCGGGCGGTTCCCTTCCCGGCGAGTGGCGCGCGAGTACTGGTTCTCCACTTCGTGGCGGCCTTCTTCCAGTTGGCTCACGGTCATGAGAATGCCATCGAGAATGTCGAGCGGCTCGAAACCGGTAACCACGATGGGAACTTTGTACCTCTCCGCGATCGGAAAATATTCTTCATAGCCCATGATGGTGCAGACGTGGCCCGCAGCCAGAAATCCCTGCACCACGCAGTTCGACGACGAGAGCAGCGCCTCCATCGCAGGAGGAACCAGCACGTGCGACACCAGCAGTGAGAAATTGTCGATGTGGTCGTGATCGGCCTGCCACGCGGCCATGGCATTGGCTGGCGCGGTGGTTTCGAAACCGACGGCAAAGAAAACGACCTGGCGTTCGGGATTCGCCTTGGCCAGTTTCAGCGCGTCGAGCGGCGAATAGACGATGCGCACGTCGGCGCCTTCGGCCTTGGCGTCGAACAGGCTCTTCGACGATCCGGGCACGCGCAGCATGTCGCCGAAAGAACAGAAAATCACCTCCGGACGGTGCGCAATCGCGACCGCTTTGTCGATCAACTCAATCGGCGTCACGCACACCGGACAGCCCGGTCCGTGGACCAGGGTGATTTCACGGGGCAGCAAGTCTTCCAGCCCGTTCTTGACGATGGTGTGCGTCTGCCCGCCGCAGATTTCCATGATCGTCCAGGGGCGCGTTACTTTCTTCCAGATCTGTTGCGCCAGTTGTTCGGCAGCCCTCTGATCGCGATATTCACTGAGGAATTTCACCGAGTTCCTCCTTCAGCGCGCCCAGTTCTTCGAGGTACTGGAAGACGCGCTTGGCTTCGTCCTCGTCGATCACACTGATGGCGAAGCCCACGTGGACGAGAACATATTTTCCGATCTCGGCTTCAGGAACGTAGGCGAGGTTGATTTCCTTGCGGATGCCGCCGAAGTCGACCTTGCCCACGCGGAAGGCAACGTCGCCTCCGTCGATGATTTCCACCACCCGGCCTGGAACTGCAAGACACATATTTTGGCCTCCCGTAACCCTGATCGACGAATGCTTTCGCTAAACAGTCGCTTGCCCAATTCTTGTCTTTGGGTGGCGCCTCTTGCCTCTGGGTGACGCTTCTTGCTTTTGGGTGGCGCAGCGCTTCCAGCGCTGCGATCAGAGCTTTCCCTTTTTCGTGAGGGCTTCAGCCCCTGAGGTCCCCTGGGGCTAAAGCCCCCATGATCAGATCCGCTGACCGCAGCGCTAAAAGCGCTGCGCCACCCAAAACCATCGCAGCCCGCTCAACAGCGCCCGCTCATCCCAACCTGATCATCACCGCCTGCTCATCACCGCCTGCCCCAGCGCGATCCCTCCATCGTTGGGCGGAACCCGCTGGTGCGTGAACACCACGAAGCCCCGCGACTCCAGGGCAGCGGCCGCGCGCTCGGTCAAATACCGGTTCTGAAAAACTCCGCCGCTCAGCACAATCTGCTTCAGCTTCGCTGCGGTCGCGACCTCCAGAATCCACTGCACGAGAGCGTTGTGGAACCGCGCTGCAATCAGCGGCACAGCCACTCCATCGGCCTTATCCGCCACCACCGCTGAAATCAGAGGCCCCCAGTCTCCACCCGCTAAAGCATACGCCTCTTCGGTCCGCAAAAGGCCGATTTCATTTTCGAGGAGCATGGCGGCCTGGCCCTCAAAACGGTTCTGCCGCGCGACGCTGGTGATCGACGCCACCGCGTCGAACAGCCGCCCCACGCTCGTGGTAGGAGCCACGTTGATCCCGTGCTGGAGCATATAGCGAACTTTGGCCTCGTCCAATCGGGGTTTCCCCGGCAGTTGCTTGCCCACATCAGGGAGCGCAGGCTCCGGCCCAAAGATTTCGAACAGCAGACTAGCGGCCGAACGCCAGCCCTCGCGCACCGCGGCATCGCCACCGGGCAGCCCAAACGAACGCAGGTGCGCGATACGCTCGTACTGATTCCCGTCCCCATGTTTATCTTCAACTCGGAAAAACTCGCCGCCCCAGATGGCGCCGTCGAGACCGTATCCCGTGCCATCCCACGAGACGCCGAGGTAAGCACCCTGGACACCGTTCTCTGCGGCACACGCGGCCACATGCGCCTGATGATGCTGCACGCGGATCACCGGCAGCCCGGAGTTCTCCGCCCAGTGAGTCGAAGCGTAGTCGGGATGCAGGTCGCAGGCCACGGCCTCGGGCTTGAAACTGTAGAGGCGGCACAAGTCCTCAATCGCTTTTTCGAACGCGCCCCGCGCTTCGAGCGTTTCCAGATCACCAATGTGCTGGCTGAGGAAGACGTCATGTCCCACGCCGATCGCAACCGTATTCTTGAGATGGCCGCCGACCGCCAGCACCGGCGGCAGGGTCATTGGGACGTGAATGCCCAGCGGAGCGTAGCCGCGGGCGCGGCGCAGGATTCCGGCGCGTCCCCGGGTGAGGCGCACCACCGAATCGTCGCAGGCGCGCACGATGGGGCGGTTGTGCATCAGGAAATGGTCGGCGATGTCCTTGAGGCGGGTCTTAGCTTCGTCGTTCGCGGTGGCAATCGGCTCGTCGCTGCGATTGCCGCTGGTCGCGATCAGCGGGAAGCGGCACTCCTGCATCAGCAGATGGTGCAGCGGCGAGTACGGCAGCATCACGCCCAGATACGGCGAGCAGTGCGCTACATTCCCAGCAATATCGGTATCACGCTTCGGTTGCAACAGCACGATGGGCGCGGCCTGCGACTCGAGCAGCTGCACTTCGGCCGGCGACACCTCGCAATATGCCCGCGCCACCTCGAGCGACGGCATCATCAGCGCGAACGGTTTCTCCTCGCGATGTTTGCGCTGGCGCAGGCGGGCCACCGCCTCAGGATTCCGGGCGTCGACCAGAAGCTGGAATCCTCCAATGCCTTTGAGGGCCACGATTTCGCCCTGGCGTAAAGCCTCTACCGCATCTTCGATCGTGCCCTCCAGCTGCGGGCCGCACACCGGACAGGCGTTGGGCTGGGCATGAAAACGCCGGTTCGCCGGGTTCTCGTATTCCTCACGGCACGCCGGGCACAGCGTGAACTCGCGCATCGTTGTATTGGGCCGGTCATAGGGAATATCGACCACGATGGTGTAGCGCGGGCCGCAATTCGTGCAGTTGGTGAACGGATATTCAAAGCGGCGATTTTCGGGATCGAACAGTTCCTCGCGGCACTCGGTGCAGGTGGCCAGGTCGGGCAGCACGTTGACCGTTTTGCCGGAATCGTGGTCGCTGGCCAGAATCTCGAACCGCGTCGAGCCCTCCGCGGCCAGCCAGGCGAATTCGCGCACGCTGACCACCGAAGCTTTCGGCCGTTCCTGCTCCAGCCGTTGCTCAAAACGGCTCAACCGCTCGGTGGGACCTTCCACTTCCACCACCAGGCCCGCCGAGGAATTCAGCACCCAGCCGGTGAGCGCCATTTCGGTGGCCAGCCGGTAGACGAACGGACGGAAGCCGACTCCCTGCACGGCTCCATGCAGAGTAATCCGCAGGCGTTGCACCGCGGGCTTTTCCGTAACCGTCATACTACGAACATCATCCGGACATCATCCGGACCGAAGGCGCAGGGCGAAATCGAAACCGGATACGTCTGATTCTACGGCTTGTCGGAGTCCGGGGGAACCGCCGCGGGAGATACCAAGTATTGAATCAGGGCCTCAATTCGGGTCACCAGGGAGGGAAGGGCCGCCGCGACCACCGGCGAGAGCGCTTCGCCGTGATCAAAACACTCGCCGGTTAACGTCACCGAAAAGGCGCGCGGCGCGGCACCGAAGAGTTGGCGGGCCAACGCAATCACCGACGAAGGGGATAACTGATGAGAAAAACGAACCGGGCCCTCCGGCGGGCCGACTGGCGCGCAGCGCACTTCCCCAGGGTGACCAGCGCCGTCGCCGGCAGCGTCGATGAAAATTACGGCTTCGGTGCGGCTGACGGCGTCCGCGAGTTCGGGTGCAAGCTGATGCGTGCGGAGTATCTCGACATCGCCGCCGGGGAATTTCTTTTCCAGTTCATCGGCGGCGCGCCACGCCACCCCATCGTCGGAGCGCAGCGGATTTCCGTAGGCAATGATAATGATCAGCACGCGAGGCATGGTTGGGAGTTTACCGTGAAGGGCTCGTGTAGGGACGGGCGCCTTCGCGAGCCTGCCCTGAGCGAAGCCGAAGGGTCCCGCCAAGCGCAGCGAGGCGCGTCGCCACCACACCTGCAGCCATCTTCAAGGCCGCGCCACCTCGTCCAGCACTTCCCCGCCGGGACTGAGCAACTGCACCCGCAGCGCCATCTCGCCGAACGCGTGCGTCGAGCAACTCAGGCACGGATCGTAGCACCGGATCACGGCCTCCACCCGGTTGAGCATGCCCGGGGTCAGGCGGTTGCCGTGCACATAGTGTTTGGCCACCTGCAGCACGCTGCGGTTCATGGCCAGATTGTTCTGCCCGGTGGCGATGATCAGGTTCACCCAGCGGATCAAGCCGTGCTCGTCAATCTTGTAGTGATGAAATAGAGTCCCGCGTGGCGCTTCCGCAGCGCCCACTCCTTCGAGTGCGTTGGGGTGGGCCACGGCGCGCACGTGCTTCGAGAGAATGTCGGGATCGTTCAGCAGCTGTTCCAGCCGCTCGATGCAATACAGGATCTCGATCAGCCGCGCGTGGTGATAATGAAACGAGCTCAGAACCGCGGTGCGCTGCAGTTCATGAAATTCCGCCAGTTCCTGGTCAGCCCGCGGCGTGCCGCAGCGGTCGGCCACGTTCAGACGCGCCAGCGGACCCACACGGTAGATGCCGTCGGGAAATCCCTTGGGCTTGTAATAGGCAGATTTGAGATAGCTCCAGGGCTCGACCTTTTCGCCGATGTAGCTTTCGTACTGGGCCGGGTCGAGCTGCTGGGCGACGATGTGGCCCGATGCGTCAACGATGCGCAGGTTGCCGTCGTAAAAGGTGAGCCCGTTGTCCTTTTTGACGATGCCCATGAACAGCGTGGGAAAGTTACCGAACACCGAAATTTCTTCCCGAAAGCGCTCGGTGGTGCTCTTAAACCATTCCAGAGTGCGCTCGGCGATCGCGAGCGCGTCCGGCAGCGCCCACAGGATGGCGTCGCGGTTGGCTTCGGTGAGCGGCTCGCTCACGCCGCCGGGAACGATCCATGCGGGATGAATGCGCTTGCCGCCCAGCCGCTCGATGATGCGCTGGCCGAACTGGCGCAGCCGGATGCCGTCCAGCGCCAGTTCCGGATTTTTCTCCGCGACTCCGAAAATGTTGCTGGTCGCCGGATCGGCGTCCATCCCGAGAAGCAGGTCGGGCGACGAAAGATGAAATAGGCTGAGCGCGTGGGACTGCGTGACCTGCGCCAGCCCGAAGATGCGCCGCAGTTTGTCGGCGGTAGGCGGAATCCGCACCGCCAGCAACTGGTCGCAGGCCTTAGCCGAGGCGATCAAATGGCTGACCGGGCAGATGCCGCAGATCCGCGCCATCAGCGACGGCATCTCGTAAAACGGCCGGCCTTCACACAGCTTCTCGAAGCCGCGAAATTGCGTGACGTGAAAGCGGGCTTCCTCGACCCGGCCGTCCTCGTTCAGGTGAAGCGTGATCTTGGAATGGCCTTCGATGCGCGTAACCGGATCGATGACGATACTGCTCTGCTTCACGAAGTCTCCCTTTTAGTTATGAGCTATTAGCTTCGACCTTCGAGTAACGAGCTTTCAGCTTTCAGCTTTCAGCAATCAGTTCTCGGCTCTCAGTTCCCCGTCGACCGAAATCTCTCGTAGCTCACAGCTCGCAGCTCATTCACGATCCAAAACGAGTTTTCGAGCTTACGTCCGGCTGCCGGCCTTCCAGCAGTTCGGACACAACATAGAAAATCGTATCGGCCGATGGCGGGCAGCCCGGCACAAACACGTCCACTGCGACGAATTCGTGCACCGGCCGCGAATTCTCCAGCAGCGCGGGCACCACCTGGTCGGGAATGCCGGGATCGAACGTCACATTCTCGCGATACGCCCGGTCGCAAACCGCCTTGACCCCGAAGGGATTGCGCATGCCCGGCACGTTGGCCGTGACCGCACAGTCGCCCAGCGAAACCAGCGTCTTCGTCCGCTCGCGCACGATCCTGATTTTGTGCAGGTCTTCTTCGCTGCTCACCGCTCCCTCAACCAGCGTCACGTCGACGTTCGCGGGAAATTCCTTGGCGTCCACCAGCGGGCTGTAGACCAGATCGGCCAGTCCCGCCACCGTGAGCAGCCGTTCGTCCATATCCAGAAAAGACATGTGGCAGCCCGAACAGCCGTCGAGCCATACCGTAGCCAGCTTCTTCTTACTCATTGAACCCACTCATTGGCCCCATTCATTCTCATCGAACCGAAGATTCGTATTGAGATTCGTGTCAGGGCATCGCTTCAGCGATGCCGTTAAAGTATGCCAGTCGGGACGGCTTCAGCCGCTGCAGTCCGCCCCGGTCGCGCCGCGGCTAAAGCCTCGCGACGACACGTTCTATT
>CAWFVB010000018.1:0-184153 GCA_963819145.1 uncultured Acidobacteriaceae bacterium
ATCGCCAGCGAAAGTAGTACGTCTTTCCAGCTTCTGCTGTGAAGTGCGCGAGCTCTACAGGATTTCCGAGCAATTCGGAATCTAAATTCACGCAAATATGGTGCTCTCCTGGTTCGAGGAACACAGAAAAATAGGAATTGTCTTTGGTTGCGCCAACCCATGATCCGTCGACGCCAATCCTGCCGATTACACGCACTCCAATTCCGAATTTCCGTGCGCCAAAGTCCTGAATGAAGACTACAGTCGCCTTCCCCGGCTCTGCCATGGGCAGCGAGGAGTGAGACTTGTCAAGCGTCACGTTAAACCTGACATTCTCCGATCCGCACGCTGAAAAGGAATCCTGACCGAATGCCGATGCTGCGAAGAGGAAGGAAATGAGAACCATTTTCACCATAGCATTCTTCCCAGTTCCATTAGGCCTGAAGATCCATTGCGCTGATAGTCAAGCTCGATTTCGATTGTACCGCCGGCCACCTGGAAACTGTCTTCAATTGGCGAAACGTCGCGGTTGCACGCATTGACCTGGCAGCTATCCCGTCACCCGCGCCGCCGGGCTTCGCCCAGGCGGGACAGCCGAGGCGGCTGTCGCCACATGATTTAGTTTGGGCCGCGCATTTTATCTTTGACGCTCTTGGCCAGCTTTTCGATTTCTTCGGCTTTTTTTATCACGTCGAGCGAGAGCACGTTTTCGTCCGACTTATCTACGTATTGTTTGAGCTCGACGGACAGCTTCAGCAATTTGTCGGCGTCGGTCTTGAGGGCGGCGGCGCGTTCCTTGGCGGCTTTCTTAGCCATGTCGCGATTGAGGCGGTCCCGGGCCTGGTCTTCATCGGTTTGAGGGAGGTTGACATCTCCGCGGTTGGGCGGAGGAGGCGGCATCGTGGGGTTCTGCGCAAAGGCCGGCAAGGCACACAGGCAAAGGAAGAACATCCATACGGCGAAATGGGATCGCACGAACACCTCGCGGGGGAGAACTGGGCGGCACTTCTCCACGGAAATTATACTTCGGAGGAATGCGGGCAAGGACTTTCAGCCACGAAGGACACGAATGAGGTGGGGTCGAAACTCCCTGCTGGGCCGCAGGAACTGCGGGACTGGACGGGATATCGTTCGACTGCGCGGCTGCCTCGCCTCGCGAAGCAGCCACTCCAATCAGGATGACAGACGAACTTACAGCGCGCTCATGTTGGCCAGGAACTCGCTGTTGCCTTTGGTCTTGCTGAGCTTGTCGATCAGCAATTCCATGGCTTCGACCGGGCGAGAGCGGGTTCAGCACTTTGCGCAGAACCCAGATGCGCGACAGATCTTCTTTGGGGATCAGCAGCTCTTCTTTACGGGTGCCGGAGCGCTGAATGTCGATGGCCGGGAAAACGCGCTTGTCGACCAGCTTGCGCTCGAGGATGATTTCGCTGAATTGCCGGTGCCTTTGAATTCTTCAAAGATCACGTCATCCATGCGCGAGCCGGTGTCGATCAGGGCGGTGGCGATGATGGTGAGCGAGCCGCCTTCTTCAATGTTGCGGGCCGAGCCGAAGAAACGCTTCGGACGCTGCAGGGCGTTGGAATCGACGCCGCCGGAGAGCACTTTGCCGCTGGGCGGAACGATCGTGTTGTAGGCGCGGGCCAGACGAGTGATGGAGTCGAGCAGGATCACGACGTCGCGCTTGTGTTCGACCAGCCGCTTGGCTTTTTCGATCACCATTTCGGCGACCTGAACGTGGCGGGCGGCGGGCTCGTCGAAGGTGGAGGAAATAACTTCGCCCTTGACCGAGCGCTGCATGTCGGTGACTTCTTCTGGGCGCTCGTCGATGAGCAGGACCATCAGGACGACTTCGGGATGGTTCGCGGTAATGGAGTTGGCGACGTTCTGCAGGAGCATGGTCTTGCCGGCGCGGGGCGGAGAAACGATCAGGCCGCGCTGGCCTTTGCCGAGGGGCGTGAGCAGGTCCATGACGCGGGCGCTGGCGTTCTCGCGCGTGGTCTCGAGCTTGAGGCGCTCCTGCGGATACAGCGGCGTGAGGTTGTCGAAGAGGATCTTGTTGCGGGCCTCGTCGGGCGACTCGAAGTTAACGGCTTCAATCTTGACGAGCGCGAAATATTTTTCGCCCTCGTGCGGAGGACGCACCTGGCCGCTGATGGTGTCGCCGGTCTTGAGGTCGAATTTGCGAATTTGGGAGGGCGACACGTAAATGTCGTCGGGGCCCGGGAAGGTAGTTGTAATCGGGAGAGCGAAGGAAGCCGTAGCCGTCGGGCAGGATTTCGAGGACGCCTTCGGCAAAGATGTGGCCTTCTTTTTCGCTCTGCGCCTGCAGGATCTTGAAGATCAGGTCCTGCTTGCGCATACCGCTGGCACCGGGCAGATCCAAGGTCCTTGCGATCTTGGTCAGCTCGGTGATGTTCTTTTCTTTCAGTTCAGCAATGGTCATGATTCACCTGAACCCGCGCACTAGAACGTATTCGTTAGTGTCAGCGGGAGATTTTCAAAAGGAGGGGACGCAGGGAAGACGCAATACTACCAGGCAGGAAGGCGGGGCTGGTTAAGCAGCCCGCCGTTGTGCCTCAGCAAAATTCTCTGGTTCCGACAAAACTTCTTGCCGCTCCGCGCCAGCGATCCGGTCCAACACGCCGTTCATGGTTTCCTGGATTCTGGTGCTGGGCCGATGGAACTTCCGCGTGGCCTTGGAGGCAAGCTGACAAAGCATATAACGGTTCCGCAGAGTCTGTAAAGCATCAAACACACGATCAGAGCGCATGTGCGTAGTTTCTCCTTACTTTATGATTGTGGCCTTCCGCATTCGTCCTTTCGCCCAGGGAGGGTGACCTGAACCCCACAGCTCGTCCTAAGTCACTGATTCCGAGTAGGTTGTAAAGGAGTTAGCGTAAAACTCACTTTGAATAGATGCGCGACAGGACACCGAAGATGCTCAATTTTCTGGGCTTGGCTTCCGTAGGCGCAGGTGACTCAAACTAGGCCCAGAAGCTTCCTGGATGTCCCTGGAACTGGTTAATGTAGCTGCAAGGGGAGAAGAGGTCAAGTATTTATTTGTCAACCGGGGCCACATGGCGGTGGAAGCCACCCTCCCCCTTACAAAAGTATATTAGAATCATTAAGTTAGATGATCACGAATGACGTCATGACCAGCGTACGAATGGATATGTGGCTTTGGGCGGCCCGGTTTTTCAAGACCCGAACCCTGGCAAAGCGGGCCTGCGATTTGGGCCGGATTGTATCGAACGGGCAACCGGCCAAGGCGGCGCGAGAGGTGCACGTCGGCGATCGTTTGCGGATCACGAATGAGGGTGGAGACTTCGAGGTGGAGGTTCTCCTGCTGAGCGACGTGCGTGGTCCGGCAGCGGTAGCGCAGACGCTTTACCGGGAGACGGAGGGTAGTCGAGAGTCGCGGCTGAAGGTAGCCGCCGAGAAGAAAGCGATGCGGCAATTTGAAGTGTTGCCGGAAGGGCGGCCATCGAAACGGGACCGGCGGCGGATTATTCAGTTTCGTGGTAGAGCGTGAGGGTTGGCGAGCGAGTCCCTGTGGAGCTAAACGAGCTTCGCTCGACCAGACGGGCGGGGCGGCGCTCCCGGATCAGCTTGTTCTGCGCCGGATCAGGTGTAACGGCAGTAACTGTTTTCGCTGGTTTACGTGAAGTATCATGATGGTCGCGCGGAAAAGGATCTTGGTGTGTCTCCGCGCGTTCTGCAGTCGGAGAATCCCTCTATGAGTCGATCGGTTGCCGTTCGTTTGCTGGTGGCGTGTTCCATTCTGGCTTTCCTGTTCAGCGGTTGCTCGCGTGATCCGAACGTACGCAAGCAGAAGTACTTCGAGAGCGGCGAGAAATATTTCGCCGAGGGAAAGTATCACGAGGCGATCATCCAGTATTCCAACGCCATTCAGATCGACTCCAGCTTCGCGCCGGCGCACTACGCGCTCGGCCAGGCTTGCCTGAAGACGGGGGATGGCGCCCGCGCATTCCAGGAACTGACTCGCACGGTGGAACTGGATCCCAACAACTATCGCGCACACACCGACCTGGCGAATCTTCTGGTCACGGTGCGGAAGGCCGACGGTTCGGCTGACCTGAGCCGACTCAATGAAGCGAAGACGCACCTTGACCTCCTTCGGGAGAAGCAGCCTAACAATCCCGAGACCCACGAGGCCTGGGCGAATTACGATGCGGCGCAGAACAATATCAGCGCGGCCATGCAGGAAATGCAACAGGCCATTGCAGCCGACCCGAAACGGTCGGAGTCGTATTTGCTGCTGGCCCTTTTTCAACTGCGTTCCAACCTTCCCGACCAGGCGGAGATGAATTTCAAGAAGGCCGCGGAGGTCGATCCCAAGTCGTTGAATGCACAAATGGCGCTGGGCGGCTTCTATCAGACTCACAATCGCCTGCCCGAGGCGGAACAACAGTTCCGGCAAGCGATCACCATCGATCCGAAAAATCCCGGGCCGCGCACCGGCCTGGTTCGCCTTTTGATGCAGGAAGGCAAACGGGCCGATGCGGAATCATTCTTGCAGCAGACCAAGAAGGATCTTGGGAGCGTACCGGAAGGGTATCGCATGCTTGGCGACTTCTATTACGCCAGCGGGGATATTGACAAAGCGCTCGCCGAGTACGCATCGCTCTACAGCGACCACCCAAAAGACCCGGTGGTCAAGAGGAACTACGTCCAGATCCTGATTTTGAAAAATCGCCTCGACGAAGCGACAAAGATCAACAACGAGATTCTCAAGAACAACCCCAACGATGTGGATGCGCTGGTCTACCGCGGCCAGATTCAGCTGCGACAAAATAACGGCGCGGGCGCGGTTGAAACCCTGCAGACTGCAGTGCGTAATGATTCCAGCAACGCGGTGGCTCACTACCAGCTAGGGCTGGCATTCGAGCAGCAGCACAATACGGCGCGTGCGGAATCGGAGTGGCGGGAGGCGGTGCGCCTGCGTCCGGACATGACCGAAGCGGAACGCGCCCTGGCCGTATTGGAAAGGCAGCGAGGAGATTCCGCAGCCCTGATCCAGACCGCGCAACAGATCATCGCGGCACAGCCTGGAGCGGCGGATGGCTACCTGCTCAAAGGAATGGCGGAAATTCAGCAGGGAAAATTCAGCGATGCCCAGCACGACGCGGAGCAGGCCATGCAGAGGGCGCCGCAGAGTCCGGCTCCGTACGTCCAGATGGGCAACATCAATCTCGCCCAGAAGCAATACGGCGACGCCGTGAAGTATTACCAGCAAGCGCTGGACAAGGATCCTGGCTCGTCGGATGGATTGAGCGGCGTGATGAACACATACTTCACTCAGAGGGAGTTTGACAAGGCGATTGCCGCCGCGAACGCGCAGATCGCCAAGTCGCCCGGCAACAGCGCGTTTTACGATCTGCTGGGAACGGCCCTGTTCAATGGCCGGAAAGACCTGGCTGGCGCCGACGCCGCGCTCCGCAAGGCGGTCGAGTTCGACAAGACCAACACCGACGCGCTGGAAAAGCTGGGCAAGGTGGAAATTCAAGAGGGCGGCGCGGACAAGGCACTGGCTCTGTACCAGCAAGGAATCAAGGACAATCCGCGCGAAGTAATTTTCTACGTTCTTTCGGGCGAACTCTACGAGTCGCAGCACAACTGGGATCAGGCGAAGAACATGTACCAGCAGGCGCTGGCGGTACAGCCGGACCATCCGCTGGCAGCGAATAATCTCGCGTATGTGATCCTGGAGCAAGGCGGAAACGTGGATGTGGCGCTGGCCATGGCGCAGACCGCCCGGCGCGGGCTGCCCGATTACCCGAACGCCGCCGATACGCTGGGCTGGGCCTACTATCAGAAAGGCATTTACCAGACGGCGATTGGGCAGTTCCAGGAGGCGCTGCGGCTAAGTGAAAAACACGGCATGCCCGATGACGGCACGGTGCACTACCATCTCGGCATGGCATATCAGAAGGCGAACCAGCTCTCGCTGGCGCGACAGCAGTTGGAAAAAGCCGTGAAGTTGAGCCCCAACAATGCGGATGCCAAGAAGGCGTTGTCGGAACTGCGGGGCTAGAATCCACGGGGCTGAAGCCCTATTTCCGTCTGTCCTCATCCCGCGGCCCTGAAGGGCCGCTCTTCCACGTAACGGGGATCGGTAGGGATTGGAGAATATCGATTGATGGCAGGGTGCTGCCCATCTACGAAAGCGTAGTGCCGCTGCGATGTTCCCAATCGAGCACTTCCCGAACCTTGGTGGCCAGGGCTTGCATGGTGAAGGGCTTTTGCAGAAAGTGCAGTCCGGCATCGAGGACGCCGTGGTGGACGATGGCGTTAGTAGTGTATCCGGAGGTGAATAAGATTTTGGTTTCGGGCCGTAGTGCAGCGATCTGTTCAGCCACTTGACGGCCGCTGATCCCGGGCAAGACAACGTCGGTCAAAAGTAAATGGATGGGCCCGTCGTGCTGCTTGCTAACGGTTACCGCCTGCAAGGGATCGCCGACGCAGATGACGGAGTAGCCGTAGCCGCTCAGCAAGATCTTGATGAGCTCGCGAATCTGCGGTTCATCTTCGACCACGAGAATGGTCTCCTGGCCGCGAACCACCGGCACGGGACGGTCTTCCTTCTCAGGAATATCGGCTGTCGCATCCACCCACGGAAGATAGACTTTGAAAGTGCTGCCCTGCCCGCGTTCGCTGTAAACCCAGATGTGTCCTTCGCTCTGCTTGATGATGCCGTAGACCATGGAGAGGCCGAGGCCGGTACCTTTGCCGATCCCCTTTGTGGTGAAGAACGGCTCGAAGATGCGTCCCTGAGTTTCGAGGTCCATGCCCACGCCTGTATCGCTGATGGCAAGCATCACGTAGCGCCCGGGAACCGCTCCGGCGTGTTTGGAGGCATAGAATGCGTCGAGTTCAACGTTGGCGGTTTCCAGGGTGAGCTTGCCGCCGCTGGGCATGGCATCGCGCGCGTTGATGACGAGATTCAGGATGACCTGTTCGATCTGGCCCGGGTCTGCGTTGACCATGGGGAATT
The DNA here is from genome assembly GCA_963819145.1 of uncultured Acidobacteriaceae bacterium. Classification (GTDB taxonomy): domain Bacteria; phylum Acidobacteriota; class Terriglobia; order Terriglobales; family Acidobacteriaceae; genus Sulfotelmatobacter. The sequence goes on from CAWFVB010000018.1 coordinate 6,998, forward strand.
TAGCGCTAGTCACAGTGCTGATCGCGATGTCCTCGGAAATCAGGCGGCGCAGCATGTGATCGAGATTCGAGACGAGGGTGTTGAGGTCGAAGGCCTTGGGTTCGAGCACGGTGCGCCGGCTGAAGGCAAGCAACTGGCGGGTGAGCGTGGCGGCGCGCTCCGCGGCCTGATCCACGCGTTTGATCTGCGCGCGCACTTCCGGGACCACCTGCGGCGACTCGATGAGGTGGTTGGTGTAACCGCGGATGACGGTCAGCAGATTATTGAAATCGTGAGCGACGCCGCCGGAAAGGGTGCCGATGGCTTCCATCCGCTGGGCCTGGTAGAGCTGCTGCTCGATGTGCTTGCGGTCGGTTATGTCGCGGGCATTGAGAACGAAACCCGCGACCGCCGGGTCTTGCAGCAGGTTACTGGAGTAGGCCTCCAGTACGCGGAGCGAACCGTCTTTTCCCCGAAGGCGGAACTCGATGGGTCCGCGCGAACGCTGCGAGCCAGCGGGCATCAGCAATTGGCGGACGGCCTCGGCATCTTTGGACTCAGCCAGCGTGAGCAGGTTCTGGCCGATCACGGAGCCGTCTTTGGTCGAACCCTCTTTTATCGGTCCGTCTTTGGGAGAGCCGTCTATGGCAAATGCCCGTTCCATCGACGGGCTCACGTATTGGATCAGTCCCTCTGCATCGAGAACTACGATGAAATCACTGGCGTTTTCGATGAGGGCGCGAAAATGAGCTTCACTCCGGTGCACGGCTTCATAGAGGGCGCGCAGCCGGGACGCCATTTCATTGAAGACTTCACTGAGCCTGGAGATTTCATCGTCTCCCATGACGGCAGCCTGGTGTTGGAAATCGCCGCGAGTGAGCGCGCGGGCAGCGGCATCGAGGATTGCGAGGCGGCCCGCAATGCTGCGCGTGACCCGTTGTCCCAGAAATGCAGCGGTCATCAGGGTGAGCAGGCAGGTGATCGCAAGAGTCCACATGGCTCGCGACTGTGTCCGCCGGATTTCTTCCATGCCGTTTCTCTTCTCGATCTCGACGATGGCATCAATATCGTGAACCAGGCTGGCGGACAAATCATTGATGACCGGCATGCGATTTTCAACACGCAGGCGAACCCCGACCCAGTCTCCGGCATGGGCTAAGGCGATCAGCGACTCCACTTGCTCGGTGAAGATGGAGTTGACCGTTTCCAGGCTGCTGAGTTCGGAGTCGCGTTGCGTCCCTGCGGGCAAGGAGCGTAATGCCTGAACGGCGTGATCGACGTCGGATTGGAAAGCGTCGAGCAGTCCGTGGCTCTCGGTTTCGAATCGTGCCGGATCCTGGAGGTTCGAAAGGCGGCGCAATTCGTTCTGATAACTCAGAAAAGAGCTTCGCACCCGGAGCACGGCCCGGGCCGGCTGATCGGCCTGATACAAATACTCCGCGCGCTGGCGCATGGCGTTCAGTTGAAGAAGAGCGATCACGCCCCCAAAGATCATCAACAGCCCGACCGACACAAAGGCGAGGACTAATTGGGAACTGATGCTCGACCGTTTTGTTGGAGACTTAGCCATAGCAAACACGAGAAGCCGGGGCCCACTGGCTTGCGGGCGTCAGGGTGACGGCGCGGCAGGCTTGAGTGAATTTGGTCTACCTGTTCTTAGTCCTGTGATCTTTACCAATTCTGATTCCAGATTCGCCATGGCCTTTTCGGCACTGCTCTCTCCCGCCAGCACCGAATGCACCGCAGTGAAGTAAGCGCGGGAGACTTCGTCATAATGCCTGCCCGTGACCGTTGAGGGGCGAGCAACGGTGCCACCGGTCAACAATTGCCGGATTCCGTCGAGGTCGGGTCGTTGCGCCAGATATCCGGGATCTTCATAGAATTCTCGGATCGCGGGCAGCATCGACTCGTCTCGCCACAACTCCAACTGAGTATCGCGGCTGGTCAGATAGCGAACAAGTTCAACCGCTTCGCGGGGATGATCCGAATACTTTGACACCGCCAGCGACTGGCCACCGAGCACAGAAGCGGGAGAGGCCCCGCCGCTGGGGAGCAGAGACATGGAGAACATGCCGTTGACGCGATTCCTGGGGCGGGTTCCGGCCGGACTTCCTCTCCAGACCCAGTCTCGGCGGAAAGCGGCATTGCCGGAATCCCATACATTGCGGCTGTCGGTTTCCATGAAGGCGAGCACGCTGGGAGGCGAGATGGTGCCGACCCAACTCCTGGCCCTAGACAACGATTTGATCGTCTGAGGATTATTCACCGAGATGGTGCCGTCGTCCTCAATAAGCTTTCCGCCGCCCGAGGACGATTGCCACTCCAGCGCGTTACAGGTCAGACCCTCATAGGCAGCGCCCTGCCAGACGAAGCCCCAGAAATTCTGATTTCCGGCGGCCCGCTCGCCGGCCTGAATCGTTGCCGCCATTTTCGCCAACTCATCCCATGTTTCTGGTGGATGCGAGTACCCGTATTTCTTGAGAAGATCGGTTCGGTAGTGAAGAACTCCGACTTCCACGTTGTACGGCATCGCGACCAGTTTGCCGTTTACGGTGTGGTTTTGCACCGCTGCCGGCCATAGTGCGTGCGATTCTTTTTCCAGGGATGGCTTGAGATCAATCATGTAGTCGGCCAGCAATCCGGGCCAGACAACATCCATGTAGTAGACATCCGGAGTCGGGGACTTCTTCTCCAGCCAATGCAAATACAGTTGCAGGCGGTCGGTCATGGACTCGGGTCCAGCGATGTAACGGACCTGAATGCCGGTTTTCCTTGAAAAGTCGGCAAGCACCGCCCGGGCCGTCTCCGACTCAGTGACGGATGCAGGCCCCCAGCCCACGAACGTAAGAGTTACCGGCTCGCTCCCGTTGCCAGAGCGGGAGGAGTGACAGCTGACGGTGGTCAGGAGAGATACCACACAGAGAATCAGCAAGGCCGGCGCCGCAAGTCGCGTGGTTGCGGAATGCAGTGCCCGCGAGAACGTCAGGGCCACACGCCACACCGGGCTTTGTCCTTCAACCACTCCAGCTCCTCCGGCGCAATTTATTCTGGTGCTGCGACCGATGCGGGTTTGAGATTCGGTTTCTTCGCCTCGAAACCGGTGATGGCTACGAGCTCAGATTGCAAGACTTCCATGGCTTTTCCCGCACTCTGTTGTCCGGTGAGAATCGAATGTACAGCAGAAAAGTAGGCGCGAGAAACGCGGGCATATTGCGTGCCGGTGAGAGTGGACGGGCGCGCGATCGCTCCCCGCGTAAAGATGTCCGCCACCTGCGCCAGATCGGGATGCGACTGCACGAATGCGGGATCAATAGGAAACGCCGGCAACAGCGCGTTATCTTGCCAGACATGCGTGGTGCCTTCGCGGCTCGTCATGTAGCGGACAAGTTCCGCCGCCTCGCGCGGGTGTGCGGAATATTTCGAAACCCCGAGTGACCAGCCTCCGAGCGTAGCGGCGTGCCCAGCCAAACCGCCGGGGAGGTGCGCCAGAGCGACCTGGCCATGCACGGGTAAATCCTCGACGGGCCCGGCGGGGTTTGCCGTCCATAACCAATCTCGACGGAAGGCTGCGTTGCCGGAGCGGAACGCATTGCGGGTGTCTTCTTCTTCATACTCGAGAACGCTGGGAGGAGAGATGGTGCCGACCCAGCGTCTCGCCCGCTCCATGGCTCGGACCGCACTGGGATTGTTCACGGAAATGGTCCGGTCGGCCTCAATGATCTGGCCGCCACCCTGGGAGACCTGCCACTCCAAGGCGTCGCAGGTGAGTCCTTCGTAGGCAGCGCCCTGCCAGACGAAGCCCCAGAAATCGCGATTGCCGGCGGCGCGCTCGCCCGCCTGAATGCGGGCCGCCATCTTTTCCAACTCATCCCACGTTTCGGGCGGGTGTGAGTACTTATACTTCTTCAGCAAATCAATTCTGTAGTAGAGGGCTCCGCGTTCGACGCTCGAGGGCATGGCTACGAGTCTGCCGTCGACGGTGTAGTTCTGCACCTCGGCTCCCAGCCTCTGCTTAATCTCTTCGCCCAGAAAAGGACGCAAGTCCACGAGATGCTCCGCAAGAATTCCGGGCCAAACCACGTCAATCAAGTACACATCGGGTGTGGATGACTTTCGCTCCAGGGTCTGCAGATACAGCGCGAGCCGGTCGGTGGTGCTCTCGGGCCCGGGGATATATTCCACTTGAATTCCGGTGTCCTGGGTAAATTTGGCAAACGCGCCGTGACGCATTCCGAGCTCGCGGAGGGTAGTGGGTCCCGAGCCAATGAGCCGGATGGTCACTGGCTGGGTGCGGTTCGCGGTTGGATTGGAATAGCAGCCCGAGAGAGACAGCGCAAATAGAACAGCCGCTGCCAGATGGAGGAACCCAGTCATCATGGGTGCTAAGGTTCTCGCGCCCGACGAAGGGAGCAATAAAAACCGCATCGTGGGCGCGATTATACTCCCGTTCAAAACGAAAACCCCACCCTGCGGCGGGGTTTCGGATTTTCGGAAAACTGACTGCTGCCTGGCGTTCTCCGGGACAGATCTAGTCCGCGGCAATATCCTTGGGAGCATCCGGCTCGCGGCGCTTGGCGGTGCGGTTTGAGGGCAGGCCGGCGTCGCGGATTTTGTAAAGCAGCGCGCGGTAGCTGATGCTGAGCGCGCGCGCCGCCTGCTTGCGGTTCCAGTGGTGATTCTGCAGAACTTTCAGAATGACTTTGCGCTCCAGCTCGCGCACGCACTGGCGGGTCAGCTTCTTCAGCGAAATCTGCCCGTCCACCGGAATCTCGGCGTTGAAGAAATCGGGATCGCGCGGAGACAGATCGGTGGAGATGACGTCTTCGTTGCCGAGAATCACGTAGCGCTTGACCAGGTTTTCCAGTTCGCGAATGTTGCCCGGCCAGTGATACTTCTTCAGCACGGTCATCAGTTCGGTGGAGAGCGCTTTGGCGCGGCAGTTGTACTTCTTGTTGTGATACTCGAGGAAATAGGTGACCAGGTCGGGAATGTCGGCGGCGCGCTCGCGCAGCGGCGGCATGTGCAGATTCACGACGTTGATGCGATAGAACAAATCGGAACGGAAGGTTCCGTTTTCAATTTCTTGTTCGAGCTTGCGATTGGTGGCGCAGACCACGCGCACTTCGACCTTCTTGTCTTCCTGAGCGCCGATGCGGCAGAACTGGCCGTCTTGCAGGAGTTGCAGGAGCTTCGACTGCAACGACATGTCGAGTTCGGAAATTTCGTCGAGGAACAGCGTGCCGCGATGGGCCATCTCGACGCGGCCGGGCTTCATGCCATAGGCGCCGGTGAAGGCTCCTTTTTCGTAGCCGAACAATTCGCTTTCCAGAAGGGTGCCGGGAATCGCCGGGCAATTGACTTTCACCCACGGACCATTTCGCCAGGGGGAAGCGGCATGAATCATGCGCGCGATGATGTCTTTGCCGGTTCCACTCTCGCCCTGGATGAGCACTGGAACGTTGGCGCCAGCCAGCTTGACCAGGCGCTCGCGCACAGCCTGCATGGCCTCGGTGCGCCCAAAAACAACGGCGTCGGGGGGCATTTCCCCCAAGGGCTGGACGAGCGTGTTTACACCGCTAGTTGTCATGTTGGGTTTCTACCAATTGGGGGGGAGACCTTCACCCTGCATCCCGAGAACCAAAGCCATCCATCCGACAGCGGACCACTTGAATCTAGCTTATGTGGTTGAAGGTTATCAACTTACGAAAGAACCATACCAGCGCACGACGGTGATCAGAAGCGTACACCACAGTAACATCATCCCGAGCGGAGTGAGCAAACATTTTCACACTGCAGTCGCAAGTTTCCGCCGCTGCGAGCCATTGGAATCGCTAAAACGGAGCAGTGGACGAGAGAACTTGAGCCCCAGCAGGTAATATCCCTCGGCGGGGGTGGAGCGCAGCGCCTTGGCGCGCAAGCTGCGACTGACTCCGGGGAGCACCGCCAAGGCCGCCACCGGAGCGCTGGGAATCTCTAGCTGGATTTGGGTCGAGGACGCAAGCATTCGGCGGACGGCAACCAGCATGCCTCCGGCGCTGACGTTCAAGGCAGTAGCGAACTCCAGGAATTCCTTGCCCTTTTCATCTTTGCTGCGAACGAAAACAGGGATGGCCAGTGGCAATCTCGACCACTTTCGCCGTTCTTTTCCCTGCCTGGCCGCTCTCATGCAGACCTCTCCTCGACCATTTTCCCTATGATTAGGAGCACCTTAGGGGCCAAATCTGAGGCAAACACCCTACGAAACAAGGGGAGAAACCGTACGTTCCGGTAGTTCACACCCGGGAAACCGAGCCAGAACCGAAGTTTACGAACGTAATGTTCGCCTTTTATTCGGAAGCCAAAAGACAGGGTCAGCCGAACCGGACCCCGGGAAAGTGCAGAGTTTTGCTACACTTGGGTAATTCCGTTGCATTTTTCGTTGACAACAGAATGGGGCTACACTACGATTTTCAGAACGCCACTTTGGCCTTGATCCGGTCGTGTAGTGGGGTCGTTTCCCTCCCCTGAAACCTGTGGTTTTCCTCATGGCTACAGCACAGAAGAATACGCACGCCTCTACCCTGCCGGGAGCGACGTCGGGCCCCGACATCACGCCGGACCTCGCCCTCGCACAAGACGTTCCCAGTCCCGAAAACCTGCTGCAGGAGTACACCGATTTGCGCGAACGGTTCCAGCGCACGACGAACGCCCTGGCCTCGGCGGCGCACGATCTCAAAACCCCGCTGTCCATTTTGAATGGCTACGTCGAACTGCTGCAAAGCGAGAAGCTTGGTCCGGTCAGTGAGCGGCAGCGTGAAGTGTTGAAGGACATGCGAGCCAGCGGAAAGCGGCTGCAGGATTTCATTCAGGACTTTCTGACTTACAGCGCGCTCGAAACCGGCGGGCTGCGGATGCAGTTCTCTCCGGGAAACATCAACGACACGCTCTCGGAAGTGTGCCGCATGTGGTCGAACCGTTTTCAGGAGAAGGCCCTCGCACTTTATTTTCTGGCGAACGATAAGCTGCCCATTTTCCCCTTCGATGCGCCCAAGCTGGAGCGCTTGATCTCGAACCTGCTGGAGAACTCCTTCAAGTTCACGCCGCAGGGCGGAACCGTATGGCTGCATGCGGAGCCGTATATGTGGGACCGGCGTACCGCCGCGTTGCCTTCCGCCGCGGAGCGACGCCGGCAGGACTTGACGCATCCAAATTCCGTGAAGGTGAGCGTTTCCGACACCGGGCCAGGAATTCCGCCGGAATTTCACGTGGAAGTGTTTGATGATTTCTTCCGCCTCCCCGGCACGGAGAGCCAGGAAGGCATGGGACTGGGACTCGCCATCGCGCGCCGCCTGGTGCAAGGCATGGGCGGCAAGATCTGGGTAGAGAGCGATCCGGGGGGAGGCTGCAAGTTTTCTTTCCTGATCCCATATAAACCAGCCACCGCCGCGGGCAAAGGGAAAACTCGATGAAGCCAACCGCTAAAATCCTGCTGGTCGATGACGAACCGGGCATGCTCCGCTACATCAAGACCCTGCTCGAGGTGGACGACTACAAAGTCGAAACCGCGACGACCGGCGAGGAAGCGCTGCAGCGCGTGGAAAAAGGCCTGCAGCCCGATCTGGTATTGCTCGATGTATTGATGCCCGGCATTGACGGCCTGCAGACGCTGGAACAACTGCGCCAGATGCAGCCCGGGGTCAAAGTGGTGATGCTCTCGTGCGTCAACGATACGAAGAAGGTCGTGCACGCCATGAAGCTGGGCGCGCAGGACTATCTCACCAAGCCATTTCAGAAAGCGGAACTGGACGCGGTGATTGATTTGAGCCTCGGCCAGGGCAAGCAGACTTTCAGCGGAGAAGTGGAAGAATTGTCGGAAGATGTTTTCTTCATCGCGGCCAGTCCAGCGATGCGCAAGATCCGTTCGCAGGCCGCGCTGGTCGCGAATGTGGACATTCCGGTTCTGCTGCTCGGCGAGAGCGGCACCGGCAAAGAAGTTTTGGGGCGCCTCATTCACAAGCTTTCCCCCCGCGCGCATCGTGCGTTCCTGAAAGTCAATTGCGCCGCGGTCCCTGCCGACTTGCTGGAAAGCGAACTATTCGGCTACGAGCCGGGGGCATTCACCGGCGCGACGCACGCCAAGCCGGGCAAATTTGAACTGTGCAACAAAGGCACGATTCTGCTCGACGAGATCGGCGAGATGCCGCCTTCGCTGCAGGCCAAGCTTCTGCACGTGCTGCAGGACCAGCAGTTCTCGCGGCTGGGCAGCCGTTCCGTGATCAAAGTGGATGTGCGCATCCTGGCCGCAACCAACATCAACATTCCGGAAGCGCTGGCTAACAAGACGTTGCGGGAGGATCTCTATTACCGGCTCAATGCTTTCACGATGCAGATTCCGCCGCTGCGCGACCGCAAAGAAGAGATCCCGATCCTGCTGAAGCACTCCATGTCGCGGATGGCGGAGCGCTACGCGCGCGCGCCGCTGCCGCTGTCTCCGGCGCTGCTGCAGGCCTGCCATGATCACTCATGGCCGGGCAATCTGCGCGAACTGAACAACTTCCTGAAGCGCTATTTGATTCTGGGGGATGAGAAGCTGGCCGTGAGCGAATTGCTGCCCAGAAATGACGGCGCTGGCGCCGTCATTGGGGATTCCGCCGGACGCGGCGTCGAGCCTGGGCTGAAGTCGCTCGCCCGTACTGCCAAGGATGAAGCGGAAGCACAGGCCATCACGCGGGCCCTCGAACAGACCAACTGGAATCGCAAGCAGGCGGCGGCGATTCTGCAGATCAGCTACAAGGCCCTGCTCTACAAGATCCGTCAGTATGGGATCGCGGAAGCCAGGAGCCACCACAAGCTTTCTGCGGGCGCCTAGAACACAACCTCGCTCCGCATCGATCGCATAAAACAATTGAGCCCACGGGTTGCGCCGTGGGCTCAATGTTTTCTGGACCGGATCCGCAGTGCCACACAACTTTCTACGGAACGTTGAGGATAATGGTCTGGCTCTTGGTGTCGTTGGCACCACCCGTCGCGGTGACGGTGATGGTGTACTGACCCGCCGGCGTTCCACTGGTGGGAATCGGCGTGGTCCCGTGAGTGCAAGCAGGCTGCAGCAGGAGCATGCTGAAAAGGGCGCAGAGCACAAGCATTCCAATGACGCGACGCCGGCGGCGAACGTCACCCAAGCCCGCCCCCACGATGGCTAATCCGGGGACGCACAACCAGACCGCATAAAAGCGAGGCGTTAGCATCAAGCTGGCCGGCGTCACGATGGGACGCGCCGTGGTGGTGATGTTCAGACTCGACGTCACCGGGCCCTGGTTTTGCAGCGTGACCGGAGTTGTCGTGAAGTTGCACGCAGCTCCGGTGGGCACACCCGAACACGACAGCGCGATGTTGCCGTAGATGGGATGAGGCGTCAGCAGCACCGTATAGGGGGCCGTATCACCCGCCACTGCCACTGAGTTGCTGCTCGGATTCACGTTCACGGTAAAGTCCGACATATTCGCCGGAACCGTGGCGTGGGCGAGAACAATATTGTCTACTCCCAGAACCTGCACGGCGCCACCGTTAAAGGATTCTGGAAGCCCCGCGCTATTGGCGGTGGGCGTGACTACAAAGGTGACCGTTGCGGTCGATCCGGACTGCAGCGACGGGATGGTGCAAGCCACAGTGCTCGCGCTTGAAATCGAACTACTGCAGGTTCCACCCGATGTAGTGCTGGCAGAATTGAAGGTCACCGCAACGCTCGTGATCGCAGAACTGATGTTGTCCTGAACCACGAGACCGGTGCAAAGATCAGGGCCTTGATTGGTGATCGTGTAGACAAACGTCGCCTGGGTTCCGGCGCTGACGTAGATCTGGTTGTTGCCCAACTGGGGAACGCCGGTGATGCCAATGGCGCAAGACGAGCCGACCTGGGCAATGAAGGCGTCATAACCACCGTTGTAGTTGCCACCCTCAGCCGGCGGTAGCGGCCCGTTGAGACGCAGGTTCGGGGAATTGGTGTCGCCCGCGAAGTAGCTGTTCTGGTTCACGTCGAGCGCGACACCGGTGCCTTCATCCGTTCCGGTGCCGCCGTAGTAATTGGACCACGAAGCGCCCGTCGTCTGTCCCTGTTGAGCCACCGTATTGATGCGGGCCATGAATGCGTTCTGCGGACCGAGCAGATGGCCCTGGATATTGTTGCTGGCGGGCAGCACTGGGAAGTCAGCCGACTTGGTCCATCCCGTCATCAGCGCGCCTGCCGCCGCATCCACGGTAAGCGCGAGCCCGGCATCATTGCCGCTTCCACCGAGATAGGAGAAGTAATTCAGCGCCAGGTTTGTGGTCGTCACCGTGGATGAGGTCGGGTTGGTGAACCTGGCGACGAAGGCATCGCTCGGATAAGTCGTTGCAGTGGATGTATACGTGCAAGCCGTGCCCGAGGGTGGGTTCGGGTATTGGTCGAGGCAGGTTTGAAAGGCCGCAAACGTAACCAGCAACGTGATGTCGGGGGAATTCGTGCTTCCGGTGATGTACACGTTGGCGGCGCCCGTATCGAGAGCAATGCCTGTGCCGGTGTCGCTGCCGGAACCTCCGAGATACGAGGACCACAGCAGTTGCTGTCCCTGGATGGCATTCGGATTCAGCTTGGCCACGAACGCATCCGAGTTGGAGGTCGAACTGCTGGGCGTGCAGACCGGCGGAGTCACGATGACGGTCGGCGGCTGCTGATCGAGACATGGCTGGTATGCATTCAAGATGGGAAAGTCGGTGAGCTGACACCCCGGGCATCCGGTATAGGTGTAGTTCGTTGTGCCGGTGAAATACATGTTGCCGTTGGTGTCGACGGCAATCTTGCCGCCAGTGGCGATGGGATTGGGGAGAGTCTCGGAGTTGCCGCCGCCAAAGTAAGTCGAGTAGGCGATGCTGGCGGTCCGCTGCGCGGTGGTGTTGACTTTGGTCACGAAAAACTGGGGCAGGCCGGCAGTCGCCCGGGAAACGTTCTGGTACGGCAGGTTGTTCGGAAGATTGGTCGCTGGAAATTGGTCAGACGGGCTGGTCTCAATCGAAGTCGTCGTGCCCGTAACAAAAATGTCTCCGCTGGCGTCAATGGCCATTCCGCTGGCGACGTCGTTGCCGTTGCCTGAAAGATACGACGAGTAAATCAACTGGGTGGCGACGCCGCTGGGGTTGTTGTTGAGCTCAGTCACGAATACGTGGCAGATCCCGGAGGGAATCTGCGGGCACGCGGGGGCCGTTGAGGCTTCCGGGGTGCTCTGGTACGCAGTGGTGGCGAGAGTCGGAAAATCGGTTGAGCTCGTGGTCCCCGCGACATAGGGATTGCCGCCGCCATCCACTGCGATTCCGATTGGATAATCGATGGCGCTGCCGCCGAGGTATGTGACGTAAGTCAGGCTGGACGCGATCGAGCCTTCGGTGGGGACGATCTTCGCAACGAATACGTTCTGCGTTCCCTTCAGCGTCTGTTGCACCGCTCCGGCCACCGTGGGCAGATTCGAGGACGTGGTCGAACCGGTCAGGTAGATGTTGAAGGCGCCATCCACCGCGACTGAGACGTTATGTTCGTCGAGGCTTCCGCCGAAATAGGTTGCGAAGCTCAACTGCGGGTCAATCACCAGTTCGCGGGAATGATCGTAGCTTCCAATCGTGAATCCGGCGCGGTTGGCGCCTCGGAGAACGAAGCTGCCCTCAACTGGCTCTCGCCGTCCGGCAATCTCCTGGTAAACGCGGGGAGCCTCGAGGCGCACATCGGCGCCCTCGCCCTTGACGATTAGCGCGCCATTCCGCAGTTGGAGGCGTTTGGCGCCGTTGAATTCAAGCTCGGCCTGCCCGGGATCGGAACCGGGTGCGACCTGGAAGTCGTATTCCAACTGTCCCTGATTGCCGTAGAAAACCAGATTGATGCCGGGATAAATATTTTCGTAGCGCACGCGGGTGAACTGCGGAATGCCCTGCCGCCATTTGGAAGAATCGTTTCCCAGGATGTAGTTGCTCACGCCGGGCAAGCGGTCGGTAGCGGTAACGCTGGGATTCGGGTTGGCGCCGGCGAGCTTCATCTGCAGCGACTCGACGCGGGCCTCGGAGGCGGCGCGACGGCGATTCGGCTGCCGCGAACGCAAGTTCAGAATCGCGCCCTCGGAACCCAGATAGAGGCTGTAGCCGGATCCGCGAGCCACGAACTTCACCCGCGCGTCGGAGGGGTCGAGATTGGCTTGTCCCTGGTTGGGCTCAAACATCAGCGGCAAGCCCGCGAACACGGCGAGCGCATGGGCTTGGGCGTCGAGTTTCGTAGCGCCCGATACGCTCGGCGCCGCGGTCAGAGGGCCCAGCAAATTCGCAGCCTGGTTCAGGTTGGCGGACATGGGAGCCGCTGCGTTCGCGGCCGTGTGGCGTGAGCGGGAACCCCACCCGAGCACCATGCATCCTGCCGCCAACAGCACCAGCCCAGCGGCCAGTACACGAACTCGTACTGCGGACGTTCCCAACCAACGGCGATCTAAATTCACGCGTTCCTCCGATGCAATCAAATCAGTTCTCCGCTCCAGCTCGTTTCGCACAAGTCCTTTCTCTCAGATCGTCGGTCTTTCAGATCGGTGTGAGATTCGAGACGGCGCGCGAGTCAGTCCGGGCCTCGCGCCGGCACGCCTCATACGGCGAACCTGCCCGCAGCTTGCTGGTCACTGGAACTAGTGGAAAAAATTAAATAACTACTTAAACATCTGACGGATAGACAAGTCAAGCGAGCCCCCGCCCTGGGAGCGGTGCAGCTTATTCCGGTCCTGAAGCGGGTGCGTTTGACGCCTTCTTAGTGTATCGGAACTCGGGTGAACAGAGTTTGTCGAACAGAAATTACCCTGTTGACCGCTAGACTCGCCCTCCGCAGCCGGGAATCTCCGCTCGCACACCTACGGCACGCCGCAACCCGCTCCAAGATTCGTCAGATGCGTCGGGATGCGAGGAAAGATGCCGCGGCATGGGCTTTGCCCAACAATTCTTTCCTGCCCAAAAACCCTAAATTTTGCCCAATAAACGAAACGTGTTTCAGACACGCGGTTTAGAAAACCGCTGGTCACAGTTGCTTCAGATGAATGCGTATTTTTGCGTGTAGGTCTGTACGCTCGCTGCTCAAGGCCGAGAGTTCGGCAGCAATTGTGCGCAGGCTATCTGCCGCAGGGCAGACCGTCTTATCGCGAACGTCCTCTTTTGCGTCAAACCATTTTTTCTCGCAGTGAGGACAACGGCTATCGATCCTAGAGCACTCTGCTAGAGGGAATACGCTCTTGACGTGGCAGTGCGAGCATTCGACCTCAATTGCGGAAATATCCGTCGCCTCAATTTTGGTTTGATTTTCACTGGTCATTTCTTGTGTTCCTTCTGGGCGGGTTTTCTCCGTGGGGTATTCCAGTATGGGCTTTTGCACTTCGGGCAGACCTTCGGTTCGTCCACGGTGCCTTGTCGCGGCACCCATGTGTGTTCGCACCTTTCGCACTGAAAGCCCTGCAAGGTAACTCGCGCCATACTTTAAGTATACACCAAAAGGGATATAATAAAAGGATATTAGTATCGAGATTTTACTTGACATGCTATATACCTATTGCTAATATACCAATATGGAAGCTAGAGAACAACGCGGCATCATACTTGCAGCTACCAAAAGCATTCGCAAACAGGGCGGTCGTTGGGTCGTACCGTCGCAAACTGGGCAGGGCGTGTACTCCGTTTTCATCACGAACACGGAGCACGTTTGCACCTGTCCCGACTACGAAACGCGCCGTCAAGATTGCAAGCACATTTATGCCGCTATCTACGTCATGCGTCGCGAAGAAAATCCAGACGGGAGCACGACCGTGACGGAAGCCGTAGCAATCGCGGAGACTTGTCGGCCAACGTATCCGCAAGTCTGGCCTGCGTACAATGCCGCCCAGACGAACGAGAAAGACAAGTTCCAGTCTCTGCTTTTCGATCTTTGTAGCGGAGTGAAAGAACCCGCAGTCAAGAAAGCGGGGCGTCCAAGTATCCCAATGTGCGACGCGCTGTTCAGCGCGATTTTCAAAGTCTATTCCACGGTCAGCGCACGCCGCTTTATGACCGATCTGCGGGAAGCGCAGAGCAAGGGACTGATTGCGAAGACGCCGCACTACAACTCGATTTTCAACTATCTGGAAAAGCCCGAACTGACTCCCATCCTGCGGGAGATGATTATTCAGAGCAGTCTGCCGCTACAGGCCGTAGAGATTGACTTCGCTGCCGACTCATCGGGCTTCACGACTTCTCGCTTCACCCGCTGGTTCGACGTGAAGTACGGCAAAGAGCGGGTCAAGCACGAATGGGTTAAGGCTCACATCATGTGCGGAGTAAAAACCAACATCGTTACCGCCGTCGAGATTGGCGGGAAGCACGCGAACGACTCTCCGTTCCTGATTCCGCTAGTCGAAAAGACTGCCGAGCGGTTCCTGATTTCCGAAGTTTCGGCGGACAAGGGATACGCTAGTCAGGCTTCTATGGACGCACTTGCCCGTATCGGGGCAGAGCCGTTTATCGCTTTCAAAGGAAACGCCACGGGCAACGCTGGCGGAACGTGGCAACAGATGTTTCACTACTTCATGTTCCGCAAAGAGGAATTCTTAAAGCACTACCACAAACGCTCGAATGTCGAATCCACGTTCTCTATGATGAAGCGCAAATTCGGAGACTCGGTTCGCAGCAAGACTGACGTTGCAATGGTTAATGAAACTCTCTGCAAGGTGCTCTGCCACAATCTGGTCGTGCTGATTCACGAGATGTACGAACTAGGAATTGACCCTGTGTTTTGGAATAGAACGCCTGTAAATTAAGCGATGATGGGCGTAATTGGTTTTCGCTTTGCATCTGCAATCTTCTTATCCAAGGCGGCCCGCATTTCTTTATCTTTTTCTGGGCCGACAATGAGATATTCAAACAAGTCCGCTATGGTTTTCAGAGTCCATTTGGCTTCGTCTTCGCTGACATCAATAATCACAGGCTCAGGAGGGGGCTGCTGTGGAGCTGCGGTCGGAGTCGTCAAATCTTCTTGCTTGTGCGCCCCAAAATCTCCTGCTTCTCTCACATAATGCAGATTTTGACGCAACCACTGTGGATATCGTGTGTCCGCAACAAAAGCGTCAATCCTTTGCGTAAGCGACCACTGATTTAGGCCCGCGTACTTCTGCAGAAGATCGGCCAGAAGTCGGCGCGAAAGCACTGCGGACATTCGGGGGGAATCTTCGAGGATAGTCCAAGCTTCGAAGTAATCTGTCCTGAAAGGATCGACAACAAGCTGGTTAACAGCGGGCAGGTTAGGTCGCTTTGGTAGCGCAATCCAAGAAGTAATAACCCCCAATTCCGTCCTCGTAATTCGCACCACAATTTCTCGGCATTCTTGATTCTGACATTTCAACCAGTGCACGACCACGCCAGCATGTCTAGGCACTTTGTTTCGTAATACCTGAGTATTGAGTTGTTCTTGGAACGCGCTAGTTTGTCGTCCTAATTCGTCCGTATTTGCTAATAACGATAGCCAAGTGGCGGCGATATCGTGGCGGCAGAAGGGGCATTCCATAAATATGATGTCGCTCTGATTGTAGGGAGGCGCATCAACCTTCGCAACCACGACTTCCGGAATTTGCCCAAAAACACTTCTCCCTGCCCAAAAAGCACCACCTTTGGGCAATAACTTGCGTAATTTATTGGGCAAAGCCCGCGGCATGGCACAAAAGTGACGGAAGGGGATTGCACTGATCATGCAGCATCGGCGAGGCGCGTACGCAGGCAGAAAGGAAAGATCGCCAACTTTCTGCAATGCCTTTGCACGACCCGGAAGCGGTGGGATGGTGAAAAAGCGGAAGCCACTGATTCTGCATGCAAAACTTACGAGTTTTCTAACGCCGGGTGGCAGCGCGATTGCTCAGTCCATGGCAGAGGCTTTGCGCAGAAAATGCGTCCTCCCAAGCCTCAGAATGGTTGCCTGTCCCCAACGTCGGACGGATAACAGAGTCAATTCCAAAGGTATTTTGCTGTTGCAAACTGCTGATAATTCTATACATTGAAGGGCGAGCGAGGCCGGATTCCGGGAAACGCAGGCCTCGATGAATTGGGTTTCTCGCCGTGGAGTGGTAGTGGCTTTCCTTGAATTGTCGCGCTCGTGGGCGAGCGCTCAAAACATGCAACCGAATGCACAGGAACGGCGGATGATGCGGCGCTTCGACATGCGCCTGCCAGCGGTTGTTCAACTGGAAGGTGCGAACGAGTTTCACACCGAAACCCAGAACGTCAGCGCTCGTGGGGTGTTCTTCTACCTGGACCGGGCGGTTTCGGCGGGCACCAAGTTGGAAGTCACGCTGACTTTCCCGCCGCACATCACGCTCACCGACGCCGTCCGCGTGCGGTTCAATGCCCGCGTCATCCGCGTCGAAAGCCCGCTGCCGTCGTTGCGGATCGGCACCGCCGCCATGATCGAAGACTACGAATTCCTCCGCTCTAATGGCAGCCCGGACTTTCTGACTGCGTTGCAGAAGGAATGGAAGGCGTCGAACTGAGATCGTGTTGCGCGGGGCAATCTTACTTCTTGCCCAATTCCTTGAGCTGCTGGCGCAGCCGCGAATATCTTCGAACCAACGTGCTGATGTAGAAAACATGAATCGCCCACGTCACGGCGTAGGCGACATATTGGCCGTAATGAAACAGAAAGCTTTGAACGGTCATTGCGGCCCTCGCCGAATGGGAAATACCGCCGCTGGGTTGGGTGAGGGTCCACCTTCGCCTGCCAGCGATTGCAGTGCATAGGCCTCCTCCACCTCACGATGCAGCAGCTCGAGGCGGAAACGCGAGCGGCATACCAGGAATGCGAAACAGAGAAATGCAATCCAGCTGAACAACAGCACGTGCAGCATGCGCGGATCCATGGAGCCGCCACCGCCGATCACCGGCTGCGGGTGCTGCGTGCGAAAATACCAGATCGACAAGTAAACCAGCGGCACGTCGAGCGCCCCGAAGACCGCCAGGGCGGCGGCCAGCATCTGCGTCTGTGCACTGTTGGAGAAACGGCGCAGCACCAGATAACTCACATAGATCAGCCACAGCACCAGCGTTGAAGTCAGGCGGATGTCTCCCGGCGCCCACCAGATGCCCCAAACCGGCCGTGCCCAGATCGGCCCCGTGACCAGCACGATGGTGCAAAAGACCACGCCCACTTCCGCCGTCGTCACCGCGAGCACGTCCAGACGCTGTCCGGGAAAGAGCTTTCCGACAAGAAAATAAAACAAGGGGATCATCAGAAATGTAGTCGCGACGGCGCTGGCATGCATCCCCTTCGGCAGCAGTTGCTGCACGCGGGGCAGAAAACTCGCAACCGTTCCCGCAACTCCGATTCCGATGACAATCCATTTCGCCGCAGTCCTGGTCGAGGGCTTGGCATTGGCCAGATATTGAATCGAGGCGACGAAGTTAACGAAAAACAGCAGGAAGGCGGTCCACGCCGAAGGCACGTGGTAGTAGATGATGCGGTAGACGTCGCCTTGCTGCGCGTCCGTGGGCGCGATGACCAGGCCCAAATACAAGGCGTAGGCCAGCAGAAGGGCAGTCACAACCGAAAGGATGGGGAAGGCCGGTTTCATTCCGCGTGCAGAATCGTGTCAAACAGCGCCAGACATGCTGTAGTAAACACCACATCGTAGGTGAGAAGCAACACAATCCAGAAGTGAGCGGGATCGTCTCCCGTCAATACGGCGGTGGTGCCGGCAACCATGCCGAGCACGGCGGGAATGGAAACGGGAAATAGCAGCAGCGGCAACATGATCTCGCGACTGCGAGTGCGGATCGACATGGCCGCAAAAAACGTGCCGTTCACCACCAGCGCCCACGTTCCAAGAACTGCGATTGGAACCAGCTGCCACGCCGGGCCGAGAACTCGCAGATTGTAGAAAATCACGAACAAGGGCGTCATCAGCGCTTCCAGCACGCTGACAAAAAGAAAGTTGCCCAGCGCCTTCGCCAGGAACAGCGCATTGGACGGGGCCGGAGACACGCGGTAGGCATCGAGCACCTGATTACGCAATTCGCGCGCCCAAGTCTGGTTGAGCGCCACCACGGCCGCGAATAAGAACGCCACCCAGATTAATCCGCCAACGATGTGCCGCGATTCTTCCGCCAGCGGATCGAACGAAAAACTGAAGATCACCACCACCAGCAGCGAGAAAAACAGCATGGAGTTGAGCGCGTCTTTTGAGCGCCACTCCAGGCGAATATCCTTCTTCAGAGTGGCCAGCGTGACCGACCAGAGAGAGTTCATTGCCCGACCTCGCTGGCTGCCGCCCGCGCAAGACTCGCGGTTCGATCGATGATCTGGCCGGCCTGCATCCACACGAATTCATCGGCCACGCCCTCGAGCAGCGGCGCCTGATGCGTGACCACGAAAATCGTCTTGCCCCCATCGCGCATGGCCTTCAGCAACCCGACCATTTCGCGAGCGGAGTTCACATCCACGTTCGAGAATGGCTCGTCGAGCAGCAAAATTCGCGGATCGTGCAAGATTGCCCGCGCCAGCGACATCCGTTGCCGCATCCCCTGCGAATACTGGCCGACGGGTCGCGTCAATTCCGGGTCGAGCCGGACCGAGCCAATCACTTCACGGCAGCGGCCGTCTCCGGCAATCCCGTAGAGCCCGGCAAAGTAGAGCAGGTTTTCCATACCGCTCATCTCGTCATAGAGCAGCGAAGGGTGCGCCATGTAGCCGATATCGCGGCAGGCGGCCTGCGGCGTCTTGCCGAAAATCGAAATTTTCCCGCTCGTCGGATGTGCCAGCCCGGCGAGAGCGCGCAGCAGCGTGGTCTTCCCTGCTCCGTTGTCGCCCAGGATCGCGTGGAAACGTCCGGCCTCAAACTCGGCCGTAACGCCGCGCAGCGCGGCAAACCGCCCGAACTGCTTGATGACCTTGCTGACGGTGATGGACGAAGTGGTGTTAGTCACGGGCGAGTGAGAGCGCAGACGTCGCAGAGATCACGATAGCGAATCTATGCACTTTTGCGAAGATTTGCAAAATTCCGGCAGCAGCGGGTTTAGCGGTGTGGGCACAAGACCCACAACCCTGCCGGAATCCGCGGGAATTTAATTTGCCGTGCCGCTGGAGTTGGTTTCCACCTGCGTCATGGTTTTAGCAGGCGCGTTCGCCGGCACGCCGTTGGCCGGAGTACCCGGCTGCTGCGGAGCATATTTCGATGCGCACTTGGCTTGCAGAGCCTTGGCGCGGAAGACGCCGTCTCGATCGAAGCGCCCGTCGGCGAGGGCCTGGGAATCGTCTTTGAACGTGTCGGGCGGCGCTTCGGTGCCCGTGTAGTCCACGTGCAGCGTCTGATCCTCCTCCACCAGAACAAACTGCACATGCGTACCCGCACGCTTGATGGAGCCGGGTTGCACGTTTCCAGCTACGCGAAGTCGCTTTGAGTACGCTCCGTCGCCCATCTTATGCAGCTCTTTGATGGTGACGTAATAGCTCTTGCTGTCCTGCACGCCGCTGTAGGCGAGGTAGCCGAGCAGCAGCATAATCAGCGCCGTCGCTCCGCCGAACTTGAGATACATCTTGGATTGATCCGACATAGTGCCCCGAAGGGGATGCGCCCCACACTCAGACTCTACGCGTCGAGGGGTAGAGAATCAAGATTCGAAAGTGCGGCCCTGATTTGTCCGATGGGCCATTCCCGGCGTGAGCGGGCAGCATCCGCTAGAATGAAGGACAGCTCAGCAACGAACCTCTTATGATTCATCCCTGGCACGACGTTACACCCGGCGATAAGCTTCCGCACGAATTCGACTGCGTGGTCGAGATTCCGTTCGGTTCCAGCGTGAAGTATGAACTCGACAAATCGAGCGGGCTGATCCGCCTCGACCGAATTCTTTATTCCGCCGTGTACTATCCGGCGAATTACGGATTCATTCCGCAGACGCTTGCCGAAGACGATGACCCGCTCGACGTCCTTGTGCTGTGCCAGGAAACCGTGGTGCCGCTGACCATTATTCACGCCCGCACTATCGGCCTCATGACCATGATTGACGCGGGCAAGCAGGATCACAAGATCATTGCCGTCGCCACCGAAGACCCGGAGTTTAATTCGTATCGCCAGGCATCGGAAATGCCGCCGCATCGCCTGCTCATGCTGCGCAGATTTTTCCAGGATTACAAACAGCTCGAAGGCAAGGCCGTCGAAGTAGACGAGATTCGCCCCCCAGCTGAAGCGCATCCCATCATCCTCGACGCGCTGCATCGCTACAGCGAACAACGCCGCAAGGGCTTTAAGGGAGCGAAGTAGCTTCCAGCTGGCACGCCTTACAACCCCACCCCCAAGCCGACAATTCCGTCGACGATCCCCCATCACTCAGCTTTGCGGCCTTCGCGTCGTGGTGAATACGCTCGATTGAAGAAAAAGACTTGACATGATGTACTAATATTGTAGTACACTGACACGCATGGGAACAAACACCCAGAACGCCGCGCCGTTTCAGTTCGCGCTCGACTTGCACAGCGGTGTCCCGGTCTACCGGCAGTTGATTGACCAGGTCCGCGGCGGCGTCGCTTCCGGTTCGCTGACCGCCGGGGACCAGCTTCCCACGGTGCGTCAGCTCGCCGTCGATCTCGCCATCAACCCCAACACAGTGATGCGTGCGTATCGTGAGCTGGAGCTCGGTGGCCTGCTTGAAACTCACCAGGGCACGGGAACTTTCATCAGCAACCGGAAGCTGGAAAAGAAATCGGCCGAGCGCGAACGGCAACTCGCGCAAATGGCAGGAGAATTCGCGTCCCGCGCAGGCGCCGCCGGATTCTCCCTGGAAGACGTGATCGAGCGCCTGCGGAACTTGCTGCCTCACCCTACGCAAAGGAGATAGAACGTCATGGCGAAAATCCGGATGAATGAAATCAGTGGAGTCGCGCGCTTGTTGTTTGCCGTCAGCCTGGTCGTCGGACTCGCGGTAAGCCAAGCGGTCCATAAACCGGCGCCGGCCATCTTCGGAGCCCTGGTCGGGCTCTATTTCCTGTTCGCGATCAAGGTGGTGCGCCAGTGGGAAAAGGTCGCGGTGCTGCGGCTGGGCCGCTACGTCGGCCTGCGCGGCCCGGGCCTGTGCCACATTGTGCCCATTCTCGACACGTTGAGCCCGTACGTGGATCAGCGGGTGCGCGTCGCCAGCGTCTCCGCCGAATCCACGCTGACGCGCGACACCGTTCCTGTGAACGTGGATGCCATCGTCTTCTGGATGGTGTGGAACGCGGAGAAATCCATTCTCGAAGTCGAGAATTTTATTGAGGCGATCACGCTGAGCGCGCAGACGGCGCTGCGCGAGTCGATCGGCCGCCACGAACTCGCACAGATGATCACCGAGCGCGAAACCATGGGACGTGAACTCCAGCGCATTCTCGATGAAAAGACGAACCCGTGGGGCATCACCGTGCAGTCGGTCGAGATTCGCGACGTGAAAATCCCGCAGGGCCTGGAAGACGCGATGTCGCGCCAGGCGCAAGCCGAACGCGAGCGCCAGGCGAGAATCATCCTGGGCCAGGCCGAAAGTGAAATCTCAAACAGCTTCGTGCAGGCCGCGGCCGCCTACGCGGAAAACCCCGTGGCCCTGCATCTGCGCGCCATGAACATGCTCTACGAAGCCGTCAAAGAAAAAGGTGCGATGGTCATCGTGCCTTCGTCCGCCGTAGAAACCATGGGCCTTGGCGGCACGCTGGCTACAGCCTCGCTAGGCGGAGCCAAACCGTAGAAAACTCCAGCTGAACATCTCGAAAGGAAACCTACGATGAATCGCGTACTGGAAGTGTGTCTCCTGACTTTGGTTCTGCTCGCGCATCGAGCGGGTTCGGCCGCAGAGCCGGCGTGGCATGATCCCTCACCGCACAAAGTGGTCTTCGCTACGGTGGAAGAGGGCGTAAGGCTGGAAGTTCTGGACTGGGGCGGAGAGGGGAGCGACTTGGTGCTGCTGGCAGGCTCTGGTAACACCGCTCATGTATTTGACGACTTCGCCCCCCGGCTGTCCGGATTCTGTCATGTCTACGGCATCACCCGGCGCGGATATGGAAAGTCTAGTCATCCCAGCTCGGGCTACTCTGAACAGCGGCTTGCTCAGGACGTGCTTGAGGTCATCGATTTCCTCAAACTGTCGAAGCCGATCCTCATGGGGCACTCAATGTCGGGTGAAGAAATGACCAGGCTTGGAGATGAGCACTCTGATCGTCTAGGCGGGCTCATTTATCTGGATGCGGCCTCAGATCCAACCGATTGGCCGGGAAGCAGTCCGGCCTACATGGCGCTTTTCGAAAAACTGCCGAAAGGAGCGCGGACTCCGCCGCCCGAGCCGACCGATGCGGACCGGAAGTCTTTCCACACCTACTACGAATGGCAACTCCGCAACCGGGACACACCCTTTCCCGAGTCCGAGTTGCACAATCAGTATGAAGAGAACCCAGATGGCTCTGTCGGCAACTTCAGGACCTCCGACGAGATTCATCGGGCGATCGGACGCGGCGCGCAAAAGCGCGACTATTCGCGAATCCATGTGCCGATCCTCGCGTTTTTCCCTTTGGTTGGCACCGAGTCAAAATATCGACCCAAGAACGACGAAGAGCAAGCCGCAATCAAGGCCTTCAACGACGCCACCGACTCCTACGTGAACCGGTATAAGGCGAATCTTAGGAAGGCCGCCGACGTCCGCATCGTTGTCCTGACGGGGGCTAACCACTACGTCTTTATCAGCAACGAAAAGGATGTTCTGCAGGAAACACAACGTTTCCTGGAAGGGCTGAAGCGTCAAACCAAATGAAAGGTCAAGAGAGTTGACACGGTGAACTCGTGAAGTAGCGGCTGGTTTGAAATAGCAGAAGGGTGGCGCACCGAAAGCAGAAGCGGGCCGGAGAACCGGCCCGCTCAACTGGCAAGAAACTACCACACGTGGCAGGCGTTCTCCGCCACCATCGGCTGGCCCGCTTTGCAGCCCCATGCCTTCTGGAACTCCGGCATGTTCTGCACCACGCCGTCCACGCGGTACTTCCCGGGCGAGTGCGGATTGGTGCTCACTTGCATGCGCAAATATTCCGGACGCTGCTTCTCGCACCACACGCGCCCAAATCCCAGGAAGAAGCGCTGTTCCGGCGTGTAGCCATCGATGCTCTGCCCTTCCTTGCCGGTCTTGTCGTCGGCGATCATGTGCTCGAGCGCTCTGAGCGCGATTCGCGCTCCGCCGTTGTCGGCCGTGTTCTCGCCCAGCGTGAGCCGTCCGTTCAGCTTCATCGTGTCGACCGCTACGAAGTTCGAATATTCATCGGCCACGCAGCTCACGCGCTTCTCGAACTCTTTTCCATCCTGCTCGGTCCACCAGTCGCGCAGGTTGCCGGTCGGATCGAACTTGCGCCCCTGATCGTCGAAGCCATGCGTCAGCTCGTGCCCAATCACAAGGCCGATGCCGCCAAAGTTCACTCCATCATCCAGGGCCTTGTCGAAAAACGGAGGCTGCAGGATGCCCGCCGGGAACACGATTTCGTTGAACGAGCCGCTGTAATAGGCGTTTACTTCCGGCGGCGTCATGCCCCACTCCTTGCGGTCAAGCGGCTTGTCGATCTTCGCAATTTGCCGCTTCGCTTCGAACTCGTTGGCCCGTTGCACATTGCCCAGCAGGTCGTCGGGTTTGATGGTTATCGAGCTATAGTCGCGGTACACCTCGGGATATCCGATCTTGTTGCGGATGGCTTGCAGCTTCACTTTTGCCTGCGCCTTCGTCTCGGCGCTCATCCAGTCGAGACCCTGAATGTCTTCGTCCAGCGATTTCTCCAGGGCATCCACCATCTTCAACATGCGCTGTTTCCCGTCTGCGCCGAATGTCTGCTCGACGTAACGCTGGCCGAGCGCTTCGCCCAGCGATCCGTCCACCAGGTTGACGCAGCGTTTCCAGCGATCCTGAATCTGTTTCTGGCCGGTCAATGCCTGGCGCATTTTGAAGTTGGCATCCACAAACGGCTGCGACAGCCACGGCGAAGCACCTCGCAGCACGTGCCAAGTCACATACGTCTTGAGCGCGACGAGCGGCAGAGCCGCAATCGCTCCATCCACCTGCTTAAAGAAATCGGGATTGGTGACGTTGATCGAGGTAAAGTTGGGCGCGCCCACGGCGGTGAAGTAGCGGTTCAAGTAAAAGTCCGGCGCCAGCCCCAGCGCTTCGTCACGCGTCATCTTATGGTCGCGGTTCTTGGGATCGCGGCGTTTGGTGCGGTCCATCGAATCCGCCGCCAGCACGGTCTCTACCAGCAGGACCTGCTGCGCCGAACTGGCCGCCTGTTGCGGCGTCTGGCCGGCGAGAGTGAATAGCTCGGTCACATACTCGGAAAGATGCTTGCGCATCTCGACCTTGTCCGCATCATCCTTCACGTAATAATCGCGGTCGGGAAGCGAAAGCCCGCCCTGGTCAATGTAGGCGATCACCTGGTCGGCATTGTGCAGGTCGGAGTTCGAGTAAAAGGCAAACAAAGAGTTGAATCCAACCAGGTGCAGATGCCCGAGTTCGTCGATCAGCGCGCCTTTATCTTTCACGGCCGCGATGCGATCCAGTTCCGGCTTTAGCGGCGTGAATCCCTTGGCGTCCGCCCCTTTCTCGTCCATGCACGAGCCATACAGGTCGCCGATCCTTTGATCGATTGCGTTTCGTCCGGCTCCCCCCGCCGCAGCCTTTTCCAGAATGGATTTCTCAATCGCCAGGTTGCTCTCGTCGAGCTCGGAGAAGCTCTGCCATGCCGCGCGGTCGGCGGGAATCTCCGAATTCTTAATCCAGTTGCCGCAGGCATACTGGTAGAAATCGACGCACGGATCGACCGTCTTATCGATGTTGTCGATGCTGAAGCGAGAGGACGGCTTCGAAGACGTCGATTGTGAGAAACCAGCAGCAGTCAAGAGGAAGAAAAAGGCCAGCACCAAGCGGAGCACGCGCATCAGAAGTTCTCCTTGTTGAACGACGCTGGGAATTCTATGCCCGATGCTCGGGGATGATCAACCGGGAACACATAACAACAAGCATTGATTTGTTTTCACCCTTGGCACGATCGCCGCAGGGTGCGGAGTGGATCGTGCGCCGCCGGCGTCCAGGCCGGCAAACTGCTTGGATGCGCTCCGGCGCACGTATCCACACCCGATCTCTAGCTAGCCTTCCGCCGCTCCGTGCGCTCGGGCTCTTTCTCGCCCGAAGCCTTTTTCGCATTCTCAATCGACGATTGCAGGATCTCCTCGCGGCGCTTGCGCAGAGTCTCTTCGAAGGTCGTCCAGCGCAGAGACGGCCCGCTCGGATCCACTTCCATCGCTGCTTCGGTGTGAAGAGGCGCCACGTCCGCCACTTCCGCTGTGTCGTCCTCTTCCACGGAAGGCAGAGTGCCCGAACCTGCGTCCAGTTGCTGCTTGGTTGTCGGCGTGATGTTGCGGTCGGTGGCCTCGCGATGCATCACCGGGCGCTCCACCCACTTCGAGCGATAGCGCCGCTCGTAGTCCGCCCACTGCTCTTCCGACGTCAGCGCGGTGCCGTCATAAGGCGGGAAGGTCTCGATCTGCTCCTTGGTCAGATCGACGAGGAAATCATTCTCATGCTGCAGCGACGGCCTCACTTCCTCTGGCGGCACGATGAATTTCTTGCTGGAAAGCCATCCACCTGTATCTGCGACCACAAACACGATGGCGCCGGTCGCCTCATCGAAAACAACGTCATCGATCTCTCCCAACTTCTGGTCGTTCAGTCCATACAATTTCGCGCCGCGAATGTCAGCCGCGGCTTCCTGCGTGTCAGCATAGCGATAATCCCCTAAGGTGCCGTAACGAGCCATAGTTCCTCCTGGATTTTTTGCTGCCGCCCGGTCCCCGTCAGGCCCGGGAAGCTCGGAGCGCTCCTAGGATGCAGAAACGCGCGCAATGTTTGGCATCGGAAACGAATTCGCCGTCGCTTGGCCCTGGCTGATTTCCATCCCTCCAACCCATGTGCCCGCGCGGGTATAATCGAAACCTACCGACTTCTGAAGAGCTGGGGTTCTCATGACTTCCGCAAATGGCAATGGCAGCAATGGATATACCGTCCCTCAACCGCGCACCGACTGGCTCGCGCGCCGCAAGAAGGAAAACAAGAGCGGCAACTTTTCGCAGATGCACTATGCGCGCCAGGGCGTGATCACGGAAGAAATGGCGTTTATCGCCCACAAAGAAAAGCTGACTCCGGAACTGGTGCGCGACGAGGTTGCCCGCGGACGAATGATTATCCCCGCCAACATCAATCATCCCGAACTCGAGCCGATGGCGATTGGAGTCGCTTCTCTTTGCAAGATCAACGCCAACATCGGCAACTCGGCCGTCACTTCCGAAGTGAATGAGGAACTCAAGAAGCTGCACACCGCCGTCCACTACGGCGCCGACACCGTGATGGATCTTTCCACCGGCGGCAACATCCACGAAATTCGCGAAGCCATCCTGCGCCATTCACCGGTGCCCATCGGCACTGTGCCGATCTATGAGGCGATCTCCCGCGTGAAGCGCGTCGAAGACCTGAACGCCGAGGTCATGCTCGAGGTGATCGAAGAGCAGGCCGCCCAGGGCGTCGACTACATGACCATCCACGCCGGCGTGCTGATTCAATACCTGCCGCTGATTTCAAAACGCATCACGGGAATCGTCAGCCGCGGCGGCGCCATTCTTGCCCAGTGGATGGCCTACAACCACAAGCAGAATTTTCTCTACGACCGCTTCGACGACATCGTCAAGATTTTCAAGAAGTACGACGTCAGTTTCTCGCTCGGCGACGGTCTCCGCCCCGGCTGCGTGGCTGACGCCAGCGACGAGGCCCAGTTCGCCGAACTGAAGACTCTCGGCGAACTGACCAAGAAGGCATGGGAGCACGACGTGCAAGTCATGATCGAAGGCCCCGGCCACGTTTCCATGGACAAGATCAAGGAACAGGTCGAAAAAGAAGTCGAGCTCTGCTACGAGGCGCCGTTCTACACGCTCGGCCCGCTGGTGACCGACATCGCTCCCGGCTACGACCACATCACCAGCGCCATCGGCGCGGCCATGATCGGATGGTACGGCGCTGCCATGCTCTGCTACGTCACGCCGAAGGAGCATCTGGGCCTGCCGAACGAGAAAGACGTGAAAGACGGCATCATCGCCTATAAGATTTCTGCGCACGCCGCCGACATCGCCCGCCAGCGACCCGGCGCACGCGATCGCGACGACGCTCTCAGCTACGCCCGCTACAAATTCGATTGGGAAAAACAGTTCGCCCTCTCGCTCGACCCGGAGACCGCGCGAAGCATGCACGACGAGACTCTGCCCGACGACTTTTACAAAGAAGCCGCCTTCTGCAGCATGTGCGGCCCGAAATTCTGCTCGATGAATTATTCGTCGAAGATCGACGAGTACAACAAGCAGGTCCACGGGATCGAGAAGAAGGATTATTCGGAATTGGTGGAGAAGCTGGTGACGCTGAAATAGTCGATAGCCTGTGTGCGCGGGCGAGATGTGGAAGAGCGGGCGAGTTGTGGAAGAGTGGCCCTTCAGGGCCGCGTCAGCGATGAGTTGAAGAAGGAACCTGTGGGGACAGCCGCCTACGGCTGTCCGGCCGAGCCAGGCCCGGCAGTTCTGGCGCTGCGAAGGAAGCTCCGAAAGGACGATCTATGGATCACAGCGAGGCAATCCGGAAGTTTGCACATTTAATGTTGAAGGAAGCCGACCACGCTCGCGAACTGGCAACGGAACTGGAAGGATTGGTTCCGCACCTGGCGACTGAGAACTCCAAACAGCTCGCACAGTTGCAAATGAAAACCAGCCACAAACAAGCCAAGGATTTTCGTGAGTTGGCGGAGAAAGTCAAAGAGAAATAGTCGAAGAGACACAGACCCAAAGCCGCCCGGTGCCCCATCCTTTCGCGCCGGGTGCCCCATCCTTTCGCGTTCTTTGCGAAAGGGTGGGCGCGATGCTGCCTGGGCTAACCGTTTTCGTTGCATCTGTCGGAAATCCGCCCTGCGATAGACCTATGGCCCGAGCAAAGAAATTCGATCTCGAAGCTGACGCCCCAATCGTTGAAGACGAAGGCATCCGGGACGCTGAAGCTGGCCGCGTCACGCCTGAGGAGAACGTCCGCGAAGTGTTGGGCGCGCGGCACAATAGCCCGGACATCAAGGAATTCCTACTTGGTCCGGGACCGCGCTTTGAGGACATTGTGCCCGAACGAGGCAGGTGGAAGAGTCGCCCCCCGGTCGACCTCTCTGGGCCAGATTTCAAGTGAATCGGTGCAGCGCGATTAAACTCGTCCTCCACCCTACTTCCCTTCAAGACTAATATCCCCCACCCCGACGCGGGCCCGCAGTTCGTACTTGCCGTCTCCGTGATATTTCAGCGTCTTGCCCAGCCAGCCGCTGGTTTCGCCGTAGCCATCCCCGTTCACGTCGCCGATTCCCGTGCTGGCATGCACCAGCCGATATCCGGAGGGCCCATTGGCCACGCGAATGTCACCCACGCTAAGTTCCAGGTCCTTGTCGCCTTCAATGTTGTCGACCGTCAAGTCGCCGACCTTGTTGTGCACATCGAGATTCGTGTTCGCGGGAATTTCCAGCTCCACGTCAAACGACGTATTGGAGTGGGTAGACGCACGAAATTCAATGGTCGCGTCGTTGCCGCGAACGTCGAAATCCACGTGCGCTTCTTTCAGGGTCCTCTCGCGGCGCGACTTCACGGTGTAGGTCACATGAATCTTGTTGGAGTCGCCGCGTTTGATGTGCAGGTCTCCCACGCTCAGCCGCACATGCAGAAAACCGCCAGAGACGAAATCGCGCGCGTCGCTATGCGTCTCCTGGTAATCCCAGTCGCTGTGCGCATACAAAGGGGCCGCACAAAACGGCGCGAGAAGCACACCTATCAGAATTGTCTTGTGCAACAGGGTAAACCGCAGAAGAGACCGTCCATGCATGGAACACCTCTCAGGCGCAAAAACGCCTGATTGTGGTACGCGCGGGCCGAAAGTTAAGTTCCCAAAATCTGACCCCTGCCGGCAGTCGCGGACCAGGGGCGCCCAGGCCGCGCGGTCAATTCCCGAAGTCTGCAACCCCGTCCCACACCAGTTGGACGGCGATGGCGAGAATCAGGAAGCCAAAGATCTTGTTGATCGCGCCTACCGCGCCCGGCCCCAGGCGCCGCACCAGCGGTCCTCCCAGGCAGAAGAACAGGGCCACGCTCACCGCCACCGCAGCGACGCCAATGACCATCCCGAGATAGGCAGCCGCGTTGTCCACATGAGCCGCCAGCGCCATGACGACGCCGATCGCGCCCGGGCCCGACATCAGGGGCATTGCGAGTGGAGTAAGGGAAATGTCCTCTTTATCTTCGGCTTCGTGGCTTTCTTCGGGAGTGATGCGCGCGTGCGACGTGACCATTCCCCAGGCCGTATTGGCGACAATCAATCCGCCTGCAATCTTCAGTACCGGCAGCGAGATACCAAAGAAGTGCAGCACGAAGCGGCCAAAGAAGAGAAACGTGACCAGGATGATGAATACCCACAGTCCAGTCTTGAAGGCGGTGCATTGACGGTCGCGCGGGGTCCACGACGAGGTCATGGTGTAGAAGATCGGAATGCCGCCAAAGGGATCGACAATGGGAAACAACGCGAGAAACGTCGCCGCTGCCGAGGCCGGCAACGTGCGCAGGAAATGCCCGAGAGCGTGAGCCGAAGTCATGACTACCTGTACCCTTCCAGCGTTTTAGCGGCGCGTTCGAGTGCCGCCGTCAGCGCGGCCAACTGCTGGCGTGCGCGATCACTATCGCCCTTGTCGAGGGCTTCATTCACCCCGGGAATCACGACGGCCGCATACCCGGTGTATTCACCGGGCGCGTAAATCACGTGGCGAAACCACGGACGGTGGGGCAATCCCTGCGGCGCGAGCAGCGCTCGCTCGGCCCCGCGCAGAGCCTGATTGAGGCGGGTAGGATCTCGCGGAGGATTCTTCTGCTTCGCCAGAACCTTCGCCCCTGCGGTTTCGAAGTGTCGAGCGGCGGCATTCACCTCGCCGAAGTCGAGCGCGCTGTCGCCGAACTTGTCGTGTGCGCGCCTGCGCGCCGCGTCGAGATACGCGGCAATCTCCTTTCCGTACTCTTCATAGTCGTACGGCAGAACGTCAGCCTCAGCCATACGCACCGCTTCCAGCCCAAATACCCGCGCCATCTCCTGCTCATAAACAAAATCAGGGTCGCCGAATTTCTTGAACCACGCGAAATTGTCGAACACCGAGTGATACACGCCATACGGACCGCTGGAACTGACGTCGCTCGATGGCACACCGAGATGCTGCAGGAACGCTGTGTAATCCGACCCACTGCCCAGATCGCCGACCGGCACGTCGCCCTTCACCTGCGCGCTCGGAAGCCGCCGCGTATCGCCGATCGCCTCGGCAGGCGACTGCGTCGCCGGAGCGTCGGGCTGCGCGGCCTTCTGCCAGGCTTCGTACACTGTGCCGCCTTTCGGGCTGGGAACTGCCTTGGTCACGTCACGCAGAAACTGCTTGAGACTCGGCACTGCCGACGCGCCGAACTTCGGGCCGGAGACCGCGACGTCCATGTTGAAATAAGCGGCGGCGTTCGCCAGTTCGGACTCGTGCTGCTCAACCCACTCCGTCGAACCCATCAGGCCTTCTTCTTCACCGTCCCAACTGCAGAACACCATGGTGCGCTTCGGCTTCCAACCGGACTTCAGCAACTCGCCGACACCATGCACAGCTTCGAGCATCGCCGCTGTGCCGCTGTTGGGATCGACCGCGCCATACACCCATGCATCGCGGTGATTGCCCGCAACCACCCACTCGTCGGGCAATTCACTGCCGCGCACCCGGCCGACCACGTCCCAAAGAGTGCGGAACTGGTAGTCCTGCTTCAGATGCATTTTCAGTTTCGCCGGCCCTGGGCCAACGTGATACGTAAACGGCAACGAGCCCTGCCACTCGCGCGGGGAATCGGGCCCGCTCAGGTGCTGCAGCACGGGCCACACATCGTGATAGGAGAGCGGCGTGACGGGAATTTTAGGCATCTGCGCAGACTGCGCCGGAGAAATGCGCTGCGAGTCAGGCAGCGACGGCACCGATGCAACTCCGGGACTGGTGGGATCGCCGGGGAACTCGAACATATATCCGGTCGATCCGCGCTGGACGCCGGTATCGGGACGCCACGGGCCATCGGGATATTTGTCGCCGCGCCGCCATCCGTCATCGGCGGGATCGGAATAGAGGATGACTCCGGCTGCGCCGTGTTCCTGCGCCACAAACACTTTGACGCCGCGAAAATTCTGGCCGTAGCGGACCACTACGATCTTGCCCCGCACGTCCACTTTCAGCTTGTCGAGCTTCTCGAAATCTTCGGGCGTGCCGTAATTGGCGTAGACCACGTCGGCTTCAACGTCGCCGGAGGGCGACATTCCACTGAAAGGCACGACCACGCGAGGGTCGTCCTGAAAAGGATCGTTGTCTACATGCTCGCGCGTGGGGCCGTGCATTTCCACCCCAGCGGGCGCGGTGAGATCAACGTTGATCTCCAAGGGATAGTTGATCCAGGCTTTGTATTCTAGAATTTCGGTATCGAGTCCGGCATCGCGAAACTTCTGCGCCACATAATCGGCGGTCGCTTTGTCTTCGATCGTGCCCGCCATGTGCGGATCTTTGGTCAGGATGCGCAAATGTTCTTCAGCAAGCCTGGGATCGGGCACGGCGAGGAATCGCGATTCCACTGCGGATTCGGCGGTTGCATCGCGAAAGCCGAAGATGGTTGAAGAGGAGGACGCTGGAGCGTTCCCGCCGGCTACGGTCGCCGGGCCGGAAAACAGGAGGACCGAGAACAGAAGTGCGGCAGATAAGAGTCTCATGGGACTTTTGTGCTGAAAGTGAGTAAGGGTAGCACAGAGGAACGTTGGCGTGGTGGAAGGGCCATAGATATGAAACGCCTGCCAAAAGCCGTTAAGGCTGCGCCGAAAAGCGACCGAAGTTACGGCGATGTGAGCGTGAACCAGTACCGCTACCGCGGAAGTCATCTGCGGGCGCATCGTCGCGGAGGCATCTACCTCACTTGCCCCGTCCCCACAATCTCGTACTTCGAGGAAGTAAGTTCCGCGAGCCCGAACGGGCCGCGGCAATGGAGTTTCTGGGTGCTGATACCCATTTCGGCGCCGAAGCCGAATTCCGCTCCGTCGGTGAAGCGGGTGGAGGCATTCCAATAAACTGCGGCGCTATCCACTCCTCGCAAAAATTTTCGCGCATGGACCTCGTTGCTGGTCACAATGGAATCCGAATGTTTGGTCGAATATTTGTTGATGTGAGCAATGGCGTCGTCCACATCGGCGACCACGGCTATGGCAATGCACAAGCGCAGATATTCTTCGTGCCAGTCCTGCTCGCTCGCCGGGCCGACGTGTAATCCGGCAGCCAAGGTACGGGCTTTGCCGTCGCCCCGCACTTCCACGCCGGCTTCGATCAGCTTTCTTGCGATGCGCGGGACATACTCGGCCGCGACGCGCTCATGCACTAATAACTTTTCGGCCGCGTTGCAGACCGACGGGCGTTGCGTTTTGGCGTTGATCACGATGCGGTCGGCCATTTCGAAGTCGGCCGATTCGTCGACAAAAATGTGGCAGTTCCCTGCCCCCGTTTCGATCACGGGCACGCTCGAATTCTCGGTCACGAACGTGATCAGCCCAGCTCCTCCGCGCGGAATGATCACGTCCACTAGACCGCGAGCTTGAATCAATTCCCGAACCGACTCTCGCGAAGAGGAGTCGAGCAGTTCGATTGCACCCTCAGGCATGCCGGGAACCGCGGCCATGATCTCGACCAGGCGTCCGCTGCTCTGGGCTGCTTCTTTGCCTCCGCGGAGCACGATTGCGTTGCCCGCCTTGAGGGCCAGGACAGCCGTATCCACCGTGACATTCGGGCGCGATTCGTAGATGATTCCGACGACTCCAAGGGGCACGCGAACTTTACGGATGCGCAGGCCATTCGATTTCGTCCACTGCGCCAGCGTGTCGCCGATGGGGTCGGGAAGGCCGGCAACGGCGCGCACACCGCTGGCCATGTCCTGGATGCGCGACGGAGTCAGCAACAGGCGGTCGCGCATTGCGCCATCGAGTCCGGAACTCTCCACGTCTTCGCGATTCGCCGCCAGGATTGTCTTCTCGTGCGACTCGATTGCGCTGGCAATTGCCAGCAGGAAGGCGTTTTTCTCCCCGGTGGAAAGCAGCGCAAGTTTTGCCGCAGCCGCGCGCGCGCGCAGCAATTTTCCTTGCGTCGAAACAGCGTGAGTGAGCGTGCCGGCCATCAATTTTTCAGAGGTGGAAAATAGGTTCCGATTTTACGTTCCATGCCCAGCGTTATCGCCTTTGGATGCCGTCCGTTGACGATCGCGACGTGGACGCCACCCTCGCTCGCCAGCTTCGCCGCACGCAATTTGGAGAGCATCCCGCCGCGTCCCATGGCGCTCTTGCCGCTGCACTGCGCTTCCAGCGACGGCGTCAGCTTGCGAATCACGCGTTGCAGACGCGGCATCTTGCGACCGTCAGGGACCATGAATCCATCCACGTTGGTGAGCAGCAGCAGCCAGTCGGCCTTAACGGCGGTGGCCAGCAGAGAACTTAACTCATCGTTGTCGCCGAATGCGCCCTCCAACTCGCGGACCGAGACGCTGTCATTCTCATTGACGATTGGCACCACTCCCAGCGCGAGCAACTCGGCCAGCGCGTTCTGCAGGTTGCGGTAGCGCACAGGCGAAGTGAAATCGTCGCTCGACAACAGAAGCTGCGCAACAATTTTCTTGCCGAAAAACAGGCGTTCATAGGTGTGCATCAGCTTGCTCTGGCCGACGGCCGCGCACGCCTGCATTCGGGGTACATCGCTGGGACGCTTTTCAAGCGACAGTCCCGACATGCCGGCAGCAATGGCGCCGGATGTGACGATCAGGTATTCGTTTTTCGTGAGATCGAACTGGTCCACCATGCCGCGCAGCAAGTGGATATCCACCTGTCCGCCGGGAGCGATGAGGCTGGTGCCGATTTTGACGACGATTCGCATACTTGCAACGGACGAGTCCAGTGTTTCGCAGCCGCGCGCTCGATTGTTGACAACGCGGCGGGCCAGCGCCGTTGGCCCGGTGCGGAGGGACAACATCTCTATCCTGCCGTTAGAATGGGTTTCTGGCAAGTTGCAAACATCCTATCGTGGTGCGTCTTTATGCCTACATCAAATGCCACCAGCCGCTTTTCGGATCGCGTCGAAAATTATGTTCGTTATCGGCCGGGATATCCACCGCAGGCACTTCAGGTTCTGAAAAGCGAGTGCGGGCTCGCCCCCGGCCACTCGATGGCAGACCTCGCCTCCGGCACGGGGATATGGACCCGCATCCTCCTGGAAAATGGCAACCCGGTGTTTGGAGTCGAGCCCAATGCAGAGATGCGGCAGGCCGGAGAGCGACTGCTGGCGGGCTTTCCGAAGTTCACGAGCATCGAGGGAACGGCGGAGGCGACGACGCTGCGGAATGGAAGCGTGGATTTTGTTACGGCAGCGCAGGCGGCCCACTGGTTTGATCGCGAGCGGGCCAGGCGGGAATTTGCGCGCATCCTGCGCCCAGGCGGATGGCTCGTGCTTCTGTGGAATGAGCGCCTGACCGATTCGACGCCTTTTCTGCGTGACTACGAACAATTGCTGCTGACCTTCGGCACCGATTACGACGATGTCCGGCACGAACGGACAACCGATGCAGTGAACGAATTCTTCGATCCGGCTCCGTTTCTCGAGCGAGTGTTTCCGACTCGCCAGGAGTTTGACTATGCGGGGCTGGAAGGGCGGTTGCTTTCGTCCTCGTACGCACCGGGACCCGAGCACCCCCGTCATCCGGCGATGCTGCGGGAATTGCGGCGAGTGTTCGATGCGCACGCCGTAGCAGGACGGGCCGTCTTCGAATACAAAACGCGAGTTTATTTTGGAAGGCTGAGCTAGCATGCACTGCCACGCTGGCTCGATCTGCTATGGCTGCGATCTGCTTGGAACGAGGTTCAACTTTGTCTGACGAAAAATCTTTTCACATGACGCCCGACGAATTCCGGCGCCACGGACATGCCGTGGTGGACTGGATCGCGGATTATCAGTCGCGGGTCGAGTCCTTCCCGGTCCTGTCGCAGGTGAAGCCCGGAGAGATTCGCTCTGCCCTGCCGGCGGCTCCGCCCGCGCAGGGAGAGGCTTTCGAGACGCTGCTGAAAGATGTCGAGCGGCTGATTCTGCCGGGAGTGACGCATTGGCAGTCGCCGAACTTCTTCGCCTATTTTCCCTGCAACGCATCGGGGCCCGGAATTCTTGGCGATCTGCTTTCTTCCGGACTGGGGGTGCAGGGGATGTTGTGGTCCACAAGTCCGGCGTGCACCGAGCTTGAGACGCATGTGATGGACTGGCTGGTCTCGATGCTGGAACTGCCGCAGAAATTCTTGTCGTCGAAGGCCGGTGGAGGAGTCATTCAGGATACGGCCTCGAGCGCGGTTCTGTGCGCGCTACTGGCGGCGCGCGAACGCGCGACCAACTATGTCAGCAACAAGAAGGGATGTGACGGCCGGCTCGTCGCTTACGCTTCGACGCAGACGCATTCCTCGCTCCAGAAGGCCGCGATGATCGCCGGGATTGGCGTCGAGAATCTGCGGCTGATTGAAGTAGATGAAAATTTTGCCATGCGTCCCGAGGCGCTGGCGCGACAGATTGAGGCGGACCGTAGAGCCGGGTTGACTCCGTGCCTGGTGTGCGCGACCGTGGGCACGACGTCATCGAATGCGATGGATCCGATTGGCGCGATCGGCGAGGTCGCGCACAAGCATAATTTGTGGCTGCATGTAGACGCCGCGATGTCGGGGACGGCCATGCTGTGCCCGGAATTCCGGTATTTACAGAACGGAATCGAGGCCGCCGACAGCTACAACTTCAATCCACACAAATGGATGTTCACCAACTTCGACTGCAACTGCTTCTGGGTTGCCGACCGCAACGCGCTGATTCAGACCTTGAGCATTCTGCCGGAATACTTGCGCAACCGCGCGACGGAGTCGGGAGCCGTCATTGACTACCGGGATTGGCATATCCAGCTTGGGCGCCGGTTCCGGTCTCTCAAGTTGTGGTTCGTGATCCGCCACTATGGCGTGGAAGGCCTGCGGCACCACATTCGCGAGCACGTGAAGCTGGCGCAGGAATTTGCGTCGTGGATGCGGAACGATGATCGCTTCGAACTGGCTGCGCCGGCGCCGCTCAATCTGGTCTGTTTCCGTCACACAGGCGGAGACGAAGTCAACCAAGGCATCATGGACCGGCTAAACCGCAGTGGCGATCTGTTCCTGACGCACACCAAGCTGAATGGAAAGATGACCCTGCGGCTCTCCGTGGGGCAGACAAACACCCAGGCGCGGCATGTGAGGAACGCGTGGAAGCGGATTCGAGAGGAAGCGGAGAAGGTGTGAGGATCTCAGGAACCCTGCGTCGCCGGTGAGGCCAAAGGTCTTAACCGCAAGCTCGCTAAGAAATACTGCTAGGGCCTCGAAGAAAATCCGTGCATCGCTTAGTCCGCGGGCACAGGCGCGACGCGCACAGCACCGCGGCGTTCGATCGCGGAATAGGTCGCTTCCGCCGGCGTCTCCAGCCACTTACGAATCTCCGGCATCGCTTTGCGCGTGGCGGCTTCGCCAACTCGGATCAGATCGTCTGCGCGCTGGAAGTCGTCATAGCCGAAACCGGCGACGTCCGGTTCGATGACAAGATCCGCCGCCTCCCGCCACAAGCAGGACATCGCGTCCTGCGCAATCGCGAACGACTGTCCGATCACATCAAACAGATGGCGAGGCGCTCCACCCTTACTCCAGGAACCTTTCAAGTGCACGGCCAACACCCGATCCGCACCCATTTCCCGGAGCGGGCGCGACGGTACGGGGTGCGAAAGCATGCCATCCACCAGGTAGCGCCCGCGAATCTCCACCGGCAAAAACATGCCGGGATAAGCGCAACTGGCGCGCACCGGATCAATAATTGAGCCGGAATGAAACACCACGCCTTCGCCCGTGTTGAAGTCGGTGGCACTCACGCCGAGCGGAATGCGGAGTTCTTCGAATGTTTTCGCCTTGAGTGTGCGCGTCAGAAACGAAACCATGCGGTCGTTGGAGGCGAAGCCGTAGCGCGAGATTGTCCAGCGAGCGAAGGTCGTAAATCGAACGTGGTGGGCGACTTCTTGAAGTTCGGCGATCGACAGGCCGCTGCAATAGGCAGCGCCAATCAGTGCCCCCACGCTGGTTCCTGTTACGACGCGGACCGGAATGCGTTCCTCTTCGAGGACCTTGAGAACGCCGATGTGGGCAATGCCGCGGGCGAAGCCTCCGCCCAACGCCAGACCAATCGCCGGCATACGGGGAGCGGCTACGGGAGCAGCCATGCGCGAGAGTTCCCGCCCAAAGGCCTGCACCGATCGAATAATCTTCCCCAGATGCTTCACAGCGAACCCCACATCTCCAGCCTGCGAAGGCCGGAACTGCGAACCCACACTAATATCTAAGATGCCACAAATCTGCGGAAGGCTGCAGGGCACAACAGTGCCACTCGCGATTACGTTAGGTAGTGACGCAAGATCGGTAACCGTTACTGCCGGCCCGGTAGGCGGTGACGAAAACCCTGTATTCCTGCTAAGTTGCCAATAGTATGGTGCGCGAGATCTCGGCGGGCGGCGTCGTAGTCCGGAACAGGGACGACGTGTGGTGGATGGCCGCTATTGAGCTTCCGGCTTCGCAGGCAGCCAGGGCGGACCCCGAAAAGCCCGCTGTTCGCTCGAGGTCGAAGCCGATCCTGTGCCTGCCGAAGGGGCTGGTTGACCCTGGCGAAAAGGCGCTGGAAGCGGCCCTGCGCGAGGTGCGCGAAGAAACAGGGATCACCGCGTCACTGGTTACGAAACTGGCCGACATCAAGTACGTTTACGTACGCTCGTGGGGTGATGGTGAACGGGTGTTCAAGATCGTCAGTTTCTACCTGCTGCGCTACGAGTCGGGACGGATTGACAATATTGCGGAAGCAATGCGCGTCGAGGTGGAGCGCGCGAAGTGGGTGCGACTGGACGAAGCTCCCAGGCTGCTGGCCTATCGCGGCGAGAAACAGATGGCGCGCAAAGCGCTCGAGTATGTACGATCGCACGTTGAGGTTTGACCGGGTCGAGTCCCGACTGGCACACTCAGTTTGCAAATGCCTCCGCGTAAAGTATGCCGTTCGCTACCGATGTTTCTTACCCACGACAGTTCCCACACTGCCGAGAAGTTGTTTCATTCCCTGCTCCGCGTAGTTGCTCCAGAAAAGAACGAGGGTCGTCATGAAGCGCATTAATAGAATTGCAGTTCTCGGCGCCGGAACCATGGGCGCTCGCATTGCCGCGCATTTTGCCAACGCCGGCGTCCCCAGCTACTTGCTCGATATTGTTCCGCCTGACGCCGACGGCGCCGCGCGCAACAAGATCGCGGCTGCCGGTCTCGACGCCGCGAAGAAGTCGAAGCCGGCCGCATTCATGGACGCTTCTTTCGCACGGCTCGTCACAATTGGCAATTTTGAAGACGACCTGAAAAAGCTCGCCGGGGTGGATTGGATCATCGAGGCCGTGGTCGAGAATCTTGACATCAAGCGCTCGCTCTTGAAGAAGGTGGAGGCGATTCGCAAGCCCGGAACCATCATTACGACCAACACCAGCGGCTTGCCGGTGGGCAAGATTGCGGAAGGATTCTCGGAGGAATTCCGGCGGGCATGGTTCGGCACGCATTTTTTCAATCCGCCGCGCTACATGCGCCTGCTCGAACTCATTTCTACACCGGAAGCCGACCGCGCCATGATGGATGCGGTCTCGCACTTCTGCGATGTGCGCCTTGGCAAAGGCGTCGTCATGGCCAAAGACACGCCCAACTTCATCGGCAACCGCATCGGAACATTCTCCGTGTTGAACGTCATGCGGCTGATGCAGGAGATGGACCTGACCGTCGAGGACGTGGACGCCCTCACCGGCCAGGCCGTGGGATGGCCGAAATCCGCCACGTTCCGAACGATTGATCTGGTTGGCCTCGATATTCTCGGGCACGTGGTCGGCAACATGACTTCGAATGTGCGCGATGAGCGCAGCGATCTGCGCCTGCCCGACTTCTTCGGAAAGATGCTCGAACACCGCTGGCTGGGCGATAAGACCAAAGGTGGGTTCTACAAGAAAGAAAAGGGCGGGCATGGCAAAGAGGACGAGCGGCTCGCTCTCAACTGGAAGACCCTCGAATACCATCCGCGGCAGAAGCCCAAGTTTCCGGCGCTCGATATGGCGAAGAACATCGAAGACACGGGAACGCGCCTGCGAACCCTGTTGGGCCTCGAAGGCGCCCCACAAAAAGGCGACAAAGCTGGAGTGTTTCTCTGGGCCGCGCTCACCGACCTGTGGACCTATTCCGCCAACCGCGTTCCGGAAATCTCCAACTCGATTGTCGAAATTGATCGCGCCATGCGGCTCGGGTTCAACTGGGAACTCGGACCTTTCGAACTATGGGACGCTGCCGGCGTCGAGGCCACCGTCACTCGCATGAAGAAGGAGGGCAAGCCGGTGGCACTCAATGTTGAGAAACTGCTGGCTTCGGGTCAGAAATCCTGGTACGCGGACGACACAAAGACCGCCTCCGGCCGCAAGTATTTCGACCTGACCACCGGCAACTGGCAACCGGTGCAGGTTCCGGACGGTGTGTGGTCGGTCACGGTCGCGAAGAAATCGAACGGTGTGGTGAAAAAGAATTCCGGAGCGTCGGTGGTTGACCTGGGCGACGGCGTGGCCTGCATCGAGTTTCACAGCAAGATGAACTCGCTCGGCGCCGACATCGTTGGCCTCATTCTTCAGACTCTCAGACCTGGCGGCCCTGGCGACGCCTTCGACGCGTTCGTGATCACCAGCGATGCGGCGAATTTCTCCGTCGGCGCCAACCTGATGCTGCTGCTCATGAGCGTACAGGAAGAAGAATGGGACGACGTGGACCTCGCCATTCGCCAGTTCCAGGGGATGACCCAGGCAATCAAGTTCTCGACCAAGCCGGTCGTATCCGCCCCGTTCGGGCTCACGCTGGGCGGCGGCACGGAGATTTCTTTGCACGCCGCTGCGCGCCAGCCGCATGCTGAGCTCTACACCGGACTGGTAGAGGTCGGCGTTGGCCTGCTGCCGGGCGGCGGCGGCTGCAAAGAAATGCTCTTGCGCGCGGTGGATACCGCGACCGCATCCCACGGCAAAGGTTCCGGCGAGGCAGTGGCCGGGTCGGTGGAAATGCTGGAGGCGATGAAAAAAGCTTTCGAGGTCATTGCGACTGCCAAGGTGGCGACTTCCGCGCACGAGGCCCGCGGGCTCGGCTTCCTCTCTCCAGGCGACCGCATCACGATGAACCGCGAACGCGTGCTGTCAGACGCCAAGCAGCGCGCACTCGAACTCGCACGCGCCGGATACGAGCCGCCCCTGCCGCGAACCGACATTCCAGCTCCCGGGGAAAATCTTCTGGCCACGCTCAAGTTGGGTGTTCACATGATGCGGCAGGGAGACTTCATCACCGACCATGAAGTGAAGCTCGGCGCGAAGATTGCCGAGGTGCTATGCGGGGGCAACGTTACGCCCGGAACGCCGGTCAGCGAGCAGTACATCCTCGACTTGGAGCGCGAGGGATTTAAGTCGCTCTGCGGCGAGAAGAAAACGCAAGAGCGGATTCAGTACACCCTGAAGACGGGGAAAACACTGAGGAACTGACGTGGGCACATCGCTGGAATTGGGAAAGACTGAGGAAAACACAAATATGTTGATGCACAGACTTGAAGCGAGAACCGTTGTTATCGGGATCTGCTTGACCGTCATGCTCGCATGCCAGCTCGCTGGCGCCCAGAAAGGCTCAAAGGACACTCCCGCCAAGGAATCTGCGCCCGACGTGCCGGACGCGATCGCCGTCCCCGCAGGCCTCGAGCCTGTTCTGTTCGTACACGCTTCGGGGTCGCAGATCTATACCTGCCAGGCCGACACGGACGGAAAGTTCACTTGGACTCTGAAAGGTCCCGACGCCGAACTGAAAGACCGGAAAGACAAAGTCATCGGGCAGCACTCTGCCGGACCGACCTGGAAACTCAAAGACGGCAGCGAAGTCACGGGCAAAGCCGCGTCGCATGTGGACTCGCTCGACGCGGACTCGATTCCATGGCTGCTGGTGAATGTTGTGAACAACGCGGGAAAGGGTGTGCTCGCGAACGTAACCGTCATTCAGCGCGTGCACACGCATGGCGGCAAACCGCAAGGGTACGGCTGCGACGAGTCGCACAAAGGCGAAGAATCCAAGAGCGCGTACACCGCGGATTATTATTTCTTCGCGCCCGCGCATTGATTTATGTCGAATTGCGGAGTCCGCCCGATGACGCTGCTGAGGATTGCGTTCCTGTCGCTTGCGTTTCTGACGCCGGCCGCGGCACAAGTTGCCGACGCGAACGGTCTGTTCACCAGCCAGATTTGCGGGTTCCAAACCAAACTTCCCGCAGGTTGGAAGATCCGGCCATCGCGGTCGAAGAAATGCGTCTTCGCCGTCCTGGATCCGGGTCGCGCAGATGACGAGGGCCTCGACCTTATTGTTCGCCGTGGAAACCTGGACGATGGGGCGAACGATCTTGGATTCACGAAGAACAACGGGAAATGGATGCTGCAAGGCGAGGACACGGTCGAAGCGGTGCAGATCGAGTCTGCGATTTGGTCAGGCATCCAGGGAACCGTTGGATCCCGCATCTATGAAAAGGGACACTACTCCGGCTTCGGAGACCAAACGCGAGCCTTGCTTTTTGATCGCCGGGATAGAATCGCAGAGATCACTTGCTTCTCCGGCGAAAAGAGGGTCCCTGAATTTGTGAAGGGCTTTGAGTTTCTGGGTAAGTCGCAGTGAGGTGTGGTCGAGCGTTCCTGGATGAGCCGGTTTGGTATGAGACGCATCCAATAGAGAGCTGACTTGGAGTCTTAGAACGGAGAACTTCCATGAGAGAAGTCGTCATTACATCGTCTGTGCGAACACCCGTTGGACGCGCCTATAAAGGCACGCTGCGCGCCACGCGTCCCGACGAACTCGCCGCGGTC
Organism: uncultured Acidobacteriaceae bacterium; assembly: GCA_963819145.1. Classification (GTDB taxonomy): domain Bacteria; phylum Acidobacteriota; class Terriglobia; order Terriglobales; family Acidobacteriaceae; genus Sulfotelmatobacter. Next base: position 49,165 of record CAWFVB010000018.1, read on the forward strand.
GCCATCAAGGGCGCGCTGGAGCGCGTGCCGCAACTAGACCCGCATGAAATCGAAGACGTCATTCTCGGCTGTGCGATGCCCGAGGCCGAGCAGGGGATGAACGTTGCGCGCATCGCCTCTCTGCGCGCCGGTCTGCCGGTCGAAGTCTCCGCCCTGACCATCAACCGGTTCTGTTCGTCGGGGCTGCAGGCGATTGCCATGGCCGCGGACCGCATCATGAGCGGCGGCGCCGAAGTCATCGTCGCCGGAGGCACCGAATCGATGACCATGATTCCCATGGGCGGCAATAAAATTTCCCCGAATCCCTGGCTGGTCGATCACTATCCGGACGCTTATCTAAACATGGGGTTGACCGCGGAGCGCGTCGCGCATCGAGTAGGCATCGCGCGCGAGGCGGCGGATGAGTTCTCCTTGCACAGCCACCAGAAGGCTCTGGCTGCGATTCAGGCGGGAAAGTTCGACGATGAGATTGTGCCGGTCCCGGTGAGTTTCAGTACGCCGAACGGATCGAAGCCGAAGCGCCAGGAAATTGTGTTCAAAATGGACGAAGGGCCGCGCGCCGACACTTCCCTCGAAGCGCTGCATGCGCTTAAGCCGGCATTTCATGTGAAAGGTACGGTGACGGCCGGGAATTCGTCGCAAATGTCGGACGGCGCGGCGGCGACGGTCGTGATGTCGGCGGAACGCGCGAAAACACTCGGCATCCAGCCGCTGGCCCGATATGTCTCTTTCGCTACCGCGGGATTCAAGCCGGAGGAAATGGGACTGGGTCCGGTCTTCGCGATTCCCAAGGCATTGAAGATGGCCGGCCTGAAACTCGCGGACATTGACGTGATCGAATTGAACGAAGCCTTCGCGGCCCAGTCGCTGGCCGTGATTAAAGAAGCGGGGCTTGATCCAGCGAAAGTGAATCCCAACGGCGGAGCCATCGCCCTCGGGCATCCACTGGGATGCACTGGCGCCAAGCTCACCGCGAGCCTGATTCGAGAGATGAAGCGTCGCAACGCCCGCTACGGGATGGTCACCATGTGTGTGGGCGGAGGCATGGGCGCAGCCGGGATTTTCGAAAGGCTCTAACCGCCAGGGCGACCCGCCCGCGACACCGAAGGTCCGAGAACGTAACCTGTCCTCGGAGCGCTTTGCCTAACGCGGCCTCAACTGTGTTGCGACGAACCAGACTCCCACAATTCCGGCATGAAACACCCGAAACTGCCGAAGTTACCGCCCTATCATTCCCTTCGTTCCCGCATTAGAATTGGGAAGGATTTTTAGGCCGCTTCGCGTATGGGCCAGCGGCTTCTCTACGTTTTCTGGATCGTTCTTCACGGGGGAGAGACATGGCAACGAGCACGGCAGTTCCGAAGACCAGGATTTCAGGCGGCAGTTTCCTGCTGGAATCGCGCCGGCCCGACGAAGTTTTCACGCCCGAAGACTTCACCGAGCAGCACCAGATGATCGGCCAGACCGCCGAGGAATTCGCGGTCAAAGAAATCCTGCCCAACGCTGAAAAGATGGAGCACAAGGATTACTCCGTCTCGCGCGACCTGTTGAAGAAAGCAGGCGAACTCGGGCTAAGTTCGGTCGAGATTCCCGAAGCCTACGGCGGACTCGAGATGGATAAGGTCACGGCCGCGGTCATTGCCGACCACATCGCCAAGTACGCGGGCTTCGCCACAACATGGGGCGCGCATACCGGCATCGGCGCTCTGCCGCTGGTTTACTTCGGCGCAGAAGAACAGAAGAAAAAGTATCTGTCTCGGCTGGCCACGGGAGAGATCGTCGGTGCCTACGCCTTGTCGGAATCCACCTCGGGCTCCGATGCGTTGAACTGCCGCTCGCGCGCGCAGCTTTCGCCCGACGGAAAGCATTACATCCTGAACGGCGAGAAGATGTGGATCACCAACGCCGGCTTCGCCGACTTGTATCACCGTGTTTGCGAAAGTGGACGGCGAGAAGTTCACGGCCTTCCTCGTCGAGAGAACTTTTCCCGGATTCTCGGTTGGCGCCGAAGAGCACAAAATGGGGATCCGCGGATCGTCCACCTGTCCCATTATTTTGAACGACTGCCAGGTTCCGGTGGAGAACCTGCTGGGAGATATCGGCAAGGGGCACCTGATCGCCTTCAACATTTTGAATATCGGGCGGTTCAAGCTCGGCGCGATGTGCGTCGGCGGCGGCCGCGTATCAATCGAAACAGCGATCGCCTATGCCAAGCAGCGCAAGGCATTCGGCAAGGTCATCGCCGATTTCGGGCTGGTGCGAGAAAAGATCGCCAACATGGCGACCCTGTTGTATGTGGGCGAGTCGCTGGTCTACCGCACCGTCGGAATGATGGACTCGGCTCTCAGCGAAGTGGATAAATCGGCCGCTGACGTTGCCAGGCAGACGCTCAAGGCAATCGAGGAATACGCGGTGGAATGTTCCATCATTAAAGTCTGGGGCTCGGAGATGATTGATTACATCGTCGACGAGACTCTGCAGATTCACGCCGGCTACGGATTTGTCGAGGAGTATCCCGCCGAGCGAGCCTACCGCGATGCCCGCATCAACCGCATTTTCGAAGGCACGAACGAGATCAACCGGCTGATCATCACCGGCTTTCTGCTGAAGCGCGCGATGAGCGGGCAGTTGCCGCTCCTGCCCGCGATCAAGAAGCTGATGGATGAGGTGCTCTCGGGACCATCCGCCGGAGAAGAACTCGAAGGCGCGCTCGCGGATGAGCGCAAACTGGTGGCGCAGGCCAAGAAGCTTGGCCTGTTCGCGGCGGGCGCGGCTACGCAGAAATATATGCAGGCGATCCAGGATCAGCAGGAAATCATGGGCGCGATCGCCGATATGACGATCGAAACCTATGCCATGGAATCAGCTGTGTTGCGCGCACAGAAGATTGTGGAGGCCAAGGGCGAAGCGGCGGCGGCGTTGCCGGTCGCCATGACGCGGGTGTATCTGTCGCAGGCCATGGAGAAAATCGAATCGGCGGCGCGCAAAGTCATTGCCGCCGTCGCTGACGGCGACATGATGCGAACTCAACTGGCGATCCTGCGCCGGCTGGCCAAGTACGAACCGTTCAACACCATCGAGCTGCGCCAGCAGATCGCGCAGAGAATGATCGAGCGGGGGAAATACACGCTGGCATAGGCATTTCGCTCGGCCCGGGCCAACTCCCTTTGCTTTGTCATGCCAGCGGCACAGGTCCGTCGCCGCAAAAACCGCGGCTCAGGATGACAACGCAGGAGGAACGCGCCGTTGTTGTCTGAAACCTACGCGCCTCTGATACAACTATCCGCATGAGTCCCCGGCTGCTTTGCCTGACCGCCTCTCTCACTCGTATCCGCATTCACCGTAGCCGCGCAATCGACGCCACCCTCGCCGCGAGATTCCGCAACCTTCGATGCCGACCGCACCGCTCACATCACCCGGACCGTGCCGATGCCGCAAACCATCAGCCCACAGGCGCAACAGTGGCTCGACTCGTTGACGCACAACAAACAATCTGGTCCTGAATCTCTGGCGGAGCGCCGAAAGCACACCGACGAGTGGCGCGCGTTCGGCTCCGGCGAGGCCAGGAAGCACTATCCGGTCAACGTCGAGGAGACGACCCTGGCCGGCGTTCGCACCGACATAATCACGCCCTTCGCCATGCCCGACGCCAACCGCAACCGCGTGCTGATCAACCTGCATGGCGGCGGATTCAACTCTGACTCCGGATCGCTGATCGAGGGCATCCCGATTGCAAACCTGGCCAGGACGAAAGTTGTCTCGGTGTACTACCGGCTCGCCCCGGAGAATACCTTCCCTGCCGCCGTGGACGACGTGGTCGCCGTCTACAAAGAACTCCTGAAGACGTACAAACCGCACAACATCGGAATCTTCGGGACTTCGGCGGGAGCCATCCTGACCGCGGAAGTTACGGTGCGTCTTAAGCAGTTGGGATTGCCGCTCCCGGCGGCGCTGGGAATTTTCTCCGGCCTCGCCGACTTCAGCCGCCCGGGCGATTCCTGGCAGTTGTTCACACTCGACGGCTTTCCCGGCAATCTGCAACCGACTCTCCCGGATCATTTGCCCGATGATCCATACGTCGGCAAGACCGATCGCAAAGATCCCGTTCTCTCGCCACTGTTCGCGGACCTGCGCGGCATGCCGCCCACTCTGCTCGTCACCAGTACGCGCGACATTCTGCTCAGCGGCACCACCATCTTCCATCGCGCCTTGCTCGCAGCCGGTGATGACGCGCAGTTGATTGTCTTTGAGGCCCTGCCTCACGCTTTCTGGTATCACTTCCAGTTGCCTGAAACGCAGGAAGCCCTCGAGTCGATGGCCAGGTTTTTCGACGACCGGCTCGGGCGGTAGAATCGATCGGTTCCGTCGCAGATCACTCTGATGGTCGCAAACCCGTACGGAGAACTCATGATCCAAAGGCATATCATCCGAAAGCACGTTCCCCTGTCTGCCCTGCAAATCTGCATTGTGATCGCGGCGTTCCTGATTTCTGCGGCGATTCCCGCCCTCGCCGACGTCACCTTGCCGTCGTTGCTGGCCGATCACATGGTGATCCAGCGCGGTCTTCCGGTCCACGTCTGGGGCATGGCGGCGCCGCAGGAAGCCGTCTCCGTCAGCTTTCGCGGCGAAACAAAATCGGCGACAGCCGACGATCTCGGCCGCTGGAATATTTTTCTGTCTCCCGGTGAAGCTGGAGGTCCGTTCCAACTCATCATCAAGGCGACGAACACGATCACGCTCGCCGACATTCTTGTGGGCGACGTCTGGGTTGCCTCCGGTCAATCGAACATGGAATTTCCCATGACCGAATTGCGGAATGCACGAACCGAGATCGCCGCCGCACAGTATCCGAAGATTCGCCTCTTTCTGGTGAAGCACAAGCCGGCCGACTACCCGCTCGAAAATGTCGAGTCCAAGGGCTGGGCGGCGTGCGCTCCGGAGACTGTGGCCGACTTTTCCGCCGTGGCTTATTTTTTCCGCGCAACGTTCAGCAGAAGGTGGGCGTGCCCATCGGGCTGATCGAGGCCTCGTGGGGAGGAACCGCGGCCGAGTCGTGGACCAGTCTGCATACTCTCGGCGCCGATCCGCGCTGATGCCCGTATTCTCGGCGCGGGCAAAAATGGTTGACGAACAGTCCACAAACGTTCTGCGTCAACAGCGCGAGGACGTTGAGTTTCAAAAGGCCGTGGCGCAGGCCAAAGCGGAGGGCAAGGCGCTGCCCTGGCCACAATGGCATCCCGACTTCGCGGCGTGGGCCCCGTCGGCGCTCTACAACGGCATGATCGCGCCGCTTACCCCGTTCGCGATTCGCGGCGTGATCTGGTATCAGGGCGAGGCCAATGCCTCACCGGATCGGGCATCGCTCTATGCGCGACTTTTTCAAACCATGATTCGCGACTGGCGCAACTCGTGGGGTGAAGGTGACTTCCCGTTCCTCTTCGTCCAGATTGCCAACTGGAACACCGAACCGGGCGAGCTTTGGCCCGAGGTCCGCAACGCGCAGCGACAGGCACTCGCGCTCAGGAACACAGGCATGGCGGTTACCATCGACATTGGCGACCCCGACGACATTCATCCCAAGAACAAGCAGGATGTCGGCCTGCGCCTGTCGCTCGCGGCGCGCGCCATCGCTTACGGGGAAAAGATCGAGTGGTCCGGCCCGTTGTACCGCCAGATCACACGGGAGGAACATGCGTTGCGTGTATGGTTCGATCATGCAGATGGCTTGATGGCAAAAGGGGCGACGGTTACGGGCTTTGAACTCGCGGGCACGGACGGAAAGTATTCGGCGGCCGATGCCAGAATCGAGGGTACATCCGTCGTGGTGTCGAGTGCCGCGGTGCCGACGCCCGTTTCAGTGCGCTATGGATGGGCGCCGAATCCGAATTGCAATCTGTTCAACAAGGAAGGCCTGCCGGCTTCGCCGTTTCAGGCGCCGGAGTAGCGAACGGAACATCGCCATTATGCCGTTGACAGCATAATGCCTTCTATGACATAGTAATGGCATGGCGTGGGAGGTCGAGTTCTGCGCTGAGTTCGAACGATGGTGGGACGGGCTTTCTCCTGCCGAGCAGGACAGCGTTGATTTCACTGTTAGCCTCTTGCAGGAGGCTGGACCAACGTTAAGAATGCCTCACTCGTCTGGCGTTGTGACGTCACGGCATTCGCACATGCGGGAACTACGCATTCAGCACGAGGGGCGGCCCTATCGGGTCCTTTATGCGTTCGACCCTCGCCGCACCGCGATTCTGCTGATCGGTGGGGACAAAACCGGAAATGATCGCTGGTATGAGGACTATGTACCTGTCGCCGACGCAATCTACGACCGGCATCTGCGAGGTCTGGAAGAGGAATAGGAAACAGCGGTCGGGAGAGATATATGGCACGGAACTACAAAGAACTTCAGGCGAAGATCGACCCTGCAAGGAGAGCGACTACCCAACAAAGGGTTCGCCAAGAGCTGCAGACGATGGCTCTTGAGGAACTGCGCAACGCCAAACAGGCCACGCAAACCGAAATGGCCGAACTCCTCGACCTGCCGCAAAGCTCGATCTCCCGTATCGAGCAGCGTACCGACATGTATCTCAGCACGCTGCGGAACTATATTCAGGCAATGGGAGGAGTGCTGCAGGTTCAGGCGATCTTCCCAGACGGTGGTACGGTCATTCTTAACCGCTTTGGCGATTACGAGGACCAACCGTACGTGGTCTCCGCTCAAGCGGAGAGCAATGGCACTTATCGTCTAGTGGCTCGACCCTGGCACAATCAGGGGGATCTGCTCTCAACTGGAGCGCTTAAGGTCTCTGGATTCATGAAGACAATGAAGGCTTTACATCTGGCCGAGTCTCAGATCTCAGCCATCAGGAAAAATGTCGAAGAGGCCGGCACGACCGAGATTGGCGGGGTCGCGGGACAGAAGGTATTCAGCGCTCCCGACTTGGTAGCTGCCGGCTTCGAGGCAACTGCTGCGGAATAGATAGCCCAGCATCCATCTATTTCGTCTCTTCCGGCACAAGCATGTAACTGACGAACGCCAACTGCTTGCTGTCGGGCGACCACGACGGCACATTGATCGTTCCCTGCCCGCCAAACATCTTGCCGAGCACCGTGATTTTCTTGTCCGCTGCGGGATCGAGCGACATCAGCCGCAGCATCACATTCTTGTTCTCCGGATGCCCGTTCACCTCCGCTTCGTAAGTGAGGAAGACCATCCACCGGCCATCGGGCGAAATGTGCGGGAACCAGTTGTTGAAATCGTCGGAGAATACCTGCTCCTGCTCGCTGCCGTCCGGCTTCATGCGCCAGATCTGCATGTGGCCGGTGCGCTCGGAATTGAAGTAAATATATTTTCCGTCGGGTGAATATTCCGGGCCGTCGTCCAATCCCTTGGCCGTGGTCAGCCGCGTTTCTTCGCCGCCAGTCGACCGGGATCGTATAGATATCGAACTCGCCGTTGCGCTGGCCGACGAAAGCGAGCGTCTTGCCATCCGGCGACCAGCCGTGCCAGTACGACGGTGACTTCTGCGTGATGCGCCTGCGGCGTACCGCCGCCGAAGGGCACAAGATACACGAGCGAGTTGTGGTCTGCCTGCGAATTGTCGCTGATGGCAAGCTGCGTGGCGTCGGGTGAGATGCCGTGATCGTTGTTGAGGCGGGTCGCGAAGCCGGTATCGATGACCGCTGGCTCGCCGCCATCCACGGGCAACCGTTCGAGATGCCCGTTGCGGTTAAAGAGAAATGCCTTGCCATCGCGCGTCCAGTTGGGCGCTTCGAAACGGCCGGGCGCGAGATACGCAACGCGCCGGTCGGCCGAGTCGATCGAAATGGTTTCGAGAGCGCTGTACAGAATGGGCTGGCCTGTCGCTGGCGCGGGTTGAGTCAGTTCGACGTTCGAGAACATCGCTTTTTCCACGACATCCTTGTCGTGCGAGCAGACCCCGAGCCCCACGTAGAACGGCGCCTTGCAGCGGGATGCGCAGCCATCCCCCGGCCACTCTGGGTTCGCCGTCCGCTGCCAGCGACATGTAGACGTAGTCGCCACGCCTGGCGATGCGCAGGCGCTTCGGGGCGGAGAGGTTCGACTGAATCTCGCGCGTGACCGCGCCCTTCTCGTCGCGGAATTGCAGAGAAGTCAGGCCGCTCGCGTGCAACGCCACATCGGCATACACAGAGTCGGCGTCCAGACTCTGCCGCAGCATCAGCACCGCCTTCTTATGTTCATTCCCGGTTTTCGTCAGGAATGCGATGTCGGCGGTCAACGTCACGTCGCCGGAAACTTTTTTCCAGGCAAACTGAAACGCATCGGCCAGCGAACCACATGTTCTCGCCACTGCCGCTGATGGTGTAGGCGCGCTTCGCTGCGTCGTAGTCCACCGAACCCGGATGCAAAACGGTGCCGACGTCGCCGTGGCCCTCGAAGATCCCGATCGCCGCGCTTTGCGCCGAGGCCCCGCCGCATAAAACGGCACAGATTATCAAGCCGACCAGCGATAACAACCGGGGAATGCGCATGAAGCCCTCCGTCAACTGCGAATCCAGACCAGCCGAATCGCAACCACGCATTGTAATCGCATCGTCGCCAGGCTGCGGCGCGCATCTTCAGTACCAAACTCCCGGCGCTTCTGGTAAAACGTGTGCATGAAAATGAGACTCGCCTCTTTATCATCCCATCGTTATGCGTTGCGTTCTTTCCGGTCGAACGGCTTTCGCGCAGGCGAACCCTGCTCCCTCGGCCGAATCTCGCGCTCACGCCGCCCATGGGATGGAACTCGTGGAACAAGTTCGCCTGCAACGTCAGCGAAGATTTGATCAAGGGCATGGCCGACGCGGTGGTCAAGTCCGGAATGAAAGACGCCGGCTACATGTACGTCAACATCGACGACTGCTGGCAGGTGAGCCGCGATGCGAACGGCAACATCGTCGCCGACCCGCAGCGCTTTCCCGCACGGCATGAAGGCGGTGGGCGACTACATCCACTCGCTCGGGCTGAAGTTCGGCGTCTATTCGGACGCCGGGTCGAAGACTTGCGCAGGACGTCCCGGCGGCCTCGGTCACGAATATCAGGACGCGGTGCAGTATGCGGCATGGGGCGTGGACTATTTGAAGTACGACTGGTGCAATGCGACTACGCAGGATGCGAAGGCCTCGTACGCCAATATCCGCGCGGCTCTCGACGCTTCCGGCCGGCCCATTGTGCTCAGCATCTGCGAGTGGGGAACGGCCAAGCCCTGGCTGTGGGGCAAAGAAGTTGGCGGAAACCTTTGGCGGACCACGGGCGACATTCAGGACCGATGGGCCGGAAGAAAAGAGTGGAAGCCGCGGCGACTGCTGCTCCAACGGCATGCTCGACATCGTTGACCTGGAGGCCGAACTATATTCTTACGCCGGTCCCGGACATTGGAATGATCCCGACATGCTCGAAGTCGGCAATGGAGGAATGACCGACGTCGAATATCGCTCGCACTTCAGCCTGTGGGCGATCCTCGCGGCGCCGCTGATCGCGGGCAACGATCTGCGCAATATGCGGCCGGAGATTCACGACATCCTCACCAACAAAGAAGTCATTGCGGTGGATCAGGACCCGTTGGGCCGCGAAGGCGAGCGCGTCGCGAAGAACGGCGACCTGGAAGTGTTGGGCGAAGCAACTGAAAGATGGCAGCCGCGCCGTCGTGCTTGTTGAACCGGGGCGGCGCCGAGCAGCAGATTACCGCGAACTGGGAGGATCTCGGCTATCCCGGCACAGTCAGCGCTTCGGTGCGCGATTTGTGGTCGCACAAGGATCTGGGAAAGTTTACCGGGAAGTTTTCCGCAACCGTTGCGTCGCACGCGTCGTGATGGTCACGGTAAAACCCTAAGGGCTTAACCAGGAAGAACAACGGAGATCGCCAGGAAATGTTTTCGAACCTCGCGAGACTTCGTTCCTTCTGTGGTTAGTCGGGTTTCTTCAGCTCCGCCATCACGCTCCGGATCAGCTCTTTCGCGTCGGTCAGGCTCTTCATGATGATCTGGATGTCCATGACCGGCTTGCCCGGCCAGCGCTGGCTCTGGCAATAGACACCATGCTGGCCCACGAGGGCCATCGCGTCGGTGATCATGTCCATGGTGACGGCCAGGCGGCCGCGAGGCACGCCCATCATGGTCTCGTAGTGTTCGAGTTCTTCCTGTTTGTCATCGAATACCGGCATCCGCCGATTGTAACCGTCGCCGCGAGTGCGAGCATAATGGCTCGGCTGACATAATCCCTGCTGAAACGTCAAAAGCTCTGAGCAATACCATCCAACTCAAAGGAGAAACCATGCAAAAACGAATCGCCCCTTCGCTTTATTCTTTGTCTCGTCGCTCGCCGCCTGCTTCGCGCAGAAACCCAGCCCGGCCGCTTCAGCCTCGTGCGATCTCGGCGCAGGCAAGACTATCAAGACCGATTACTCGAGCCCGCGCATGAAAGGACGGAAGATCTATCGGAGACCTCGTACCTTTCGGCCAAGTGTGGCGCACGGGCGCGAACGAAGCGACCACATTCGTCGCCAGCAGCGACGTGGTCATTGGCGGAAAGACGATTCCCGCCGGCAGCTACACTATTTTTACCGTTCCCGCAGCCGACAAGTGGACCCTCATCATTAATAAGAAGACCGGCGAGTGGGGCATTCCGTACAAGTATGAAAGCGACGAACTCGCTCGGGTTGATATGAAAGTTTCCAAGCTGCCTTCGCCGGTGGAAAATTTCACCATCAACTATGCCAAGGCGGGAACCGGCTGCTCGCTTCAGTTGGATTGGGAAACGACGCGCGCCTCAGTGGACATCAACGCAAAATAAGCGCGTGAATTGCCGGCGGTGGCAGGGGCGGCCCGGCCATCAATGTTGCTGCGATAGCACTTCCACCGCCTGCTGGGCTTCGATGGAGCCGGGCGCCAGCGTCAATGCATTTTTGTATGCCGCGAGCGCCTGGTCGCGCTGGTTCGCAAGAGCCAGCGCCCGGCCCAGCTGCAGATAGCCTTCCCCAGTGGGCTGCAACTGCACCCAGCGAGAAAAGTCGCGGACCGCCTCTTCCGAGCGACCCTGCTTCTGCGCCAACTGCGCCAATAACTCCCATGCCGCAGCCTGGTTGGGATTCAATTGCACCGCCTGCTCGAGGCTGGCCTGGGCCTTGGCATCGTCCCCAAGTTGGCTGTACGCCATCCCCATATTGGCGTATGCGGTAGCGCGCAACCTCGCGTCTGAAGTCTGGGCTGCGATTTCATATTGCGGAATGGCTTCCTTCATATGCCCGTGCTGGTGCAAATACGTTCCAATATTCGATCGCGACACTGGATCGTTGGGTTCGTATTGAGCGGCCAGGCGAAAGTGATCGTATGCTTCGTCGAAGCGATCAAGTTGGACGAGCGCGGCGCCAAGTCCATCTTCGGCGGCAAAGTTTCGCTCGGTGACTTCCACTGCGTGCGTCCACAAATCCAGATTGCTATTCCAGTAACCGATCTGCCGGTAAGCAACCATCGAGAGCGCCGCCAGCACGCAAACCGCAGGAACAATCCCCCAAGCCGCGCCTATTTTTTTCGTCTCCGTCCAATCCGCGACGCCCCAGGCGATCATGACGAACAGACCGATCAGCGGGACGTAGGCGTAACGGTCCGCCATTGCCTGGTTGCCCACCTGCAGCACTCCAATCACCGGAACCAGAGTGCCAAGAAACCAGAGCCAGCCGGTGACCAAATATCCGCGAAAGCGAAACTTGATCACCAGCGCGCTCGTGACGATAAGAAACGCCGCGGCCAGACCAACCTTCCACATCGCCAGCGACTGCCCGGGATGCGGATACAGCGCGCACAGCCGCGCCGGCCAAACGGCCTTTTCGATATACACGGTGTAACAATAAATCGCGTTCTTCAGGCGCACACCCAGCGGGAACGAAGACGTGACCACGGCTCCTGCGGCGCGCTGCGCATACACCGTGATTACTGCGCTGATGCCGGCCAGCGCCACCAGCGGCAACTTTTCCAGCACGAGGTGGGCAATCGGGAACTGCGTCGCCGCCAGCGTGTCGGACGGTTCCGTCCAACCTTCAATCCTGTTCAGCGGCCAATAGTCGAGCAGCAGCAGCACAAACGGCAGCGTGACCAGCATCGGCTTCGATCAGCCCAATCCGCATACCAGCATGCCTGCCACCGCCAGATACCGTTTCCAGCCCGGCTTCAGCGCGTACCATCCGTAGGCTCCCAGGGTCAGCAGAAAAAACAGCGTGCTCAGCACGTTCTTGCGCTCCGCCACCCACGCCACCGACTCCACATTCATCGGGTGGAGCGCGAACACTGCCGCGACGAAAAAACTCAAGCCCCATCTTCGCGTCGCTCGCCATAGCAGCAGGAACAGCAGCACTACGTTCGCCGCATGCAGCACAATGCTGCTCAGATGATGTCCCGACGGATTCAGCCGAAATAACTGACAGTCCAGCGCATGCGACATCCACGTCAGCGGATGCCAGTTCGCTTCATCCGTTGAAGTGAGCGCCCAGGTAAATGTGCTCCACGCGAGGCCCGCGCGGATGTGGGGATTTTCGTAGACGTAGCGGTCGTCGTCGTAGCTGATAAAAGGAAAATGGTTGGCCTGGTTGTAAAGCGCCAGTGTGAACACGACGAGCAGCAGCGAAAGCACGAGGGTGCGCTTTTCCGGCGCAGCAAACATTCCCGCAGGCGAAGGACCTGCTGCTTGGGACTCCGTGGTTCGGACCTGCGCTGTCGACAACGGATCATACTCCTGCTGGGTGTGATTATATTTGGGCAAACAAGCCGCCAACGGGCGGATCGCGGAGAGCGCGGAACGGAAGTAACGGGGGAAGCCCTGGTTTAAGGCTTCCACCGCAACACGGGCTTGCGGGCGGCCGCGGTTTCGTCCAGGCGCGAAACCCGCGTGGAATGCGGCGCATCGAGCACGGTCTGCGGATCTTCCTCCACTTCTTCCGCAATCGACTTCATGGCTTCGATGAACAGATCCAGTTCTTCCTTCGGTTCGCTTTCAGTGGGCTCGATCATGAGCGCGCCCGGCACAATCAGGGGAAACGCCGTCGTATACGGATGAAATCCGTAATCGATCAGCCGTTTGGCAATGTCCATGGTCCGCACACCCTTTTTCGACTGCACCTTGTCGCTGAAAACCACCTCGTGCATCGTGGGCGTCGCATAGGGCAAGTCGTAAGTACCTTCGAGTCCCTTGCGAATGTAGTTCGCGTTCAGAACCGCGTCTTCCGTAGTCTGCCGCAGGCCATCCGGACCGTTGGCCTGAATGTAGGCCAGCGCGCGCACGAACATTCCGAAATTGCCGTAGAACGCGCGCACCCGTCCGACTGATTCCGGTCGGTTGTAGTCGAACGCCAGCGTGCCATCGGATTTCGTAGTCACCACCGGAGTCGGCAGAAAAGGCTCGAGAGCCTTCTTGATCGCGACTGGGCCCGATCCCGGGCCGCCTCCCCCGTGCGGGGTGGAAAAAGTCTTGTGCAGGTTCAGGTGCATGACATCCACGCCGAAATCGCCGGGCCGCGCCTTGCCCACCAGCGCGTTCATATTGGCGCCGTCCATGTAGAGCAGGCCGCCCCTGGCGTGCAGGATGTCGGCAATTTTATGGATGTCCTGCTCAAACACGCCCAGCGTATTGGGATTGGTCAGCATCAGCGCGGCAACGTCTTCGTTCATCTGCGCTTCGAGCGAGGCGATGTCAACCATGCCCCGCGAGTCTGACTTTAGATTCTCAACCGCGTAATTCACCATTGCGGCTGTCGCCGGATTCGTTCCGTGAGCCGAGTCGGGGATCAGAATCTTCTTGCGCGCGTTTCCTTTGGACTGATGATACGCCCGCACCATCAGGAGCCCGGTCATTTCGCCGTGCGCTCCGGCCGCCGGTTGCAGCGTAATCGCGTCCATGCCCGTGATTTCGATCAGTTGCTCGCTCAGCGTTTTCAGGATGTACAACGCGCCTTGCGAGATTTTCTCCGGCTGATACGGATGTCCGTTCGCGATTCCCTCCACCCGCGCAACCGCCTCGTTCACGCGCGGGTTGTACTTCATGGTGCATGAGCCTAGCGGGTACATGCCGAGATCGATCGCGTAATTCCAGGTGGACATCCGCGTGAAGTGGCGGATAATTTCGATCTCGCTCACTTCCGGCATGTTGCCCAGATCTTTTCGTTCAGCCGAGCCGAGGAGTTTCGCCGTGTCCACCTCCGGCACGTCAAGCGGCGGAAGCTTCCATGCGGCCTTCCCGGGCGATGATTTCTCGAAGATCAGCCCTTCGTTCTGATTGACCTGGCGCGTAGCCTTGCGAATCCTGTCTTTCATCGCGCCACCTCTTCAATCTCTTCCTTGGCCGATCGCACCGAACGCTCGCTTTCGGCAACCAGCCCGACGGCGGTATCAATCGCCGATCGCGTAGTCATTTCCGTGCAGCACCACAAAGCCGCATTGCCGAGTTCCGGATAAAACTTCTTCAGCGGCAGGCCGCCAACCATCTTATGTCCGAGCAACCGGCTGTTGATGGCATAGGGATCTTCGCTGGTCTGCACCACAAATTCGTTGAAGCGCGGCGAGGCGTTGAACAGCACTTTGCCGTGTTTGGCGAACTGGCCGGCGGCGTACGCGGTCTTCGCCAGATTCTGCTTCGCCAATTCTTTCAATCCAACTTTGCCGTACACCGTCATGAAAATATTGACCATGAGCGCGACCAGTGCCTGATTGGTGCAGATGTTCGAGGTCGCTTTCTCGCGGCGGATGTGCTGCTCGCGCGTGGCGAGCGTCAGGACGAATCCGCGCCTGCCCTGCTTGTCCACGGTCTGCCCCACCAGCCGCCCCGGCATTTGGCGGACATATTTCTCGCGCGTGGCAATGACCCCGCAGTAGGGGCCGCCGAATCCGAGAGGCACGCCGAACGACTGCGCTTCCATGGCGATAACGTCAGCCTGCCGCGGAGGCTCCACGATTCCCAGCGAGACGACTTCCGCGATCGAGACCACCAGCATCGCGCCGTGTTTGTGCGCGATCTCGCCTATCGCCTCGACGTCTTCGATGGTGCCGAAGAAGTTCGGAGACTGCACCAGCACGCACGCCGTCTCGGGTGTAATCGCTTTTTCCAGTTCCTTCAGGTTCAGCCGCCCATCGTCGCCGAATCCCGCGACCGACAACGGCATTCCCTGATGCGTGGCGTAGGTCGCCAGCACTTCCCGATACTCCGGATGCAGGCTGCGCGCCACCACGACCGACCGGCGGCCGGTCAGGCGCACCGCCATCATTACCCCTTCCGCCGCCGCGGTGGAACCGTCATACATCGAGGCGTTCGCCACCTCCATGCCGGTCAACTCGCAGATCATGCTCTGAAATTCGAAAATGGATTGCAGCGTGCCCTGCGAAATCTCTGCCTGGTACGGCGTGTACGCGGTAAGAAACTCACCGCGAGAAATCAGCGAATCAATAATCACGGGCCGGTAATGAAAGTAGGCGCCTGCGCCCAGAAAGCTGGTGTAGCCGTCGCCGTTTTCGCGCGAGCGCTGGCGAAAGAAGTCCACGATTTCCGATTCCGCCATCTGCCGCGGAATGTTGAGATCGCGCGTCAGCCGGTACTCGGCGGGAATCGGTGCAAATAGTTCGTCGACCGAGCGGAGGCCGATTGCTTTCAGCATGGCTTCGCGGTCGGCGGGAGATTTAGGTAAATAACGCATATTTATTTTCAAACTGGCGTCGGACCTCTTCAAACTGGCGTCGGACCTCGGACGTCAGACCTCGGCAAAAACCGGCTGCGGTCCGAGGTCTGACGCCTGAGGTCCAACGCCTGAGGCCTGACGCCTGACGCCGTTTCTAGTGTCCAGCCTCTTCCGCCACAAACTTCTCATAGTCCGCGGCGGAAAGCAGTCCATCGAGTTCGCGCGGATTTTTCAGCGTCATCTTCAACATCCATGAGCCGTGGGCGTCTTTATTGACGTTTTCGGGAGACGTGGCCAACGCCTCGTTGACTTCGCTCACGGTACCCGACGCCGGAGCAAACAGGTCCGACACCGCCTTCACCGATTCCACGCTGCCAAATGTCTTGCCGGCGGTGAGTTCCGCGCCCACCTTGGGCACTTCCACGAACACGATGTCCCCCAGCGACTGCTGGGCGTAATCGGTGATGCCGACGGTGGCAGAAGATCCGTTGACCTGGATCCATTCGTGCTCTTTGGTGTACTTGCGATCTGCGGGATAGGCCATAAAAAGCTTTCAGCTCCTAGCTTCTAGCTACCGATTCTCAGTTCCACACCCTCATAACGATTGCGAGTGATTCTCAACTCCACGACCTCATCACACCTCAAGTCACCGCACTCTAACCACGACCGTGGAAGAGCGGCCCTTCAGGGCCTCGTTAGCCCCCAAAGAGGAACTGGGCTTTAGCCCCCCGTCTTCTTCGGCCTCTTGTAAAACGGCGTCGGCACCACGACCGCTTCCACGCCTTGACCGCGGACCTCCACTTTCACTGCGGTCCCGACTTTTCCGAACCACACCGGAACATAAGCCAGCGCAATATTTTTCTTCAAAAACGGCGCCGGAGACCCGCTGGTCACGTGGCCAATTTTCTTGTCGCCTGGATCGAGCACCGGATATCCGTCCCGCGCAATGCCGCGCCCGGTCATCTCAAGGCCTACCAGCGTGCGCTTCACGCCTGCCACGGTCGCCTTCTCAAGACCGTCCCGGCCCACGAACTCAGGCTTTTCCATCTTGCAGAAACGGTCGAGTCCCGCCTCCCAAACGTTAATCGTATCGGAAATCTCGTGGCCGTAAAGCGGAAGCTTGCCTTCAAGCCGCAGCGTATTGCGCGCGCCCAGTCCGCAGGGCAGGACGCCGAATTCCTTGCCCGCGGCCAGAATCTCATACCATACGCGCGCGCTCGTGGCTTCGTCAGATGGGACATAAATCTCAAACCCGTCTTCGGCCGTGTATCCCGTGCGCCCCATCAGAATGTCCGGCAGGCCGCACAGCTTGCCGCGCGTCACCCAGTAAAACTTCACCGCGCTCAGATCGGCATCGGTCAACTTCTGCAGCAAGTTGACGGCCTTGGGGCCCTGGATCGCAATCTGCGTGAAGTCGTCCGAAAGGTTTTCCACTGCGCAGTCGAACTGGCGCGTATTGTCGCGCACCCAGTTGAAATCTTTTTCGCGCGTGCCCGCATTGATGACCAGCAGGTACTCATCCTCGCCGAGCCGGTGAACGATCACATCGTCCACGAACGTCCCCTCGGGGTAAAGCAGGGCGGAATATTGAGCCTGCCCGATCGCCAGCCGCGAAGCATCGTTCATCGAAATGTGCTGGACGGCCGCCAAAGCCTGCGGCCCGGCCAGGCGAATGTCGCCCATGTGGCTGACGTCGAAGATGCCCACGCCGGTGCGCACGGCCATGTGCTCATTAATAATCCCGCAGCCGATCGCCGCAGGATATTCCACCGGCATGTCCCACCCATTAAACTCCACCATTTTCGCGCCCATCTGGCGATGGACAGCGTTCAGCGCAGTCTTGCGAATGGCGGGCGTCGCCTCAACCGAAGACAAATGAAACCTCAATCAGCGAGCAGTGGCTGGGCTGCTGGAATGTGTGACTCAGAACGCGTGACTGATTACCGTATCACGCGCTTTTTCGGCGGGTCAAACGACATCAGAAAGCCGTAGAGGCTCAATTTGAATTTCGAATCTCAACAGGCGTCATCCCGAAGAGCCCGCGTTTTTACGAGCGGGCCGAGGGATCTCCTGTAGCACACGGCATCGTGGCGCGAGATCCTTCGCTCCGCCTGAAGAACGGCTACGCTCAGGATGACGCCATTGACAACGAGCCAGATACGATCAGACTTCAAACCGCCCACTACCCAGAAAGCTACCTAACCAATTTTCGCGCAACACATTGCGAATTTCTTTAGGCCACGCGTGGAAAGCGTCTCGACGGAAAAGCCTACCGTCCGAACTGCACCGTGACTCGCGATCCCGCCGCCACGTGCGTTCCCGCCGCGGGATTCTGCTGGCGCGCCACGCCACTGCCGACCGCATCGAGTTGCAGGCCGGCGTCCTGCGCGGCTTCCACCGCGCCGCGCACCGTCTTGCCGATGAATGTCGGCACTTCGATTCCGCCCTGCTCGACGTCGAGCACCACGGTTCCGGTTGAGGGCAACTTCTCTTGCGGTGCTGTTCCGGCATCGGAAGCCTTGGCTGCGCTAGCCTTGCTTGCCCCAACCGGGCTCGTCGTAACCTGCTCCCGCATCGCCGCCTGCACCAGGGGTCCATCGGCGCCGGCATTCGCGGAGGGCGCCCGCGCTACAGATTTCGCGCCCGCAGAATCCGTGTTCACTTCCGCCGTCTCCAGCGGTTCGCCCGGATGATCCGGCGTACCTTCTTCCAGATCCTTATCCTTCGTCTTCGCCTGGGCCAGAAGCAACTGGTGCTTCGGAGCCAGCGGCAAATCGTGCGGCACGTGCAGGTATTCGAGCACCTGCTGCGATACGCGGGTAAAGACGGGCGCCGAGATCTGGCCGCCCTGGTGCAGTCCCACGGCCGAATCCAGGATCACCGCAACCACGACCTGCGGATTGTTCAGCGGCGCGAAGCCGGCGAACGACGCGATATATTTCGTCTTCGAATACGCGCCCGTTGCCGGATCCACCTTCTGACCCGTTCCCGTTTTTCCCGCCGACGTGTAGCCTTCGAGGTTCGCCTTGCGCCCCGTGCCTTCGAGCACGACCTTCTGCATCATCGAGCGCATCTCGGCGGCCGTGTAGGAAGAAATCACGCGATGCGACTGGCCGGGATGAAACGCCACCGTCTGCAGCGCCGTCTTCGGATCACTCTGGGGCGGCAGAGTTCCGGTCAGGATGCGGGGCGCGACCCACACGCCATCGTTGGCGAACGTCGAAATCAGGCTTGTCAACTGGATCGGCGAAATGCCAATCTCCTGGCCCATCGAAATCGCGGCAATCGAGACCTTCGACCAGCGGCTTACCGGCTTGGTCATGCCGCGCGTTTCCCCGGGCAACTCGATCCCGGTCTGCTGGCCAAACCCGAACGCTCGAATGTAGTTGTAAAAGCGATCTTCGCCCAGGCGCAATGCAATCTTGATC
Source organism: uncultured Acidobacteriaceae bacterium (assembly GCA_963819145.1). Taxonomy (GTDB): domain Bacteria; phylum Acidobacteriota; class Terriglobia; order Terriglobales; family Acidobacteriaceae; genus Sulfotelmatobacter. The sequence continues at coordinate 68,270 of CAWFVB010000018.1, forward strand.
GAGCCCACGTCGCTGGACTCGGCGAGCACTCCCCAGACGGGCAGGACGCCGTGAGGCTTCGAGTCGCGGATGCGCATGCCGTTGTAGACAATCGATCCCATCTGGCAATCGAAGAGTTCGTTGGGATTGGTGAGCTTCTCTTCCAGGGCCGCCGAAATCGTCACCAGCTTGAAGGTCGACCCCGGCTCGTACGCATAACTCACGGCGCGATTCGTCAGCGCTTCCGGCGTGATCTGCTTGTGCTGATTCGGATTGAACGTGGGCCGGTTGGCCAGCGCCAGAATTTCTCCGGTGCGCGGGTTCTCGACGATCACCGTACCCGCAATGGCCTGGGTGTCGTGAATTGCCTGCTCCAGCTCTTTCTCGGCGATGTACTGGATGTTCTTGTCAATCGTGAGAACGACGTTTTCCCCGGGATCGGGCTGAGTCTCCACGTCGGAGAACCACTGCTTGCGAGCATCCACCGAGATAAACATCTTCCCCGCGCGGCCGCGCAGCGCATCGTCGAACTCGTGCTCGATGCCGCTCTGCCCCGAATCCTCCATGCCGACCGACCCAAGCACCTGCGCCGCGAGATCGCGCGCCGGATAAAAGCGCTTCGGCTCTTTCTGGAAGTGAATGCCCTGCAGCTTCAGCGAATTGATGCGTTCAATGGTCTCGTCGCTGGCTTTGCGCGCGACCCAGCAGAAAGTCTGGTGATGCCGGCAATCCGCCAGCACGACGTTGTAGTCGTCGCCTGTGATTCGCGTGATCAGAGAGATTGCAGTGGGCAGGTCCTTGACTTCCGTGGGCACGGCAAACGCGGAATCCACGAGCACCGACATGGCGAGCTCGCGGCCGGCGCGGTCAAAAATGACGCCACGCTTGGCGGCCAGCGGAATCGCCCGCTGTTGCTGGTGTCCGGCCTGCTTCACGAATTTTCCGTAGCTGAAGACCTGCAGGTAGACCAGGCGCCCGCAAATGGCGATGCACCAGAACAAAAACATGGCGCCGAGAAGGTAGAGCCGGTAGTTTTTGCCGGGTTGGGAATTCGATGGCATCGCTAGCGCTCTTTGGATACGCCCTCAGACAAACATGGCGGCCCACCGACGAGGCGGACCGCCAGATAAGTTCGTGTGGCGACAGCCGCCTTAGCCTGCCCTGAGCGAAGCCGAAGGGGCTGTCAGGCCGAGCCAGGCTCGGCTGCCTGCTGCACGGAGCTACCGCCCCGGAATCACCGCCACCGGCATCGCACTCGCCATCACCGGACCTTGCGCATCGGCCGCGGAAACGTCCATGCGCATCACCTGCCCCGGCTCCGGCGGCACCAGGCCCATGCGCCGCGCCAGCACGTCTATCCTTTCGGGGTCGCGCAATGAGGCATCTTCCAGGCGCAGCGCGTGGTTCATCTCGACGCGGTCGCTGAGCTCGCGCTTGGCCGACTCGATCTGGTAGCCGTACTCGATCGCCTTGAAATGCTGCCAGGCATAGGTAAAGACCAGCAGAAACAGGCAAGCCAACGCCGTGCCGAACTGCTTCATCTCGCGATTGCGGCGCGGATCTTCCATCTTGACCAGCCGCGAGTTATCAATGGCCTTGGAGAAGTAGATCTCGGGCGTACCCGTCCAAATCGAACGATGTCCCGCCGCCGGAAGTTGTCCCGTGAAATCAGCACTGCGCATTGTCGCCGCTGCTGCCGCCATTTATGCCGCCCCCATGTAAACCTGGTCCTGCAACATCGGAATCTGCATGGCGAAAATCGCATGCAGTTCTTCGTCAACCTTCTGCTGCGCGACCTTCTGCTCCGTCTGCTCCACCGCGGCCATCAAATCGCTGATCAATGTTCCTGTGTACATTCCCGCACCCTCAAGAAATGGATTCCTACCACGGAACCCGTTCCAACTGCGGCCTTCAGACCTCAGACTTCAGCCCTCGGGGTTTCTTGCCGAGGTCCGACGTCTGAAGTCCGACGCCGCATTTCTTTCAGCGGATCTGCGTCCGCATTCGTTAAAACCTGAATCTTGACCCCGGCACGCCATTACAGCTGTGCCGGGAACCCCGGCAGGTTTTCCGGAGCTAAACTCTAAAAACCGGACTTCAGACCTTGGACCTCAGACCTCATTAACTCGACGCCGACTTTCCTGAGGTCCGACGTCTGAGGTCCGATGTCGTTCTCAGATCCGGACTTCAGCCCTCGGACTTCAGCGATGCACTTAGACTCTGAGGTCAAAGGTCCGACGCCCGAGGTCCGCCTTAAATCCTTTCCGCCGCCCGCAATTTCGCGCTGCGAGACCGCGGGTTGCGATCGCTCTCTTCTTCAGTTGCCGTAACCGGTTTTTTGGTTAGCACTCTGAAGTAACCTTCTTGCGTCCCCTCGCGAAACGCATCTTTTACGATGCGATCTTCCAGCGAGTGAAAACTGATCACCACCACGCGTCCACCGGGCTTCAGAATCCGCGGCGCCGCTTCGAGCAGCGCCTTCAGATCGTCCAGTTCGCGGTTTACGAAGATTCGAAGAGCCTGAAAGGTCTTAGTCGCGGGATGAATTCTTCTCTCCGCCTGATTCATTGGCCGGGCCGCGGCTGATATGACCTCCGCAAGATGTGCGGTAGATCGTATCGGCCGCGACCGGCAAATGGCTCTGGCGATTCTCCGCGACCTCCTTTCCTCTCCGAATTCGTAAATCACATCGGCAAGCTGTCGCTCGTCGAGGTGGTTTACCACTTGTTCGGCGGTTCGCTCGCCACGCGGGTCCATCCGCATGTCGAGCGGTCCATCCGCCTGAAAACTGAATCCGCGCGCCGCATTGTCCAGCTGCAGGCTGCTCACTCCAATGTCAGCAAGCAAGCCGTCGATGGTCGCTGGTCGTTGGCCCATGGCCACCTCGGCAAATGACCGATGCAGCAAGGTCACCACCGGCCAGTCGGGTTCGCCAACTAACGACGAACGACTAACGACTAGCCTTTCGCGCGCGATTTCGAGCGCCGCAGGATCTTTATCGAGCCCAATCAAATGTCCCGGTGCGCCGAGGCGTTTTGCGATTTCGCAACTGTGTCCGCCCAAACCCACCGTGGCGTCGATATAGGTCCCACCGCGCTTCACGGCTAAAAAGTCGATCGCTTCTTTTAAAAGAACCGGAACATGATTTCGTGAAAGATGACTCGCTTCCCTTCCACCACGTCCAACCCCCTGAGGGGTGTCTGTTGATCCCTCGCCCACTAGATGCCCAGTTCGTCGAGCGTCTTCTCATCGTCAGGCGTAAACTTTTCTTCTTCGATCTCTCGCTTGAACAGCTCCAGGTTCCTGACGACCAGGTAGGTCAAGTTCCCCAGAACCGCTACCTCACCCTTGATCTGTCCTGCTTCCCGCAACAACTGCGGCAGCAACAACCGTCCCTGCCCGTCCATCTCGACCTGCTGCCCGTAATAGTTCGTCCGGTCCAGAAACTTTTTCTTCGTGGGGTTGAAATTGGAGAGCGCCGCCAGTTTCTGCTCGATCCGTTCCCACTCCTCGAAGGGATACACTTGAGCAACCTTCCCATCGAGACTTGTGATGTAGAATTGCTGACCGTATTTCTCGTCGATCACCCGCTTGAACTCGGCCGGGACCTTGAGCCGTCCTTTTTCGTCGACCCGGGTTGGATGATTGCCGCGAAACATGTGTAAAGCCCCTAGGGGCGAGCTTTCGGTGAATCACTACGACAGCGACAAGGGAGGTAAAAGCGGCGCAAAGTTCGGTCAATCTCGTGCGATTCGGGCTGTTTGTCGTGCTTTTGGGTCGGTTTCCCACCGGCTCCTCGTTTTCAGCTCCTGACTCCCACGGCCCCTACTGCTCTGACCACTTCGTACCACTTTGTACCACATCTTAGCTGTAAGTCGTTTATTGTCAAGCAGAAACTTGAGGGTGCGTGTCCCACTCCGGCACCGTTTCCGGAAACTACGAAGGCTTGTGGTTAATCACTTAAGCGACCACAAGGGGTTGCGTTTAGGCTCTTGGTTCTTTCGTTATTCTTTCGCTGAGATTTCTCTTGACCCCCGCGCCCCGCGCCGATTTTCCTGTGGAAATTCGAGGATGGAATCGGTTTGTGGAGCCTCGCTGGCCCTCGTCGGCGACGCGTCGAATCTGAAAGGGGAATGCCCGAAGCCGCATTCAGCCGCCGATCTGGTGTAGACTGCGTCCGTTTCCTGGCGAGAAGCAAAATCGCTGCTATCACGGAGGTTTTCCATGCAACTGAACCGGGGCAGGATCTGGCTGGGCGGCATTGCGGGCTGGGTGGTCTGGTTTGTCTGGAGCTTTCTGGTCGGGCAGTTCGTAATCGGCCAAGCCCGCTACACGGCCGTGCAAAATTCCGGCCTGTTTCTCAAAGAGGCGCGGTATCCATTCTTTGTCGGACAATGGATCTTCATCCTGTTGGTGCTGTCGATCATCCTGGCGCACTTGTACGCCTGGTCGCGGGCCACGCTTGGTCCCGGGCCGTTCACCGCGCTGAAGATTGGAGCGCTGGTGGGCTTCGCCGCGGGCTTCCCTGACAATTTCGGGCAGGCCGCGTGGTCTCCGGTCAGCCGCGTGTTTCCGCTCGGCTGGATGCTCGACATGTGGGTGGGCTGCATCCTGGCCACGCTGGTCGCCGGCTGGCTCTACAAGGAATAAATCGAAACGTGGGCAGGGGCGGCCTCGCCCGTCCATGGCGCTGGCCGCGGACGGCTCTTTCTCAGCGCTACTTCGCAGGCTCCACGAACACGGCCGTGCCATAGGCCAGCACTTCCGTGACGCCCTGCATGACTTCAGTCGCGTCGTAGCGGGCGCCGACCACCGCGTTCGCGCCCACTTCGGCCGCGTGCTGCAGCATCAGGTCAAAAGCCTCCTGGCGCGTCTTTTCGCACAGGTTCGTGAGCAGAGTGATGTTGCCGCCGACCAGCGTCTGCAGTCCGGCGCCGATCGTGCCGAAAATCGATCGCGAGCGCACGACGATGCCGCGCACCACTCCCAGCGTGCGCGTCACCCGGAAGCCATCAAGTTCGAACTGCGTGGTCACCATATTGTGCGCCACCATCCTGCCACCGCTGTAGCCTGTCGCCATTGCAATTCCTTTCAGCGTTGCGCTTCAACAGCCCACTATAGCGCGAGTGGCGGTTAAGGTCGAAGAAACTCGAATTTCAGGTGGTAGCTCAATTTGAATTTCTGATGGTATCCGGCTCGTCGTCAATGGCGTCATCCTGAACGCAGCCGTTCTTCAGGCGGAGCGAAGGATCTCTCCCGCCACGACGCTGTGTGACAGGAGATCCCTCGGCCCGCTCGTAAGAACGCGGGCGCTCGGGATGACGCCTCTTGAGATTCGAAATCCAAAGCCGAACACCTACTCCAACTCCGCGGTGATAAAGAATTCCTGCGAAGAGTTGTCGTACTCGACGCACAACACGTTAGGCTTGCAGCAGACCTGGCAGTCTTCGACGTAGCTCTGGCGGCGTCCGGCCGATTCGTCGACCGAAGTCGTGTTCCACTCTCCGCAGGCGGCGCATTGGAAACCGGATTCCATCGCGAAGACAGCATAGCGCACCGGAAACCCAGCCGCTGTCATTGCGCTGACTGGCTGTAAGTCGTTGAGCCTTGGTGCAAGTTGTTGAGTCTTCGTGTAAGTGATTGATTTGTCGTAGAGAGCGCTGGCGAGCCGCAGGAACGACAATTCTGTCGCGGACGATCATTTCCCCGATCCCATGATCGATCGTCGAAGCCAGGATCGTTTGCGGCCCCGCAAAGGGCACTGTGGGTGATGCGCGACCCGGTTTTTTCGAGTTGCGAGCACCTATTTCCTGTTCATACGCCACTATACGTACATTTTGCACAATAATCGCGACGGCCTCACCTTTTTCAATTACTTGCCATCGGAACCGTTGTGAAGGATCTCCCAAAACGCGTGGTTTGTTTTGATGCGAGATCCCTCGCCCGGCTGAACTGCGCCGGTCGTCGGGATGACGACTCTTGTGGTGACGGCTCAACAAGAGCGAGGAGGCACGCCCGCCATCGGAAATTCGAGTAGTGATTCAATTTGAATTTCGAATCTCAAGAGGAGTCATCCCGAAGCGCCCGCGTTCGTACGAGCAGGCCGAGGGATCTCCCGTTGCACGCAGCATCGTGACGGGAGATCCCTTCGCGCTCCCGCTCAGAGCAGGCTCTTCGCTCCGCCTGAAGAACGGCTACGTTCAGGATGACCCATTGACGACGGGCCGGATCCCATCAGAAATTCAAACCGAGCCACTACCGAAATCTGAAATCCCCCTATAATGCATTCCTCGTGGTTTCAGAACCTTGGAGGACTCATGATCTCGCGGCGAAGGTTTCTTGAAGTGGGCGGCGTAACGGCGGGTGCGGTAGCGGCATCGCGGTCTCTGGTCGCGGCGACTTCAAGAGAAGGCCGCGACGACTCTGCCCTGCCGGCAGCGATCGCGCAATTGAAGTCGCGCAAAGGTGAAGCCACGCCGATCACGCGAGAAGAACGCCAACAGCGCCAGGAAAGCGCCCGCCATTTGATGAGCGAAAACGGCCTCGACGCGATCGTGCTCATGGAAGGCACGTCGTTGCGCTACTTCACCGGCATGCGGCGGTGGGGCGGCGAGCGCACGTTCGCGCTGATCCTGCCGGCGAAGGGCGCGTCATTTTACGTTTGTCCCGCGTTTGAGGAAGGCCGCGCGCGGGAGCAGATGAGCAACGCTCCGAATGGCGAGAGCCCCGACATACGCGTGTGGCAGGAAGACGAGAACCCCTACCAGCGGATCGCCCAGGGACTGAAGGAACGCGGCATCGCGAGCGGCAAGCTGGGGATCGAAGAAACGATTCGCTTCGTCTTTGCCGATGGCATCGCCAAAGCTGCGCCGCAGGCAACGATCGCGAGCGCGACGCCAGTGACCGCCGGATGCCGCATGATCAAGAGTGATCATGAAGTTGCATTGATGCGGCTGGCGTCGCAGGTGACGCTCGCTGTATATGAGGCGGTGTATCGTTCGCTGCGCGAGGGCATGACGCAGCGCGACGTCGGCAACCTTGATCGAGAAGGCTTATGCGCAGACGGGTTTCCAGGGAGAGGCGAGCGTGATGACCGGCGAATACACCGCCAATCCTCACGGCTCGACCGCGCCGCAAGTGATTCGCGAAGGCACCATCATCATGGTCGACGACGGCTGCACGGTTGAGGGCTATGGGTCGGACATTACGCGGACGTTCGTGCTGGGCAAGGCGTCGGAGAAAATGAAAACCGTCTTCGACATTGTGCATCGCGCGCAATCGGCGGCATTGGCGGCGGCGCGGCCCGGCGCAGAGTGCGGCTCAGTGGATGCGGCGGCGCGCAAGGTCATCACCGACGCGGGATATGGCCCCGACTACAAATACTTCACTCACCGGCTCGGTCACGGCCTGGGGATGGACGGGCATGAGTGGCCTTATCTGGTGCGCGGCAATCCCACGAAACTGCAGGCGAACATCACCACCAGCAACGAGCCGGGAGTCTATATTCGCGGCGAATTCGGGGTGCGGCTGGAAGACGACATGCACGTCACGGAAAATGGCGCGGAGTTGTTCACGCCGCAGAGTCCGTCGCTGGAGAATCCGTTCGGGAAAGCTTAGCGTCGCTGCTGAGACAGGCTACAAATCTTCTACGCTCGATGGATGGTGGGCGCGGTGCGCCAGTCGCGAAACACGAATGTGTAGATGTAGCCTTTGCGCACATTCGTCACCAGGACCGGGCGAAAGCAGGCGAGGCAGGTTCCGCCGCGGCGGCGGACGCTGGGATAGACGATGCCCGCGGCGCTCAGGGCGAGCAATTCGGCGGCCAGCGCCTGCGACGCTTTGTAGCTCGTAGGCGAAAGACAGTCGGAGTGCTCGGCCGGTTTGCGGAGATCGTGAAACTCCGCGTGAAAGTCTGCCAGGTAGTCGAGATAGTCGGCGCGGTCTTCCTCGTCCCAATCTGTTTCTCGCAGCCACAGTTGCCGGTGATAGGCGATCTCGGCCTGCGACGTTTCCAACTCGTAACCCGCGTACCAGGCGCCGCGATCGGAGGAGTTGAAGCGGGATCCCACGGGCGACGGATGGCAGAAGGTCGCGTTGATAATGCGATAGGAAGGAATTCCGAAGACCAGTTCCCTTTCGTCGATGCCCGGCAGGAGGCGCGATTCGGCCAGAAGCCGGTCATTGGTGGCGTTGTCGAGTTCAAAGATGCCGTCCAGAGTGCCGGCGGCGTCGGTGAGGCGCGCCAGAACCGAGACGCCGCCGTCCGCGTATTGAGCGGGGATCAGGCGATGCGTGTCGCGCTTGTCGATGGGGGTAATGGGGATCATTTCTTTGCTCGCCCTCAGGGGCTAAAGCCCCTCCTATAAAGTGCATCCTGATCGCAGCGCTGAAAGCGCTGCGCCACCCAAAAGCTTTTCCGCAAAAGCCTGACCGCAAAGCTTCGCGCCAAAAAGCCTTTACCCCAAAAGGCTTTTACCCCAAAAGGCTTCGCCTTAGAAGCTTCACTTCAGAAGCATCACCGCGAAACTTCACCCGCAAAAGCGGCGGCATCCAAAAAACTGGGATTCTGTTGGTGCGAACGTCGATCCGTTTTATCTGCCGCCGCGGCGAGCATCGAGCAGGCGGCGGACACCGATCATGCCGGGAACCCCGCCGCGCACGAGCAGATCGAGAGGTGGGGCGTCGTTAAACATAGGATTCGAGTTGGGGCGTAAGGTCCACTGGTTCGCGAGGCGCTGCGTGAACAGAATATTGAGCGCTTTGAAGATGCCAATCAGCAGCGAGACGCGGGTGAGTTCATCCTGCGAAAGCAGTCCCTTGCGATTCTTCTTCAGTTCATAGTACCGGCCGTGAGAGGCGCCGCCGAGCAGCGCCATCGCATCTTCGTTGCGCAGGTTCCACTTCTCCACAATCGCAAAAAACGCGGAAATCGCCGGGGGGCTGAGGCGAGCCCGCGTAGCGGCGTCCGCCAAATCCGGCAGCTTTCTGAGGTCGAGGCCAATATCCGGAACCACGGCTAGAGCGTTCATTGGTACTCCAACTATGGAGTATTTTATATGCTGATTTGGACTATTGTCAAGCGGACGATCTGGCCTGGGATGAAGCGGATAGCGCTTCTTAGATCAGTCGATTTTCAGGGAACGGCGCCATTTGGCGTGGAGCCAGGTGAGAATACCCAGGGCGCAGACCTCGACCGGGCCGGGCGGCATGATGCGCATGTGCCAAAGACTGTCCATATCCACCGTGGCCACATAAACCGCCCAGATGGTGCCGCCGGCGGCGAGCAAGCTGCCAAAGTGCTCTTCGGCCCGAATACTGAGCAGATGCTTCTTTCCCTCGGGTTTCTTGGCGGGTCTCTGAACATGGACCACGGTGACGAACTTGTCCGGCGAAGAGTTGTAGCCCTCTCGTCCGGCGTCCCAATCGATAATGTCGGTTTGATCGGATTTCCGCACTCTGCCTAAGTTGACACAGAAAGGCCACTTTGGAACCGTTACGTTCGCCCATGTCACTCCCAGCCAAACGCTGCAAAAAAGTAACTGCCGCAGAGGCTTGCGCCCGCTGCGGCAGAAACCGTGATTCCTTCCTTCGGTAGTGGCTCAGTTTGAATTTTTGATGATATCTGGCTCGACGTCAATGGCGTCATCCTGAACGTAGCCGTTCTTCAGGCGGAGCGAAGGATCTCCCGCCACGATGCTCTGTGCAACAGGAGATCCCTCGGCCCGCTCGTAAAAACGCGGGCGCTTCGGGACGACGCCTCTTGAGATTCGGAATTCAAATTGAGCCACTACCCTTACTTCGCCTTGAGTGACAAACCGCGATCCGCTCACGCTTTACCAGCGCAGGTTGTTCAAGTAGGTGTAACTGGTCGCGATGCTTTCAAATGGCGCCTTGGGATGGTCGTGCTCGACGATGTAGTACTTGATCCCCGCTTTATCGGAGTGGGCGAAAATCTTCTTCCAGTCGATGATGCCGCTTCCGACTTCGGTCAAGTCCGCAGTGTCGCCGAAATTCTGCGGTCCGCCTGCCGTGATGTGCGGAATGCTCTTCAGATCCTTCACGTGAACGAGCGGGAATCGTCCGGGATAGGCCTCGAAATACTTGACCGGATCGGCTCCGGCGGCGGTGATCCAGCAGAGGTCCATTTCCATCTTGACTAATCCAGGGTCACAGCCATGCAGCAGCACATCGTAGGGTAGTTTGCCGGCGACGGGAAGGAACTCGAACCAGTGATTGTGATAACCGAACTCGAAACCCACCTTCTTGCTGGCTTCTCCGACCCGGTTGAAGGTTTCGCAAACGTGGCTCCACGAATCCGGCTGGTTGCGAACCTCCTCTTCGATCCATGGGCACACGATGTACTGATGGTTCAGAACCTTGCTGGCTTCGAGGACTTTCGAGAAAGTGTCTGGCGACAAGAACTTGTAATTCAAATGTGTGGAGATGGCCGCCAGGCCGTAATGATCGAGAGCTGCGCGGACTTCCTGGGGAGTCTTCTTGAAGTAGCGCACTTCGCCGTTGTCGAATGAAAATTCCGCCAGCTCGACTTTCTTATATCCGGCGGCGGCGACTTTAGCGAGCGATCCCTCGAAGTCGGTGGCCATCGCGAATCGGACCGTGTACAACTGCACGCCGATTTGGTCTCGTTCCAGCTTGTGATCGCCAGCGGCCCAACCGAGGCGACTGGTGAGCAGGGTGGCGGCGGTAACGGTGGTCGCGGTTTCGAGAAAGGTGCGGCGGTTCATGGCATGAAAACTCATGATGGCGTTCCTCCGATGGATTCTGTGGGTGGAGTTGAGTCCGAGGAGCATTATACGCACGATTGGGTGCAGAAAAACGGTTTTCTACTGGGGACGGAGGATGCAGTCGGGCCACCACAGAAATCGTATGGGACGACGACAGGGACGCGGATTAGCGCGCGGACCTGCCATCCTGAGCGAAGGGACCTATGCAACTGGCCGGAATGGCATAGGTCCTTCGCTTCGCTGCAGATGGCAAGGTCACGGGAGTGGGTCAGGGTTTCACGACCTGCAGATGGTTATCCACGGAAAAGATTCCGGACACGCTATTGGCGCGAATGTTGACCAGGTTCTTGTCGGCATCGCTGTCGACCACGCCTTCCAGAGCCACGTGGCCGTTCTTGACGATGATGCGGATCGGCTTCTGTACTCCAAGCTCATACTTCTGCAACGGAGCGTATCCGTAGATCGCGCGGAACAACCGCAACCGAAGACGATCGTCCATGGGAGAGGGGGGAAGCACTTCGATCTGGTTGTCCACCTTTTCGACGCCTTCAATGCGCTTCACGACATTTTCAGCGTCGGATTTGAGGGACGGCCTCACTACCTGGCCGAGCAGGGTCACGTTGTAACCATCCACTTTGTAGGCGATGTAGTCGAAGACACCGAAGTACGGAAGCATCAGGAGTTCGTGGCGAACTTCTTTGGTGATGCGTTCCTGCGACTTGGCAGAGGGTTGATCGCGTTGCGCGTCCTGGGATGTCCCCAAACCACAAAGAGCAAGCAGAGTGAGAATCAGAATCAGCCGACGGTATTTCATACGAATTCTCCTAGCAATTGGATTCCCTGGGTGTGGAGAGAGTCTACTCCGGTTGCAAGACATTTTTCGAGGCGAGGAAACTTCGAGGTGGGGGACGCGGACGGCGGCTCAGGGAAGGAGAGCCGCCGACTGGCCGGATATTCGAAGATCAGGCAGTTGTGTTGACGGAACTGCTCTGCGTCTGGCTGCTGGTGCTGTTGGTGAACAGGTTGAGGATGATCTGCTGGTTGCTGTTCTGATTCAGGTTGAGGGTGATCTGCTCCTGATTCTGGTTCTGCTGGTTGGCTACGCCGATGGTGACCTGCTCGCCCCCATTGCTGGACTGGTTCAGGCCGATGGTGATTTGCTCGCCCGGGGTTACGTTGCCGAGATTGAGAATGATCTCGGGGCCGCTGGTGGAAGTCGCCTGGGTGGCCGACTGAGATGAGGCTGCGCTACTCGGCGTGCTGGTGGTTGGAGCCGATCCGGTTGGCGCGGATCCGAGGTTCACAATGACAGCGGGCGGCAATTCCGCGTGCTGGTGATGGTTATGGAACGTACTCTGCAGTTGGGCCAAAGCCTGTTGCGCTCCGGCCAGGTCTCCGGATTGGAGCGCCTGACCGATGGCGGCGAAATCATTCTGCCGCGCGCTGGAACTGAATGCGACTCCTTTGGCGAAGGGGCCGTTCTGGGCGAGAGTTTGAATGGCGCTGAAGTCCTGCTGAGCGGCGGTCAGGTTACCAGACTGCAGGTCCTGGCTGAGTTGCTGCAGGTCCGCGCGGCGCTGTTGAAAGTAGCTACTCACCTGGGAGGTGACCAGGTTGTTGGAAATTGCTGCTGTGGACATGAGTCTCTCCTAAGACAAAGGCCCCGCTTCGGACGGAATTCCTCGGAACCCGTTGCCAAATACGTTTACTTGATCGGCGCGGGTGCGAAGGACTTTAGGATCGAAGAAAGTCTCGCATTTACGGCGCGGCTATAAGCCGCGCCCATTCAAAACACGAGCGAAATCAGAGTTTTTCCGCAGCCTGCTAGATTATTTTCTCGATATCCAACAGGAGATCGGCACTCGAGTTGAGCAAACGGATATCTGAGCAATTCCTCACAATCCAGTCGGCCCCGGCCGCGCGCGCCACGGATGCTTGAACCGTGGTTGTGAATCCGATGACTCTCGCGCCGGCAGCTTTGCCGGAGCGGATTCCTGCGGGAGCATCTTCCAGGACAATGCATTCGGACGCGGGGAAACCGAGAATCGCAGCGCCTTTCAGATAGGGCTCCGGGTTCGGCTTGCCGTGGGTAATGTCGTTGGAGGTGATCAGCTTCTTCGGCACGGGCAAACCGGCCGCCTGGATGCGGACTTCCGCCAGAGCGCGCGTGCAAGAAGTAACGATAGTCCAACGATCCGGCGGGAGGCTGTGGAGCAGGTTGAGCGAGCCGGGGAGAGGGATGACGCCCTCGAGGTCTTCGATTTCGCGGCGTTCGACCTCGCGGTTCTCGGCTGCGTGATCGGCGTTGGGCAGATATTCGCGGACGGTGGTGAGGCTCGGGCGGCCATGAGCTTTGGCCACCACTTCTTCGGGGTTGAATCCGTGCTCGATGGCCCAGCGATGCCAGACGCGGGCGACGGCGGGCGTGGAGTCGATCAGAACACCGTCCATGTCGAACAGGAGTGCAGCGCAATGGATTTGGGTCATCTGGTCAGGGTTGGCGCAAGTACTGGCTGCGCGGGCTCGCGGAATTAGACATTGTATCGGAGGCTGAGGTTCGGCGCCGGATGTGCCGGCGCGGTTCAGCCGGGTGATGAAAGTCACCGGGTTTGGTATCTGCGGTCACCTCGTTTTCGGCACATCTGGCATAGCATTTTCGGTGTACGGCTGGCAGGAGTGCGCCATGCTGTCGCAGTGCGCGAATCCCGAGTGCTTCGGCGTAATTCGGTTTCTCGACCAGGGAGGGGCCTTCTGCCTTTCTCCACCTCCAAACCCGCAAACTGAAAATGTAACGTGGAACCGAGCTCGGCCTGGTGCGCACGGGAGGCTTGTATGACAGTCGCGGAAATGAAGACCCCGGTAAAGACGAGCGGGAAGTGTGCGGCTTTCCGGCACATCCTGGTAGCGACGGATTTTTCTGAACCTTCGCGGCGAGCGCTGTGCGATGCGCTGGCTCTGGCGGGGGAAAACAACGCGCAGGTCTCGGTGGTTCATATTTTGCCTCACGAGAGCAAGGCGGCATCGCCGGAACTGGTCCAGGAACGCGCTGATGCGGAGAGATGGATCAAGATGCGGGCAAACGAATCGAGACCGGAACAGGAGGTCGCTTCCGTCCTGGTGAGAAACGGGCCCGTGGCGGAAACTGTGGCACGGGTGGTGGAAGAGGAAGCGGTGGACCTGCTGGTAATTGGCACGCATGGACGCGGGGGCCTGCAGAAGCTGGCCCTGGGTTCGGTCGCCGAAGAGTTGCTGCGCGTGGCACCGTGCCCAGTCATGACGATCGGCCCGAAAGCGGACCTCGCCGCGAGCAAGGCCGGACAAGGCGTTCACACGATCCTGTTCGCGACTGATTATGGCAGAGGGTCGGTGAAAGCAGTGCCATTGGTACTGACCCTGGCCCGACAGTACCAGGCAAAGCTCGTCCTGCTGCACATGTTCTCTCCGATGCCCACGACGACCAGCAGCATGTCAACGTACGCGCCGGCAACGGCGGGCGCCGAGGAGTTAATCGCATGGGAGGGGTCGTCGCGTAAGCGGGCGATCCGGGAGTTGCGGGAGTTTCTGCCCGCCGACACCGGTCTGGAACAGGCACCCGAGTATGTCGTGGGGACGGACTTCCTGGCGGAGGGGTTGTTGACCGCCGTCAGCCAGTTCAAAGTAGATTTGATCGTGATGGGCGCGAACCACGCAGCTTCGGCGCGGATCGCGGCGCATAATCCGTGGACTGCGGTCCACGAAATCGTGCAAAACGCGCCGTGCCCGGTACTGACGGTTGCGGGATAGCGGGAATAAAAGGGACGGGCCGCGGAGAGCGCGTCTCCCGGCGCCATCGCGAGCGGCTTAGCTCCCGGCTGCCAGCTTCGAGCCCGGAGCTAGATGTCGTTTCTACGACTGAACGATTTTTTCCAGCGCCGGGCGGTTGCGAATCACAAGGGTCGAACCTTTGAGTTGCAGCAGCTGTTTTTTCTTGAATTCAGAAAACAGGCGGCTGACGGTCTCGCGGGTTGTCCCGATGATTTCGGCAATCTCCTCGTGAGTCAGCGTGAGCTTGACCTGCGAGGAGCCGTCGCTTTCCTTGCCCTTCGCTGTCCATGACAGCAGGAGCTTGGCAAACTTTTCCGACGGCGAGGTGCTGAGACCGAGAGTGCGGATCTCCTCGTAGGCGGTGTAGTAGTTGCGGCTCAACTGTTCGGCGACGCGCAAGGCCACTTCCCCATTTTCCTTGAGGAACTGGATCAAGGATTCGCGGGGAATGAAGTTGGCCTGGCCAGGCTCCATCATCTCGGCGGTGACTTCGTACGGGCGATTGGAAACGACCGAATTGAGGCCGAGTACATCTCCCGACTCGGAGATTTTTGTGATGATGGTTTTGCCTTCGCGGGAGGAAGTGGAAAGTTTCGCCTTCCCGGCGCAGAGCACAAACACTCCGCGCGGCTGTTGCCCTTCGATGAAGAGCATGGCTCCCTTGGGATAGACGGCGGTGGATTTTATGTCGTTGAGGTGTTGTCCGGCGTGAACCGATAAGTTGCAAAAAAGATGTTCTTCACGCACCGGGCAGGTAAGACAGTTATCAAGAATATTGAGTCCGTAAGGGGCGCGCATAAGAGCAGCACCTCTCTTTCTTCTAAATTGTAGCACCGCATTTCTGCTTGTGATCACCATCACGAGCTCTTGTGATTCGGTGCATATGCGATCACAGACGCGGGGAGGAAACTGTGACATCATGGGTGAGGTGTGAGTCAAATCACACATGCCCGCCTCTCCAGAATTGTGAAAAAATAGAAGCGTCCGCGTGTCGCGGGAGGAATCTTGTGAGTGATGTATCAGCGCCCGCCGTAACTTCGCCCGTTGGAAAAATCTATACCGCGGCGCCCCCTCGCGCAGGGTTGGAACCGTTGTTTCTGCCGCGGTCTGTGGCCGTGATCGGCGCCACCGATCGGGCGGGAACGGTTGGGCGAAGCGTCATCTCGAATCTTTTGGCGAGCAAGTATCCCCTTAAAGTTTATGCCGTGAATCCCAGCCACGGCGAAGTCCTCGGCATCAAGACTTACAAACACATCGCGGACATTGCGGGAGGAGTTGACCTGGCGCTGGTGGTGACACCGGCGCAGATCGTGCCCCAGATCATCGGCGAATGCGTGGACGCGGGCGTGAGAGCGGCGGTGGTGATCTCGGCGGGATTCCGCGAGCAGGGTCAGGATGGAGCGGCGCTGGAAGAAGAAATTAAGAAGCATTTGCAGCGCGGGTCGCTGCGTCTGGTGGGCCCGAATTGCATGGGGTTCATGAATCCGACGATTGGACTCAATGCAACGTTCGCGAAGTCCATGCCGCAGAAAGGCAGCGTCGCGTTTCTGAGCCAGAGCGGAGCGTTGCAGACGGCGATTCTCGATTGGAGCCAGCGCGAGCACGTTGGGATTCAGCGCGATCGTTTCGACCGGCTCCATGCTCGACGTAGGGTGGGGCGACCTGATTTATTACTTCGGCGACGATCCGCACACCAAGAGCATTCTGCTTTACATGGAATCGGTGGGAGATGCGCGCTCGTTCCTTTCGGCGGCGCGAGAAATCGCGCTGAGCAAACCCATCATCGTGATCAAAGCCGGACGCTCGGAAGCGGCCTCGCGAGCGGCGGCTTCGCACACGGGAGCGCTCACAGGAAGTGACGACGTGCTGGAGGCGGCGTTCCGGCGGTGCGGCGTGCTGCGCGTGCAGAATATCGCCGACCTTTTTTATATGGCGGAGGTGTTGAGCAAACAGCCGCGGCCCCGCGGTCCGCGGCTTACGATCGTAACCAATGCCGGCGGTCCGGGAGTACTGGCGACCGATGCACTCATCGCGACCGGGGGAAAGCTCACCGCGCTCTCGCCGGAATCCGTGCAGGAACTCGCAGCTTTCTATCCCCACACTGGAGCCATGCCAATCCCGTAGACGTATTAGCGGACGCCGACGCGGAGCGCTTCGTGAAAGCCATTGAAGTCGCCTCGAAGGATCCGGAGAGCGATGGCTTGCTGGCGGTCATCGCGCCGCAAGGATTGGCGGACCCAACGCAAGTGGCGGAACGGATGAAGCCGTACGCCCATGGCTCCGGCAAACCGCTGCTGGCGAGTTGGATGGGCGGTGACGGAGTGGCGGAAGGCACCGCCATTCTCAACACGGCAGGCATTCCGACGTTTAGTTACCCTGACACCGCGGCGCGCGCTTTCACCTACATGTGGCGCTACACCTACAACCTGCGCGGACTCTACGAAACGCCGGCGACGGTCGAAGGCCCGGCGATGGCTGCAGATGCGCGTACCAAGGTAAATGATTTTCTGAATCAAGTGCGCGCCGGCGGCCGCACGTTGCTGAACGAGTTCGAAGCCAAGCGCATTCTCTCGACTATGGAATTCCGGTGGTGGAAACGCGCGTGGCAGAAAATGAAGAGCAGGCGGTCGCTCATGCCTCCGGGATCGGGTATCCGGTGGTCGTGAAGCTTCTCTCCAACACCATCGCGCACAAAACGGATGTCGATGGAGTCCACCTCGATCTTCCAGACGCGGAGCATGTGCGGCAGGCGTTCCGGGCAATTCAAGAGTCGGTCGCAGGCGAAAGCCGGCGCAAGGCACTTTGCCGGCGTGACGGTGCAGCCGATGGTGCGGCGCGATGGCTACGAACTGATCGTGGGCAGCAGCCTTGACCCGCAGTTTGGGCCGGTCATTCTGTTTGGGACGGGTGGAGTGATGGTCGAGGTATATGGCGACCGCGCTCTCGCACTGCCGCCTCTGAATACGACGCTGGCGCAGCGGTTGATGGAGCAGACCAAGATTTACACCGCGCTGCAGCGGGGTCCGCGGGCACAGGCATGTCAACCTGGCGGCGCTCGAGGGCTTGCTGGTTCGTTTCAGCCAACTCGTCATCGAGCAGCCTCGCATTCGAGAGATCGACATCAATCCCCTGCTGGCAACGCCGGACCATCTGCTGGCCCTCGATGCGCGCGTGATCCTGCATGATGCATCCATTCCGCCGGAGAAGTTGCCGCGGACCTCGATCCGTCCTTACCCGTCACAGTACGTTCAGGATTGGCGCATGAAAGACGGAACGCTGATGACGATCCGCCCGATCCGCCCGGAAGATGAGCCGCTGATGGTGCAGTTCCATCAAACGCTGTCGGAGCGCAGCGTGTACCTGCGGTATTTCTGTTCTTTAAGTCTGAGCACGAGAGTGGAACATGAGCGGCTGGTGCGCATTTGTTTTGGCAGCTACGATCGCGGATTCGCCATGGTCGCCGAGCGCAAGAACCCGGAGACGGGCCAGCACGAAGTGTTGGGCGTCGGACGCTTCAGCGCCATAAATCGCGCCGAGGCCGAGGCGGCCGTTCTGGTTTCCGATAAATGGCAGGGACGCGGGCTGGGGACGGAACTGCTGGCTGTTGTGGCGCGGGTGGCGCGCGAAGAGAAATTCCGCAGGCTGTCTGGTGAAATCCTGCGCGACAATTTGGCCACGCAGGCCATCTTCCGGAAAGTCGGCTTCAAGCTGAGCTCGATGGACGATCCATCGTCGGTGTCAGCGCTGCTGGTGCTGTAGGCAGGCTGCGGAAAAACTCATTTGCAGGCCTCAGCGAACCTCAGCGGCTAAAGCCGCCGGTGATTTTGCGGCATTTACGGCGCGGCTATAAGCCGCGCCCCTTCAAAACCCGAGCGAAATCAGAGTTTTTCCGGAGCCTTCTAGACGGGAAAAGCGCGGGCGAGTCGCCCGGCGCCCAGATTCCATTACACGATCGTGGTTGCATTGACGATTTCCAACTGCGGCTCGAACTTCAGCGTAGTCCCGATGGCGCGTGAAACCAGGCACAATTTCTCGGCGCGCTTCAGAAGATCGAGCGCCTTTTCGCGTTCGTCATTCGACGCGATTTTAAGATTGGGGCGAACGATGATCTGCGTGAAGTTGTAGCCGGAGTCCGTCTTGCGAATGGTTCCGCTGGCTTCGACCTGGAGGTCGGTAAAATCAAATTGCGCGGTGCCGGCGATGGCGCGCAGGGTTGTGGTGTAGCAACCGGCGACGGCCGCCAGCAGCAGTTCCTCCGGCGTCCAGCGGCCTTCCAGTCCACCAAATTCCGTAGGGGCGGTGAAGTGGATGGCGTTGGGCGCCGAATCCGATTTGGCCAACCCGGTGCGGCCGGATGTCCACCACGCTGCTACTCGATATGCATGCTCTTCGCTCATGATCGTCACGTCTCCTTGGGAGAAAACTTGTAGGTTTCGTTGTGCCCAGACGGGAGGAGCGACGTGGCTCACCACCGATCTGCGCCGTATGGAGCTGGCGTCTAAGCCACTCCTTGTTTCTGCGAAAGTCCGCGTTCCCGCTCGATCCGCTCGATCTGGATGCGGAGCCAGCGGGCCAGCGCTTCTTCCATCTCAGCCTGGCTTCCGGTGCGATAGAGATCGTCCACGGTCTGACCATGCTCGTTGAGTTGGATGAAACGGCAAGGCACGGCCTCGGATTTCTGGCCGTCCGGCACAAACTGTTCGAGCAGGCAGCTGTCGCAGGGATGCGGCCGAGCCGAATCGCAAAAATTCGGACAGATGGGGGAATCCTCAAAAATTGAAGGAGCGCGCCAAGGCGCTTGCGGGGAGCGCCCGTAGCCTCCGTCTTGCAAGAAGCTCAACTCGAACCTGAGTACGTCCAGAATGTCACGCTTGTCTTGAGCCATAGGGCACCTCAATTGAAACGTAGGATGCCAGAGGTGGTGGGGAAACACCGTATATTGCGTCACTGGGTTTGGTGATTGAAGTCACATTGGAGTGGAGCGATCTCCGCATCCCTGCTGCGATTTGCCCCAATTTTGGAGGGTTCTCAGGAAGGATGACGTGATTGAAATCACAATGCAGTGTGATTTGAAGTACTCGCGATCAGTGGCTGCCGTGGCCCCGCATGCAGGATGGTGAGCCCTCAACTTCTGGGATCAGGCCTTGTGACAAGCTTGCGTCTTTTCGTCGCCGAAGTCCGCGGCGATGAGCGAGATGGGGATTTTTTGCGAATTGACCGCTCGGGTCGCCGCTAACTTCCACGCTTGTCGGGAAAAGAAAAGCTGCGCAAGCCGAGCTTGGACGGGTACGCCGGGCCACGATAGTGAGCCGAGGGGCAGCGCCCTCCTTTCAACACGGAAGTTACGTAGACTGGGCAGCCCACCGCGGCTACGATCCTTGCAGAGAATTGCGAGGAAACATCATGGCACGGCTTCTCCGGGTGTGTACGCGCATAGCGGCGGGGTTTCTCGTCGCCAGTTCAATGGCATCACCCTGTCCTGCTCAAACTTCAGGCTACAATCCCGACGTGGCCGCGTTCGTCCGTGACGCTGACAATTTCGTTTCATTACTTCATGGGGGAACCACGCTCGGCCGTTGGCTGGATACGAGGAATCCCGACGACCAGTGGGGAGAACGTGAAGAACAGTGTGCCAGATACTTTACCATCGAGCACCCACCTTCCGGAATACTGATCCCGTGGATACTCGATTTCTATGTTCCCCCAGTTCCTTCTCCGGTCAAGTTTCCCGACCACGGTTCACGCCAAGACTGTGTTCTTGGCGCAATTCAGGTGGAAGCGCAAACTCACAGCCCAGAGCTTGCGAGTCTAATGGATGCCGCCGCCCGTGAGATGCTTACACGCCAATACGGCCAGAGTGTTGGTGGCGATGACGTGCCTTTCTGGGGACCATTTTCCTACCCGAACGCAGAGCGGTGGATCAGCAATGTGGAGATCATTTCCGGGCATAGTACCCAGGGGAGTTATTGCGCCGAGTATGTAACCGGCGATACTGCGTTTGTCTGCGCTCATTCGGCTATGGTGCAACGGATGGAACTGGATCCTGCCCGTAGCTATCGTTATCGTGACATCGAGGACTCACAGTTCCAAAGGGCTCTGGCCATCACAGCAGCAGATTCCGTCCTCACCGAAAAACTTCAGAACTTATACGCTCAGATTCTGCATGGCAACTCCGCACGGCAACAAAACCTGCATCAGCGGTCAGTGGGACGCACTGGGCCAGTGCAGACGGTTCAGCCTCCAGCTTGGCTGCCTTCACTAGCGCCAACACTGCAGCATTGGCTGAGCCAGTTAAAAGCTCTTCCAGCGGAAAGGCGCGCGGCAGGTCTGCTGGCTGCCGATCGCCTGACTTTAGCTGCCGAGACCGACGAGGGGGATGGCATCTGGCGTCAAGAAGGCAAGGAACCATCACACATCGAAAAATTTATGGCTGAATTTTTCCCAACCGAGGCCAAGGAAGGTAGCGTCTACACAGGAAATTGGGCCGAGCAAGCGCGCGAGCTCGATCCCAGCGGAGAGGTGGGACAAATGGCCATCATCGCCTCTATGGCTCGCGGGCCGTGCGATCTTTCAGGTCCAGATGATCCTTCCCGAAAAGTGATCCTCGAAGGTGAGAAGCTTTTAAGCAAGGGGCTGGGCGCTCCAATTGCGGCCCAAGTCCACTTCATGGTGGGGGATGCCTATTCCGACTTCGTGGTACTCGCTAGGCAAGGGCTAAATGCCCAAGGCGCTCGCGACGTGGATAAGTATCGCGGAGAAGCCGCTATGGATCGTGCCAAGGCTCTGGAACACTATCGCGCCGGACTGACTGTGGATAACGCTTCACAAAATGCACAAGATGCTTGGCGGCAGGCTTGGCGTCTTTTAGCCGGTATCCAGCCTGAAGAGCGATATGTGTGCTTCGACGAGGGGGGAGATTAGTAACTGCTCCATCGTTGACAAAACCAGGCCATCGCACTCAAGTTCCGTGAATGCGGCTTATCGCGATTCTCGATCCCGACGGCGAATCCTAACGCGGCAGGAACGCGGAGCGGGAGTTAATTCTTCATGGCCGATGCAGAAGCCGAGGCAAAAACGGGCCCGGCGCTGCGCGACGGCGGATCGGAGATGGCGCGGATATAGGCGATCAACGCCTGAATATCGGACTTGCTAAGCGTGTTACCCCAGGCCGGCATGAGCGCCGATTTTCCAAGAGCCGGGCCGCCGTGGCTGATGATGGCGGTGAGATCGGCGTCGCTGATTTTGTTGAGCGTGTCGCCCTCGGTGAACGGATGCGGCTTGACTTCGAGGTTGTCGAAATTCGAGACGCGCTCCACCGTAGATTCCGGATTGTGGCAACGCTCGCAGTACTGATCGTTGAGATGTCGTCCGAGCGCCTGCTGGTAGCCGAGCGCGATCTCTTCGACTTTGAGTTCGACTTTCTTGCGGGACTTGTCGAGCGTGGACGCGGTGAGTTGGTAGCGTCCAGCCATGCCGCCGAGGGACACATTGGTCGTGACCTGGCCGCTGGAATCGGTGAGGGCGAAGGCTGGATCGAACGTCACGCCAGAAGCGGCGGAAAATTCGACGAGCGCTCCGGCGACGGCGGTTCCCTGCGCGTCGTTGACCTGCACGACAACTGGTTGCGGCAACAGGCTGCCGGTCTGGGCAAACTGTTTTCCGCCGCTTGATTCCACGATGGCGGCGCCGAACGCGGTCGGCTTGGGCAGCGCCGCGAGCTGGGTCTTGCGCGAACAGGATGTGCCCAGCGTAGCCGCCAGCAGAGCCGCGAGCAGAGCGAGTCGCCAGTGCCCGCGCTGACAGGCAATGGTCGAGCTTCGCTCGACCGGACAGCCGAGGGCGGCTGTCCCCACACGAGTTGTTCCCACATGAGTTGTTCCCACATCAGCTGTTCCCACATGAGCTGCCCCTACATGAGATGGGGTGTAGCGGTAGCGGTTCATTTCCTGGCGACCTCCTTGGCTCCGCCTTTTTGCGACATGAGGAATGCGGTGAGAGCGCGGGCGTCTTCGTCGCTCATGGCGCGATTCGGCTCGATCGTGCCGGGGCGCAGAGACTGCGGATTTTTCATCCACTGGTTGATCCACGCCGCGGTCAGCCGCGAACCGACGTGTGTCAGAGTCGGGCCGATGTAGCCTTTGTCCGTCTTGGTGTCGACGATGTGGCAGCCCTGGCAGGAATATTTTCCGTAAAAGAGCTGCCTGCCGAGTTCGACTTCGCCTTGCGAGTACCCGCTCAGCGGCATCGAATCGCGATCGACTGCCGGATTCTGATAGACCGTCATGATGTAGTCGGTGAGTTCGTTGACCTCACCGTCGGTCAGGTTGAACCGCGGCATGCGGCGAATCAGCGACGGGCGCAGCGTGCCGGGATTCTTGAAGAACTGCGCCAGCCAGTCGCGTTGCACCGAACTGCCTTCCCACGTCAGGTCGGGCGCCATGTCTCCGCCATGGCCGTTGATGCGGTGGCAACTGAAGCAGGCGAGATCGGTCATCAACTTTCCGGCTTTGCCGGCGGGCTGGTAATCCGACTCGGGCGTCGCGGCCACGGCGAGCGATGGCGGCAGCGTGTTCGAGCGGTCATTCAACGAGAGCAGCGCGGTGGTAAGCGAGTCAATTTGTGCCGGGGTGAAGGTGTATTGCGGCATCTTCAGGGCCTGCCCGAATGAACGCGGCTGCTTGATTTTGGTGGCAATGTAGTCAGGCAACGTGTGCTGCATGCCGGGAAGGAAAACCAGCTGCGTGAACCGGCTTGCTGCCGATGAGGCTGAGATTGGGCGCGAAGTTTTCCGGCTTCTTGATGCCCGCAATCTCGTGGCACGAAGCGCAGCCGTAATCCGAAACCAGGCGCTTGCCGTGCGCGATCTGCTCAGGCGTGGCCGGATTCAGATGCACGTTCGCGAGCAGATCAGAATCGGCCTTCGCGAGCAAGAATCCGGCAAGGGTCGCGACCTGCGGATCGTTGAAGCGGTAGTGCGGCATGCCTGTGCTGGGGTCATAGGCGCGGGGATTGCGCAGCCAGGCCTGCAGCCACTCGGGCTTCACTTTGCTGCCGACCTTGCGTCAACTCCGGGCCAACATCGCCGCCCACCATGTTTCCGGCGGCGTTCTGCACGGCGTGGCACGAGGCGCAGAACGATTCTCCGTAGAGACTGGCTCCGGCGGAGGGATCGGACGCCGCCTTCGCGGAGAGCGTGGCCGTGTCGCCCGCGAGCGGCGTGCTGTTGGCGATGAGGAAGGCGGAGATGTCGCGGGTATCGTCGTCACTCAGCTTGAAGTTCGGCATGGTGGCGGTCGAGGCGTAGGCCTGCGGATCTTTTAGCCATGCGAAGATCCACTCGCGGGTTGTCTTGTCGGCAATGTGCGAAAGCGACGGCGGATCGTCGTCGGCTTTCATGGTGGTGCCGTCGGGCAACTTCACGGTGTGGCAATGCACGCAGCCTTCGCGCGAAAGCAGGTTGCGTCCCTGATTCAGTTGCGGTGTGCCGGGCAGCGGGCCGCGGTGGCATTGGCCGCACGACGACTCGATATATTTCGCCGGCAGAATCGGCTGCTCCCAGGCCAGCGTGCTGTTGTGCGCTTCCTCGACGGTGGTGGCCGCGCCTTGTCCGCGATGGCAAACCGTGCATCCGAATTGTTCGAGCTTGTGCGGGATGACGGGATGGGTGCGGAAAGGCTGCGCCGAAACGTCGGTGAGGCTGGGTTCCTTCAGGCCTACGTGGCAACTGGTGCAGCGATCGACCACGCCGAGTTCGGGCAGCCAGATCTGCTGAATGCCGCTCTGGAAGTGCCGTTGCAGGGTGTTGGCGTCGCTGCGGTTGCGCACCATCTTGAGATAGCCGTGCTGGTAATGCCGCCATTCGCTGAAGAAATTCTTCGCGGGAGCGATCGCCAGCGACGCCAGGAAAACAACGCTGACCACGCCAAACGCGCGCACGCTGTCCCCGAACAATCTTTGCCAGAGCGACAAGAGTTTTTCTTTCATGAACGCCGTATCCCGATCATGTGATTTAGGACTCTATTTATGATTCCGCCGATAAACATGACTATGAACATTACGATCAGCCCTGCCATGGCCAGACAAATTCCCAGCCCGGCCCGCGGAAGAATGTTCCGATGGCGGTCAGGACCACCAACTCGAATAAGAACCAGGTCATGACCCAGTACGAAAGTGGTCTCGCCGCCAGATAGCGCCGGAACCCGGAGGGCGACTGAGGCGAGCTTTGCGCCGCCAGCAGCATGATCCCCGCCATGATCAGCGTTGGGACCAGCGCCGCGTAAACCTTGAAGAAAAGCAGGAACAGCGATAAAACGGCTGGCGACGACATAGAAGATGCGCAGCCGCCGCGTGCGGTCTTTCAGGAACAGTCCGTCCGCTTCGATGTTTACCTTGAAGTACGGGATCACGATCAGCGCCATCACGACCAACCCGGGCACCAGCACGCCCGCGACCACTGGCGGAAAATAGTGCAGCATCTCCTGCAGGCCCAGAAAATACCAGGGCGCTTTCGCAGGATTGGGCGTGTGCGAGGGATCGGCGAGGCCTTCGAGCGGAGCGTTGAACATCAACGCGATCCAGACCAGCACGACCGCGAGCGTCATGATGGCAACCGCGGCGCGGAACAACACTTCCGGAAATGTCTGGAGCTGATCTTCGGTGTCGGCCTTCACCTGCGCCGAAGTGCGGCGCGTGATGAAGACGATGCGGCGGGGCGATTTCTTCGCGTTGGAATCCACGCCGGCCGTGAAGTCTTTGGAGTCGGCCATGACTATTGTCCCTCCTTTGCGGGGGCGGGATTGGCGGTGTCAGTACTGGTTTTGTCGGCATTGGCCCGCAGCGTCGCCGGTTCGCTGCCATGCGAGTAAAGGCCGCCGTCTTTGCGGATCCGCCAGAAATGAATCGCCACGAAGAACATCGCCGTCAGGGGAAGAATCATGCAGTGCAGCACGTAGAAACGCAGCAGCGCGTTGGCGTTGACCGCATTCCCGCCGAGCAGCAGGAAGTGAATTTTTTCGCCGATCACGGGCACCGCGGAAGCGATGTTCGATCCCACGGTGATAGCCCAGTACGCCAACTGGTCCCAGGGCAGCAGGTAGCCGGTGTAGCTGAGCAACAGCGTAATCAGGAGAAGGACGACGCCAATCACCCAGTTGAATTCGCGCGGCGTGCGGTACGCTCCGCGATAAAACACTTTGAACATGTGCGCGAACACGAGAAACACCATGGCATGCGCGGACCAGCGATGCAGGTTGCGCAGAAATAATCCCGACGAAACCACGAACTGCAGATCCTTCGTGTCGGCGTAAGCCTGCGGCACCGACGGATGGTAGTAGAGCATCAGCGGAATGCCGGTCGCGACCAGGATAAGAACGTCCCCAGGGTCAGCGTTCCCAGATACCAGGTCGCGCTGAAGCTCAGCATGCGGGTGCGCACCTTGGTCGAGAACAAGTGCAGGAACACGTTCTGCTGAATCGCCAGCGCGCGCTTCAGCGTGCTTGACCCGGTGCCGCTGCGGAAGATCGAGCGCCACACGCGCGTGCCGCGCAGGTCGTCGAAATATTGGTCTACTGTTTTCGCCATGTCCTTAGACCCTCACGAATGAATCCCGCGCCAGCGCGGGAACGTCAGTGGAGCGATCGACCAAAAGATCGCCATCGTCGTTGAGCCAGATGCGCTTCCAGGGCAGCGGCCTGGGCGCAGGGCCCTCGATTTTTTTGCCCGTCTGCTCGAACTTGCTGCCGTGGCAGGGGCAGGCAATCATGTTCAATTCCGGCTTCCACGCCGTCATGCAGCCGAGATGCGTGCAGACGGCGCTCAGCGAGAAATAGCCTTCATCGGAATGGATCATGTAGATCCCGGAATTCACATCGATGGTGACGCTGCCGAGCGGGTACCGGTCGGGCTTGCCCGCGTTGACCACCGGCGACGGCTCGTAGAGCACGTTCGGTTCGAGGAATTGATACGAGAATGCCGCCGTGCCCGCGGCGGCGATGCTCAAAGAACCGAGTCCCAGCTTCGCGAAAAACTGCCGGCGGTTGACGTCTTCTGCTTTGTTGGTTTCGTCTGCCATATGGTCTCTTCTTACTTCTGCAAGCCCGCGCCGATCGCGGCCACGGAAATCAGCCCGGTCGGTTCTGCGGGAATCAGGTTGTACGACTCCATCGTGATGGTGCCCACCGGACACCGCATGGCGCACAGTCCGCAGCGGATGCAACGCGTTTCGTCTTTCAGCATCGCGGCGCCGGTCACCACTCCCAGGTCGTCGGCTTTCACTTCGTCGAATTCCACGCCGAACAATTCCTGGTTGTCGCGGATATGCTGCACAGTCTCCGGCTCGAAGGCGATGCGATCGAGCGAAACCAGTTCCAGGCATTTCTCGGGACAAACATCCACGCAGCCGCCGCACAGGATGCACATGCTGCCGTCTTCGGGGACGCCCTCGAAAATCGTGTTGACCCAGCAGTGCAGGCAGCGCTGCGCTTCGGCCATGGCCTCGGGCGCGTCGTAGCCAACTTCCACTTCTGTCACGCCGGTGCGGCGCTCGAGCGGAAGCATCGGAACGGCCTGACGGTTGATGTCGAGATAGCCCAGCGTCATGGCGTGCCGCTTGAGCACTTCCACTTCGATGATGGGCTCGGGATGCTTGCCGCCCCGCAGATATTCATCAATACCGACGGCCGCGCGCTTGCCGTCGCCCACGCTGTCAATAATCAGGCGCGGGCCAAACACGCAATCGCCTCCGGCAAAAATGCCGGCAGCAGAAGTCATCAACGTTTGCGGATTGACTGCGATCAGCCCGCGCGGCGAGAGTTCCACTTTATCTTCCGGCGTAAAGAAATCGAGGCGCGGCGCCTGCCCGATCGCCATGATGATGGTGTCGCACTTGATCTGCGTTTCGCTGTTTTCGAAGAATGCGGGATTGAAGCGCCGGTTCTGATCGAACACCCACTTCGTCTTTAAAGCTTCGAGAGCCGTGACCTTGCCGTCCTTGCCCAGGATGCGCTTCGGTCCGAGGCCCGGGATGCATGGTGATGCCTTCTTCCTCGGCCTCGACAATTTCTTCCAGGGCGGCGGGCATTTCTTCGCGACGCTCCAGGCACACCAGATTCACTTCGCGCGCGCCCATGCGCAACGCCGAGAGCGAAATGTCCACCATTTCCTTCGTGGCAACGGCAGAGACGTTTTCGTCCGAAGGCGCATAGTCTTCCACGCCGCCGGCATGCTGCTCTGACGACTTCACGGGCGGCGGACCGCGCCACGTCCATGGCGACATTGCCGCCGCCAATCACGATGACCTTCTTGCCGATGGTGAACTTGTATCCCAGATTCACGTTCAGCAGGAAATCAATGCCTTTGTAGACGCCGTCGAGATCGACTCCTGGAATGGTCAGGTCCCGGCTGCTGGTGCGCGCCCACGGCGATCAGCACCGCATCGAATCCCTCACGCCGCAGATCAGAAATCGTGAAATCGCGCCCCGCAGCCTGATTCAGCTTGAGCGTGATGTCGCCCGTCTCAAGAATCTCTCGCACCTGCGCTTCGACCACATCGCGCGGCAGCCGGTATTCCGGAATGCCCAGATACAGCATTCCTCCAGCGACCGGGGCGGCTTCGAAGATCGTGACCGCGTAGCCCATCAGGGCAAGATCGTGCGCCGCCGAGAGTCCCACTGGGCCGCCGCCCACGACCGCAACCTTGAAAGGCAGTTTTTTCTGCCCGCGTCCCTCATTGACGTTGATGGGATGTTTCGATTCGGGGCCATGCTGCTCGGTGAGAAAGCGCTTCAGGGCGCGAATGGAAATCGGCTTGTCGATTTCGCCGCGGCGGCAGGCCGTTTCGCAGGGATGCGCACAGACTCGTCCGCAGATGCTGGCCAGCGGATTCGGATCGCGCGCAATGCGGTAGGCTTCTTCGAAGCGGCCCTCGGCAATCAGGCCTACGTAGCGCCCGGCATTGGTGTGAGCCGGACAGGCCATCATGCAGGGGAAATTCGTGTTCAGCCAATCCCCATCGACTTTCTTGTTTTTGAATCGTTTCAGCATTGCAGGCACTTTGAGCGCGACAAGGGCCAAACGTCAACTGAGTTGCGGGCTGAGGGTTGGAATGAAATACGGGGAGCGCCTCGATCGCTCCCCGTACTCGTGTTGCATGCTCCTTACTTCGTCAGGGTGAAATCCGCTTTGCCCCCGCCCGCGACGGTCACCGGCTTGGACTGGTTCTTGGCGCCTTCATGCCAGACCACCAGGTTGTAGCTGCCATCGGGAACGTCCTTAATTTTGTAGTTGCCGCTGTCATCGGTCTCGGCAAAATAGGGAGTGGGGCTGACAATGACGTATCCAGCCATGTCCGGGTGGACATTGCAGAGCACCGGCACCACGCCAGCCTTGTCGAAAGTAAAGGGACGCTTCTCGCCTTTAGGCCAGGTCCCGAGATTGTGTCCTGCCTTCTTGTCGCCGCCGATCGCGGTCCAGAAGACGTTATGGTTCACGCTGTCGCTGTTCAAGAACTCGACGGTTGTGCCCTGTTGTACGGCCATGATGTGGGGCGCAAACATCAGCCCTTTTTGATCCATAACGGGATGATCTTTAGGAGCCGGAAACGTCTTGCCCGCGATCGCGTCAACGTAAACCACCGAGTGGCCCTTCATTCCAGTGACTTTGCCCTCGATGTCGCCCGCCAAGGCTCCGGCGCACAAGCCGAGGATCACTGCTACTAGTACGAATGCCTTGTATTTCATTGCTTCTTCTCCTTTTGAACTCGCAATCGGTAATTGCTGATTTGCTTGCGTCAGAAAACAATTTTCATATCCACGTAGATGGTGTTGTTTGCGCTGGCATTGCGATTCGCGCCATCGTAGTTGGTCGAGCCGCCGTTGAAGCGCGTGTATCCGGTGTATTGCGCGGCGAGTTCCAGGTTCTGCCACGGCCAGTAGGTAACGTTGGCGATATATCCGGCACTGCTCGGGATTTCCATTGGCGCTGCCGCCTACGGCACTTTGCGGATAGAGCACCATGTCAGGTGTGCCACTCGTTCCGAACCAACCGAATGTGCCGGTGTACTTGTTGCCGATGTGGTATTCGGCATTGGCCAGAACCGTGTTCAGACGGTGCGGACCAACTCCGACGAGGCCCTGGTTCAAGCTGCCTAACAAGTCAGCATTTTCGTGAATGAATGTACCGCGGAATGACAGCACGTCCGTCCGGAACAACGTGCGATCAATCTGTGTGTCGAAGGCATAGTCCGTGTACGAATCTTCCGGCCCCGTTACATTGGTGATGGGATCGACGATCCGGTTGGGGGTAGATCGCATGTGCATGCCGTAGGCGCCGACCTCATACTGGGTTTTGCCGGTCAATTGCTGCCACGCCACGCGCCAGTAGGGAGCGACGCCATGGATGTTGAAGGTGCAACAACTTCCGTCGTTTGGCAGAGACACTGCCGATGTGCGCCGAGCGGTAGAGGGCAAAGTCCAGATACAAATGGCTGTCCCACATGGCGTAGCCGCCGAATCCAGCAACATCCTGAGCCAGGGTACCGTTAATGAGGGCACTGGCAGAGGGCCCCGGCGCAGAATCGGCCGCGACCCACGGATAAGTCCAGGCTGGGGTTGAGTTCCAGAGGTCCTCGACGGTCGGATTGTTGTTCAGATCGAGGCCGTAGACCAGTTCTTTGCCGCCCAGCGTAGTCTTGTTCGCGAAGCGGATATCGGTGTTGTCCATACTGAAATGGTCACCTTGGGTGTTGTAAGTCACTTGCAGAAAGCTGCCCACGTTGCTCGTCCATGCTCCAGACAGGAAGAGCGAGATATCTTGAGGCAACTCGAAGCTGCCATTCTGCGTGCCCTGTACCGGGGACTTGGTCGCGGTGAATGAGGTATCGAGCATTACGGAAAGCGGCAGCGATGACAGAAGATCAAGGGCGGCGCTCTTTTTGCTTCCGTCCTTCTTTACGACTTTTGTGTCATCCGCTCGATCCACATAGCCGAGCAGCTTGAAGCGTCGTCCGGCCGGATTGAGTTCCGGAGGAGCGTAATGGCAGCCGCTGCATGCCAAACCCGTCTGCCGCGCATAGCTTGGAACCGCTAAGGCGCTGGGCGGATTCACGACAAGGAAACACAGCACAAGTCCAGAAACTGCCATGAACAAGGAACTAGCCACTCTTTTCATCGACATCTCCTTGAATCGTTTCCCCTAAGGGTAGAAACCTGTTCCACAGATGGGCCTGATACTACCGATAGTCGAAAAGAACGTGCCGGACGATGAATCACAGTTGCATGTGATTACAATCACAACCGTGGGTCGCGCGAACAACCGACCGGAGACTGGAAGTGCGCGAAGGTTTTTGACTATGGCGCATACCTCCTAGGGACCAACGAGAACAAAGTGGAAGCTGAGCCCAGAGCTCCGCCTTGGGCTTCGAACCACTGCGCAGGATTCTCCCTTTGGGCTCTGATCGAGAAAAGGTAAGAAAAACTCCCCGGTCCTGTCTGTTCAAAATTGCTCACTTGTGGGGGTGGATTAGGACCAGCGGTTGATGCGGCAGGACTGGTTGTTATCGGTCGTACTCACGGTTCGTAAGAGCAGCAGGGCTCCTGGGCGAAGAGATCGCCGGTCAAGGCGAATGCGCGGGCGCGCGAGCCTCCGCAAACATTGCGGACGGGACAGCGTCCGCACTTGCCTTTCAGTTTCGAACTGTCGCGGAGTGACACTAGCAGAGGCGACTCGCAGTAGATCTCAGCGAGGGTCTGGGTCGTAATGTTGCCGACGGGAAGGGGCAGAAACCGGCTGGGAAAGACCTCGCCGTGGTGATTGATGAAGACAGATCCCTTGCCGTCGTTCACGCCCTTGGGGGCGCAGGTGATGATGTCGGCCTCGGTCATGCGGCCGCGCGATTCGCGGGCGCGCTGTTGCAGGAGATAGCGCTGGTAGTGTTGCCCCTCGGTGGTCTTGATCTGGAAATGAACACGCTTGGTGGCCGCATAGAGCCTGGCGAAAATATCTTCGTGCTCGCCGGCAGTGAGCATTTCACCAGCCTGTTCACGGCTGGCGGGAACGAAAAAGAAAACGTTCCACAGCGCCACATCCAGGCGCGTGAGAAGTTCAATCATCGGTTCCACGTCGTGGAGATTGCGCCGCGACATTATGGTATTGATCTGCACCGGCAGCTCGACTTCGTGACAGGTTCCGATGATTTCGAGCGTGCGCCGGTGCGCTCCCGGAACCAGCCAGTGAGCGTCGTCGAGCGCGGCCGTGGAGCCGTGCAGCCAGAACGCAACCCGCATCAAACCGGAGGCCTTTAATTCCGCGATGTTCTCCGCGCTCAGCGACGGCGTGGGCAGCAGGGTAAGCGAGGTGCGCACCGAATGGCGCGAGGCGAACTCGATCACCGGGAACACGTCGGGACGCAGCAATGGATCTCCGCCCGTCAACGCGAGCAGGGGAACGTGAAGGGACGCCACCTCCTCTACGAGATGAAAAGCCTCCGCAGTCGAAAACTGGTGACGATCGCGGGACGCGCGCAACGCAGCCCGCAACGGTGTCGCCTTCCACCGGCAGGCTTGCGTCATCTCCCACGTCACCTGCAGCGGACGCAAGCGGAATCCTTGCGAAACCGAACTCGATCCCGAACTCGCACGGGGCTCTCGGGAAGCAGAAGCGGGAGGAACCGACAGAGTAGACATGGAGGGATCGTAGGTTTTGAGGGTTAGCGGCGCAGTGCGGCGTCGCACGGCGGATCGTGATAAACATCACAATCGAAAGGAAAAAGTCCTGTGATCTCTGTCACAGGGCGGAGTGACTTCTCCCATAGTTTCGCTTAGGCGGGCGTGTGATCCTACGGCTGCCAGTGAGTCTCCGGATGCGGAACGAAAGCACGATACGAACTGCGTTCCGAGAGCTGTAGCGTGGCAAGGCAGGCGCGAGCCACTTTGCTCTGTGATATCGTGCCAGAAAAATCTTCCTCAGGAGGAAGTTAACGTGAAACATCTCTCTCTTCGTATGGCTCTGTTAACTCTGCTGGTTTGCGGAGCGATCGCAGTCTGCACTTCACCGGCAGCCGCACAGGACGCGGCCGCAACCTACAAGGCGAAATGCGCCATGTGCCATGGCGCGGACGGCAAGGGCGGCAAGATGGGCACGCGCGACTTCGCGTCGGCTGAAGTAAAGGCTGAGACGGACGCGCAGCTCACCGACATCATCACCAAGGGCAAAGGCAAGATGCCGAGCTACGACGGCAAGCTGAAAGCGGAAGACATCAAGGGTCTGGTTGCATACATTCGCAGCCTGGCTAAGTAGTCGGGACAGCGAAAGGCGGCCTGAGCGCGGCCGCAACAAAACTCAACTTTAAAGAATTGGCGGGTGAGAGCATGTCCACGCGAACAATACGGAATATTTTTGCGCCTGGAGTTGCCCTCACCCTGCTTTTTCTGACGGTTGGATCTCTCCACGGCGCTGCCAAACAACCCCCGAAACCTACGGCCGACGAATGCCTGGCCTGCCATAGCGACGCCTCTCTCACGCACGACGTCAACGGCAAGCCCGCCAGCCTGCATGTCGATGCGCAAGCCTTTAAAGACTCCATTCACGGCAGCATGTTCACCTGCGTGGACTGCCATACGGACGTAACCAGCGCCGCTCACGAAACAACTCCGAAGAAGATTTCGTGCGCGACGTGCCATGCCGACGAGCAGGCAGCGTACGATCGGAGCTTCCACGGCAAAGCTGTGCAGGGAGGCAACAGCAAAGCCGCCACCTGCGTAGATTGCCACGGCAGCCCGCACGAATTGCTCCCCGCCAGCGATCCCAAGTCGCGCGTGCATCACACCAACATTCCCGCGACCTGCGGCGCCTGCCACAGCCAAAAATTTGTGATGGAAGATGGCGGCCAGAGCGCGCAGATGGTGGCTTCCTACGAGCAGAGTGTGCACGGACACGCAGTCGCCGCCGGTTCGGAGAAAGCCGCGGTCTGCACCGATTGCCATGGCACCCACGAGATTCTCGACGCCGGGACTCGAAATCACCGATCTTCAAGTTCAACGTGCCGCTCACGTGCGGCAAATGCCACGACACGATCTCCAAGGAATTTCAGCAGAGCATCCACGGGCAGGCCATCGCGAAAGCGAATTGGCAGGCCCCGGTCTGCACCGACTGCCACGGCATTCACTCCATCAAGTCACACCTCGATCCGAATTCTCCGGTGAACGGGCAGAATCTGGCCCGGGCCACTTGCGCTCGCTGCCATGAAGGGATGAGGCTCTCGCAGGAGTTCGGCGTGGAAGGGCGCCGCGAGACCACGTATTTGGCGAGCTATCACGGCTTGGCGGCGCGCGGCGGATCGCAAGTCGTGGCCAACTGCGCCAGTTGCCACGGCACCCATAGCATCTTCCCGTCGACCGATCCGCGCTCGACCATCAACCGCGCGAACCTCGCCCGCACCTGCGGCCAATGCCATCCCGGGGTGACGGAAAAATTTGCGGCCTCGAAGGTTCACGTGGATGCGCCCCTCTCCGCCGATATCGGCAGCAAGGCCGTACGCTGGATTCGCCGCTTCTATCTCAGCATGATCTTTGCGGTCATCGGCGGCATGCTGCTGCACAACTTCCTGATCTGGCGGGCCAAGTTGGTGGCTCGCCGCAAGATCCAGCATGCTTTCGTCATGCGCATGCCGCTCCGCTTTCGCCTGCAGCATGCCACGCTGCTCACCAGTTTTATCGTGCTGGTGCTGACCGGCTTTGCGTTGAAGTTTCCCGTCTCCTGGTTCAGTTCCATGCTGACGCTGGGCGAGCATATGCGGGGCCTGGTGCACCGCATCGCAGCGGTCATTCTGATCGGCGTCAGCGTTTACCACATGTTCGACATCGCCTTCAGCCGCGAGGGACGCAAACTGGTGCGAGATCTGTTCCCGACTCTGGACGATGCCCGGGGCGCGTGGCAGAATGTCTGCTACTATCTTGGCCTGACATCACGAAAACCTGAGTTTGCCCGTTTCAATTACGCGGAAAAGGCGGAGTACTGGGCTCTGGTCTGGGGCATGATCGTGATGGCCGTGACCGGAATCATGCTGTGGGCCAAAGTTCTTGTGGGCAACCACATGCCGCGCTGGTGGCTGGATGTCGCGACGGCGATTCACTTCTATGAAGCAGTGCTCGCGACCCTGGCCATTATCGTCTGGCACTTCTACCAGGTGTTCCTCGACCCAGACGTCTATCCGATGAACTGGGCGTGGTGGGATGGAAAGATGACGACGCACCACTACCGCGAAGAACATGGCCTCGACACGGAGACCCTGACTGCACCGCCCGAGGCTGAGGCCGGCGCCGCAAGCGAGGCAGACGAAGAACCCGAGGCAGCCGAGGTCAACGATGGACACTGAGAATACTCCGCCGGCTGAAGTGGAGCCCCGCCACCGCTTGCGCATGCTGATGCGCAACTGGATCAGCCTGGCAGGCTTGGCGCTGGCGATCGTCAGCCTGGCAAACATTCTTCTGTTCGTCATCATTGATGCGATCGCGGTTAGGCCAAGCCCCTACATCGGCATTCTGGCGTATATGGTGTCGCCAGGGTTTCTGGTTCTCGGTCTGCTGCTGATGCTGGCCGGCGTGCTGATTGAGCGCCGCAAGAAGATTGTCTCGACCGAGTTTTATCCTCGGATTGATCTCAACGATCCGACGCAGCGCAGCGCAGTCATCTCCTTCACCACATTTCTGGTCGTGTTCGTCATCGTGAGCACCGCGGGCAGCTACAAAGCTTACGAATTCACCGAGTCGGTTCAGTTCTGCGGACAGTTGTGCCACACCGTGATGAGTCCGGAATACACCGCCTATCAACTGTCGCCTCATGCCCGCGTGGCTTGCGCCGATTGCCACGTGGGACCGGGCGCAACCTGGTTTGTGAAATCGAAGCTGTCGGGCAGCCGCCAGGTTTTTGCCGCCATTTTCAATACGTTCCCCAGGCCCATTCCTTCGCCGGTGCAAGAATTTGCGTCCTGCGCAGGAAACCTGCGAGCAGTGCCACTGGCCGAAGAAGTTCTACGGCGGCGCAGCTGAAAGTCTTCTCCCACTACGCCAACGATGAGAAGAACACGCTGCGCCAGGTGCGGATGCTCATCAAGACGGGCGGCGGGGATCCTGCCACGGGCGCACCCGAAGGCATCCACTGGCACATGAACATCGCCAACAAGATCGACTATGTGGCCGCCGACGAGAAGCACCAGATCATTCCCTATATTCAGTCGAAGACCAGCAGGGCCGGGTCACCGAGTATTACGCCAAGGACTCCACGCTGAGCAAAGACCAGATCGCCAAAGCCGCCAAGCACCACATGGACTGCGTGGCCTGCCACAACCGTCCCACCCACATCTATGTTCCGCCAGACCAGTCGGTGGACCAGTCGCTGCTCGGCGCGCCGTCTCGACGTTTCCCTGCCCTTCATCAAGCAGGAGGCAGTTACGGTCCTCACCGCCAGCTACAACACCACCGACGAAGCGACACGCGGCATCGCCAGCGGAATTCAGGGGTTTTACGAGAGCAAGTATCCCGACGTGGCGAAGACCAAGCAGCTCGAGATCCGCAATGCGGTCACCGAGGTGCAGGAGATTTTCAAACGCACCACGTTCCCGGAAATGAAGCTGAACTGGCAGACGCATCCCAACAACCTGGGCCACTACTACTACAACGGATGCTTCCGCTGCCACGACGGCCAGCACGTCAGCGCCGATGGGAGAATTGTGAGCAAAGACTGCAACCAGTGTCACACCCTGATGTCAGAGACCGAGGGCACGGCGACAGCAGCCCCCGCTGCCGCCCCAGCCTTCAAACATCCTGTCGATATAGGCGATCTCACGCAGGTCAGTTGCGCCGACTGCCACACGGGAGGCAGCGGGCCGTAAGCTCGCACGCCCTTTGTTTCCGGGCCTGGCGCTGAGCGGAACAAAAACCTCGTCCCGTAGGCTCAGGCCTTTAGAAGTAAGTTCGGATACAAGAACCACAACTGTGATCGTTCTCCATGCAGTACGATCTCAGAGTCGTGAACCGATACCAGCAATCTCGCGTCCCTGCCCAGGGTCCAAGGGCTCTTAGGGCTGGAATATGCATCGTGGGACTGGTGGTCTTTTCTTGTGCGGCCGCTCCACTGGTGGCACAGAATTGCAGCGCGAGCAGCCCGCAACTTGCCGTCGCCGTTCTCCAAGCCATATTCGCCACTTGCTCGTCGTACGATGACGTCCAGGCAATGGAGTACAAGTATGGGCACGATGTGATTCTCGTCCAGGCGTCGGTTGCCGGAAGTCTTGCCGTCCCGGTTCTTCGCCAGTTTGCCAGCCTGCCCAGGCAGAGCGCGTGCACCGCTTCAAGCTTCGATGCCGCAGCGCGGACAGCCCTTGCGAAACTTGGGGACGAGGACGCTTACGCGACGATTAAGCGGCAATGGAACCAGCAGCGCATCGGGCCGTACCCAGGCAGTAACGAAGCGTACCCAGCCAGAATCGATTTTATTGGTGATGACTGGGCGCTCCAGACTCTGGTGGAGTTTCTGATTCAGCACGCCAATGATCCCCGAATGAAAATACAGCACGGGCCAGCCGACGGTCCCTACGATGCTCGGAACGGAATACTCGCAGAGGTCAGGGGAATCGCCAGGCGACATGTCGTCCCAGATCTCCCGGATGCTGACTACTCACCCTCCGGTATCGCTGAGTGGAAAGCATGGCTCGAGAAGCACAAAGGACAACATCTGAGCAAGCCGGTCTTCGAGGGCGTAGCGGATCCCTACTTGCAATGCCTCGCTCGGAGAGTCGAGTGGAGCCATCCCGACGCCATTCTGGACATCGCCACGTTTGGTGGGGACTCTGCCGAAGGAATCCTCAAGCAGTTTCCCGCGCCGCGTTCCGGAGAAGTCATGGGGGCGAGAGAGTTGTTTCCAGACGTGATTCGGAATGAAGATGGTCGTTCGGACTCGGACTTGGAGATTCAGGGAAATATCCAGGCCGCCTTGTTGCGTTTCGGAGACCAGAAGACCGCAGGCCAAGTGGCAACGGAGTTGAACTCGTTCGCCATGTACCCTGGCTACTTTCCGCTTGAGGCGATCCGAAAGCTCAGATTCGCTGGAGGCAAGACTGCCGTCGAGGTTCTCATCGGCGGCCTGGGAAGCTCGAATCGAATCAGTCAGGATGCTCAGAAGACCTTTGACGCGTGCCTGGCGAGGGCCGTTCAAGTAAGTCAACGGTCGAAGGATCAACAAGAGGCAGCACAGAAGGAATGCGCAAGCTGGTTTGACTGGGCTGATCGTCGCAACAGTCTTATCCTGACGGCCCTTGCAGAAATGGTGAAAGATCCTCCTCTGCTTGCGGACGCACCTCCAACCGCCGAGAATTTTCAAAAGTGGAAGATCTGGTGGGCTAGAAATCGGGAGAAGGCCGTCTTTGCTACCCCTCCGCGTGCGTCCTACGATTGGCACTAACCGCGAACCAGGCACCACAGTAATCAAAGCAGCCTTAATAGAAGTGGTAGATTGCTGGAATGAATTGGTCGCACTCGATTCACGGTGCGCTGGCCGTTCTAATTTCGGTCGCGCTTTCGCCGACCGTGGCCGGGCAGACGGTTCCGGACAGAAAGCCATCCGGAAGTTCGCAGGCTCTCCAGATTCCGCCAGGCAGAGGCCTGGTTGCGCGGTGTCTTGAAGATCTAGATGTGCAGGCCTGCAAGCGTGCCGGGAAGCTTCCACTGAGCGCGAAAGAAAGATCACTGGTCCTCACCTATGAGTATGCGGCCGAGCCTCTCTATAGCCCAACCATGGCACTGGATGAGGCGATCAGGATCGATCCGGAAAATGCGTTGGCGTACTTCTTGCGTGGGCTTGCCACTTCCAGCCCTAACGCGAGCGATGTGGGTGTGCGATCGTATCTTCGGGCGATCGAGTTGAATGCCGAATGGAAGCGCTACTACGTCGACGTCGCGCTTCTGGCGGACAATGCCGACAGTTACAAGTCGAACGAGCAGGGCCTGGAGTTGTGGCAGCGCGCGCTCGAAAGCGCCCCCGACGATCCTCGCGTCTATGCCGGCTACGGTAACGCGCTAAGGGCCCGTGGAAGAATCGCCGCAGCGGAAGCGATGTTTCAAAAGGGATTGGCGGCCGACCCTACCGATGCGCTATCCGCTGCCGGGTTGTGCTCACTGCACATCAAGCAGAAGAACGTAGACAAGCTTCGTTCCACTTGTCGGACTGCAGTAGGGTTTTCGGCAGCGCCGCTGGACAGTCTGGCTTTTGAATTGAGTCAAGTTCAGGAGTATGCACTCGCTGAGTTGGCTTACCGGAAAGCATTGGAGCGAGTCTCCGACGCTCAGCACATCTTAAGCGTTAACCTCGCTAGCACGCTGCTGCAAGAAGGCAAAGCATCCGAGGCAGAGGCGGTGTATCGGAAACTTATAGAAAGTGGTGGCGATCCGCAGCATTCGCTGATGTTGAATCTCGCCACGACACTGCTTCAAGAGGGCAAGGGATCCGAGGCGGCAGAGATCTACAAAGTGCATCTAGCCAAGTATCCCGACGAGTTCGTGTGGAGGGATGCTTACGCGACTGCGCTGGAGTCCGCCGGCGATTTCAAGGGTGCAGAAGAGCAATATCTCGAGGCAGTTGACGAACATCCGGATTGCTCGACGAACGGCGACCTTGGACTCTTCTATCTGCACCAGAAGAAATATCAGGAGGCGCTCGACCACTTCGATCAGGCGTTTCAGGATCAGTGGGACTGCCCGACCCCCGTCTTTGCGTTGACGCAAGACAAGCAGTCCTTTGGCGCTGAGCAGGCAACAGTCGCGCAATTCGTGGTGAAGATACTGGCACGGGTACGTCCGAAGGAGGACGGAAGACGGCGAACACTTGGTACCGCTTCGCCAAGCTGGCGCACGACTTCGGCCAGAATGACCGGGCCATCCCGGCTTATCGCAGGGCGGCCGATTTGAGCCCCAAGCAGGCATTCCCGCTGGGAGGATTGGGATGGGCGCTGTACGAATCTGGCCGATATCAGGAAGCCATCGCCGCCTTTGAGGAAGCCGAGAGGCGCGAGCCCGGATATCTGAAGAGTGCGCCGGAAGTCGACAAGCGTTACCAGGAGTCTCTGGCGGCCGTAAAAGGACAGAAGAAATGATGAGAGCGCCACGGGCAGTGAGCTTGTTTCTGGCCGGCGTAGTCGTCGCCTGCGTAATCCTGGCCTGCGTAATTCTGGCGCCGATCGCAGTTGCCGCCGATCGGGCTCCTTCCAAGCTGGGCTTTCTGTTTGCCATGAGAGAGCCGCAGTGCGGCCGAGGCAGCTTGTGTGCGACGCCGTTCAACACGACGTTGCTGGTGATCGACGGCGAAAAGATGCGCGTGGCCGTCAGCAGCCCTCACTTCTATGTGCCACGCAAGAGCGGATTTTGGGAGCTGCGAGTCTCCCTGCCCCGAACGCTTGCCGGCATGAAGCCACCACCCGAGCAGCAGAATGCAGCAGATGCCACAGCTGGCGAGTTCGTCTGGCAGCTCTGGGCCGCGCCGATCGGGACCAAGCCGGCCTTGCCGCCGTCTCCGGCGAACGACGCAAGCACTTCCGAGCAGCCGGAAGAACCTTCCCGACCAGTCCGACGAACTCAAAGAGTTGCGACTGACCTGGGCAGGCACGGATTACCTCTCGGTCGACGAACAGTTGGGGGAGTACACGACCCTTCACCTCATCCTGCGCTCGATGACGTGGCCAACAACCAAGACGATTCGCCGTGGAAGCCGAAACTTTCCGACGCAGTTGTTCGCAAGGATATAGAAAACTGCGTGGCTGAGAAGAGCGACTTCAACACCCACGAGTTTCTCGACGATGCGGCGCAGGCATGGAGTATGACTCGGGGCAGAATGCGCTGGGAGTTCCAATGGACTTTTAGCCACGATGGCCGCGCATTGCGGGGATATGAGGCCTCCTGCTCTCCGTCTGTGCGTCCGCCCAGGGAACTTGTGGGGAGTGATGAACTGGGGGTTGGCTGGAATCAGGTGTTGGCGAGAGTGCCTGATGCGCAAACCGCATTCGCCGCGCCGGACCGATCTTTACTTTTCGTGTTTACAAACACGCAGATTATTGCCCTGAGGCGCGAAGGGGAGGGACTGGGCGCTCCGTTCGCTCGCGTATTCTTACCGACCACTGAAGTGCTCGCCGGGCAATGGGCGGTTGGAAGGTTTGCGGATGAATGGGAAAGGCAGCTTTCCCAGGCAAAATCCTGGATGAACTCGACTCGATAGAATTTATTTGCCCGGCAACTGCGCGGTCCAATTCTGGATGACGATCACCGGCAGGTTGCCGGTATTGCCAGTCGTGAGCTGCAGAAATTTCTGGCCATCACTGGTGACCGCGTAGTGCTGTCCCGCTGTATTCGGAAGAGGTTGTTGACGTTATACAGGGTGCGCACTTCACCGGCTTCAAAACTCGATCCGTGGCCGTTGACATCAGCGCCAAAGATGCTCGTGCTCCCCATTCTGAGAAAAAAGATTTCCTTTCCATCCCGCCGCCAGCGAGGCAAAACTCCGCCTCCGTTCGAGACCTGCCACTTCGCGGTACACCTCGCCCATGCCGCCGGCTCCAAGCGGTGATTGGATTTCATAAGGGCCAAGTTTCGTGCCAGGGGCTAGCGCCATGAGTAGGCGCAATTATAGCCGCTGCGGCACATTGCACAGGACCGCCCGGGACTCTGGGTCTATCGTCGGCTACTCGGAGCTCTTCCCAGGGAGTCTCCCAGAGACGCGTTGTGAAAAGTGAGGAACGAGGGTGCTAAGGGTCGGCGGCTACCCGGACGTAAAAAAACGCTCATTTTCCGATCTGTCAGGCGGCTGTCGATCCCTGCAACTTCATGCTGTTCATCCCTTTCCGGGAAAAGTGTGATTCTAATCACACCCCGGTGTGAACCTACGTCCCGACATCCTTGCTCTCCTTGCGGCATCCTAAGAGCATCGTTGCGGTCACGCCAGTGATCGCCGTCGATCGTCAGAAAAGGGGATGTCAATGAAGCGCAAATTCAAGACCATGGACGCCAACGAGGCGGTGGCGAATGTCGCTTACCGTGTCAGCGAAGTCATCGCCATTTACCCCATTACTCCTTCGTCGCCGATGGGCGAGTGGGCGGACCAGTGGTCGTCCGAAGGCGTGCCGAATGCCTGGGGCAGCGTGCCCCATGTCGTCGAAATGCAGAGTGAAGGGGGAGCGTCGGGAGCGGTTCACGGTGCGTTGCAGACCGGATCGCTGGCCACGACCTTCACCGCCTCCCAGGGATTGCTGCTGATGATCCCGAACATGAACAAGATTGCCGGCGAACTGACCCCGGCCGCATTCCACGTCACGGCGCGCACGCTGGCCACACACGCGCTCTCGATTTTCGGCGACCACTCCGACGTGATGTTCTGCCGCGCCACGGGATGGGCCATGCTTTGCTCGAACTCGGTGCAGGAAGCCATGGACCTGGCCCTGATCGCGCATGCCGCGTCGCTGGAGACGCGCATTCCGTTCCTGCATTTCTTCGACGGCTTCCGCACCTCGCACGAAGTCAATAAAATCGAGATGCTCAACGAAGACGACATGCGGTCGCTCATCAATATGGATCGCGTCATCGAGCACCGGCAGCGCGCGCTTTCGCCCGACCATCCAGTGCTGCGCGGAACGGCGCAGAATCCCGACGTCTTCTTCCAGATTCGCGAATCCGCCAACGCCTACTACGACGCCGCGCCGGCCAAGGTGCAGGCCACGATGAACAAGTTCGCTGAAGTCGTGGGACGCCAGTATCACCTGTTCGACTATGTGGGCGCTCCCGATGCAGAGCGCGTGATCGTGATGATGGGTTCCGGCGCCGAAGCTGCCCACGAAGCCGTCGAATACCTGAACGCCCGCGGAGAAAAAGTCGGCCTGCTCAAGGTTCGCTTGTACCGTCCCTTCTGCGTGAAGTCGTTCATGGGAGCCCTCCCGGCAACCGTGAAGAAGATCTCGGTTCTGGACCGCACCAAGGAATCGGGAGCGATCGGCGAGCCGCTGTACCTCGATGTGGTCAACGCGCTGCACGAAGGGATCAGCAAGGGTTATGGAGCCCCGGGCGCATTCGTGCGGGGGGACGCTCGCAGGACGGACGAAGGCGTCCGTCCCTACACGATTGTCGGCGGCCGCTACGGTCTGTCCTCCAAGGAATTCACGCCCGCGATGGTCAAGGCTGTCTACGACAACCTGAAGCAGGCCAAACCAAAAGATCATTTCACCATCGGAATTCAAGACGACGTGAACCACACCAGCCTCGATTACGATGCCGCGTTCTCCACCGAGCCCGACAGCGTGGTCCGCGCCCTGTTCTACGGTCTCGGAGCAGACGGGACCGTCGGCGCCAATAAGAATTCCATCAAGATCATCGGCGAAAACACCGACAACTACGCGCAAGGATACTTCGTTTACGACTCGAAGAAATCCGGCGCGATGACCGTCTCGCACCTGCGCTTCGGCCCACAGCCGATACATTCGAGTTACCTGGTTTCGAAGGCCAACTTTATCGCGTGCCATCAGTGGATTTTCCTGGAGCGTTACGACATGCTGAGCGCGCTCGTCCCGGGCGGCGTTTTTCTGGTCAACAGCCCCTTCGGCAAAGACGAACTCTGGGACCACCTGCCGCGCGAGGTGCAATCGCAGTTGATCGCGAAGAAAGCCAGGCTCTACACCATCGACGCCTACAAAGTCGCACAGGAAACGGGCATGGGCTCTCGCATGAACACCATCATGCAGGTCTGCTTCTTCGCGATCTCGAAAGTTCTGCCCCGCGACGAAGCCATCGAAGCCATTCGCGATTCCATTCGCTACACCTATGGCCGCAAGGGCGAAGACGTGGTCCAGAAAAACCTGAAGGCCGTGGATGAAACGCTGGCTCACTTGTTCGAAGTCACGATTCCCGCCAGCGTCACGAGCACGGCGGAAATTCCCGCCGCCTTCCCGGGCGCGCCCAAGTTCGAGCACGACGTTCTAGGCACCATCTATGCGGGACGAGGCGACGAACTG
The DNA here is from genome assembly GCA_963819145.1 of uncultured Acidobacteriaceae bacterium. Taxonomy (GTDB): domain Bacteria; phylum Acidobacteriota; class Terriglobia; order Terriglobales; family Acidobacteriaceae; genus Sulfotelmatobacter. The sequence continues at coordinate 111,830 of CAWFVB010000018.1, forward strand.
CCCGTCAGCGCGTTCTCGTGTGACGGCACCTTCCCGACTGGTACTGCGAAGTGGGAGAAGCGCAACCTGGCCCTGGAAATTCCCGCGTGGGATTCGAAGATCTGCATCCAGTGCGGCAAGTGCGCCATGGTTTGCCCGCACGCCGTGATTCGCATCAAGGTGTACGACAGCAAGGAACTGGACAAGGCCCCGGCCACGTTCAAATCCTGCGATGCCCGCGACAAGGAGTGGGTGGGCATGAAGTACACGATTCAAGTCGCTCCCGAAGACTGCACCGGATGCGGCGTGTGCGTTGACGTCTGCCCGGTCAAGAACAAGAGCGAAGTGCGGCTAAAAGCCATCAACATGGTTGCGCAGCCTCCACTGCGTGCTCCCGAGAGCGAGAACTGGGAGTTCTTCCTCAAGATTCCAGAGCTCGACAGGCGCAGGATTAAGCCCGGAACGATCCGCCAGCAGCAAGTGCAGGAACCGCTGTTCGAGTTCTCGGGCGCGTGCTCCGGCTGCGGCGAAACTCCTTATCTCAAGCTGCTTTCGCAGCTCTTCGGCGACCGCTCAGTGATTGCCAATGCGACCGGTTGCTCCTCGATTTACGGCGGCAACCTGCCAACCACTCCCTGGGCGAAGAACGGCGATGGCCGCGGCCCCGCATGGTCAAACTCGTTGTTTGAAGACAACGCGGAATTCGGCATGGGCTACCGCGTTTCAATCGACAAACAGACTGAGTTCGCTCAAGAACTCCTTCGCCGCGTCGCTGGCGCAGTGGGCGACGATCTGGTACAGACGATCCTGAAGGCGAAGCAAAAAGACGAATCCGACATCTACGAGCAGCGCCAGCGCGTGGAGCTCCTGAAAGAAAAGTTGCACAACCTGAACTCCGCCGATGCGCGGCAGCTTCTCTCCGTCGCCGACATGCTGGTAAAGAAGAGCGTATGGATCGTCGGCGGCGATGGCTGGGCCTATGACATCGGCTACGGCGGACTCGATCATGTGCTGGCGAGCGGCCGAAACGTGAACGTGCTCGTGCTCGATACCGAGGTGTACTCGAATACCGGCGGGCAGGCGTCGAAGTCCACGCCCCGCGGCGCCGTTGCCAAGTTTGCCGCTGGAGGCAAGCCGGGTCCGAAAAAAGATCTCGGGCTGATGGCCATGACCTACGGCAACGTCTACGTCGCCAGCGTGGCCATGGGGGCGAAGGACGAGCACACGCTCAAGGCCTTCCTCGAGGCCGAAGCCTATGACGGGCCGAGCATCATCATTGCGTATTCATCGTGCATCGCGCACGGCATCGACATGACGACGGCCATGACCGATCAGAAGGTCGCGGTCGACTCGGGCCAGTGGCTGCTGTATCGATTCAACCCCGAGCGCGCCGAGGCGGGCGAGAATCCGCTGATGCTCGATTCGCGCGCTCCTACTCGCAAGGTGCAAGAGTTTCTGCTGCAGCAGACACGATTCAAGATGCTCACCAAGAGCAAACCGGAAGACGCAGATCGTTTGTGGAAGCTGGCACAGCAGGATGCGGAGCGCCGCTACCGCATGTACGAGTACATGGCCAGTCGCAAGCCGGAAGTCGCGCCCGCAGCAAAAGAAGCCGCTGCGCAACCGGCACCGCAGGCTGACAAGACGCCGGTGGGAGCAACAAAATAAGGTGCCCTGTCCTTGTCCCTCTACATCTTGGAGGAACCGGCAGGGGAGTTTGAGTTACGACGCGTAAAGCAGTGAGAAGGAGAAACCGATGGTGGACCTGAGAACGACCTATCTTGGCTTGAACCTGCGCTCGCCGCTGGTAGTGGCGGCGTCGCCGTTGTCGCGCGACGTGGATGGAATTTGCCGCCTGGAAGACGCGGGCGCGTCGGCCGTAGTGCTCTACTCGCTGTTTGAGGAGCAGTTGCGTCAGGAAGAGGCCGACCTCGATTATCATCTGGCTGCTGGAACCGAGAGCTTCGCTGAATCGCTCACCTATTTTCCTCAGGCCAGCGAGTTTCAAACCGGCCCTGAGGGGTATCTGAAACACATTCGCAAAGCCAAATCGGCGGTGAAGATTCCCATCATTGCCAGTCTCAATGGCTCGACTCTCGGGGGATGGACAAAGTTCGCCGGCGAGATCGAGCGAGCCGGCGCCGACGCCATTGAATGCAACATCTATTACATCCCTACCGATCCCAAGTTGGTTGCAGCTGACGTCGAGCAGACTTATCTGGACATTCTGCGGGCAGTGAAATCCACGGTGACCATTCCAGTCGCGGTAAAGCTGAGCCCATTCTTCAGCAACATGGCGAACATGGCCCACCGTCTCGACGACGCCGGGGCTGACGCACTCGTGCTGTTCAATCGCTTCTACCAGCCGGATATTGATCTCGAGGATTTGGAGATTCGTCCCAACGTGCTGCTGAGCACGCCTCAGTCGCTCCGCCTGCCATTGACCTGGATCGGCATTCTCTATGGGCGGCTGAAGGCCGGCCTAGCGGCGACCGGAGGAGCGCATGGCGCCGACGATGTGATCAAACTGCTCATGGTTGGAGCCAACGTCACCATGATGTGCTCGTCCCTGATGCGCCACGGCGTCAATCACCTGCGGCACGTCGAACGTGAACTGCGCGATTGGATGGAAGAGCACGAGTACGAATCGGTGATCCAGATGCAGGGCAGCATGAGCCAGCTCAAGTGCCCTAATCCGGAAGCGTTCGAACGAGCTCAATACATGCGCGCCGTCAAAGGCATGCAGCATATTCACATGGCGGGATGGCGCTAATGGCCGCCAGCGAAACGCCTGCCAACCGAACGGCTGCCAACGAAATGCCGGGGATTCCGTGGAAGAGCGGCCCTTCAGGGCCGCGTAAGATCCGCCTAATCACGGAGGGCTTTAGCCCCAGTGCATGTCCACCGCAAGATACCGCGACCGAAAAAGCCCGCCGCGAGCGACGGCTCGCCCTGATCGTTCCGCGCGAGCACGGAGCGTGGGGCTTGCTGCTGGTTCCGATGATCACGGCCGCCGGAGTCGCGCTCCGCGATGGCGGCCGCATTCTTCCAGTCCTCCTGCTGCTCACGGCTGCTCTCGCGCTGTTCTGGTTGCGCACTCCGTGCGAAAGCCTGCTCGGTCTGTCCGCCATGCGCGCGAAAACAAGCGTAGAGCGGCGCGAAGTCGCGATCGTAATCGCGGCCCTGGCGGCAGTGGCTGGAATCGCTCTGGGCGCGCTGCTCTGGGCCGGACGGAATCCCGCGCTGTGGCTCATCGGAATCGCAGCTGGAGCGGCCTTCGTCGGGCAGGCGCTGTTGAAACGTCTAGGACGAAGTGCGCGGATGCTCTCAGAAATCGTTGGCACGATCGGCCTGACGTCGTCCGCGGCAGCCGCCTACTATGTCATGATCGGAAGATTCGGCGTGACCGCATGGATTCTCTGGCTCGCCAACCTGCTCTTCGCCGGTAACCAGATTCACTACGTGCAGCTGAGAATTCACACGGCGCGGGTCGAAGGCCTGCGCGCGAAGTTCGCGCGGGGTTGGACATTCGCGGCCGGGCAATTCGTCATGGCCGCTGCGCTGGTGGCACTCGCTTTGCGGGGGTTCCTGCCGTCGATCACGCTGATTGCGTTCGTCCCGCTGCTTTTTCGCGGATGGTTCTACTTCTTCCAGAAGCCGGTGCCGCTGGTCGTTCGCAGTCTGGGCTGGAGCGAACTGCGGCAGGCTATCGTATTTTGCGTCCTGCTCATCGGCGCTTTCGTGTTTCTGCGCTAGACGCCGCGGTCCCCGTTTTTCCGCAAGCTATGGCATGATCACCGCGGCCCCGTCGACCGCATCATTTTTCAAGGCGATCAGTGCATCGTTGGCTTGGTCCAATGAGAACACTGTCACCTTGGGTTTCAGCCCAATGTTCGCGGCCAACGCAAGAAAATCGCGGGCATCGGCGCGGGTCGCATTGGCCACGCTGCGTAACTGCCGCTCGCCCCACAGCAGGCGGTCGTAGTCGAACTCGGGTACCCGATCGAGATGAATCGCGTTGATTGCGACCACACCACCTTTGCGCAAGCTGGCCAGCGCAGCGATCATCACGTCTCCGCTGGGGGCAAAAGTCACGGCGCGATCGAGTTCCACTGGCGGCTTGTCGGTTTCACTCCCCACCCAAACCGCGCCCAGCGATGTCGCCAACTCGCGATGCGACCGGCCTCGCGTCGAGACGTAGACGTCGCACTTCCACGCCCGCAGCACTGCAATCGCGAGATGCGCCGACGCTCCGAAGCCAAACAGCCCAACACGCTCGCCCGGTTCGACGCCGGCGACGCGCAGACTGCGAAAGCCAATAATCCCTGCGCAGAGAAGAGGCGCGGCATGCACATCGTCCAGCGCATCGGGCAGCGGAAAGACGAAATCATTCCTCGCGAGCGCGTATTCCGCGTAGCCGCCTGCGACGCTGTAGCCGGTGAAGGTTGGCGAGTCACAGAGGTTCTCGAGTCCCCGACGGCAATAGGAACAGGTGCCGTCAGTGCCGCCGAGCCACGACACGCCAACGCGTGAACCCAGCGGAATTTCTTCTGTACCGCCCTCTAAAACCTCGCCTACGATTTGATGGCCCGGAATCATTTCCGCGTGTTGTGGTGGCAAGTCTCCTTCAACGATGTGGAGATCGGTGCGGCAGACTCCACAGGCTCGTACGCGTAACAGAACGTGGCCGGACGTGAGGCGCGGGTCTGGCATGTCGGTTATCTTGAGCGGACGTTGCAAGACAGATTGCGGCGAGGTGAGGATTGCGGCTTTCATGAGCGAGACTCTGGAAATTAGGATGCTAACAATTGGAAGAGGTTGCGGCGGTCACGCGGGGCAGCCGATGCGGCTGTCGCAGCGCGGCTTGTTATGGCGTCGAGACCAGTTCCAGTGTCAGCACCTGAAACGGTTGCAGGTGAAATACGTGTTGCTGCTGTGCAGAAATGCTGAGCGCCTGGTTGCCGTCACTTTTCCACGGGCTGCGTGCGGCGAACTTCGACGCGGCGCCATCTGGCAACTCGAGTAGCGCCGCTAGGCTCGCAGCGAAATCCTGCGCCTGGTCGCTCGGATTGCGCAGCGTGACAATGGCTTTCTCTTTTGACCACGACGCCCAGCCATACACTTCCAGCCGCGCGGGGTCGCCGCCAATCCAGTGCGAATCTTTCAGCGTCTGCGCATTGGCACGCGACCACTTCGCGGCTTCGGCGAGCACATCCCAGTCCGCGGCCGACAGCAGCTTTGGCGTGATGTACATTTCCTGCAACTGTGTTCCCGTGCCGAAATACGAATGCACTTCGTCAGGAAAATCATGGCCGGGATCATCGCCGAGACGTTGAGCATAGCGCGCAAAAATCATCCCGTGCAGCATCAGAGAATTCAGTGGGAACAGCGGGCCCTCTTCGACGACCCAGCGATAGGTCTGCGAGTCGCGATAAGTGATCCAGCGCTGGCGATTCGAGCCGACGCCGGCGAAGCTGTGGTCTTCTCCGCCACGCCAGATCGAGTCGGCATAAAGCAGCCAGAAGGGTGATGGATAGGTGCCTGTCGTCAGGTTGACGTAGAGATCTGGCTTCCTGGCGCGCAGTTCGCCGATGAGATGAATGGCAGCGTCGAAGTCGCTATCGAACTCGCTGCCCTTAATCACCTCGTTGGCGTTGCCGGTGCCGTCGAACTTGAACTGGTTGATGCCATATTTTGCAATCAAGTCAAGGCAGGTGTCGCGGAAGTAGCGATAGTAGTTTGGCCCTGACAGAGCGAAGCCGCCTTCGTTGGTTTCGAATCCCTGGGTCTGTGGATTGGACCGCGCGCTCGCCAGCCGCCGCTCCTTGGGCTTGTCGTAGCCTCCCCAGGGCGACAGCCAGATGCCAGGCGCGGCGCCATAACTGGCCGCGGTTTGCGCCACCTTCGTCAGGCCATCAGGAAAGCCGGGATTGAATTTCCAAAGCGTGGCGGGATCGTCCCAGCCATCGTCGTAGAGAAAACTGTCGAGCTTCACGCCGCGCTGCTTCGTCAGTTGCTCGCCAAAATTCTGCACGACCGTCACGGCATCGTTTTCGTTGTAGCGGTCGAAGTATCCGAGGTCGTACCACGAGTTGTAATGCAGGAAGGTTCGATAAGGGTGAGCGCGTTCGAGTTCCACATAGTTCAAGAAGTCACGGCGAAGCTGCGCGGGATGGGCCACACCGAACACTGACGAATAGGTCACGCTGTGTCCGGCCTGCAAAGGAAGCTCCCTCGTGAGCCAGCAGGTGGCGCGGTCACCGCGGACGCGGCAATCGGACAAGGGATGCTCGAAGGCGACGAACCATGTTGGAGAGAGCGCGGTTCCAGCCGTGACGGGTGATCCTTTCACGTGGCCGGAGACCGCGGCACCAGGCATGACTAAATCCACCAGGCTGATCTGCGTGAGGGCGAACGGTTGCTCAGCCGCATGAACGGTCACCTCCTGGCGAATGTAGTTTGCGCCGTCGCGCAGTGTGGCTTTCCAGCTGACGCGAATCTTCGCAGTCGAGTCTTCGAGTTCGATGCGAATCTGGCGCCCCGCCAGATGGTCGGCGGCTCTGGGGGAGCTGGCCGATGCGGGAATGTCTTCGAGGATCGGCGCTGCGGCAATCTTGAAGTCCGCCGACCGCAGGACCGGACCTTCTCTCGGCACGAGTTCAAACGTGTTGCCGTCGAGTGGCAAGGTTGCATCCGTGTAGTGGTTAACCAGGCTTTGCCAGCGCAAGGCGCCCCCGTGGATGGACCACGATGCAGACAGGGCGTCGTTCGATAAGGTCAGGACTTCGCCTTCGCGGGTCGACTGAGCTCGCGGTGAGAGTTGGGGGGCAGGAGCACCCGCCCCACACCAACCACGCGTGACTGCGAGAACCATTAGCAGATGTAGAAAGAGAATCAGGCGAGCAGGACGTGGCATGGATTTCCTTATCAATCTCTTGGCCAGCAGCGGAGCTGACCAGCCCAACAGAGTACGGGACGAAACTTCGTGAAACAAGAAGAAAGCAACCGCAACCTTAACGGCTTCTGTCACGGGAGTCGAAATTGGGGTGAGAAAAGGCCGCTTGTTCGAGGGTGGCGGCGTACCTTATTTTTGCCACGATTTGACTTGACTTTCGCCATAAACGAAAGTAATAGTTGTAACTCGTAATAAAATGAAAGTTCTCGCGCGGAGGCTGCTATGCGTGTCTGCCGTCACAGGTTGGCTCCCCTTTCAAGTCTGATTCTCTACTCAGCGATCGCATTGGTGTTGGCGGGCGCGGCCTTTGGGCAGGGGGCGTTCGAGGCCCAGATTCGCGGCACTGTGACCGATCAGAGTGGCGCCACGGTGGCGAACGCCACGGTCACCATCACCAACGATGGCACGGGTGTTGCGCAAGTAGTCCACACCGATGACCACGGCCTGTATTTCATCGTGGGGCTGCGCCCCGCGGTGTACACGATTAAAGCAGAGAGCAAGGGCTTCCGCGTATCGGAGAAGACGAATGTCGTCCTGCAAGTCGACCAGCAGACGACGGTGGATTTCCTACTGCATCCCGCCGGCATCAACGAGACGATGGAGGTCACCACGACCGCTCCGTTGCTCGACACCGAGAGTGCGACGCTGGGCTCGGAAATCACCAGTGAGTACATCAATGACCTCCCTCTGATGAACCGGAGCTTTTTCGGACTGACGTTTCTGGCGGCGGGCGTGACCGAGGTGTCAGGGGCGGGCGCCAGCGACAACTATCCGTCGGGAACGAACTTTACTTCGAACGGACAGCGCAACGCGACTGCTGAGATGCGGCTGGACGGCGCTTTGATCAGCGCGCCGGAACAGGGCGAAGGAGGAAACTCCAACGTCTACTACGAGCCGCTGGTCGAGGGCATGCAGGAAATGAAAGTTCAGAACAACAGCTTCTCGGCGGAGTTCGGCAACAACGGCGGCACCGTCGTGAACATGGTGATGAAGAGCGGCACCGACGAATTCCATGGAGCGGCTGGTATTTTCTGCAGCGGCCCGGGATCGACGCGCGCGATTTTTTCAATCCCAAGTACCTGGTGGGTAGCCCCGGGGTGCTCAACCCTAAACCGGACAGCAAGCGCGACCAGGGTGGCTTTTCGCTTGGGCGGGCCGATCAAGAAGGATCGACCTTCTTCTTCGTGGATATCGAGAAGGTGCGCAGCCTCCAACGCTTCCAGTGGCGTCGCGACTGTGCCAACCTTGGCGGAGCGCAACGGGCGACATTTCTCGAACACGACCAATGCCATTTACGACCCGACTGCAGCAGGGTGCGGGGTTCCATGCGTAACGAGGCCGCAGGTACAGTACAACGGCCAATTGAATGTGATTCCGCCGGGCGAACAGTTGATCCCATCGGAATGGCTGATCCTGAATCTCTACCCGAAGCCGAGCAACTCAAACGAATTCAACAACTACAACTTCACCGACGGTATCAGTCAGCCCGGACTACCAGTTCGACATCAAGGTGGACCACCAGATCAACGACAAGAACCGCATCGCGGCCGCTACAGCCGGGGCTGGTACAACTTCACACGCCGCTCACTCTGGGCGACGGCTTCGACAATGACGGAATCAAGAGCGGCGTGACCATGGCGCAAAATGCCTCGTTCGAATACACGTGGACCGTCAATCCGCGGATCGTATGGACCAGCCACGTCAGCGCTTGACCGGGTGCACGAATGTCGGTACCGAGTATCCCGACGATCTCGAGTTTCAACGCTTCCCTGCCGAGTGGCATGCCGGGATTGCCGCGCGGTGTTCGAGCAGGCGAACGGGATCGACAGGATGCCGGCGTTTCATGATGCAGGGCGCTCTGCCGTGGACGAACCTCTGACTTTCGATCAGTGCTGCATCAACACTACTTTTGCTCACACCCTGGTCAGCTATTCGTCGCAGTTGGTGATTTCCAAGGGAGCGCACCTGATCAAGTTCGGCGGCGAGCAGAGAATTTTCTACAACAACTTCTTTCAGCCGCACTACCCGACCGGCGTCGTTGAAATTTACCGATTACGTGACTTCGCCGACTCCGAACAGCGATACGGACTCGACTGGCAATACTTCGGGCAATCCATTTGCCAGCCTGCTTTTGGTTACGCGCGACAATATCAATCGCCTTCGAGCTCGACTCGCTCGGTGACTCCGTCAGTGGCCAACCGGTCGCTGGAGACGGGCTTTTACGTCCAGGACGACTGGAAGGTGAACTCGAAACTCACGGTGAATCTCGGGCTGCGCTACCAATGGAGCACGCCCTACACGAGCGCTGCAACCAGATCGAATTCAGCAATTTCACGGCCGACAGCGGCGTCAATCTCGATCTGACAGTGTGCAGGCGGCCCTGGCACGCAGCCACATGAGTGGAAGCAGCAGTCGTGAATTTTCCGTCGTCGCAGGAATTGCTCGGCACAACGCAATTCCCAACTCCGAGCATGAGGAAGGTTCCGACTTATCGCAAAGACATCGGACCGAGACTGGGATTCGCCTACGGGCTCGATTCGAAGACGGTAGTGCGCGGCGGGGCGGGCATTTATTTCGGAATGAGCCCGGCCACAAACTTCCAGTATCCGGGCACGGCATTCCGCAAGACCGCCAACATATTCTTCACGCACGACAATTTTGCGAACTGCAATCTGCGACCCTGGAGAATCCATTCCCCAGCGGATTCTACAGGTCCGCAGGGAACGCAGTACGGGCAGTTGGCGAACTGGGGCTATCAGAACAATAACGACCTGGGCACGACGGCGGCGCGGGATGCCGACATTTACCAGTGGAATGTGGGAATTCAGCGCGAGCTGCCCAGCCAGATCGTGCTCGGCGTGGACTATGTCGGCCAACCGCAGCACGCATTTGCCATGGGCTGGCACAAACAACCGCGACTTCATCTCGTCGTCTTTGCTGGCGCAAGTTCACCGGCTGCGCGTCCAACTACGACAGCGCAACGGTTCCGGAGCTTGCACAGACGATAGTTGCGTCAGCAACTTTCTCTCCAGACGACGTGGGCAACCCGTTCTATCGCCATGTTCAACCCGCCATGCGCTCGACCCTTCGAATCCCTGCTTCAACGAGCCGGATTCGCTCTACGGCCAATCCGACGATTCCGTTGGGAAATCTGCTCAATCCGTACCCGCAATTCACGGGCGACTTCGAAGGCTTGATGCTGGAGGAGGCCAGTTCCTGGTACAACGCGATGCAGATTCGTTTCCAGAAGCGCACCACGCACCACATCAGCTTCGAGGGCAGCTACACGATATCGAAGTCGACCGACAATTCTCTCGGCGGGCAGGAACAACTGGATTGGCTCACTCGGCGCCGGCATCCCGCAACAACTGGACCGTCTGAAAGCCGGAGCACACCATCAGCGCGCAACGACACGCCGCAGCGGCTGGCGGCGGCCGTGGTTGTGGACCTGCCGGTTGGCCGCAAGCAGTGGATTGGCGGCAACATGAATCGTGTGCTCGACGGCGTCATCGGAGGCTGGTCGATCGCGACCATGATCACGGAGCAGTCGGGCCAGCCGATGGCGATCGGCATGTCGAACGGACGCCTGGCCAACGGCAACCAGCGTCCGAACGTCATCTGCCCGCAACTGAAGAGCGGAGTCAGCGTACACGCCGCGGCCTTGAGCTGGCAAAGCTCGAGTCCACTCTCGGTTCTCAATGCGAACTGTTTTGCGGACCCAGGCGACCAGAATCCGGGCAACGCTCCGCGCTACTTTTCCGGCCTGCGCATGGACGGCATCCACAACATGGATCTGAATCTCTACAAGTCGTTCGTGCCGAAAGAAGGCATGAGGATTGAGGTGCGGGCGGAAATATTCAACGCCCTCAATCACGCGCGCTTCGCGCCGCCGAACACGGCCTTTGGGGATCCGCTTATTCGGGACGGTTACCGGCGATAGCGTGCAAGGGATATTCTCGAAACGCCACGCTACTTCCAGTTTGGAGCGCGGTTCGAGTTCTGAGATGGCTGCTTTTAGGGGCCCGACTCGCTGGAAGGCGTAGTCGGGCTTTTCTTTCATTGCAGGTCTTCGCATCGAAGTGAAAATAAATAGCAGATTTTTTCGGAGGCTGGCGGAATGAACCGACAAGCTTGGGCTGCGATGTTTTTTGTGTTCGTGTGCGCGTTGGGGCTGCTGGCTGCACCAGGTTCGCCGGAGCAGGACTGGACGAACTATGTTCGCATCGGCGCGTATGGGCTTCGAGGCGGCGACGCGCAACAGATTGTGCGATAAGGCGCGGGCAAGCGGCGTGTTTGGCATTGAAGTGGACAACGACATTCCCGGGACGCTACGAGAGTTTTCTCGATCCAGAAGAGAAACTGAAGGCGATTCACGATGTGGCCGAGGCGGCGCATCGCGCCGGCAACTACGCGTTCGTCTACATCGCGGGGACTGAGTGCATTACGGCGCACGGCGACCAGGTGGCGCACACGCTGGCCAAGGATCATCCCGACTGGTTGCAGCGCAAGATCACGGGCGAGCCGGCGATCTTCGGCGGCGGCACCGCTTTCTGGATTCGCGCCGGGCGACGAGGATGTGTGGGTGAGTCCTTACGCCGCGGAGTGGCGGAAGACTTACATGGAGCGGGTGCGGCAGATTGCGGCGACTGGAATTGATGGGATCTACGTGGACATTCCGTACTGGATGACGCATTTCGACGGCTGGGAAGACACCTGGGCGAGCTTCGACGATTACACCGTTGCGGCGTTCAAGCAGCAGACGGGACTGGATGCGAAGCATGATTTGAAGCTGGGCGATTTTTCGGATCCGGCGTTTCGCAAGTGGGTGGAGTTTCGGATTCAGACGTTTCACCGATTTCATGGGCGAGATCGATCGGACGGCGAAGTCGGTGAATCCGAAGATCAAGACGATTCCGGAAATTTATCCCGGGATCGAAGAAGAGGCGGTGCGGGTTGGGGCCGATGTTTACAGCCTGTATGCGGTGGTGGATGCGATTGCGCACGAGTATGAATTCGGCAACGGCGATCACATGGCGTCGTCGCGCACGCCGCTGGACTGGTTCCGTTATCAGGTGGGGATGCATTCGTTTCGCGCGTTTGCGCAGGGGAAGGCGACGTGGATTCTGAATTACTCGTGGGACGGCGACAAGAAAGTGGACGCGCGCGAAGCGATGATGAATCTGGCGATGTCGCAAGTGATGGCGGGCGCGAACTTCTGGGATGCGCCGGGACATTCGATGGCCGGATCGAACGATCTGCCGACGCGGAAGAAGATCTTTGACTGGATCCAGGCGCATGAGAAGACGTTCTATTTGCCGCGATCGCCGATCGATCCGATTGGAGTTTATTTTTCGCCGGAGACGCGGAATTTTTATGCGGACGAATTTCTCGCTTCGTACCGCGGGATTTTGATTCTGCTGATGCAGAAGCATCTTGAATTTCAGATCGTGACGCCGCGGACGCTGGCGGATTTCCACGGCAAGACGCTGGTGCTGCCGGACGTGCGCGTGCTGGGCGAGAGCGAGAAGGAGTTGGCTGAAGGCTTTCACGGCGGAGGGCAAGAGACTGGTGATCACTGGAACGGACGCCACTGGGCTGGGGAATGCGCAGAACGTGGTGCGCTTTGCGGCGTGTCCGGGGAAGGCGTACAACGCGGCGCTGGAAAAGGATTTCGAGCAGGCGTCGCCGGAGTCGCAACAGGCATTCTTTGACAGCCTGAAGGGCGGGGATGCGGTGCAGAATCAAGGCAGGGGCGCAGGTGGCGACGTCGATTGCGCGCACTTCCGACGGTCACATCAACGTTTTCTTCGCGAATTTTGCGGGGTTGCGCGCGGGGTCGAATCCGGTGCAGACGCCGCAGACTGGCGTAGAGGTCAGCGTGACTTCCCGACCGAGGGCAAAGGATTCTTCCTGCCATTTCTCGGAGATGTACAAACGGTTAAGGGAATCCGCCGCGGGGATGCTGTGACGTTCACGCTGCCCGCCATCAGCAAAGGTGCTGTGTTTTGGTATGAACCGTAGACGCGCTCAGCGGACGAGATCGCCTCAGCGGCTGAAGCCGTGCCCTTCCGCTTTTTCTGCCAGGGCAACTTCGCGTTCAGGCGCCGGGCTCCCAGTTTCTTGATCTCGCGACGGCCTCGTTCCATCGCTCGCGCAACGCACGCGCCTGGGACTCCGGCATTTGCGGTTCGAAGCGGCGATCTCTCCGCTGAAACATTGGCGCTCGAGGCCTGTCTGTCCAGAAGCCCACGGCCAGGCCGGCCAGATATGCGGCTCCCAGCGCCGTGGTTTCGGTCACGGCTGGGCGAACCACGGGCACGCGCGAGAATGTCGGCCTGAAACTGCATGAGGCTGTCGTTGGCGGCCGCGCCGCCATCGACGCGAAGTTCGGCGACCGAGTCGCCGGAATCGCGGCGCATGGCATCGAGCAAGTCCGCGACTTGATAGGCGATGCTCTCGACCGCCGCGCGGGCCAGGTGGCCCGCGGTCGTGCCCCGAGTCAGGCCGAAGATGGAACCGCGCGCGTAGGAATCCCAGTGCGGCGCACCCAGTCCAACGAACGCGGGGACAAAATAAACTCCGCCGTTGTCGGGCACGGAGCTTGGCCAGCGCTTCCACGTCTTCTGATTTGCGAATCAGGCCCAGGCCATCGCGCAGCCACTGCACCACGGCGCCGCCGACAAAGACGCTGCCTTCGAGCGCGTATTCGGTGACGTCGCCAATTTTCCAGGCGACCGTTGTGACCAGCTGATTCGACGACGGCACGGCGCGGCGGCCTGTGTTCTGCAGCATGAAGCATCCGGTGCCGTAGGTGTTCTTCGTCAGGCCGGGATGGATGCATCGTCTGTCCAAACAGCGCGGCCTGCTGATCACCGGCGATGCCGGCGAGCGGGATACCGTCCAGCCCTGGCGCGGCGCTTACTTCGCCGTAAACTTCGCTGGAAGAACGCACGGCGGGCATCATGGACGAGCGGAATGCGAAACAGATCGAGAAGTTCCTGGTCCCACGCGCCGGTGTGAATATTGAAGAGCATGGTGCGCGAGGCATTGCTGGCATCGGTGGCGTGAACGCGGCCGCCGGTGAGCTTCCAGAGCAGCCAACTATCCACCGTGCCGAAAGCGAGTTTGCCGGCTTCGGCGAGGCTACGCGCGCCGGGAACGTTTTCCAGGATCCAGCGAAATCTTGCTGGCGGAGAAATAGGAATCGATCAGCAAGCCGGTGCGCTGCTGGATCAAAGGAGCGTGGCCGTCACGCCGAAGCTGCTCGCAGAAATCGGCGGTGCGGCGATCTTGCCAGACGATCGCATTGTGGACGGGCGCGCCGGTCTCGCGATTCCAGACGATCGTGGTCTCGCGCTGGTTGGCGATGCCGATGGCCGCCACATCGTCTGGCTTCGCTCCTGCCTTGGCCAGCGCGTCGAGCGCCACTGCGATCTGGGAAGACACGATCTGCTCGGGATCGTGCTCGACCCATCCTGGCTGGGGAAATATCTGATCGAATTCACGTTGGGCGACGGAGCGGACCGCTCCCTCACGATCGAACAGGAGGGCTCGCGAACTAGTCGTGCCCTGGTCGAGCGCTAGAACAAATTGCACAGTTCCTCCTGGGAGACGTGGTTATGCAGCGTCCGGCAACGGACGCAAGAAGCGGCGAATTCCGAAATCGTAGATGGCGGCTCCCGCCAGCCCTCCCAGTAACGGCGCAACGACCGGGATCCACCAGACACGTGTTCCGTCGGTGAGGCCGTTGTTGCGGAAGCCTGCGACAGACAGTGAAAAGGCGGGGGCCAAAGTCCCGCGCGGGGTTGATGGCGTAGCCGTGCATGCCGCCGAAACTGATGCCGATGGCAACAACAACAAGGCCGATGAGCACGGGAGTGAGGTTCGCGCCCGGCGGCGAATTGAATTCGTCGGTGATCGCAAAGACGAGAAGCACAAGCAAGCCGGTGCCAATGAGTTGATCGAGAAACCCGGCTTGCGGCAACGCCGGAAATGCGGGAAACGTGGTGAACACTCCGGCGGTCCGCTCGAGTCGCGGATCGACTTGATGGAAGGCCGGCAGATAGTTCCAGTAGACGAGGGCGGCGGCGGCAAAGGCTCCTACAGTCTGCGCGATGGAATACGGCAAAACCTTGCGCCACGGGAATTCACGAAATACTGCGAACGCCAGGGTCACTGCGGGATTCAGGTGCGCACCTGAAATTTTGCCCGCGATATAAATGCCCATCGTTACCGCAAGGCCCCAGCCCAGAGTGATGTTGGTGAAGCCACCGTGAATGGTCTCGCCCGGATTGGCGGGCGGAAATAAGCACGACCATGGCGACGACGCCATTACCGAAAAGTATCAACACAAACGTACCGAGGAACTCAGCGATCAACTCCGCCATCAGAGTGGGCCTTGGGTTCATCGCATCTCCCGTGTTGGGGACTTCTTGACCGCGGAGTAGTCTACACGAAGGCGAGGATGGTTTAAGCGACCGGCTGAGCGCCATCCTCGGCTGAGCAGATGTAGGCCTCGGGTGTGATTCCAGTTGCGCGTTGGTAGCGCTCCGCGATTTGGCCGGCCACGTTCTGGGCGTGTTCTTCTGTTACGAGGTTGACGGTACATCCTCCGAAGCCGCCACCGGTCATGCGCCCTCCGCAAAAGCCGGGCAGGCCTTCGGCAGCTTCAACCATTATGTCGAGTTCACGACAGCTGACTTCGTAGAGGTCGCGCAGGCTGTGGTGCGACTCGCGCATCAATTTGCCCATTCGGCGCATGTCACCTGTCAGGAGAGCGCGAGCTGCATCCTGGGTACGCTGGTTCTCGCGGACGACGTGGGAACACCGTTTCCAGATCGTAACCGGGACATCGCTTTCGTGCTGATCGAGCAACTCCAGCGACACGTCGCGCAGCGCGCGAACTGCAGGATCCCATTTCGCGAAGAGGCGCACGCCTTCCTCGCATTCTTCGCGCCGCCGGTTGTAGGCGCCCGTGGCGAGGTCATGTTTGACCATTGTGTTGCACACGACGAGCCGGATGCCGGGCGGAATGGGGACGAACTTGAACTCGAGCGAGCGGCAATCAAGCAGGAACGCATGTCCCGCTTGCCCCATGCAGGAGACGAACTGGTCCATGATGCCCACGCGAGCGCCGACGAAATTGTTTTCCGCCTCGCGGCAGAGCCTGGCGATCTCGGGCAGGGGAATCTGGGTTGCAGTCAGGCTCAGCAGAGCAAGCGCAGAAGCCACCTCGATGGCCGCGGAGGAGCTCAATCCCGCGCCAATCGGGACTTCTCCGTGCGCGAGCAGGTTCGCTCCCGGAAGTTTGTGCCCATGCTGGCGTAGAACGGAGGCAACGCCGACGGTGTAATCACACCAGGCGCCAGTGCGGCTCTGAGGCAGATTGTCGAGATCGAATTCGAATGTGCCGGGAAACTCCTGGGAGCGAATCACCAGCTTGCGGCCCGGACAGGCTGCGATTGCCACATACGTGGAGAAAGCAACAGCCGCGGGCATGACGAAGCCGTCGTTGTAGTCTGTGTGCTCGCCAATCAGGTTAACGCGGCCCGGCGCGCGATAGACGCGGGGGCGAGTGCCAAAGAGTTTTTCAAAGTGCTGAGCGAGTTCGGGCGCGTTCATCCGAAGTAAATTCCTTTGAGTTTTAATTATGCGCCGGGCAGAGTGGTTGTGAGGCGCTTTCTTCCAGGTGCATCCGGAGCTTCTGCAGGGACCTGGTCACGAGTGAAGACCTGGGCCGTGGCCTTCGGGTGAACAACATTTCCCTGAGGATCAACGAAGCGGCTCTTCGACCATAGTTCGACTCCTGCTGCCTGAGGTTTTGGACTAGAATACGCAGGCGAAAGCGCCAGTGCGCCGGGGTGAGAGTCGATGGTCAGTCGAGGCGACGAGGGCGGAAAAGCTACTGCGTCCCAGAAGTTCGATGTAATCGACATCCTGTGGCTGACCGCGGGCCTAGGCTGTGATGGGGATACGATCGCGATGACCGGCGCCACGCAGCCGAGCATCGAAGATATTGTGACGGGCGCGTTGCCATGGATCCCGAAGGTCAGGTTCTACAATCCCTTTCTTGCCTACGAAAATGGGGACGAGTTCGTGCGGCCTTTTCGCGAAGCGGCCGAAGGCAAATCGGCGAGGCCTTTCATCCTCGTGGTCGAGGGATCGATCCCGAACGAGAATAACAAGGCGGAGGGATATTGGGCATCCTTCGGAACCGATCCCGTCACCGGCCAGCCGATCACGACTTGCGAATGGATTGATCGACTCGCGCCGAAAGCCTGGGCAATCATCGCGGCTGGAACGTGCGCCACCTACGGTGGCATTCACGCCATGGAAGGCAATCCGACCGGCTGCATGGGCTTGCCGGATTACCTCGGGTGGAAATGGAAATCGCAAGCGCAGATTCCGATCGTGTGCGTGCCGGGCTGTCCGGTGCAGCCGGACAACATGATGGAGACGATTCTGTATCTTCTTTATATGGCGACCGGGCGAGCCCCGATGATTCCGCTCGACGAAGCACTGCGGCCCACCTGGCTGTTTGGCAGCACGCTGCATGAAGGATGCGATCGCGGCGGCTACTACGAGCAAGGCGAGTTTGCCGAGGAATACGGATCTCCGCTGTGCATTGTGAAACTTGGATGCTGGGGTCCGGTGGTGCAGTGCAACGTGGGCAAGCGCGGGTGGATGGGAGGGATCGGCGGCTGCCCGAACGTCGGCGGAATCTGCATTGGATGCACCATGCCTGGATTCCCGGATAAATTCATGCCTTTCATGAACCAGCCGCCGGGATCGTTGCTTTCTTCCCAGGCGGTGCAGACTTATGGCCGCGCGATTCACGCTCTGCGCCGCTTCACGCAGGCGTCTCTGAACAAAGAGCCAAGCTGGAGAAGCCGGTCAAAAGTCGCCGGGCACGCTGTTATAGATGATGGAGTTTCGATGAGCACGTTCTGGCAAATCGGCGCTGGCGGGGGGCACGAGCGCCAATTCTTCGGTTCCCGAAGAGAAACCACTCAGCGCCGGAAGACGCGGAAGCCATCCTGGCCGGGCTCGCCAGCACTTATTCCGCCGACAAAAACATTCTCGGATCGCTGGGGGCGGTTCATCATTTCTTCGAGAGGCTGGATCAAGTCCGGTTTCCGATGCACAACTCCCCAATCTGGAAGCCAAGTATCGCGCCCTGGTCGAGCAACTTCCCGCCGTCGTGTTCATGGCCTACCTGGACCGCGGCATCGGCGAAGCGTATGTGAGCCCGCAGATCGAGGCGACACTGGGGTTCTCACAGGCGGAATGGCTGGAAGATCCGGTGCTGTGGTACCGGCAGATCCATCCCGACGACAAAGATCGCTGGAGCTCGAAGCTTCCGAAATGTTTCTTTCGGGCAAACCGTTGCGATCGGCCTATCGCGTGATCGCGCGCGACGGGCGGGTGATCTGGTTCCATTGCGAAGCCAAAATGATTCGCCGGCCGGATGGCGCACCCGTGGTTTATTCACGGAATCGCCTTCGACATCACCGATCTGAAGCGACCGAAGAAGAGCTGCAGGAAGAACGCAACGTGGTCTCGGCGATCCTCGACACTGTCGGAGCGCTGGTGGTTGTGCTCGATCGCGAAGGACGAATCGTGCGCTTCAATCGCGCCTGCGAACAGATGACTGGCATTCGTTCGAACAAGCGCGCGGGCTAGCGCATGTGGGATCTATTTCTCGTGCCGGAAGAGAGAGAGCAATTCAAGGCTTTGTTCCGGCAAATTTGCGACAGCCAGTCGCGCACCGAATATGAAAGCTCGTGGGTGGCGCGCGACGGCAGCCACCGCACGATCGCGATGGTCAGCCGCGGTGCTGCCGGCCGCCAAGCAGACGCCCATGTACATCATTGCTTCGGGGATTGATGTCACCGAGCAAAAGCGGGCGCAAGCGCAGATTCCGCGGACTGCTGGAAGCGGCGCCGGATGCGGTGGTGGTCGTCAACCAGAAAGGAAAAATTGTTCTGGTGAACGCGCAGGTGGAGAAACTGTTTGGCTATGACCGGCAGGAATTACTGGGAGAGGAGATCGAGAAACTTGTGCCGCAGCGTTTGCGCGGAAACCATCCCGCGCACCGGAGAATTTTGCCGCTGAGCCGCGAGTCCGGCCGATGGGCGCGGGTGTGGAACTCTACGCGTCTGCACAAGGACGGCCACGAGTTTCCAGTGGAGATCAGTCTGAGCCCACTGGAGACGGAAGAAGGCGTGCTGGTTTCGAGCGCCATTCGCGACATCAGCGAGCGCAAGCGTCTGGAGAAGACCGTCCTTGAAATCAGCGAGCGCGAGCAGCGCAGAATCGGCCAGGACCTGCACGACGGTCTGGGACAACACCTGACCGGGCATCGCTTTCATGACCAAGGTGCAGGAGCAGAAGCTGGCGGAAAGGCAAATTCCCGAGGCGGCGGATGCGGCCAAGATCGTCCAGCTGGTGAACGATGCGATTCGAAAGACCAGGGAACTGGCGCGGGGCCTGTTGCCCGTGGTCTCCGAAGCGCGCGGGCTGATGTCTGCGCTGCGGCTGTATGCCACCGAGGTGGAGGATTTGTTCGGGATCGCTTGCCGCTTCCAGTGCGAAGAGGCGGTGTTGATTCACGATGCTCCGATGGCGACGCACCTGTATCACATCGCCCAGGAAGCGGTGAATAATGCCATCAAGCATGGGCACGCAAAGAACATCGTGATTCGCCTTTTTGCCGGCGAACGCGAGGGAACGCTGATCGTAAGAGATGACGGGGTGGGCATCGAGCGGCCGCTACCGCCGCACACGGGCGTGGGATTGCATATCATGAACTATCGCGCCGGGAATGATTGGAGGGAATCTGGAGGTGCGCCGGGAGCTGCCACGAGGCACGATCGTGATTTGCCGTTTCCCGATTGCATCCGCGCGCGACATGGGCTCGAGGAGGCAGGCCATGAATCAGATCAGATGACAGCAACGAAGAAGAGCAGGGTTCTGGTGGTGGACGATCATCCCATCGTGCGCCAGGGGTTGGCGTTGCTGATCAATCGCGAGTCGGATCTGATGGTTTGCGGCGAAGCCGAAGATGCGCAGACCGCCATGCAGTCGGTCACGACGGCCAAGCCCGACATTCTGGTGGTGGACATTTCGCTGAACGGGCCGGATGGCCTCGACCTGCTCAAGGACAGTGCGAATCCGATATCCGGAGTTGCCGGTGCTCGATTCTCTCCATGCACGACGAGTCGATCTATGCCGAGCGCGCGCTGCGCGCCGGCGCGCAGGGCTACATCATGAAGCAGGAGGCGACCGAGAAAGTGCTGGTCGCGCTGCGCCGCATTCTCAGCCACGAAATTTACGTCAGCGAGCGCATCGCCAACCGGATGTTGCAGCGCTACATCGGCAACCGCGACCGCGGGCAAGCCGTCCTCGATTGCCGATCTGACCGATCGCGAACTGGAAGTATTTCGCCTGATTGGCGAGGGGCACTCCACTCGCCAGATTGCCGAGGAATTGCACATCAGCGTGAAGACGGTGGAATCCTACCAGGCGCACATCAAGGAAAAGCTGTCGCTGCGCAGCGCCCGCGAACTGGTGCAGCACGCCATCCAGTGGAGTATCAGCGAAAAGAGCGCGTGAGCGGTCGCGAACCCTTCACCGGTTTTTCCTTCGCTTCCGACGTACGATTCCTCAACCTCCTATCAGGAAATCCCCGAGTCGACCCCGTAGTGCTTCGTAAGGGCATAGAAAAAAGAGGCTCGCGCCCGCTTGTGAACAGACGCATCCATAAAATTGATTCTATCCAGCAGATATTTCTGTCGAGACGCTGTGGCTGCGTGGCATCCGTCGGAAACGCTCTCCTGAAAACCAAGTCCTTGTTACGCTTCGAGCTGCGCCGTCTGTCGATGGCCGCGCAGGCCACAGCGGCCGACATGCAGAGTTCCGCGACGTTACCGACAGTCTGAAAGGAGAACCAGCTATGGCAGCGGAAACAGTTCCGTACGGTCGAATCACGCAGAACCGCCGGCCGTTTCGGAGGTACACATCGTCTGGATCACCGCCGGACTGGGCTGTGACGGAGATTCCGTTTCAATCACCGCGGCAACTCAGCCCAGCATTGAAGATGTGCTGCTGGGCGCCATCCCCGGACTGCCCAAGGTTCATCTGCACAATCCCGTGCTGGCCTATGAAAACGGCGACGACTTCCTGAAGTACTGGTATATGGCGGAAGAAGGGCAAGCTCGAACCCTTCGTTCTGGTGGTCGAAGGCTCCATCCCCAACGAGAAGATCAAGAAAGAAGGCTATTGGGCGGCGCTGGGCACCGATCCCAATACCAAGCAGCCGATCACCACCAACGAGTGGATCGACCGGCTCGCTCCCAAAGCCACTGGCGGTGATCGCCTGCGGCACCTGCGCCACCTACGGCGGCATCCATGCCATGGAGGGCAATCCCACAGGCTGCATGGGCCTGGCGGATTATCTGGGATGGAACTGGACCTCGAAGGCCGGGCTTGCCCATCGTGAACGTCCCCGGTTGTCCGGTGCAGCCGGACAACTTCATGGAGACAGTGCTCTACCTGCTCTATCAGGTGGCGGGCCGCGCGCCCATGATTCCGCTCGACGACCAGTTGCGCCCGACGTGGCTTTTCGGCAAGACCGTTCACGAAGGCTGCGATCGCGCCGGCTACTACGAGCAGGGCGATTTCGCCGAAGCTACGGCTCGCCGAAGTGCATCGTGAAGCTGGGATGCTGGGGCCCGGTCGTGAACTGCAACGTGCCCAAGCGCGGCTGGATGGCCGGCATCGGCGGCTGTCCCAATGTCGGCGGCATCTGCATCGGCTGCACCATGCCGGGCTTCCCCGACAAGTTCATGCCGTTCATGGACGAACCGCCGGGCGCGAAGGTTTCGTCGGGAGCGGTTGGGCGCCTATGGGCGCGCCATTACCGCTCTGCGCACGCTGACCCAGGCCACGGTCAACAAGGAACCGAAGTGGCGGCATTCGCGCGCGGAACTGACCACTGGCTACCACCCGAGGTCGTACTGAGCCAAGACCGAGCCGAAAGAATTGAGCCGATCTCACTGAGAGGAGCAATCGACCATGAGCACGATTACCGCACCGACCAAACAGGTCGATACCAAGGGCAGGAACCTGGTCGAAATGAACTGGGACCCGATCACTCGCATCGTGGGCAGCCTGGGAATCTTCACCAAGATCGATTTCGCCAACCGCCAGGTGGCCGAGTGCCACAGCACTTCGTCGATCTTCCGCGGCTACAGCATTTTCATGAAGGGGAAGGATCCGCGCGACGCCCACTTCATCACCAGCCGCATCTGCGGCATCTGCGGCGACAACCATGCCACCTGCGCGACCTACGCGCAGAACATGGCGTTCGGCGTGCGTCCGCCCGCGATGGCCGAGTGGATCGTCAACCTCGGCGAAGCCGCCGAATACATGTTCGACCACAATATTTTTCAGGACAACCTGGTCGGCGTGGATTTCTGCGAGCAGATGGTGAAGGAAACGAATCCCAGCGTATTGGCCAAGGCGGAGAAAACCGAGGCGCCGCACGCCAACCTGCACGGCTATCGCACGATCGCCGACATCATGCGCGCGCTCAATCCGTTCACCGGCGCGTTTTATCGGGAAGCGCTGCAGATGAGCCGCATGACGCGCGAAATGTTCTGCCTGATGGAAGGCCGCCACGTGCATCCTTCCACGCTGTATCCGGGCGGAGTGGGCACGGTTCCTACCATTCAGCTGTTTACCGACTACATCGTGCGCCTGATGAAGTACGTGGAGTTCATGAAGAAAGTCGTCCCGCTGCACGACGATCTCTTCGACTTTTTCTATGAAGCCCTGCCCGGGTACGAAGAAGTCGGGCGGCGCCGCGTGTTGCTGGGCTGCTGGGGATCGTTCAACGATCCCGACGCCTGCGACTACACCTACAAGAACATGACCGAGTGGGGCCGCAAGATGTACGTCACGCCCGGCGTGGTCGTCGACGGCAAGCTGGTCACCACCGACCTGGTCGATATCAACCTGAACATTCGCATCCTGCTGGGCAGTTCGTACTACGACGACTGGCAGACATCGGAGACGTTCGTGAAGACGGATCCGCTGGGAAATCCGGTGGACAAGCATCATCCGTGGAACCAGACAACGATTCCGCGCCCGCAGAAGCGTGACTTCGGCGGCAAGTACACCTGGGTGATGTCGCCCCGCTGGTTCGACAAGCGCACCGGCGATCATCTCGCGCTCGATACCGGCGGCGGCCCGATCGCTCGTCTATGGGCGACGGCGCTGGCCGGACTGGTGGACATCGGCTACATCAAGGCCACGGGACAGAGCGTCAAAATGTATTTGCCGAAGACTACTTCCCTTCCCGAAGTCGAATTCGAATGGAAGATTCCGAAGTGGAGCAATGCGATCGAGCGCGACCGCGCGCGCACTTACTTCCAGGTCTATGCCGCATGCTGCGGACTCTACTTTCGCGGAGCAGGCGCTGGAAGAATTGCATTCCGGCCACACGAAAACCTGGAACGAGTTCAAGGTGCCGGAAGAGGCGATCGGGTGCGGCTTCCACGAAGCGGTGCGAGGCGTGCTTTCGCATCACGTCGTAATCCGCAAGGGAAAGATCGCGAACTATCATCCGTATCCACCGACACCCTGGAATGCCAATCCGCGTGATGTCTATGGCACGCCGGGACCCTATGAGGATGCGGTGCAGAACACGCCGATCTTCGAAGAGAACGGTCCTGACAAGTTCAAGGGGATCGATATCATGCGCGCGGTGCGGAGCTTTGATCCTTGCCTGCCGTGCGGCGTGCACATGTACCTGGGCAATGGCAAGGTGCTGGAGACGCGGCATTCGCCGATGTTCGGCCTGCAGCCGTAACGTCGGGGAGAAAGAGCGGGAGTATCCTTGTCCGAGCGGCAGTCGCTGTCACTTTCGTGCTTGAGGGAGGGTTGTGGCAGACGAAAACGATTTCCACGAGCGCGTGCAGAAGATTGGCGGGCTGGTGCACGATCTGGAAACCATCGCCGATCCTGCGTCCCGGGCCGCTGTAAAGGAACTCGTTCAGCGGCTGATGGATCTGCATGGCACCGGACTGGAACGGATATTGGACATTGTTTTTCAGTCTGGGGATCAGGGCTCAAGCATCATTGACGATCTTGGTCAGGATCCTCTGGTCAGCAGCTTGCTGATCCTCTACGGACTTCATCCGGAGGAACTCCAGGCGCGGGTCGAGCGAAAGCTGGAGCAAATCAGTTCAAAGCTCCACAAGACGGGAGCGGAAGCGAGATTAATCAGCGTTGACGGCGGTGACGTTCGTTTGCGCGTGAGCGTGGATGGCCACGCCTGTGGCTCCACAAGCCGGACCGTGCAGGCCATTGTGGAAGAAGCGATTTACGAGGCTGCGCCTGATCTGACGTCACTGGTTGTTGAAGGGCTGGAGGAGCCAGGCACTTCCGGCTTTGTGGGACTGGAGAAATTGCTAGAGCGCTCCCCCACCCCACACCACCAGCCCTTTGACTCTACACAGTGAATGCCTGGACTGAGAGCAGAGGCTGTGTTTGCCGATCATGATGAAGACGGACCTGCTTCCGGGAACTACGAAGGCGTTCGAGAGCCTCCGCCAGTTCGCGCGCAAACCGCGGCGGCGGGCTGAGCGGTGTGAATTGTGCAGTGCTGAACTGCACTCTGAGCATCATCCCCACCTCATCGAGGCAACCCAGCGTAAACTCCTTTGCGCCTGCGATGCCTGCGCCTTGCTATTCAGCGGGCGCGCGGGAACCAAATACAAACGCGTACCCCGCGATATTCGACTGCTCGCCAACTTTCACATGACCGACGCCGAGTGGGACGGCCTGTTCATTCCCATCAATCTCGCGTTCTTTTTCCAGAACAGCCTCGACTCGCGCGTCAGCGCCTTCTATCCCAGCCCAGCGGGGGCGACCGAGTCGCTACTGCTACTCGATGCCTGGAGCAGTATCGTCGAAGCCAATCCACTCGTGAAACTGCTGCGCTCCGACGTGGAAGCTCTGCTGGTCAACCGAGTAGGCCAATCGCGTGGGGCGACCGCCGCCGAGTATTACATTGTTCCAATTGATGCATGCTACAAGCTGGTCGGGCTGATTCGCATTTACTGGCGCGGATTGTCCGGAGGGACGGAAGTGTGGCAGGAGATTGGCAAATTCTTTTCTGAACTTCGTTCTCGAGCGCAAGTTGTGACGGAGGCAGAGAATGCCTGATCTTGGGTTCAAGGTCGAAGGGGCGGAAGTCGCGAAGTTCTCTGCCTCGCCGCAAATCGTGTTCACGCTGCGGGTTACGAACGCCGATCCGACGGAAACCATACACTCGGTCGCGCTTCGCTGCCAGATTCAGATCGAAGTCACGCGTCGACGCTACACGGCAGAGGAGCAAGACAAGTTGCGCGATCTGTTTGGAGAATCCGACCGCTGGGGTCAAACCCTGCGAAATTTGCTATGGACTCATGTGAATGTAAACGTTGCGCCGTTCAGAGGCGACACCGTGGTAGACCTTCCGGTGCCTTGCACGTTTGATTTCAACGTGGGTGCGACCAAGTACTTCCATGGTCTCGGAGATGGAGATGTCCACCTGTGCCTGATGTTCAGCGGGACAGTTTTTTATGCGGCGGGGTGCGAACCGATGCAGGTTTCGCCGATTTCGTGGGAGAAGGAAACACACTTCAAGTTCCCGGTCAAAGTATGGCGGGAAATGATGGACTCGTACTATCCCAACTGCGCCTGGCTTTGCCTGCGCCGCGATATATTCGAGCGCCTCTACGAATACAAAGTGAGGCACGGAATTCCTACATGGGAAGAGGCGCTGGAGAACATGCTGGCAGCGGAGGAGGCGGTGCGCTCGTGAATCTGGCCCGCGTCGATCAGATCGCAAAGGCCGTGCTCTACGAAGGGTACATGCTTTATCCCTACAGGCCGTCGTCGGTAAAGAATCAACAGCGCTGGAATTTCGGCGTACTCTACCCGCCGGCTTACAGCGACGCACAGGGTGGAGACGAGCCGACAAGCATTCGGACCGAGTGTCTGGTTTGTGGAAGCGCGAGCGCGCTGCTTGAAGTAAGGTTGCGGTTTCTGCAATTGCAGACGCGCAGGGCGCTACCGTCTCCTGATGTGAGGCCCGGTGCGCGCTGCCCGAAGGCTGGCAGGAAGCGATCGAGAAGGACGTCAGCCCGGCGGCGTGCTCGATCGAAAGCATATGCCGCGCAACCCTTCGGCACCCGTTCGCTTTCCCGGCCCAGACACAGGTCGACTCGGAGAATAACATCATGCGCCGGAAAGAGGCTGTTTCCGGGGAAGTGGACGTCACGGCGGAAAGAATTGGTAACGATTTGTTTAAAGTCAGCATTCACGCGCGCAACACAATGCCATCTGATACTTCCGGGTACAGCCGCGACGCGGCATTGTTGCACTCTCTGGTTTCAACCCACCTGATCCTTGGCGTGGACGGAGGCGAATTCATCTCGCTGCTCGAACCACCAGCAGAACTGCAGGAACTGGCCGCACAATGTCAGAACGTCGGCGCGTGGCCAGTGCTGGTCGGAGAGCAAGGACAGCGCGACACACTGCTGGCTTCCCACATTATTCTCTACGACTATCCGCAGATTGCCCCTGAAAGCGCTGGCGATCTTTTCGACGGTACGGAAATAGACGAGATTCTTTCGCTGCGCATCATGACGTTGACCGACGAAGAGAAGCGCGAGATCCGCCAATGCGATGATCGAGCCCGCCAGATTTTGGAACGAACCGACGCCATGCCCGCCGAACAATTCATGAAGCTGCACGGCGTCGTACGCGGAATGCACCCGGTCGATCATCGGTCACTCCGTCCAGACCCACTCGAGGAGGAGACTCAGTGAACGAGTGGGAATGGCAGTTGCTGGAAGACAAGACGACTGTCGACCGGCTGACGGTTGGTGACGCCGAGATCAGGGTCGGCCATCGTGTACGGCTGCGTCCCAGGAATGGCGGCGACGTGCTCGACATCGCTTTGGCCGGACAGACGGCCATCATTGAGAGCATCGAGCAGGACTACGAGGGCAAGAGTCACGTCTGCGTGGTGCTGGATGAGGACCCGGGACGAGATATGGGCCTGCTCCGGCAGCCGGGACATCGTTTCTTCTTCGACTCGGGTGAAATCGAGACCTTGCCAGAGGACGAAGCGAGGACGAGTGCGCCGGCTCAGCCGCCGCGC
This sequence comes from uncultured Acidobacteriaceae bacterium, assembly GCA_963819145.1. Taxonomy (GTDB): domain Bacteria; phylum Acidobacteriota; class Terriglobia; order Terriglobales; family Acidobacteriaceae; genus Sulfotelmatobacter. Next base: position 138,979 of record CAWFVB010000018.1, read on the forward strand.
ATTCTAGTGGCGGGCATCGGAAACATCTTTCTCGGCGACGATGGATTCGGCGTCGAGGTGGCGGCACGTTTGTTGGCTCACGGGTTCCCACCCAGCGTGAAGGTTGTGGACTTCGGCATTCGGGGTTTCGATCTCGCGTATGCGCTGCAAGATGGATACGAAACGACGATTCTGGTGGACGCGTACCCGCACGGTCAGGCACCCGGGTCGGTTTCACTCGTCGAACCCGATCTCGGTCGGCTGAATGAGCCGCAACAAGCCGTCATCGAAACGCACAGCATGAATCCTCTGAACGTGTTGCGGTTGGCGACTGCGATGAACGGGAACCTGAAGAAGATTCTGCTGGTGGGTTGTGAACCCGTCACCCTTGGCGGTGAAGAAGGGCACATGGGATTGAGCGAGCCGGTCGAGGCAGCGGTGGATGAAGCTGTACAACTTGTCGTTTCGCTGGTGGACAAGATTCTGCAGCAACAGTAACAGATCGCGATGTCATCTTGAAAGGAGAAAGTCGTGTCCGAAAACAACAACCACTCCAACTCTGCGACTGACAAGGACACTCTGTTCATGCTCAGTGGCGTGGCGTTCATCGTGTTTGGCGCGGGCCTGATTCTGTCCAACCCATTGGTGCGTCGCTACCTGGGGCAGGTCGGCGTCGGCAGCCTTGTACAGGACGCATTGCCAGACCTGGACCGTTACCTCAAGTTGCGGTCGATGTAAGAAGTCGGGATCAGGTGGGACCCAATTTCAGGGCGAGAAAGGGGGACCATCACCGTCGACATTTTGAGTATGGCTGACGGTGGTCGTGAACGCGTATGACGCCGCAGAGAGAAACAGTTTTGTATGCGATTGATCCGAAAGCAAGCCAATTCACGGTGCAAGCCTTTGCCAGCGGGTTAGTTTCAGCCGTGGCCCACAGTCCGAAGATCGCGATTCGGGAGTGGAGTGGCGACGTGAGCTTCGTCCCAGATACTGTGAGCAACGCGAAAATGAAGGTGCTGATCCGGACCTCGACGTTCGAGGTGCTGGATGAACTGAGAGAAACCGACCGGCGTGAGCTGCACCGCATAATGAATACCGACGTGCTGGAGACCGGGAGGTTCCCGGAGGTAGCGTTTGAAAGTTCCGTGATTAACGCGGACCGGCAGAAAGACTCGCTCTACCGCGTGAGTGTCGAGGGACAGCTGTCACTTCACGGAGTCACCAACCACCAGACATTCATTTCGCAGGTTGCGTTTGGAGTCGATTCATTTCGCGCTCATGGCGAATTTACGTTGCTGCAGACCGATTACGGGATCCAGATCGCCTCTATCGCCGGCGGTACCTTGAAACTCCAGGACGAGCTGAAATTCAGGTTCTACGTGGTAGGGCGCAAGCAGAGTTGAAAGAGAAACACAGAAAGATCGTACGAGCCCGATGACCGAGGGGGATCGCCTTGTGCATGCAACCGGACCGCTGCTGGAGGATGCCACCGTTCGCTACGTAATTGACACCCAGGGAAGCAAGTTCTTCGTGCAAGCATTTTCCACGGGCCTGCTGTCGGCGTTCGCACACAATCCCAAAATCGCCATCCGGGACTTTCAGGGGGAAGCGTCTTTCGTTCCGAACGCCGGATCTCTCGACGGGGCCCGGGTATCTGTCAGAATTCAAGCCGACTCTTTGGAGGCCGACGACGATATCAGCGACAAAGATCGCCATGAGATCAACTACCGAATGCACACCGAAGTGCTGGAGGTGGACCGCTACCCAGAAATCGTGTACGAGTGCTCTCGAGTTAAAGCCAGCGGCAGCGGAGATCGTTATTGGGCTTCGTTGAATGGAGAGTTAACCCTGCACGGCGTCACGCACACCATGCCGCTTTCGGCCCGCGTGGTCGTTGAAGACGAGTCCTTGCGAGCGACGGGCGAATTCACTGTTCGGCAAAGCGAATATGGGATCAACCTGATTTCGGCGGCTGGCGGAACGATTCGAGTCAAAGAAGAACTGAAGTGCACGTTCGATATCGTGGCTCGCAAACAGACATAAACTCAACCAGCGAATTCCTGCCAAAGCGGGGCGCCCGCGGTTGCCTTTGTTCGCATGAACAGCTTCAAAGGATCAGCTTCCCCTTTGTCGCCACTGCTCTCGGTTCCAATTCTTGATCTTCCCCATACGGACGGTTCGCGGCGCGAGCGCCGTGGCGGCCTTCTGGGTAAGGCTCGTAGCCAGGAAGCGCTGCGTTGGACTCGAGTCCACGCGGTCCGAAGGTGGCGTGATGCAAGTGAGATGAAGCGGTCGCGATCGCTATTGGCGGGCGCCTTCATTAGGCGCACTGTGTGCAGGGGCGAGCCCTCCGGGCCACCAGTTCCAATCGCCTGCAATTCGAAGGAGCGCCGGACCGATCACAATACGAACCAGGGTGGCGTCAATCAAGACGGCGATCGCAAGAGTAAATCCGATCATCTTAACGACCAGGAAACTTCCGAAGGTGAATGCCGCAAATACGACGATCATGATCGCGGCAGCGCTCGTGATCAGGCCTGCGGTTCTAGCCAAACCTTCAGGGATTGCATCCTCTTCACTTAGACCGGCTCTTCTGGCTTCGAGAACGCGTGCGACCAGAAATACTTCGTAATCCATGCTTAACCCGAAAACGATGGCGAAGGTGACGATCGGAACCAGGGGAAAGACGCTACCGGTTCCCCCGGGAACTCCAAAGAATCTGCTTCCGTGTCCGTTTTGGAAAACCAGAACCAATGCTCCGAAAGACGCCGCAACCGAGAACAGGTTGAGTGCGATGGCCTTGAGGGCGGCGAAGACCGATCGGAAGCCACAGAGTAGCGCAAGGAGGGTCCCTCCCACTACCAGCCACGTCACCGATGGGAAGCGATCCCTGATAATCGTTTCATAATCGGCGTTGAGTGCCGGAATGCCGCCAACGAGAATGGTTGCGCCCGGCACTCCGGTGAGAGCCAGCACGTCGGTCTTGCGGATCTCCCGCACCCAATCGACCTGCTCGCGCAGAGAGACCGAACTCGCGGGCATAACCTCAAGCAGCGCCGCTCGGCCGTCGCTACTCAGAAACGTTCGACGGGTCTCCCGGGAAAGCTCTCTGAGGGAAGACCGGTTGCTCTCCGCAATCGAAGTAATAGAAATCACGCGGCCACTGCGAGGGTCGCTCGCGAGGCGCTTGGTGAGACGATCCAGCACATTCCACCCCGTGTCGGTTTGCGCGATGGAATCGGAGGGAAGCTCGAGAATGATGCGTAACGATTCAACGACGCCTTCGCGATCCATCTGTCTCAGGGTGTGCAGAGCCTGGACGGATTCCGCGCCCGGAGGAAGCCAATCGCCTCGGGGGAGACTTGTATCCAGTTGTCTGACCTGCCAGGCGAGCAGCAGCAAAGGAGTGCCCGCCAGAAAGAGGGCAAGCCAGGGATGCGCGACAATCATGTTCCCCCATTGACGCCAGCGATTTCCCGTACGCGCGGCTCGATTTTCATCCAGCTTCGGAGTGAAGGGCAGTCGCCCGATATCAATCCGCGGACCGAGCAATGCCAGCACCGCCGGAACGAGAGTATTCGTGAGCAACACACTCATTCCCGCCACCATGACTCCCGCGAGGCCGATGGAGCGGATTTCGCTGATCGGAACCGTCAAGAGGGCTAGAAATCCGATGGCTACCGTTGAGGCTGAAATCAAGAGCGTGCGACCGGCCTGGCGTGCCGCGATGAGCGAGGCTGCGGGCCCATCGTTCCCAGCGGAAATCGCTTCGCGGAAGCGGCTGACCATGAGGAGGGCGTAGTCAATTCCCAGGCCGAGACCCAGCATGGTGGCCAAATTCTGAACCAGAATGGACAAGTGCCAACGCTGGGCCATGATTCCCGTAATCGCCAGTGTGGTCGCGATGGCAAACTGGCCAACCGCCAATGGAATCAAGGCGGCGATCAGACTGCCAAAAGCTACCAGCAGAAGCGCGAGGGTCGCGGGGATTACCAGGCTTTCACCGCGCCGCACATCATCGGCGCTGGCTTTCCGAATGTCGAAATTCAGCGGAGTTTCGCCCGTTAGCTCGAGCCTCACCGCCGGATAGCGGCCTCGCAGTTGATTCTCAAGCGAGCTTGCCAACTGATGAAGCTGGGGAACGACCCACTCCACGGGACCGCCGTTCGACGTGAGTCCCACGAGGACAAATGTTTCTCCTCCCCGACCTAGAAAGATCGAATCGCGCAAATCGAGATAGGACACAACTCCCGAAACACCCGACTGGTCTTTCAGCGCTGTAACGATGGTTTCTAACGCTTGCCCACCTTCCTCAGAACCCACGCGTGGGAGTCCCTGGATGACCAGGACCACCTGGTCCACGAACGGCGACCGAAAGCGATCTGCCAGTTCCTGTCGGACGATTGCGGCTTGGCTCCCCTCGACACGGGTTGCGGTTTCCAGGTGTCGCTCGGCATGAAAGGAGAACGGAAGAAGTGCAAGGGTGGCTGCGAGGACGATCCCTGATACCCAAAAACGGCGCACATGCGTCGCATTCATCATGCTCATACAAGATCGTACCGGAGTATACACTTGCGCAGGACCGGCAATAAGTAACGATCTGAATCTGCTAAACTCATCCCCATCGCCCACGGAAGATTAATTCGCGCGTTACTGTCGTTCGGGCTGCTTGCCGCGGCCCCGCTTGCAGTGGGCCAGGGAGTGCCCGACCCTCGCCTGGGCCTCTGGACGCTGATCTCCGCACAGTCCAGCCTGGATCCTCCGAACCACCTTTCCATTACGCACAAGCACGAAGGGGTGCACGTAGTAATGTCGGGCGAATCGCATTTCGATTTCACCGCGAATCGGAACGGACACGATTCGTCTGCACCCGGCAACCTCGGGTTCAATCAAATTGAGCTGCGCAGGATCGATAAGAGACAGGCGGAGGTCCTGGAGAAAGAGGATGGAACCGTTGTCTCGACCGTTCGCGAAAAACTTTCGAAGGACGGACACGAGCTAACCACCACAACGGCGGCTGCAGGCAAAGCCGATAAGATCACAGTCTGGACGCGCACCGGAGGTGCGAAGTCCGCCACGGACCTGTTCGTGGGCGAGTGGACTGAGGACCTGAGCAAGACGCGTTTGCGGCAGGGCCTGGTGCTCAAAATCGAGGCGGACGGAAGCGGGGGCGTCCGTTTTCTGGGCGACTTCAGCTACACCGCCCGCTTCGATGGAAAACAATACGACCTGAAGAACTCGCGCAACGACACCGTGACACTTGAACTCGTGGATCCTCACACGGTGAATGCGATCTACCGGCGGGACGGGCAGATCACTCAAAAGGATCGATGGCAAGTTTCCGCGGACGGGCAGCAGATGGTGCTATCTACGACTGGAACGCTGGAATCGGGCCAGCAGTTGACGGAGAAGCTGGTCTTTAAGAAGTAGCCGATCGCGACGGCGATTGTACGGCAACCCCTCACGACTATCTCACAACTGCTCTGAGGCTCCGATCTTCGGAGTCACCTCGATGCACTCCGGATCTCCGGCAGCGGCCAGGCATTGGAGGCATTGTGGACCGCAATCCATGCCTCTCCGGTGGGTCTCGATCTTCATTTGACGCTCAAGAATCGGCGACACAGCGTTAACCTCGCGAGCCGCGACCGAAATGATTCCTTTGCGATACATAAATTTCAGGATCCCGTTGACTGTATCTTCCAGAGACGGGTCCGCTTTGCCCCACACGGAGGTGTCACGGGCCATTTGATAAGAAGAGTTGTCATAGCGTTTGAACTCCATCGCCGAAATGTTATCGACAGAGCCCACCAGAAAATCCAGAAGCGGAAAGAGAAGATCTTCCTTCCGGCACCTGCGGATCAACTCGGGAACGAATTCGGGAAGGCTGAAACTCTCGAACTGCCGGCCCGTCGCTTTAGTGATCAGCCCGGTAATGTCCGTCATGTTCGAATAATCGTCGCGGACCACGTGGTAAGTCTTGTTCGCAGTACCGGGAGTGGTCGAGATCGCGACAATGTTGTTCGCGACAATGTCTGCCGGAACAAAGCTGACCTGGTTGAGAGTATCGACGCCAATGCCGTGATTCACCATGAAGGCAACCAGGCGAACGGCGATGTCGAAGTTGTTGCCTCCGCCGGTGATGGAAGGACTAACGAGGGCCGGGCGGAAGATCCGTGCGGAGAGTCCCCGGCTGCGCGCGTCTACCACTACCTGCTCCGCGACCCATTTCGATTGGCTGTAACCAAAATCGAGGAGCTCCATATTCTCGTTCAGGTCGGTCTCATACAGTACAGATTTGACCGCCCAGCCGAACACGAAGGTAGTCGAGACGTAATTGAACTCTTTGAGCCTTCCCTCGAACGCCAATCTCACGACCTCATTGGTTCCCAGCACGTTCGCATCGCGCATCAGGTCGTAGTTGAACAAATAGTTCACGGTTGCGCCGTTATGGAACACCGTGTCGATGTCAGTCGCGAGGAAATCCCAGACTTCCTGCATCAGGCCCAGCTTAGGCTGCCCAAGATCGCCGCAGACGGGAAACACACGGGCGTCGAACATCTCCATCAGACCCGCCCCGCAAGGTCCCATCGACTCCATTGCAGTTCTCAGCCTTTGCCTGCCCTGCTTCTCATCGGAAGACCTGACGAGAACATGGATCTTCGCCTTTGTCTGCTCGAGCAAGCTCTTGATGAGGAATGGCCCGATGAATCCAGTCCCACCTGTGAGTAGCACCTGATTCGGCTTCGGTATCTCCGGCGTCGGCGAAGGCACGGTTGGCTCGAAGATGAGCTTTCGGTCGTTGCTCATCATCCGTTTCTCAGCAGCGCACTGTTCCTCTCGGAAGGCCGCCAGAGAACTGCGCAGATGAACCAGAGCTTCTTCGGGGGCGCGCTCCAGCTGTTCGGCGAGTCCAAACAGCTCGGCCACGCTGACACGCTGAATGACGCCAATATCCACCTGCCTCGCCAGCATCTCGGCGCCCTTATCTTTCAGGAGCTCCTTGAGCTCATGCATGAACACGACAAGATCCAGGGAGTCCAGGCCGGCTTCGACGAGGTTGTACGATTCCTGGCCTGTCAGGTTGTAGCGGGCTTTCAATTCAGTGAACGTGGAATGCACGCCGAAATCGCAGGCGGAACTCCCAGCGTCCTTCTCCCGCGAAAAGTCAGAGAGTACGGTGAACTGACCTTGCAGCCACATCTGCTTGGTTTTATGGCGCATGATCTTCCCGGAACTTGTTCTCGGGATCGCACGAGGAGCGATGAGGCAGATCTTGGCCACTTCCACGTTGAGATAATTCCGAACTGCGGCGGCAATCTTTCGTGCTTCGGGAGGCGCTTTGGGATTCTTGACTTCTGCGACAATTGCCAGCGCGGGTTCGCTGTCTTCCTGTATCTGGAATGCGGCAACGCAATTGTGCCGGATCAGGCTGGATGATTTTTCGACTACGTGCTCAATGTCCTGCGGATAATAGTTCTGCCCGCGGAGAATAATCATGTCCTTGATGCGGCCGCAGACGTAGAGTTCGCCTTTGTGCATGAATCCCATGTCGCCGGTGCGGAGGTAGCCGTCGTCGTAGGGAGTATCGTCCACAAGACGCGCCCGGAACTGCTTCAGAGTCAATTCAGGATTGCTCCAGTAACCCCGGCATTTGCCGTTTCCAGCAACCCAAATTTCGCCGATGCGCTCCGGCTTAAGCGCAAAATGCCCTTCCGGATCTACGATCTTAAGGTCAATTCCTGGAAGCGGGATTCCACAGCTGACAATCTGCGTGGCCCCGTCGATTTCTGAGACCTCAGTCGTCATGCGGGCCTTGCCGAGCGCCAGGGCACGCTTGTTGACCGAGACGATGTCGCGACCGCCCAGTGAAACCGCGAGAGTATTCTCGGCCAGGCCATAAGCGACGTAGAAACTCTCGCTCTTCAGTCCATAGGACTGAAACGCTTCCAGGAACCGGGTGTAGGTGTCCGGCTTCACAGGTTCCGCGGCGCACATCAGCACGCGCAGCGAGCTGAGATCACAGGCCTCCAGCTTTTCCTTGGAAAGCCTCCCGGCGCGCAAGCAATAATCGTAGGCAAAGTTAGGGGCAGCTGTTGCAGTGGCGCGGTAGGTCGTGATCGCATCGAACCAGAGGATCGGCCGCTGAATGAAATCCATGGGAGCGAACCCATAGGTCGTGCCACCTCTCAGTGCCGGATAGAGGTAGCACCCGATCAGTCCCATATCGTGATACTGCGGAAGCCAGGAAACAACGACCGGCGCGGCGTGGTCGATCACGAGCGGACAGGTGTTCAGGATGTTCTCGTGAGTGACGATCACGCCCTTGGGCTCCATCGTCGATCCGGACGTGTATTGGAGAAACAAGATCTCCGAATGATCGGGGGGGGGTTGGTCCGAAATCGTCTCCACGAAACCTTCCGTTGGGATCCACGGCAGAGCGGAAATGTAATCTACGTCAACGCCAGACGCGGAGACTCCACTTCTGGCGAGATTCGTTTTGAGAGATGCGTAATAGTCTCTGCTGGTTAAAATTCCAGCCGCCTGGCAGTCCTTTGCGATGTGGACCATCTTGTACAGCGCGCTTTGGAAGCCGCGCGAACTGGGGGGATAGACCGGCACGGGAATTAGTCCGGCGCGCACGCAGCCGAAAAATGCGCAGATCATCTCGAGCCCTGGTGGGTAGGCAAGCAGGAGCCGGTCTCCCGCCGCGAAACGACCTTCTTTCCGTAGATGTCCAGCGATCGCCTGCACCCGGTGGAGGAACGACGCGTAGGTGTAGCTTTCGATCGGATCGCCGTTTACGTCAAGAAACGAATAAAGGAGCTTGCCTGGGTGCTCATCCGCCAGCCTATCCATGCGGCCCAAAATTGATGCCATCATCAATCAGCGATCCTCCGAGGTTGAATAGTGTAGACGAAACATTTGTCCCCAGCGAGCGAGGTGAAAACGGTTGCGTCTCGATATGCAGACTTAAGAATGTGGACAAACTTTAGGAATGCTTGCAAAATTCCCTTCCCACCGCCAGCGTCGCTCGACTCACTGGGGGACGGATAGTCTCCGTTCTGCCGCACTGGGCGCGAAGGAGACTTGCGGAGCAACGTCGAGCTTCTATGGCTCCATGCAAGAAGGGCCCGCTCGTTTCGGTTCATTGGTGGTTGCTAGTATCTTAGCAAAGCATTCGGAAAATACCACGCGTTGATTGTTTCCGGGAATCATGCGCAGTACCCGGCTGGTTCCGAATCTTCTTGATTGTCCTTGAGTGCCCGCACTAGAATTAAAAGACTGTCGACCAAGCGGGAATAATTTAGCCGCGGGTCAGGGCTATGCATGCGCCATAGAGAACGCGTCGGGCCCCCAATCACCATGATCGCGGAGGCGCCGTGACGTTCGAGACCGAAGCGGTGGTTTCTCAAGACCCGGAGATCGCGGATCTTGTACCATCGGAACCTTCCGTGTCGTCCACGATTGAACCAGCCGGTGTGCCGTCTTTCCCGAAAGTCTTGCGTAGCCGCCTGGACCGGTTCTTTGCCGACCAGAACATTTCTCCCAAAGCAAACCGCACGATGCAGGTCAAGATTGCTGCGGGTTTGGCAGTCCTCGCGGGCTCCTGGATTGTCCTTTATGCGCTCCGGCCCGATTCCTGGAAGTTCATTGCCCTCTACCTTTTAGGTGGCACGGCGCAGACGTTCCTTTTGCTGAACATCGCCCATGACAGCAATCACAACGCAATCTCGTCCCGGTCGTTGGTCAACAAAACTCTGAACTACGTCTTCGACCTCTGCGGGATCAGTTCGTACATGTGGCGCCTTCTGCATCATCGGGGCCATCACTCCTGCATCAATCTCACGGGCGAAGACGACGCGCTTTCAGGACGCGGCATCTTTCGCTTTACCCCCTATGAACCGCGGAAGCCGTGGCACCGGTTCCAGCACATCTACGCGTTGTTCGTCTATGCGATGTTCTCTCTCGACTACGTGTTTTTCAGGGACTTCCAGTGTTTTTTCTTCCCGACTCACGATTATCTGAGACGAACCAAACATCCTCTGCGCGAATACCTCATTCTCTTTGCCGGCAAGGCCTTCTACCTTACTTACATGCTTCTCTTGCCGCTGGTGGTACTGGGAAAATCGCCCCTGCTCGTTGGTGGCTCGTTCCTGCTGGTCAATTTGGTCGTCGGCTTGACCGTGACTCTCGTATTCCAGTCGACGCACACCGTCGATAGCACCTACTTCCCTTCAGACCGTAGTGAGTTTGACAACGGCGTGTATCACATATTCGCGACAACCGCCGACTATGCGACGGAAGAGCCTCTTGTCGGTTGGCTCGTGGGCGGACTCAACCATCACGTCGTCCACCATCTGTGCCCTTACGTGTGCCATACCCACTATGCTCCGCTGACCAGGATCGTGAAGGAGACTGCGGAAGAGTTTGGGGTTTCGTATCGGCAAAACCCAACTATGACCGGGGCGATCCGGCATCATCTGATACTTTTGAAACAGCTAGGAAACAGCAACTGATTCCGATCGTTTTTCTGCTTAACGTATGGCCCAGCGACCACTTCCTACAAGGAACATGAAATCACCGGCGGTTCGAAGCGAGTACCAGGACGGCTGGGTATGAACTCCTCAACGCCGGTCCCCGTGATTTCCCGATCTCGCTGCTTTGCGGACTCTTCGGCCATGGCCCGCAATCCCGTGCAGGTGTTGTCCCGATACAACGAAATCTTCGGCCACACATTCCGGCTCCATATCGGTGGTCTCAAGGAAGCGATGGTTACCATCGATCCTGCTGTCATTCAGCACGTGTTGAAAACCAATGCGGAGAATTACCAAAAATCCGAAATTCAAGTCAAGCGCATGGGACACTTCCTGGGGAAGGGGCTTCTCACTACGCACGGAGAAGCTTGGCGCACGCAACGGCGACTCATCCAGACGGGCTTCGAGCGGAAGCAACTCGATGCGCTGTCCTCAATCATGCAGGACTCCCTGGCGGACTCGCTGCAGGAATTCGACAGGCAGGTGCGTAGGGGTCCCGTCGATATCTACCCGCAGCTGATGAAGATGACCTTCGCGATGGTTGCTCGATCGCTATTTGGAGCTCGTTTGAAGGATGAAGACATCGACCTGGTCAGCCATACCATCTGCACCGTCCAGGAATTCATCGTCCGGCAAACCCTTCAGCCCTATCTGAATCCCTGGTTCGCCGTTTCGGGCAAATTGCGCAAGCATGAAGACATGCGAACCCGCGCGGACGCCGTTCTGCTCGAATACATCCGCAAACGCCGCAACGAAGCGCCCGGGCACGATCTGCTGCAAACACTGATGGATGCGCGTTACAGCGATGGCCAAGGCATGCCCGATGAGCTCATCCTGAGCGAAAGCATGCAGCTTCTGGTTGCAGGTCATGAAACTTCGTCGAATGGGCTTTCGTGGCTTCTTTATCTTTTGAGCTCGCGTCCGGATTGCCTCGAAAAGGTACGGCAGGAGTTTGATTCCGTGGTTGGCGACGCGCCGCTGAACTACAGTGACGTTCCCAAATTCGAATTTGTGACTCAGGTTATTTGCGAGGCGCTGCGCCTCTACCCGCCGTTTTGGATGATCGACCGCATGGCGGTCGCAGACGACCGCGTGGGCGACATCGCGATACCTCGCGGGTCAATGGTGATTGTGTATGTGTACGGTGCGCACCATGCTCCGCGCTACTGGCATAATCCGGAGAATTTCGATCCGAAGCGTTTCACCAAAGAAAATGATAAGCTGCGCACACCCTGCACCTATCTTCCCTTCGGGGCTGGACCGCGAGGATGTATCGGCGGTAACTACGCGATGCTGCAGATGCTCATGATCTTGAGCGATCTGCTCAGAAAATACGATTTTCAGCTAGCTCCAGGCCAAGTCATTGAAGCTCGCCCCATGGTCATCCTGCGGCCGAAACATGGAATACGCATGATGTTCACCAACACCACCGCACCCGCCTCGTGCATCGCATAAGGCGGAAGCCTCAGCGCGGAATCATGGGTGCGCGACCGGCGCGGTCCCCGGGTTCAACCCGATGCGGCTCAATAGACGAGAGAACCGGGGATCGCTGCGCAGCGGGTCGGCCAGCGGCTCACTTCCCAGGTAAACCAGATATTCACAACGTTCGTCGAATGCCTTGTCGAGCCAGTGGAAGGCATCATCTTTGCGGTTGAGGCCGATATAGACCACGGCGAAATAGACTGCTGGCACGTATTTCCTGGTCGCTATTTCTTCCAGCTTGCCAAGAATCTTGCTGGCGTTGACCCTGTCGCCGGAGACTGCATACTCGTGGCCCATCAGCGAGAGGATTGCGGGTTCTTCGGGGGTAGCCGCCAGGATTCTTTGGAATGCAGCCTGCGCCTGCGGGTGCATCCCCATCTGCTCGTACGCCCGGCCAATGTTAACCAGCGCGATCGCATAGGTGGGATCCAGTTCGAGCGCACCTTTGTTCTGTTCGATCGTGACGTCGAAACGCCTTGCATGGTAGTAGGCTTCGCCCAAGGCCGAATGCAGGAGAGGACTGATCGGATCCAGCTCAAGCGCTTTCTTTCTCTCCGCGATCGCCTCGTCCGATTTCCCTGTGGCGGTGAGATAGTACCCATAGAATTGGTGAGCGGTCGCGTACCCGGGACGCAATTGCAGCGCCTTTTCGAACTCCTTGCGAGCCTCGGGGAAATTCCGTTCGTACACCAGTTGGGAATAGCCGAGCGGCACGTGCGCTTCGGCCAGTGTTGCGTCGAGTTCAAGAGCCTTTCTGGCGGCAGCTTCCGCCTTGGGAAACGCTTCTGCGGGAGTCAGAGTGGTGTAGGGCGCGGAGCCCAATAGTTCGTAACAATCGGCGAGACCGGCATACGGAGGCGCGTACGTTGGATCAATCTCGATCGACCGCTGGAAAAGGGTGATCGCCTTGGCGAAGCCCTCTGCCGTCCGCTTGTTCCAAAAGTAGCGGCCTTCCAGGTAAGCGAGGTATGCCTCACGATTGACCTGACGCATGGAGGGTTGCGCATGCGGCATCTTATTTAAGACTCCGCGTGCAATGGCTCCGGCGACATCAATCTGGATGCCCAATACATCCTGCAAGTCGCGCTCGTAGCTTTCAGCCCAGACCTGCGTCTGGTCGCTCACCTGAATCAACTGTGCGGTAATCGCTACTCGCTGCCCCGAACGACGCACACCGCCTTCGAGAACGTAATTCGCATGAACATCTTTGGCAATTCGATCGAGGCCGCTCGATGCATAACCTGGGCTCAACCGGATGACGCTCATCTCGTCCGGATGGAGTTGCCCGAGCCGAGTGATCATTTCTTCAGTCAGTCCGTCGGCAACGAAATCCTGGCTGGAATCGCCACTGATGTTCCTAAAAGGCCTGACGGCCAGAATCATTCGGGCTGTGGGCGGGACGCCGACGATCTGGGGCCAAAATACGACAATCGGCACCGCTACTGCGATCGCGAGAAGTACGAACGAAAGCACGCGGCGCATCGAGTGATCGCGCGGCGCGTCAGGAGCTGGAGGCTTCCGTGATGGATCCGCGACCGGTGCAATCGCCGATGCATTCGAGCCCGAAGACTCTTCACCGGCATCCAGCTTCTCTTCTTCAACATCGATTATTTCGCTCTGGCTTTGAAGCCACCAGGTGTCCAATTCTGACTTGTACGCGAAGACGCTTCCCTGCTTCCCCTGAGCGAGCCGGCGCACCGGCAATCCCATGTTCTTTTCCCAGCGTTGGACGGTGCGAACTTCCTTCTTGAGGTATGCGGCGATTTCTTTCCAGGAATCGAGGCGGTCATTGGCAGCGCCCTGGATCAACGGCCTCGGTTGTAAGCTGCCCCCACCCATGGTTCGTCCTCTTGAACTGCTGAGTGGGTGCCAGAATACTCGGCGAATCCGTCTTAGTCCAATCCAAGCCTGAAGACTTACCGGGTACCAGGCGGAGCGGGTCTCCTCCAATTCGAAAGGGCCAAATTGCGGATTGAGTCGCGGAAGTTGGCTCACCGCTTCAAGGAGTTGAAAAATCTCATAAGATATTGAAAACATTAGATTTTCTTCCATTGCTCGTCAGAAAACCAAAATCCATTCGTCTTCCCGATCATCTCTGACGAAAGCCCGTTAATTCCCTTCCTTTGTTCGCGTGACGCGCGATGTCGCACATTGTCGCTTGCGCCGAGGCGCGACGAGTTGTAGTGACTTGAAAGCGGTCCGTTCCGTCTACTCGGAAGGGCCGCGGAACCCGGAAGCTTGCAACTAGACATCTTTGGCCACTCCCGATGAAGCTTTCTGATTTCAACGCGAAGCAGTGGCGGGTGCTGTTAGTCCTAATGCTCGTCAACTTTGTGAACTATGTTGACCGGCAGATCGTGTTCTCGCTGTTTCCTTTTATCCGGAAGGACTTCGGCCTCAGTTATGTGCAACTTGGCTATTTGGCAATGGCCTTCACGGTGGTGCTTTCGCTCGCGAGTTTTCCCATGGGGATGTTGGCCGACCGCACGTCGCGGCGCCTCGTGATCAGTGCCGGAGTCCTTTTTTGGAGCGGCGCGACGTTCTTCAGCGGCCTGGCAGGTTCGTTCCGCACCTTGTTGATTGCACGAGGCATGGTAGGAATTGGGGAAGCCGCGTATACCCCCGCTGGTGCGGCGATGATCAGTGCGTCTTTCCCGCCACAAGTTCGGGCTCGCGTGCAGGGCGTTTTCGATGCCGGCATGTTCATCGGAGGCGCAACGGGCATTGCTCTGGGTGGAGTGATGGCGGCGGCATTCGGTTGGCGCTACGCCTTTTTCCTGGTGGGGATACCGGGTGTCGTGCTGGGGGTCACAGCTTTGCGGCTACCCAAGCCGGTAGCCACCGTGGCGAAAGAATCCATTTCCTTGCGCGAACTCCTGCGAGTTCCAGCGTTCCTGGCATTGCTGGTCAGTGGATGGTTCTCCAGCTTTGCCGGATATGCCTACGTCGCATGGGGTCCTGAACTGGTCCAGGACTACAAGGGATTCACCCCGAGCCAAGCCGGCCTGGCCCTTGGGTTGACCATCGTTTTAGGAGGCACAATCGGAATTGCCACCGGGGCCTACTTATCAGATTCGTTTGCAAAACTGCGTAGCTGGGGACGGGCTGCGATCGTTCCGATCGGCTTTGTGCTGGGAGCGCCGGCTATTTATTTTTCGTTACATTCCAGCGGAAAATTTCATTTCCTTTTGTTCTTCGGAATGGGCGCGTTCTTCCTGAGCTGGTATCACGGTCCACTCACCGCCACGATCCACGACCTGGTTCCTCCCCGCGGTCATGCCACGGCCCTGGGCTTTTACTACCTGTTCGTGAACCTGTTTTCCATGGCCATTGCACCGGTGTTGATTGGAAGGCTGGCGGATCGCTACAACCTGATTACGGCATTGCACGTACCTATCGTTGCCCAACTCTTGGGAGCAGCATTTTTTGTAGTGGTACTTCTGTGTATCCGGCGTAACGGGCTGCGTCATCCGGCGTTGGGGCGTCATTGGGATAACGAGCCCCGCCAATTATTGCCTGCCGTCGCTTTAGCGTTTGAAGACTCGTAATGTGTAGATGTAGAATCCGACCACACTTCCTTGGGGATAACTGAAGCTGTCGAAGGAGAAAATCCTATGGCACAAGCGGCACAATTACCCATCATCAGTCACTACACCGCCTACAAACCCCGACCCTTCGCTCGAGCAGAACGCGACACGACCACGATTCTCTACGGAGGCCTCACCTGGAAGCATGAGCGGCTGATGCAGGGCGCACTGCACAACCTGAAGTACAACGCCGAGCCACTGCCCAATATTGTGCGCGAAGATCTGGATGCCGGCAAGGAGTTGATCGATGTGGGCGCGTGCTGCCCGACGATTTTCACCACCGGAAGCTTGGTCAACTTCCTGAAGAAGGAAGTGCAGGAGCACGGCAAGGACGAAGTGAATCGCAAGTTCATCTACCTGACCGCTGGTGCCTGCGGGCCGTGCCGGTTTGGGCAGTACCACGAGTCGTATGCCATGGCCCTGGACGGGCTAGGGCTGCGCGACTTCCGGCTGTTCCTGCTGGCGCAGGACGAACTCGACCAGGGACCCGGCAACGGGGGCGGCCTCGACATCAATATGCCGATGAGCCTGGGCCTGATCTGGTCGATCCTGTGCGGCGACCTGGTGACGGATCTCGAATACCTGACGCGTCCCTACGAAGTGAACCCGGGCCAGACCGAACTGGTGCTGCGGGAATGCGTGGAACAGCTATACGACCTGTTTCTGCACCGTCCTGATCGCGGGAAAAAATACACGACGCTCGCCTGGCATTTGATGAGCAACTATTTCACCCGAGCCTTGCGCGAGGTCCGCAGGAAATGGGACACGATTGAAGTAGACCACCTGCGGGTCAAAGCGAAAGTGAAGATCACCGGAGAGTTCTGGCTGCAGACGCACGAAGGCGAAGGCAACTACAACATCAAGCGCTGGCTGGAGTCGGAAGAGTCGGAGGTGATTCCGCCTCCGGTGGCAGTGTGGTTGCATTACCTGATGCATCCGACCATCCGCAAGCTGGAGCACCGGAACAGCACCAGCAAGCACCCGAAAGCGGAGAACCTTGCCCTGCACGCGCTGGAGCGCATTTATCGCGGAACCTACAACCGTTTCCGCAAGGCGCTGGCAAATCTGCCCCACGAACTTCCGGACCAGGAAGAACTCAAGCGGCTGGCGGAGCCCTTTTACCACTTCGAACTGCGGGGCGGCGAGGGACACATGCTGATCGGCAAGGCGCTGCATTCCTACCATCACAAGACGGCGCACATGATCTGCGAGCTGTCGCCCTACTCGTGCATGCCGAACACCATGTCCATCGGCTCGATGGCCAACGTCGTTGGGAAATACCCCGACCTGCTCTACGCTCCGATCGAAGTGAAGGGCGATGCGGAGGTGCACGCTCTCTCGCGCTGCCAGATGATCCTGACAGAAGCGAAGAAGCGGGCGCACGCGGAGTTTGAAGGAGTGATGGAGAAGACCGGGCTGAGTGTCGAGCGCATCCGGAAATATGAAGATCGTCATCCCGAAATGCGCAAAGCGACGTATCACGTGCCTCACCACGGCTACGTCGGGACGGCAGCCAACTACGTAATGCATCTGGCATATGACAAAGGGCTGGCGCGGGCGTGATGGAATCGTGAGGGTAATGTGGGGACAGCCGTCCTCGGCTGTCGGGTCGAGCGTAGCTTGACTAAGTTTCTGGGGAGCCAGGAGAGTGTGGACAAGTCGGGCCTTCGGCCCGACGGACGGCCGAGGGCGGCTGTCCCCGCATGATTCATAAAGAGGTCGAACCATGGCAAGTGAAGGTTTCATTCAGATCCAGCCGGTCGAAGGAAGTCCCTTGCTGGCAAAACCGGCAGGGGACGTTTCCAGGGGCACGGGAAAAATCTGTGGCCTCGACGTAGGCAGCACGACCTGCAAGTATTCGATCGCCGATGCCTCCGGGAAAATTCTGGGACAGGCCTACGAGCGGCACAACACCAAGCAGGCAGAGAAGGTTCTTGACTTCCTGACTCGCGTAGAGAAAGACCACGGCTTCACTCCCGAGGTGGACCGCGTCTTTTTTACCGGATCGGGCGCGGGGCTGATCGCTCCGTTAGTCGGAGGGAAAGTCGTTCAGGAAGTAGTAGCGGTGGCCGCCGCCGTCGAGAAAGTTCACCCCAACGTGCGCTTCGTCAGTGAAATTGGCGGCGAAGACATGAAGACGATTTTCTTCAGCGGTACCGGTCCCAGCAAGAGCAAGCAAGTGCTGATGCAGAGCGCGTGCTCGGGCGGAACCGGAACCTTCATCGAAAAGACCGCTCGCAAACTCGACATTCCGACCGAACAACTCTCGAAGATGGGCTACGACGGTTACACGCTGCACAAGATCAGCAGCAAGTGCGGCATCTTCGCCGAGGCCGATTCCAATACCCTCCTGAAGGCCGGGGTCTCCGTAGAAGAGATCATCGCGTCGTTATTTGAAGCGGTGGTTTATCAAAATCTAGCAACGTTGACTCGTGGGAACACACCTTTGCCGGAGATCCTCCTCCTGGGCGGCCCCAACCTTTTCTTCAAGGGACTGCAACAGGCGTGGCGTTACCATCTCGCCAAAGTGTGGAAAGAGCGCAAGGTTTCGATCCCGGACGATCGGGATCCGGCCGAGTTCATTCGCGTGCCCGACGATGCTCTCTACTATGCGGCCCAAGGCTGCATCGAAGTCGGGCTGAGAGATGCGCCGAAGGTCGGGACCTATCTGGGCAGCGCGAAGCTCCGCTGGTGGATTGAAGAAGGACAGCACGAGGAGAAGAAAAAGATGGGGAGCGCCGGATTGTGGAAGGATCCGGCCGAGTTGCAGTCTTTTCTGGAACGATATTCCAAGCCCGGTGGCAACGGAAATGGAAAAAGCAACGGGAATGGTCACAGCCACGGAAACGGACACGCGACGGCTCGCCGCCGTCCGCCGGTGCAACTCCCAATCCTGGGTAAAACCAACAAGCTGGGGCCTGTTGTGGTGGGCTGCGATTTCGGATCGACCACCGCAAAGGCCGTCTGCATGTCTCCCGACAAAGACCTGCTGTTTTCCTGCTACGCGCTCAGCCGCGGGAACCCGATCGACGACGCCAAGAGCCTGTTCCGCCAAGTCCGCGAAGCGGTGGGAGATGGAGACATTCTAGGCCTGGCCATCACGGGCTACGGTAAGGATCTGCTGAAAGATATCCTCGGCGCCGACTGCCCCGTGGTGGAAACAATTGCTCACGCCAGCGCCGGCCTGCACTACTTTCCCGATGCGGATTGCATTTGTGACGTGGGCGGGGTTGACGTCAAGATCATGATCCTCAACAACGGCGCGGTTACCGATTTCCGCCTGAACTCGCAGTGCTCTTCGGGGAACGGTGCGTTTCTTCAGGGCGTCGCGGAACGTTTCAATATTCCCATGAGTGAGATGGCCGACGGCGCGTTCCGCGCCAAGGCCATGCCCCAACTCTCGATGGGATGCGGGGTCTTCCTGCAGAGTGACATTGTCAATCAACAACGCAAGGGCTGGCAGGCGGAAGAAATCCTTGCCGGGCTTTGCGCAATTCTGCCGCTCAATGTCTGGATCTATGCCGGGGGCCTGAACAACCTGCAGCAAGTGGGGAAGAAGTACATCCTGCAAGGCGGCACGCACAAGAACCTCGCCGTGGTAAAGACGCAGGTGGATTTCATTCTGAAGAAAGTTGCCGATGCGGAAGTGGTCGTGCATCCGTACTCAGGCGAAGCTGGGGCGATCGGCGCGGCTCTGGTGGCTCTGGACTGGTGGCAGAGCGGCGGCGAAAGCAAGTTTCGCGGCTTCGACGCGATCGAGAGGCTGACCTACAAGACCGCAACTTCCGTGGTCACGGTCTGCCATTGGTGCCCGGTGACGTGCCAGCGCAGCTTCATCGATGTCGAACTGGACGGCGGAAAAGGCCGTGAGTGGAGCAAAGTCCCTCTCGAAAAAGGGTGGGAGCGAGTGATTGTGAACAATTCCTGCCCCAAGGGACTGGTGGAAGATCTGAACGAGATGAAGGTCATCAAGATTGGGATGGAGAAGACGAAAAATGCGTTTCCCAACGTTGCCGATTTGGTCCGCAAAGAAGCGTTCCGTCGCGTCGCCACCTAAAGACCGCTCGCAAGTGCGAGTCGGAATTCCGAAGGTGCTGAATATCTGGACGACTCACCAGTTCTGGGTGGGCTTCCTGAAGTCCATCGGCATCGAGTCTGAAAACATCGTGTTCAGCTCCGATACTTCTGAGGAGCAGGGCCGCGAGTTCGGTAAAGGACGCGGCACGGTCGATTGCTGCTATCCGGTTAAGGCCATCAGCGGGCACTATGGCGAATTGGTGTTCGGACAAAAGAAAAAGATCCACGTTCTGCTGAGCCCCATGATTCACTCGTTGCCTTCAGTTCTGCACAGCCATGTCGTCGATACAGTCACCTGCACTCGAGTGATGGCCGGACCGGAAAACATCAAAGCAGGCTTTTTGAAGGAAGGCGATGTTTTCGGGGACAACGGCATCACCTACGCTTCGCCGTTCGTCAGCCTCGGCGACCGTCACATGGTGACGGAGCAACTCCATACATCTCTCAAAGATGTCTTCAACCTGGAGCCGGAAGAAACAGAGCGCGCGGTCAAAGCGGGCTTCGATGCTCTCGACACCTTCACTGCCAAAGCCCGGCAGCAGAGCCGCGAGATTCTCACATGGTGCGCAATGAACCAGAAGCCATGCATTCTCGTGCTGGCTCGTCCTTATCACATGGATACCGGCATCGGCCATGAAATCGAAGGAGACCTGCAAGCCCACGGATACCCGATTCTCTGGCTGCAGTATCTTCCTGGCGATGAGGACCTGATGAACTGGCTTTTCGAAGCCGACATGCAGATGGGCAGGATCAAGAGCCCGTTCGATATTTCGGATGTGTGGACTTCGTCCTACAGCAGCAACACAAACGAAATCATGTGGGGAGCAAAGGTCGCCGCACGTTGCCCATGGATTACCTGCGTGATTCGTCTCTCCAGCTACGAGTGCGGCATGGACCAGCCGACCTACACGCCGACGCAGAAAATCGTGGAGGCGACGGGAACTCTATTCTTCAAGTTTGGAGACCTGGATTCAACCAAGCCGGCCGGCGGCATCAAGATCCGCATTGAAACGATCGTCCATTATCTGTCGAAGTACTCGCCAAAAATCATGCAGCAAAAGCTGCAATGGCTGACACCGAACTGTCCGCTCGGGGATCTTCCCCCTTTCGCACAACCGGAAGCCATCTCGGAAGAGGCTGGCGCCGCGCAGCAACTGGCCGTTCGTGGATAGTGACGAGGACGCCCGTTAGACTTTCTGGGCTGATCGAAGGCGGCAAGGAGACAGTACTTGGCCTGCTCGGGGGGGTGATTCATGGCCGAGGGCCGCGTCGCTGTTACCTGCTCCCCGGATTCCACAATGCCCCCGTCCCAATCCACAATTCCGCGAGGCATTTGAGATTCTTCTTGTAAGTGCGGGTAACCGTGTATTCCTTCCCACCCTCCACTCGAAGGCTGTATTCTCCAGTCGAAAGCGGGCAGATTTCTTCTACAAACGACGTGTTCACCAGTACAGATCGATGGATGCGGATGAATCCGTGGGCTTCGAGCATTTCTGCAACGACCGATATTGACTCACGCATGAGATAGGAACTCGAGTTCTGTTGCACCCACACGCAGTTCCCCTTGGCCTGAACCGCGACCACGTCCCCCAGATTGATAAAGAGAATCTTTCCCCTGACTTTGATCGCCACCCGCAGAGACTTTGGTTTCGCGACGGTCTGGACCCCCGGCGAGGACTCCATCGACCTGGCTGCTTGTTGCCTCGTATCGCGTGCTAGCGCTGCGGCTGCAGATGAATGCTGCAGCTCTCGATCAACGAGGCCGTGACTGTAACCTTCTGGAATCGAGACTTCATATCCGGCTGTGCCCATCTTCAGAGTGTTCATCGTGGTGTCCTACATTACCGGAGCGGGGGTTCCATCGGACCAACTGCCGGTCAGAACGAGGAACACGCTGATGGGCTCTGGGGCGCCGTTGAATTGCGGGTTCAAGGTTACAGGAGACTTCGACAGATCCGCTCCCCAGACGGCACGGTCCATGAGCGGAGTGTAGAACATCAGATGGGCCATGTTGTGGGCCCCATCACCGGTGAGGCTGCCGTCGGTGAGATAGGCCTGCTTCGACATCATGAAACTCATCCCTCCAGGCTCCAGAGCGGGCACTTCCTTTTTTTCGTATGCGGCTTTGAGAGCCTCGATAACCTGCGCCTTCGATTTTCCGGCTAGAATCATCTCCGTTCTCTTGTAAGTAAGTGGCAGCACCGATCGAACGGCCGGCGGATTAAAACAGAGCGGACCTCGAACTTTGGGGTTCCAGAACTCCGCTCCGTTGAAGGGGCCCATCCACGCCCGCTCCACGGCGCAGACGAAGCCGTTCTTGCCCTCGACTGCAGTCTCGTAGCCCTGTCGTCCGAGCACCAGAATCGTAGCGTCGCGCGATATAGACTCTGGGGCCGCGCTTCGTGCGAGAGCGATCTCCTCATCGCGGTCCGTCATGAGGTATTGCTCGATCGCAGCCATATTCGGATAAGAAGGCTTGCCAGTTTGCGCCTGCGCCTGTCCTGGCGCCAACAAGACAAGAACCGAAGCGAGGCCTAGAAAAACAATCGCGGCGATTTTCCTTCGATTCATCACTACCTCCTCACGTTTGGTCCCCGATATCGCAGCTTTCCGCCACAATTCCCTCATGGGTTTGTCCCCCTCTGCGCGCGAAGGCGCTCGGCATGGAATCGATACATACAAACCGGTCGGTATATAACATTGCAACATACTCTTCCTACCGATGCGATTACCCCCGCTTCCGGTTGCCCGGTGGACGCAAGGACTGCAGCCAGCCAATCATATTTCTCTTCCCCGCTTTCGATACTTCCGCATCCTGAGCATTCTTTGCCAGCGAGACGTAGCCTTCCACCATCGCCATCAGAAATCCAGCCGCCTGAGCGGGTTCCACATCGCGGCGAACCCTTCCGCTTTTCTGTCCTTCTCGTAAGGCGGCCGCAATGCCGTCGCGCCAAGCCCCGAACACTCTCGCCAGTCGCTTGCGGAATCCCTCGTCCAAGGGAGACATTTCCTGAGCCAGATTGTTCAGGGGACAGCCGCCTCGTACGTCCGCCGGCCGAACTGATTCATTTTGAACAATGCCAATCAAGGTGTCGATCGGATCCTCGCCGCTTAGCAGAGGACGCAACCACTTGGCGCGGAGGTCGAGTGCGATGACCTCGTCCACAATGGCGTATCCCAGCGCTTCCTTGCTGTCGAAGTGGTAGTACAGCGCCCCCTTGGTCACCCCGGCTGAGGCCAGAATTGTGTCCAGTCCGGCACTCTGGAAGCCCGATCGGTAAACCTCGCGGAACGCCGCCTGCAGCAAGCGCTCCCGCGTGCGCTCGGGACTGCGCTGCCTCGTTGCTATGCGTCTTGGAGTCTTGCGCGCTGTCAACATACCAACCAGTATGTATGGTCGATACTCATAGCGTCAAGGAGATTTATCGCGCATCTTGCTCCGCTTTTTTGTAGGCAGTGATCGCAGCGCCTCTCTGTTTTGGTAGATTCCCCGGTCAGTTCCGCCAGCCCGGACCTTTGCGCCAATCCCAGAATCACGTCTGTCCGTTGACTGCGCTTGTACGCTCATTCCCGATTTCATCATGCCCGTTGTTCGGTCCTCAGACCAACAAAACATATGGCTATCCGAATGCTTAGACGTTGTGTGTATGCGGAGAGCGGCCGGTGAATGTTGTGCTCTCCGCACCAATTGTCGCGACCATCGTGGTTCGAGGTCTCAACTTAAGGCCAATCGCGTTCAGGAGGAAGCAATGTACATCCGCAGTGTGAAGCTCGCTCTGGTTCTCCTTTTGGTGATTTGTGCGGGTAGTGTTCTGCCCGCGAGTGCGCAGTCAAGTTCAACCGGTTCGCTTGCCGGTTCAGTGACTGACCCGTCGGGCGCAGTGGTAGCAGGCGCCACGGTTACGCTGACTGACATCTCCACCAACATTGCGCGCGCCACCACCACCAACGCCTCAGGGCGATACATCTATGTGGACGTGAACCCCGGCATCTACAGCATCTCGGTCAGCAAGACAGGGTTTGCCACTACGAAAACAGGGAATCAGGAAGTAAAGGTCGGAACCAGTCTCACGCTCAACTTGTCTCTGCAGGTTGGGGGATCCAATGTCGTCGTGGAAGTGACTGCCGTAGGCAACGAACTGCAGACCATGAATGCCACCGTCGGCAACACCGTCACCAGTTTCACCCTGGACAACCTGCCCAGCCTGGGCCGCGACGTCAGCACCTTCGTCGAGTTGCAACCCGGCGTGGCCCCGGATGGCAGCGTAGCGGGCGCAGTGGTCGACCAAAGTTACTTCTCGTTGGATGGCGGCAACAATAGCAGCGACATGGACGGCAGCCAGAACGTGTACTTCAGCAGCATGGCGGGCGACCCGACCGGTGGCGTGGCTGCGCAAAACACCCTCGGAGCGGGAACGGGCGGGCCCACAGGTGTGCTGCCCACGCCGCAGGACAGCGTGGAGGAGTTCAAGACAAACACGGCCGGCCAGACCGCCGACTTTAACAGTTCCGCGGGTGCCGAAGTGAAGGTGGTCACCAAGCGCGGAACCAATACCTGGCACGGTACGGGATATGAATACTACAAGGACAACAGTTGGTCATCTCAAAGCTGGCAGAATGATTACCAGAATTCTCTAAACCCCGGCGCCGTTCCGTTGCCCAAATTCCATTACAGCCGCTTTGGCGGAGCGATCGGCGGGCCGATTATCCCGAAAGAGATTCTCGGGGGCAAGACTTATTTTTTTGCCAACTACGAAGGGTTCCGCTTCCCCAACTCCGAAACCATAGTTAGGAATGTCCCGTCGCCAGCCTTGATCGCGGGAAACATAACGGACCCCGTCACGAACCAGGTTTTCAGCCTGCAGGCGGCCGATCCCCGTGGAATTGGGATCAACCCCCTGGTGCAGCAGATATGGAACACCTACGAGCCTAAATCGAACGCATCCTGCTCGCAGAACCTCTGCGACGGGGTCAACATGATGGGCTTCACGGCCAACGTTTCCCTGCCCACAACCAGCAACTTCGCAGTGGGACGCGTGGATCACGATTTTTGCGGGCTAAGTGGCACTTGATGTCGAGCTATCGGTGGAACAAGCTCATCTCGAGCAACGACAATCAGATCGATATCGGCGGCTTCTTCCCCGGCGACACGCTGGGTACCCCGGCTTCCATCTCCAAGGGCCCTCTGCAGTCGCACATCTTGGTATTGGGACTGACCACCAACATTACCCAAAACACGACCAACGATTTCCACTATAGCTTTCTGCGTAACTGGTGGGCCTACGCACGACAAGGAGATACCCCGCAGACCGCAACGCTGGGTGGCGCGCTGGAAATTTTCAGCGGCCAAACCGCTGGCGAAACCGAGGATCTGGGGCCCTACAACGTGAACACGCAGAACACCCGCAACCGAATTTGGGATGGGCACGATTCCATGGTTCGCGACGACGTTTCCGTTCTGAAAGGCAACCACCTGTTCCAGTTCGGTGGTTCTTACCAGCGCAATTGGAACTACCATACGCGAACCGATAATGGCGGCGGCATCAACTACCAACCGGTGTACGAGCTGGGCGTCGGTGACTCCGGATCCGAACTCGCGTCCAGATCTATCGATCTGCAGTGACCCCAATATCCCCAACTGCGGAGCCCTTACCGCGGCGGCGCTGGGCATCGTTTCCATCTCGCAGACCGCCTATACCCGTAGTGGCGCAAACCTCAACTTGAATCCCCCACTCACGCCGGCATTCGACAAGAGCACAATTCCTTACTACAACGTGTATTTCAGCGATACCTGGCACATGAAGCCGACGTTCACCCTGACGTACGGTCTGGGTTGGACGCTGGAGATGCCGCCGACGGAAGCCACTGGCAAGCAGATTGACCTGGTGGATCAAGCGGACCAGCCGATCTCCACTTGTCCTACCTGGCGGCTCGGAGGCGGCTGCGCTCCAGGGCCAGGTCTACAACCCTGAGATCGGTTATGCCTTGGTCGGCAATGTACGGCGAACGGACAGAAGTATCCTTACAATCCGTATTACGGTTCGTTCAGTCCGCGCATCGCTGCAGCTTGGAACCCTCACTTCGACGCCGATTCGCTGGCCGGAAAGATCTTCGGACGCGAAGATACAGTCATGCGTGGCGGCTATGGCCGCATTTTCGGCCGCTTGAACGGTGTGGATCTGGTGCTTGGTGCCTTTGCTTGGCACGGGCCTGATTCAGCCCGTGCAGTGCGTCGGTGGCGCACTCAGCAACGGCACCTGCGGCGTATCAGGGTCAGCCACTCCGGCGACTGCATTCCGCATTGGCGTGGATGGCATGACTGCTCCACTGCCTTCGCCGAGTGCAACCCTGCCGCAGCCCGACTTTCCCGGATACAACGCTATTCGTCAGCGACCGCCGAGGCCCTGGATCCGAATTTCCGGCCCAACGCAGGTGGACTCGTTCAACCTGACCATCCAGCGCCAGTTGTCCCGCAAAGTCACTCTGGAATTCGGCTACATCGGGCGCAGGATCACCCACGAGTACCAGCCGATCAACCTCAACGCAGTGCCTTACATGATGACGCTGGGCGGACAGCAGTTCTCCAACGCGTACAAGAATGTGGTATTGCAGTACTGCGGCGGCATTACGGGGCTGGCTGGCGGCGGTTGCGCGAGCACGCGCTGGCGCTGTCACACCTCAACCGTTCTTCGAAACAGCGCTCGGTGGCCTGAGCTCTGATTACTGTGCGGGGTTTTCAAGCTGCACCGCGGCAGTGGTGGCCAACGAAGGCGGTAACCTCGCGAACGCCCAGGTCTGGAGCCTCTGGAGTGATCTGGATCGGAGGTGCCGACTGTCCCACTTGCAACGGAGTCGGGTTCACCTTCCCCCACAGCATGATGAACACGACTACCGGGCCCTTTGGACCGCAGATGACCTCAGGCGTCGCGGTGAACGCCAGCACAGGCTTCGGAAACTACAACGGTGGTTTCGCTTCGGTCAAGATGGCTGACTGGAAGGGATTGACCATGCAAACCAACTTCACCTGGTCCAAAGCCCTGGGAACAGGCGGCGCTGGTTCAGGCCACCAGCGAATTCACTGCCGGACGATCCTTTCAATCCCTACACCATGTATGGCCGGCAGGCTTTTGACCGCAAGTTCGTCTACAACACGTTCTTCGTGTACCAGCCTGCCCTTCTTTAAGGGACAGCATGGACTCGCGGGACGGGCGCTCGGTGGATGGACCTTCTCGTCCATCTTCACCGCCGGCACCGGTACTCCGATCGAGATTTTTACCACGACCGGAGACGGCCAGGAATATGGCGCCGGGGATAACGTCAACTTCTTCGGAGACGAAAACGCGGTGCCGATAGGCCCCGTGAAGGGTGGTCATGCCTACTACAACCGCCCATCCAGCGGCTTGCCGGTGAATTTCTTCGCGGCCGGACCCGCAGCCATTAACAGCTTCCGCAATCCGATTCTGGGTTTGGATAACCGGGACGGCGGCTACTGGCATTGTCAGTGGGCTGCAGTACTGGAATATGGACTTCAGCATCAAGAAGAACTTCCGGGTGACGGAGGGTATTAGCCTGGAATTCCAAGGAGTGTTCGCGAACGTTCTCAACCACAATCAGTGGCAGGATCCGCTTGCCACATCCCAGCTGGCTCTGTTCGAAGGGTCCACAGGTTTCGGCGCTCTGAATAACGGCTCAGCGCAGGAACAACCCGGCGGCAACCGGCAGATCGAGGTGGGTGCTCGCGTTCGCTTCTGATCCACTTGTGATTCCAGATGCTACAACTTGGCCGCACCCCTCAGGTGCGGTCAATATTTTTCATGGTGATCATCACTCGCGAATGTCAAAGCGGCCCACGCTCAGAACTTAATCGCTCTTCGGCCAATTTCAACTTGGATTTCTCCCGAGCGCCGCCATTCTGCGCCCTGTGGTTCAACGTCCACTGTGCGCTCGCCACTCCGAGCCTCAAATCGCGCGACACTTAGTACGGAATCGTACAATAAGCTGGGAACGACCTGGGGTTGCCCGGGTTGCCTGACTTCGCTTGACACAATCGCATACCCGCCGTAAGGTGCTCAAGCGGAGCGACCATGAAAACACGCGCCACGATTGTTGTCTTCCTCGGGACCAGCGTTCTGGCCGCAACGACACTGCTTTCCGGCGGAAAGACAGCGGCGCAAACCCCCGATGAAACTCCCTGGCCAACGAAAGGCTGGGCGACCGCCAGCCCTGCCAGCGTTGGACTGGATGAGCAGGTTCTCCGCAAACTCGACAAGGACATGGCTTCGGGAACGTATTCGCAGATGGTGGACAGCTTTGCGGTCTTCCGCTGTGGCAAGAAAGTCTTCGAACGCACGTACTCGCACGACTACGCAAAAATCTATGCCCAGGAGGCCGGGCAACGCGGAGCGTACAACATGCGACTGACCGGACGGTACAACTATTTCGATCCCTACTGGCACCCTTATTATCACGGCACCGATTTGCACTCCATGCAGTCCGTCAGCAAGACGGTCACTTCGGTCATTATCGGCGCAGCCATTGAACGTGGCGACTTCAAAGCCGGTCTCGATACACCAGTCCTGAAATACTTCGACACATCCAAAGTAAAGAGTGTGGACGACCGCAAGCGCCGCATGACGTTGCGCGACCTGCTGACCATGACGGCGGGTCTCGATTGGCACGATGAGGGGCTTCGCCACCGGCGATCCGCAATCCGAAACCAGCCAGATGGAAGGCAGTGACGACTGGGTGCAGTATGTCATCGACAAGCCTATGGCCGCCGAACCCGGAAAGGTCTGGAACTACAATGCCGGCGCTACGGAAGTGCTCGCCTATATCTTTCAGAAGGAAACCGGTCAGGACATTGACGATTACGGCCAAAAATATCTATTCGCACCGCTCGGGATGCGCCATGAATGGAAGCGCACCTATCTGGGAGTTGTGGACGCCGAAGGCGGCTTGTATTTGAATGGCAGCGATCTGGCGAAGATCGGGTACTTGTTTCTGAACGATGGCATGTGGAATGGCCAGCGGATCGTTTCCAGTGAATGGGTGAAAGAGTCTGTGACGCCCTACTTCCAAACCCCGCCTGAGCCGGACTTCAAGGATGGAATGAAGTACGGCTACAAGTGGTGGCTGTTCAAACTGCCGGATTCCGCGGAATACGTCTGGCTGGCCCTCGGATTCGGCGGCCAGGACCTGCTGGTGTTTCCGAACGAAGCTATGATCGTGACTTTTACGATGTGGGACATACTCCCTAGCTCAACTGGGAGAGATCCGACCCCTTCTCCCTTCCTGGCTCTCGTGAAGACCAAAACCTGCCCAATCGCTGCCCACTGATCCCGCTGTCAAGTTAAGCTGCATCGCCTACGGGATCGCGGCTGCGGTCCTGAATCAGAAGCGCTGAGTAGAACTGGCGGAGAGAGTGGGATTCGAAAAGGCTCTTTCGGACAGATTCTTTGCGTTCAATAAGATGCCGAAAACCGACGTCTTTACCGTTACTTACCTTTATCACATCTGGAACATGAGTCACAAAAGAAACGTTGATTCACTCTAATTGCCATGATCACGGTATGGACGGTATGGATTGGAAAATACTTAGCTGATTCTAAGTGTTTAGTCTCAGCACAGATGTGCGCCTGCTTCTAACAAACGATTGGAGGGCCCGATACCGCGAGCGTGCCGCGAAAGAATTCCTGCAACAGATGGGATGCTACGTAAGATTTCCGACATGTCTGTGCCAAATGTGCCAATTTCAAACTACGGCCTCGGCCTGGCCGAGAGGGTCACCACGGAATCGTGATCGATCCGGCCCAGGGTAAACTCGCAGACGCTCCCGTGGAGAGAGAGGCGTTGGAACTGAGGGTCGGCCGCATCCGGTGAAAGGACTTTCACCTCCCAGCGGCTCAGGTCCTTAGTTTCTCCCAGATCAACCAGCCCGCTCAGGTCAAGCCGGACTTTAACGTTCTCTGCCGGGGCCTGGTGATCATAGTTGAGCAAGTGAAGAATCAAAGTCTAACCGTCGGGTTTCCGAGTCAACTGGCCCAGCCCGTGACCGCGCGGCTCCAAACTGAGGCGAGGCCCTTCAGCGGCGTCTTCGGCACACGCCGCAATTTCCGGCTCCTCCTTTCCGGCCCTGATGATGACGCCCCCACGGGCGGTGAACGTATGCGGCCGGGCCTTTTGCTCGGCGTTGAGCTTGGGCAGATCAGCGGGCATCACCAGCACCTTGAAGTGGTCAAGCGGGATTCCCTTGTCCAGGTGTGCGAGCACTTTGGTCTCGAAGAAGACGCTCTGCTTGAGGAATTCGTCGGCCGGCCGGTTGTGCGGCTCTGCGGAGATAAAGGCGATCCGCGCCGCCGACTCTGCCTGGTGATACAGCTCCCGATGCTCGACCAGGAAGTGGTTGTATTGAGCGATGGCCGTCCAAGCCTCCTGCCCCTCCGGCTCGCCCTTGGTCAGCTGAGAGGAATCGGCCCTCGATGTTGCGCGAGGTGGCCGCGCCGAACGTATAAGCTTCGGCGATGGAAAGCTTCTGCTCGGCAGGGCTGGGGATGCAGCGCTCGCGCGGGCCGCAGTGGTAAAGGTCGTTCTCATACATCAGTGGCTGCCAAAGCTGCTTCTCGCCGCTCAGGAATTTGATCTTGCGCGCGTTCTCCACCTGCCAGTTACCGCCCCACACTCCCGGAGTGTCCTTGCCGTCCTCCTCCCAGATCGCCTCGTTAATGTCGTTCATCCCAAACCGGTCAGGCGCAATATGAACATTGGCATAAACCAGCTCTCGATTTGCCCGCCGTCCAGGCGGATGAAAGGAAAATTCCCTTGCTCCGCCCACGGCGGCACGTCCTCCGGCTTGGCGCGATACAGTTTCGGCGCCGGCTGAAAATTGGTAGAGCAGAGCAGCAGGGACGCGGCGACGAAACCAATAGCTGCAACGCTTCTTCCCATTCGGACACGCTGCATGGTTTTCTTCCTACGAAATTACCAAGACCCCACTCAGGCCATGCCCGTTGGACGCGGCAGGCTTCTCTAGCCAGCCATCCGGTCAGCGGAATCCTAGCGTGCTTCTTTCCAAAGTGAGTCAAATGGCACGTCCTGACTGAATGTTCAGTACTGGCGTTGCCTAATATTGTCGCCCTTACCTCATCAAGGAGAGACCGACTCTTGACATTCACATCTGTATGTCGATCCAGGGTAGTGAGGAGTCACGAGAATGAAGCTCCGCAATGTATCGGCGTATCGGCGATCTCGGTGTCAACCGATCACAAACCACCCTGTGCAAACACCAGCGCTTCTTTCTGACGAGAGAAATCGATCTCTTCGAAGTTTTTGCAAGCAGTCACGCAGGGCGAGAGAAAGGGATTCCGCATCCTCCAAAAGGATCTTGGAGAAGGCATCGATTTGCCGCAGGGGGGCGCGCAGGTCGTGCGACACGGAATAGTGAAAACTTTCCAACTCCGGGTTACTGCTCTCCGCCCGCTGCGGCGCGTTGATAGACTTAGGCACAAGAGCCCATTATGAATTCATCGACTCTGTTTAGACAAACAATCGGGGCAAATGCCGTGGCTGAAGCTGGCTTCAGAATGCTCCGTAACATAAGATTCCAGTTCATTCCAGCCTCCATCTTCTGCGCGGATCTTCTTGCACCAGGCACAGATTGGGAGAAGTCCTCTTAAAGTTTTTACCTCGGCGAGTGTCTTTTTGAGCTCGCCAAGCGCGGATTGAAGCTCGCGCTCGGTTCTTCTCTGCTCGGTTACATCCAGAGCATGGCCCACAACGTAGGGTGGATTGCCATTTTCCCGTACGGTCAGGTTCCGATATAGCCACACCCGCACTTTTCTGTCCCGAGCTATGATTCGCACATAGCCGGAATCTTGACCACGCTCTCTCGCGCGTTGCAGGTATTCGGGGAAGGTATGACGTGCTGAAGGCGCCAGGAATTGCGCGAGGTTCTTGCCGGCCCAGTTGTCGCCTTCACAACCGAGAGCACGCGCGGCCGCCAGATTAACCGACAGCAATACACCAGACATATCATGGGTGCAGATCAGCCCAAGGCTATTCTCGACCACACTCCGATAGCGATCTTGACTCCGGTGCAGTTCAGCTTCAACGCGCTTGTATTCGTCGTAGAACAGACCGGGGCCAGAAGGTGCGATACCAAAAATGAATTTGCTCCGGTCGAGGCATTCTAGGCCAACGTGTCCCTCGTACTCAGAATCCTTCTCTCCAATCCAAACGACCCGATAGCGCGCCTGCTCTCCTCTATGATCCAGGAGGAGTACTGCATTCACAGCCAATGGGGGCAGGCCCCGTAGTCGGGCCCCATACGCAGCGATCTCCAGAGTAAAGGTGTTTTGTGAGAAGGGATTTCCAAAGATGTCTTTACCCAAGACCGTGACAGGTTTACAGCCAGGGATGCGAGGTTCTTTGCGAACACCTTTTGTCCAACCCGGCTTGGCACCTGCGGACATACAATTCCCCAATGCTTTAGGGTTGCAATTGGTCTGCCAATGCCTAGCGGAAATCGCATGCCGTCAACGTCTACCCCGGCCGCTAGTTGGAAACGCCCGTGCGTTTGAGGACAAAGTCGAATCTTCCTAGAGAACTTCACAGTGTCTCGATTTCAGGCAGCGGGTTGCGGCAAAATCCCTACATCGATTGCTTTGGCACCCCAGGTTCCATTGCTGTGCACAGCGAAGTGACTTCTGAGGCATGATTTTTGCCTGTCAATTACGAAAACCAGAAATAGTCAGTCCAGAAAAGGAACGGAATTTCAGAACTGGGATGGACGACGACTTCAACTTCAATCTTCCAATTCGATCCCGAAGGCAGTAACTTTAACAAAAGAAAGCAAATGCCTGGCCGACTTCGGGCACCTTAGTATTGGCAAGACTCGTGGAATCCTCGGGACGCGGAACGCGAAACTCAACCGAATAGCGGCGTCAACCAGCATCGATCTTGTGGGCTTCGGACCAAATCGGGACCTACCCCGGACACGAGGCTAGTTTCGGGGCTCTTAGACCGCGCTTCGTAGGGTCTTCCTTCTGGTTCGCAGCGGTGAGGAGGCGCGTACCTCATTCCCAATATTGTGGCAGGTGTCACCGAAAGGAGAATTATGAAACAGAGAAAGACGACATCCGAACGGAGCATACGTGTGGCGGTCGTCGACAGCGAGGCACCGGATCGGGAGATCAGCAAGCCCGGGGAGTCGTGGAAAAGTAATCGTGCACCGAGACTTGCAGCCTGCGGCAGCGTTCCACGACTGAAAAAATCGCTGCAACCTCCGGTCCTGCCAATGGACTGCTGATGCGCATCCAGTTCTTTCGACGCAGTGCCAGTGGACGCATGGACTTCTCCGCCAGGTTAGCACTTACAGGTGTTCATTACCTGGCGGCCGCAGGTGACGGGTTGGGGTTCATTGCACAGTTGCTAGTCAAGAGCGCCTGAGCGGCGGCGTGGTCACCGGGTCGGGCGAAGAAGTACCCTTGCACGAGTTCGCACTTCAGCTGTTTGAGCAACTTAACTTGGTCTGCCGTTTCAGCGCCCTCGGCTACGACCTTCAAACCAAGGTTATGAGCCAGCATAATGATGATGCGCACGATCTTCTTTGTATCGCGGTCGGTGTCAATCGTGGCGATGAACGAGCGGTCAATCTTCAAGGTGTCCACTGGGAATCCTTGCAACCGGCTCAGGGAAGAGTATCCGGTTCCGAAATCGTCAATGCTTATGTGAACCCCCAGTGCCTTGAGCTCTGAGAGAACCAGGCTCGACCTTTGTGGGTCTGCCATCGCGATGGTTTCCGTGATCTCTACGTTGATGCTGCTCGGGTGGATTCCAACCTCGACCAAGATGGCTTTGATCTGAGCCGCCAAGTCCTGCTGGGCAAACTCCTTAGGGGTGATGTTCACGCTCATCGTCAAAGGGGGATCAGAGGGGAATTGAGAGTGCCATGCACGAAGCTGTAGGCAGGCTTCGCGGAGCAACAGGCGGTTCATTGGCAAGATAATCCCGGTCTGTTCAGCGATCTGGATGAAACGGGCAGGTGACAGGAGGCCTTCAGCCCGTTGCCACCTGCTGAGAGCCTCGAATCCAGCGATCCTCCCGGTCTGTAGCGACAAAATGGGTTGATAGTGAACTCGGAATTCGCCCAGTTCGAGTGCTCGGCGAAGATCAGTTTCGAGTTGCAATCTCTTGACCGCGACGATGTGCATCTCCGTGTCAAAGACCTGAGAGCGTGCTTTTCCTTCTCGCTTGGCTCGGTACATGGCAATCTCGGCATCGCGCACCAAATCTTCTGAATTGGTGTATGAAGTTGCGCAGAAGGCGATCCCGATACTGGCCGTTATCACGACTTTCTGCTGTTCCACAACAAAGGGAATGACCAATCGCTCCTGAAGGCGCTCGGCAACTCGAATGGCATCGCCGCAATCTCTGATGTCCTCCAATAGTATGGTGAATTCATCGCCGCCGACCCTTGCCAAACTTGCTTCGTTCGCAACCTGGCTCGTAGTTTGCATCAGGACCGAGCGGGAAATGGTATCGACGCCTCGAATGGAAGCACTCAATCGCCGCGCAATCTGGATCAAAAGGGCGTCTCCCGCCGCATGGCCTAAACTATCATTGACAACCTTAAACTCATCGAGATCAATGAACAACACAGCGAATTTGTAGCTCGTGTGCCGGTGGGAAAGCGCAAGGACATGTCGCACGCGGTCCAGAAACAGAGCGCGATTCGGCAGGTTAGTCAGAGCGTCATGCAATGCATTGTGTGCGAGCGTCTCTTCTGCCCGCTTGCGGTCTGTGATATCACGATTGACGATGACCAGCCTCTCGATCTGACCCTGTTCATTTGGAATTGCTGTGGCGACTGATTCCAGGTTTCGCCACGTCCCATCCTTGTGGCGCATGCGGTATTCAAGCCGCTCGCCTCGCCCGGTCACTCTTGCTTTCGCTGCCGCTTCCAGTACGCGCTGCTCATCCTCGGGATGGACTTGCTCGACGGAGGAAGTCAACTTCAATTCCTCCGACGAATACCCGAGCACTTTCTGGTACGCTGGGCTGTTGTAAAGCCGATTCCCCGTGCCGTCGACGACTGCGATCATGTCCGCAGCGTTCTCGGTGATCACCTCAAAAAGCTGATTGCGCTCGGTCAGTTCGCGACGAATTCGCTGCAGTTGGAGCTGCTGATAGACCGTGTAGACGTCGAATAAGAGTACCAGGCATGCCAGTCCGCGCACCCACTCCCGGAGATTAAGCAACTCAGCGTTTCCTAAGAAGTGATTGCCTGGGAAGGTCAGCGACACAATGCCCACAGTCAACACTAACGTGACGGTGATAGCAAATCCCCACAGCCACCACTCGCGTGTGTCAACTTGCTGCATCGGTCGGGTGCGGCGTTGCTTCTGTAGTGTGTTACTCAAAGCCAACCTCGCATGATGAGGACATTAGAAGTCTAGTGTGAGAACAACGCCGGGAAAGCGAAAGTTACGAAAGGCAAACAACAGCGTACTCGGTCTCATTGATGCCAGAAGACGCAACGGACTAGCCCGCGACAGACTCGGAGAACTAAAGAGCACAATCAATCCAGTCGTGTTGTGCGAGGGATCTGTACGCCGCCGCTGCTGCTCACGTTGTCTTGCGGCACTCGATGAAGCCCAGACCGTCCAGAAACTGGAACAGTGTCCACGCCAGGAACACCGGACTCGCTCCCCCATTTCCGCCCAAGTCCGGCGGTGCAAACTCAAGTCAACAACTTAGCTGAAACTGCGGACTGGCCGCTCAAATGCACTTGTTACGGCAGTCGCATGCCTTCCCTCGGCCTGCCGTTCTGATAAATGTATGCTCAAGCAACACATGGTTTTTCTTCGAGCACTCCGCTGGGCGACTATTGCGGTATTCCTCGCTGCATCTCTTGGATTGCTCAAGCAGATCGTCTTTTCCGCTGCCTCCGCTTGGCCGGCGCATGCTGCTTCCATCCTGGTCTGGGCCTCTATTGTTTCTGTTCTGAACTTGGGATCGCTTTACAAGACAAAAGCTCAGTGCGACAAGTTCCCCGATAACCTGATCGAAAATCTGCCTGAGATTGCCTGCATCATCGGGGATGGCGGCCGATTCCAGCAGTGGAACTCGAATTTTGAAGCGGCCCTTGGCTATACACCCCAAGAGATTGCGAGTATGACAGCCTTTGACACAATCGCCGAAGAGCACCGGCAAACCGTAGAACGAACTGTCGCAGCTATACTCGCCGAAGGAATGGCGAAAGTGGAGTCTGTCTTGGTGTCAAAGGGCGGCAATCGGATTCCATGTCTTCTTACGGGCGTTAGAGTCACCATGAACAACGTACCCTGCATCCTTGGAATTGCAGTAGACCTTAGCAAGGCCACGGCAGTGGAGGAAACCTTACGGGCTAGCGAGGAACAGTATCGGTCGTTGGTCGCAAACATTCCCGATGTTGTGTGGATGGCCGATTTGGAAGGGAATGTAACCTTCGTGGGTAAGCACATCGAAACAGTGCTCGGCTACTCCCCCGCTGAGGGCTCTCCTGCGTTGGCAGCATCCGGAGTTGGGCCTCGTGCCACCCGATAAGTTCATACGAATTGCTGAGAATAGTGGCCTGATTGTACCGATCGGCGAATGGGTGCTCAGGACAGCTTGCTCTCAAGCCCGGAAATGGCAAGATGAAGGCGTTCCTGCGGTGGCGGTAGCGGTTAACGTATCAGCGGTCCAGTTTCGTCAAGAGGGCTTCTGCAAGCTCATTGGAAGAGTACTACTTGAGACAGTTTCGCGTTAGCAAGTTCAAGATTGACCGGTCCTTTATTCGCGATGTCGCCGTAAATCCTAATGACGCAGCGATCACAACCGCAATCATCAGCATGGCAAAAAGCTTGAGGCTCAAGGTGATTGCGGAAGGGGTGGAAGACGAAGCGCAATTGTCGTTCCTGCGGGCACGTCATTGTGACGAGATTCAAGGCTATTACTTCAGCAAGCCTTTGACCGTTGACAAGGTCGCCGACAAACTGCGAGGGACAGCGATACACGCGATGTCTGCAAAGCAAGGGGCATGATCACGTTGTGCAAGACAGATCGCCAAATGTCAACGAATTCTACTACAAGGTGCGCACATTATTATGTCAATCGGCCTTGCGCTTTTAGTATCCGCCGATCCGGTCGCGGTTCACTTGTTCAACCAAGCCTTGAAAGAGTTGTCTATTTTGCCTGATGTCTGTCAGGAAGTGCCAGCGGCGGTTGGTCTGTTAAACCGCCGAAAGGTCGATGCTGTTATCGTCGATCTCCAGCTAGGAAAACAATCCGGACTGGTTTTGGACGAGGTGCGTCTTTCTCCATCAAACTCTAGAGCGGTCACGTTCGCCGTCAGCGGCAATCATGCGGAAGCGGGAACCTTCCGGAAGAGGTCGGAGTTTGTGTTCGAGCGGCCGCTTTCTGCCAAGTCGATCCGTAACACCCTCAAGCCTGCTTACGGACTGATCCTGAGAGAACGGCGGCGCTATTTCCGTTGTCCTGTCTCTATCCCTGTTTTCGTGTTGAGCAAGAACATGCAGGAAGTTCGCTGCAACAGCCTAAATATCAGCGAAGGGGGCATGGCCCTAGGTACGTTCGTTATGCTCATTCCCGGAGAAACCGTGCGGGTGCAGTTCACCCTGCCCGATCACAAAGCACCGTTCTTGGCTGAGTCAACGGTCTGCTGGTCGAAAACGGGACATCTGGGAGTTCGTTTCGTATCCATTTCGGACGAGCACAAGTCAGAACTGCAGGTCTGGCTGTCACGAAAGCTAGAAGAACTGCTCCCGGAATTCGTTGCCGGACAATTCCGGAAAGTGGAACCTGACTTGGATCACGACCGTGAGCCACAAGCTTGATAACAATTCGGGCAAAGGTTGCGAAGGGAGCGCTATGACGCACAGGAAACAAGAGGGTTTCTCACTGATAGAACTGCTGATCGTGGTGGCAATCATCCTGATTATTGCAGCGATCGCCATTCCAAACTTGCTGCGCGCTCGTATGTCGGCCAACGAAGCATCGGCCGTCGGCTCGCTGCGTAGCATCAACACCGCCGAACTTTCTTACAACGCCGCGTACTCGAACCTTGGCTTCACCACTGCGTTGGCCAACCTGGGTGGCCCTGCCGCCGCAGCTTGCGTGCCCAGCACCAGCAGCGGTTGCTTCATTGACAGCTCGCTCTCAACCGGCACTAAGAGCGGCTACAAGTTTACGTTGGCGATTGGCAGCAGTCCGTTAGTCGGCACCGTCACGCCGTCTTACAGCGTCACGGCGACTCCGGTCACGCCCAATCAGACTGGAACTCGGTATTTCTGCTCGTTCGAAGATGCGGTTGTGCGGTCTTCGACGGGAGCACTGGCGAACCCCTGCACCGCAGCTACAACAGGTCTGCAGTAGGTTGATCCTCGCTGCACGGCGGCAATTACGGCTCTTCACTAAGCATAGTGTTTGGCTACGCTGCCGATGATTGCCGCATCGTGGTCATGTAGCTATCCATCGACTGGGTCAACTGCGCGTCCACTTCATCCGCGATAGTCATCACATCGGGCAAGAGCAGGCTGAAATCCAAAACACTTAGATTGCTCTGCAACGTGCCGAAGAGGGTCACTTGGAGTATTCGTGATTCATGAACCAGCATCGCGGGAGTGTACCCCTGGAAGTAACGCAGCGTGCCATGAGCGACAGCGGCGGCGGAGAAGATGGCCTCGTTGTCCTTCGTATTGACACTGGACTTGTTCAGGCGGACGATCAGGTCTTCAACCAGCTTGGGGAGATGTCCGGTGCGCTGGTCGTCGCCCAGTGGAAGGTAGTTGAGTTCTTTGCTCAGTTCCGCCCGCCCCAGCCAGTCCTCGACAATGCCAGTTATGCAGCGCTGCAGTATCGCGGCCACTGTTTGTTTTTCCATCCGGGCGACGGGTTTGCGAGCAGACATCTTCTCATCAAGAAGGTCCCCCAGTTTTCCAATTTCGAAGGGCTTCACCAGGATCTCGTCCGCTTGCAGCATAATGGCAGCCATTGCGCTCTGCACGTCGGGGTAGCCACTGACTAACAGTGTAAGTGCGTTCGGCTAGGAGTGGCGCATCGCAGTAATTACTGTGAAACCATCGCCGGGGTTCGGCATGTGCAGGTCCGTGATGAGCGCATCGAAGCTTTGTGTCGTGATGAGTCTCAGGGCTTCCGTCACATTGGCAGCAGCTACTACTTCAAAGGCCTTGTGTTGGAGAGTGACGGTCATCATGTCGCGAACAGCATCATCGTCATCTACAAGCAGGACTCTGCGGGGAATAGGTCGTTCGGTCAGAGTCATACAGCACCGCCTCTCTTAACGAACTAACGACAAGCCTATACCCTGTGAGTGTTCTGGAGTGTGCAGAAGTGAACAGTTACTCAGGGTAGTACTTAAGGACAAGTCACGTAGAAAGGAGAGGCGCTCTAGCAGGCTGCGGAAAAATGGACTCCGCGATATAAGATGCTCTCCAGTCTTCGTGATTTTGTGATTCGGGAAGGGTTCTGGCTGCATCCGCTGGTGTCCCGCGGATTCATTTTCCGGGCCTGCGACCATACTGCGACCTCGGCTTACGTTGCTTGAATCGCCAGATTCCTCATACGGACTAAGTTGTAGGCCGCGGCCGCGAAGGTGAAGACCCATCCCACCTTGAAGATTCCACGATGCCGAACCTTCCGCAATAGCGCGATCGTCTTCAGCCATCCGAAACACTCTTCAATGCGCTTCCTTTTCCTCTGACTGATGGCATATCCGACGTGCTGCGTGGTGCGAGCATCAATCGCACTCCCACCGGGTCGCTCAAGGTTCTGTGCCACGTGCGGCGTGACCTTCAAGTTTCGGCACTC
Organism: uncultured Acidobacteriaceae bacterium; assembly: GCA_963819145.1. Taxonomy (GTDB): domain Bacteria; phylum Acidobacteriota; class Terriglobia; order Terriglobales; family Acidobacteriaceae; genus Sulfotelmatobacter. The sequence continues at coordinate 178,505 of CAWFVB010000018.1, forward strand.
GGCCACGAAATCCGCCGTGTCGTAGGCCTTGTCGCCGCCCACGGTTACCTGTTTCGTGCCCGGAATCTGTTCCAGCATCACCAGCGCGGCATCGCGCTCCGCCGTCCCGTTGGCCTCGAACACCTCGGTGTTCACGATCAGTCCGTGGCGGTTCTCCACCAGCAGATTCCCGTTGTAACTCAGCTTGGCTTCCTTGCCCTTGCCTTTGCGTGCCATCTTGGCATCCGGGTCCGTCTTCGATGCGTGCGTCTCGTTGGACCGCTTCTCCCCGTGGAAGTCTACCGTCGCATTGCCAGGATCGTCCGGCGGAACGGCGTTCTTCGCATCCTTGCGCTGATAACTCTTCAAACTCGCCCACGCTTCCAGCAGCGTCCCGTCCACGGTGAAGTGCTCGTCCGAGAGCAGACTCCGCTCGCGTGCCTGCTGCAGCACGGCTTGGAAGAAGGCTTCGGCAATATCCCCATCGAGCAGGCGCTCGCGGTTCTTGGTGAACACGGTCACATCCCAGATGGCGTCATCCATGTTCAAGCCCACGAACCAACGGAACAGCAGGTTATAGTCGAGCTGTTCCATCAACAGCCGTTCGCTGCGCACCGAGTACAGCGCTTGCAGCAGGAGCGCTCGCAACAACTTCTCCGGCGCGATCGACGGTCGCCCCGTCTTGGCGTACAGCTTGTTGAACCGTGGTTGCAGTTCCCTTAATGCCTCATCGGTCATGACACGAAGAGGGCGCAAGGGGTGATCGTGCGGAACTCGCTGCTCGGGGCTGATGTAGCTGAACACGTCCAACTGTTGCTCGTCTTTTCCGCGCATGCCTTCTTCTTATCAGGTTGCGCTGTGGAAACAAGGGTAAGTGTCAGAGCAAGCTAACGGTTGACAAGTGAACAATAGAGTACATCTGTTCATCGACTAGGATGGTGTGGGTGTTGTGCGCGGGCAGAAGCGGTTATAGTGATTGGTTAAAGCCCGTCAGCGGATCGACCGCGCCATTCTCCGAAAAGCCGACGATCTCTCCGCTGGAATTTATCCGGTAGGCGTTGCTGCAATTGGTTTCGGAGGGCGGTAGAGAGCCGAGGTCTTCAACCGTTCCGTTCCGCCATCGGAAGGTGTGGGTGATGAACGAACCAAACCCGTCATCGCCTCCGCAAATCAATTGATTGCTGGCCGGCAGTCTTGGAGTCGAGGTTTCGGAAAAGCCTACGGTGAGTTGGCGAGCATCGACGGCAGCATTGCCGATGTCACTTGCGAAGTTGATAGCGCTGAGGGCGCCTCCGAATGTACCCATGTCGATCAGCTTGTAGTGATGGTGTTTGTCGTTGTGATCCAACTCCTGGCGTCCCGGATGCTTGACGGATTTCTTGGTCGAGCGATGCACTTGCGTGCGCTCACTCGCCGCCTGCTCGATCATCACACTGACGACAGGCTCAAGCTCGAACAATTGCATTTGCGCCTGCGAAAGCTTTTCTCCGCCCGCACCATACTGCTCGATCCGCATCAGTCGCAGGCGCTCTTCCAGCACGGCTGTCAAAATCCAGCGGCAGTCGACGAATCCCGCCGCTTGGAGAATGCGACTGAATTCCGCCCGTAGAACGGCACGATAGTTCGAGACGTAATGCTGAGTCTCCCAACCGCCTTGGACTTCCTTGTTATATAAAGATGGAAGGCATAACGACGCTCATCGCTCCAATCCCACACTTGATGAACGATGCGTCGACTCCCTTGGTCTGAATAGAACGCGGGTCCCTGCACGACTGGCCTTTCTTGAACCAAACTGTCGTAATCTCTGATGCTGCCCATAAAGGACGCACCAGCCCGCAGTTTTCGCCGAATCTGCGTTGCCGCTTGAAACAACTGTTCATCTTGGTGCCCGAAATGATGGCGTTGAGGTCTAGTGCGGTGCAGCTCCGTGCGATTCTACCCACGCACAATCGCGCGTTGGTTGCGGGAGCGTGCGGCTAGTACTGCGTCTTGCTCTTACCCGAAAATCGCACCAGTTGTCACGCGGCGTCGCTGAAGGTTGGATCTACGGTGATGCGCCACTCCACAAGTAGCCATTCTGGGATGTAGACACGATTCTTGTTTTGCTGGCACCAAGTCCACAGTTCTGGCGACGAGGCATACATCTCGGGCGTGAGCTGCAATTGCTTAACCCGCAGCTCGAATTCGGTAACGAGAGTCGAGGAGAACGAGTCGGACGTGCCCAATCGGGATTTCCGCGTTTGCGAGTCATTGCTGGGAGACAGCAGTGTCAGCACAGGAGCCGATCATCGCCACGGTTGCTGGCTCCGCAGTAGAAATCCTAGCACGGGTCACGCGTGGTTTGCGGAAGGCAAGGTGCGGCGATGGTTTTCGGTCGGGCAGGTTATTGAATTGAACTAGTGTGGTGTCCCGGAAATACGCGAACAAAGTCGGGCGATTTTCTGGAGGATCGAATCGGCCGTAGCCGTCCAGACGAAGGGGCGACTGGAACGATTGTAGCGCTCTACGAAGGCGTCGATTTTCTGGACCAGGTCGTGGACACTGGTGAACGAGCCCCGGCGAATGGCACGTTGGGTGATCAGCCCGAACCAGCGTTCCACCTGGTTGAGCCAAGAGGAATAGGTGGGTGTGTAGTGCATGTGATAGCGAGGCCGCTGTGCTAACCAAGTCCGCACCTTGGGGTGTTTGTGGGTGGCATAGTTATCGACGATCAGGTGCAGATCGAGTTCCGGTGGCATGGACTCGTCCAGATGACGTAAGAAGGAGAGGAACTCTTGGTGGCGGTGGCGAGGTTGCACTCCGTGAACACGGCGCCGGTGGCGATGTCGAAGGCAGCAAACAGAGTGGTGGTGCCGTGGCGGACGTAATCATGGGTGATGCCCTCGACATAGCCCAGACCCATGGGGAGCACGGGTTGAGTACGGTTCAAGGCCTGAATCTGGCTTTTTTCATCGACGCACAGCACCAGGGCGTGGTCGGGTGGATTCAAATACAGGCCTACGATGTCCCGTACTTTCTCGATAAAAAAGGGATCGGTAGAGAGCTTAAAACTGCGGCTGCGATGGGGCTGCAAGGCGAACGCCTGAAACAAACGGTGCACGGTGGAGCGGGAAATCCCGCTGACCTGGGCGGCTTGTCGAATGCTCCAGTGCGTGCCGGCCGCGGGTTTGCGGGAGAGCGTGCGCTTGAGCAAAGCGGCGATCTGCTCGTCCTCAATGCTGCGCGGCCGACCCGGACGCAACTCGTCATAGGTCCGGCCAAGCGGTGCTCGACAAACCGCTGTCGCCACTTGCCCACGGTCGCATTGCGCCAGTGCAGACGACGGGCGATGTGAGTGTTGCTATGTCCTCGAGCCGACCAGAGCACCAGTTTGGCACGCGCCACCAGAGCGTGGGGCAGAGTGCGGGAAGCCGCCAGGTTGCGCAGTTGCGTTTGTTCGTCCGGGGCAAGAGTGAGGCAGGCTTGGGGCGTCCCGTGATCATGCACGAAGCGTATCCCAAGCCTGTTACTTATGCTAGTTATTTATGGGACACTACACTAGGTCAGGACTGCTATGTGATCGACCGGACCGGGCTGCACTGATGAGTCTCGGCCTTCTTCGCGACGATGTCGTGTTTCGTTCCGGCTGGGAAGGCGATGGTCAGGCGCCAATCGATCCAGCGGCCTGTGCGTGGGTGCGAGGGATGGCGCCCGCGGCGCGGTTTGTCTCAGAAGCTTCTGGATTGCCTCATGGTCGACAGGCTTGGAGAACAGGTAGCCTTGGGCGCGCTCGCACCCGAGTTGCCTGAGCAGATCCAGCTGGTCCTGTGTTTCGACGCCCTCCGCAACTACCTCAAGACCCAGATGGTGGGCAAGCATTATGATGACTCGAACGATTTCATGTGTCTCGGCGTCGCTGTCCATACGGGAAACAAATGCCCGGTCGATCTTCAGAGTGTCGACTCGGAAACCCTGCAGTCGGCTGAGCGAGGAGTAGCCAGTGCCGAAGTCGTCGATATCCAACCCAACCCCGAGTGCTTTTAATTCGGAGAGGACGCCCGCGGACCTTTCCGCGTCGGCCATGGCAATGGTTTCGGTAATCTCCAGATCGATGCATCTAGGGTCCATCCGGCTTGCTGGAGAAGTTGGCTAATCTGACGGGGCAGATCGGCCTGCGCGAATTGCTTGGGGCTGATGTTGACGCTGAGAGACAAGGGTGGATCGGAAGGAAAGAGTCTCTGCCAGGTGCGCAGTTGTTGACAAGCGACGGGCATCAACTGGCGATTGATGGACAAGATGATGCCGGTCTCATCGGCGAGGGGAATGAAATCGTTCGGCATCACCATACCCTGAGTCGCTGCCAGCGAGTGAGAGCCTCGAACCCCACAATCTGCCCGTTGTCGAGAGACACGATGGGCTGGTAGTAAACGAGGAACTCTTTCAAGTCGACAGCCTTGCGCAGGTCCGTTTCGAGCTGCAAGCGCTTGACCGCCCGGCGTGCATGGCGTTGTCGAAGACTTCACAGCGTGCTTTCCCGTTGTGTTTAGCGCGATACATCGCGATCTCTGCGTCGCGGAGCACGTCCTGGGCTTCGTTGCTGGTGCATGCCGCTGAACGCAATCCCGATGTGGCGGTGAGAACGATTTCGTGACCATCTACAATCGAAGGGGAGAGCAAGTCTCTCCTGAATGCGCTCGGCAACGCGGATGGCGTCGCTGGGATCGCGCAGTTCCTGCGCAGAACGGCAAACTCGTCGCCGCCTGGCCTGGGCTACAGTGCTGTCGCCATGAAAGCCGGTTCCGGGTTCTCTCGGTGGCGCGGACGAGAAATAGTGTCGGCTCGACGAAGACAGCCGTCAGGCGCTGGGCGATCTGGACAAGCAGGGCATCACCGGCAACATGGCCGAGGCTGTCGTTGAAGACTTTGAATTCGTCGATATCGATGAACAAGACGGCAAACTTGAAATCAGCGTGGCGCCGGGAGATCACCAGAGGCTCGACCGAGCGGTCGAGAACAGAGTTCGGTTGGCAAGGTTAGTCAGCCGTCGTGAAAAGCGTTGTGCGCCAGCATCTCCTCTGCCCGCTTGCGCTCGGTGATGTCGCGGTTACGACGACTAGCCTTTCGGTTTCGCCCTTTAGGGCCGCGGATGGCGCTGGCGGTTGATTCGAGGACGCGCCAGGAACCGTCCTTATGGCGTATCCGATATTCCAGTCGTTCCCCCGTGCCGGTGAGGCTGGCCTTTTCAGCCGCCCCCAGTACCCGGGCTCGGTCGTCGGGATGAATCTGTTCTAGCGCAGAGGTCGCGATCAACTCGTCGCGGCTGTACCAAGGATCTTCTCGTAGGCGGGACTGTTGTAGAGCCGCTTCCCATCCTGTCCACCACGGCAATCATGTCCGCGGCATTTTCCGTAATCAGTTGAAAGAGCCGGTCGCGCTCGGCCAGTCGCCGCCGCATGCGCTGCAGTTGCAGGTGTTGGTAGACCGTATAGATATCGAACAGAAGACCAGGGCGACAAGTCCACGAACCCACTCTTTCAGGTTCGGCGAATAGGACTGTCGGTGGGCGGATGAAACCGGGGAAGTGTCAAAGAAAGGATGCCGAAGGTCAAAACCAGGGTGACCGCACGGCGAATCCCCACAGCCACCACTCCCGCCCCTCGATGCGGGGTAAGGCAGCTTCGGGACGCTTCA
>CAWFVB010000019.1:0-38684 GCA_963819145.1 uncultured Acidobacteriaceae bacterium
TTGCGGTTGACCTTTAGCTAGCGAGTTGAATCGGTGGTTGGGGGCGGGACCTCCGCGCATCGCGGAAAGGGCCAAAGAGCGTATTCGGCAAGCGATCGCGGCGAATCAAGAATCGAAGGAAAGAAGCGAAAAGGCCTCTTGATCAAGAACGGCTGAGCAGCTACCGGCAAACTATGAATAGCGAAGGCCAACATTACATAGGACCAGCCGCGGAAAACTAAGGAAATCCCCACGGCAACGCCCATGAACCAGAGGCCGGACCACGGCCACTGCGCCCAAAGCAACGTTCCAAGCAGCAGCGTGACCGCGCCGTCGAATACTGCCCACCCCCAATTTGGAAATTTCAGCCGGATGGCAGCAATCACTCGGAAGATTCCGATTACGGTGAAGAATGAAGCAAAAAGTAGTGTCCATGCGAGTGCGCCGGCCACCGGGTGTGTGACGATCATCAGTCCGATGAAAATCCCCAGGATGCCGGCCATCAGGTGAAGGAAGATTCCACCCCAGTTGCGCATGCGGAACGCGTGGATCGCTTCTATCACACCGCTTAGCACGATGAGCCAGCCCAGTACGAGCACCGTCCCAACAGTCGCGGCGGGTGCGATGATGAGCGCGATCGTTCCCAGAATGAGCATCAGGGTTCCTAATACCAGAAACCATCCCCATCGGCGGCGAAGGCCCTCAAGTTCCATAAGCAACGGAGTCGTGATCATAAATTCCCTCGCGAAATCAGTGATCTCTCATGATGCTATTGAACCGCAGAGGGTGGAACAATTCCTCGTAAGAATGATCGCCGATTCCGTGGTGCTGCCTAGGTTTAGGGCAGCCACAAGTGAGAGGCGGACATGCGACTTTCGCACTAGTACCACGAAGCGCCGGTGATGCTTCCTCGGAAAATAAGGAGAGCGCCCACGTCCTCAACACCAGCACAACAAAACTGATCGCAGCGCTGACGACACTTCCCGGCCGAGGCGGATAGAAAACCACGAGCGGGTCATAGACAGGCACGCAGATGAAAGTCGGATCCAGCGGCTCGATCTCAATATAGGGACGCCGCTTGTGATGGAGTCAATCCAGCGCATGCGTCAAAAGGCGAAGGATTACGGCTATTTGCGCAGCAACGACAAAATCATCGTGACCTTCTACGTGGGTCAAATAAGCGGATAAATGTGCGACTTACGTAGAATGAAGGCTGTGGAAAACCGATACAACAAAGTCCCCCTCCCGGGACTTGCAGACGCGACCCGTTTCTGCCGAGTACGCAAACTATGTGCGAGAGAACTCCGAGACTGCTCGTCAGCTGTCGGATATGATCTCGTCTTTCGACCAGTATGGACAGACCCGGGCAAAACTCGAGAAGCTGGAGCATAAGCTTGAGGTTGGGAATGGCTGTAGAGCAAGCAAATAGAATTCAGAAGCGATCCCGTTGTTGCGCTCTTCCAAGGCCGGTCTGCCCACCGGCTTTTTTTTGACTCGTTCTCTCGGCGCCTGCGGAATCTAGATTCCAAGGAAGTTTGTCTGCATTTTTACGTATCCGTGCTCGTGAGCCCAGATGTTCAGAGGGATCGTCGCCAATTCGTCAACGACCGGCACCGCAAGTCCATTCTTGGTGAGGTCGATGGTCTTGATGTAGTGGCCACACGTATCGCAGCCTTCGACGCGAACGTGGTTGAATTGATTCGCCGTGTAGATTGCGAGCTTGTCGACGGTTTCTTCTCCACATGCGGGGCAGACAATTCGCCCGTACGCCCATTCGGTTGAGCACAACGAGCAGATCAGAAACCGCTTGGCTCCGTCTCCCTCTTGTCGCAGAACGCCAACCTGCGGTTTCCCATAAGCTGGCCGAGCAAATGTATAGGGCAGCACAACCCCAAGGCGCGCAGGGTGGCGGTCCGGGTACTAGTGCAGGCCCGCCACATGGAGGCAACGGTCAGGCTAAGAGGGATGAAGGCGTGGTGGACGCGGAATATGTCGACGTCGACGACAGGAAGTCTGCTTAGCGACTGGAGATGCAGGGAATATTTTAAGTGGCAGGAATGGTTTGCCAGCCAGCAAGAGCATCTCACTGCTGTGGAGGTTCAACCTGGATGATGTGAATCACATTGTTGTCGGGATCGACCCGGACGATAAGGACTACGTGCTGATCCTCCATGCCCTGCAGCGCTTGTGGATTGTCCACGGCATAACGCTTGTCGTTCTTGTCATTGGTCAAGCTTTTACGATCGTGGCTAACCTTCCCGGACATGTTCTGGTTGCCGTTCGCACTGGTTTGGCCTGGATTAGTCTGGCTGGATTGGTTTCCACTTTGGCTTGTGCCCTGGCGGACAAGGGGCAGCCGAGCATGCACAAGGTGGCGCAACCAACGCCAAGCCGTCTACACAGATCAAAGCTTCCCTGGATTCGCGCACTGGGATTGGAGGCGAAAAATAGCGACCTCATGGTATCAATCTTTAAGAAGGGTCAGAGGCGGACCAACAAAGCGAGCCGTACGGAGGAGATCATTCGGTTGCTATTGATTATTCTGTGGGCAGCGGTCGTCGTCGTGTTGGGTTTTTACTCGGGCCTTGCTTATCACCACCACTAGCAACGGCGCCTGGGAAACACAAAACACAAGAAGGCTGTGCAGTCGAAGATGACTTAGCGGACCAAACAAAACTACGCGAGCGTTTGCGCACCGGGAGGATCGAATTCTCGTGAAACGTCACCATTGCACGGGGAGATACTCTCGTTGCATTCGTTTCCTGTTTTGGTATAGATTCGAACCAATTATTTGTAGGTGGCTGTCGTTTGATGTTCGTGGGGTAAGACCGTCATGCGGTCGATATCGAAGACGGATAGCGTGGCTGTGCGTGTTGCTGACCATCTGGTCAGCAATAGCATTCGCCTCGCATCAACATTCGAACGCTACCGAATCAGCAACGTGCACCGTCTGTATCGCCGCCCATTCAGCTTCCCTAAAAACCCCAACCCCGTTGCCAAGGGTGCTGTTCGTTTCTGTATCCACCTCTCTGCCCGAGCCGATCTCGGCCAAGCAACGCCTGATAGTGTTCGCCCTCTGCGTTCGCCCGCCTCCTGGCGTCTAACAATCCAATTGCAGTTATATCTAGGACGGTTCGTATCCCAAGAACCGTTTCTCTTGATTTTTAGACCAACTTTTCTGGAGGAATTCATGCTGGCTTCTTACAAGAAGTCGCTTCATGCGGCTTTTGTAGTGGTTTTCTGTTTGGCGCTGGGAGTTCACGCTTCCGCGCAGTCGGTTGGAAATTCTGGTTCGATAAATGGCACCGTAGTAGACCCTACGGGTGCGGTCGTCGCCAAAGCAACGGTCGAAATCCACAACCCTGTGAGCGGATTTGATCGCTCTACCACTACAGACCGTTCTGGGAAGTTCGAGTTCACAAACGTTCCCTTCAATCCTTACCATCTGGTGGTCACGGCGGAAGGCTTTGCCGCTACCGTGCAGGACGTGGAGCCCCGGTCGGCTGTGCCGGTCAACGTTGCCATCAAACTGAAAGTGTCGGGGTCAACCACACAGGTAACGGTCGAGGCGGAGGGTGGAGATCTGATCGAGAACGATCCGACCTTCCACACGGACGTGGACAAGAACCTGTTCGACAAACTCCCCCTTGAAAGTCAATCGTCGTCACTCAGTAATTTGGTAACGCTCGCCACTCCCGGCATTTCGGCGGACTCGAATGGGTTGTTCCACGGCTTGGGGGAGCACGCGGAAGCCTCGTTTTCGGTTGACGGTCAACCCATTACGGACCAGCAGAGCAAGATTTTTTCCAATCAGATTCCGCTGGATTCGATCCAATCGATGGAGGTGATTGCGGGGGCACCCCCTGCGGAATATGGGGACAAGACCAGCGTCGTCATCAACGTGACCACGCGCTCAGGACAGGGTGTGACGACGCCGCACGGCAGCGTCACTGCGTCTTATGGTTCTTTCGGAACTTCGACCGCGGCAGCCGATCTCTCTTACGGCGGCCAGAACTGGGGAAACTTCGTCTCGGTCAGCGGCTTGAACAGCGGGCGATTCCTCGATCCACCCGAGTTTGTCGTGCTGCACGATAAGGGCAACGAAGAGAATCTGTTCGACCGCGTGGACTACCAGATCAGTTCCGCAGATTCCATCCATTTGAACTTCGGCTACACTCGCTCGTGGTTTCAGACGCCGAACACCTTCGATTCCCAGAATGCAACGCCCTGGAACGTGTCGTGGTCGTGAACAACGGCGGCCTCGACCCTAATGGCAACATCGTGGGACCGGCGGATCAACGCTCACAGATTAAGACGTTCAATATCGCGCCATCGTGGACGCGGTTGATCAATAACACACGGTGTTCACGCTGGGTGCTTTCGTGCGCCGTGACCAATTCAACTATTACCCCAGCGGCAATCCTTTTGCTGATCTCGGACCCATCAACCTTCAGCGAGAAAGCATTGGACAGAATCGGAAGCTGACCAACGCTGGCCTGCGGTCGGATCTGTCGTATGTGAAAGGGATTCACAACATAAAGATCGGGGCGGTCTATGAGCAGACGTTCCTGGATGAGCAAGACCGTCTCGGCATCGTCGATCCGACGTTCCTTCCCTCCCTCACAGATGCAAATGGAGCCCCTTGCTACAACGCCACAACACACCAGGCCATCGACTCACCGTGTACCGATTTGTTTCCGTACGATCTCACACAACCGGGCGGAGGCAGTCTCTACACCTTCAATGGTCACACTGACGTAAAGGAGTTGTCATTGTACGTGCGCGACAACATCACCAAGGGAAACTGGTCGTTGAACCTGGGCCTGCGCGGCGATTTCTACAATGGCCTTGTCACCCATAAGGAAATTGAGCCTCGCCTCGGAGTCGCCTACAACATCAAGAAGACGAATACCGTACTTCGCGTATCTTATGCGCGACTGCTGGAAACTCCCTTTAACGAAAATCTGGTGCTCTCCAGCACCGGATGCGCGAACGCTGTGTTGAATCCGCTTCTTGGCTGTACGGTGCCAGGTGTAACGCCGTTCAATCCGGGCTTTCGTAATGAGTTCCACGCCGGCATTCAGCAGGCTTTCGGGCGTTACCTCGTCTTCTCGGGCGAGTACATCTGGAAGTACACGCACAACGGCTACGACTTCAGCATTCTGGGCAACACTCCGATCACGTTTCCTGTGGAATGGGAGCGGGCGAAGATTCCCGGATATGCCGCGCGCGTGAGCGTGCCGAACTACCATGGATTCTCGGCACTGGCGGTCTTCTCCAGCGTGGCGGCGCGATTCTTTACGCCCCAGATTGGCGGAGCGGGCGCGGTTCCTTCGGTGGCACTGGCGGGCGGATCGACTCCGTTTCGGATTGATCACGATGAGAAATTCAATCTGACGACTCACCTGCAGTACCAGCCGTGGAAACTCGGTCCGTGGTTCGGCTTCAACTGGCGTTATGACAGCGGGCTGGTTGCCGGCCAGACGCCTTGCTATGGCGGCAATTGCGCACAGACCACGGTCGATTCAACGGGCGCCCCGGCAATCGCGCTGACGGACTCGTTCGGAGCTCCGCTGACAGCTGATCAGGAGTTCGAATCTGGGTTGTTCTGCGGATCGCAACGTGCGACCCCAACAACGCAGATCGGAGTTGCCGGTCCTCCCGGCAGTGCGTCACTTGTTTGTCCCGTCGCGCAGTTTGGGTCGACGCTTCTGCAGGTGCCGAAGCCGAATACTGAGGACGACGACAAGAACCCACCGCGTATCGCGGCGCGAAGTCTTTTCGACGTTTCCATCGGACATGACAACCTCTTCCGCGGTGATAAATACAAGGTGAGTCTCCAAATCACGGCCATCAATATCACTAACAAATATGCTCTCTACAACTTCCTTTCCACGTTCAGCGGCACGCACTACGTCACTCCGCGCGCCTCACCGCTCAAATCGGATTCCACTTTTAGCTGACGCTCCTCCGTCCATGAGGGCAGCACGGACAAAGCCGTGCTGCCCTCTCTTTCGAAACCTTCATGATAGGAGCTGAGGCATGAAGCGATCGAAGTTCACTGCTCGTGAAGGGGTGGTCATGCTGTTGGGAGTGGCCCTCGTTCTCATCGTGATGCTATGGCTTATATTGTCTGGCATCGTGCACATCAACCATTGAGGCAAGTTTCGACGAAACAGGGGAACACAGTATCGCCGTCGTCGACGACGAAAACCGATTTCCGGGAGCTAATCTTGCTGCAGTCTACGGGTTGATTCGCCCTTTTTGTTCGTGGGATGCGCGCCGAGTGGAGCGCGGCAATGCCTTGCGTCTAGGTTGGACGCTTTGCTCACGCTGGCCGAGCGCCCGCCACTCGAAGGAAACTCGTACGACGCTGGCAGCCGCCTCCGGGCTTGGCGCCCTCGTCTGACTCAATCCCTCACCAGGCTAATAGCGGAATCGGTAACGAAACTCGGCGTAAATCTCCGCTTGTTGGTCTCATACAAGAAGACAGTTTTTCGAAGCAGTGCAGCTGCAATCCCCGAGATCCGATTGCAACCCCGATTGTGGCTCAGATGGACGAACTGTTTACCGTCGATGCAGAAGCTCGCCGCAAAACGCTGAATAATGCGGCGCGTCATATCCAGCGTCAGGAAATAGCGAGACCTCTTCTCGATGACATCCGCAGCAAGATCGCGGCAGCACAATCGATTGCATGGCCTTCGAGCGCACTTAGCAAGGCCTGCCAGTACGCGCTCAGGCTTTGGACGGTGTGAAGTGATTACCTCAGTAGGGAGGGATTGGGTCCCTATACCCCAATCCAATCACGAGGAGCGAGATGATCGTGTGCCTTCGGCAAGCCCAGGTGGGACAACCGTTATGGCTTGGTATTCCGGAATTCCAATTCTCTCAGCCAGCCTGACCAACTCGGCTAGTGAATCCGCGCCCATCTTTCGCATTAACTGGCCACGATGGACCTTCACTGTGGTTTCACTAGTTCCAATTTCCCCGGCGATTTGTTTGTTGAGTAGACCGGAAACCAAAGAGGCAACACTCCCGTTCCCGCGGCGTCAGCGATTCCCAGCGCTGGTGAAGGGTTGCCATCTCCTCCTCTTGTTGACGCTTGGCGCGATCCCGCTCCAACGCGACATGAATCGCATCCAGCAGATCCTGGTCGCGGAAAGGCTTGGTCAGGAATTCAACGGCTCCCGCCTTCATAGCCCGCACCGTCATCGGGATATCGCCGTGGGCAGTAATAAAGATGATCGGAATGTGAACATTAGCCACGGCTAACTCGCGCTGGAAATCGAGGCCACTGATTCCAGGTAACCTGATGTCGAGCACGAGGCAACTCGGAGCATCCAGTCGTTCACTGCGCAGAAACTCTTTTGCCGATCCGAACAGCTCTACTTGCAATCCCACAGATCCAATAAGGCGCCTGATCGCGCGACGAACCGAAGGGTCGTCATCGATGACAAAAACGATGGGTTCCGCCTCCGCCATAAAATACTTTCAATCTTGGGTGGGCACAGTAAATTCGAAGAGTGCACCGTTGGGCTCCGCAACGACCCGCAAACGTCCACCGTGGGATTCGACAATGGAGCGGCTGATCGACAGTCCCATCCCGATGCCCTCGGCTTTTGTGGTAAAGAATGGTTCGAAGATGCGGTCTGCCACCTCCGGCTCCATTCCTGGTCCAGAATCTTGAACTTGGACCAAAACACCATCCGGGTTCTTTGCGGACCTAATCAGAAGTTCCCGCGTGCTGCCTGTCGAGGTACGCATTGCTTCAACAGCGTTCATAATCAGGTTAATCAAGACCTGCTGCAGTTGCACGCGATCGCCTCGTACGCGAAGATCAGCGGTTAAATCAGTCAGCAGGGCAATACGGTTTCGGGCCAACTCGCTACGAATGAGACCAGTGACTTCTTGAATGACCTCATTGATGTCCAGTTCCGCTCTCTCAGAAGCGCCCTTCACGAGCAGAGTGCGAATTCGTGAAATGACGGTGCTGGCGCGCGTTCCGTCGTTCACAATCTCTGCAATTGCCTCCCGCACCTCCTCAAGATTCCACCCTCCACCAGCTAATTTACGCAAGCAGAAATTCCCGTTTGTGACGATCGCAGTGAGAGGCTGGTTGACCTCGTGGGCGATCGCCGCCGCCAGTTCTCCCATCGCATGTACACGGGTGACGCGGGCAAGCTTGGCCTGCGCTTCCTGCAAGGCCTCGTCGGCACGCCGTTCAACTTCGGTGCGCATCCGTCTGTCCACGGACGATGTCGTGATGGTAGCCACAATCACGATCAGGGTCACGATTGCAATTCCATTGTTGGCAAGGGAGGAGATGTTCACTGCGTAGGAAAGGTCCGGAGGCGAGGCGGGGATGAAACTCGCGGCCGCCATGCCGGTGTAATGCATTGCGGAGACAGCCACTCCCATCAATATGGCGCTGCCGAGCCTTCGCGGAACACTCCATCGGGTCTCCTCTCGTAGATCGAACGCCATCAGCAGAGCAACTAGAGAAAACAAGATTGCGAGCAAGATGGAACACGCCACCAGAAGGGGAGAAAAACGGGTGACAGCAGACAATCTCATTGCGGCCATGCCGATGTAATGCATGCCTGCTATGCCGGCGCCCATAATGAAGCTGCCGGTCATGGCCTCAACCAGGCCCATTTTTCGGCGGCTCGACACGTACAGCGCGACCCCGGAGGCCAGGATAGCCACCAAGAGCGATGCCAGAACAGTAGGCCAGTGATACTCGACCGGCACAGGCAAGCGGAAGGCCATCATCCCCTTGAAGTGCATCTCCCAGATGCCGATGCCCATCGCAATGGAGCCACCGCAAAACCAAGCCAACCGAAACCGGCCGCTCGCGGCCGTCACGCGTCCCGCAAGATCGAGCGCGGCATAGGACGCGGCGATGGCTATCAACACCGAGCGCGCCACCTCGCCGTAGTCGTAGAAACTGGGGAGCGCTGCGTTTGCAGAAATCATCACGAAGGATCTCCTTCGCAAGTTCGGGTGAGAACCTAACCTCTACAGGAACCAGCCTGAAGAACTGGGGCACAAGATCTGAGCGGTACTTACACTGCCGCGAATGAACGTCGGCATCGCAGCCACACTCGATCAGTAGCGGCCCGAAGAACTCCGGTTCGCCACTCCTCAGCTCCTTTTCCTTAGCCAATCGCAGAGCGCACGGTGAGACTTCGCGTATAGTTCTACGTGCCCGCACTCTTCACATACGACGATTGAGACTTCCACTGAATAAACAGAGTGATCCGCCGGAGTCTCCAGGCGCGAAACGTCTAAGTCCACCACACCTCTTACCTGATTGGGGTGTTGGCATTTTCCCGCAGCCATACCTCCTCCCTCTGGCAGCCGCACATGACATGAAGCACGCTTTCTGTTGTTTCGCGCGAGCTTCTAGCCGCAAATCAACCAGGGCAGGAAGAAACCCGTAGATGATTGGTGTCAATTTACACCCGAGGCGGAGCGATGAGAAGCAAATTAGCGCGCATGTCATCGCTGTGCAAAAATTCCTTCCGCTGTCATAAAGAATCGACAGATTGGAACGAGCTGACTCAGTTAAATGACTGACTGAATAGGATTCTCATCACAAAACTGCCCTAAACCTTCGTATAGCTCGTCCTTCCGAACGGATGGCCCATCTGTACCAGCGCGCAATAGATTCCGGGTCGCGCCCGCTGCTACTACTGAGCACCGGAGGGAGAGTTGCCAAAGATTCGAGTTCTGTCGCTGGTTGACGATGATGCTTCGGTCCGCAGGGCAACCGGAAGACTGATCAAATCGTTCGGCTTTACGGTTGAGGTCTTCGCTTCTGGAGAGGAATTCCTCTGTTTCGGGAGTTTACGCATTACGTCATGCCTTGTCCTCGACGTGCAAATGCCAGGCATGAATGGTCTGCAACTACAAAGTCATTTGGCGGCAGCAGCTTACCACATCCCGATCGTTTTCATCACCGCTTACGCTGATGAGGAAATCCGGGCTCAAGCACTCGAAGCTGGAGCAGTGGCCTTCCTGACTAAGCCGTTCGGAGAGGAAGCCTTGCTCAAGGGAATTCGCTCAGCCCTGAAACTTACGGAGGGGGACACAACGCCTTGATAACTGGCATGTTCTTGAGCGCCTTACGCAAGAGAGCGTTCACCTGGGCCGCGAGGATGAGGTCCCTATGTCATCGAACTTAGAACCACAAGTGAACACGGGCCCTTCTGAAATTGATCATCACGACGTACTTATCGACGTGGCGGACCTCATCGTCCACCATCGAAACTTGCCAGAACTCTTTGCTGCAGTGGCAGAACGACTGGGCAAGAGATCCGCAGCCGAATTCATCAACTTCGCACTTCATGATCCCACGAGAAATGTTATGCGTCTGCATGTGCTGGAGGCCAACAAGCTTGCTGGCCCTCCGATCGAGGTTCCGGTCGCTGACTCCCCCGGCGGTATCGCTTGGCAAACCCAGCAGCCACTGGTGGTGCCTGATGTAAACGCCGAAACTCGATTCCCCTCCGTAGTGAATCTGCTTAAGGACAAGGGAATACTCTCGTACTGTGCCTTGCCTCTGACGACTGCGGATAAACGGTTGGGAGCTTTGGGCCTGGGCAGTTTCCAGGCAAATGCGTATCGCGAGGCGAATCTACGGTTGCTGGAACGGGTGACCCAACTGGTAGCCCTGGCCGTGGAGAACGCGCTCACGCGCGAAGCTTTACAGCAGGAAAAGGAACGGCTCCACGTGCTGCTGGAGATCAACGCCACGTTAATGATCAACCGGGACTTGGAGAGCCTGTTCCATGAAGTTTCCGAGATCATGCGGAGGGTTATCGGGCACGACTGTGCAAGTGTGGCCGTTTATGACAAGGCAGCTCAAGCGCTATCGCTGTATCCGCTCGATTCTCCCTTGACGCAGGGACTTCTCGGGACGGATACGACGTTCCCCGTTAATGAGACTCCCGCTGGTCAGGCCTTGCTAGAAGGAAAGACCAAAGCCTTTAGCCGCGAGGATCTCTTGGCGATGCAGTCCGGCTTCGTTAGCCAGATGCTCGACCAGGGAATCCAATCACTTTGCTGCATTCCGTTGGTCACGCACAACGGTAGCCTGGGCACTTTAAATCTGGCTAGCAAGGAACACGGCGCCTTCATAGGCGAGGATATTGACTTCTTAGAGCACGTGGCGGCGCAAGTAGCCGTCGCGCTGGACAATGCTCGCGCCTACCGTGAAATCGCGAAACTCAAAGACAAACTGACCAAGGAGAAGCTCTATCTGGAAGATGAAATCCGCTCTGAACGGAACTTCGAAGAGATTGTGGGTGAGAGCGCGGCGCTCAAACGAGTGCTAAACGAAGCCAGAACCGTAGCCCCCAGCGATGCCACGGTGCTGATTCTGGGAGAGACGGGGACGGGCAAGGAACTGATCGCACGTGCAATCCACCGGATGAGTTCCCGCAAGAATGCAAACTTCATCAAACTTAATTGTGCGGCGATTCCTACAGGGCTGCTGGAAAGCGAGTTATTCGGGCACGAGAAGGGCGCATTTACCGGCGCAGTTAGCCAGAAGATCGGGCGTCTCGAATTGGCCGATAAAGGAACGCTCTTTCTGGATGAAGTCGGAGAGATCCCACTGGAAATGCAGCCGAAGTTATTGCGAGTGCTGCAAGACCAGGAGTTCGAGCATCTGGGCAGCACCCGTACCATCCGCGTCAATGTACGGCTAATCGCGGCCACGAACCGGGATCTGGCGCAGAGTATAGCCAGCCGGCAATTCCGAAGTGATCTGTACTACCGCCTAAGTGTGTTTCCCATCCGCATGCCGGAGCTGCAGGAGCGAAAACAAGACATTCCTCTTCTAGTGCGCTATTTCGTACAGCACTTCGCTCGCCGTATGAAGAAGCAGATCGAAACTATCCCCGCGGAAACCATGAATGCATTGGTGAACTGGACGTGGCCGGGGAATGTGAGGGAACTGGAGAACATCATCGAGCGCTCAGTGATCCTCTCACAGGGCCCGATTCTGACGGTTCCACTGGGCGAATTGAGCCCATCCCCGCAAGACTCCCTCAACGATGGCACGCTGGAAAGCCTGCGGCGCGAGACCATTGTTCGTGTGCTGCGTGAAACCGGCGGAGTGCTCAGCGGGCCACGCGGAGCGGCGGCACGACTGGGTCTGAAAAGGACAACGTTGCAGTCCAGAATGCAGAAGCTGGGAATTTCCCGCGAAGAGTATGAGAACCAACAACGCAATAAAGAGCATGAAAACTAATCGTCCCCTCGGGAGGCAGCTTTAAATGCAGGGTGAAGTTCATTCTGAGCCTGACTTTGATGGGATCGTCGGCCAGAGTCCAGTGTTGAAGGAGGTGTTGACACTAGCGAGAAAAGTAGCGGCTGGCAACGCCCCAGTATTGATTCTCGGTGAAGCCGGTTCCGGTACCGCCGATGCGATGAATCGCGCGGGCGAGGGACACTAGCAATGGTGAGGAGCAAAGTAAGGCACGTTCTTCTGGGGATGAAATTGCGACACACGCGAGCCTCCAACGTGAGCGAGCCATGATCGCGGTCGTTAACCATGGGGTGGATCGCTATGACCGCCTAGGTAAGGGCCACGACTTTGAGCTTTCGGATCACCTCCGTCCCGAGCAGAGGCGCGCCGTCGAAGCAGTGCTTGATTCTCGGGATCTGGCGATCAATGTTCGAGGCGCTGCTGGCACCGGCAAGACTGCTACGCTGCGTGAAATTGACCGGGGCCTCAGAGAGGCCGGACACGAGGTTCTTGCGGTGGCTCCCACCAGAAGCGCGGTGGATGAACTCGAAAAAGTTGGCCTTCGAGATGCTACGACTGTCTCACGACTTCTGAAGGCTCAGGAACCACAGGGCGCGCTGCGCGGGAGGGTCTTGATTGTTGATGAAGCAGGCATGGTTTCGGAACGGCAAATGCAAAGCTTGCTGCACCTAGCCATGCTGTTCGACGTGGGGATAGGTTCTGGGGCCTGTGCGGCTTAGTTCGAAATATTTTCGACATATTTCTCCTCCCGCAGGTTCCTTTTATAGATAGAGGGCAAAATTTCGCCAGAGTCTTTAGCCAGCTATCCGTACCGTCCCTAACCACGGAGGATCGTGATGAGACGGACGAGATTCAGCAAGGCAGCCTTCAGATCGTGAAGCGTGCCCGCGGCCGGAACGCATGAGAGTATCGGTGGTATGAACTCCAGGCAGATGGCTCCCGCAAGCGACGCTGTCTGATTGTGGGGTCGGTCGAACAGTACCCGAACGAGGCATCGGCGCAGAAGGCCGTCGCCGCACTTCGGGCAGACATCAACGCTGAGAATCCGCGCACCAGATTGACCCCGATCAGTGTTCAAACGCTCATCGAACACTATCGGGAAAAGGAACTGGGGCCGAACTGCAGCAAAACTAAGAAGACGCAGGTGACCTACGAGGGATATTTCAACAAGTGGATTCTGCCTCGTTGGGGAAGCTATCGCGTCACTGACGTAAAGGCGGTGGCAGTGGAGCAGTGGCTGCGGTCGCTTAAGTATGCGAACGGAAGCAAAGCCAAAGCTCGAAACATTATGAGTGCCGTTTTCAATCACGCTGTTCGGGTGGGAATGGCTTGGTGTGAATCCCATACGCATGGTGCGTCAGAGCGCCAAGCGGACCGGGATTCCCATTGTGCTTTCCATCGACCAGATTGCGGCACTGCTTCGCATCCTGAAGGAGCCGACGCGCACAATGGTATTCCTCGCCGTGTTCACGGGGCTTCGGGTTGGGGAGTTGCTGGGCCTCAAGTGGAAGGACATCGATTTTCAGAAGATGGAGGTCCATGTCATCCGCTCGATCGTCATGCAACATGTCGGAGACTGCAAGACCGAAGCTTCTCGCAAGCCGGTTCCACTCGACTTGCGACTGTCTAAGGTTTTGTGGAACTGGCGGCTGCATAGTCCATACCCAACCGATGAGGACTGGGTATTCGCCAGTCCGCACAGCGGAGGGAAACTGCCGTACTGGCCGGGTTCGCTGTACAAGGCGCACCTGGAGCCGGCGGCAAAAGAAGTCGGAATCGTGGGCCACTTTGGCTGGCACACGTTCCGGCACACGTATGCGACGCTCCTCAAAGGGAACGGCGAAGACGTGAAGGTTGTGCAAGAGCTAATGCGACACGCAAACATCTCGGTCACCCTGAACATCTACGCGCAAGCGATCACACAAACCAAGCGAGATGCGCAGAGCCGAGTTGTGAGTCTGTTGCTCGACAAAAACGAAGAAAAACCACGCACCGAGGCTTATCGGACGTTAACGGACATACAAAATTCTCGGGGGGATTTGCGAGTGGTTGATAAGTTTGGCGTCCCCGACGGGATTTGAACCCGTGTTACCGCCGTGAAAGGGCAAAAGAGCAAACTTGGACGCATTTGCATGGATTGGTAAGAATGAGTATTTCGCCAGTGTTTATGCTGGTTTGCGGCACTTCTCGCCTTGTCTACGTTTGCACCGCTTGGGACTCATTTGCGGCAAGTTATGTCACCGTAATGTCACCGCGGAAAAACGACACGTACTTCCGGGTCAACGAAAAGATGCTCGCGAAAAAAAGAGACAATCTGATGAGATTGTCGCATTTCTCGCGGTCATTGCCACTATCACAGTCACACCTCCGGCACGTCGGCAGTTGACGCCAACGACTGGATGAGCCGAGCCTTTTCAGAGCTTTATTCTCTGAGCCTAAGCCCTTTTTCAATCAACAACTTAGTTCGTCAAGGTGGCCCCAGTTTTGTGACCACTCTGTGACAAGCTCCGCTGTTCGCCTAAGCGTCGGCCAATTCGGTTTAGTTTTCCTTTTTTGTGGTCGTCACGCCGCACAACTGCGCGAAAGGCTTTTGCCATTGGGTGGCGATCCCGCTTGCCAATGATTACCCGCAGCCTCCTTTGAACAGCATCCACTTCTCCTCTTGGCACGTTCTGCATACACAATGGCGCGTTCTGCATGGTAAATAACTGGACGGCGATCTACAGTAAGGACCATGTACGACGCAAAAGCTTATTCCGCCGCAAGCGCAACATCCCCTCTCACACGAACAACGATCTCGCGACGCGATCCCACAGAACAGGACGTACAGATAGAGATTCTCT
Source organism: uncultured Acidobacteriaceae bacterium (assembly GCA_963819145.1). Lineage (GTDB taxonomy): Bacteria > Acidobacteriota > Terriglobia > Terriglobales > Acidobacteriaceae > Sulfotelmatobacter. Next base: position 15,100 of record CAWFVB010000019.1, read on the forward strand.
TCTGCGGAATCTGCCACTCCGATTTACATGCGGCCCGGAACGAGTGGAGCGAGTTCATGTCAACGACCTATCCGATCGTGCCGGGTCATGAAATCGTTGGACGCGTCACGAAGGTCGGCTCAGCCGTGACCAAGTTCAAGGCCGGCGATCTCGCTGCGGTCGGCTGTCTGGTCGATTCGGATGGCACATGTCCTGAGTGTCGCGCCGGTTTTGAAAACTTCTGCCCTAACTTGACCCTTACATTCGGTATGCCGGATAAACATCTCGGAGGGGTGACGTATGGCGGCTACTCCGAGAGCGTCGTTGTAAACCAGAAATTCGGGCTGCGGGTCCCGTCGAATTTGAATCTGGCTGCTGCTGCCCCTCTGCTCTGCGCAGGAATTACGACGTACTCGCCGATGCGCCGCTGGAAGGTTGGCAAGGACAAGAAGGTTGGTGTCGTAGGACTCGGTGGACTGGGTCACATGGGGGTAAAGTTCGCGCGGGCGTTCGGTGCCCACGTGGTTGTTTTTACGACCTCTCCCAACAAGAAACAAGATGCCCTTCGATTAGGCGCGCACGAAGTCGTCGTTTCCCGTGATGCCAACGAAATGCAAAAGCACGCCGGCAGCTTCGATTTCATCCTCGATGCGGTTTCAGCCGACCATGACATCAATGCATATCTCAACCTGCTGGCCCGCGACGGCAATCTCACGATTGTCGGCGCGCCTGCGAAGCCTCTCGGTGTGGCGGCCTTTGCCCTGATTATGCGCAATCGCAACTTCTCCGGTTCGAACATTGGCGGGATCCGGGAAACCCAGGAAATGCTCGATTTCTGCGGGCAACACAACATCACAGCGGATGTGGAAGTCATCCCGATCCAAGAGATCAACGAAGCTTACGAGAGACTGCTTAAGTCGGAAGTGAAGTACCGGTTCTCGATCGACATGGCCTCTCTGAAATCGGAATAGACGAGTGAACAAGCACCTTCGCTTCTCAGGCAGCACATTCTCGAAATTGGAAGAGCACGGCGTATTGGCCTCTACGGTCCTGCGAAGAGCCGGACTTCCGCAGGAATACTGAGGAACTATTTGCAGTCTGGCGAGCGATTGGTGAGGTCAGCACAAACTCGGCGATCGGCCTCCTGCTCGGCACAGAGAATCGCACCGAGCGTTTTCACCCTATCGGGCTTGCCGCTCTTTCTTCGGAGAACTTCGGTGCGGGCATCACCAAATGGCACGCTACAAACAGCTCACCTGTCCCGAAGAGATCATCGCGCGTTCGCATGGGTGCTTTCGATCGCGCGCCACGGCACAGGCACGCATCTGTCCCCTCTTCGCGTCGAGTTCGTGCAAACCCGCTCGAACTTGAAGGCAATGGAGCGCCACTTCGGTTGCCCAGTCGTTCGTGGGTTGCCCTCGCAACGCAATTGTGTTTCGTGCCGCCGATCGCCGAGCGTAGGTTCGCGACTCGCAATGCCGAGCTTCTGGGTCTGCTCGCGCCTCAGTTTGATCCTGGAGGAGGAGATCGTCGACGAAAACTTCGTCGAGCGGGTCAGATTGGCAATACAACAAAAACTCACCGCACTTTAAGCGTTCATTAGCAAGCCGCTCTTCAGAAATTGTCGGCTATATTAGCCGCTGTCGCCGTTATTTCCCTGCTCAAGAACCTTTGAGTTCGACTTCGATGTCGTCATTCAGGGCGTTGGAATCGTTGCCCGGAGGCGAGCCGAGAAAAAACTGGACGTTTTCGAGTTCGCCTCCGGCCCGATGGCAGAGACAAGCAAGGCGAGCCTTGTTGAAAGCGAGTCCAGTCGGGCATCGGTTGGCGGCGAACTGCTTCACGAGGGCCCAAAAACCGCCGCCATGAATACAAGTGCGTTCAGACCGTGCGCTTGTCATATAAGCTTATGCCAGAAGGAGTAGTCCAATCGTAGCCTATGCTCTCTCGATTCAAAGTGTGCCTTCTACTGGCCCTGACCTCTAGCCCAAGCCTGTTCGGCGCCGATCTTGCCATGACGGTGACCGACAAGAACTACCTCGACACGCAGGGTTTCAGCGTGTTTCTCTATGAGAGCACCTACCATCCCGTTTTTGTAGACCAGAAGAACACGGCGATGGAGATGATTCTCCATGGCCAGCGCATCGCGACCAACGGCGACGTGCGCCTGATGCCGACACCCGAGCAGTGGGACCTGGTAGCAACCCTCAATGAGCGCCATGCCGACAAGGAAAACAAGCGACTCACCGCAGACCTCGCCTTCCCGACTTTCGGTTTCAGCTACACGCTGGAAATCGCGGCGGAACCAGGCGGCGTGAGGGTCAGCATCAATCTCGACAAGCCCCTGCCGCAGAAACTGGCTGGCCGTGCGGGCTTCAACCTAGAGTTTCTACCTTCGATCTACATGGGCAAGACCTACCTTGTGGACGGAACCCGGGCCGGCATCTTCCCGCGAACGCCGAATGATCCGATGGTCAAAGTGTTGCCGCTGGCTGACGAGCCGAAAAAGGCCTACTACCTTGGGGACTGGGATAAGGCCAAGGGATACGCTCAGCCATTGCCGTTCGCGCAGGGCAAAAGCATCACGATTGGGCTTGACGACGCGCTGGCCCGGGTTAACGTCAAGTCGGATACCGCCGACCTCATGCTGTTTGATGGACGCAACCGTGCGCAGAACGGCTGGTTCGTTTTGCGTTCGCTGATCCCTTCAGGCAAGACCACTGGGGCCATCGTATGGCACATCCGGCCGGATGTGATTCCGAATTGGACGCGGGCGCCAATGATCGCCCACAGCCAAGTAGGGTATGCCCCGGGATTCTCCAAGTTGGCGGTTCTCGAACTCGACCCAAAGTACGAGGGTCCCAAGACGGCCAGAGTGCTGCGCCTGGTGGAGGACGGATCGTACAAGCAGGTGTTCGAGGGCCCGATCACGCCTTCGACGCCGTGGCTTCGCTATGTCTATTCGAAATTTGACTTCACCCCGGTGAAGGACCCTGGACTTTATGTCATCGAGTACGCGGACCAGCGGACGACGCCGTTCCCCATCTCCAACGACGCTTACGCGAACATCTGGCAGGACAGCCTCGACCATCACCTTGCCGCGCAGATGGACCATGTTTCCGTTCGCGAAGGCTACCGCGTGTGGCACGCGGCTTCGCACCTGGATGATGGCCGCATGGCGCCAGTGGTCGGGGAGCAATTCGACGGCTGGAATCAGGCCACGGCAACCGACGGGAAGTACAAAGGCGGCGATCACATTCCCGGGATGAACGTCGGCGGCTGGTACGATGCCGGCGACTTCGATCTCGAGGAGCCCGCGCAACTCAGCGTGATTCAGAGTCTGGCGCTGGCGTATCGCGAATTCCATCTCGACTACGACGAGCTTAGCGTGGATGAAGCAGCCCGTGAGGTTGAGATGCACCGTCCCGATGGCGTGCCGGATACGGTTGAGCAAGTCAAGCATGGGGCACTGCTCATCCTGGCGCAGTACCACAATATCGGTCACGCGATCCGCGGTACTCACGAACCAGACCTGCGCCAATATACGCAGATCGGGGACGGAGCGTCGAAAACCGACGGCCGCATCTATGATCCGAAATTAGGTCCGAACGAAGTGAAGGGTGAGTACTCCGGCAAGCCGGATGATCGCTGGATTTTCACGTCGACAAACCCGTTCTTCCAGTGGAACGGCATCGCGGCGCTGGCTGCGGCGGCCGATGTGCTGAAAGGCTGGGATGACGCATTGGCGAAAGACTGCCTCAATGCAGCGATCAAAGCATGGAACGACGAGAAGGCTCATCCGACGCCGGCAGGCGGCGCCTTCGGCGGTGCTCCGGCAGGTGCTTCCGGCGGCGTGCTGGCTGCCTCTCAGGGTGTGGTGGCTGGTGGGCAAGCCCGTAATAACGGAACGGGCAGTTCGGGCACTTCGCCAAGTCCTGCATCGACGAATGCGCCAGCGGTTCCGCAGGCAGGCTTCGATCGTAACGCGTTCAGTACGGGGCTGGAATGGACTGCGGCTCTGGAACTAACCATTGCCACTCATGGTGCCGAGCCCTACAAGTCTCGTCTCAGGGAGTTGTTCCCCCTGATCATCACGCAGCAGCAGATTGGTTTGCGTGGCTGGACGGCGGTTCGTGCATTGCCTTATCTGGATGCGAGCGCGAAAGATCAACTGCATGAAGCCGTGAAGGCATGCATGGCGGGGCTGGACAAGGAGTTAGACGAGACGCCGTTCGGCGTGCCTCCGAGCCTCGGCGGATGGGGCGGATCGGGCGCCGTGGTTGACATGGCGATACGGATGTACTTCCTGCACAAGACATTTCCGGATCTTGTGAGCCCCGAATACACGCTGCGCGCAGTGAACTACATTCTCGGCACTCACCCAGTATCGAGCACTTCGTATGTAGCTGGCGTCGGGACGGTCTCGAAGACCAAGACTTACAGCAACAACCGTGGCGACAACTCATACATTCCAGGCGCGGTGATTCCGGGATACATCATCATCAAGCCGGACTTTCCGGAGTGCATCGACGATTACGGATTCCTATGGTTTGAGGATGAAGCCGTCGTGGCCGGGTCGGCAAGCTGGGTCGTGGCAGGCAATGCTGCGGACGCGATTGTCAAGGAATCAAAGTGACGCCAAGACTGGAAGCACCCGGCATCCCCAGGTTAACGGCACTCGAAGTTGTGCGCGTCTTCCGCATCGCCCTGGCCCTTGTAGTGAGCGTGCTTCGGATAAGGACAAAGCGGCCGACTGCGTCCCGGGAATGCCTTGCCGGTCGCAACTACTGACATCGGTGCCGTTCCCTTTTCCACCCAGTTGACCAGCGCACTCAAAAGATCAAACTGATCCAGACCGGGGCCTCCACCGCAGTGCGCCATTCCCGGCACAAAATAGAATTGGCTCCATTTAGAAACAACTTCGGGGCCGCCGTTCGCAACCGACATATCTTTGTAGTAACCGAACGTGTCGAGCGGGGAAAACCAGGGATCGCTGTCGCCGTGATAGAAAATCAGCTTGCCGCCGTGCCCGGAGAATGTCGTCAAGTTGGTGAACATCGAGTCCACGAGAGGCTGATTATCCGCGAGTGCTTCCTTCTCGGCATCGACTTCCATCGCTGTAGTTGCTGGTCCGAAAATGCCTGGTCCTGGGGAAAGAATCCCGCGGATCGGACCGCTGCCAGTGATGCCCGTGTCGTACAGGAAGCCGGGATACACTTGGACTCCGCCTGAGGTCTTTGGGCCAGCAACAGCTTTCTTGATTGCGGCGACTTTCGCTGGACTCAGGCACGGCTCGCTCCTTCCTTCCCTGCACGTCAATACCGCAGGATCAAAATCGCAACCTAGCGGATCCGAGATCATGCCGTCGGCCAGGCCGTCGTTCGCATCGCATTTTTGCAGCAGCGCATCCGTGATCAGCTTACGGTCGCCGTCGCTGATGGCTTGTCCGATGATTGGTTTGCCGTCTGCATCTTTTGGAGCAATTTGGTTAAAGGCGACGGGGATCCATTTGCCGATCGCCAGGTTCGAAAGTCCGGTGCGCATGGCAGGATCACCCGAGATGATTCCGTCAAAAGCCGCGGGATAGCGCTGCGAGAGAATCATGCCTTCGCGGCCCCCGGTGGAGCATCCGGAGAAATAGGAAAAGGCCGCCAGTTTTCCGTAATACTGCGCGATGAGTTGTTTGGCGAGCGCGGCGACCTGGGCGTTGGCGAGATAGGCGAAGTCCAGATACGCCTGCTCATCCTTCATGAAATCGAAGTCGAATGGTCCACGGTGGCTCTTGTGACCTGTATCCGTACTGACCACCGCAAACCCGCGCATAAGGGCGGGAGTGTCTCCTGCGGCATTGAGACCAAGCGGAGCCATCACCGTTCCGTTTCCGCCACCTCCGCCCTGCATCAGGAAATCGCCATTCCATTTCTCGGGCATGGCCAGGGCAAAGTTGATTCCAAATTCCTCGCCGCCGACGCCAGTACGGCGGTTGATCACGCCCTCGACGCGGCAATATGCGGGGATCGGTGCGCTGTGACCCGGTCCCCACGGATTCGGCTCCGTAGTTCCGGCAGCAATCGGCGCAGCTTTTGAAATCTCGACGCTCGGAGCTCTGAAGGTCATCAGGCTGGCGCATGAGTTCGATTGCTGAGCAAATCCGGACGTACTCAGTAGAAACACGGGCCAAACGATAGCTCGCCAAAATTGCGAATTCATGTTGTCCTCGCTTTCTTAGCCACTGAAGTAGGGATTATCGCAGACCGGGGTAGTGTATAGACGCGGCAAAAGTGCTACACCCCCTCCGCGCGAGACGGAGCGATGCTGCGTGTGATCGCCTATGGCAATAATCGGGCCGACTACACCTTTATTCCCGGCGGCGTGGTCCCTGGAGTGACCATTATCCAGCCGGACTTCCCCGAACTCATGAACGATTGGCCGTTCGCTTGGTACGAAAACGAATATGTTGTCGACACCGCAACGGCGTTCATCCTGGCCGTGAATTGTGCAAGTGTCTTGGCCAACGAATCTGTCGAAAAACGATGACTATTGAAAATCGTGCTTCGGGGAGCTTTTCGATGTAATATCAGGCTTCCGCAAACTCGGCGTTATCGTCCCCTTTTTTGACGGCGAAGGGAGGATCATTCAGATGTACCACCGTTTGCCTTTATTGTTAGTTCTCGTGACGATCCCCGCCTATGCCCAAATATCGTCTAGACTCTCAACCCATACGGCTTGCACTTTGCGCGTGGACGTCGCTCTTGCGACAGGTGGGAAGGCTATGTCCGGCGTTCGGGTTCAGCTTCTCCAAGGCTTAGCGAACGCTGCGGGGGTCGAAGTGCAAATGACAAATTCTTCTGGCTCCGCGGAGTTTGCCGGCGTTTTCCCAGGAGATTACCGTGTCGAGGTTTCCGGCGACGGCATTGAAACCACGCAAAGCGACATCATTCATATTGAAGATGGACGAGTCTTCGAAAGCCTATCGGTCGCCGTCCGGAAAAGCCCAGACGCGAATTCGGCCGCGCCGAAAGGCTCGTTGGGAAACACCGTCACCGTCGCCGAGCTTAATGTTCCTAACGGAGCCGCTGAAGAACTGGAGCGTGGGGATGCCGAAATGCAACACAATGATTGGAAAAAAGCCGCCGAGCATTTTAAAAAAGCCACGTCCATTTATCCGCAGTATGCTTCGGCCTATTACAATCTTTCCGTCGCTTACTCCCATCTCGCGAAACCCGATGCACAACGTGGCGCTTTGGAAACGGTCCTGAAGATCAACGAGAACTTCGTTCCGGCGCTCGTCAGTCTTGCACATTTGGATGTGGGTGACCATAAGCCGGAGCAAGCCAGAGCATTCTTGGATAAAGCGGTATCCACCGACCCAACCAATGTGGAGGCGCTCGCTCTTCGCGTGCGGGTGGATTTCATGCAGGGCCAGGATCCGCAGGCCGTCGCCGACGCCCAAAGGGTACACAAAATGCCGCATCAGGGCTACGCCACCGTGCATTACACGGCCGCGGGGGCCCTACAGCGGCTAAATCGAATTCCGGAGATGGTCGCCCAGTTACAGCTCTTCCTTCAAGAAGATCCCTCGAACCCGCGCGCCGACTATGTTCGACAGACCATCGCCGAATTACTGGGTCGTCCCACTAATTTACCGCGTCCCTAAGTATGTAAATCATCGTGAAAAATGCAGTTTAGTGATGGCCACGTTGCGCGGCCCGTTTGGCTTGCTCAGCCCCGTATTGCGCAAGCATCTTGTCCATCGTAGGCTGTAATTGCTTTGAATCCCGGATGCAGTTGAGGAAAATCAAACGCGCATCCGAATATCCGGGCATAGGCGGGCCGAACGTATGGAATTCGGATTCCGGTGGGGGAGGGGGGGTGTAGCACTTTTCCGTCTCTATACACTACCCCGGATTATCGCAGACCCGAGCACCGCAAATCTGTGTAAGCTATTGCTTGTTAAACGGAACTCTTGAAATCATGATTCCTAGAAAACTTCGCATCCTCGTCATCGCGGTTGGATCTCTGCTTTCGCTGGCATGCATGGCTTTCGGCCAGAGCCCGTCCCAACCGGCTCTCAAGCCCTTGCCGTTCGTGAGCACGATCTTCGGCGACAACATGGTGTTACAGCGCGGTAGGAAGAACACCATCTGGGGTTGGTCAGATCCCGGCGACAAGGTTCGGGTCGAAATCGCAGGCAAGCACGCCTCCGGCGTGGCCGGGCCAGATCGCCGCTGGCAGGTGAAGATACATCCGCCGGCTGTGGGTGGCCCTTATACGGTCCAAGATTAGCGGCCGCCAAACGATGGAACTGCACAACGTGTTAGTTGGCGATGTCTGGCTGTGCGGAGGCCAATCGAACATGCAGGTGTCGCTCCGCTCTGCAAGAAACGGCGAGGAGGAAGTCAAAGCTGCCAACTTCCCCGAGATACGATTCTTCTCGGTTATGCCTCATTCTGCCTACCACTACACGGATGTTGTCGAGGGGACCTGGAAAGTGGTTTCTCCGGAAACGGCAGATCACGTTTCGGCAGTCGCGTATTACTTTGCACGCAAGGTCCAACAGGAGATCCATGTTCCGATCGGTCTGGTCGTAGACGCCCTGGGCGGAACTCCAGCAGAAGCGTGGACCAGTACCGCCGCGCTCCGCCCGCTGAAGGACTTCGATGTTCCGATGGCAGAACTCGAAAAACTGGCAGCGAGCGGCGCGCCCGAATATGGGAATTACATCATGCATTGGTATGACCAGTACGACGTCGGGATTAAAGGAAACTGGGCGGCGTCGGATTTCGATGATTCGACCTGGAAGCCCGTTGACATTCCTGGCGGATTTTCCGACTTGGGTGTACCGGAGACTCCGGCAGTGGCCTGGTTCCGGAAAGAGATTGACGTACCGGACCCGCTTCCGGCGGGGCGCGCCATGTTGTTTCTGGGCTCGATTGAGCGCATGGATACCGCCTATATCAACGGAACGCAAGTCGGCGCCAGCGCGTGGGTCGAGAATCCACGCATCTATTTCATTCCGGATGGTGTATTAAAACCGGGCAAGAATATCGTGGCGATTCGTGTCCTGAAGACCAAGCCGCACGGCGGATTTCTTGCGAAGCCCGAGGAGTTGCGCCTCGAACTTGGAGACAAGACAAGCATTCCGTTGGCCGGCAAATGGAAAGGCCAATTAAGTGTCGATGCTCGCCCGCCGCATCCGTTGCCCATTGGGTATGAGAATTGGCCCGTGATGCCGTCTGTACTGTACGAAGGAATGCTGGCTCCCATTGCTCCGCTGTCGATCACGGGTGCACTCTGGTACCAGGGCGAGCAGAACTCAGAACGGGGATTCCAGTACCGCAGAGTCCTTCCTGCGATGATCGGGGACTGGCGCAAACTGTTTGGACAGGGTGACTTCCCCTTCTACATCGTCAGCTTGCCCGCCTTCCGGCAGCGCAGTGCGACGCCCACCGATGACACGTGGGCAGAAACGCGGGAGTCGCAGGCGCTAACGGCCGCCACGGTTCGCAACTCCTGCATGGCGGTAACGATCGACACAGGTGATCCCGACAATCTCCATCCCAAGGACAAACAGCCCGTGGGCGAGCGCCTCGCCTTGTGCGCGTTGGCAAAACACTATGGCAAGAAAGTCGTTTATTCCGGCCCAACGCTCGCTTCCGTCGAACGGCTTCCAGACTCGGTTCGGCTACACTTTGCGCATACGGATGGGGGACTCGTTGTGAAAGGCGCCAAGTTGGAAGAGTTCGAAATTGCCGGTGAAGACCGGAAATGGTATTGGGCCGACGCCCACATCGAGGGCGACACGAGTCATCGTCTCATCTTCTTCGGTGCCCAATCCCAAAGAGGTTCGCTACGCCTGGCAGTCCAATCCGGCGGCAACTCTCTTCAACGGTGCTGGATCCCAGCCGGCCCGTTCCGGACCGATACATGGCCGGGCATAACTGAGGGCCACAGACCTTACTGAACAGTAGCTACCGGCACGCTGCCTGAAAACACAGATTCTGACTGAAAAACGGGATCACGTGATTCTGGATGCGATCGGCGACCTTGCTCGTGTGAGTGCCCTCGTACACCTCGAAGCTGTTCGCGATTCCGTACTTATCAAGAACATCGTGCAGTTTGGCGGTATCGACGCGCAATCCGTCCTGGTCGCCTACATCGATCGAAATGCCGTGATACTCGCGCAGGTCGTCGACGTACTGGTCGATAAAGGCGAGTGGCGCGTTGGCCGTCCATTTCGCGAGGACATCCGGCTGAGGTTGGCCGTCTTTTGTCGGCAGATCAAGATACAGTGGCGGATTCTTTGGATCAGGGGACCATGCTGCTGCCGTCGCGAGCGTGGCCCGCGGGAAGAAAGACAGGTTGGCGGAATCCTCCGGCGTCTTCACGGCCTCCAGAGCCTTGTCCACGTCTGGGTTCGGGGCGGACCGAGGCGATAGAGCAGCAGGGACTCATGATGTAGAGACTGCCAAACACATCGGATGCTTCATGCCGATGCGTGTCGCGCCGTAGCCTCCCATGGAGTGGCCAACCAAACCGCGGCTTGCTCGCTCCGGAATCGTGCGGTAATGAGCGTCGATATACGCGACAACATCATGCGCGATAAACCGCTCAAAGTCTCCGGTCGTAACCGAACTCGAATACATGGAACCGTTGTGCAACGTTTTCGAATCGGGCAGCACGACGATCATTTCTTTCGCACCCTGGGCGAAAGCGCCTTCAATCGTTTGCGGCACGTGGATCTCGTGAGTCCACTGCTCAGCGCCGATCGAATAGCCATGCAACGCATACACAACCGGGATAGCGTCGCGACTTTTCCTTGGCGTAGCTCGGCGGCAAAAACACGAACACGTCGCGGTCAACGGCGTCGCCCTCTAGATTCCCTTCGAGAGCTTTGCCGTGGATCTTTATGCGCTCGACCGATACTGGCTTTGCACCGGGAACGGCTGCAGGGAACGTCGGTCTGGACTTGTGCCGCAACCCGAGGCCCAAGGCCGACGGCCACTCCCAGCGTTATCAGATGAAGGAATTTGTTCGCAATCATCAAAACCCCTCCTTGAGGACTCATCCGAAAAACGAATGCAGTAGGCCGGGTAATCGGCGCACGCAGGAACACCGGCCCACTTGCCCACACATAAATCATCGTGTAAGCACTGTTCAGCAACAAACTATTTCACGGTTCCTCCACCGAAATTGCCTTCCCGGTGTACTCCACAGTCTTGTCGGGATTGGCCACTGGTGCGGCTGAAGCGCCGTGCCCGGCGGACACCCAGACGATATTGATTCGAATACTCGCAGGCATTCCGGGGTACTCGCCCTTTCGATCACCGATCGTCAGAGTCCTGGTTGACTCAGACCAGCGCAATGGAATGACAGCATGCGCGCCCTTCTCGTAGTCGTAGCTGTCTCCAGCATCCTGGTAAAGATCGAACGTGCCGTCGGCTCCCTTGTAAATCCGAAGCTCGATGGGTCCTGCGGGTTTCTCACTCGCGTACTCAATTTCTGGGCCAAGGGGGATGATCGAACCGGCACGTACATAGAGAGGGATGCGGTCGAGAGGAGCATCCGCGTCAATTTCACGGCCTCCCTTCTGCGATGCTCCTGTCCAGAAGTCGTACCACGCTGGAGAATCCGGCAAATACAGAGTTCTGCGAGTAGCATCCGGCTGCAGGACGGGGCTGACAAGGATTGCAGGTCCAAACATGAACTCATCCCCGATGTCGCGCGTATTTGGATCAGTCCGCCAGTCCATCACCAGTGGCCGCTGGATCGTGTAGTCCTCATTGGTGACGCGCCAGGCGAGGGAGTAGATATACGGCATCAGACGATATCGAAGCTTGTCATAGTCGACCAAGATCGACCGAACTTTGTCGAACGCCCAGATCTCATTTTGCGGCCGGTGCCCGTGAGTGCGGAAAATCGGACAAAAGATTCCGTACTCGAACCATCGCGCGTAGAGTTCCTGGAATTTTGGATCATCAACAGGATTGTCGTGCGGCGGCCAATAGCCTCCGATGTCAGTTGTCCAATACGGATAGCCAGAGAGCGCGAAGTTCAGCCCTGCGGCCACCTGATGGCGCAGACCCCAATAGGAGCCATAGACGTCGCCCGACCACACCGTCGCTCCAACTCTTTGCTGGCCGAAGAAAGCGGATCGCGTCAGGAGAAAGACCCGCTTCTGGTTCGTCGTCGCTCTCCAGTGCTGCTGGATTCCAAGCGTATGAGTGAACGGGAATATGATTCGTGTACTCGGCTCCGTTGCCAATCGCAATCTGCTTGTTGCTGAGAATCGCATCGCCCATGTGGGGCCAGTATTCTTCGGGTTCTGCGCTGTCGAGCCAGAATGCATCCCATCCCTGCGAAAACAGTTGGCTGACCAGGTTATTCCAATAGAAGTCGCGCGCCTGCGGATTCGTCGAGTCGTACACGTGAGCATTCGGCACATCGAAGTGTTTGGCGGCGAGTTCCTGGAAATTCTGCGACTTCGTATCAAACATTCCCCACACCGACAACATGGCGTGAACATGCTCATCGTGCAACTGCTTCAGTTCACCGGGAACATCCGGGAAATTGGAATTGAAGACGGGATCGCCTTCCGTTTTCCACCAGAACCAGTCCTGCACGATCGCATCCAATGGAATGTGCTCTTCGCGGTAACGTTTTGCGATGCCTAAGACCTCGTCTTGGGAAACGTACCGATCCTTCGACTGAAAAAAGCCATACGCCCATTGGGGAAGCATCGGCGTGTGCCCGGTGAGGTTTCGGTATTCATGGATCATCTGATCCATTTCCGGACCGTAAATGAAGTAGTAGTCCACGGAATGCCCTGCGAGCGAACTCAGGTTCAAGTCCAAGTGGGAAGCGATTGTCCACGTAAGTAAGGGAGGCGGTATTCCACATCAAGGCGTAGCCCTTGCTCGACAAGAGCAATGGAATGGCAACATCAGTATTGTTCTGGCCGAGTTCGACGGTGGCTCCGCGGTAGTTGAACAAGCCACTCTGATGCTGTCCCAGACCGTAGAGACCCTCCGAGAAGTCGGCCGAAAATCGATCCTCGACGTGGAATGTTTTCTCGCCATTCAACTCGACGGGTTCGTAGGTTCGCGGGATCGAGTTTCGCTCCCGCAAAAGGGTCTCGCCTGCCAGCGTGCTGTATTGGATATTTCCCCACTTCAACGAAAACTCGATCTTCAGCGTGTCGGTTGTGAGGATCACCTCATCCGCGGTCTGTGATATCTGGAACTTTGCCCCTGGACACGAATCCTTCGAATCAAGCATCCATGGCTGGTTCTGTCGGATCGCGTTGGACGGCTCGGGATTGGCGACAAAATGTATAACGGAGGAACGGCAAACGGAAACATGAACCTGCTCGGCTCCCACCGAGAGCGTCATACCATCCGGCGGCGGCCGCATACTTCACAGGAGGCAGTGGGGGCGTTTCCCACAGCTGCGCCCGTGCATCTGTTGGACTCCACGAGGAAACAGCAGATCGCGAGAAGGAGAGAACTGCTGACACTGAATAGACCGGACGCTGATCACTCTCACAACGTTTATCGCGCGAAAAACCTGGGCGATTATCATCGATACCCTTTCGAGAGATCTAGCAAACGTATGTTCTAGATCACGCTTCTTCCAAGAACCCTTACCTCGGCAAGAGAAACTGATCTTTCGAACTTATTTCTTGTCGAGCATCAGAACGACGCTGGCATGTGGCTCAAGCGTGGTGCCGACGCGAACTCCCGCAGGCAAACGCTCCCCGGTCCAGGCGTTCTTTATGTCGTACGTGCCCTGCCGACGGACGAAGTCCGACAAAGGGCGATCGAAAGTGATGGCCTTCTCGCCGAGATTGAATGCGGCGAGAGCATGCTGATCCCCGGCAAGTCGGCAGTCCAAATCACGAGATCGCCCTCGTGCAACACTTGCCGCGACGCAGTGGCGGTCTGGTCGATCTTCAAGATGTCGGTATTGCACAGCAGGCGCAAAGTGTCCTGATCAAGCAGGGTGAGATTGGCGCCGATGATCAGCGGACTGCGAGCCATGGCCCACAGGCTTAGCTGCGTCTGCTGCTCTGCAGGCGTCAGGCGCGTATGGCGCGGTCCTGGGCCGACATCGGGGTACGGACGCAATTCGCCGACCGGCAGCATGTCCGCGTCCGGCCAGTTTCCGGGCTTTGTATATTGAGCCCAACGTGCAGCGTTCTCAAATTGGTTCTTGATGCCGATTGGGAAGTCCGAGTTACCGATCCAAATGTCCCAGATGTCGTTCGATATGCGCCACATCTGGGCGAGGTCGGCGACTTCGGCGTGGTGCTCGATGGCTGTCGGTCCCGGCGATAGGCTCAGCACAATGTCCCGACCGCTACGCTGAATCGCCAGCTTGATCTGCCGGATTTCGCTGGCTTTGTAGGGATGATCCGCTATGCAGTCGACCTTCAGGAGATCCACGCCCCAACTGGCGTACTGGCGAATCAGAGAGTCGTACCACGCCTGGCCGGCGGCGGTGTTTTTGATTCCCCAGCTTGTGGGGTCCCAAGGACAGGCGTCATTTTGGTCGGCGGCATCCTGGGCTTTGAAAGCTGAGCCCGCGATTGGCAGATTGCGCAGAACACTCTCACGGGGAATGCCGCGGACAATGTGAACCCCGAACTTGAGGCCCTGTGCATGGACCGACTTCGCGATTTCCTGGAAATCCAGCGTTTTTGCCATTTTTCAAAGCAGACGGGAAACGCATGGTCACAGGGATAAACCGGCCATTCTCGTCCACCGCATATTTCAGCAACTCAGGCTTCGGCCTATCCTCGGGATTGACCATATACCAGCCTTCATCGATGACGGCGTAGACATAGCCGAAAGGCTTGAGTTTCGTCGCCAACGCGGCGACATTCTCGCGGAACTGCTGCTCGTTGATGCGCAAGCCGTAGGAATCCCAGCTGTTCCATCCCATGGGCGGCGTTGGCGCGAGCACCTTACTTTGAGCCACCAGCGTGGCTTGCAGACAAGAGGAGATTGGCGACAATCAGCAACGGAGCAGCCACGTAGCAGAATGAAGAACTACCTGATCTCACGGATCCTCCTTCGCTCGATGCCAACAACAAGGTCGCTATCAAAACGTTATCCGTAGCACATACGCATAGTCGGCCGGCGCCTGCGCAGGCAGTTGCACGTGCAATCCATCAGAACGCTGCTGGAAGTTCTGGTTTTGCATCGCTGCCCAACAGTGACACACTTTGTACGGATTGACTTCCCGCGGTGCTTGCGAGCGAGCGGATCACCGCTTCTCCGTTCGGCGGCCACGCGAGTCCGATCGCATAGAGCGCGTGGTCTTTGGTGGTGAAGCGAAAGTCCTCAGGCGTGTAGTGAGCGGTGTCCGTGTCGTGAAACGAACCAGCCGCCACCTTTGTCGGTCCCTCGCCATAGGTTCTCCAGGGGCGAGTGCCGTAGATGGCGTCTCCGTTGACATTCAACCATGTGCCCACATCCAGCAGGACTTGTCTGTACCTCCTCCGGGATGGTTCCGTCAGAGCGCGGGCCGATGTTCAGCAACAGGTTGCCGTTCTTGCTGACGATATCAATGAGTTGGTGAACGACGAATTCGGGCGACTTGAAGGTGTCGTCCTTGATGTAGCCCCAAGACTTGTTGCTTACGGATGTGTCGGTCTGCCAATAGAGCGCGCGAGTGTCGCCGAGTTGGCCACGTTCCAAGTCCAGCACACCAGCGTGCTCCTGCATAGCGTAGTCCTTATAGTTGATGACTCCGACGTGGTCACCATACTTCAGGGAACGGTTGTAATAAAACGCAGCAAAACGGGTGAGATTCGGCCGGATCGATGCCTGGCCGATCCACCAGTCGAAGTAGACGATGTCGGGATGATATTTGTCGACGAGTTCGGCGCCCCGAGCCAGCCAGTCGTCGGCCCACGCCGACGAAACATAGGTGAAATCATTGCCGACGGGAGTTCCCCAGTTGATGACCCCGACTTGTGCCGGACCATAGAAGGCGGCATATTGCGGGTCGTTAACGTCCGATGGAATCTTGCGGCCCACGCCCATGAAGAAATCGTGTTCCACACGATGCGACGAGACGCCAAAATGCAGTCCTTGCGCTCGTACGGCCTTGGCTAGGTCGCCAATGATATCGCGATGCGGTCCCATCTTGGCTGCCGTCCAGTCGCTCAACCCGCTGTCGTACATGGCAAAACCATCGTGATGTTCTGCGACCGGCACGACGTATTTTGCGCCCGCTTTCTTGAACAGGTCGGCCCATGCAGAAGGATCGAAATGCTCGGCTTTGAACATGGGGATGAAATCTTTGTATCCGAACTTGTCCTGCGGTCCGTACGTGGCAATGTGGTGCTTGTACGCATCGAACCCGGGCTCATACATATTTCGCGGATACCATTCGTTGCTAAAAGCCGGAACCGAATAGACTCCCCAATGAATGAAAATGCCGAACTTCGCGTCCTGGTACCACTCAGGAGCCTCATATTTCTGCAGTGACTCCCAGTCGGGCCGGAACGGGCCTTGGTCAGCGATGGCATCAACTTCCTTCAGGAGAGCTGCTCGCTGCAGCGTCGTACTTGCTGCTAGCCTTCTGCCAGATGTGATCAATCTTTGCCGGCTCCTCCGAAGCGGTGGGAGCCGTGGGGCTTTGAGCGTACATGACGGAGAACGCGGAAAAAACCAACACGATACCGCCGAACCAACGAATCAATAACGATGAGAACAGTTGATGCAACCTCATGATCTCCTCCCGGTCAATCTAGGTTCGTTGCCCTACACCGAACTGCAATGAAGTACCGTGCCGGACTCGCAAAAGCGATCGCGGATCCAGAGGTCCCTACCAAGCAGTTCTCTGCATTGCTTACTCCGGGAGCGTCTTGGTTCCTTTCACTTGAAACGTTCCCGAGACGGATGGCGCCCCGGTATTCGGCTGGCCTCCGCCAACCGAAACAGAATATTTTCCTTCCGCAACGATCGGCTGACCCGATTCGGTGACCATGCTCAAGTCGCGATCTCTCAGCTCGAAATGCACTTTCTGTGATTCGCCTGGCTTTAGATGAACCCGCTTGAACCCACGCAACGCACGCAATGGCGCACCTGTGACTTGTGGAAATGCGAGATAGAGTTGCGCTACCTCATCCCCCTCCCGTTTGCCAGTGTTGGCAACTGTCACTTCCGCGGTGAGAGGATCACCCGCCTCGATTGCGCTCTTCGGTAGTGTCAACCCACTGTAAGAGAACGTCGTGTAGCTCAGGCCATATCCGAATGGATAAAGCGGCTTTCCATCGAAATAGCGATAAGTGCGCCCTTTCATTGCGTAGTCTTCAAATGGCGGCAGCTGATCGACGCCCGTGTAAAACGTGACTGGAAGTCGTCCCGCTGGATTGTTCTTGCCGGAAAGAGTCTCCGCGATTGCGGCGCCGCCTTCCTCGCCGGCATACCAGGACTCGAGAATCGCATTGGCGTGTTCCCTGGCCCAGTTCACGGCAAGCGCGCTGCCGTTGGCAAGTATCAGAACTACAGGCTTTCCAGTCGCGCTCACCGCTTCGAGCAATTCTTCTTCGGGTTTCGGCAGATCGATACTCGTGCGGTCGCCACCCTTGAACCCTTCCTCGCTGACCGGCATTTCTTCGCCTTCGAGTTCACTGGTGATTCCCAACACTGCTACGACAACATCCGCAGTTCTTGCAGCGCCAATCGCTTCAGGGCTGGGCTTGGGATCGTACTTCGACCAGATCAGCTGTGCTCGTATCGGACCTGCGTTGGGTTTGCGAGTATTCCACCTTGATCGAGACCTTCTTTCCCTGCTCGAGACGGACGTGCCCGACTTTTGCCTCCCCAACGTTGTCGGCGCCGCCCCACCCCTGAGCGACGGGTCTCTCATTCACCGAGACTTTCGCGAACCCCCCTTGAAAGCGCATGCCGATGCTGTAGTCCCCTGTTTCGGTCGGCGTAAGAAAGCCATTCCACTCAACTCGCATCGGATACTTGCCCGTTGCCTCTTGGGGAATATCTTCGGCCTTCAAATCAACGGTGGGTACGTCGCGGGTAGCGAGAATGGTCGACTTTCCGCTGAATATTTCCCCAGTGGCAAACTCCAGCTTGAGGCCCGGCTGCCCTTCGCTTGTGGTCAATGCCGATGCGGGCACCGCGTCGCCATCGTGGCGCAGGAATTGTGTCCCTGGAACAAAGCTAATCTGTGCTTCAGGAAATTCCGCCTTGAGTCCTTCCAGCACGGAAACTGTGTGCGTCGGAACCCCGTTGTAGTTTCCAAGCAGGTATCTGGTTTGATCTGCAAGCGGCCCAATCAACGCGATTTTGAGAGATCCCGCCTTCAGGGGAAGCGTGCCGTCATTCTTGAGCAGCACCATCGATTCATTGGCAAGAGCACGCGCCATCGCGCGATGCTCGGGAGTATCGAGTTCTTTTTCGTCAATCGTTGAGTAAGGAACGCTCTCCGGCGGGTCGAACATCCCCAGCTTCATTCTCGCCGTGAACAGTCGGATCAGCGCGGTGTCAATCTCGCTTTCTTTGAGGAATCCCTGCTTATAAGCATCGAGGTAAGGCTTGTAGTCGTGATCGTCTTTCACCTTTGCGAAGTCAACGCACTCGTTATCCATCCCGCGTTGCACGGCCAGTGCAGAAGCTTCAGGCTGGGTCTTGGTGAAGTGATGATCCCGAAAGATGTTGATGACTGCCTCGCAATCCGAAACCACATAGCCCTGAAAACCCCACTTGCCGCGCAGCTGATCCTGCAGCAGGAACTCGTTTACACAGGCCGGCTGGCCGTTGATGCTGTTGTAGGCGCACATCACCGAGCCGGCCTTCCCCTCCGTCACCGTCGCTCGGAACGCCGGCAGGTAAGTGTCTACTTCGTCATGCTTGCTGACTTTCACGTCAGCCTTGTGGCGGGTCGTCTCGGGGCCGCTGTGTACCGCATAATGTTTGGGAGTCGAAATGACACGATAGTATTTTGGATCGTCGCCCTGCATGCCGGTGACAAACGCCACGCCCATGCGCGCCGTCAGAAATGGATCTTCGCCGTAGGTTTCCTGACCGCGTCCCCAACGGGGATCGCGAAAAATATTGATGTTCGGCGCCCAGAAGTCCAGCCCTTCAAATATGTCGCTATGCCCATCGCGCATGCCTCGAACATGACTGGCACGCCCTTCGATGCCGATCACGATCGCCATGCGGTGGATCGCATCGGTGTCAAAAGTTGCGGCCAGGCCGACCGGCTCGGGAAACTCCGTGGTCCCGTTCCGAGCCACGCCATGCAACGACTCGCTCCACCAGTCGTAGTCCGGCACATTCAAACGCGGCACCGCCCGCGACTGGTTCACGAGTTGTGTGACTTTTTCTTCGACCGTCATACGGTGTACCAAGTCCTCGGCGCGCTGTTGTGGCGACAAGTTCTGGTTCAGATATGCAGGTTGCGGAGTGTTTTGGGCGTGTAAGCTGCAGACGGCCAGGAATAGAACAACCGAAATCAGAACTCGCGAGTTGGGAACCTTCATATCGTCTCCAAGTAATGCGGCCCCACGAATTAATTCATGGGGAAGTTCGCTACATCAGGAATTACTCTCATGAATCTCGTGGTACACGGAATAGCGCTCATGCACAATGCTCGATAAAGGCACAAACAGCACGGCTTGATCTTGTGACGCTGCGCGGAACGTGAGTTTTCCACTCGCGGGTTCGAGCCAAGTCGCCGGATCGCTGATGCTTGCCCTTGAACTGGAGAGTGGGCAAAGGCTCCTGCTTCTCTTCCGAAGTGAAGTGACGGTACCACTTCTCCCGCGGTTCTTCTTCGAAGCGTGCGGCCAAAACCAGCGGCCCATACATCGCCGCTTGAAGACTTTCCTTGTCGGGCATGGGGGCCGCGTGCAAGTGACATCGGAAGACTGAGTTCGATGCGGTCGCCGTTTTTCCAGGGCCCGCGCAGAACCAGGTAGCTGCCGGGATCCGCGAAAGCCGGTATTGGACGCCCGTTCACCTTGACGCTGCCGCTTTTCGCCCAGCACGGAACGCGTAGCTTCAGATCAATGTCAACGGGCTTTTCCGCCGACACAAGCAGAGTCGTTCCTTGCTCTTCAGGGAAAGACGTTTGTTGGAGTACGCGAATGCCTTTCTCCGCCCATTTCACTTCGGAAGCGATGTAGAGGTTCACGAAGATCGAACTGTCGTCATGGAAATAAATCGTGTCCGTCAGCTTGGCGAATTCCTCCGCACCCGTACCATTGCAGCACCAGAAGGAGTCGAACGGCTTGGCATAGATTTTGGAGTAACCGTTTCCGAGCGGCAGGTAGTAGACGGTTGTTCCGCTTTCAGGATCGATCGTGCCCATGCGGTGATTGAACAGCACACGTTCGTAGTAGTCCATGTACTGCGCTTGCGGCGACCAGGCGAACAGGTGCCGCGTCAGCTTCATCATGTTGTAGACGCAGCAATCTTCGGCCGTCTCTGGGCTGAGCTGCGTCGAGAGCACGCCGGGATCCGATCTCCAAAGCTCGAAATTGCTGGTGCCTCCTGTGCAGAATGAACGCTCGCTCGTAACTTCGTTCCAGAAGTAATCGGCAATGTTCCAGTAGCGCTTGTCCCCGGTGAGCTCGTACAACCGGGCAGCAGCGATCACCTGAGGAACGTGCGTGTTCACGTGCAGGCCCTTGAGTTCGTCGCGGTGCGCCGCAAGCGGATCGAAGAACCCCTTCTTGTCGAAGCGCTGTGCCAGATCGAGATATTCGCGCTTTCCCGTCACGCCGTAGAGATTGGCGAGCACTTCGCCCATGCCGCCATACTCCACCAGGAGCACGCGCTGCATTTGTTGTTCGCTCAACGGATCGGACCAACTCCGCACCCATCGCGCCATCTTCTCGACTGTGTCCAGACGCCTGCTCGTTACCCGCCAGCGTGTACATGTCGAGATGGCCGGCCATGACTTTGTGGATGGTGTAGAACGGAGCCCAAACGTTCACTCCATCGCGCAGGCGGTCGAACAATTCCTGAGGGAACGCGCTGAGATAGCCGTTTTTGTGTTGCGCCTGGCACTTGGCCAGTTCGGCAACCATGAGATCGCCGTTACGCTTGAGTTCTTCGTCTCCCGAACTGGCGAAAGCCAGCGCGCAAGCCGAAAGGTAATGCCCGCCGGCAAAGTGCCCGCGCAGTTCGCAATCGGGCTTTTCCCAATCACCCAACGGCTCCGCAGAGGATGGCAGACCGGCAGTCAGGCGAAACGTATGAAGCAGGCGGTCGGGAGGGAGCGTCTTCAAATACTTCCGGTTAGCCTTCCGCAGCCGCGCTGAATGCGCCCGGTGGAAGTCTCACATTCTTCATCGGGAATGGACTCGCCTGCGGCACCACGACCTCGTGGTCCACGGCTTTGGATGTAGCAGCGGAACTGGCGCCGATGTTTTGGTTTTCCAACGCAAAGGCGGGCACACGAAGCATCGCGCCTGCGCCGACGGCAGCGGCGGTCGCAACGAACTCACGGCGGCTAACGGTTTTCATCGACGATCTCCTTTGAGAGAAGAGACTCTGTTCTCGCGCTAGAGAACTACTGCACCGCAAACGAATAGATATTCACGCTAAATGGGGGAACGGCCATCGCATTGGGCGTCGACGTGAGCTCTTGCTCCTGCACCTCAACTCCCGGCTTTTGCCCCACGGTGATGGTTGCGTCAACGCTCGATGGAGCCATGCGCCACAGATGACCCTGGCTTGCGAGCTTTACGCCGTTGATCGCGAGTTGCAACTGCTGCTCGGAATCTGACGGATTCAGCACGGCGAACGTGAGCGTTTTGCGGTCGTCACTCAGGGCAGCGCTCACATCCAGAGGGTAAGTATCGCTCCCCGGATTGACCGCAGGCTGGTCGCCGCCGGCGGGGTAGATCGGCTTGGGCTGCGGCGAGTCTCCGGAGACTTCCACCGGAATCGTGCCGAAATGTTCGCGATACATCTTGAATAGAAGACCGGTCGGATTCAGAACCGCATCGGTGCGGTCTTCGCTGATCATCGCGGTCGCGAAGGTGAACGCGCCCAGTTGATAAAGATCAGAATGGCGAAACATCTCGTGGAAAGCCCAGGCGTAGGCGGGAACCACTTTGTAAGAATTCGGCGGAGCGGCGATATACGCCCATTCGTCGAGACTGATCGGCACCGGCTTGGCTTTGAGTTCTGGGATGCGCTTCAAGTACTCCTGATAGTGCTCATATTTCGACCGGACCTGGGTCGCTGGCGCCCGCTCCCATTCGATCAGGCTCTGCGGCCCGGTATCGACTTTTTCGCCCGTCTGAAGGTCGGTTCGCTTTCCGCTGGTGGAATAGAAATGCTCGCTGAGCATGTCCATATTGTCGAGACAATGCGCGAGCAAGTTGCCACTCCAATCTCCCGGAGAGAGGTAATCAGGGACGATTTGGCCGTTCAGGCGCTTCGCCTGCTTGGAGCCAGTCATTGCGTCCGGCATTGCACCGGCGGCAATCAGCTTGATCGTTGGATCTACCTTTCGCATCGCCTTCGCGAACATGTTGTGCTTCAGTTCCCATTGTGCGACGGGCATAAAGCCGAGTTGCCACTCGCCCCAAGGTTCGTTACCCACGCCCCACAATTTGATGTGGTACGGCTCCGGATGACCATTCGCAGCGCGCAACTTCCCCATGGGCGTGGTGACAGCACCATTTGTATACTCGACTAGTTGAGCCGCCGACCATTCGTCGCCAAAGCCGCCATTGACGGTCACGTAAGGTTCGACATCCAGAAGACGGCAAAGCGTCATGAACTCATCCGTGCCGACGTCGTTGGGCTGAACCGCGTGCCAGACCGGATCCATGATCGGCGGACGCTTGTCCGGATCGCCAATCGCATCGCGCCACTCGTGTCCGGAAACAAAGTTGCCCCCGGGCCAGCGATACACGCCGGAATGCAGTTGCTTCAGCGCGGCGATGACTTCCGCGCGAAAGCCTTGGACGTTGTCGGCCGGCATTAACGAGACTGCTCCGACATGAAAAGAGCCGGTGCCTGTTCCCACAATCTCAAATCGCGCATCATCGCTGTCAGCCTTGACCTGGAAAGTTAGCGGGAACTTGCGATATTCAGATCCGACTTTGTTAATGACAACCGTCTGGCGGTCAGGTCGCGGCATTCCCCCAGATCAGACTCACCTTCACCGTTGTGCCGGTAGTTCCTGCCAGAACAACGCGTCCGGTGTAAGATTTGCCTTTTCGCACTGCCAGTCCCGCTTGCTGGATTCCGTGCGCCTCGCCGGAACTCAGCTTCACCAGCGGCGTGTGCTCTCCGACATAAGGACGATCTTTATCCATCGTCACGAATTCGTCCGCGCCAATCGGCATCCAATGGCGCAACGCGGTGCGTCTCCAGGCCGGTCCGGATGGTTCGGCGGGCGGGTGCGAGTTGATCGGAAAATAAAACTTGCGGTCATCGAACATCTCGGCCCAAATGTTGTTGTTCACGATTCCGCCAATATGCTCGAGAAACTGGCCGTAGATGTATTTCGAAATCGGAGCGCTGGTTTTGGACGCGTCGATAGTCGCATGAACTGGCTGAGTTTGAGCCGAAGACAGAGTCGTGAATAGCAATGCCAAAAGAATCAGG
>CAWFVB010000020.1:0-63301 GCA_963819145.1 uncultured Acidobacteriaceae bacterium
AGCCAACCCTGCCGCCGTGAAAGCAACCTTCAAAAATGAAAAGGCGGCGCGGGATTTTGAAGCCCTGCTGCTCACCCCGGTGCTCGACTCCTTGCAGAAGACGTTTTCCGGCGACTCCGGGGATTCGAAAACCACCGGGGCAAGCGATTATCGCCAGATGGGAAGCCAGGCGCTGGCGCAGGCAATCGCCGCCCGGGGTGGGATTGGCATCGCACAGCTCGTCTTGCGCCATTTGCAGCCACCAAAGGTATCGGGTGGGGGCTGAACGGGGGTTTCATTTCCAGCGCTAAAGTTTTTCCGAACTCTGCCGATCTTAGATTTGAGCCAGGATGCGTCTGCGGATAAGCCGCCGTCACATTAAGGTTTGTTAAGAATCTGCCGATACAAAAGGCAGAATGGAAAAGGCAGGGCACGATCGGAGAAATTCTATGAGAGTCGATTTCACATCGCGTGGAGTGGAGCCGCCGGACAATGGCAAGACGGGCCGAGGCGGCCAGACTGGGGCCTCGGGGACCACGGGGAGCAGTGCGTCGAGCAACTTGTCCAGCAGTTCCGCCAGCAGCACTTCGGGCCTAGACCAAACCCAGCTTTCCTTCGATCACATACGGGTGCAATCGCTCGAGGCCCAGGTTCTGGCGCAACCTGAAGTTCGCCAGGCCAAGGTTCAATCGCTGCAGCAGGCGATCGGCAACGGCGAATACTCGGTTTCTGCCGGCCAGATTGCCGGTGCCATGGCGAGCGACCTGGGCGCCGGAGCCGAGGGCTAGCCGGAGTGAGCCACGGAGTGAATTATGGATCCGTTGATCACGAACGCGATCGATCCGGCGCTGCTGCGCGTGCTGGAAAAGCGAGGCCAGGAGCGCGACCCGGCGGCCCGCCGCAGGCGTCCGCCGGTGCCCGAGAAACCGGGCGCAGAAGAAGAAAATAAAGAGGAGCCGGATCCCGACACTCCGCAGCACACACTGGATGACCTGGCGTGATCGTGATAGGCGTGAAGCTGACAACCTGTCTGATCATCTGATCTGAACTCCGAACAAAGAGCTACCGCGCTATGGATGATATCGGCACATCGCTACCCGAACTTAGCAAGCTGATCGAGCAGCGGCTCGCGCTCTTGCGTAGCTTGGCCGAGAGTCTCGAGGGCAGCACCCTGGCGCTGGTGCGAGACGACTCGGAAGCGATCGCGCGCGGTGCGGCACACCAGGCCGAACTCTGCCGCCAATGGAGCCAACTCGAAGACGAGCTGCGTCGCGAGGCGGTCCGGCGTTCGGCGTCGCCCCCAGTTGAAGCATCCGGCAATTCGCCGGAAGCCCAGCAATCCGCGCGGTTGCAAGCCGAATGGGAGACGCTCGGAGCTCGGATCCGTTACCTCACGCGCGTGCACTGGTCGCTGTTGCGGCACCTCGAGCGCAGCTTGGCCGTCCTCAATCGCGTGGTCGACAGCTGCGCGACCACCTACACGCCCGATCCCGGCTTGCTTAGGACGGAAGTCCGGCTCGCATCCGGAGAATGTGCTGGAGAATAGCAATGTCGGGTTTATTCGGATCTCTTTCGGTTGCCCTGAGCGGGCTCTCGGTCAGCCAGCAGGAGATGGAAACCACCTCCAATAACGTGGCCAACGCGAATACTCCCGGATACACCCGCGAGGTTTCGGATATAACGGCAGCGGATCCGGTGGAGATTGGATCGCTCAACGTTGGCACTGGAGTGGTCCTCGAAAAAATCGAGAGCCTGCGCGACCCCATACTCCAAATCCAAATCAATCAGGCAACGCAGCAGAACAGCGCGCTCAATGCCTCGCTGGCCCAACTGCGACAAATTCAGACCCAGTTCGCGAGCGACAGTTCCGGCATCGGCGCCGACATCAGCAATTTCTTTAATAGCCTGCAGCAGCTTTCCCCCAATCCCTCGGATCTGACATTGCGGCAAGGCGTGCTCACCGCAGCTGACACTCTGGCCACCGACTTCAACAACGCCGCCCAGAACCTTCAGACCCAGCGCACCAATGTTGACCAGAACGTCGCGCAGACGGTCACCCAGGTGAACAGCCTGACCTCGCAGATTGCCAGTGTCGATCAGCAGATCGGCAATCTCCAGGACGCGAACCAGGGCACCAACACCCTGGTGGACACGCGGAACAACCTCATCCAGCAACTCTCGGGGGTGATCGATGTGCAGGTCATTCCGACCGATCAAGGCATCACGCTGGCAACGTCAAACGGGACGACGCTGGTATCCGGATCGCAGAGTTTGGCACTGACCACCCAGCCCGTCGTCGGCGCCGATGGCGTGCAGGTGCAGCACATCATGGCCGGAACCGACGACATCACCAACTCGCTGACGGGGGGAAGTCTGGCCGGGTTGATCCAGATTCGCGACCAGGAGATTCCGAGCATTGAGACGAGCCTCAATCAGCTGGCAACTGGTCTCGCCACCAACCTCAACTTCGCTAACGCACAGGGTCTCGATCTGGAGACCCGGCCCCTACAGGGTGGGCCCATTTTTTCCGGCGTGGGCGCGGCGGCTACGTTGACCGTCACCATGACCGACCCCTCGCTGATTGCCGCCAGTTCCGACGGCACTCCCGGCAGCAATGGAAATCTGGCCAACCTCTCCGCCGTCGCCAATCAGGACGTCGCCAATGGGCAGACGCCGATCGATGCCTATTCCACCCTCGTAGGCCAAGTCGGAAGTGCCACGTCCAACACTTCGGCCGACGCCGACTCCTCCAGTCTGATCCTGCAACAGTTACAGGACCAGAACGGAAGTGTCTCCGGCGTGTCGCTAAACGAAGAAGCATCCAACCTCATCCAGTATCAGGCCGCTTATCAGGCCGCTGCCCGCGTCGTTTCTACGGTCAACCTCTTGCTTCTTGATGCCGTAAATCTGGGCATGGGCCAGGCCGAGGAATAAAGAATAAAGAATAACGACCAACGACCAACGACTAGCGCTTCATAAGGTGAACATCCATGCGCGTCAATCCGAATCCCATGCCCGATCTGATGGCGGCGCTCAACCAGACACAACTGGAAGAGCAGCAGGCCGAACTCCAGATTTCGACCGGCAAAAGCGTGAACGAGCCCTCCGACAATCCCACCGCCGCTGCCCTGCTGGTCGAGAACAACGATCAGGCTACTTTCAACAGCGGCTATCTGCAGAGTATCAGCGCAGTACAAGGCCAGCTCTCGACCGCCAGTTCGACGCTGAGTTCGGCCACTACCGCGCTGCAACAAGCCCTCAGCCTCGGCGTCGAGGCCGGCGGCGGCACGCTCTCCGCGAGCGACCGAGCCGCAATTGCCAATCAACTGCAAGGCATTCAGAGCCAACTGGTGTCGCTAGCCAACACTACCTACGAGGGCAACTACATATTCGCCGGCACCGCTACGAATACGGCGCCGTATGTGGTGGACGCTAACGCGGCTTCCGGTGTCGATTACAGGGGCAACAGCGATGTCAATGAGGTATCGATCGGCAATGGATACAAGCTCGCCGTCAACCAGCCCGGATCGCAACTGTTTTCCGCTCGCGGCAACGACGTTTTTCTTGCCATCAACAACCTCATTCAGGCCGTGCAGAACAATAGTGGAGTTGGTACCGCCGTTAACGCAGTAAGCGCGGCTTCCAGCTATCTTTCGGCACAGACCGTGCTCTATGGCAACGCCACCGACCAGACGCAGTCTGAAACCACCTACCTCAATGCCGCCCAACTGCAAATTAGCCAGCAACAGAACACGCTTGGCGGCGCGAACATGGCTGCGGCCGCCACCAATCTCTCCCAAGCCCAGACCGATAACCAAGCCGCGCTCGCCGCCATCAGCAAGCTCGCGTCGCAGAATAATCTCTTCAGTTACCTGACATAGAGGCGAGGGCTGCTGTGGGGATGGGGCTCTGCCCCGTCCGCCGCGCGCAGCTCCGCGGTTGCTAGCGCCCCGCCCTCACAGGAATTCCACGAACGAATCAGTGACTTCAGCGCCAGCGTTGTTGGCGATGCGAGTAGCCTGGCGTTCAACGTTTTTCATGAGGCCATCCAGGTAATCGCGCGAGTGGGAGACACTGACGACGCCGATAGTCGCCTGATTCCAGAGCAGGCTCGGGTCAAGTTCGGCGACGGCAACATTGAAAGAGGAGCGGAGCCGATCTTTGAGGCTGCGCGTGACCTGACGTTTGTCTTTGAGCGAGTGTGCGGCTTCGATACGAAGTTCGAGAGTGAGGAATGCGATCATGAGCGAACCATGCAGGCTGTCGGTACGGAACCTTTTTGTCCCCTACCACTGTAACGCGCGATTGAGAGCCAGGCAGTAGCGGTTGCATGGAATTCCGAACGGGTGTCCGTTTGTGCCTTCGTGCTTCCGGCTTTAACATGAGCAACAGCCAATTCTTTTTCCGGGGCCCTAGAATTCATGACCCAGTTCACGATTCAAAAAGCGCATGTGCGCGTTGCCTTGCTTACCTTGCTCATCGTGTTTCCAGCCACGCTGATGTTCTCCCAGCAAAAGGAGCGTAACCGCAAGTGGGACACCGCGCAAAAAAGCGCGCCCGCGTCCGCGCCGTCAACGAAAGACGACAAGGACGAAAAGAACGAAGGCGACCCGCTGTTCCGGGGAATGAAGTACCGTTCCATCGGCCCTTTTCGTGGCGGCCGCTCGCTGACCGCGGCTGGAATTCCCGGCGACCCGACCACCTACTATTTCGGCGCGACCGGCGGTGGCGTCTGGAAATCCACCGACGGCGCGAACACCTGGGCCCCGGTTTTTGACAAGGACGGATCTCCTTCAATTGGCAGTATCGCGGTCGCTGCGTCCGATCCAAACATCGTTTATGTGGGGACCGGCGAAGCTTGCATTCGCGGCAACATCGGCCAAGGTGATGGCGTCTGGAAGTCGGTGGACGCGGGAAAATCCTGGAAGAACGTTGGTCTCAGGGATTCGCGCGCGATTGGCAAAGTGATCGTGAACCCGCGCAATCCCGATGTCGTTTTTGTCGCGGCGCTCGGTCACCCCTTTGGTCCGAACACGGAACGAGGGGTTTTCCGAACCACTGACGGCGGCAAGACCTGGGACAATGTTCTCTACAAAGACGAGAACACGGGAGCGATCGATGTGTCCTTCGATCCGCAGAATGCCAACATTTTATTTGCCTCGCTCTGGGAGACTCGGCGTTCTCCCTGGTCGCTCTCCAGCGGTGGGCCGGGCAGCGGCGTGTATCGTTCGACCGATGGCGGCGCCACCTGGAAACGCTTGGAGGAGCACGGCCTTCCGAAGGGGCCCTACGGCCGCATCGGGCTGGCGATGGCGGCGAATTCCGAGCGCGTCTACGCGCTTATCGAGGCCAAAGAAGGTGGTGGACTTTACCGCTCCGACGACGGCGGAGGCACTTGGGATCTCGTCAACGCCAGCCACGGATTATTTCAGCGCGCTTGGTACTACATGCACGTGATCGCCGATCCGCAGGATCCGAATACGGTCTACGTGTTGGATGTGGAGTTCCTCAAGTCCACCGACGGCGGGCGCACCTTCAATAAAGTGAAGGTTCCCCACGGCGACAATCACGGTCTGTGGATCGATCCGAAGAATACAAAAAGAATGATCGCCTCGGACGACGGCGGCGTTACCGTCAGCCTCGATGGCGGCAGGTCGTGGACCCGACAAGACAACCAGCCGACCGCGCAGTTTTATCACGTCATCACCGACTCGCGCACGCCTTACTACGTATACGGCGCACAGCAGGATAATTCCACCGTGGCGATTGCCAGCCGCAGCGATGACGCCGCCATTGGCCGCGACAATTGGTATGAGGTCGGAGGAGGGGAAGCGGGATATATCGCGCCCTATCCACCCGACCCGAACATTGTGTATGCCGGCGATTATCAGGGCAACATCACGCGCTTCGACCGCCGCACCAACCAGGTCAAGAACATTGCCGTCTCCCCCGAACTTAGCGATGGGAGCGGTGCAGCTCCACTCGAGCACCGTTTTCAGTGGACGGCGCCCATCGTGATATCTCCGCACGACCCGAACACGCTTTACTACGGAGGCGAGCGCGTTTTCAAAACTACCGACGGCGGAACGCACTGGGAAGCGATTAGCGGCGATCTGACGCGCAATGACAAATCGAAGCAGCAGCCTTCGGGCGGCCCGATCACGGTTGACGATACCGGCACCGAATATTACGACACCGTTTTTTCCATTGCGCCCTCGCCTCTGGCGCAAGGCCTGATCTGGGTGGGCACGGACGACGGCCTGATCCAGATCACCCGCGATGAAGGCAAAAATTGGACCAACGTGACGCCCAAGAACGCCGACCTTGCCGAATGGAGTCGCATCAGTCTGATTGAAGCGTCTCCGCATGATGCCGGCACCGCGTACGTTGCGGTTGACCGCCATCAGAATGACGATCCCGCGCCCTACATCTACAAGACCAGCGATTACGGAGCGACCTGGACCCGGATCACCACCGGCATTCCGGATGGAGTTTTTGTGCGCGCCGTCCGAGAAGACCCGAAGAAGAAAGGCTTGCTGTATGCGGGCACCGAGCGCGGCGTCTTTGTCTCGTTCGACGATGGCGCGCACTGGCGCTCGCTGCAAATCAACCTGCC
Source organism: uncultured Acidobacteriaceae bacterium (assembly GCA_963819145.1). GTDB lineage: Bacteria > Acidobacteriota > Terriglobia > Terriglobales > Acidobacteriaceae > Sulfotelmatobacter. The sequence continues at coordinate 6,596 of CAWFVB010000020.1, forward strand.
GATTACGCCGGTCCACGACCTGGTGATTAAGAACGACGATCTGGTATTGGCGACGCACGGCCGCTCTTTTTGGATCCTTGATGACGTCTCGCCGCTACGCCAGTTCGCCGATTCCGTTGCCGGCGAGGACACGCATCTCTACCAGCCCGCGACCGCGTATCGCGTGCACACCCATACCGACGACGCCGCAGATACTTCGCCGCGCTTGGCTTTTGCCGGGAAAAATCCGCCCAACGGCGCGGTGATTTATTTCTATCTGAAGCAAGCACCCAAGCCGGAACTGAAGCAGGAAATAAGAATCGAAATCCTGGACGCGGCGGGCACCGTGATCCGCAAGTATTCCAGCAACAAAACTGAGCCGCTCGACGAACCGCTCGACCCCGACGACAAGAAGCCGGAGAAGCAAATCAAATTGGAAGACGGTTTGAATCGTTTCGTGTGGGATCTGCATTACGAGGAGGCGAACCGCGTCCCCGGCTATTTTCTGTGGGAATACAATGACGGCGCGAAAGGGCCACTGGCGCTGCCTGGCAACTATCAAGTTCGCTTGACCGCCAATGGCAAAAGCGCAACCGCTCCCTTCGAAGTGAAAATTGATCCCCGAGTCACCACTTCCGAGAGCGATCTGGAGAAGCAGTTCAAGTTCGAGATGGACGTGCGCGAGCAGTTGAATCGCGTCTACGACGCGGTGAACCAAATACAGGATGTCCGTGAGCAGTTGGACGGGCTGAAGAAGCGCCTGGTGGCGGGCGATTCCACGAAAGCCCTGTTCGATGGCGCGAGGGCGCTTGACGCCAAGCTGATTGCGGTTCGCAATCCGTTAATCAATTTCAAAATCAGCGCCAGCGAAGATTCTCTTGCCTACGCGCCGGGAATCGACGCGAAGCTGGCGTTTCTTGCCATGGCAGTGGCGGGTTTTGCCGACTCTGCTCCCACCGAATCCCAGTACCGGGAATTCGACAAGTTGAAAAAGCAGACCGATGAATTACTGGCAAGCTGGGATCAGGTGCGCAATGTGGATATCGCCAGCTTTCAGAAGCTGACCGCGGAACAAAACCTCCACTCCATCGTCGTGCCCGATGTAAGAAGTGAGCGGGTGCGCGGCGGGGCTGGAGAAGAATAGTGTGCGGGGCTCCGTCCCGCTTGGGGACAGAGCCCCGCCCCACACGAATTCTAGATGAACATCTCGTCTTGCGGGACGCCCGCTCCGTTTTTCGGATGGCGCCTTTTCTGGCCGAGAAAGACTTCCACTCCGGTGCTGATCGCGGCCATCAGTCCGTTGACCTGGCGCAAGGGAGAGATCACGGTTTTGTGCACCACTTCGCTGGTCTCCTCCACTTTATCCATCGTCCGGTTCAGCAGTTCATCCGCGCGGATGACTTGCAGCCGCGTGCGGTCAAGGGCATCGGTGAGCGTAGCATCGATGCGGCCGAGTTGATTGCGCACCAGGGTGCTTGACTCCGAAAAGTTGGTCGTCATGACGTCAATCTTCGGCCGCATTTCCACCAGCAGGCTCTGCACCGTTTCTATCGTGGGCAGAGCCTTGCTCTTCACTTCGGTGGCGAGAGCCTCCATCTTCGCCGTGCTCTTGCGGACCGCAAGGTAAAGGCCCACCATAATTCCGGCCTGCACCACGATCGCGAAAGTCGTCACCGCAATAAAAATTCTTAGGAGATTGTCATCCATGGCTGCTCCTGTTGCGGGTGCCCCACTCATTCGCGTTTTTGCGAATGGGTGATGTCACAATGTTTGCTGTTTCCGCTAGATGTTCTTGGGCGGCTCCGCTGCGGTGGTCTCGTTATAGGCCTGGCGTCCCGCCTCGTAAGCATTGCGGAACTGCTCTTTCTGCTGGTTGATCACATCGCGTCCACGATCCACCCAGTCCCCCGCCTGTTCGCGCGCCCGCCGCGCCTGCTGACGCACCCGCTCGCCGCCTTCCTGCGCCCTGGAGCGAATAACGTCGCGCGTTTCATCGCCCGAGTGCGGCGCGTACAACACGCCGACGACCGCTCCAACACCGAGTCCCGCCAGAAACCACAAGAAGCCACTGCCATCATGATCCGCCATAACTGCCTCCTCAGTTTTCTATGTAACGGATGGTAGCACCCTGATATATGAAAAACAATTCACCGCTGCTGCTGCGGCGTAGTGGGCCAAACTGCTGAGTTGCGAGCTTCGAGCCGCGAGTTCCGAGCAAACCGGTTGCCCGTAGCTCATGGCTCGCCCGTAGCCTCCTTGCTCGCTACTCACCTCGACCTACGGTTCGTATATTGGAGGACATTTTCCGCGGTACTGTCGCTTACGCTTGACTGCAAAGAAACTCTTGTGCCAAACGCGCCAAAGGCGGACAATGATGCGGTTTTCAGGAGGCGTTGTTTGTCCGACCGCAAGTATCGGCAGCGCGGGTACCAGGATTCTGGCGCGGGACCGAAAAAAGAATTCGAGAAGCCAGCGGCCCCGAAAAAAGAGAATACCTTCGGGCCGCGACCGATCAATATGCCGGGAACGCGCACCGTCTCGCGCTGTGCCGAATGCGGCGCGCTGCTGCAGAATCTCACGGACCCGGTCGGGCAATGCCCAAAGTGTGGTTTCGCTCTGCACGCCTGCAAACAGTGCGAACACTTTGATCCATCGAGCCGCTTCGAATGCAATCAGCCGATTCCCGCTAGAATCTCTCCCAAAGACAAACGCAACGACTGCTCACTCTATTCCATCCGCGTGATGGTCGAAAAAGAAACATCCAGCAAAGGCAGTCAGCGTCCGAATGACGCGCGAGCGGCGTTTGACAATCTGTTCAAGGATTGAAGTTAGCTCTCAGCTCTCCGGTAATGCGGAAGTCTTCCTAATGTCCGAAGATCCAGCCCCGGAGGGGCAAACCAACTTAGCCCAGCGCTTTCAGCGCTTGGGAAAAGTCTTCACCGCAGTGGCAATCATCCCCCGTAAGTGGTTGAATTTAACCAGGATGGTTGAAATCAGCCACCCCTCTTCTTGCAACTTTCTTTCCCCTTCTGTGTTCAAAGTAGGTAGAGACCTGGTCCATGGTTGGAGAGCAAATTGCCACCACGAAGACCACCGGTCCCTAGAAAGTTTCTGGATCCGGTCAAAGTTACGGCGGACCTGGGAAAAGGAGGTCCATATGCGTTACCTGAGATATTTAGCGTTGCTGGCAGTCCTGATGGTGCCGCTTGCCTTCGCGCAGGCGCAAGTAGGAGTTGCCATCGGAGTGGGACCGGGCTACGAGGAAGGGCCGCCGGTGTGTGAGTACGGGTACTACGATTACTATCCGTATGCCTGCGCACCCTACGGCTACTACGGTCCGCAGTGGTTTAGTGGCGGAGTGTTCATCGGTGCCGGCCCCTGGTACGGGCGGGGCTGGGGGGCGGTGGCGGCTGGGGCCGAGGAGGCTGGGGCTATGGTCACGGCGCCTACGGACGCGGAGGTTACGGGCGTGGTGGCTATGCGCACGGAGGCTTTGCCCGAGGAGGCGGAGGTGGCTTCCATGGCGGCGGATCCCGCGGCGGCGGTTTCCACGGTGGCGGCGGCCACGCTGGCGGAGGCCACGCTGGCGGAGGCCACAGTGGCGGAGGTCACAGTGGCGGAGGCCACGGTGGCGGACACCGGTAAGAACTCCAGACACGGAGAAGTCTCAACGGCTGGCAGCACTGCGCTGCCAGCCATTTCTTCTTTGTCGACGTTCAGCCGTCGCACCCGGGGAGCTGACTTCAGCGCCCGACCATAGTAATCACTGTCTAAATTGAGCCCTCTATCTTCAGCCCCTCTATTGAAGTCGTCATCCTGCTTCAGCCCTTCTATCGAAGCTGTCATCCTGAGCGGAGCAGGGACTTCACGAAGTGAAGTCTCTGCGGAGAGAAGGACCCCTGCATCTTCCCGCTTAAGCTTAAGGCGCTTGCCTTAGCGGGACTACATCCTTATAATCCGCTCACCGGAATAAGTTAGCTGCGGCATATCGACAGGCGGCCCACAGTTTCGGGACCCGCTGGTGTGAGTGGCAGAAATGCCAGTGGCATTCGAATGAAGAATTGGTTTATGGTGCAAGTCCGACGCCAGTCTTGGTTCGAATCGGGCAAAATGTCAAACTCCAGTTTCCCCGAAGAGTCAAGGAGCCACCGGAATGAAGAAGATCATTCTCGCGATGTTGCTGGTAGCCGCCGATTACCGCCGTCGCTCAAACCGCGGCCGCGCCCGCCCAACCTGCGCCGCAGACCCCCACGCCCGCCCAACCCGCGCAGTCTCCGGCCGCGCCCCAGAAACCTCCCCAGAAAAAAGAGATCAAAGACCCGGCGGAATATAACGCCTACGTGGGCGCCGCGCAGCAAACCGACGCCGCAGCCAAGGTCAGCGGCTTGGAAGCGTTTGTGACTCAGTACCCCAACAGCGTGATGAAGGAAGACGCGCTGGAACTCTTGATGGGCGCCTATCAACAGATGCTCGGTCAGGCGAAGACTCCCGACGAGCAGAGGCTCGATCAGACCAAGACGCTGGACACGGCGCAGAAGGTTCTAGTGGTGAACCCATGCAATCTCCGGGCATTGGCGCTGCTGGCCTACACCAAGAACGCGCAGCAGAATTTTGCGGATGCGGGCCAATTCGGCGAAAAAGGCTTGCAGTGTTTGCCCACTGCGGCCAAGCCGGAAGGCACGTCGGACGCGGATTTTCAGAAACTGAAAGATGGAACGGCAACCATCTTCAACGGCGCGGTGGGGGTCAGCGCTTTCCAGGCTACCCTCCAAGCCAAGGGGAACGACTACACCAAGGCGCAGAAATATCTGCGGGCTGCGGTAGATGCGGATCCGGCTAACCTACTCGATGTCTATGACCTGGCGCGCGCTTACTTGGAGCCGGGACCGGGTGAGAACGACGTGGACGGACTTTTCTTTATCGCGCGCGCCTCCAATCTGGCACAGGGTACGGGCAAGGATCAGATCGCCAAGTTCGGCAAGAGCAGATACGTCAAGTACCACGGCAGCGAAGAGGGATGGAGCGATTTGTTGGCGACGACGGGCACCACAACCCTGCCGCCCGCCAATTTCGCGATCAAGCAGTATGTGCCGCCCACTCCCGCCGAGCAGGCGGCCGCCTTGGTCAAGAGTAAGAAAGTTGAGGAGATGAACTTTGCCGAGTGGCAAATGGTCCTTTCCGAGGGCACGCCCGAAGACGCCGAGAAGGTGTGGAGCGTATTGAAGGGGAAGCCGTTGCAGATGCAGGCCCACATTATCAGTATCGACGCCTCAAGCAAAACCGCAACCAAACTGCAACTGGCCGGCAGTTCGGACGATGTCGATGCCAAACGCGCGGACATCGATTTGACCATGACGGCAGTGATCCCGGCGAAGCAGATGCCGAAGGAGGATACCGACTTCCAGTTCCAGGGAACGCCGGTCTCCTACGTGGCGAAGCCGTTTCTGATGACGATGAATGAGGGAGCCCTGCTGGTGAAAGCGGCGCCGAAGCCGCCCGCCCGCAAGAAGCCAGTTGCACACTGAAGCTCAGGTATTACCGCTTTTAATGGAGCGACGGGCGTCCTCGCCCGTCCAGAGGGTAGACCGCGAGGAATAAGGACGCCCCTCAGTTCGCAGGCCTCAGAAAAACTCTGGCTCAAGACAAATCTGTTGCAGAAAAAGGCGGACGGTCCCATCGGGACCGTATTCCTTTTGGTGCGCTCGGCAGGGCGCACTCACTTGGATGTGAAAGTCCTCTACACACCCGGCAAGGGTATGCGGACCCGCATGTACGGTCTTGTGGCAGGGGGTGACCACTCCCCCTGTGCCGATTTCTGGGGCGAGTTTTCCTGGCTCCGAGCAGGCCGCTATCACTTGAGGTCAGGGAGTTGGTGAAGCCGGCTTGTGATGCAGCTCTTGCCGAAAACGGGCAAAACGGTCGCCAGGCTATCTCATGAATTGATTGGGAAGGGCACGGCTTTGCAGGCTCGGAAAAACTGACTGCCGGTATACATTCGCATTCCTTCCCTTGAGAGACCGATTTTGCGGGATTTACGGCGCGGCAGAACGGGCTGCGGAAGAAGTCTAACTTCTCGCCCAGCCCCTAAAGGGGCGTCTGTGAGCGGGGGCGGGGGCAGGAGTTCGTCGCGTCCGTCCTCTTCACCGAGCCCGTATGTTCGTTTGCGGCAGAGGCCAAGGAAAGTCGGCCATAATCTATTGAAGGCGCGAACCATGCCGCTGTCAGTGACGGCTGAAACGCAAAAGGTCTACTTTCGCGTGTAGAGAGGACGCTCCTGTCCGCTGCCTTTGACTTTGATTCTTGCGGGGTTGGGGAAACACAATCAACACCAAGACCAAGGGCGGCGGACAGGAGTGTCCGCCGTCCACTTACCCCATCAACATACCGCCGTTCACGTTGAGCACATGACCTGTGATGTAGGACGCATCGTCGGAAGCCAGAAAGCACACTACGCTGGCTATGTCCTCCGGCAAGCCGACCCGGCCTAGCGGGATCGATTTCACCGCGTTCTGCTTGAATTCCTCGCTCAGCGCCGCCGTCATGCCGGTCTCGATGAAACCCGGAGCCACCGCGTTGCAGGTGATGTTGCGCGACGCTACCTCGCGCGCCATGGCCATCGTCAGCCCGATCAGCCCGGCTTTTGACGCCGCGTAATTCGTCTGGCCCGCCTGACCCATCTGCCCGAAGACGCTGGTAATGTTGATGATTCGTCCCCAGCGCTGTTTGAGCATTGAGCCGATCACCTGCTGAATGCAGAGATACGCAGAAGTCAGATTCGTGTTCAGCACCGCGTCCCAGTCGGCGCGCTTCATGCGCATCACTAACTGGTCGCGCGTGATGCCGGCGTTGTTGACCAGGATGTCGATCTTGCCGAATTGCCCGAGCGCCGACTTGATGCCGGACTTCACTTGCTGTTCATCCGAGACGTCCATGACGAAAGCCGCCGCCTGCGCTCCCGCCGCCGTGATCTGGGCGGCGAGTTCCTCCAGCTTCTGCCGATTGCGCGCCGCCACCGCTACGGTCGCGCCCTCCCGCGCTAGGGCGAGCGCGCAAGCGTGGCCAATGCCCTGCGACGCTCCTGTGACCAGCGCTACTCGTCCCTCGAGTCTCATGAGCGCTCCTTATGCTTAGGAAACCAACCGGGCAACCTAATCTAGAACGGAGGATTATAACGTCGAAGGGGGTCAGCGGTGGGCTCAGGCTGCGCGGCGCAAGAAATCTTAACCGCAGGGGACGCGCGGGAACATAGGGAACATCCACAGGGCACAGCGTACACAAAAGAATCTTAGCCTGCTTGCTTTGCCGCCCGGCCCAGTGGGGCCGCCCCAAGAATCTTCTCAATCTTCTCGACCAGCGTTCGCTTTGAATACGGCTTCGGCAGAAAATACGTGTGCGAGCCGGGCACTTCCGCGTCATCTTCCGGATGGCTGTAACCCGACGTTACCAAGACCACAACTTCCGGTGAATGCTCGTGCAGATCCTGCCCCAGTTGCTGTCCTGTCCTTCCCGGAAGGCCCATGTCCGTGATCACGAGATCGATTCGCCGCTTGCATTCTTCGTAAACCTTCATCGCCTCTTGCGCATCCTCGGCCGGCAGGACTGCAAAGCCTGCGCTTTCCAGAATGCGGCAAGTCGCCTCCCGCACAAAAGGTTCGTCCTCAACCAGTAGAATAGTGCGCTGGGGACGATTTTTCGGGTATGCGCAGGGCTGAAGAGTCATAACAACCTCCAATTTGCTTTGCTTACATGGGTTTCTCAGCAATTGCACAACCTCGACGCCTTCCTGATATCGGCGCGATCCGCACCTAAGTCTCTGCGGTTCGAAAAGGTTCGGAATATTGTGGGGGAATCTACTTCGGCGCGGTAAGAATCGTCTGCTTCGGATCGAGCACAATCTTGCGCACGCCGCTCGGCGCGGTCAACCGAAACCCAGTCTGGCGGCCATCCGCCAGCACTTCGCCCAGAAAAACGAGGGCGTTGCCCGCCATCTCGCCATACACCGGAACCGCCGTCACCAGATCGTCGGGTACGTCCTTTTGTACGATCACGCCCGTAACCGTGGTCACGCCAGTTTTCTCCGTGATGCGAATTTCGCGGGTTGCGAGCTGCGGTATCGCCGTCCCTTCGATCCAATCTTGCAAAAACCAGTCCAGGTTGCGACGATTCTCGTACCAAAGCGGTCGCGGCAGTTCTTCCGCGAACACTTGGACCAGTTCCTGCGTGCTTATGCTCTTTCCGGCATACCGCTCCCTGATTTTCCGCAGCGCGTGGAAGAAGGGCTCATCTGGATTCGCGCTGGGATTCGCGTGCCCTTTCCGGGAACGGGAAGCCGCTTCGGAATCGCGCAGCGTGGAATCGCGCAGCATCGATCGCAGCATGTGAAACAGCCACGTGCCTCTTTCGTAGCTGATGGCCTCGTATCCTCCAGGAAAATGCGACGACTCCAGGCGCTGCCCCAGGGTCACGGGGCCGGCGTCGCGCAGCCACTCTCCATCTTTGTTCTTGCTCAGAAGATCGCTCCGGTACTGTTCCAGAATCTGCCGGAATTGCGCCGGGTTCTGTTGCTCCAGGATCATCAGCGCGGCATAGTTTGCCAGTCCTTCTGATATCCACTGGTCCCGATAGCTCTTCCACAGCACCAGATCGCCCCACCACTGATGCGCCGTCTCGTGGGCCAATACCTGGTTGTCGAGCTCGCGAGCCACCGGATCCAGACGCAAGTCCGTCTGCTCCTGCGGACTGAGAAAGGCAAAGCTCGACAGAAATATCAGACCCGGCCATCCCTGGCTCAAATTTCCCGGCATCTGTGTCAGCGCCAACGAGCCATAAGGGTAGGGCCCAAACCATTGCGAGAAACTTCCAATCGCCTTCGCCGCTCTGTCCGCCACCGCCTGCACATCGCGGGCCGGCGACGGAGGCGGCGGAGTCATCACGATTGGTACATTCGGTCTTGATCTATCCGGCGTAACCGCGGGAAGAGGGGGCTGCTCAATCACCTCCGCCGGAGCCTTCGGAAACCATTTCTCGACCCCCTTCGTGCCGTACGCCTCGACCAGAATGTTCCCCGCCTTCGCCTCGGCCCGAACGTACTTGCCCAGGTTGAAGCCTGCCACCGGAATCGGCCGCTCTGAGATCCATCGCGAAACTTTCTCCGCCCCTGTTTCCCCGTTTGTTTCCGCGCCGTCTTCACCGCCGACTGCACGCGATACCTGCTTTCCCGTCGCCACCAGCGTCCAGTTCGGCGGATAGTGGAACTCCATCTCGAACTGGGCCGGGCTCAAACCGAAATTCGGATACCAAGTGCCGCGCTCGCCCACATAGAGCAATCCGTTCCCCGCTTCCGACAGAACTTCGCCCGCATAGGTAAAGCGCAGTTTCAATTCCTGCCCGGGCAAGAGCGGAGCGGGAAACACCAGGGCCACCAGATCGTTACCTTTTCGCCGCAACTCGGAGCCTTCAATCGCCGGGTTCTGGATGAAGTCCACCGGCCGCCCATCCGCCGCAACGGCATCAAGCTTTAGATAACGCGACAACTCAAACAGCAGCGTCCTTTCTCCGCCGTTGCGAATTCGAACCTTCAGGTCCGTCGAAGCTCGCAACATAGTTGGAGGCTGCACCGACGCCCGAATCCGGAAGCCGGTGATCGCGGCATCACTCACCAGTGAAGACGCAGCTGCGCTGCCAGCCCCACTGGGCGCAAACGAAGTCCAGATATCGAAAAACGGAATGCCGTCTCTCACCCGCGGCTGCCCCGCCCACAATGGTTCGGGGCCGGCGGCATCCCAGACCACTTCGAAACCGCCCAGTTTCTTGCCCAGCAAATGCGCGTGCAGCAAGGGGGGGAATTTTCGAGGCACTTCGCTTCCACCCTGGTTTCCACCCGGCTCGGAAAGAAAATGACTGAAGTCCAGCAGCAAGCGCAGGGCGTCAAACTCGGCCAGACTGCGGCTCGCAGCGCTACATTCTTTTATGAATTCCGCGCTCTCGGGCACCGGCGAAAGAGAACGTTGCAAGAGCGCCGCGGTGTTGTCGTTGAAGCGCAGATATCCCGAGGTGAACTGCTCTTCGAGAATCGCCATTCCCGTGAACAGCGCCAGCGATCCGCGCTCCACGCGGTTCGTGGGCCGCAGCCGTATCTCGCCCTCACCCTGGAAGAACGCGCCCGTGATTCGCCCGCAAATGTCTTCCGTAAACGCCAGCGTGCCGTCGTCAAAATCAATGTGAAGATTAGGCCGGTCAATGGAGGCGTCCCGAACGTGGTAGACGCGTTGCGGATCGAGTCCGACCGAACGAATGCGCGCGTAGAGAGCGCTCGTGGTTTGAGCACAGTCGGGGGCCGGGTCCGCTGGCTGCGCCCATCCCGCAGCGGCCAGCAGCCATAATGCCAACCCGATCATCCACCACCGCCGCACTGACCCTGGCCTCATAAACGGGTCGTCCCTCCGGGACTTGACTGATTTGTGTGTTTGTCCCAGCGCTGAAGCGCTGGGCTAAGCTCGGTCGCCCCTCCGGGGCTAGTATGTACAGCGTTCAGAGACTCGGGTCCCTCTCGGCTCAAAGACTCGGCGCCTGTTTCGGCTCAAAGACCGGGTTCCTCTTTCGGCTGCCCGGTTCCAGCACCTTGGTCATCTTACCGACCCTACGCGCGGTTGCTAGAATCAGCCGAGTGCGAGCCCTTGTCCTCATTCTAGTGCTTCTCTCGGCGCTGCCCTCGCCCGCCAACGTCATCCATCTTAAGAATGGACGCGTTATCTGGGCCGACGAGGTCCGCGAGAGCAAAGACCGCGTCGAGTATGACCTCGGCGAAGACACCTACGCCATCCCGAAATCCTTGGTCGAGCGCGTAGAGGCGGGAGGCGTTGCCCCCGTACACACCGGTTCGGCAGCATCCGCCAGAGCGTCCACCGAGGTCCCGGACATTACTCCACCCGCGCCTTCATTCAACCACGAAGCCGACGTCGCCGAAAAAGTCATACGCGGCGGCAAAGTCGATAGCGATGCACTCTCGAGCCTGGGGCAAGCATCCAATCCCGAACTCGCTGCCACCGCCTACTTCCTCGCCGGCAAGCACGAATCCGATCACGGCAACTTTCCGCAGGCCAAGCGCTATTACGAATCCGCGCTCCGCTTCCAGCCGGACAACTCCACCTTGCTGATCTACTACGCCGCCACGCTGATGCGCACCGGCCATGCCGCGGAAGCTCTCGCCTACGCGCAACATGCCGCCAGCATTGCTCCCGAGTCACCCGATGCCATCGCCATGCTGGGGTTCGTGCAATTCGCCAGCGACCATACGCCCGATGCGATTCGCTCCTGGACGAAGTCGCTGACCCTGCGTCCCGACGCCACCGTCAGCCAGTACCTGGCCCGGGCCACGCGCGAATCGACCGCCGAATCCGATTTTTCGCAGCGCGAGAGCAGCCACTTCAACCTCCACTTTGAAGGTAAGGACACCTCCGAGACTTTTCGCCGCGACCTGCTCGCCACCCTCGACTCCGAGTATGACGACGTGGCGCGCGATCTCGGGTACTCGCCGCGCAACACCATCGCGGTCACGCTCTACACGCAGCAGGCGTTCTTCGATGTTACCCGAGCGCCTTCCTGGAGCGGCGCCATCAACGACGGCAAGCTGCGCATCCCGATCAGCGGCGTCCCTAGCGTCACGCCCGAACTCGCCCGCGTCCTCAAGCATGAACTGACTCACTCTTTCGTCTCGCAGATGTCGAGCAACCGCTGTCCCACCTGGCTGAACGAAGGCATCGCACAAATCGAAGAGGGCAAGTCGTCCGCTTCCAACGGACGCCAGTTGGCTCAGCTCTTCGCCTCCGGAAATGAGATCCCCTTCAATGTGCTCGAAGGCAGTTTCATGAGCTTCTCCGCTCCCGAAGCCACCCTGGCCTACGCCGAATCTTTAGCCGCCACCGAATACATCCGCGACGCCTATGGCATGAGCGAACTCGCGCGCATCCTGGAACGCCTGTCGCAAGGCAGCTCCACCGAAGCCGCTTTGCGCGCTACCGTCCACTCCGATTACCGGCGACTCCGCGACGAAATGACGAGTACGCTAAGGGGAAGATACGGCGAATAGGTGAGTGTGGCGCGTGACACTCCTGTCCGCTTGCCGCGATCTCCCGACCGTCCGACGCTTCCGATTAGGGCGCGCTCCCCCACTTCCTGCTCATTGCCTCGTCCCGAAGGTTTGTGCTAATTTCGCCCCTCATGTCGCTCCTTTCCAAGCTCGGGTTCGTCTCAAAGACGGAGGAAGTTTCCGAGATCGTCCAGGCGGAAACCCCCGCGCTCCAGAGCGCTAACCTTGCGGTCGCCTATTTTTCCTCGCGCGCCGGAGGCGACCTTCACGATTTCCTGCGGGTGGGCCCGCATCGTTTTCTTTTCGGATTGCTCAACGTCGCCGGCAAGCGCGAAACCAGCGGCCCTGTTCTGCAGGCCGCGCAGGCTTGTTTCCGGACGTCCGGCGAGCAACTCTTCGCGACCAGCGAACTGAACGAATCGGACGCGATGATCGAACTGTCGCGCCGTCTGAATCTCGAGATTATGCGGGCGGCCGGAGGCGTGCGCAGTTGCCCGGCCTTCACCGGCTGCTACAACGAGGAACTGGGGACGGTTTGCTACGTGAATGCCGGCCACACTCCGGGCCTGCTGCGCGATGACGCAAGCGTCATCGAACTGCCGGCAACCGGCCTGCCGCTCGGGCTGTTCTCGTTGGCCCCGACCGACGCTCGCATTGTCGGCCTTTGGCCAAAGGGTTCGCTGGCGGTGGTCTCCCGCGGAGTGGTGGAGGCGGAGTCGAAGAACGTCGAATTTGGTCTGGAGGGAGTCAAGAGCGTGATGCAGGCGGGACCTTCTTCGGCCAGAGATCTTTCCCGGAACATCCTCCAGGGCGTGCAGGACTTCATGCACATGGCTCCAAAGCACAACGACGTGACCGCATTGACACTCACGCGAGCCGCTTAGCCAACCAACTCGCCTGCTCAATTGGCCTCCATAGCCCCTCGCGGCGTAAAATAGAGAAATAAATTCGTCGGGAGTACCGCAAGTTTCGATAGAACGATTCGAGAGAACGATTCAGAGAGCCCTCATGAAGAAGACCGGACTTCCCTTGCTGTTGATTGTTGGCTACGCGGTGTTGCTCGCCCCGCTTTCGCCGGCCGATACCGTGGTCGAAGAGATTGTCGCCCGCGTAAACAACGAAATCGTTACGCGCACGGAATACATCCGCAGCCGCGATCAGCTCAAGCAGGAAATTCAACAGCAGGACCCGGCCAACGCCGACCGCGTTTTCTCCGAAAAGCAACGCGACGTGCTGCGCGATCTGATTGACCAGCAACTCCTGCTGCAAAAAGGCAAAGACCTCGGCATCACCGGCGACACTGAGCTCATCAAGCGCCTGGATGAAATGCGCAAGCAGATGAACCTCGAAACCATGGAAGACCTGGAGAAAGCGGCGGAGGCGCAGGGAGCTTCGTACGAGGACTTCAAGCAGACCATGCGCAACCAGATCATCACGCAGCGTGTGATTGGGCAGGAAGTGGGTTCGAAACTGGCGATGAACAAAGAGGATGAGAAGAAGTTCTACGAGCAGCACCGCGCGGAGATGGAGCACCCGGAGCAAGTTCGCCTGAGCGAAATTCTGATTGCGCCCAAAACGCCGGCCAAACCCGCGGCCCGCACAGACGCGAAGCCGGAGCCACCAACCGAGGCGGAGACGGAGGCAGCGCTGGCCGCCGCCAAGGCCAAAGCGGAGGATTTGCTCGATCAGATTCACAAGGGCGCAAAGTTTGAAGACTTGGCGAAAAAGTACTCCGATGGACCGTCGGCGAAAGACGGCGGGGACCTGAGTTATTTCAAGCGCGGCACCATGCCGAAAGAACTGGACGATAAGGTCTTCGCGCTTAAGACGGGTGAAGTATCGGATGTGATTCGCACCAAGCAGGGTTACGTGATCCTGCTGGCGGCCGAGCATCAGATGGCGGGCATTCCCTCCCTGAAAGAAGCGGAGCCGCGCATTCAGGATGCGTTGTACATGGAGAAACTGCAGCCCGCACTGCGTGCCTATCTGACCACGTTGCGCGAACAAGCCTACATCGACTACAAAACCGGTTACGTGGACACGGGCGCGAGCACAAAGCAAACCAAGCCGGTCGAGACCGCGGACAAAGAAGCCGGCGCGAAGAAGCTGAAAAAGAAGAAGAAGCTGGGCGTGTTTTAGGCTGGAACTGGTCTCATAAGTGGTTTTTGGGCAGGTGGTTGACAAGGGCACGACTTCACAGGGCCGCGCGGAAGAACTCAGGTTTGCTCATGAAAGAGTTTTTTATCTCCGAATGTTGCCAACAGGAAAACAAGGTCGTCACTTCCAGCTTCGTGGTGGCGTCGAAGCAGGTGAAGGCGAAAAAAAATGGCGAGCCTTACCTGGCGTTGACTCTAGCCGATCGCACGGGCCAGCTCGAAGCCAAAATGTGGGACAACGTCGAAGAATTCATCCTCGCCTTCGAGCAGGACGACTTTCTCAAGATCAAGGGGCTCATCAACAAGTATAAGAATCGTTTTCAGCTCACCATTCACAAGCTGCGCCGCATGGACGAAGGCGAGATCGACTTCACCGACTACCTGCCCAAGAGCACCAAGGACATCGGCGAACTCTGGCGAACGCTCACGGAGTTTGTGGCCACATTCCAGAATCCGCACCTCAAGTCGCTGGTGGAACTATTCATGGCGGACGCGGAAATTGCCGAACGTTATCGCAATGCTCCCGCAGCCAAGACGCTTCATCATGCCTACATCGGCGGATTGGTCGATCACGTGGTGTCGCTCTTCCGCTCCTGCGATCTCATGTGCCAGAACTATCCACAAGTCAATCGCGACCTGCTGTTGACGGGAGCGTTTCTGCATGACATCGGCAAGGTCCAGGAACTGGCCTACAACCGTGCGTTTTCCTACACCACACGCGGCCAGTTGCTCGGGCACATGATCATCGAACTGGAGATGCTGCAGGCCAAACTCGCCAAGTTGCCTGACTTTCCCGCGGAACTGAAAACTTTGCTTGAACACATGATCATCAGCCATCACGGCCAGTACGACTTTGGGTCGCCCAAGCTGCCGATGTTTCCCGAGGCGCTGATGCTACACTATCTCGACGATCTGGATTCTAAGATGG
This sequence comes from uncultured Acidobacteriaceae bacterium, assembly GCA_963819145.1. Lineage (GTDB taxonomy): Bacteria > Acidobacteriota > Terriglobia > Terriglobales > Acidobacteriaceae > Sulfotelmatobacter. The sequence goes on from CAWFVB010000020.1 coordinate 21,747, forward strand.
AAGCGATGCGCGCCCACTTCGCGCGCGAGGCTGAGCTGGAAGGACCGTGGACCAGCTATAACGCGTCGCTCGGGCGCCCGCTGTTCGATTCTAGGAAGTTCATGCTAGGGGAGAAAGCGCCGGCGGCGAAGACCAGTGCGGATGATTCCGGCGCGCCGCCGGTCACGCCCGAACCAGCGGAACACCCAACTTCCGCAACGCCGGTGCTAGACCTGTTCAGCGAACAGAAAACGTAAGAAGGTTCTCAGTTCCCGGTTCTCAGTTCTCAGAAGAACCATTGCTCGCCGAGAACCGAGAGAGAACTGTTTGCAGTTCCTATGGATTTCTCACGCTTCACCACCATCAGCTTTGATTGCTATGGCACTTTGATTGACTGGGAGTCGGGGATTTTGCCCACTCTGCGGTCCGTGCTCGCGAACCATGGTCTCGGTCTGCACGACGCCGACATTCTTGAACTCTATGGGGAATTTGAGGCGCAGGCGGAGAGCGGCCCCTACCAAAGCTACCGGGATGTGCTGCAATCGGTGGTGTGGGGATTTGCCGATCGCTTTCATTTCGAGGCCAGTTCCGCCGAGATCCGCTCGCTGCACGAATCCGTCCGGGCATGGCCGCCTTTTCCGGATACGGTGCCTGCGCTGCGCGAGCTTCAGAAGCGCTACCGGCTGGTTGTAATTTCAAACATCGACGACGATCTATTTGCCGAAACGCGGAAGCAACTGGAGGTGGAATTCGCTGGCGTGATCACGGCGGAACAGGCGAGAAGCTACAAGCCTTCCATCAACAATTTTCAGATGGCCTTACGCCGGTTTGCGATCTCTCCGGATCGACTGCTGCACGCCGCGCAGAGCGTCTATCACGACGTGGCGCCGGCGCGGTCGTTGGGCATCTCTACGGCCTGGGTGAACCGGAAGTCGGCGCGTCCCGGGATTGGCGCGGTGCGAGCCTCCGCGCTTCCAGACTCAGAGAAGCGAGCGGACCTGGAGGTTTCCGATCTTGCCGGCCTTGCCGCAGCAGTTTTGAAACGTGCGCGTGACTGACGCCTTTACATTGAGACCGGCATTGGAAGGATCTTCTTCTGTATGGCGACCGTGACCAGTTCTGCCTTGTTGTGAATGTTGAGCTTGCGCATCAAATTGAACTTATGCGCTTCCACCGTTTTGGCGCTGATTCCGAGAACCGCCGCCGCTTTCTTCACGGTGTTGCCTTCGGCGAGCAACTTCATCACTTCGCGCTCGCGCAGAGTCAGCGTACTTCTCCGCAGCGGCACCCGCACGGCCTGGATCCGCAGGGCTGCCTCGTCTCTCAATTTGGCCTGGATCTGCGGACTCAATGACTGTTCGCCGCGATGCACTTCGCGCAGCGCGCTCAACAAAAGCGGCCCGGGAGTATCTTTCAGCAGATACCCGCTGGCGCCCGAGCGCAGAGCCTGTTGCACGTACTCCTGATCCTCATGCATGGTCAGATACACGATGCGGGTGTGTTTGCAGTGTTCTTCGATGAGGCGTCCGGCTTCGAACGACGACATGCCGGGCATGCTGATATCGAGCAGCACCAGGTCGGGGCGGTGCTGTAGGACTAACCTGAGCGCCCTGGCGGCATCGCCCGCTTCGCCCACAACGGCAAAGTCGGGAGCGTCTTCCAGCAGGCGGCGTACACCGTAGCGCAGCATTTCGTGATCGTCGGCGATCACACAGCGGATGCCCTCAGCAACCTCCGCATGTAATGGATCAGTTTTGGTGGTCAACATGAAAACAAACCCTCGCGGACTTTTATGTAGGTGGACGCGATGAGTATGGAACCTGGGCCGTCGAGCAATTACCGGCGTCAACTAGCGTCAACTATCAGTTTCGCATATGGCACGCCTTCGTGCAAAAAACGGTTGCTGAAAAATCCACCAGAGCTGAACTTTTCTTATTCATTTACAATGCCTCTTCCACATGCTGCGCTACTTCACGTCCGGAGAATCGCACGGCGAGGCCCTAGTTGCGTTTCTTTCGGGACTGCCTGCCGGGCTGCCGGTGGATCAGGCATTTGTGGACCGCGAACTGTGGCGGCGCCAGCAGGGTTTTGGACGCGGCGGGCGCATGAAAATCGAAACCGACCGGGCGCACTTTCTCTCGGGCGTGCATCACGGCAAGACGATCGGCTCGCCGATCGCGGTGATGCTCGAAAATCGCGACTGGCAAAATTGGAAAGAATCGCTGCCGGTGGATACGGGCGATCCGGCAAAACACAAACGCGTGGCGTCGCCGCGCCCGGGCCATGCCGATCTTGCGGGAGCTTTGAAGTACGATTTCACCGAAGCGCGCTATGTGCTGGAACGCGCCTCGGCCAGAGAATCTGCAGCACGGGTTGCGATTGGCGCCCTCGCCAAGTTGCTGATGCGCGAGTTGGGCGTGGAAGTCCTGAGTCACGTGATTGCTGTGGGCTCGGTGTCGATTGCGGATCGGGAAATTGCTTGGGAGCAAATCGAGCCAGTGTCGCGCAAGAACGAGGTGTTGCTGGCTTGCGCCGACCCTGATGCCGAGCAGCGCATGAAAGAAGAAGTCGAGAAGGTTCTGCGCACGGGCGATTCGGTGGGTGGAGTTTTCGAGGTGGTGGGCCACAATGTTCCGCCCGGTCTTGGCAGTTACGTGCAATGGGACGAGCGCCTGGATGCGCTGTTGGCCGCGGCGGTCATGTCGTTGCAGGCGGTGAAGGCGGTTGAAATTGGAAGCGGGATTCAGGCAGCGCATTCTCCGGGGTCGGCCGTGCACGATGAAATCGGTTATCAGAGCGGCACGGGGTTCGCGGGCTTCACGCGCGCGCGCAACAATGCCGGAGGTCTGGAGGGCGGCGTCTCCAATGGGCAGGAGATTCGGGTCCGCGGTTATCTGAAGCCGATCTCCACGCTGCGGCGTCCGTTGCAGTCGGTGGATTTCGCGACGCGCGAGCCCATGAAAGCGGCGTACGAGCGCTCGGATGTATGCGTGGTACCCGCCGCCGGCGTGGCCGCCGAGGCCATGGTTGCGCTCACACTGGCGCGCTGCGCGCTCGAAAAATTCGGCGGCGACTCGCTGAAAGAAACGAAACGAAATTTTCAAGGTTATCTGGAACAGCTGAAGAACTATTAATCCAAAAATGATTTACCCAATTGTGAAATTTGGCGATCCGGTCCTGGATAAAACTGCCGCGGAGGTGACCAGCTTTGACGACGCGCTCAAGAAGCTCGTGGAAGATATGTTCGAGTCGATGTACGCGGCTCGCGGCGTCGGCCTGGCGGCTCCGCAGATCGGCATTTCGAAACGACTCGCCGTCGTGGATGTAACCTTTAAGGAAGACCCCGGCGCCAGGCTGGTGCTGATCAATCCGGTAATCATTAACAAAGAGGGCCGGCAGCGAAGCAGTGAAGGCTGCCTGAGCCTCCCTGAATTTCGCGAGGATGTCACGCGCGCCAAGACAGTGACGATACGCGCGCAGGACTGGAGCGGCAAGTTGTTCGAGCACACCGGAGAAGACCTGCTGGCACGGGCTTTTCTGCATGAGACCGATCACTTGAACGGGAAGCTGTACATCTCACACATCAGCGCACTGAAGCGCGATCTGATCAAGCGCAAGATCAAGAAAATGGTGAAGGCGGGGGAGTGGTAGGGACTCCTCTTCATGAATTGTCATCCCGAGTGAAGCGAGGGACCTGCATTTCGCCGCGGAATGCGGATCCCTCGCTTCGCTCGGGATGACAAAATTTAGGGATGACAAAGTTTTGGGATGACAAGTTTTAGTGATTACAAAATTCAGTGATGACACAGTTTTGTGATGACAAAGTTTAGTGATGACAAAGTTTAGTGATGACAAAGTTTAGTGATGACAAAAGTTTAGTGATAACAAAGTTTAGTGATAACAAAGTTTAGTGATGACAACGGTTTAGCGCGGCCGCTTATCCATGATTCTCGTTTTCTGTGGCACGCCTCGATTCGCGGTCCCGACCCTGGAAAGGTTGGTCGAGGCCGGTCATTCCGTGCGACTGGTGGTGACGCAACCGGATCGGCCTCGCGGGCGAGGGATGGATGTTGCTGTTTCTCCGGTGAAAGATGCGGCAATCCGCCTGGGCATTGACGTGGTGCAACCCGCGACCATCAAGAACAACGCCGAATTCCGCGCCCAGTTGGCGGCGATTGCCCCGGACGCGGTCGTTGACGCGATCATTGGCGCGGTCACTGGCGAGGTCATTGGCGAGGTCATTGATGCGATCATTGTCGTTGGCTATGGCCGCATAATCCCGCAATGGATGATCGATCTTCCCCGGCTCGGAAATTTGAATCTGCATGCCTCTCTGCTGCCAAAATATCGCGGCGCGGCGCCGATCCAGTGGGCGATCGCCAATGGTGAATCCGTCACAGGGGTAACCACCATGCGTATCGACGCAGGACTCGACACCGGCGACATACTCATGCAGCGCGAAATTTCGATTGCTGCGGAAGATACAGCTGAGACGTTAGGCGCGAAGCTGGCGTCCATCGGCGCGGATTTGATGGTTGAGACCCTACGCGGACTCGGCACGGGCCAAGTTCGCCCGACTCCGCAGGATCATTCGCGAGCCACACTCGCGCCGATTCTGAAAAAAGAAGATGGCCGCATGGACTTCGCTCGCAGCGCAAGCGAACTCTTCAACCGCCTGCGCGGGTTTCAGCCGTGGCCTGGGGCGTTTACGACCTTTAAGGGCAAAACGCTGCAAGTGCACCGCGCTCAACCTTTGCAACATGCGGCCAAGTTGACTCCAGGAGAAGTCGCAGTGGAGGGAATGCGCCTGCTCGTCGGCTGCGGCAAGAACAAAGACGAAGACACTGACACGGCGCTTGAATTGATCGACGTTCAACTCGAGGGCAAGCGCCGCATGACCGCGCAGGAATTTATCAACGGCTACCGGCCCAAATCCGGCGACCATCTGGGAGAGTAGGCTGGGATGGCCGTGTCTCCCGCTCGATCTTCTATAGCTCGATCCGTGGCTTTCGAGATTCTTCTGCGAGTCGAGCGCGAAGGATCCTACGCCACTGAACTGCTCCATTCTGCGCACCTCGCAAAGCTTTCTTCGCGTGATCACGGGCTCGCCACCGAACTGGTGATGGGAGTTCTGCGCTGGCAGTCTCTGCTTGATCGGCAATTGGCCGCTGCATCGTCGCAGCAACTCGAGCGGCTGGACGTTGAAGTACTGACCGCATTGCGCCTCGGCGTGTATCAGTTGCAGTTTCTCTCCAGAGTTCCGGCACGCGCCGCGATCTTTGAAAGTGTGGAACTCGTGAAGGCTGCGCGCAAGCGCTCGGCGGCTACGTTCGTCAATGCGGTTCTCCGGAAGATTGCCGGGGCCGGCACGGAAGACATCTTCGGGAAAATCGGCGAATCGCCCGACTCGATCACGCTGGCTCGGAACGCCGCTCATCCTCCGTGGTTGGTGGCTCGCTGGATCGAGCGCTATGGACTTGGGGCAACGCGGCAGATCTGCATCCAGGATCAGACAGTGCCCGGCACGACGATTCACATTCATGACGATGAATCTCGCGTTGATCAATATAGTCAAATTAGTCAAACCGATGCCGAACTTGCCGCAGCAGGCGTGCAGCTCTCGCCGGGCCGGCTGCTATCGGCTGCACGCCGCGTTCTTTCGGGCGACGTTACCGGAACGCGCGCCTATCGGGAAGGCCGCATCTCAATTCAGGATGAAGCTTCGCAACTGGTCGCGTTGCTGGTTGGTCGTGGAGAAAAGATCGTTGATTGTACGATCGTCGATTTTACGATCCTCGACTGTTGTGCCGCTCCCGGCAGCAAGACTGCCTTGCTCGCCAGGCGTAACCCGCGCGCCAAAGTGTTGGCGGCGGAGCTGCATCCTCACCGTGCGCGCCTACTGCAGAACCTCAATCGATTGCCGAACGTGCATGTCATTGCCGCGGACGCTCGTCATTTGCCTTTCTCTCTCTCCGTCGCCTTCGACCGCATTCTCGCTGACGTGCCTTGCTCCGGCACTGGCACTCTGGCCCGCAACCCGGAGATCAAGTGGCGGCTCAAAGTTGAAGACTTGCTCGACCTTCAGGCGCGGCAGGTGGCCATACTGAAGTCGGCGCTGGCCCAGCTTGCGATTGGCGGGCAGCTCGTCTATTCCACTTGTTCGCTGGAGCACGAGGAGAACGAAGCGGTGGTGGAAGCTGCCCTCGAGGGCACGGCGGAATTCAAAGTCGGCGATTTCAAAGCAAAGCTGGAACAGTTGCAGCAGTGCGGCGAGATGTGCTGGAAGGATATCGCGTCGCTGCTCGCTGGACCCTATTTGAGGACAATTCCCGGCGTGCATCCTTGCGACGGATTCTTCGCCGCGCTGATCGAACGGAAATCACGAAATGGCATACAACTCGAATAACAGATGGCGAGCGGAGTGCGCCGCTACCGCGAGTCGTGAGCTTTGTGACCACTGGCGGCTACCGAGCTGCGCTCGGTCTGGACGGGCGAGGGCGCCCGTCCCCACACGAGCAACAGCTAGCGGACTTCAAAATTCACTGCGCCGCCAGCCGTGATTTTCTGTCCGGGCGCGGGAGTCTGGGTTACGATCATGCTCGCGGCGCTGGCCTCGGGGACCGCAGACGGCGCAACGGGCGCGGCTTGCGGCTCGCCGGGCGACGGCGGCCGCAGCACGCTAATTTTGCCAGCCTTGACGCCGGCATCCTGCAGCGCCAGCATCGCGCTGCCGAGCGGTTGTCCGGTGAGGTTCGGCATTACGTAGGTTGCCGGCTCGGCGCCGTCGCTTACCAGAAGATTGATTTTTGGTGCAGATACGCCGCTGGCATTTGGCGGCGGGCTTTGCGAGATCACCTGGTCCAGCGGCGCGTCGGACAAATTGACGTGCGCGACCGAGCCCAGGCTGAGCCCGCGGCGCCGTATGTACAACTCCGCGACCCGCTCGCTCCCTCCCGTCACGTCGGGAATCGCTACCCGCTGCGGCCCCAGACTTTGCGCCACGCGGATCGACCAGCCTCGCCGCACCTTCGTTCCCGGCGGCGGCATCTGGGTCATGATTTTTCCTTCGGGAATGTTAGGACTGTAGAACTGCCGCTCGACCACCACTAGCAGGCCTGAAGCCGCGCCCGCGCGCTCGGCCTCGAACGGACTCATGCCCACCAGTTTCGGAATGGCCACCTCGCGCCCGTGAATGGCCAAGTGCATGGCCGTGAGCGCCGAAATCAGCGCCACCGTCATCAGGACGAGGGCCAAAAGCAACATGCGGAAAAACTTTCGCATTGCAGGATTTAATTTTCCTTTCGAGCTGAAGCTGTTTCGCCGCGCACTCAGCGATCTCTGCGGTTAACCCCGCTCGCCTCGCCGGAAACGCCGTCAGGTAACCTGCCAGACCGTATCCAGCACTGTACCATCCACCCACTTCACCACCGCGCACGGACGATCGCCCAACTTCGGCCGCGCCGGCTTGCCGCAAATTTTCTCGACTTCCGCCTTGATGTCCTGAATCGGACGAATGGGCAGCTTCGATCCCTTTACCGCGTCGAGCAGGTCCGTGCGCCGCGGATTGATCGCAATTCCACGCTCGGTCGCGACCACGTCAATCATCTCGCCCGGCCCCGTCATCGTTGTAACTTCGTCTACAATCACGGGAATGCGATCGCGGAACGATGGCACCGCGAGAATGGTGCAACCGGCAAACAGGCAGTTCTGCCATCCACCAATGCCGTGCAGCAAGCGACCATCGGAGTGCGTCACCACGTTTGCGTTGAAGTTCACGTCCACTTCCGTCGCACCCAACACCACGGCATCGACCAGCGATGCGAAGTTCCCCTTACCGTGATAGTTGTAGGAGGTGAACGGCGAAGTGGCCACGTGCCGCGGATCGTTCGCGATCGACTTCACGCCATCGAGATCGAACGTCTGCCCATCCAGGATGTAATCCGTCAGTCCTTCTTGCAGCAACTCAACCAGGAATTTAGTTGACCCGCCGCGAACGAAGCGCGCCTTGACTCCATCCTCTTTCATCATCTGCTTCAGATACTCGACGAACGCCAGCGCGATCCCGCCCGCTCCCGCCTGGAACGAAAATCCGTTCTTCATGATTCCCGCTACCCGCAGAAACTGCGCCACCGACTCCGCGATCCGCAGCCGGTCGGGCGAGCGCGTAATCTGCGTCGTGCCCGAAACAATCTTTTCCGGATCGCCAATCGATTCCACTTCCACCACAAAGTCCACGTTGTTGCCCTGAATCTGCCAGGGCACACAAGGAAAGGGCACGAGGTTATCGGTGACCACGATCACGCGGTCCGCGTAGATCGAATCCGCCAGCGCAAAGCCGAGCAACCCGCAGGCCGACTTGCCGTGCGAACCATCCGCATTCCCGAAAAAATCGGCGGTCGGCGCCGCAATCACCGCAACGTCAATGTGAACGTCTCCATCCTGGATCGCCTGGTAGCGTCCGCCATGCGAACGCAGCACGCCCATGCCGCGCATCTTTCCCTGCGTGCAGTAGTCGCCCAGCGGCCCATTCATCGAGCCTTCGATGTGATGGATCACGCCTCTCTCCATCAGATCGATCGCACCCTCCTGGGAAGGGAACGACGCGCTCGGGAACCACATGAGATCCTTGACGCCGATCCTGGCCGCCGCCTCCAGCGCCATCAGAGCGACTTGATCGCCGTCACGCAGATGATGATGGTTCGAGATCACCATCCCGTCGCGCAGTCCGCACTGGCGCAGCGCCGTTTCCAGGTCGGCGACCCGCTTATCTCCACTATCTGGATAATCTTTATTCGAGCGGATTACCGGCGCTGCCTTGCGGCCGCGCGGCTGGTATCTTCCCGCGCCCAGAAACGGAATCTGCGGCTTGCCGTTCACCATCGTCGGCACCGCGCGGCCAGCGGCGTTATGCGCCAGCTCTACTCTTTCTTTCGCGTTCGCACTCACACTCACGAAATCACTCCCATCGCCTTCGCCCGCTCCACCAGTTGCAACGCACGCTGCACCACCGGCGGATCGATCATCTTCGATCCCAGACTCACCACGGCCAATCCTTTACTTTGCGCTTCTTCAAAAGCGGCAACCACTTTCTGCGCCTTTTCGATTTCGATCGCGGTGGGTTGAAACGCTTCGTGGATCACGCGAATCTGCCCGGGATGAATGCATCCCATGCCTTCGAATCCCGCAGCCCGTGAGGCTTCTCCCCACTGTCGCAGAGCGTCCATGTCGGCGACATCGCTGAAGACCGAGTCAATCGCTTGCACTCCCGCGGCGCGCGCTGCATTCACCACGCGCGACCGCGCATATTGCGACTCTCGCCCTTCCGCGGTCTTCACCACTCCCAGATCGGCGGTGTAATCTTCAAGCCCAATCGTCAGCGCCGCCACATTTTCACTCGCCGTCGCGACGGCAAATGCATTCTCGATTCCCAGCGCCGACTCCAGTATCGGCATGATCCAGATCGGCCGGATAATTCCGTGGCGCGCCTTGATCTCGCCGATCATCCGATCCACTTCTCTCACCTGCTCGGGCTCCTCGACCTTCGGAATCAAAATCAGGTCCGGACTCTCGCCAACTAATTCCGCCAGGTCTTCGAGGCCCAGCGGCAACTGGTTAATGCGCACCATGCGCTCGCACGATCCGAAATCGACTGCCCGCAAAGTATTTCGCACCAGGATGCGGGCGGCATCTTTCTCTCCGCGATGCACGGAATCCTCCAAATCGAGAATCACGGCATCGGCCGCGTGCAATTCGGCGTTGATGTAGTACTTCGGTTCAGAGCCCGGCAGATACAGACGCGATCGACGCAGCCTGTCCTTTTGCGACGAAGCCGGCAGCGGATTCTGCTCCGGCAGCGAGCGTTTGCCGAGCGCGATCCCTGTGCGCCTCGCTGCGGCCTCGATGCGAGCCGCGATGACAAAAGGCAGCGCGCCTTCATCATGAATCGCAACCCGGGCGTGCTTCACTCCAAGTTCAACCAGAACTTCTCGGGTCTGATCCATGATCGCCGAGCCGTAATAAGGCGCAACGCGCGACTCCAGTGAGATCTCGACCCCGCCGCGGTCACGCGCCTCAAAAGCGACGTGCACGTCCGACCGAACTTCTTGGCCCCAATGGCCTGCCTCGCCAGAACGCGGGGACGTAGTCTCGACAGCGCTGCTCATAATTTCCTCAAATTAGGACCAAAAAACTTGGGCTCCTGTGTTCCCCGCGCTCCTCTGTGTCCCCTCTGGTTATCGCAGTTTCTCCAAAATCGCGTCCGTCATCTGCACCGTCGAAGCCGCACCCTGACTGATCGCCTTCGGACCACCCGTCAAGCGCATCATATCGTAGGTGCGGACTTTTCCTTCACGCACTACATCCACAATTGCCTGGCGAATGCGATTCGCCTTCTGGTTTGCTCCAACATGATCGAGCATCATCGCCCCCGAAAGAATCATCGCAATCGGATTCACGATGGGCGGATTCAGCTCGGCATACTTCGGCGCCGATCCGTGTGTCGGCTCGAATACCGCCACGTCATCCCCAATGTTGCCGGACGCCGCGAATCCCAGTCCGCCCACCAGCCCGGCGAACGCGTCGGAAAGAATATCGCCGAACAGATTCGAGGACACGACTACGTTGTAGTCCTCCGGATTTTTGTTGAGCCACATTAGTTGTGCGTCGATGTTCGTCGACCAAAGCGCAATCCCCGGATAATTCTCGGCAATCTCTTTTGCCACTTCTTCCATCATGCCGGAAGTTTCGCGCACCACATTCGGCTTCTCGCAGATCGTCACACCTTTGAATCCGCGCTTCTTCGCATATTCGAAAGCCGCGGTCACAATGCGCTGGGCCGCTTTGCGAGTGATGATGCGGCAACTCACCGCGATCTCCGGCCCGGGCACATCGGCAAAAGCCTTGAACCGCGGATGACTGTTCAACGCACCGCGCACGTTCTCTGGAGGGTTCGTCCACTCCACGCCGGCGTACATGCCCTCTGTATTTTGCCGAAACACGGTGGTGTCGATACGCGGCTCGTCGTAGCCACCGTCGCTTTTCTTCCGAATGTAATTCAGCGGATTGCCAGTGAAGCCGACGCACGGCCGCATGCAGACATCGAGACTGAATGTTTGCCGCATGGTTACGATCGGCGAGTAATAGACGTAACCCTTCCCTTGTAACTCGGCTTTAAGTTCTGCCTGCGCGGCCTTGTTCGGCTTCGAAGTAATCGCGCCAAACAATCCCAACTTATGCTTAGTTAGTAACTCGACCGTACGGTCGGGCAGCGCATTACCCTGCGTGCGCCAGCAGTCCCATCCGATATCGGCATGAACATACTCAGCGTCAAAGCCGACTTCTTTCAAAACCCGCAAAGACTCCGGCAGAACCTGGTTTCCAATGCCGTCCCCCGGCATGGTAATAACTGTGTATTTCGCCATGAATGCTCCTTAACCGAAATCAACCGCGGAGACGCCCAGAGAACCTAAAACAACTTTGTCATCCTGAGCGAAGCGAAGGAGCCCTGCGTTTCTCTGCGCATTCTGCGATCTCTGCGGTTAAGTCTTCAAGTCACCCCAGTCGCTTCGCAACCAGATTCTCCACTCCGCCCGCAATCACTAATGACTGCGGCACGCTGCCCAGCGCCGGAAACGTAAATTTCTCTGCGCGCCAGCCGATCGTGCTCGAAGTAAAGTCAATATCAATTGCGTCCCCGGGGATGATCGTCTTCTGCTTCGCCGCGATCTCCCTCTCAAACTGCTCGCGCAAACGCGTCACAAGCTCCGGCACCTCGATACACAAAAAGCCATTGTTAAATGCATTCCTCAAATAGGTCTGCGAGAAGCTGGCTGCGATCACCAGAGGAATGCCTTTCGCCTTAAGACACGTGACCGCCTGTTCACGGCTTGACCCGGTGCCGAAGTTGAACTGGCTGACGATCACGTCGCCCGCATTGGTGCACGCGGCGAACTGCGGATCGTAATTCTCCATCACCACTTTCGCCATCATTTCCGGCGTCATGTCGTCGCGATAGGTGTAGTCTTTGCCGTAAATCGCATCGGTGTTGACGTTGTCCTGCGGCATGAACACCAGTCGCCCCCTTAAGCGCTGCGGAAAGCCCGCCAGGATTTCAACTTTCTCCGCCCCGCCCACCCCCGATGCCAGTTCCGTGAAAGTCCGTGTGGGGCGGGCATTCTTGCCCGCCACTCCGGCATAAGGCCCGCGAATGTAACCGGCGATGGCGGATGCTGCCACTACTTCCGGACTTGCCAGGTAGCACTTCGCATCGCGCGATCCCATGCGGCCCTTGAAGTTTCGATTCGTCGCCGAGATCCCAACTTCGCCCGCTTCCAGCAATCCGACGCCTAGCCCGATACATGGCCCGCAACCCGACGGCAGCGGCTGCGCACCCGCATCCATCAGCGTCTGCCAGATGCCGCGCTTCTCCGCTTCTTCCTGCACCCACTTACTGGCTGCGCTTATGTAGAACTTCACGCCCGAGGCAACTTTCTGACCCTTGAGCACCTTCGCGGCCGCCGCCAGATCTTCCAGCCGCGAATTCACGCACGAAATCAGATACGCCTTCTGGATCGTAACTTTCTTCTGCTCAATTTCGGCCAGCGACTGCATCACCTGTACCGTGTCGGGTCCCGACGCGTGTGGCGCCACTTGCCCGAGATCGAGCGTGATCCGTGCCGCATAGATGGCATCCGCATCCGGCGTCTCAGGATTCTTCTCCCAGTTGGCGATGTCTTTTTCTGAGAATCGGAGGACACTCGTGCCCGCGCCCATCGCCTTGAGACGCTGGTGAACGCCGCGCAAATACTGGATCGTGACCTGGTCCACCGGAAACCAGCCCACCAGCGGACCCCACTCTGTCGTCATATTCGAAATCGAAAGTCGCGCGTCCATCGAAAGCGAAGCTACTCCCGGCCCCGTGAACTCGACCGCCGCATTCAGGCATTCGTCGTGGTTATACAGCCCGCACAAAGTGATGATGACATCTTTGCCCGTGACCCCCTCCGGCAACTTGCCTTCGAGCACGACCTGAATCGACCGCGGAATCTGCCACCAGAATTCGCCCGTGGCCCACACCGCGGCTGCATCGGTGCGAACAATCGGCGTTCCGATTGCGCCCAGCGCGCCATACATATTGGAATGCGAATCGGACGCGACCACGAACGAACCGGGAACCACATACCCGCGCTCCACCATGATCTGGTGCCCGATGCCCGACCCGGCAGGATAGAAATCCACACCCTGCTCTTTGGCGAACGCTTCAATCGCGCGGTACTTCTTCAGGTTCGCTTCATCCTGATTCTGAATATCATGATCAAGTGCGAATGTGAGCTGCTGCGGATCTTTTACCTTCTTTGCGCCGATGCCTTTGAACTTGCTCATCACCGCCGACGTGTTGTCATGTGTCATGCAGCGGTGCGGGCGGATCGACAGAAAATCCCCCGTTCGAAGCGGCCGCGCCGGCCCTTCGGTCATGTGTTTCTGCGCGATTTTTTCAACGATGGTCTGGCCCATTTCGACCCTCTTTTGGCGCTGATCATCTGCTAACGGCTTTGCCCCGTCCGCGGGGCGGAGCCCCGCTACCGCGACCCGACACAAATCTCAGACTCTTCGCTTCAACTCGAATCCCAGATACGTCATCTGCCCGATGTGAGAATGCAGATGCGTCGCGCATAGCAGCACCGCGGCGAACCGGTCGCGCACGTCCACACCGACAGCGGTGTATTCCTTTGACCAGTCTTCCGCCGTCTGGCTGCTGATCGCACCGAGCACCATCTCGATCGCCTGATCAAATTTCTTCAATACTCCTGCTTTAGATGGACGTGTCGTTTCGGAAAACTCCAGCGGACGATCTCGCACATAGCCGGTTCCGGCAATCTGCGCTCCGATGTAGTAGTTCAAGTTGCCCGTGAGATGCAGTACGAGGTGGCCAAAGCTGTTGCCGAAGGCGAAGGGCTTGGCCCAAAACTGCTCGTCGCTCAGGGGAGCCGCCAGTTCGCGAACTACGCCCGCCAGTTTTGTGTAACGGGCCGTTAGGTCTGATGCAATCGTCTGTTTCAGATCAGTCATAGGCTACTCCTGCTGGCCGGATTCGACTCCCCCGCCAACGTCAGCCGGACTGCGTCCGGCTGGACGGCCGAGGGCGGCCGTCCCTACGTGGTTCTTGGCTGGCTACGTTTTCTTGCTCGTCCCCTTGGCTAGTTTTATTTTCGGTTTTTTCACATCCGCCTTCATCAGCGCCATCAGCTTTGTGACCGACGCGAACTTCTCCAGATTCCAAATCGCGTCAATCAGCTTGGCCTGCGCCTTTGCCGAAAGTGCGCCCTCCGCGAGCGCGCGGAATTTCTCTTCGATTTCCGCATCGCTCAGCGGATTTCGCGGATCGCCCTTTGGATAGTCGAGCTGCTTCGAAAATTCTCTTCCGTCGGTGGTCGTGATGTTCACAATCACCCGCTGCAGCGCCGGGAAAACTTTTTCGATTTCGGGATCCGCCACAACCTCAACTTTTTTCAGTTGCGATCGAATCGCCGGGTCCATGATCTTCTTCATCTCGAATTGTGCCGGAGTCACTTGCCGGTCGACCAGGGCTGCTGCAATCACGTAGGGCAGCGAATGGTCGGCCGTCTCTTTCGTATGCGGATCGTACTTGCTCGGGTCAGAAAGAATGTCAGCCGCGCGCGCCAAGGAACGGATCTGAATCTTCTCCACTTGATCGGGATGCAGGTCGTTGCTCTTGACCAAATCGAGCATCGCCGAAATTGGAGCGTGCGTTAGCGCTTCGCTCGGGAAAAATTTCATTCCACACTTCGTGATGCGCCACGACTGGCCGAGTCCGTCGGTCAGCAGGTTCTGTTTCCACTCTGGACCGAAGCAGTGCACCAACCCTTCTTTGCCGTCGACCACATGCTCGGGGCCAGTGTAGCCCCGCTGGGCCAGCAGCGCCGCCAGCACGCCGCTCTGCGTTGCCATCGGATCGACGGTGTTCTTCATCATCGTCAGCTTGCCCGCAGTTACCGCGCCCATGGTGCAATGCCGTGAGGCGGAAATTCCGATGGCATGCTGAATCTGCTCCCAGCTCAGATGCAGCGCGCGTCCCGCCACGATCGGCGAGACAAACGCCGTCAGCGTTGCGTGATGCCAGCCGCGCTCGCGGATGCCCGGAAACGCCGCCTCGCACAAACGCATTTCGAATTCGTGACCAAGCACAAATCCAACGATCAATTCCTTGCCGTCGCTTTTGGCACGCTCGCAACACGCCATCGCGGCCGGAAAAATATCGGAGGGATGCGATGGATCCTGCTTCCAGTAAATGTCGTTGTAATCCATGCAGCGGATCATCAGGGCATTCGCCAGCGACGCCGAAACCGCGTCCATCTTCTTGCCGGTGCCGATCACGGTCGCCGGCCCGCGCCCGGCAATCTCTTGCAGCACTTCGAGCGCAATGAGCACGTCATGCTGCCGATATCCGCCGAGCGCGCAGCCCACCGAATCGAGCAGAAAACGCTTGGCCTGGTGCACCGCGTCTTGCGAGAGCTGCTTGAACTCAAGTCCCGCAGCCCAGCGGGACATGGTCGCGGTGATGGTTTCTTTGGTGGTGCCGGCTTCTTTGGCTGACACTGACTTCTCCTCAAATCAATTCATACGCAATAGCTAAAGAGTTCCGACAAAGCTGAGGGTGATGCTGGTCACACAATCATTTCACTTTCACGTTCTTCGGATTCTTGAACGGCAGAAACGCCATGAAATCGGCGTGATGCACAATGAACGCTTCCGTCGTGCGCTTCACCAGATCGCCTTCGGCGGCGTGCGCGGCGATGATGTGGCACACTGCGTCCGGCACACCACACTCCATCGCTAGGGCGACTCCCGTAAAGGGATGCCGCAATGCTTCGCCGCGCTCGCTTTGCCGGCTCTTCCCGTCCGGACCGATTTCATACTCCAGCAACTTGCCTACGTCCGCCAGGATCGCGCCTGCAATTACCGCGTCTGCGTCGATCGGCAGTGCCCGCCCCATGAAGTTGGTCATTGCTTTCGCGCTGTCGCGCGCAATATGCACGACGCAGCGCTTGTGCTCCATGAAGGTGATCGGACAATTTGGAACCAGCAGAGTAAAAGGAATTTGATTCAGGTCATCAGGCTTCAGCCGACTGCGCTCGAGCGCCTTGATCCAGGCCTGCGTCACCTGCTCCCGAAGTTTGGGATCGCTGATCCACTGAATTTCCGGCCACAGTCGTTCGACGGCCTCCCGCATGGGCAAGACCTCCCTTACAAGACTCACCAGATTATCGGAGTCCATGAGGATGCGTCGAGGGGATGGAGTTCGCGGGCGGGTACACGGAAATTCAAGCCGCGTCTGTACGGAGGAAACCAGGGGGCGTTTCAGCGAGACGATTCCGTCTCGATCGGCAGCAGCTCAATGCTGCATCCCGAGCCGCCGCAGCTCAACAGGCCGCGGCGAACGACCTTCACCGACGACACATCCGGAAATCGCACGGGGAAATCCTTCTCCCGCAGTTGCTGGCCTGCTGAACGAAGACTTTCGTCGCCGTCGGCGAACTCGGCACGCTCGGGACGCGGCGAACTGTCGAACACGAGGTTGAACCGTGCCGAAGCCGGCTTGCTCGTAATCGCGCCGAGCTTTACCGTGCGTGCCTGCACCAACTCGGTTGGCGCCAGCGCGATATCTTTCTCCGCTGCCGTGGGATCGCCCGCCAGCTCCGCCAAGCGCGCCCGCGAATCCTGCACTTCATTGGCGCTTCCGCCCGCTGCCACGGACAGCGCATATGCATGGCGCGCCTTCTCCGGCTGGCCTTGCTTTTCGAGCACCTGCCCGAGCCGGTTCGCGACTGTCCCCGACTGGCTCAAAAGCCACGCCGAGGTTAGAAACTGCATCGCCGCCAGATTTTCGCCGCGCTGGAATTTCGCCCATCCGATCCGCGCCCATGCCAGCGCGACCAGCCGCATCGACGAAAATGCCGACGGCCCCAGCCGGTCTAACTCGCCGGAGTCGAACTGTCCTCCAATTTCGTATAGGACCTGCTGCGCAGCGTTCTCGGCCTGCGCCGGATCAATGTCAGACTTGATCTCTAACGCCGCCGCATAAATATCCTGACCCGAATCCGCGCCCGTGCTTCCCGTCAATCCCTTCATCAACTCTTGCGCCTGCGCGTTTTCTCCCAATCGTCCATACACCTGGGCCAGCGCCATCTTCGTTTCCGGATCGCCCGGAGGAATTGCGGCGGCCGCTTCCAGTTCCGTGCGCGCGTCGGCATCACGCCCCCGCTGTGCCAGCAACAAGCCGAGATTTTTGTGTGCCGCTTTCTCGTACGGAGCCGTCTCCAGTTGCTTGCGATAAGCCGCGATCGCCTCGTCGGTTTTCCCCGTTTCTTGCAGCTCCATCGCCAGGTCGCCATTGGCGTGCTTATGATTCGGATCGAGCTCGATCTGCTTGCGAAACGCCGCGATCGCCTCCGCGTGATGGTTGGCTCCGGCGTAGGCCAGTCCCAGGTCATACCAGCCGTCTTTGATAACCGAATTCGCCAGACTAGAATTCCCCATAGCAGGATTCGTCAGGCTCGTATCCCCGTCCAGCGCGCGCTTCAGCAGGTCGATCGCCGTGCGATAATCCTTGCTCTGCAGCGCTTTCATTCCCGCCTTATGCAGCTCGGCGGGAGTTCCTTCCATTTTCGAAGCCGCCGTCTTCTCCCCTTGCCCCGACGGCGTCAGGATGGTGCATGACAGCAACTGGTCTTGGTCGCTGTGCGCTGCATTGCGAAACGATTCGTAGTCCGCGCGCCGCGCCGGCGTTAGTTCGTTCACTTTCACGACAAGTTTGCGTTCGCCTTCCAGAGTTCCCTTGCTCAGCGAATAGGTCGATGAATAGTCGCCATAATCTCGCGTCATTTTCACCGCGACCGGCGTGTGCACCGTGTAGTTGGAGGGAAACTGCAGGCGGACCCGGTAGTCCATTTCACCCGCGGGACCGATGTTCATCGGCTCCTTGCTCTTTTCCGACGCTCGAATCGCGGGCATCCCCAGCGGCGGGATCGGGCGAAAATCCACACTCGCCGATGGCACTATAAAATACCGGTCCTGGTGCAGATGATATTTCAGATGAAGGGGCTTGCTCGTGTCCTCGATGGAGCTGAGCTGAACGTCGTCAACGTCACCCGGCAAGCCCCAACTCGCGGAGAGGGCTTTCGCAAAATCCTTCCACTGCGCCTGCGGAAATCGCCGGAAGCTTGCACGCATCGGCCAATCGCGATCCCCCTGGGCCGTGAACTCCAGCGTCGCATCGAGCGCTCCAAACTCGCTGAACTTGCCGTCGAGAGTGAAGCGCATGAAGGTCTTGACCGGCGAATCGGACGGCGTCCGCTGCAAGCCTCCCTCGCTATCCTCCGACGCCACTACTGCTTCTTTGTTCCGCAACTGGTAAAGAATCAGGCCAAAGGGCGTCACTTCAGGAGTCGTATCGAGCCAGGTCAGCCCGGTTCCCGTCCCCAGTCGAGCCGCCGTGATCACGTGATCGAATTGCGCCGGGGAGGGAACATCTGTATCCAGTTTGCGCGCGCTGCCGATCAGCACCGGATAACTCTGAATTCCCTCCGCCTGCAGCAGCGCGGAGAACAACGTATGTTTGTCCTTGCAGTCTCCGTAGTCACTCCGCAGTACGTCCGAAGCCGAGTGCGGCTGATACCGCCCTACTCCGAGCGAGATGCTCACGTAACGCACATTCCGCGCCACGAAATCGTAGAGCCGCCGCGCTTTTTCCGTGGGCGTGTCCGCTCCCTTGGTGAGTTCGTCGGCTTTTTTCCGCACGCTGTCGTCAACCGTCATGCGTTCGCCTTGCAGCTTGGCATACCAGTGCGCGACCTGCTTCCAGTCGGTGAAAGTCGTCAACTGCACATCGGGACCGGCGTCTTCGTCCTCATCTTTTTCTTTTTCTTTGTCGCGTTCCGGCTGGATATCCTTCACCACCCAGGTGTAAATGCGGCGGTCTCCGGTCTCCTGAATCTCCGCCTTTCGCGCCGGCGTTTTGAGCTTTACCTCCCGCGCCTTGGGGATGTCAATTTCCAGCCGATCTTCGTTGACCACCATACCCTTGGGAAATGTGTGCTCGTACCAGAAGTTTCCTGCAGCCAGCGGCGTGAGAACCCGCGTCACGGCGCGGTATTCCAGCGTGTCGCCGGGCTGCAGCCCGGCCACGGAAATATGCCGCTGCCGGTAGTCGCTGTACATCGGAGCTTCTTTCAGCACATCGGGAGCGAAATCTTGCGCCGTCGATTCCGGCGTCTCCACCACCTGCCCATCCGGCTTGCGCACACGGACATACTCGATCTCCAGCTTCTCGGTCGCCGACGAGTATCCGAAAACCAGTTGGCCGAAGTCCTCCACACCCGCCTGGCTTTGAATCCGAACCACGGTCTCGGTCTCGCTCACTTCGGTTCCGTCGTTTTCAAAGCGGACACGGTTTAGTATTCGCTCGAAGACCGCGGCCTCTTCGGAGTTAGCGGTAGTGGTTTTCGGGTTGGATGATGACGAAGACGAAGCTGAGGCCTGCGCCCGTGCGTCCGCGCTCAACAAGCAGATAAGTGAGCAGAGGAGCACAAGGCCAACCAGAACGTGCGACACACGATAAGACATCTTGCAGTTCTTTTACGCCGTGCCCAGCGTAAAATCAAACCAACCGGGATGAATTTCACCAAGACCGTTCGGCTCATTGCGATCCTGATTTGTTTCCGCAGCCTGCTTGCCGCGCAGGTTCCCCCGCTCGCCGTTGTGGACGAAGCTCCGCCGTCACTTGTCGCGGGCGTGGAATTCCATGTTCTTCTTCATGCCCGCGGCGGCGTGCCGCCCTACGTCTGGAGCGTGGCCAGTGGAGCTCTTCCCGCAGGAATCACGCTCAGCCGGGACGGCCTGCTGGCTGGACGGCCCGCCAAGCCTGGGGCTTTCGCGCTCACCTTAAAGGTCGAAGATTCCGGCCGTCCCGCGCACACCATCAACAAAGTGTTCCGGGGCGTGGTCACCGCTTCCCTGTTGATCGAATGGCTTCAACCTCCAAAGGTCCGCGACGACCGGATTGACGGCATCATTCAGGTCTCCAATGGGTCCACCGAAGCCTTCGATCTGACTATCATCATCGTTGCCGTCGCCGAAAACGGGCGGGCGACGGCAATCGGCTACCAGCATTTTCCGCTGAAGGCGGGTACTACCGACTTGCAAATTCCCTTCGGCAATGCGCTCCCGCCGGGCGCCTATGTGATCCATGCCGATGCCATTGCCGAAATCCCCGCCCGGAACGCCATCCTTCGCCGGCGACTCCAGAGCCCTCAACCTTTGCAGATCGCGCAGGGTCCGTAGCGGCTTTTTTCCCCGCCAGGTACGCGAAGCTTGTCGCCCTGGATGGCAATGATGGTGCGCGCCAGATCGCGGCCCACGTTAACCACTGACGCAGCGAACTGCCCCCGTTTCTTGCTTTTTGGGGGCGGTTCCGCTAGATTTCAAGTTCCTTTGATTTATTCCAAGTTTCCTTTGATTTGACGAGCGACCATTGATCAGATGAGTGGGCAGGCCGTAAACTTGCCTCCAGGAGTAGTGGGTATGAAGCGGAGTTATATTGGGCTCGCGGTGGGCGTGCTGGTGGCAGTGGGAGCGACTTTGAGCCTGCCGAGTTGCGGGCACGACCAGAAACTGGTCAGCCTTACGGTTTCGCCGACGACTGCTCTCTATCCGACGCCGCAATCGGGCCAAGTTGACTTCAGCGCGATTGGAACTTACATCCATCCGCCGGCAACGAAAGACATCACCAACCAGGTAACTTGGAGTACCGATGTCCCTGAGCTGTTGACGCTCAACTATCAGGGGGTGGCTGGTGCGGTGGCGCCGAACGGCGGAGGAGGCTGCGGGACCGCGGATATTATAGCCACTGCTTCCGCGGGCACGGGCGGGGCGGAGAATATTGTACCTGGCTACGCGACCGTGACCGTGAACAATCCCGCCGTTTTGACCTGTCCGGGTGGCGGCACTGAAACCACCTTGAGCGTGCAGGTCACAGGGCCCGGAACGGTAATCAGCGTGACCGGCACTCCGCCAATAGACTGTCCAACAGCCTGCATTTCCGCGTTTCCGGTAGGGGCTACAGTGGGACTCACGGCCCAACCTATAGGGGGCGCCACCGTGACCTGGTCGTCAGCCTGTACGTCTTCATCGGGAAACAACTGCTCCGTCACGATCCCCAGCGGCGGAGCCAATGTCCTAGCGACGTTTACTGCTCCGTAACGGCGAAGCGCCCACGCCGGCGCCCTTATTTCTCGGCTACTCATCCGTTAACAGCTTGCCCATAGTGGGCTTGTGCCTCTCCGGCTTCGTCTTCTTCGCCGGCACGAGACGCGAGGGTTTCGGACTGCCTACGCGTTCGCGGGCCATTTCGCGGACGACCTTGGCGGCGGAAAAGATTTTTTTCTTGCGCTTGCGCGGCATGGTCGGGATGCCCGCATCTTCGCACATCCTACCCGCAAAAGTGCAATAATCATTTTTGTGACCTGCTACGGTTTTCGAGGCCCTAATATTTATGGATGAGCGCGAATTTTTTGACGAACGGTCCGATAAGAAGCCGGCAAACTTAAGCTGTCCGCACTGCCATCAGTCGGCGGAGTATGAGATCCAGTGGCTGGTGCGCATGAAGAAGAAGAGTCTGCCGCCGCGGGCGGACGAGCGCGACCGCGCTAAGTTCGCCAAGGCGCAGTCCTACATGCTGCGGCGCGACGACATGCTGATGTGCAAGAACATGCGTTGCCGCAAGCGCTTTGAGATTACGGGCGTGCAGAGCGTCGCGTTTCTGCAGGATGGCCTGCCGGCGAGTGGTTGATCGCGGGTCATTGATCTCCAGATCTCAGGCTTTCGTAGAAAGGATTGAAGAGCACCTAGAGGACAGGAAGAAGGCCAAAGGTAGATCCAAAAAGCGCTGCCAGCACCCGGCACAACTGGATTGTTCGACTCACAGGCTCTGTGATTTTCATTGGTGTTCGCTAGAAGGTCCGGGCATACGCTTCCGTACTACTCAAACTGCTTCCGAAACCTCTCCAGTTGATCGTTCAACTCCCCAATTTCCCGGCGCAGGTCAGCCACTTCTTCCTCCAATCGTGCGATGCGCTCGGCATCGGCTGGAGTGCGCTCTACCGCCGCGCCGGTTTGCACCGGCGCTTGCGCTTCCACCACATCCCCGCTAAGCAGATGCGCATATCGAGATTCTTTTGTTCCCGGCTGTCGGCGCAGCCCCTTGGCCAGCGCCGGTTCGCGCTGCATCAACTTCTGCAATGCCGATTGCACATCCTCCAGCGTTTCAAAGTGGTGCATGCGCTCGGCTCGGCCATGGAGTTCGCCCGGGGTCTGCGGGCCGCGCAGCAGCAGCACGCATAGCACCGCAATCTCGGCACGGGTGAAGTTAAATACCTCCTGCAAGCGCTGCTCGTATTTGGTCACGCGGCTGTCGGCGCCGCGTGCCGGCCCGGCCAGGCGCTGCTCCTGCAGAGCTTCGAGCGCATCGCGCACCGCATCTTCGTTCAACTGCATCACCGGATCGCGATTCGACTTCTGGTTGCAGGCGTTAACCAGCGCGTTCAGCGACAGCGGATAGTACTCCGGCGTGGTAATGTCTTTTTCGATCAGAGACCCGAGCACACGCACTTCGTTGTCCGTCAGCTTGAATTCCATGGATTTCATTCATTGTACCGAGTCGTACGGTGGAAGGCCGAGACGGGGACGCCAGGCTCTCCACCAGCACCGCTGCAGGCTTGCGCGAGCCTCAACGCCACACACGGTATACTCGATAGTTTGCCGGACGCATCCAACATAACCAGTTGCCAGTTGCCAGTTTCGAGACCGAGACCGATGTCTGGAAGCGCTGACGTGTCCGACTGAGGCAAAGCCGACTGAGGTAAAAACGGATCGCTTTTTTACTGGCCACTGGCTACTGGCAACCGGCAACTGCATTTCAAGGAGGATTCGTGAGGAAATACCTGGGAGTTTTGGGCGGCGTGGTGGCGCTGTGTGTGATGTCGTGGGCGCAGGTTCCCGCTCCAACTCCCACTCCAGATCAAGTGCCGGCCCAGGCCCCAGTCCCCGCGCCAACTCCAATTCCCGCTCCAACTCCAACCGCCGGCCGGGCGAAGGCGCCGCCGTATCCGCGCTTCGAACTCTTTGGCGGCGGTACGTACGCCGAGACCGGTTTTTTCAACGCCGGACACTGGGCGGGGTTGCCGGGCTGGGACGCTTCTCTGGGTGCGAACGCGACAAGTTGGCTGGGGTTCGTACTGGAAGGCGGCCAATACTTCGGGACCTCAAAGATCCCGAGTCTCGTGCCGGCGCCGTTTCCGTCGGGTCAATTCTTCGAGCCGACGCCGTCTCCCACGTTCAACGTGGCGACGAGAGAGTACAACTTCCTTTTCGGCGCGCAAATTTTCCGCCGCAAGTATGGACGCTGGACGCCGTTTGCCGAACTGCTGTACGGGCACCAGGGCGTACGCGGCGTGGCGACCCCCCAAACCGGTGCTCTCGTCGCCGAAATCGGCACTGGCCGGGCGATAGTGGCGGGCGCCGGCCTCGACCGCCAAATCACTCGGCGCTTGGCGGTGCGGATCAAAGCCGACTATTTTCAGACCGGCACCGCGTTTCCGGGTTTCGGCAAACAGAAGCAGGACAACTTCCGGTTCTCGATGGGCATTGTTTTCGGCAATGTCCACAAGAAGAGGCGCACCCTCGAGGACGAAACTCAGCCCGAACCGTAAGGGGGCGGACAGCACGACTACGCTATTAGTCGTTCGCTGATCGCAATTCGCAACTAGACGAAAAAGACGAAGAGCGAAGCGCGAGTACCCTACGAGCGGCGCAGCAAATCGCTTAGCGGCTCGGCTTTGGTCCGCAGTTCGTCGGCGAAATCGGAGCCCTTTTCGACTACTTTCTCGAAACGGTCTCTGGCTTCGTCCGTCCAGTCGGAGACGGTTCCCAGGGCGTCATCGCAGGAGCGCCGCAGGTCTTTCCGCAGCTGTCGCCCCGTCTTCGGAGCGAGCAACAGACCGACGGCGGCGCCGACGCCAAGCCCGATCAGCAGAAAAGTAACGGCTGTGCCGATCGTACCGTCCGAACTCTCATACTTTCCAATGCGCATATAAACCTCCCCATGATCTCTATTCTAGACCCGAATGTTGAATTGGTAATTTGTGATTTGTAATTGGTGATTCGAAAATCTGGTGACTCCCCGAAGCTTAAATTGCCAATGATTGCCAATTACACAATTACCAAATTACAAATTCCCTGGCGGTCGGGTTTCCACAACCCACTCCGGCTGTGTAGAATGACATTTTAATCCCAAGTGCGGCGGAAGTCCCGGCGAGATCCAGTCCGGCAGGCCAAAAGCGGGCCCGCGGGGGACTGCGGACCTGCCCCCGCCGCCCAGAATTCCTAGCAGAGTGAAGGAGATGTAAACCAGCAATGTCGATTCCAGCGACCCAACTCCGCCCCGGCATGATCATCAAGCACAACAATGATTTGCATTCCGTTTTCAGCGTCGAGCACCGCACGCCGGGCAACCTGCGCGCCTTCATCCAGGCTAAGCTGCGGAACCTGCGCACCGGCGCCATGTTCGAACACCGTTTTCGCTCGCCCGACGCCATCGAGAAAGTCAACGTCGATGAGGTCAACATGGAGTTTCTGTACGCCGATGGCGACAGCTACTACTTCATGGACACGGAAAATTACGAGCAGACCCACCTGACTCGCGATACGCTGGGCGGCGCGGTGGATTACCTGACGTCGAACCTCCAGATCAAGGTGGAGTTTTTTGATGGCAAGGCGGTGGGTATCGAGTTGCCCCAGACCGTTGTGTTGACCGTGACCGAGGTCGAGCCTGGCTTGAAGAGCGCAACCGCATCGAGTGTGACCAAACCGGCGAAGACCGAAACCGGCCTCATTGTGCAGGTTCCGCCATTTATCAACGAAGGCGAGAAGATCAAAGTCGACACGGCGGAGGGCACGTATCTGTCGCGAGCGCAGTAAGGTTAAGGGTAGGTCAGAGGTTAGAGGTCAGATTGCAGAGGTAAGAATCTTGGGCTTTCACCTCTGCAATCTGACCTCGGACCTCTTCAATCGAACGATGGCTTCCACCGAAGAAATCTCTAACGCTCAGCCCGTCGCTTTCTGGTGCGCGGACGTGTTCAAGGCGTCGGCTTCCGCTGGTTTGCCGAACGTGAAGCGCACATTCTGCAAATCGCAGGATGGGTGCGCAACAATCCCGACGGCAGCGTCGAGGTGCTGGCCATGGGAACGCGCGAGCAGTTGTCCGGAATGCGGTCGCGGCTGCGCGAAGGCCCGCGCGCGGCGCGAGTGGATGACATAGAAGAATCCGACGCCGAGCCAGTCGCGGGACTCAATTCATTCCAGGTTCGAGGAGCTTAACCCTAAAATGCAAACCAAGATGGCGACCCAGATGCCGACCGAGCCCGTAGATTGCGACGGGCTGAAGAAGCTGATCCGGGAGGTGCCCGACTTCCCGAAAAAAGGCATCCTGTTCTACGACATCACCACGCTGCTCAAGGACAAGGTCGGCTTTGCACGGTTGATTGACGCGCTTTCGGCCAACTACATCGGCAAGGAGATTGACCTGGTGCTCGGCATGGAGGCTCGGGGATTTATCTTCGGTCCAGCGCTCGCCTACCGGTTGAACGCGGGATTCGTTCCTGTCCGCAAGCCGGGAAAGCTGCCCGCCGAAACCCTGAAGATCACCTATGAACTCGAATATGGTTGCAACGTGCTGGAGGTTCACAAGGACGCCATCAGAAAAGGCGAGCGCGTTCTGATCGTGGACGACCTGCTGGCCACTGGCGGAACCGCGGTCGCAACTGCGGAACTGGCTATCGGTCTTGGCGCGCAGATTGCAGGATTGGCGTTTGTGGTCGAACTGGATTTTCTGAGAGGTCGCGAGAGGCTGGCGAAGTATGACGTGTTCTCGCTGCTGCACTATGACCGATAGAAGCGATGTCAGGCTAGTTCTCGCCCCTTAGCTTCCGTTACTTCACCAGATGTGCCACGGCCCGGAATAGACCTGTCCAAATCGCCAGGCTGACAGCCAACGATGCGGTGTAGGAGACGATCGCAATCCAGTTCCACTGAACAAATCTTTCGCTTTCGCGGATCCACATGGGGGAGGGCTCCTTGCTTCGTTTGAATAAGGCTGCATTTAACTGCCCGTTTGTGCTTCCCTCACAAGTAATTGAAAACATTACCTGGGCTTTGCGGCCACCTCTTTGAAACTAGTGAAATCGCCCAGGCTACCCGAGAAATGTGCTCGGTTTGCTTCGAGAAGCGGGTGCCGAAATCTTGACCATGAGAGCCGCTCCGCCGTCCGGCCGCCTAGGACTCGGAAGCGCCGATAGATGGTGGTAAGCTAAGTCTTTCGACGGATGATTTCATGCGCGTAGTGAGTTCGATTCAGAGCTTGGTCCAAAGCTCAATCCAAAGTTCGATTGAAAATTCGACCAGGCTCTTCTTCTTGCTGGCGTTGCTGGCAGCCACACTGGTTGGGGCGTTCGGAGCCGATTCCAGCCCGCTCCCCCGTTCCATCACCACGGCGCCACTCTCTGTCGACCAAGTGGTGAACAATCTCGTCCGCAGGGATGAAGAGCGGGCAAGGGCTCTGCGCCACCTCGAATCCACCCGCGTGTATCGCCTTTCCTATCGTGGATTTCCGGGTGACCGCGAAGCCGAAATGACGGTGCAGGCGACGTATGACAGTCCTGCAACCAAGAGCTTCAAAGTCATCTCCCAAAAGGGATCGAAGCTGATCCTCGACCGCGTGTTCAAACGGTTGCTGGAGAGCGAAAAAGAAGCCGTAGAACCGGAAATGCACGCCCGCACCCTGCTGAACCGAGACAACTACGACTTCGCGCTGATCGGCTACGAGTCCTCGGGCGGCAATTCCTCCGACAAGGGCGCTCAATACGTACTCGCGGTCTACCCGAAGTCGAGAAGCAAGTACGTCTATCGCGGCAAAGTGTGGGTCGACGCAACCGATTTTGCCGTGACGCGCATTGAGGCCGAACCAGCTCAGAATCCTTCATTCTGGACGAAGAAAAGCGAAATTCGTCATGAGTACATGAAGGTGCAGGATTTCTGGCTACCCCGGCGCAACGAGTCTGTAAGCTATATACGGCTAGGCGGGCGCGCTACGCTGACGATTGACTACAACAGCTACCGCGTGGGCGCTTCGCGGCTCTCGGGGGACGCCACAAACCCGGCATCTGCCGGCGTGGAAGCCCGCTAGGCAAATGCTCGTGGAGAGCCGAACGTCCCGCCCGGCTGGACGGGCGAGATGCCCGTCGCTCCACAACCATATGACCCCTCCCACGGTAGTACAATCCCGCCATGGCTAGCCTGATCCAACCGAACGCAAATCCCACGACGGAGCGGCAAGAGTCCAGCCTGCGCCCTATCCTGGTCGGGATCGTCATCGTAGGGATCGTGGTCGGCATCCTGGCGTTGATTCTCCGCTCCGAGCAAAAAAAGCCCGTCCCGCCTCCCGCCTATGCCGCGAGCCTGAAATTCTCGGACCTGAAGACAAGTGCGGCGCAGAATTTTGTTGGCGCCACGGTCAGCTATCTCGATGGCGCCATCACCAACACCAGCGATAAGACCGTCATCCACGCGGTGGTGCAGATCACGTTTAAGGACGACATGGGGCAGACGGCGCAGCGCGAGGAACTCCCCATCCGCGTTCTGCGCACCGGCGGGCCGTATGACGAAGCCGTGGACCTCAACCTGTCGCCGCTCGGGCCCGGCCAGAGCAAACCTTTCCGCCTGACCTTTGAGAACATTTCGGCCCAGTGGAACCACGCGTATCCCGATCTGCAGGTTACGCAGGTCACGGTCAAGTAAGCGGATTGAGTTAGTCGCTATGTGGAAACGTAATGCATTGTTCCTGCTCTTGCTCGCTGCCCGGCTGGCCTCGGCGCGCGATAAGCCGGGGAACTGGCTGGAAGTCCGCAGTCAGCATTTCACCGTACTAACGAACTCCAACGAGAAGACGGCGCGACGCATTGCGGACCAGTTTGAACGTATGCGTTCCGTATTTCATGTGGCGATGCCGCACCTGTCCCTCGATAACGGATCACCCGTAATCGTACTGGCAATCAAGGAGGAGGGAGATTTCCGCGCCTTGGAACCGCCGGCTTTTCTGGCAAAAGGGCAACTGAAGTTGGGAGGAGTTTTTCTGCGGGCACCGGAGAAGAATTACGTTCTCATGCGAGTCGATGCCGAAGGCGAACACCCATACGCGGTGATTTATCACGAGTACACGCACTTTCTTCTCAGTAAGGCCGCAGAATGGATGCCATTGTGGCTGAACGAGGGGCTGGCTGAGTTTTATGAGAATACCGACATCCACGACAAGGATGTCGCGTTGGGCCAGGCGAGTCCCGGGAATCTGCAATTGCTCCGCAAGAACCAGTTGCTGCCGCTGGCTACTTTGTTCACCGTTGACGCCAGCTCGCCCTACTACCACGAGGAAAACAGAGGCTCCATCTTCTATGCCGAGTCGTGGGCACTGACTCACTATCTGGAAATAAAAGACATTCAGGAAAAGACACACCGCGTGCCCGACTACACAGAACTGCTAATGCAGAAGGTAGACCCGGTGACTGCGGCTACTCGCGCGTTCGGCGATCTCAAAAAGCTGCAAGTGAATCTGGAAATCGACGTTCATCACGAAGGGCACGTGCCACAGGAAAGACTCATGTATATCAAGATGCCGGCCCCGATCGACGTGGACGAGTCGGCGTTCAAGGTGCAAACCCTGAGGGAGGCACAGGCCAATGCGGTGCGTGCCGATTTCCTGGCCTACAACCACCGGGGCGGGGATGCCCGGCTGCTTCTCGACCGCGTGTTGCGGGAAGATCCACAGAACGTTTCGGCGCATGAAACCATGGGATTTCTAGAGTTTCGCGCAGGGCACTTGGATGAGGCGCGCAAGTGGTACGAGCAGGCGGTGAAACTTGACTCGCAGAGTTACTTCGCCCACTACTATTTTGCCGCAATCTCGATGAGAGACGAGAACAACCCCGGCGATGACGCGCGGGTGGAGAACAGTTTGCGTACCGCCATCAAACTCAACCCGTCGTATGCGCCGCCCTTTGATCGCTTGGCGGTCTTCGAGAGCGAGCGGCACCGAAATCTCGACGAGGCGCGCAGGATGGCAATCACGGCGGTGCAACTAGACCCCGGAAATGCGGCCTATCGCGTAAACGCAGCCAACGTACTTTTGCAGATGGGCCGGCGCGCAGATGCAATGAGCGAGTTCGGCGAAGCCTTGCGCCTAGCCAAGTCTCCGCAGGAGGCGGCGACGCTCCAGAACATTCTCACGCAAGCCGAGCTGTACGCGATCACACGGGACCCAGAGGCGGAACAAGATCGGCAGCCGACCGAAGAACCAGAAGCCAACGCAGAGTCGAACGCCTCGCCCGAAGGAGAGGGCAACCTCGACGCGGAAGAGCTTCCGAAGGGGCCGCATCGCCTTCTGGTCGGCAAGCTTGAAGACGTGCATTGCCAGGACCCGGGCATCGACCTGAAGGTCGCCGCCAACGGAAGGACGATGGCACTGCACAGCGGCAACTACTACGAGATTGGGTTCTCGGCGCTCGGCTTCACCCCAAAGGGAGGCTTCGATCCCTGCAAGGATTTGGAGGGTAAGTCGGCGAAGGTTGAGTATGTCGAATCTTCCACTAAGTCGACTGCAGCCTATGTCGTCGCCATTGAGCTCCGCAGGTAAGAGAGGCGGCCACAGGACAAGCGGGCAAGCGGCGTGAGTTCGTTGGTTGCAACGGCGTGGGCAGGGGTGCTCGGAAACCCATCCCGGCCGCCTTTCGCCCGCTACAATTGGCTTTATGCCCGATGTGAAACCATTCCGTCTTACGGAGTCCGTCAAAGCCGCGGGTTGAGCGTCCAAGCTGAGTCCGGCGGCGCTGGACACGGTGCTTGGGAAATTAGCCCGGCAGCAGGACCCGAATGTTCTTGTCGGCTTCGATCACGCCGACGACGCCGGCGTGTATCTGCTTACGCCCGAGACGGCGCTGGTGCAGACGGTGGATTTTTTCACGCCGATCGTGGACGATCCCTACACCTTCGGCCAAATCGCGGCTACCAACGCGCTCAGCAACGTCTACGCCATGGGGGGAAAGCCGCTGACTTCGCTCGCACTCGTGTGCTTTCCCGAAAAAGGCGATCTCGAAATTCTGGAGCGCATTCTGGCCGGCGGCTTGGCGAAGATGATCGAAGCCGGATGCACCGTGGTGGGCGGCCACAGCATCCGCGATGAAGAAACGAAATTCGGATACTCCGTCACCGGTGTGATTCATCCCCAGCGCGTGCTCACCAATCAGGGCGCGCTACCCGGCGATCGGCTGCTGTTCACCAAGCCGCTTGGAACAGGTGTAATTTCGACGGCGATCAAAAAAGGCGTCGCCAAAGAGGAGTGGATTGACGCAGCCGTGAAGTCGATGACTACTTTGAACAAGGCGGCGGCTGAGGTAATCACCAGCGCGCGTGCGGCGACGGAGCAAAGTCCCACGTCTCGAAAACCGCGGGACGTGGGGCACCCGGCTGCGAACGACCAACGACCAACGACCAACGACTTCTTCACCGTCCACGCCCTTACCGACATCACCGGCTTCGGCTTGATCGGCCATGCTCGGGAGATGGCGCTGGCGTCGAACGTCAGCCTTGTCTTTCAGTCCGCGAACATTGCTGTGCTTGAGGGCGCGCTCGATTGCATCCACGCCGGCTACATTCCCGGCGGCCTCAAAGCGAATCGTGACTTTGCCGAATGCCTGGTGGACTATGATCCGTCGGTGCCCGACGACATCCGCACGCTTCTCTTCGACCCGCAAACCGCCGGAGGGCTGCTGATCTCGGTTTCCGCCGAAGACGCCGCCCCGCTCACGCACGCGCTGCAGGATGCCGGTGTCCCCGCCGCCGAAATTGGCGAAGTGATACCTCGCACCAAGCCTCTAATCCGCGTCGCTTCTTGAGGACTGCGTGCCCCTGTAGAGTATTTCTCGTTTTGGTGAGGGAACCGGGAACGGGTAGGGCACGGCTTCAGCCGTGCCGCCAAGGGTTGCAACGGTTCCGGCTTTAGCCGCTGAGGGCGGGGACTCTACACCATCAAGAGAAAAGTCCTAGCCTGTGTTAATCAGTCCCCAGATGTGCACCAGGTGGTGGTCATCGTGTTCCGCCACGAAGTACAGGTGGTCCACCAGCCGCATGGGTGTTTTCAGACGCGGATGGATCGAGGTGCGGGCGAAAATGGCGGGGTCGATCTGCTCCACTCGGTGCAGCAGCCGTGAGCGGGCGCTTCGGAATTCGGCTAGGATCTCTTCGATTGGGCGCAGGTTGTGCTGCGCTTCGCTGGTCTTCCGATTGCTCAGGTCGGCCACGGTGAGCTGTGAAGCTCCCGCTAGGTAGTCATCTCTCAGGTAATCATTGACCCGCGCCATCCATAGAGATTCGAGATCCGCCAAGTGCCCGGCATGTTCCTGGGCCGACCACTTGCCATTTTCTCCCGATTTCTCAACCAGGACATCGCGATCGGCGCCGCGGACGACCTCTTCCAGCCGGGCCGGCGTGCCTCGCAAGCGCGCGCACAGGTTCGGATGCTGCTCCACGGGAAAGGTGAAGTCAAACTTTCGTTCAAACCAGATCGGCGGTCGATTCACGGGTAGAAGATGCCCAGGCGGGCGTAAGCGACGCAATTTATGGAACACTTTTCGGGCCGGCGGAACTGCGGAGCTTCGCTCCGCTGGACAGCCGAGGGCGGCTGTCCCTACGCGAGCCTTGCTGGACGCGGCATCCTTCAGGACTTACCCGCCAAGCAGTTTGTTCACTTCGGCGTAAGGTACAGCTCCCTCCATCGCGCTGTACGTTCCGGAAGCCTTGAGTTCCTCCGCTAGTCGTCGCAGCAGGCCGAGCGTCGCACGCATCGGGTCCCGATCCCACGCTCACGCGCGCCACGCCTAGTTTTTCGAGTTCCGGAATCGACGGTGTTCCCGGCCCGGCCAGAATGTTGAGCGGACACTCGACGACTTTCACCAGCCGCCCAATCGTCTCGGCATCTTTGAGGCCGGGGGCGAAGACGCAATCGGCGCCCGCATCGCGAAACGCAACCAGCCGCCGCACCGCTTCGGAATAATCGGTGTCCGGATTGCTTCCCGGCAGAAGGTACACATCGGTGCGAGCATTGATCACAAATTGCGCACGCAGTTGCATCGCAGCCTGGCGCGCCGCCCTGATCTTTTCGACCGCTAATTGAAAGTCGATCAAGGGTCGAGCCGAATCGCCGCTCCCATCCTCCAGGTTCATTCCAGCGACACCCGCCTGAATCAGTTCGCGCGTGGTTTTGGCGGCATCTTCAGCCGTAGAACCAGCCGAGAACCAGCCCTGAACGGTACCCCGCTTCGACGTCAGCGGTCACAGGCACTTGAACGGCGCGAGTGATGCGGCCGATGCGCGCCATCATCTCCTCGCGTGGAATGCGTTGGCCGTCGGGATAGCCCAGCGAAAAAGCGATGCCCGCGGAGGTGGTTGCAAGCGCGGGGAAGCCAGCTTCTTCGAAGATGCGGGCGCTGGCCACATCCCAGGCGTTCGGCAGGATGAGTATGCCGGGTCCGCGATGGAGCTGCCGGAACTGGATCGCTTTGTTGATTTGGGATTCCATGTTTCTGACTCTCTCTCGGTCGTCTCCGGGACTTGAGTTGTCTTTCACTTTCACCAGCTCGGAAGCGCTGGGCTAAGCTCGGTCGCCCCTCCGGGACTGGATTCTCAAACGTAGCCTGCCAGCAGATCTTCGGAAGTTTGCTTCCGGCACGATCAGCTGCCGCGAGCTTTGTCATGCATGCGCTTGACGAAACTGGGAACGTGCACCACGGCGCGCCCGACCGTGCCACTCCCGATCTCCTGCGCGACGTCGGGGGCGCGGACGCGCATGATGTAGAAGCGCCCGTCGAACGATTCCAGTTCCGCCTCGGCTCGAATTCGCACGCCGAGATGCGCGCCCATGCGGATCCGAAACCAGTGTACCCGCGAAGCGCCCACAGCTTCACCGGTTTTTGACAAAAAGCCAATCCATCTTTATAGTGCCGGGTCATGAACGAAACTTTCTTCTGCAACAAGTGCGGCGCGCAGAATGCCGCGGGCGCTCAGTTTTGCAGTCGCTGTGGAGCGCCCACCAATCCGGCGCCCGGCGCGGTCCAGACACCGGGGGCGTCATCCAGCCCAGCATCGTCCTACCCGGCATCGCCCTATTCAGCGCCAGCAACTCCGTATTCGGCGGTGGCTCCGGCGGTGGGGGTTGGCTACGGAGGGTTCTGGATTCGGGTAGTGGCTGCCATTATCGACGCCATCATCTTACGAGTGGTGGTGGCTCCCATAAGCATGATTTTCGCTGGCCTCGGGCTGGCAGGAGGAATGATGACGGGCGTTCCTCATATTGGACTGCATCTCTTGGGCAGTGGCATCACGATCATCTTGTTGATGTTCGGTTCCTGGCTGTACGAGGCTTTCATGGAAAGCTCGTCGTATCAGGCTACGCTCGGCAAGATGATCTTTGGGATGAAGGTTACCGATCTCAATGGCAACAGAATCTCATTCGAACGCGCCACGGGAAGGCATTTTGCGAAGTGGCTCTCGGCAATGATTTTGTTCATCGGCTACATCATGGTCGGATTCACAGAGCGCAAACAGGGACTGCATGATCTGCTGGCCGGGACGCTGGTGCGGCGGATGTAGGGGTGCGCGGGAACAGGGTCTCCTGGTCGAGAGCCGCGCCCTTAGCGGCTAAAGCCGAATTCAAAGCAAGGCAGTTATCGCAGCGGTAAACCGCTGCGCCACCCAAAATCATTCGCAGGTTGTAAACCCGTCGGCTGAAGACAAGCCAATTATCACAGCGGTGAACCACTCCACCCCATCACGCCAAAAGCGGGCGTGCTGGGACCCCGGCTGCGCCACCCAAAAGTAAGAACAAAATCGAATTTCAGCGTTCTGTAGAAGCGCAGTACTGCCGCCCGACCATCGACCATTGGAGACTGTCGAACGGGCCGGGTGCGCGACGGTTTGGGGCACGAGAATGCTCCATCTCAGGAATGATCGAGCGGGAGCGTGAGAGCTTTCTAACAGGCTGCGGAAAAAACTCGTCGCGCCGCAAAAAGCACACCTCGGGCGCTAAAGCGCAGACACATTTTCAACGACTTAACGGCATGAGTAAACTCGTGCCTTCCCAAAACTTTTTCCGCAGCCCGCCAATGGGATCGGGGCTTTTTATGCGAGCGAAGGGTGGATAGAGGGGAAATGAAGATGAGAGCGACGGGCACTTCTATGCTCAAGCGAGATCGGTGCCGCGCCGATGGAGAGGGTATTCGCTATGAATGATTCGGACGACATCGTCAAAGAGTTTCTGGTGGAGAGCTGCGAGAACCTCGACCGTTTGGACCGGGATTTGATTACGTTGGAGAAGAATCCCAACGACCGCGAGATCCTGGCCAGCATTTTCCGCACAATTCACACCATTAAAGGGACGTCGGGTTTTCTGGCGTTCAACCAACTGGGGGCGGTGACGCATGTCGGCGAAAGCCTGCTGGGGCGGTTGCGCGACGGCCAACTTGAGCTCGGTCAAGAAATCACGAGCGCTTTGCTGGCCATGGTGGACGCGGTCCGCCAGATGCTGGCGAGCATAGAGGCCACGGGCGGCGAGGGCGAACGCGACGACAGTGGGCTGATTTCGAGGTTGACCGGCTTGCAGCAGGCTCCCGATGCGCAGGCTAAGACGCCAGCGGAGACTCCGGCGAAGAGCGTGGCTGCTGCGGTGCCGGAGAGCCCGTCCGAAACGGCCGCCTTACCGTCATCGATCTTACCGTCTTCGATGGGCGACATCCTGATGCAAGGGGCGGGCGTCGCGCCGGAGGAGATCCTGGTGGCGGCCGAAAAGCAGAAGGGGAGCAGGCCGCACGCGGGCCGAGTGCCAGCGACCGCACCATCCGGCTGGACGTCAGCCTGCTCGACCAGCTGATGAACCTGGTCGGAGAACTGGTGCTGGCGCGCAACCAGATTTTGCAGTTCGCCAACAACACCGAAGAGAGCGGCCTCGTGGCCACCAGCCAGCGGCTCAACCTGATCACGACCGAGCTGCAGGAAGGGGTGATGAAGACCCGAATGCAGCCGATCGGCAACATCTGGAGCAAGTTTCCGCGTACCGTGCGCGACCTCGCCCTGGACTGCGGCAAACAGGTGCGGGTGGAGATGGAGGGCAAAGAGACCGAACTGGACAAGACGCTGATCGAGGCCATCAAGGATCCGCTGACCCATCTGGTGCGGAATTCGGTGGATCATGGCATCGAACGTCCCGAGGTTCGACAGGCCGCCGGGAAAGATCCGGAGGGCCGGTTGTTCCTGCGCGCGTTTCACGAAGGAGGACAGGTCAACATCGAGATTTCGGACGACGGGGCCGGTCTCGATCAGGCGAGGATCCGTAGCAAGGCGGTACAGAAGGGCCTGATCTCGGCCGAGCAGGCCGGCCGCCTGACCGATCACGAGATCGTGAATCTGGTTTTCCAGCCGGGCTTCTCCACGGCGGAGAAAGTGACTAATGTCTCCGGCCGCGGGGTGGGCATGGACGTGGTCAAGACCCACATCGAGAAAATCGGCGGCACCGTCGACCTGCAGTCCAGGGCGGGACAGGGGGTGATGGTGCGCATGAAGATTCCGCTCACCCTGGCCATTATTCCCGCGCTGATTGTTACCAGCGCAGGCGAGCGCTATGCCGTCCCCCAGGTCAACCTGCTGGAGTTGGTTCGCGTCGAGGCCGGAGCGGAGCGGAAGGGGATTGAGATGATTCACGGCGCACCCGTCTACCGCCTGCGCGGCCGCCTGCTGCCGCTCGTCTATTTGAACCGGGAACTGGAAGCGGGCGCGAATGCCGAGGACGCCGCGAGCGCAGCTCCCGCCGTCTCCGCCGCGAAAACCGACCTGCTCGATTTCGCCAAGGCCCGGTTGGCGCACGAGCAGTGGCTGGGGCGCCTACGGCAAGTGCTGGACGGCTCGACCACCATGACGGTCGAGCAGGCCGGTTCGCCCACCGAGTGTGCGCTTGGCAAGTGGCTCTACGGGCGCGGCCTGAAAGACTACAGCGGCATCCGGGAGATCAACCAGGTGGAAGCCGCCCACAAGCGTTTCCACGAACGGGTGCGGGAGGTGGTCGCGCTCAAAGCGAAAGGCGACACGGCGGGAGCGGAGCACGGGTTCCTCGAGATGGGGCCGGCCTCGCGGAAAGTGGTCGAGCTGTTGACGGAGGTGGAACGGAAGGTCCAGCAGTGCCAGGCGGTCAACATTGTGGTGCTCGAAGCCAATGGCCGGCACTTCGGGCTGGTCGTGGACGAGATCAACGACACCGAAGAGATCGTGGTCAAGCCGCTTGGCAAGCACTTGAAACACATCACCGTCTACTCCGGGGCCACCATCATGGGAGACGGGAAAGTGGCGCTGATTCTGGACGTGATCGGCCTGGCGCAACGCGCCAGCCTGCTGGGCGAGGGACGAGAGCGCATCCTGGGCGAAGAAGTAGAAGCCACGGCCGAAGGCGCGAATGGAAAACAACAGCTGGTGCTGTTCACGGGCCCGGCGGATTCGCGGATGGCGGTACCGCTCAACCTGCTGGCACGCCTCGAAAACATTCCGGGAACCCAGGTCGAGCGCTCCGGAAATCAATGGGTGACCCAGTACCGCGGGCAGATTCTTCCCCTGATCCGCGTCAGTCATGCGCTCGAAGAGCGGCGGCATCGGCCGCCCGCGGACGACGTGCTGTCGCTGCCGACCACGGACCAGTTGCAGGTGCTGGTGCTCGAAAACGAACATCAGTCCTTCGGGCTGGTGGTCAACCAGATCCTCGACATTGTCGAAAGCACGCTCCAACCCCAATCTCCGGCGACCCGCGCCGGCGTGCTGCATTCCTCCGTGATCGCGGAGCGGGTGACCGAATTGCTGGATGTGCCCGCGCTGCTGCGCGCGGGAGAAGCATACGAGCCGGCAGCGTCTCATCCGGCCGAGAGTTGAATTCGAGAGTTGAATTTATGACCAGCACCCGTCAATTCTGCACGTTTTACCTGGATCACTTGCTGTTTGGAGTGGAGTCGCAAAAGATCCAGGAAGTGGTCACTTACCGCGCGTTGCGCCCGGTTCCTCTGGCCCCGCGGGTGGTGAGCGGTCTGATGAACCTGCGCGGCCAGGTGGTAGTGGCTCTCGAACTGCGCCGCCAACTGGAACTCGCGGAGCGTCCCCCGAACCTGACCCCGGTCTGCCTGGTGGTGCGCGCGGCCTCGGGCACGGTGTGTCTGCTCGCCGACGAGGTCGGCAACGTGGTGGAGGTGGACGACGCGACCTTCGAACCCTCGCCCGAGACGCTGTCTCAGCGGTTGCGCTCGGTGATACTCGGCGTGCACAAGCTCGAGCACCAGCTGCTGCACGTGCTCGATACCGACCGGGCATGCGAGGTCCAGGCGGCGGGTCCGGGCGAGAGCAGCGAGGCCTGAGCGGAGCGCCCAACGTCCGAGCCTGCGGCGGGCAGGCGAAGAGTTTGGTTTCAAATTCAAAAGATGTCTGGAGGAACGAAGTGAAGCTTACAGTTGGAAAAAAGTTAGGCCTGGGTTTTGGATGCGTTCTCGCTCTCATGATGCTGAGCGCGATCCTCACCTACATGAAGGCAAGCGCAATCAAGGAGACCCAGGACACCATCGTGACGGTGCGTGTCCCGACGATCAGTGCCTTAAAGGACTTGCAAGGAGATCTGAATCAGTCGCAAAGCAAGGGGCGACAGGTAATCCTGGCGGGAACCTCACCGGATCGGAGAGAGGCGGCGAGGAAGACTTTCGATTCGAACTGGGACGAGATCGACAAAGATGTTGTCAGACTCGTCGAATTGGCTCCCCAGTTTAGTTTGCAGGCAAACCGTGACCGGCTGGCCGAGACGAAGAAACAGCTTCCGGAACTCCGGAGGGTCCAGGAAGCGGCCATGAAGCGTGCGGCCGGCGGCGATCGCGATAGCGTCATTAAAGCCGGCGATGACTTTGCGGATCAGGCCACGACCGTCACCGAGGCCATCAAAAAGCCGCTCAGGGAGATGGCGGATTCCGTCGCCACGCTGCTGCAGGCGAGCGGAGAAGGCCTGAAATCCGAGACACGCTCCATGTACCTGACCATGCTGGCTACGACACTTGCAGCCCTCGCCGTCGGCATCTTTGTGGCAGTCTTTCTCAGCGGCAGAATTTCCGCCGCCACCCAATCCATCTTAGCCCGGGCGGAGGCGATTGCCGCCGGGGATTTGACACGGGAGGAACTGAAAACTCAGGGCGACGATGAGCTGGGCGATCTGACCAAGGCGATCAACCAGATGCAAAGCAGCCTGCATGCGCTGATCCAGTCCATGCGAGGCACGGCGGAACAGGTAGCGGCGGCGAGCGAAGAACTCTCCGCCACCAGCCAGCAGATCACGGCCAATTCGGAGGAGACGACGGCGCAGGCGAAGGTGGTTTCGGAAGCGGGCGGCCAGGTCAACTCCAACCTGCAGACGCTGGCCTCGGGGGCGGAGGAAATGAATTCGACCATTGGCGAGATTGCCAAGAACGCCAGCGAGGCAGCGCGGGTGGCGGGCGAGGCGGTCGAGACCGCGGAATCGGCCAACCAGACGGTGTCGCGGCTGGGCGATTCGAGCGTCGAAATCGGGAAGGTGATCGAAGTGATCACCTCAATCGCGCAGCAGACCAACCTGTTAGCGCTGAACGCGACCATCGAAGCGGCGCGGGCGGGCGAGGCGGGGAAGGGGTTTGCAGTGGTGGCGAACGAGGTCAAGGAACTGGCCAAACAGACGGCCAAAGCGACGGAAGAGATCAAGCAGAAGATCACGGTGATCCGGGAGAACACGAGCGGGGCGGTGGAGGCGATCGGGGGGATTAAGGGAGTGATCGACAAGATCAGCCATATCTCGACGGTGATTGCGACGGCGGTGGAGGAACAGAGTGCGACGACCGGCGAAATGACGCGCAATGTGGCGGAAGCGGCGCGGGGAGCGGCGACGATTTCGAGCAATATCCAGGGAGTGGCGGAAGCGGCGCAGAACACTTCGACGAACGTGGGGGAAGCGCAGACGGCGACCGAGCATCTGGCGAAGATGGCGAACCAGTTACGGGATTTGGTGGGGCGCTTCAAGGTGGGGGCGGAGAGCGCGAGGCCACATGGTGAAGAACCCGTGATGAAGGCGGCGCGGCATGCTGCCGGCGCGCGCTGAGACGGCGGCGCTGAGAAGGTTGTTACAAGTTCCGCCCGGCGACGACGGTCGCGGAAGCGACGCCGCAGCGGATCGAGCGCAGCCCATGGCGGCTGGTACGGAGGAT
Source organism: uncultured Acidobacteriaceae bacterium (assembly GCA_963819145.1). Lineage (GTDB taxonomy): Bacteria > Acidobacteriota > Terriglobia > Terriglobales > Acidobacteriaceae > Sulfotelmatobacter. Next base: position 61,196 of record CAWFVB010000020.1, read on the forward strand.
GACGATAAGGATGTTGGTCCTCTTCCGGCCGGAGGCCACCGCCGCAGCGAGGTCCAAGGTCCGAACATCGCTCGTTCATGGTTCATCGAGGGAGATAGGTTATGCGGAAGCGGCTTTCATTGAAGTTGATGCTCCCGACGGCGATTGTCGTGGTCCTCGGGATATCCATATTCGGTTTGGTCATTACGCATCTTTTGGAATCTGAAATCCGAGGGTGGGCCGACCGGGAGGCGTCAGACCAGATCGGCTCCGTGTTCAACAGCCTTCAGATGGTAGACGACCTCAGTTCGCAGTCTGTCCGCTCGGCCATGAAGGTCATGCTGCAGGAAGGAGGGCGACTCGGAGAACCGGAGAGCAAAGGTTCGGCAAGGATCGGGGATCAGGAAGTTCCCAACCTATATTTGGGACGCTCGGCGCAGGCCGGCAATTTTGCTCTGGTCGACCACATCAAACTGCTCACCGGTTGCACCGCCACACTTTTTGTCAAACACGGGGATCAATTCGTGCGCGTCTCCACCAATGTTCTCAATCCTGACGGCTCACGCGCCGTTGGAACGACCCTGAATCCCAAGGGGCGAGCGTTCGCGGCGATTCGGGATGGGCAATCGTTTTATGGGGTAGTGGACATTCTGGGGACACCTTACATGACCGGCTATCAGCCGATGCGCAATCGATCGAGTGAGACGATCGGAGTATGGTACGTGGGCCTTCCTCTGACCGCGATGACCGGCCTGGGCGAGCGCATCGGTACCACTAAGATCCTGACCAGTGGCTTCGTGGCGCTCCTCCAAGCCGACAACCGAGTCGTCTTCAAGTCTCAACAGGCGACCGAGGACGAAATCCGCAAACGACTTGAACATTCGGAAGCAGCGAAATGGACAGTAATCTCCAAGCCCTTTGAGAAATGGGGATACTCGCTGCTGGCCGCCTATCCTCAAGCCAACGTCACAGGCAAACTCCGTGGCGTGCAGGCTATCGTCGTCGCTTGCGTATTGCTGGTGTCGCTCTTGGTTGTGCTGGCCCAGTTCGCATTGATCGCGCGGGTGATTTTGGGACCCTTGAGCAAGACCGGGCGGGTGCTGGAAGCGCTGGCCGATGGCGATCTCCGTCAACACTTCAACGTCGACTCGACGGACGAGATCGCCAATATGGGGCGTGCCTTGAACCAGGCTATAGCCGGAATAGCCAAGTTAATCAGATCCCTTGCCGAGAACGCGGAGCAGATAGCGGCCTCCAGCCAGCAACTTTCCGCCACCAGCCAGCAGATCACGGCCAATTCGGAGGAGACGACGGCGCAGGCGAAGGTGGTTTCGGAAGCGGGCGGCCAGGTCAACTCCAACCTGCAGACGCTGGCCTCGGGGGCGGAGGAGATGAATTCGACCATTGGTGAGATTGCCAAGAACGCCAGCGAGGCAGCGCGGGTGGCGGGCGAGGCGGTCGAGACCGCGGAATCGGCCAACCAGACGGTGTCGCGGCTGGGCGATTCGAGCGTCGAAATCGGGAAGGTGATCGAAGTGATCACCTCAATCGCGCAGCAGACCAACCTGTTAGCGCTGAACGCGACCATCGAAGCGGCGCGGGCGGGCGAGGCGGGGAAGGGGTTTGCAGTGGTGGCGAACGAGGTCAAGGAACTGGCCAAACAGACGGCCAAAGCGACGGAAGAGATCAAGCAGAAGATCACGGTGATCCGGGAGAACACGAGCGGGGCGGTGGAGGCGATCGGGGGGATTAAGGGAGTGATCGACAAGATCAGCCATATCTCGACGGTGATTGCGACGGCGGTGGAGGAACAGAGTGCGACGACCGGCGAAATGACGCGCAATGTGGCGGAAGCGGCGCGGGGAGCGGCGACGATTTCGAGCAATATCCAGGGAGTGGCGGAAGCGGCGCAGAACACTTCGACGAACGTGGGGGAAGCGCAGACGGCGACCGAGCATCTGGCGAAGATGGCGAACCAGTTACGGGATTTGGTGGGGCGCTTCAAGGTGGGGGCGGAGAGCGCGAGGCCGGCGGGTGAGGAACCGGGTGCAAATACATCGATGAAGGCGGCGCGGCATGCTGCCGGCGCGCGCTGAGACGGCGGTTGTGAGAGCTCTTGAGGCCAGT
>CAWFVB010000021.1:0-13636 GCA_963819145.1 uncultured Acidobacteriaceae bacterium
GACGGCGATCCTTCGCTCACCATGTACGGCGCCGACATCACGCCCAACGAACACAAACTCGCTCTCCAGTTTGGCGTGCTCGACAACTTCTACGACAGCGGGGAAGTCTCCGGCGACGGCCACGTCTGGTCGACCGCCGCCATCACATCGGACTACAACGAAAGGACCTGGCAGATCGCTTATCGCGGCAAGGAACGCACCTACGATTTCCAGGGCCAGTTCGCCGACGATTATCCGCTGGACCACAACCAGCCCGACGTCGACGATCCTTCCACCGGATTTCTCTGGGACAATCTCGCGCGTAACCACGTCAGCTTTCGCGACTACGGCGAATTTGTGAACGCACTGTGGTGCAACGAGAAGGGCAAAGCAGCCAGTCCGAAGCAGGGAACTCCTTCCGGCCAGGAAACGAGTTGTCCTCGGACAGCAGTTCATCAGGGCGAAATGCTGGAGCCGAATGTCGGCGATCCGCACGCCGCACCGAGTCCGTGGCCGTGGGCCGTGCCTGTGTTCAGCGGGGTCAAGCCAACCAAAGCGGTGCTGCGCGACCACTTCGATCCGCTGTATCCCGATTTCAACACCGACTATCCCGACCAGCTCCGCGCCGACGAATTTATGAACGAATTTGACGCCTACGTTCGCGCTCGCGACGCGCATGAGGGCCCGGAATTTGAGATGCCCTAGTTCGTCCTGCTCTACTTCCCGATGACCACACCGGAGGCACGCGCCCCAATCTGCCACGCCCGGCCGCGTCGGTCGCCGACAATGACCTGGCGCTCGGCCGCGTGGTCGATGCCGTTTCGCACAGCGCCTATTGGGATGACACTGCGATCTTCGTTCTCGAAGACGATGCCCAGGATGGCGCCGACCACGTCGACGCACACCGCTCCATCGCCTTCGTCATCAGCAAATACTCGCCGGGGTCAGCCGCGCAACCAAACCTCGAGCACCGCTTCTACACCACGGTGAACCTGGTCCACACCATGGAAATGTTGCTCGGCCTTCCGCCCATGAATCAGAACGACGCCTACGCGCCGGTGATGGGAAATTTGTTTTCTGGACCCGGCGACCAGCCGGCCTACAAAGCGGACTACCGCAACCTGAAGAACAGGCTCATTTACGAAACCAACAAGCGCGAAGCGCCCGGTGCAAAAGTGTCCTCGAAAATGGATTTCTCCCGTCCCGACGCGGCCGGCGCAGCCCGCCTGAATCGAGTATTGTGGCGCGATCAAAAAGGGTCGACGCCCATGCCCGCGCCCAAGCACACTGTGTTTCCTGCGGGCGGAGACTGACGTGCCCATGAACCCATAGAGATTTCCACCGAGCAATTTCGCCGCCTGGCTGAACGCGTCACACAGCGCGCCGCAGAGTATCTCGAAAGCATCGATGCAACAACCATTTCGCCTGCAACGAACGGGGAAGAGACTCTCCGGTTGTTCGGCACAGCCCTGCCGGAGGAGGGTATTGGTGAGGGAGCTCTGAATGCCTTGCCGGAGGTGATGCGTCTGTCTCGGGTTCAAAATGGCCGCTTCTTCGGGTACGTCCTGGGCTCGGGAGAGCCCGTCGGCGCGGTAGCAGATCTACTGGCCAGCGTCCTGAATCAGAACGTGACCGCGTGGCGCTCTGGCCCCGCCGCCGTGATGATCGAGCAAACAGTCGTGGGTTGGCTGGCGCAAGCCATCGGTTGTCCTGGCTTTCGCGGCCATCTTACGGGCGGCGGCTCTTCCGCGAACCTGATGGGCTTGGCCATGGCTCGAGAGGCCAAGGCCCCTGGCAACGAAAAGGGAGTCGCTCCCGGAGCAGTCGTCTACGCCTCCAACGAGATTCACATGTCCATTCCCAAGAGCATTGCGCTGCTTGGAATCGGACGTGACAATCTCCGGTTGATCTCGACGGACGCGTCGTTCCGCATGATTCCCGAAGAACTCGAGGCCCGCATCCTCCAGGACAAAGCGGCGGGCAGAACTCCCGTAGCCGTCGTCGCTTCGGCCGGCACGGTCAGCACCGGCGCCATCGACCCATTTCCACAAATTGCCGCGATCGCCCGTCGGCACGGTGCATGGTTTCACATCGACGGCGCATACGGCGCACTGGCGGCGATCGCGGCCCGGGAGAAATTTAACGGCCTGGAACTGGCCGACTCGATTTCTCTGGACCCGCACAAGTGGCTTTACCAGCCACTGGACTGCGGTTGCCTGCTTTATCGCTCGCCAGAAGCGGCGCAGCAGGCCTTCTCGCACAGCGGCGATTATGCGCGCTCCCTCAGCGCCGATCCCATTGAAGGATTCGTGTTCTTCGAAGAGTCCATGGAATTGTCGCGAAGATTCCGAGCTTTGAAACTGTGGTTGTCGTTGCGCTATCACGGAGTCAATGCGTTTCGACAGTCCATCGCGAAAGATTTGGCGCAGGCTCGCCGCCTGGCGGATGCAATTGCGCGAGAATCTTACCTCGATCTGCCGGCGCCGGTGGAATTGAGCGCAGTGTGCTTCCGGTATCGCGGAACGAGCGGAATGTCAGATGAAGAGGTGAACGACTTTAATCTTGCGCTGCTGAAACGCGTCGTTGCCCGCGGACGAGTCTATCTCTCAAATGCCTCTCTGCACGGCAAGTTCTGTCTCAGAGCATGCATCGTGAACCACCGGACAAAAGATGCCGACGTGGATAGTGTCATTCCAGAAGTGCTGGCGGCGGCAAGGGAGCTGCGTTAGAGTTCCTTGCGCGCCGCCAATTATGCTTCAGAACAGTTCCTATTTCAGAGCGATGGATTCTTTCAACGGCAGGCTCTGCGAAGAGCCGCCCACCATGAATCCGTAGTCTCCCGGCAGCAACTGCCAGCCGTTGCGCTCAACGTTAAAGATGGAGAGATATTTCGGGTCCACCTCGACCGCCACCTCTTTGCTCTCTCCCGCGTTGAGTTTGACCTTGCTCCAACCCACCAGCCGCTTCGGTGGCTCCGCGGCGGCGGCCGGAAGTGAAGCGTACACTTCCGCAACTTCCGCTCCCGCACGGTTGCCCGTGTTGGTCACGGTGAACGTCACGCGCGGATTTTTTCCCGGCGTCACCTTCAGATTCGAATACGAGTAAGTGGTGTAGGAAAGGCCGTACCCGAAGGGGAACAGCACCGCCTTGTTTTCCGCGTCATACCACTTGTACCCGACCTTCACTCCTTCGTTGTAGGTGACTTGGAACGGCGGCAGCCCGGCAGCAATCTGCTTCCATACCTCGTGTTGCATGTAATTTGGAATCGACTCGCGGCCGGGCTGCACCACCGTTGGATGCGGCAGGTCCGCTTCGCTCTTGGGGAACGTGACCGGCAGCTTCGCGCTGGGGTTCACATCGCCAAACAGGACATTCGCCACCGCTTCAGCTCCGCGGCTGCCCGCGAACCAGGCTTCGAGAATGCCGCTGACCTGCTCCACCCAGGGCATCGTCACCGGACCGCCGCTCTCGATCACGACGATCGTGTGCGGATTCGCCGCCGCCACCTTCGCGATCAGTTCGTCCTGATGCTCCGGAAGAGACAGGCTATCCAGGTCCATCCCTTCGCTCTCCCACTGGTAGGCGAACACGATGGCCACATCGGCGGTCTTGGCCAGCGCCGCGGCCGCGGCAGGATCCGCGCCCGAGTCAAACTGCACATTCGCTCCCGGGGCCTTCGCGCGAATCGCCTTCAGCGGCGAAGTGGGAAACCAGACTTCTCCAGCCAAACGGTCCGGCCTTTGCCCGGAGGCATGATCGCGTTTCCCCCCGGCGGATCCACCTGCGCCGAACCGCCGCCAGAAATCATTCCCACGTCCGCGTGGGGGCCGATCACCGCAATGCTGTGGATCTTCGAGGCGTCGAGCGGAAGCTGCCCGTGATCGTTCTTCAGCAGCACCGTGCTCTGCTCGGCGATTCTCTGCGCCACTTCGAAGCCGCCCACGACGTCGACCACACTCTTCTGCGGCGGATCGTCGACCACTCCCGTGGCAAACATCGCCCGCAGAATGCGATGCACATGGTCGTCCAATTCCGTAGCCGGAACTTTGCCCGCCTCCACCGCCTTCTTCAAATCGTCTGCATAGAAGATCCAGCCCGGCTCCTCGTGATCCAGGCCGGCGGCCGAAGCCTTCTCCGCGCTGTGCGTGCCTCCCCAGTCCGAGAGCACAAATCCCTTGAAGTTCCAGTCCTTCTTCAGCAGATCGGTGAGCAGGTATTTGTTTTCGCAGGCGTAGTCGCCATTCAACCGGTTGTAGGAGCACATCACGGCCGCCGCGTCCGATTCCTGCAATCCAATCTCAAACGCAAGCAGGTCGCTCTCGCGGGCCGCGCGTTTGTCGATGTTCACGTTGACGGCATTGCGGCCGCTTTCCTGATCGTTGAGCGCGTAATGCTTGATGTCGCCAATGACGTGCTGCGCCTGCAGGCCCTTCATCACCGATCCCACCATCTTGCCCGCCAGAACAGGATCTTCGCCCAAATATTCGAACGTGCGCCCGTTGCGCGGTTCGCGGGTGAGGTTGATGCCTCCACCGAGAGACATGTTGTAGCCCTGGGCGCGCAGTTCGCGGCCAATCAGTGCTCCGTATTCGTAAGCCGCGTCCAGATCCCAACTTGCCGCTCCCGCCACGTCAGCGGGCAGCGCGGTCGAGTAGCGGCCATTCTCGCCGCTGCTCCGGACGCCATAAGCCGCGTCCGACATCTGAATGGCGGGAATGCCCAGGCGCGGAATGCCGGGCACATATCCTGCGCCACCGTTCGAGTTCACGGCCAGCGGGCTCATTGGACTGAGTCCGGCCATGCCCGTCCCGTGCAGCAGCGTGATTTTCTCGTCGAGCGTCATCTCTTTCACCACCATCGCCGCGCGCTCGTCGGGTGACAGGCTGGAATTGGACCAGGGATGAGTCTTATTCCCCGACTGTGCCCACGAGTTGGACACAGCCAGACTTAGGATCAGTAGGTGAGAGTGGACAGGGAAGTGCGGAGAGAGAGTCGTTGCAGGGGCATCGTGGCTCCTCGTGTAAAGTGCGTACCAAATCGTTAATGTTACGCCTTTTTGCAAGATTCTTGCGGGTTAATTTTTCGGAATCCGGATTCTCACTGTCCTTTTGTATAGCGAATACAAGACGAAACTAGTCGCAGACAGTCCGTGGCTTTACACTAAAAGAGTGAAGATCGCGCTGGGCCAAATCAACCCCACGGTCGGAGATTTCTCCGGCAACGCCTCGAAGATCATCGATTTTTCCCAGCGCGCCAAGTCTGCAGGCGCCGGCCTGATTCTGTTTCCGGAGCTGTCGGTGTGCGGTTATCCTCCGCGCGACCTGGTGGAGCGGCCTTCTTTTGTAGCTCGCAATCGTGAGACCGTCGAACGGATTGCCGTTGAAACTCAGGGAATCGCTGTGATCTGCGGGCTGGTCACCCCGGCCCACTCCGATACCGGCAAGGCCGTCATGAATTCCGCCGCGCTGCTCACGGACGGCAAGGTCAGCTTCATCCAGTCCAAAATGTTGCTGCCCACCTACGACGTGTTCGACGAGATGCGCAACTTCGCGCCCGCCAAAAGTCAGGAGCTGTTTTCGTTCTGCGGCAACCGCATGGCGCTGACCATCTGCGAGGATGCCTGGAACGACAAGCGCTTCTGGCGCAAGCCGCTCTACACCGTCGATCCCGTGGAATCTCTCATTCAGGCCGGCGGCAATTTCGTGCTGAACATTTCCGCCTCCCCGTTCTGGATCGGCAAACGCGAATTCCGCCGCGACATGCTGGCCAGCATCGCCCGCCAGCACAAGGTGCCGGTCGTGCTGGTCAACCAGGTCGGCGGCAACGATAGTCTCGTATTCGACGGCTCCAGCCTGGTACTCAATCGCGAGGGCGAAGTCATTGCGCAGGGCCGCTCCTTCGAAGAAGACTGATCTACTTCGACTCCCAGGATCTGTCCGGCGAAATGCACGAGCAGATTGCCGGCGAAGAAGCCAGCGTCTATTCCGCGCTGGTGCTCGGCACGCGCGACTATATTCAGAAGTGCGGATTTCGCAAGGCGATTATCGGTCTGAGTGGCGGCATCGACTCCGCCCTGACCGCAGTCATCGCTGCCGATGCCGTCGGGCCGGAAAACGTCATCGGCGTCGGCATGCCCGGGCCGTATTCGTCGCAGGGCTCCATCGACGACGCCCGTTCTCTGGCCAGTAATCTTGGTATCCGTTTCGAATTGCTCACTATCAATCCCGCCTACGAAGCCTATCGCCAGACGCTGCGCGAGGTGTTCGCGGGACAGAAAGAAGACGTCACCGAAGAAAACATCCAGTCGCGCGCCCGCGGCACATTGCTGATGGCGCTCTCCAATAAGTTCGGAGCGATCGTGCTCTCCACCGGCAACAAGAGCGAACTGGGCGTTGGCTACTGCACCCTTTACGGCGACATGGTTGGCGGCTTGGCGGTCATCTCCGACGTGCCCAAGACACTGGTGTATCGGCTCAGCCATTATGTGAATTCGCGCCGTGCCGTGATTCCGCAGGCCACGCTGGAAAAGCCGCCCTCCGCGGAGTTGCGCCCCGATCAGAAAGACAGCGACTCGCTGCCGCCCTACGAAATTCTGGACGCCGTGCTTGAGGATTATGTGGAGGACTCCCATCCGGCGGAACAAATCGCCGCCGACCGCGGCATCGACATTGAAGTAGTGCGGCGCGTGATCCGCATGGTCGATCGCGCCGAATACAAGCGTCAGCAGGCTGCGCCCGGTCTCAAGATTTCTCCCAAGGCCTTCGGCTACGGGCGCCGTTTCCCAATCGCCGCCAAGTCCGAAGCTTGAATTTCTGATTTGAAGTATTCTGATAGATCGTTCTCCGAGTACTTCAGAACCCCGAACGCGAAAGGAATCCATGCGCAGTTTTGTGAACTCGATCTGCATTCTTCTGCTGGCTGGCAGTCTGGCCGCGGCCCAAACCACAGCCCAAACTACAGGCAAGACGGCATCGACCAAGCCTGCGGCAAGCGCGGCCGCGGCGGGCGGCCTTCCCACGGAAGCTACAGTTGACTCCTTTCTGCATCAGACGTTTGGCTACCAGGCGGATTTGACCTGGAAGATCTCCAGTATCAAGCCCTCGCCCGTCCCGGAACTGGCCGAGGTAACCGTCGTTCTCGCCAGCCCGCAGGGCCAGCAACAGAGCCGCTTCTATGTCGCGCCGGATGGCCAGCACGCACTGGTCGGCGAAATCATTCCGTTCGGCGTCAAGCCTTTTGATCCCGCGAAAAAACGGCTAGAGAAGGGCATCACCGGCCCCGAGCGCGGACCCAAAGACGCGCCCGTCACCATCGTCGAATTCGGCGACCTGCAGTGTCCCGCCTGCAAGGCGGCGCAGCCCACCATCGAAGCGCTGGTAGCCGCCGAGCCCAACGCCCGTTTCGTATTCCAGAACTTTCCTTTGGAGATGCACAACTGGGCAGCCAAGGGCGCAGCCTACGCCGACTGCGTCGGCCGGGCTTCCAACGATGCCTTCTGGAAGTTCATCTCGAAAACCTATGAAACCCAGTCCGACATCACCGCCGAAACCGCGGACGAGAAACTCACCGCCATCGCCGATGGCTCGGGCGTAAAGGGCGCCGACATTGCGGCCTGCGCGGTCAAGCCCGAGACCAAGGCTCGCGTAGACGCGTCGATTGCGCTTGGTAAATCCGTAGACGTCACTGGCACTCCCACGCTCTACATCAACGGACGCAAAGTCGGGAGCTTCGATGCACGCAACTCGGAGGTCTACAAGAGTCTGGTTGATTTTGCCGCGAAGGAAGGAAAGTAGGTCGCCGGCTGCGGGTGTGAGATTGTGAGGCTGAGGTCTCCATAAGCGCTACCTTAAGCAGGGCGGGCTAGAGGTTGACCCACCCGGCCGCTTTCTGGGACGGTAGTCGGGTCGGAGGAGGCGCACTTTCGCGCTGGCCTCCGTCCGCCTCTCAAACTGCACGTGCACGTTTCGTGCATGCAGCTTTCACGAAGACTTAGCGACGCCAGGATGCAAGAGAAGGTATTAAGTATAGCAATCGGACAAGCTCGTACTCGCCGTACAACTTGGTCGCGGGCAGCTGTGTCCAGCCTGCGTTGCGCCAACGTCGGTACCGATGCGACCAGATTCGCCGCCGGATCCAACCGTCGAGACGTTGGAAGAGTTTTCGGACCTGGGCGCGTTTGTAATACTCGCCCCAACCCCGCAAGAGCGGATTCAGCTCCGCAATCAGCTCCTTGGTCCGCAGAGGTCGCCCCCGCTTGGTTTGTTGCCGCACCTGGTCCATGAAACGCCGGATCGACTTCTCCTTGGGATACGCATACAGCGCATCCTGTCGGGCCTGACTACGAATCTTGCTCTCAGGCAGATGAAGCTTTCTATACCCGCGCTTGATTTTGTAGCCAAGGAACTCGAAGCCGTACCGGACATGGACGATCCGCGTCTTCTGCGGATGTAGCTCCACGCCCAGTTGTTTCAGGATTCGGCGGGCCGCATCCACGGCGGCTCGTGCCTCTGCTGCCGATTTACAAGTAATCACCCAGTCATCGGCATACCTCGTCAGCTGATAGCCTCGCAGCCGCATCTCCCGATCAAACGGCGTCAGGAGGATGTTACTGAGGGCAGGGGAAACCACCCCTCCTTGTGGAGTGCCACGCTCGGTCGGAAAGAGCTGCCCTTTGCCGTAGCTTCCCGCCTTGAGCATCGCCTTAATAAGGCGAAGCACTCGGCCATCCGCTACCCGTTGAGCTACTAGCGTGAGAAGCTTCTCGTGATCCACAGACCCGAAAAAGTCTCGGAGATCTGCATCTACGATCCACTCCGACCCGCCTTGAATCTCTTTCCACACTTTGCGCAGCGCGTCCTTCGTCGATCGCCCTCGCCGATATCCGAAGCTGGCATCATCAAATAGCGGCTCGAAAATAGGCTCCAACCGATTGAGCAGCGCTTGCTGACACACGCGATCATAGATCGCGGGTATGCCGAGCATTCGATACTCGCCGGGTTTGTCCCTCTTCGGGATGGGGTGTTGGCGCACCGGCAGAGGTTGATAGGTATCCTCTTTCAGCTCTTGCTGCAACCGATCCAACTGCTGCTCGAGTTGCTCTTCGAAAGCCTCCAGAGTCTGCCCATCGACTCCTCCACTTCCCCGGTTCGCTTTCACCTTCTCCCAGGCCATCTCCAGGTTCTTCCGCTTGTACACCTTGTCGATTAATGAATGGACCTTCTTGGCACCCGTCAGGTTGATCCAGTCCACCAGTCTCCTCAGGCGAGAATGTACGGGTTTTTCGCTCATGGAACTGTTCCTCCTTCTCGTCTTTACTCTTCTGGCTTTCTCTCTCTTCCTGACCATCTTCGCCGGCTGCCTTCCCCGACCCAATTCCGTCGCCGGTTGCCCGGTCACGTGGCTTTCGCCACGCTTCATAGGTACTATTCAGCCGTCCGACTACTGACAGAGCGTCGCTCGCCACTTCGCTTTCGCTTATAGGTCCGCTTACTCCGGTGCCACCCGGAGACTCTGTCAGTTCTCCTGAGGTCACGCGTTGTTCTTCCGTACCGTGCCGACCGCAATCACCTTGGTGCGGTGGGTGAATGAGAGCGCCTTCGTCTCGGAAGTGCAGACTCGACCTTGCCCCACCTTTGGCCGACCGGTTCATCTTGGGTTTCCCCATCGATTACGGCCCGGTACTTCTCCGCAGGCCCTTCGGATTCCATCTTGCGATACTCACTTGATGGACACCCTGCCCTCCGAAGTACAGCAAGCGGTGGCTTCAGGTCGGTCTTGGCTTGTGTCCAGCTTTCGCCTTCGTGCCCGTTTAGACGTCTCCATACCTTCCGCCTTCTCCGGCCAGCGAGGCTCCGAACCCCGCTTCTTGGATATGGCGCCCCTCATTTGAGCGCCAGAGGGACTTCAACCCTCTTGAACAACGCGCTGCTCAGCGCGCACTTCCGAATAGCCGACGACGCATCCACAATCGTCGAATCTCCAATGTGGTAACATGCGCGACATTCTTCCGACGCGGGGTGAAGACTCCGATGAATGCATGGCGATTGGCGCTGGTCGCAGCCGCTACTTTCCTTCTTGCGGGGGCCACAACCGCGGCAACGCCTCCTCAACAACCCGCGGGCGGCCTGTCAACAGAAGCCGACAGCTACATAAAGGCGGAGATGAAGAACCGTCGCATCCCCGGCTTAGCCGTAGCCGTGGTGCGCGACGGACGCATCGTTGCCACTCAGGCTTACGGGCTCGCGAATCTGGAACTCAACGTCCCGGTTACGCTCGACACCATCTTTCCGATCGCGTCTCTCGACAAACAATTGAAGGCGGCAGCCATCATGCTGCTGGTTCAGGATGGCAAGGTGCATCTTGACGACGAGATCAGCCCTTTCTTTACCGACCCGCCGGCGACCTGGAAGGGCATTCATATACGAAATCTGCTCTCGCACACTTCGGGCTTGCCGGATGTCGTAGAGGCAGACGTGGGATTAGTAGAGTTCGTTTCATACTCCACCGAGCAGTTGTTGGCCAACATCAAGAGACAGGACCTGCTGTTTCCTCCTGGCACGGGATACGAATACACTTCCGCAGGGCCCATCCTCTGCCAAGTCATTACGGAGAAAGCCAGCGGGATGCCGTGGTGGCGCTTCGTGACCGAACGGCTCTTCACCCCCGCGGGCATGACCTCAATGGTCTCCCTGGACCCCGCTCTCATCATCAAGCATCGGGTATCGGGCCATGAGCTCACCCCCAGCGGCGAGGTCATTTCAAACCGCCGCACGGCGGGCGACTTCGGTCCGCTCTACAACGACGTAGGCGCAAATATCGTGGATTTTGCGCGATGGGCGGCCACCCTCGAGACAGACCGTGTCGTTCCTCCGGCCCTGCGGGACCAGATGTGGACGCCCCAGGCGCGGGCCAACACCGTTCTAGGCTGGCTCGATTACGGTTTTGGGTGGGGCGTCGATCGCTATTGCGGAGTGAAGATAGTCACGCATACCGGGTACACAGGCACGGGCATGGTTATCTTGCCGGAACAGCGGACCGCAGTCATCGTGTTCACGAACCTCGACAGCCGCTTCGGCACCGACGCCCATGGGCTCGCTCTCGGCATCGCCGGGATGTATGTTCCCGAAATCTCCCTGCTCGCAATGCAGCCCAAGACCGATCCTGACCCCGCCCGCACGAAGCGCGTGCAGGAGGAATTTGTCCGGCTAGCAAAGGGGGAGCCGGATTATGGCCAGTACTCGGCGACGATGCTCCGCGGCATCCAGGAGGCAGTGGAGGACTTCGCCACCCGCACTCCTCATCTTGGCGCCTTCCAATCGGTATCTTTTCTCGAAGAGAGAGGCGATGAGAAGCTCGTCTACTACCGCGTGGATTTCGCGAACGCGCGGCTTTTCCTTAGGGTGGGCTTCGACAGCGCAGGAAAGATCAACTGCTTTCAGCTGATTCACGTCTGACGCCGTGTCTTCGCCTTAGAAACTTAGAATTTGCTTTCGGCGCGGCCAGACAGCTCTTGGGGTGAATTGGAACCCTTAAGTCAGCACTTACGGGGCTGAGGTCCGACGTCGCTTCCCCCTACTTCTCGCTGACCCAAATCTCCGGCGTCTTCCGGTTGAAATTCGCCAGAACGTGCGGCGTAATGACGACCATGAGCTCGTCGCTCTCCGATTCCTTGGTATTGTTCACCATCGCCTGATTGAGGACCGGCACAAATCCAAGCCCCGGAATCCCGCTCATGGAGCGCGTATCGGTCTGCGACACTTCACCGGCCACCACCGCCGGTTCGCCATCGTTCAGGTTGATGCTCCCTTTGTATTCCCGGTTCGAGATGACCGGAACTCCATTGCTTGATTGTCCGGTGAGTGAACGCACCTGTAGTTCGAGATCCAGGCTGACCGAACCATCGCCATGGATCGTCGGCTTGGCCTTCAGGTTCAACCCCAGATCTTCATAGCTGACGGAAGGGAAGGGCGGAACATAAGTCTGATTCCCCAGCACCGCCGAGATCGCCGCCGAGTTATAAATGGGCGCATAACTCGCATTCAAAATCGGATACTTCTCCCCCAAATGGAACGTGGCGTCGCTGCCCTGGCTGGCCCGCATGGTCAAGCTCTCCAGGCTGCGCACCCAGGATTCGTTGACGGAAAGATTGACGGCAAACTGGTCGAGACTCACGCCGCTGAACGTGAGCCCGCCTCCAAACGTCGCCAGCGGCTGGCTGAAGATGGAATTGCTTTGTCCTCCCAGTTGCGCCAAAAGTCCCGAAAGCGCCGAACTGCCCGCCTGGTTGATGCCGCCCGACGCGATCAGCTGGTTGATGAGCTGAGAAATGCTCTGCCCCCCAAGTCCCACCAGCGCCACCGCCGGAATGTTGTACATGTTGAAAGTGTTGGGAATGTGCACGCCCATGTTCCGCGTGAGCTGGTGGTTGATCTGGTACACGCGGACATCGAGCATCACCTGCGGGCGCTGGTTGCCGAGCTGTTCCATCAGTTTGGAGCAGGCCTCGAGGAACGGTTGCGGCCCGCGCACTTCCACCGTATTCGCGGCCTGTCCCGAACTGACGAACCGAAGGTCGAACATGGTGCGCATCGCGTTCACCAGGTCCGTCGTTTCCTGCGGCGAGGAATGCGCCGGCAGCATGAAAGTCCGCAGCGACATGCGGTCGTACTGCTTGTGATTCTCAAGGCTATCGGCGGCGATCAGTAGCTGGTGGGCGTCAAGCGCCGCCCACATGGTCTTGCTGACTTGACAGGCCAGTTTCAGCGCGGTGAAAAAGTCCACATCGTCGACGTTGAACCGCACCTGCCGGGCTTGCACCGAATCGTCAAACTGCGGGTTCACTCCATAATGCGTCGGAGAGTTCGGCGAACAGTCCACTAACCTCTCCGCTGTAATGAAACGTCGCCCGCCCATCCCTGGGTTCAAGGTGTATCTCGCCGGAATCCGCAATTTGGACGGGCATCGCTCCAGGTGGGACTGGCGCCAGCTCACGGCTGGCTTCCGCCAGTCGTTCCCGCACGAATTGGTTCTCCGCATCAAGATCGAGCGCTTTACGAAACTCCGCCGCGGCCTGGGCCTGCGCATTTTCCAGCATCAGAATGTTTCCACGCTGCACGTGGTTGAAGACCAGTTGTGCCTTCACCACTTCGCGCGCCGTCAAAAACTGCATGTTCTGCGGCGCCAGCTGCGCGGCGGTGTCGAACTGGGCGAACGCCTCTTCCGTACGCCGCTGATCCTGCAACTTCACCCCCTTGGTGAAGGCGCTCCGCGCTGCTTTGAGGTCTTTCTTCGAAACGATGCAGTTGACCCCGCCCGGAATTCCGTTTCCGCAGGAAATGGGTGGGGCAGAGGTAGGGCGGAAGGATCGTCGCCAGCGGCAAATGCCGACACTGCCACCATCGCTGCCAGAAGTCCCAACGCAAGAATGAATGCTGTCCGCCGCATCTCTCGTGATTCTAACTTGATTTGCTCAGCGAGGGCACAGGCCAATAGGACCTAGTACCTTTGGTTTCAATGGCCTTTAAGCTGCCGCGACGAGAGAACGAGGGACAAGCTCGCCCTTGCACCTTATTCTTAGACTAGCTGCTACGTCTTGCCTGCGCAGGCGGAGAAGACGTTGCCGGCAAACTCTCTACGACAGCATCAGCCGCTCGATCGA
>CAWFVB010000022.1:0-62085 GCA_963819145.1 uncultured Acidobacteriaceae bacterium
GATCTCTTCATGAAACATTCCGGAGTTTCGGAAGGAAAAGAGATATAGTTTCAATGACTTTGATTCAATACACTTCAGGTCTGGAATGTAGGTAATGCTGATCCTTGCAAAATCAGGTTGCCCCGTTATAGGGCATAGGCTGGTAAATTCCGGGCAATCGAATTCTACGGTGTAGTCACGAGACGCGTATTTGTTAGGGAAGTTCTCGAGAGTCGCCTTTTCGGGGCGAACTGTGCAACAGCATCGCCTTCATGGAAGAGCACATCCTGCACTTCTATTTCCTGGCCGGAGCCGATTTCGTGCTCGGGCCCGGACGCTCCTTATTCCATTCGCAATGTCATCGGCGTACTGCAGGCCGCGCCCGATATTGCCCGGCGGGTGGTGAAGGTGCGGCACATGTCCGCCAAGATGCTGGAGGTCCTGGCGGGCAAGGCAATGCATCCGCAGGCCGCTGTTCCCGGCGGGTTCAGCAAGCCGCTGGCTCCGGCCGAGCGCGATCAACTTCGCAAGCAGGCGGACGAAGCGCTGGAACTGGCGAAGTTCTCCATTGCCTTTGCCAAAGAGAGCATTTTCCCCAAGTACCTCGACGTAGTGAAGTCGCTGGGCGTCATCACCACAGGCTTCATCGGCACCGTCAAAGACGAACGGCGCGCTCAACCTCTACGACGGCAAGCTGCGCCTGATGGACCAAGGCACCTACCAGGATTTCCCGTACGACCACTACACCGAGTACATCACCGAGCACATCGAATCGTGGAGCTACCTGAAGTTCCCGTATGCCAAGCAGTGGGGCGAAGGCTTCTCGATGGATGTCGAAAATCCCAAGGGCATATATCGCGCAAACACACTGGCGCGCATCAACGTCTGCGACCACATTGACACGCCACTGGCGCAGGCCGAACTGGTGGAGTTCCGCGCAGAAGTTCGGGCGGCCCGCACAGCTCACCCTGCTCTATCACTGGGCGCGCTGATCGAACTGCTCTACAACGCGGAAAACGCCATCCGTCTGCTCGACGATCCTGAGATCACCAGCACCGAAACCCGGGTGAAGGTGACGCCCGGGCAGCCCGAGGCGTCGGCTCACCGAAGCGCCGCGCGGCACGCTCATCCACGACTACACGACCGATGCCGACGGCCTGATCACCAACGTCAACATGATCGTCGGCACTACTCACAACAACGCTCCCATCAACATGTCGGTCACACAGGCCGCCAAGAGCCTGATCCACGACGGCAAGTACGACCAGGGGGTGCTGAACACGGTAGAAATGTCGATCCGCGCCTACGATCCATGCTTGTCCTGCGCCACCCACCGGCTGGATGGCAAGCTCTCGGTCAAGCTGGATATTTTCGACGCGGACGGCAATTGATCGGCACGCTGGCCAACTGAAGCGCAGCGAGAGGAGGAGCATGCGAGATGGTCGATCGATAGCGAATCGAGCAATCCGATCTCCCCGAATTTTGTCGGAAGCCGACCTGGTGCTCGGCTGTGGGAATATACTGTTCGGAGATGACGGCTTCGGGTGCGCGGTAGTCGACTATGTCGAGAAGCACTATCGACGTACCCGAAGCCGTCTGCTTGCTGGACGTCGGCACCGGCGTGCGAAAGCTGTTATTCACTCTTTGCCTGAGTCCCGTTCGTCCGCAGCGCTTGCTCATCATGGACGCGATCGATGCCGGACGCACTCCCGGCGAGATGTTCGAGATCAATCCTGCCGAGATTCCCGCCGGTCAAACTCGACATCTCTCCATGCACCAATTGCCCACGTCCAACCTGCTGCGCGAGTTGCAGGAAACCTGCGGGGTCGAAGTGCGGGTGCTGGCCTGCCAGACCGGGCCACTGCCGGAAGAGATATCGCATGGATTGTCGCATGCAGTCAGCAGCGCCGTGCCACAAGCGGCGGAGTGGCTGGTGCGCGAGTATTTCCCCGCGCCACAGCACCGCGAGGTAATGACGGCTGAACGTTTTCTCAGCTCCATGTGGACGGGCTGGAGGCATCGTATGAGCCCGAATCTCGCAATGATCAGCGATGGAAAGAAATTCATGTGGGATGGGCAACTCTACGACAGCAAAGAGGAAGCATCACGCGTAGGCAGTCCTATCAGAACGAGAACTTTGAGATCCAGATAGTGGAGGAAGACGGAAAGTTCCTGGTGTACACCAGGAGGACCGTCAAGGAATGGGTGGTCGCTACGCAGTAGCGGGCACCTCTCGGTAGAGGTGGCAAATGGCAGTCGGCGCATTGCCGGTTCAAAGCGATCCAACCCTGCTGGACGAGATTCGGCGGTACGGGAAGTTCGACCCCACCGGCTGCTATCAGTGCGGAAGCTGCACGCTCTCCTGCGATCTGGTCGAAGGATCCGTAAGCTTTCCCCGCAGGAGCATCCGCTACGCCCTGCTGGGGCTGAGGCAGCCGCTGCTGGAAAGCCTGGAGCCATGGGTCTGCCACGACTGCGGTGACTGCTCGATCGTCTGCCCGCGCCAGGCCGAGCCCAGGATCTCCATGATGACGCTGCGGCGCTTCCTCAGCGCGCAGTACGAGTGGACGGGCATCGCCTCCAAGCTGCTCCGGTCCCGGGCGTGGTATCTCGGTTCGCTGCTTCGCGGCGCGTTCTCGTCACTGCTACTGATCCTCGGCTACCACCTCTGGTACGTTGGGATGCCGCTTCAGCGACTTCGCCACCACGCCTTTGGGATTGGATCACATGTTTCCCCTCATGACGTACTACACGCTCACGGTGATGCTGGTTCCGTTACTGCTCCTGCTCTCGCGCGTCTTCCGCGTCTGGCGGCTGACGATGGCGGGGAACGGCGACGCGCATTCCGCTTTCTGATTATGCGGCCGAGGCCTGGACATACGTCTACCAGTCGGTCGCGCACTCGCTGTTGCGGAAGTGTCCGGAACAAGGCCGTTGGCTGGGGCATTGGCTTCTCGCCGCTGGGCACGGTGATGATGCTGACCATCAAGGTCTTCGCACTGCGCTGGTTCCAGACCGACAACATCTATCCCCTCTACCACCCGCAGCGCTGGCTCGGATACCTCGCCGCCGGCTTCATCTTTTACGGCATCGGCGACATCCTCGTACGGCCGCTTGCGGGCGCGAAGGAATCTACAAGGAAACCAAGGTGGAGGATCTGGTCTTCCCCATCCTGCTGCTGCTGACGGCGCTCAGCGGACTGGCCGCGCACGTCCTGCGTTATGCGGGGTTCGCTCTCGCCTGTCACTTCACGTACGCGCTGCACGTGATCATCGCCACGCCGATGCTGGTCGTCGAGATGTCGTTCGGCAAGTGGTCGCACATGATCTATCGGCCGCTGGCCCTGTACTTCCTGGCGGTAAAGGAGAGAGCCGCGCGGCAGGCGCCCGCAGCGGAGGCCTTCCCCATGCCGTCTGAGGAAGCCCAAGAACAGCACCAGTCGGCGCCGCGCTGGTCGTTGGCGGCGGTATCGGTGGCATGCAGGCCGCGCTCGATCTGGCCAACGGCGGCATCAAGGTCTATCTGGCCGAGAAACGGCCCGCCATTGGCGGGGTGATGGCGCAGCTCGACAAAACCTTTCCCACCAACGATTGCGCGATGTGCACGATGGCGCCGCGCCTGGTCGAGATCGGCCGCCACAAGGACATCGAAATCCTCACCTTGAGCGAAGTGGAACGCATCGAGGGCCAGCCGGGAAATTTCACCGTCACCATCAAGCAGCAGCCGCGTTTCGTGGATGAGACGAAGTGCACAGGCTGTGGCGCATGCACGGCGGAGTGTCCGGTGACGCTCCCGTCGGAATTCGACCAGGGCCTGGCAGAGCGAAAGGCGATCTACCGGCCGTTCCCGCAAGCCGTTCCCAACGTCTTCACGATTTCGCGCCGTGGGACCTCTCCCTGCCAGGCCGCATGCCCCGTTCATCAGGACGGACAGGGGTACGTGACTCTGATTGCGCAACGCGCTTTGACGAAGCGCTCCAGGTCATTTTGCGCGATAACCCGCTGCCGTCCATTTGCGGGCGGGTCTGCACCCACCCCTGCACCGACGCGTGCACGCGTGCCGGAGTGGACGATCCGGTCAATCTTCCCGGCGTTGAAACGCTTCATCACCGACTATTGTCCCGACTATAAGCTGCCGCAGCCTACCGTTCCCGACCGTCCGGAAAGAATTGCCATCATTGGTTCGGGCCCGGCCGGACTCGTCTGCGCCTATCAGCTCCGGCAAAAAGGCTATCGTCCGACAATCTTCGAGGCGCTTTCCACTGCCGGCGGAATGCTGACGGTCGGGATTCCGTCCTACCGCTTGCCGCGCAAATTGCTGAATGCCGAAATCGACCGGCTGCGCGCCATCGGAATCGAGATCCTTCTGGACACGCCAGTGGGCCGCAGCATCGCCTTCGAAGAACTGCGGAAAGAGCTTTGCCGCCGTCTTCATTGCCATCGGCGCCCACGTTGAGCGGAAACTTGCGATTCCCGGAGAAAACTTGCCCGGCGTCACCGGGGGCGTGGAGTTCCTGCGCCGAGTCAATCTCGAAAAGCCGGTGGCACCCGGCCAGCGCGTGCTCGTGATTGGCGGGGGAAACTCCGCTCTGGACGCGGCGCGCACCGCTCTTCGCTGCGGAGCCAAAGACGTCACCATCGTTTATCGCCGGACCCGCGCCGAGATGCCTGCCGACCCGCGTGAGATCAAAGACGCGGAGCGCGAAGGCATCAAGTTGATGTTTCTCGCCGCCCCCAAGTCGTTCCAGGCCGGGGCGGACGGACGCGTGGCCGGGCTTGAGTGCCTAAAGATGAAGCTCGGCAAGGCGGACGCCAGCGGGCGGCCCGCTCCCGAACCGATTCCCGGCTCCGAATTTGTTTTGCCGTGTGACGCCGTCATCGTCTCCATCGGCCAGTTTCCCGACGTGGGGCGTCTAGGAGAGCGCCTGGGTGTGGAAACCACCAAGTGGGGAACGCTCAAAGCCGATCCGCTGACGCTCGAAACCGGGTTGCCCGGAGTATTTGCGGGTGGGGACTGTGTCACCGGTCCCGACGTGGTGGTGAACGCCAAACTCGCCGGCAAGAAAGCTGCAAAATCGATCGATCGCTGGCTCAATCACGAGGACCTGCGCATCGGGCGCGAGATGGAAGGGCCGTACCAAACCGAATACGTTGTGGATACGACTGGCGTGCTGATGCAACGCCAGATCCACATGCAAGCCCTCGACCCCGCGACTCGCGGAAGAACGTTTGCCGAGGTTCATGTCGGCTACACGGTGGAAGAAGCGGTGGCGGAGGCCAAGCGTTGTCTGGCTTGCGGGATCTGCTGCGATTGCCATCTCTGCGAGACCGCCTGCCAGGCCCACGCCATCGACTACACGCAGCGAGAGCAGAAGCTCGAGCTGAACGTCGGCGCCGTCGTCCTCGCTCCCGGATACGAGATCTTCGACGCACGTTTGAAGAAGGACCTGGGTTATGGCCGCTTCCCGAATGTGCTCACGTCCCTGGAGTTCGAGCGGATTCTGTCCGCCTCCGGACCGTACTCCGGCCACGTGTTGCGGCCTTTCGACCGGAAGGAGCCGAAGCGCATTGCCTTCCTGCAGTGCGTTGGTTCGCGCGATTCCGAACACGACTACTGTTCGTCGGTCTGCTGCATGTATGCCACCAAAGAAGCCATCATCGCCAAAGAACATCTCGGCGAAGGCCTGCAATGCGACATCTTCTTCATGGACCTGCGCGCCTTCAGCAAGGGCTTCGAGCAGTATTACCACCGGGCGCAAGAACTCGGCGTGCGCTACATCCGTTCTCGCGTGCCGAAGATCGAGGAAGTCCCTGGGACGCGGAACCTGATCGTCCAGTATCTCGGCGAGAACGACAGAAAGCTCTTCGAGGAATACGACCTGGTCGTGCTCTCGGTGGGCATGCAGCCGCCCAAAGATGTCAAGGCGCTGGCCGAGCGATTCGGCGTGGCGCTGAATGAATTCAATTTCTGCGGAACCTCCGCGTTCAAGCCGGCGGAATCGTCGCGCGAAGGAATATATGTCGCCGGACCGTTTGCCGAGCCGAAGGATATTCCGGAAACTGTCATGCAGGCCTCGGCGGCGGCGGCGCAGGTGCTCTCGCTGTTGCGGGAAGCCCGCGGCACGTTGATCACGCCCAAGGTTTATCCGCCCGAAAAAGATGTGACGGGAGAAGAGCCGCGCATCGGAGTCTTTGTCTGCCACTGCGGCACCAATATCGCCGGCGTGGTCAATGTTCCGGACGTCGTGGAATATGCGAAGACCCTGCCCAACGTCGTGTACGCGGAGAACAATCTTTATACCTGCTCCAACGATACCCAGGATCGGATCAAGGAGCAGATCGCCGAACACAATCTGAATCGGGTCGTGGTGGCCTCCTGCACCCCGCGAACGCACGAGCCGCTGTTCCGCAACACGCTGGCGGAGGCCGGACTCAATCCCTACCTGTTTGAGATGGCCAACATCCGCGACCAGTGCTCCTGGGTGCACATGCACGAGCCGGAGAAGGCCACCCAGAAATCCAAAGACCTGGTCCGGATGGCGCTGGCCAAGTCCCGGCTGTTGCAGCCGCTCCACCGGCAGACGGTCAGAGATGGAAAAGTCCGCCCTGGTCATCGGCGGAGGGCTGTCGGGCATGACCGCCGCGCTGGCACTGGCACGCCAGGGCTTTGATGTCTATCTGGTGGAGAAGGAGAACGAACTGGGCGGAAATCTGCGCCACGTCCACTACTTACTCAACGGAGAAAAGCCGCAGGACGAATTAGCGCGTCTGCGCGACGAGATCGCACAGAACAGCAGAATCCATCTATTTACCGGCGCGGCCATCGAAAAGATCGACGGCACAATCGGCGACTTCAAGACAACGATCACCGCCGACGGCACAGACCACCGAAGTCACGCACGGAGTCGTGATCGTGGCCACGGGCGCGAAGCAGTACCAACCAAAAGAATACCTGTATGGACAGGACGACAGTGTCATCACGCAGCGTGAACTCGAAGCACGCCTCGCTTCCGGCGATGGCTTCCTGGCGCGGGAAGGCAATCGGCCCGCAAAGACCGTCGTCATGATCCAGTGCGTGGGCTCACGCGATGCCGACCATCCCTACTGTTCTCGGGTGTGCTGCGCCGAAGCCATCAAGAATGCCCTGCGGATCAAGGCGCTCTCGCCCGAGACGCATGTGTACGTTCTCTACCGCGACATCCGCACCTACGGCTTCAAAGAGAGCTACTACACCAAGGCGCGCCAGCAAGGCGTCGTCTTTGTGCGCTACGACGAGGACCGCAAGCCCGAGGTGTCGCGAAACGGCGAAGGACTGCAGGTCACCGTCTACGACCAGACCCTCGGGATGCCGATCACGATCTCCGCCGACCTGGTGGTTCTGTCCGCGGGCATTCATCCGCATGAAGACAACCGGAAGATCGCGCAGTTCCTCAAGGTTCCGCTCAACAGCGAGGGATTCTTCCTCGAAGCCCACATGAAGCTGCGCCCGGTGGACTTCATGACCGACGGCGTCTTTCTGTGTGGGCTGGCACATTCTCCGAAGACCATCGAGGAATCCATCCTGCAGGCGCAGGCAGCGTCCGCGCGCGCAGCATCCGTCCTCGTCCAGGATAGCCTCGAACTGGGGGCGAATATCTCGCAAGTGGTGGACGAGAGCTGCGACGGTTGCGCCTACTGCGTGGACACCTGCCCCTACAAAGCGATCACGCTGCTCGAGTACATGTGGCAGGGGGCGATCAAGAAAGTCGTCGAAACCAACGACTCCACCTGCAAGGGCTGTGGCTGCTGCCAGGCTACGTGTCCGAAGAACGGCATATTCATCCGTGGATTTACCCTCGATCAGATCGAGGCCCAGATCCATGCTGCTTTGGGAGTAGAGTAATGGACGACAACTTTCAACCCTTGATCATCGCCCTGTGTTGCAACTGGTGCTCCTACGCCGGCGCAGACTTGGCGGGCGTTTCCCGGACCCAATACCCGCCCAGCATCCGCATCGTCCGCGTCATGTGCTCGGGCATGGTGCATCCCAACCTGGTGATTGATGCGTTCACCAAGGGGGCGGACGGCGTCCTCATCTGCGGCTGCCATCCGGGAGATTGTCACTATCAGGAGGGCAATCTACAAAACCGAAAAACGCGCGGACGCCATCAAGCTGATGCTCGCGGATTTCGGTATCGAGGAAGAGCGCTTTCGCCTGGAATGGGTTTCGGCGGCCGAAGGGCCGAGGTTTGGGCAGGTAGTGCGGGAGTTCACGGAGCAAGTGCGGAAGCTGGGGGTCAGCCCGTACAGGTCGTAAGAGATGGCCGCTGGGCATCCTCGACTGTCCTGATCGTTGCTGAAGAACCGAGTACTGCCGCTCCAAGGGGGAGCAACCAATGTGGTGGGCAACAGGTGGGATGGTGATTGTGCTTGTGCTGGTCTGGCTTGCCTCTCGTTCTGGTAATCCGCGGTCAAACGCGACCACCAAACGGCAATGAGATTGGACATGACGCGACGCGCTTCGTTGCGTACCTTGCGGAGCGTACTCCGGCCCGAAACGCGTTACCCTCTACCGTGCCGCACTGCTGGAAAGAGGCGAAGGAAGCACATCGTACAGCGGCTGCACGGGTTTACGTCCGGGTTCTCCTCGGCTACGGATTGCCAGAATGCGGATCTTGTCGTTGTCCGGCAATGATGGTTTTCGCGCCGGGCGGCAGGTCGATCGGATACGCGAAGAGATACGAGTAGCGGTACGGCACGTTTTCGCCCGCGGCATCGTGGTGATGCGAGCAGTACCAGGCCAGATCCGCGCGCTTGATGTAGCCGGGCTTGATGCCCGTCATCTCGCCGTAATCGTCGTGCTCGGTCTTTCCAGGTAGCCTGGCGATGGGATGTCCTTCGCGATCCACTGCCGGTCGTCCCACTGGCCGATGAATCCGCCCCAGTCCTGGATCGTCAGGTCACGGTCGCTTGCTCCCAGCTTGAAGCTTGCCTTCTGGTCGCCATCGGCGGAGGCCGCCAGCACGTAGACGCGGTTGTAGTGGCCGGCCGGCAGGTCGATCGTCTGGCCCTTGGCCACGACCGCGTTGGGCGCGCCGGTCTTGGCCGGCGCGAGCTGGAACTGCACGTCGTTGAAGCGTGATTTGCGCGGGCAGCATTTCGGCCGGCAGCGCGTTGCCTTTGCCGTCGAACCCGCCGGCCGAGTGCGCGCCATCATTGCTGGCGGTCGCGAGATCGTAGTGCAGCGTCACCGGCGCGGAATGCACGCCCGCAACTTTGGCGGGCGGCGCCGCCAGCCTCACGGCGAACGTGCGCGGCTGATACGCGGTGAACGAGGTCACCAGCGCTCCCGTCCAGGAACGTTGGCGGCTCCGACCGGCTGCTCCTGCCCGTTGACTTCGCGCGCGGCGGTGATCGGCGCGGCGAACGAAATTCGCACATTCGGCTGCGGCTTGCCGTCGAGTTCCACCAGCCGCACGATCATTTCGTCGCCCTGCTCCGCTTTCTTCAGCGCCAGGACTCGAATCCGCGGATTGCTGACCTTGAGCAGAGAAAACTCCCGGCCCAGCGCGCCCGCATGCTTCGAGGTTTCGAAGGCGATCAGCGGATCGTTCAGGCGCTGCGCCTGCCAGTCGGTCCCGGCCTGGCGCCAGTCGGCGGCATGTCCGGCGATGCCGTAGACGAACTCGTGGTGTCCGAAATCCTGCGTGCCCTGGTCGGCGTAGCCGCCGCGCGTGCCCGGGCGTCCGGATCAGGGTCAGCCGGATCGTGTGGTCGTTGGGCTTGTCCGATCCGTTCTTGCAGTCGGTCAGGATGGTGGCGCCGAACTCGCCGCTCATGTCGGTCAGGTCGATCCACTGATGCGACGGCACTTCGAACTTCTTCGGCTCGGCGGTGGGCCGCTCGATGGTGCCGATGTCCCAGTTGTAGGTCGCCATGCTGGTTCGAAGCGGTCAAGGGAAACGTGGCCTTCAGGTTGGACTCCTGGGTGTTCCAGTCGATGACGTTTGCCGAATCTCCACGCGCTTTCCGGCATCGCCCGCCGAAAGCCGGATGGTCTGCACGAATCTTGGAGCCTGCGGTTTCGCGCGAAACTTCCACCGCCACGCGCACCGGACCGTTTTCCACCACGCGAATCTGCGCCGGGCCGCCGACGTAGGCCTTCGGCGCGGCCTGCTCCTGGTCCCAGTCCATGTTCCAGGCCGGCCACTGCTCGGGATTATCGTAGGAGATCGCAAGGCGCGCCGGCGCGGCCAGCAATTCCTTGCCGATCGACTTGTCGAAAATGCTGGCGACGTCGCCGTCTGGCATTCAGCTGACGCGATAGTACTGATTCTCCAGCGAATTCTCGCGACACCTGCAGCGCGGATGCGGCGTCCGCGCCGCGGCCCGGGCTGCACATCGTAAACCGCATAGCCGACGGAAGGCACCTTGGCCACGAACAGCACTTTGCCGTTCGAGATCTGCGCCGGAACTTCCTTGCCGTCCGGACCGATCACGTGCACCGCCGCTCGGCATGCCGCCCGGGAAGTTCGATGCTGGCTTCCACCACGTCTTCGCGCGCGATGTTCAAGGGATTGAAGACCACGATGCGGAATGCCTTTGGTCTCGGTGTCGAGCGCGGCGGCGACGGCTTCGGTGGCGTTGGTCAGCACGCCGGCGAACTGGTTCATGGCGATCACATCGTCGTTCCAGGCAAACTCGTAGGACTTGGGAGTGGCGGTTCCGGCGGCGATGTCGTGGAACTGGCCGCCCATCACGAGCGTCCAGGCATCGTTGAGCCGCTGCAGCGGATACGGTCGCGCCCCCAGCCATTCGGCGGCCACCGAGGCTTTCTCGGCCGCGTCGGCCAGCAACTCTTCTTTCCGAAGCCAGCGTTTCTGATAGGCCTGCGAAGTCAGCGAGCCGGCCGAATGATTGGTCAGCTCCATTTCGCCCGTGTAGCGCGGAAGTCCGGCGGCTTCGGAGGGCGTGATGTCGAGAAACATCTGCTCCGCGTTCGCCGAAATCACGTGGACAGGGCCATCGCCCACTTTCACCGCCGGCCACTCCGGATGCGCCTGCCCCTCTATGTAAGACCCGTCTTCGTCTTGCGGCGGCAGGCTGGCGGTCCCCTTGGTGACGATCGCCTCCAGCCGCTTGACGGATTCCTCATCCGGAGCTCCGCCGATGTCGCCCGTGCCGTAATAGTGATAGTCCGTGAACACGCCGCTGACTTTGCCGTTCTGCTCCACGCGCGCGGCCCAATCGTCTCTGATAGCGGTCAAGGTCGCGATCCGATTGGACCTTGGCGAGGCCTCTCTCCTGCGCACGCAGCGCATAATATTCCTGAAATCCTTCGGATCGAGCGGCAGATTGGCGTTCTCCAGCTGGCGTAGTTTCTGCCGCAGCGGGTGAAATTTCTTCCGAATCTCTTCGAGAGCGGCGTTCGGGCGGAGCGGCAGGCAGCGGCTTGCTGAGATCGGTGTCGATTCCGCCGCTGTAGTCGCCTGGATTCAATCCCGCCAGCACGCTCTCTCCATCCGGTCCCACCCAGACGCCCACGTTGAACGGCGTGCCCTCCGGCGTCTTCTCGAGCGATTCCGGACCGCCGGCGTCGGCCGAGGATCCCCACACCAGTTTCTGGGTCGAGAAGCCTTTGACCCCGGAGTGCGCCAGAATCGTCGGCAGCGAGGCCGGAAATCCGAAGCAGTCGGGCAGCATGTATTCCGCGCTGGCTTTGCCGAACTCCTTCCGAAACCAGTCATTCCCGTACAGAATTTGCCGGATGATGGTCTCGGCGCTGGGCGTGTTCACGTCGCC
The DNA here is from genome assembly GCA_963819145.1 of uncultured Acidobacteriaceae bacterium. Taxonomy (GTDB): domain Bacteria; phylum Acidobacteriota; class Terriglobia; order Terriglobales; family Acidobacteriaceae; genus Sulfotelmatobacter. Next base: position 11,760 of record CAWFVB010000022.1, read on the forward strand.
CTCTTCCATGGAAGAGCCCGCCGGGAACCACCTGCCCTGCCTCCACGTACTTCTTCACCTTGGCGAAATCCGCCGGAAAATATTCCTTCATGAAACGGTAGCGGTTGGCGCCGCTGAAATTGAAAACATAGTGGGGATACTTGTCGAACAGCGTGAAATTATCCTCCATGGTCTTGCGAATGTATTCGTTGATGACCTGGGGATACTCCCATCGCCATTCCGTATCCAGGTGGGCATAGCCGACCACGTAGAGGGTTGGCTGCTTGGTCAGATCAGGCGGGTTGGTGGTTTGTGCCTGTGCCCAGCACAACAGAGCAAAGAAAACGAGGAACATCCGCACCAAGCGATGGACAGCGTCGTACCATCGCAGATCTCCAAATGTGTTAGCAGTGAATTACATGCCATGGTACGCCCTCCGCCGCCCAGCAAAAATCCATTTAGCATAGGAGATGTGAGGACGCAGAAACGAATCGGCCTGGCGAGAGCGCTTTCCAAAATGGGTTATTGCTCGCGGTCGCAGGCTGCGATTTTGATTCGGGCTGGACGGGTCACTCGAAATGGGCGGATCGTCCGGGATCCGGAAAGCCCGGTGCGAATGCCCGACGGCCGCGTAGGCGACGAACGGATTGGCGACCGGATTGAGGTCGACGGTTCGCCCATCGGCAAAACGCCAGCCATCTACCTCGTCATAAATAAGCCGCGCGGCGTGGTCACGACCGCGTCCGATGAGAGAGGGCGCGAGACGGTTTACGACCTGCTGCAGCCCGGGTTGCCGTGGCTTGGTCCCGTAGGGCGGTTGGATAAGGCGAGCGAAGGGCTGCTGCTATTGACCAATGATTCCGAATGGGCGGCGAGGATCACCGAGCCAGCGCCATCTGGATAAGAAGTATCACGTGCAGGTGGATTGCGTGGCCGACGCCGGCCTGTTGGCGAGAATCACTCGTGGGCGCGCGGTTGACGGCGAGCAGTTGCGCGCGAAGGGGGCGCGACTTCTGCGGCACGGCGATAAGAACAGCTGGCTGGAGATTACCTTGACGAAGGCAAGAACCGGCAGATTCGGCGTCTGCTCGAAGCGCTGGGGGTTGGCGTGTTGCGTCTGGTGCGCGTGTCGATCGGGCCGCTCGAACTGTGCGATCTGAAGAAGGGAGCGGTGCGACGGTTGACAAGGGAGGAAAAGAAGGCGATCGATCGCGCGCTGCTAGCAGTGTCCCTACGTTGACTTTTCCAGATAGTCCTGTGCCTGGCGTAGCACCTTGCGTTCGTTGCTGTAGGCAAGTTGCCGGCTGCGTCGGCGAGCGGCACCCAAAGCGCTCGCTTGACTTCGATCCGCATGTCGGAAGTTAGGTTATCGATTTCTCCGGACACATAGCGCATCAGGTAGAAGCTTACGATTTTGAAGACTCGTTTTCCATCGCCCCAGGTGCGAACGTAGACATACTTGTTATCGGCAAGTTTGGTGACCGGTTCGGCCACGATGCCGGTTTCTTCCCGCACTTCCCGTAGGGCGGCCGCTTGCGGTTTTTCGCCCGGATCCACCAGACCTTTGGGGAGGGCGAACACGGCCCGGGCGCGCTTGCGCGGGGCCGTTTTGCGGTCTTGGGAGTTTCTTTCTGCGGTTCACTTTTCTGTGGCTCAATCAGGGCGACGTGCCAAAGCCCCGAAATCTGCCGAAGCACGACTCCGCCTGCTGAAATTTCCCTGGGCATACGTCCTACACGGTATCAGGAACTCCCGAGCTCTCCAGTCTCTTGCTGGATTCGCTGCCAGGCACGTTCCACATGGCGCGCCTGAGTGTTGGTTTGGCCGACGCAGAGGCGAAGGGTAAGTTTGCCATCGAGCTTGGTATGCGTTAGGAAGAGGTCGCCGCTGCCATTCAGCCGGTCCATCAGGAGTTGATTGGCTTGATCTCCGGCGCGCAACCGGAAGCAGACGAGATTGAGCTGGGCGGGCGCGGCGAGTTCGAAACGCGAATCGTCGCTCACCCAGGTGGCGAATTGCTGGGCCAGGCGCACATGCTCGCGAATGTGGTGTTGCAGGCCTTCGATTCCATAATGCCGGATCACAAACCACAGCTTGAGCGAGCGGAAACGGCGTCCGAGCTGGATGTGCCAGTCGCGATAATCAATGACGGCGCCGGATTCCGTTGCCTGGTTGCGCAGGTACTCCGGCAGGATCGGAGAGCGTTCGGATCAAGTGCTTGCGGTCGGCGACGTAGAAGCAGTTGCAATCGAAGTTGGTGAACATCCATTTGTGCGGGTTGAAGCAGTAGCTGTCGGCGAGTTCGACGCCATCTTGAATGAAGCGGAATTCCGGGCAGAGCGCGGCGGTGCCGCTCATGGCGGCGTCCACGTGCAGCCAGAGATTGTGGTCGCGGCAGATGCCGGCAATTTCGCGAAGGGGATCGATCGCGGTTGAGGAGGTGGTGCCCACGGTGGCGCAGACGAAGCAGGGAATCAGGCCGGCCTTGATGTCTTGCTCGATCTGGCGCGCCAGCGCTTCGGGGCGCATGGCGAAGTTCTTGTCCACTGTCAATCTGGCGCAGGTTGTCTGAGCCCATGCCGGCAATCTTCATTGCTTTTTCAATGGAGGAGTGCGTTTGCGTGGAGCAGTAAGCGACCAGGCGTCCATCGCAGCCTTTGCGATTGCTGGCGAAGTTGGTGGAACGCTCGCGGGCGGCCAGCAGGGCGAAGAGCGAGGCGCTGGACGCGGTGTCTTGAATCACGCCGCCTCCGGCGCTGGTAGAAAGAAACTTCTCCGGCAGGCCGAGCATGGGGACAAGCCAATCGAGCACGTGCGTTTCCAGTTCGGTGCACGCCGGACTGGTGGACCAGAGCATGCCTTGCACGCCGAGTCCGGAGGAAAGGAGATCGCCGAGAATGGCCGGCCCAGAGGCGTTTGCCGGAAAGTAGGCGAAGAAGTTAGGCGACTGCCAGTGGGTAATGCCGGGAAGGATGACGCGATCGAGGTCGCCGAGAATCTGGTCGAAGGCTTCGCCATGCTCGCGGCGCTTTGGGCGGAAGTTTCGAGCGAATTTCTCCCGGCTGCACGCGCGACAGAACCGGGAAGGTTTCGACGCGGGATTGGTAGTCGGCGATCCAGTCCACGACGGCGTGGCCCTGGCGGCGGAACTCCTCGGGAGACATGTGGAACGATTTTGCGTCAGACATAGGCAATAAAAGTCAGAAGTCAGAAGTCAAATTGAAGAAGTGAAAGTCGAGTCGTTGCAATTTTACTTTTTCAATTTGACTTCTTACTTCTGACTTCGTCCACTACAAATGCCCGTAGTACACCCGCGTGTTGTATTCAAATTCAACCTTGCCATCTTTGGCGTGGGCACGAAAGATTCGTTGGAGTTCCCGCATCATCGGCGCGTGGCCGGGATGACCCTCGAGCGGCACGTACGAAGAAGACAGCAGGCGTCCAGCGGCACCTTCGTAGTCGAACCTCTGGCGCAGGTCGAAGACGCGTGCTTCGCATTGCGCAGGCGCAAAAAATTCGTGGATCATGGCGGTGGTGCGTTCGTGGCGCACTTCCTTATAGTCGGTACCATAGGTCAGCAGAAGCTGCTCGTAGTCACGCAGGAAAGGCGTGGTTGCGGTGCGGCGCTCATTCCATATCAGCACGCACCATCCTCCGGCCTCAGAATGCGGGCGAATTCGGCGCGGGCGCGCGGCAGGTCGAACCAGTGCGCGGCCTGGGCGGCAGTAACGAAATCGACGGAGGCGGAGCGCAGTGTCGTCTCTTCGGCGGTTCCGGCAACCGATACCAGGCAGTCATACGATTCGAGTTGATGGATGCCCATTCCGCGCATTTCCGGGTTCGGCTCCACGGCAAAAACGGAATTTCCATTTTCCAAGAGAAGGCGGGTAAACACACCGGTGCCGGAAGCGATGTCTGCGACGACGTGACTTGGCCGCAGTCCGCATTCGGAGCGGAGCAGGTCGAGAACGTCAGGCGGATATCCCGGGCGATAGCGAACGTAGTTCTCCACCCGATCAGAGAAACGAGCTCGTTGGCGACATGCTCATCGCTATTTAGTGTAACGCGTTCCAACGGCGGCTCCCTGCACACGGTACAATCTTCATTTCGTGGCGGGGTTGGCGCCGGCTCTTATGATTGGTTTATGAAGGAAGAGCGTTTACGCGGGGTGATCGAAAACGGAATGCCGGGCGTCGGGGACGCGGCGCCGGATTTCGAACTGCCGGCGCTGGTTGCGGGCGTCAAGACACCATTGCGTCTGAGCGCGTATCGCGGAGAGAAAATTGTGGTGCTGGCGTTCTATCCATTCAACTGGCAGGAAACGAGCGCGACCCAGTTGATCAGCTACCAGGTGCAACGTCCGCGAGTGCTGGCGAGCAACGCGGAGATCGTAGCCATTACGGTGGATTCCATTATGAACACCACCACATGGGAGCGCGCGATCGGCCCTTTCGACTTTCCCTTGTGCAGCGATTTCTGGCCGCACGGGGAAGTCTCAGAGCGCTACGGGGTTTTGCGGAAATCCGGAGAAAATCGATGGCGCGGGCTCTAGCGATCGGGCGGTGGTGATCGTGGATCGTAGCGGAAACGTCGCCTTCCGCAAGGGCTACGCCCGGGACCAGTTGCGCCGGTGGAGGAAGTTCTAGCGGTGCTGGAAAAGATCTGAATCTGCGTCTACAAGGAGCTTATGAAACTTCTTTCGGGTGCTGTTCTGTTCTTCGTGCTGATGGGTTCTGCGCTGCTGGCGTTTGATCATGCCGGCAAGGATAAGGGCAAGGTGGAAGATCGGCCGGGAAAGAGGCGGCACTGGTTCATCAGCGGTTTCCGCGATGTAGCCGGCGAACTGGAAATCGAGAAGAAGTTTATGGCGGTGCCCGATCCGAAGCTGGCGGAAGAGCATCTGCGCATTCTGACCGAAGCGCCGCACATTGCGGGATCTCCCGAGGACAAAGCGACCGCCGAGTACGTGGCGAAGAAGTTTCGCGAGGCCGGATTGGACACCGAGATCGTCGAATACAGAGTGTGGCTGAACTATCCGGCGGAGATTCGGGTGGACCTGACCGCGCCCGCGGAGTGGAAATGCATGGGCCGCGGCCCGAGCATGTCGACGGCGATCCGTTTCAGGACGACCCGCGCATTGTCAACGCCTACAACGGCATGTCGCCGTCGGGCGACGCCGAAGCGGAAGTTGTCTATGCGAACTACGGTTCGCCCGCTGACTTTGACAAGCTGAAGCAGATGAATGTCGATGTGCGCGGCAAGATCGTCATTGTCCGTTACGGTGAGAATTTCCGCGGCGTGAAAGCATTCGTGGCGCAGGAGCGCGGCGCGGCCGGAGTCATCATTTATTCCGACCCGAAAGACGATGGCTACTACCGCGGCGACGCCTATCCGAAAGGGCCGTGGCGTCCGGCGAGCGGCGTGCAGCGCGGATCGATCGGATTCATGTTCCAGTTTCCGGGAGACCCGACCACTCCGGGCGTGGCGTCCACTCCCGCTCTGCCGGATTCGAAGCGCATGTCTCCCGCCGCATCCGAGCAGTTGCCGAAGATTCCCGTGACTCCGCTTTCCTATGCCGATGCCTCGCCGATTCTCGAGCACCTCGGCGGGCCAGCCTCTCCGCGCGAGTGGCAGGGAGCGCTGCCGTTTACTTACCACGTGGGTCCGGGCCCGGCGAAAGTGAAGATGCACCTTAAGCAGGACTACCAGTTCCGCACCATTTGGGATGTCATCGGCAAAGTTCGGGGAACATCTTCGCCCGATGAGTGGGTAGTGGCGGGCAATCATCGCGATGCCTGGGTGTATGGAGCGGTGGATCCGAACAGCGGCACGGCGGCGATGCTGGAGACGGTGCACGGGTTGGGCGAACTGCTGAAGTCGGGATGGAAGCCCAAGCGGACGATTGTGATCGGAAGCTGGGACGCGGAAGAAGAAGGACTGATCGGTTCCACCGAGTGGGGCGAAGATCACGCGCAGGAACTGGGAACGCTGCCGCTTATTTCAACATGGACGTCGCGGTATCGGGCAAGAAGTTCGGAGCCTCGGGCGTGCCCACACTGAAAGAGTTTATCCGCGAGATCGCGAAAGCGGTGCCTTCGCCCGAAGGCGGAACCGTCTACGACGCGTGGAAAAAGACGAGCCAGCCGAGTGCGGAGAACAGCGCTCGCGGGAAACCAGCACTTTCCGCCCGCCACCGGCGGCGATGCAAAACGATGTGCCCGTGGGCGACCTCGGCAGCGGTTCCGACTACATGGTGTTCCTGCAGCATCTGGGCGTGCCTTCCACCGATATCACTTCGAGCGGCGATTATGGCGTGTATCACTCGGTGTTCGACGACTTCGCCTGGTTCAAGAAATTCGGCGATCCCGATTTCCGCTACGAGCAGGAGATGGCGCGCGTTTACGGTCTGGAAGTGCTGCGCATGTCGAGCGCCGACGTGCTTCCTTATGATTACGAAAACTACGGGAAGGAAATTCTGGTCTACCTGGACTCTGCCCAGAACAAAAGTAAAGAACGCTTCGGAGATAAAGCGCCGGACTTTTCGGCGGCCCTGGAAGGTGCGCGTCACCTGGAGGAAGCGGGAGCGAAAATTCTGCAGAAGCAGCGGAAAATGCCCGCAGCGCCAGATCGCCTGAATGCAAAACTCCGGGAAGCCGAGCGGGCGCTGCTGATTCCCGAGGGCCTACCTAACCGTCCGTGGTATCACCATGCGATTTACGCCCCGGGACAGTACACCGGGTACGCGGCCGTGGTGATTCCTGGAGTGAACGAGGCGATCGATCGCGGCGATCTTAGACGGACCGAACAACAGATCGCAGCGCTGGCGGCTGCCTTGAACCGGGCAGTTCTGGTTCTGGAGCGCTAGCTTCCCCCTCATCGCAAAGAACGCGACGAGTATGGGCACCCGCAATGGGGTCATCGGAGCCTAGTCACGGTGCGTTTTGCGTCGCTGCTACCGCCTCTTTTTGCATATACCGGCCGACCAGAGCGGCGCAGGACTCGATGAATTCCTGTTCTGGCCGATCGAAGGTATCGGCAAAGTAGCTTTCGATACACAGCTCGGCCACAACCTGTTTCTTCGCCGCGCCTTTCTTAACAAAGATCGGCACGACGATGTTGGACTTTACGAGATCGGACCCGAGGTAGCGAGGATCGGCCTTAACATTGTTGATTACCACGGTTTCTCCGGAAGTGGCCGCCGCTCCGCACAGTCCTTTATCGAGGGGGATGCGCAGGGTAGGCATAAAGCTGCCGACGTAGGGTCCGAGCACCAGAGCTTCGAAAGCGGGGGCTTCCATGAAATAAAAGCCAACCCAGTTGTAGCGGGTCATGGCTTCATGGAGGCGTTCGGCGATGTGCTGCATAAGAGACTTCACGCCCTCGGCGGAGCGGCCGAATCTTTCAAATTCTTCCAGCGGTTCTTCATACTGTGACATGGGAAGCGGAGTCTCCTTTTGTGGGTTCGTCGACAGCTTGCATTTTATGCTAGCTCGCCTGCTCAGCCCCGTCCAAGTATAGGATTTGGTACCCCCCGCCACCCCCTGCCTATTGGAATCATAGAGTTAGGAGAACATTTGGTACTGTCCTATATAGTAGTCTTAAGACGTACAGTACCTAAAATTTCGCCAGATCTTTGGGTTTAAAGGACTTACGGGTAAAGTCTTTATAAACCACTAAGTTACGTGATCAATTCCCCTTAGACCGCGCTCGGGGTCAGGATTTCGGCAGTGGACTCCCGCTTCGAGCGCCGTCTAAGACGGATGAACCTCGAAACTGCCCTAATCAGATCTTTATCGTCGCGCACGAGAGGTCTTAGGTCAAGGATTTCGATCACGGATGTTTGCGATGTAAACGAGGTTCTGAAAGCTGGGGTACGTCCCGTCTGTCCCCAAGGTTTTCCTGCATTGGCTCGCTCTAATTCAACAATTCGCGTTACCAGGTCACCGAAACACTTCCCACGCCGCTGGTTGGGACGGTGTAGGGATGAGAACTGCCTTCGGGAACTATGGTGCCACCGGACAACACCTGGAAGAATGTGAACTGAATTGACGCACCCGCCGGCACCGATGCATTGATGAACCACGATGCGTTTCCACTGTTCGGCACTGCCAAGAGTGGCCCGACCGCCGCGCTCGCGCTGGTAACGTCATTCCCCAGTTCCAGGATGTTCCCTGTCAAGTACACCGAAGCACCTGCTGGCGGCGAAACATTATTGACCGTGAAGGTCACCGGTATTTCATTTCCGGTGAGAACCGTAAATGGAAGGGCGTTGGAGGTTGCTCCGCCGTTTGCCTGCACGGTGATGTTGTAATTGCCGGGCGGGACAGCAGGCACAGTGAAGGTGACAGAGGAATCAGACCAGGAATTCACCGTCGCTACGGTTGCACCTACCAGAACCGTGCCCTGCGACGAGCCGAAGCCATCGCCGCCTACGGTTGCGGTGAGTCCGGGCTGTGCCAGGAGCGGGCCCAGCGATCCCAATTGCAGGTGCCGCGGCTGGCGCGGACGATTGCCATACCGAAACTGTGTGCGCCGGCAGGTTGAAGGCTGTTACCGGGTTATTTCCGCCGCCTGCGTTCACCTGCATGGAAATCCCGCCCATCAAGCCGTTCAGATAATCCGAATAATTGCCGGGCGAAAGCGCGGTGTATAAACCAGTGATGCTGTAGGGTGTCGTCTCACTCTTGTTCACGGCGATCAGCACGATGTCGTTGAAGAACTGCCGCTCCAGAATGTACACGTCGCTGTTGATCCGGCGTTGCTGGGACGTGCCATAGGCGAGCGCAGGATTCGTTTGCCGCAGGTTCGCCATCTGATCGATAAGTTGGTACGCGGTTGTATTGGTGGCGAACGACGACATCCAGAGCCGGCTATAGGGATCGCCGCCGCCGTTGGTGTCGTTGTGCAGGTATTGTTCATCGCCGTACAGAACCACGGGGATTCCACGGCAAGCCAGCAGCAGGGCCAGTGCTTCATTCACACGGTTCTGGTTGTTGTCGATGCTCAGTAGGCGCGGGAGATCGTGGCTGTCAAAAAAAGTCACCCGGTCGTTCGGAGAAACAAAATCGCTGTTCTCCTGACTGATGGTGTTGTCGATTTCATGAAAGTCACCATGGTCGCCATTTTTACGAATACGTCGCGCATCGCGTTCGCCAGCGGAAAATCAAGCAGAGGAATCCCGCTTCGGTTGGAAAACTGGACCGAGTCAGGATAAGTCGGATCGGTGGTCCCGCCTATATCCCACTCGCCGTACAGAAAGGTTGGTCCGGCGGTGAAGGCGGTATTGGCCAGCGAGTACTGCCAGCCCCAGGTAACGTCTTTAACCGCATCCAGACGGAACCCGTCCACTGCATGCTGCTGCATGAACTGCAGAAGTGCGGACTTCAGGTAACTATCAACTGTCGTATTCTCCTGGTTCAGGTCGGCCAGGTCGACCAGGGTGTAGTACTGCAGCTGGAAAGGATCATTGAAGTCGGTAATGGTCCCGTTGTGGTGGAACAAGTTGTTGGGGGGCGCAGGGTCGGTCTGATAGCTGTACAGCAGGGTGCCATCGTTCGAAAAAAGACTGCCGAACTCGCCGCCATCATTCGGATTCGTGTCGTTGGCGGCGAAATCCACAATGATCCGGATCCCGTTCTGGTGGGCCGCTGCCACCAGGCTGTCGAAAGCGGCCCAGGTATTGTTGACGTCCCCGAAGTGCTCTTCGATCTGCTGCATGTCGCGCGCCCAGTAGCCGTGGTAGGGAGCGTATGGCGTGCCGCCCAAGTTGGCCACTACGTCGATGTTGTCCACGGGTGGTGAGATCCAGATGGCCGTGATCCCCATACCCGCCAGATAGGCCATCTGCTGCTGAATTCCCGCCAGATCTCCGCCCCAGTAGAATTGCCAGTTGGTTTTGGTGGAATCGTACATGTTCGGGCTCTGCGGCGGATTGTTATTGCTGGGATCGCCGTCAAAGAAGCGGTCGGTGACGATCTGATAGATAACTTGCTTCTTGAAGTCTTGCGCCGGGCCACTGATCGCGGCGCCGCCGGCGGTCAGCAGGAGCGGGGCGTTGCCGGAGAGGGCGCCGCTGGTTCCGGCAAAGGTCAGGTTATAGTTTCCCCGCGCCACCGGGCTGGCGAGAGTCAAAGTAGCCGATTGACTGCCGCCTGCGTTGATGGATAGCGGGAATGCGGGCGAGGCAGTGACTCCGGCAGGAAGACCTTGCAGGCTCACACTGACCATTCCCTCAAAGCCGTTCTGGCCTTGCACGCTAAGTTCGACTGGCACGCTGGTGGAACCTTGCGATACCAGCACCGAACTGGGCGAGGCTGTGAGGGTGAAGTTGGGCGGCGGAGGCTGTTGGTTGCCGCCACCGCCTCCACATCCGGTGACCAGCACGGTGAAACAGGAGATTGCGGCTGCTAGTAGGGCGCGTGTCTTCATTATGATTCATCATGATATTAGAGAATGCCGGCGGGACGCCGGCGCTTACTTGATCGTGACCAGCTTCTCCACCAACCCCGAGTAATCCTTCTTCTCCAGTCCGTGCACCTGCTTGTTGTATTCGTCGACTTTGCTGGAGTAATTCATGGAGCAGAACTTCGGGCCGCACATGGAGCAGAAGGCTGCGGTCTTGTATCCCTCTTCGGGGAGGGTTTCGTCGTGCATGGAGCGGGCGGTTTCGGGGTCGAGCGAGAGTTCGAATTGTTTTTCCCAATCGAATTTGTAGCGGGCGTAGCTTAGAGCGTCGTCGCGGTCGCGGGCTCCGGGACGCTGGCGGGCTACGTCGGCGGCGTGGGCGGCGATTTTGTAGGCGATGATTCCGTCTTTTACGTCTTTTTCGTTGGGCAGGCCCAGGTGCTCTTTTGGAGTTACGTAGCACAGCATCGAGGCGCCGTACCAGCCGATCATCGCCGCTCCTATGGCGGAGGTGATGTGATCGTAGCCGGGAGCTATGTCGGTGACCAGCGGGCCGAGCGTATAGAACGGGGCTTCGTCGCACCACTCGTTTTCCTTTTCCACCTGCTCTTTGATCTTGTGCATGGGAATGTGGCCGGGGCCTTCGATCATGACCTGCACGTCTTGCTTCCAGGCTATGCGGGTCAGTTCGCCCAGGGTTCTTAGTTCGGCGAATTGGGCTTCGTCGCTGGCGTCGGCGAGGCAGCCGGGACGCAAGCCGTCTCCTAGCGAGAAACTTACGTCGTATTTCGCAAAAATCTTGCAGATGTCTTCGAAGCATTCGTAGAGGAAATTCTGCTTGTGGTGGTGCGTCATCCATTGGGCAAGAATCGCGCCGCCTCGGCTTACGATTCCTGTGATGCGCTTTGACACCATGGGCACATATTGAATCAGCACGCCGGCATGGATGGTCATGTAATCCACGCCTTGCTGCGCCTGCTCTTCGATTACTTCGAGCATCACGCTGGCGGTCAGATCTTCTACTCGCTTGACGCGCGAGATGGCTTCGTAAATCGGGACCGTGCCTATGGGGACGGGCGAGTGGCGGATGATGGCTTCGCGAATGGTGTGAATGTCGCCGCCGGTGGAGAGATCCATGACCGTGTCGGCTCCGTAATGGACGGCGGTGTGCAGCTTCTTGAGTTCTTCTTCTACGTTCGAAGTGACGGCGGAATTGCCTATGTTGGCGTTGATCTTGCAGAGCGACTCGACGCCGATCGCCATCGGCTCAAGTTCGGGATGGTTGATGTTCGCGGGGATGATCATGCGGCCGCGAGCAACTTCATCGCGCACCAGTTCGGGCGTGATCTTTTCGCGGTAGGCGATGTACTGCATTTCTTCGGTGATCACGCCGCGGCGCGCGTAGTGCATCTGCGAGAAGTTGCCGTCTTTGTTCTCGGCCCTGCGCTTTGCCAGCCACTCCGCCCGCGGTTTCAGAACCGCGTCCAAATGCATTGCCGTTTGTGCCATTGCCTGCGGACATTTTTTTTGTACCGTCCTTCGAGGGGTCTAGTGTTGAAATTATACCCCGCTTCCGGGACGCGGCTTATTTTCTCGGGAAGGTTGGCCGACGGGTTGCGCAGCTGCCGGGAACAGTGAATCATGGGCGCGAATCATGGTGGACGGGCGAGGGCCAGGTCCTGCCAGGAGGGAGTCAATGGTGAAGAGGCTGATGGGTACAAGCAAGGACGTGAGCCTGACCACTCTGCGCGTCGTTCTGGGAGTGGTGTTCTTCGCTCATGGGGCGCAAAGGATGCTGGGCTGGTTTGGCGGCGAGGGTTTTCATGTCTCCATGGGAGGCTATGCGCACATGGGAATTCCCGCTCCGGCTGCGTTTCTGATTATCTGCGCGCAATTTTTTGGCGGACTGGGATCGTTGTTGGATTCTTCACTCGCATTGCTTCTCTCGGAGTTTGCTGGGCTGATGATCGGGGCGATTTTTATGGTTCACTTGCAGAACGGCTTCTTCATGAATTGGATGGGGACGCAGAAGGGCGAGGGAGTTGAATATCATCTGCTGGCGCTTGCCATGGCTGCGGCGCTGCTGCTGCGCGGAGGGGGTGGGTTTTCGCTGGACCGCGCTTTACGAAGCAGAGTCCAAAGTTGGCGTGTTCACTGGCGATGGCGCCGAGCTCCGTTCGGCTCGGCAGGTGAGGGCACCTGCCCTCGCGAACTGGGCACGTGAGGCACCTGCCCCTACGTGGGCTAGTTCCTCAGCGTCTTGCCGGTTTTCAGCGTGAACTGAATTCTCTCCTGCGTCTTCTTTTCTCCGCACAGGGACTTGAAGGCTTCTCGTTCCAGATCGAGCAGGTACTGTTCGCTGACGGGCGTGCCGGGCGTGACATTTCCGCCGCAGAGGACCTCGGCGATCTTCGTGCCCAACTTCTGTTCGTGGTCGCTGATGAACTCGCCCTGCCGCATCAGGTGGACGCCCATTTTCAGCGCGGCGAGGATGTTCTCGCCCGGGCGCGGGAATGTCGGTGCGCATTACGGGGGCTCATAGCCTGCGCGTACCAGTTCCAGGGCGCGCGCTTTGGCGTCGGAGAGAACGCGCTCGCGGTTCATGGTGATGCGGTCGGAAGGTCGACAGGAACCCAGTCCGCGGGCTTCATGTGCCGAGGTCGCGACTTTCGCCGTGGCGATGGTCTCGAAAGCCTTCTTCATGGCCTCCAGCAGTTCGACCGAATCAGCGCGAGCATCGGGACGAATCGACGCGGCGCTGTCCACGGCGCGCAGCAGCATTTCCTTGCAGCCGCCGCCTCCGGGAAGCAGGCCGACTCCGACTTCGACCAGCCCCATGTAGAGTTCGGCGTGCGGTTGGCGAGCGGCAGCATGCAGCGAGATTTCGCAACCGCCGCCCAGGGTCAGTCCGAAGGGCGCGACCACCACTGGCTTCGGGGAGAACTTGATGGCCTGCGTCATGCCCTGAAACTGGCGGATGGCGAGGTCAACGTCGTCCCACTCTTCTTCCTGGATCGACATGAGCAGCAGCATCAGGTTCGCGCCGACGGAGAAATTCTGCGCGTCGTTGGTGATGACAAAGGCGTCGAAGGCGTCGCCCGGGCCGCCCGGCTTCAGCGTCTGGAGGATCAGCGAAATAATGTCGGCGCCGAGGGCGTTCATCTTGGAATGGAACTCGATGCAGCCCACGCCATCGCCCAGGTCAACCAGCGATGCTCCGGAATTTTTCTTGACCACGCCGTTGGACTTCTTTGCGACTTCGACCGACCAGACTCCTTCGGGAACAGTTGACCGGTTGCCAGTTGCCGGTTGCTCAGATCCCAGTACTGCGCCGCCGATGCGGCGCTTCGGATCGTCGGCGTACCAGGACTTGTTGTCCGGCGGCTAGCAGTTTTTCTACATTGGCTGCGACTGGACGTCCCTCTTTCTTCATGCGAGCTACGGTTGCTTCCACGCCGGCCGCGTCCCAGAGTTCAAAGGGCCCGAGTTCCCAGTTGAAGCCCATGCGCATGGCGCGGTCGATCTCAACGATGGAATCGGAAATCTCGGGAATGCGATTAGCGCGAGTAGGTCCACAGGTCGGAGAGCGACGCCCAAAGGAAAGCGCCTGCTTTGTCGGGCTTCTGCGGCGCGCCGCCATCGAGACCGAGCAACATTCGCAGGCGCGCTCCCGTCTCTTCGACGTTTTTCGCCATATCGAGCGCGGCGAATTTTGGCTTCTGCCGGGGATGGTATTCGAGCGTCTTCCAGTCAAGCGCCATGCGCTCGTCTTCTTTTCCGTCACCGCTTTTGAGCTTTCTTGTAGAAGCCGCCCTTGGTCTTGTCGCCCAGCCACTTGCGTTCCAGCATCTGGCGGAAGAAGGCGGGAATCTGCAATTCACTGCGCTCGTCGCGCACGTTCTGCGGTCATGTTCGTGACCACGTGCCCGAGGATGTCGAGGCCCACCAGATCGATGGTCCGGAAGGTGGCCGAGCGCGGCCAGCCCACGGCTGGCCGGTGAGCGCGTCGATCTCTTCGACGGTCAGGTCCATTTCCTGCATGAGCCGCATTACGTTGAGCACGGAAAATGTGCCGATGCGATTGCCAATGAAGTTGGGAGTATCTTTCGCCAGCACGACGCCCTTGCCGAGTTGCGCGTCGCAGAAGTGGGTGACGGCGTCGATCAGCGCGGGGTCGGCTTCCGGGGTGGGGATCAATTCGAGCAGGCGCATATAGCGCGGCGGATTAAAAAAATGCGTGCCGAACCACGAGCGCCGGAAGTCTGCGGAAAATCCCTCGGCGATTTTCGCTACGGGAAGCCCGCTGGTGTTGGTGGTGACGATGGTGCCGGGTTTGCGGATCGCTTCCACCTTCTTCAGCAGCGAACGTTTGATCTCGAGGTTCTCGACGATGGCCTCGATAATCCAGTCCACCTCGGCCAGACGTTTCAGGTCGTCCTCGAAATTCCCAATGGTGACGAGGCGCGCGAGCGACGCTTCGAAAAACGCGGCGGGCTTCGACTTTCTTGCGCCGTCGAGTCCGGCGGCCGCGAATTTGTTGCGCGCGGGGCCGTCGGCGTCTGGGGGTGCGAGGCACGATATCGAGCAGCAAGGAAGGCACTCCCGCGTTGGCGAAGTGTGCGGCGATACGGGCGCCCATGGTGCCCGCGCCGAGGATGGCAACTTTATGGATAGTTTCATGAATGCGACCTCTTGCAGTGGTAAAGCACGACTCCTGCAATAAGAAAATGGTATGTCTGAAGGCATACCCTTTAATTCTATCTAGGGAAGTTTATCCACCACCCAGTCGTTCTTGCCAGTGTCCACCAGAATTATTTCGGAAGACCTGCGGGTGACATGGGACCCTCCAGCGGTGACGAGCACGACCGGGAAACTGTAGCGGCCCGCGATGTCCACGACCGCGCGCGATCTCGAAAGCCCGGTCCTTCGCATTCGAAAAAAATTGTTCCAGGTTGTCGGCGTTCTGCGAGTGACGGACATCATCGCTCGAGCAGGACCATTCCGTTTTCCAAGTCTCCCGTTTGCCACGCGTGCAGAAAATGGTTGGCGGCGGTCAGCGCATAGACGTAACCGGGGTCCGAGGTATTTTCCTGCTTGGCTGGATGGCTGTGCGATCGAGCCCAGAGTGGGGCCGTCGAAAGACCGCAGAGGAAAAGACATGCTGCTAACCGGGATTTTCACGCTCAGGCTGTTCCTCGTTCTTCCTTGCAGTGATGATGTAACTCCTTACTCTGCTGGAAAACAACTCTTCATGAATTGTCATGCCGAACTTGAGCAGTGGCGAAGGGAGAGATCTGCAGTTCGCCAAAATGCAGAGTCCTTGCTCAGGTGCCGGTGGTTGGGCGGCCCACTAGTCCAGATCGTTCGCGCTCCACAGGTTGGGGGTGATCTGGCGGAATTTCAGTTTCCATTGGCCGTCGATTTTTGCCCAGGTGTCGGCCATGTGGCGATAGCGGGGATGCGCTCCGGGGACGATCAGGTTGTAGGCGACGACGGCGGAGTCATCGTTCAGTTTGACGACTCGAAAATCGTAGGCGCGCGTTTCTTTGGGCATTCCCTCCTGCGCAGATTCGACGAGTTCAGTTTTGTCGTAGAAGTCACCGTTGGTTTCGATGCCCTGGAAATCGTCGGCGACCGTGCGGCCCACCACGGCTGAGTTCTTGGTCTGGGTTGCTTGCAGGAACTGCTTCTGCTGATCGATGAGTTGCTGGTCGAAGGCGGAGAGGGGCTTGGAAGTCTGCGCTGCGGCCAGAGTGACGGTGATGATAGCTGCACACAAAAGGAAAATGCTTCGCATGGTTTGTCTCCTAAGGCACGATTCTACTGCAAGGTGCACTTTCCACTTTCTCACTTGATCTGAATTCGTTGCGCCAGTTCCGCTCGCGGAACTGTGACTTGCTCGCCGGAGGCCAGGTGCTTGAGCGCGAAGGCCTTGGCGGCCACTTCGTTTTCGCCGACGATGAGAAGGTATCGGGCGCCCATCTTGTCGGCGGCCTCGAACGACTTCTTCAAGCGAAACGAGTCGTCGCCAAGATCGACCACCAGATCGTGACGCCGCAGTTCGCGCGCCAGACGCGCGGCTTCGCGATTCATTCCGGCGCCAAGCGGAGCAATATATACGTCGGGCTTGCGGATGACCGATTCCGCTGATGCGGTAAGCGAAAGAACGAGGCGATCTTCTCCGATGGCAAAGCCAATCCCCGGAGCTGGCGGCCCGCCGAGCGCTTCCGATAGCCCGTCGTATCGTCCGCCGCCAAGGATCGCATTCTGCGCTCCCAGCCCGCCATGCGTAAATTCAAACGCGGTGCGGGTGTAGTAGTCCAGGCCCCGCACCAGGCGCGGGTTTTCGATGTAGGGGACCTGGACGGCGTTCAGAATTTGTTTAACTTCTTCGTAGTGGGTGCGGCAAGCTTCGTCGAGAAACTGACTGATGGTCGGGAGTTTGTCGATGATGGGCTGGTCTTCAGGGACTTTACAGTCGAAGACTCTCAACGGATTGGCAACGGCGCGGCGCTGGCAGTCGGCGCACATTTTTCCACCACGGGTGCCAGCGCGTGGCGCAGAGCTTCGTTGAATTTTACGCGGTCGGCGGGGCAGCCTACGGAGTTCAGTTCGAGCGTCCAGTTGGCGATGCCGACGCGGTCGAGCAGCGTGGCCAGCAGTTCGAGAATTTCCGCGTCGCGCACGGGAGACTGGCTGCCAGAGGCGGCGGGGCCGATGATTTCGGCGTCAATCTGGTAGAACTGGCGGTAGCGTCCTTTTTGCGGGCGCTCGCGGCGAAACATAGGGCCGATGGAGAAGAACTTGTTCAGGCCCCGTTCCCAGAGTTTGTGCTCGATGTAGGCGCGGACGATGCCGGCGGTGTTTTCGGGACGAAGGGTTAAGGACTGGCCTTTATCGCTTTCAGCGCGGCCGCGATCTTCCCAGGTAAACATTTCCTTCTTGACGATGTCGGTTTCCTCACCCACGCCGCGAGCGAACAATTCGGTGGACTCGAAGATGGGAGTACGGATTTCGTGGAAGTTGTAGGCGCGGAAGACGTCGCGCACGGCAGCTTCGACGAAGTTCCAAAGCGCCGTATCGGGCGGGAGAAGGTCGCGGGTTCCTCGGGGAGATTTGATCATCGGTCGTTGGTCGCTGGTCGTTGGTCGTTGGTCAAGGGCGCGCATCCTGGTGCAACCGCGGGGTCTTGATTAGTTTAACGTCGAACCGATGGATTCGGGCAAATGGACGAGGTTGTTCCCAACGTTGATACTACTCACCAAGCCGAGTTGCCATGCGTCGCGTCCATCTCATCGAATTCCATGAACAACCGTGGTTTCCGTCGCCGCTTCGAGATTATGTTACCGATGCGCTTCAGTTCGGGTTCAATCTCTTCAGGGTGTACACGCCCGTTGCGGCAATGTTGCAACGCGTGCTTGACGCGACGGGAAGCCGATCCATTGTTGACCTGTGTTCGGGAGCCAGCGGACCCTGGTTGGACCTGTCTCGAAGGCTCCAATTCCGAACCCTGCATGCAGACTCGCCGGGTCTTCAGATATGGCTCACAGATAAATACCCGAACCTCAGGGCATTCCAGGATGCGCGAGCGGCTTCTGAGAACCAGATCGTTTTCTACGAGGGCCCGGTTGACGCGAGAAAAGTTCCTCGTGAACTGAAGGGGCTTCGAACGATGTTCACGTCGTTCCATCATTTTTGTCTAGACGATGCTCGCGCCATTCTCCAGGATGCCATCGACGCCCGCGAAAGCATCGGCATATTTGAAGCAACCAGGCGCGCCTGGCCAACTATCGGCCTTATGGCTGCTTGGGTTTTCATACTGTTAGCCTGCACTCCGTGGATCCGTCCATTCCGCTGGTCACGGTTGCTCTGGACGTATTTAATTCCAATCATTCCCCTGGTCCTGCTCTTCGACGGAGCGGTGTCTTGCCTGCGGACATATCGGCCCCAAGAACTGCGTGAGATCGTCCAGAAACTGACCGCAACGGAATATCAGTGGGAGATCGGCGAGCTTTCCACCTGGAATGTGCCAATTACTTATCTGGTTGGTTATCCGTGCTGGGCAGACTAAGGTGAGATTTGAAGCGTGATGGACGAACAGCCCCCCGCCCAAGCGGAGTTTTGAACCACGCCAAAGGCGGGCGTGATGGGGACCCAGGCTTGGACGGGGCACTTTCAGACCGTCGCAGCCGGGAGGCTAGGCGTAATAGGCGGCGTTCTTGTCCAGGAACTCTTTCTTGTCCTCGGGCAGATCGTCGGCGGTGAAGATCGAATCCGAGGTGCAAGCCGGAATGCAGGCGCCGCAATCGATACAACCAACCGGATCGATATAAAGCTGGGTGGCCGCTTCAAACTTCGGCTCGTCTTTCTTGGGGTGGATGCAGTCGGTGGGGCAGACTTCCACGCAGAGCTCGTCCTTAATGCAGCTATCGGTGATTACATAGGCCATGATGGCTTCTCCTAACGGTGTTTTCTGGAGTAGTTTCGTTCTTACCTTAGCCAGTGGGGCGGGTCTTGGCGGTGATCCAGATCACAGCCGGTTGTGGTGTGCGCACATCGAGCAGTGATCACCGTCACAGGCGAGATGAGGGCGGATGCGGTATAAGAATGCATAGTTGCAATCCTAGATAGCCCGGCCTCACCCCACGACCCCACACAGCCGCCACCCAAGCGGCGGGCCGGGCAATCTTTCACCTGAAGCGAAAACTGTTCCGAATTGATCGCTGCCCTCTTCGGGCGCAGCCTCGCCCAGAGTTAAGAGCTTTTTCTCTCCCGCAAGTACGACTCCTTGTAGCCGAGGTAGTTCTTGGCGTAGCGGAGGATTGTTTCCTGATCTTTTTCCTCCAGGTGTCGACGGAATTTTCCTGGAGAGCCCATCCAGAGCGAGTTTGGCTCGACGATCGTTTTCTCGGGAATGAGGGTGCCGGCGGCGATGATGGAGCCGGATCCGATGACGGCGCCGTTGAGGATGATCGAGCCCATGCCTATGAGGCAGCGGGCTTCAATGGTGCAGCCATGCAAGATGGCGTTGTGGCCGACGCTGACGTAGTCGCCGAGGTAGACGCCGTATTGTTCCTTCATGCCATGGAGGACGCAGTTGTCCTGAATGTTGGAATAGTGGCCGACGCGGATCTGGTGGACGTCGCCGCGGAAAACGGCGTTCATCCAGATGCTGGAGTGTTCGCCGAGGATGACGTCGCCGATGATTTGCGCGGAGTTGTCAATGTAGCAGGTGTCGGGGAACTGGGGAGTGACGCCTTGGTAGGAGCGGATCATGGGATTTCCATAGTACAGGTGTCAGGTCCCAGGTGTCAGGTCTCAGGAAACCCGGTGGGACGCTGGCGCATGACACCTGTTTTTTCGCGTTGTAAGATTCGACTCTGGTAGGTGATGCGCGATGAACGTAGCTGACTTCCGCAGGATTGCTCTGAGCTTCGACGGGGCAGTGGAAAGCTCACACATGGGAGCCCCTGACTTCCGCGTGGGAGGCAAGATCTTCGCTACTCTTGCTTCGCAAAAACAAGGCTACGGCAACCTGAAGCTCACGCCGGAGCAGCAGGCGGAATTTGTCCGGGAGTTGCCAGAAATTTTTCTGCCCATTCATGGCGGCTGGGGAAGGATGGGGATGACCCACATTCGGCTGGCGAAAGCGAACGAAGACGTGCTGACCGGCGCACTGCGCGCGGCGTGGAAGCTACGGGTGGAAAAGAATGCTGGGAAGAAGCGTGTTCCGCAAAAGGGTTAGTCGCGGGGAATCGCCCGATCGTTTCCCGGCGTGTCAATCCTGTACAATTTTCCCGAATGAAGCGGCGGGCAAGAGTTTCGGCGATCCTCTGGATTGTGCTGGGGGCGGCGGCGTGGATGGTCGCCGAGCCCATTGCTTCTCTGCGCCCGACGAACTACGTCAACGATTTTGCTGGAGTGCTGGATGCGGCTACGCAGGCGCGGCTGAACGATCTGTGCCAGCAGGTGGATCAGAAGGCGCAGGCGCAGATTGCCGTGGTTACGGTGAAGTCGCTGGATGGGCAGGATGCAGTCAGTTACGCCGTGGCGCTGTATCAGAAGTGGGGGATCGGAGCGAAGGGAAAAGATCGCGGGGTGCTGATCCTGCTCGCGACCGACGATCACAAGTATTGGACTACGGTGGGCTACGGGCTGGAAGCAATTCTCCCCGACGGGAAGGTGGGCGGGTTCGGACGGGAAATGGTGCCGCTGCTGCGCGGCGGGGATTATGCGGGCGCGGTGACGTTGATGACTACGCGTGTGGCCTCGGTGATTGCGCAGGATGCCGGCGTGAAGCTGGAGAATCAGCCGCAACTAGCTGCGCCGGTCCGGGAACACCCCACGCCTGATGTCGGGGCCGGGACGGTCGTGGTTCTGCTCCTCGTTCTCTTTTTTATAGTGATTCCAGTCCTGAGGTCGATCTTCCGTGGCGGGGGTGGTCGGGGTGGCGGCGGGGGCGGACTGGGATTCTTGCTTGGGATGTTGCTCGGATCTGGCGGCGGAGGGTATCGCGGCGGCGGGTTTGGTGGACGTGGATTTGGTGGAGGTGGCGGATTTGGCGGCGGCGGTTTTGGTGGTTTTGGCGGTGGAAGCACGGGTGGTGGGGGGGCGGGAGGCAGTTGGTAAGCGGAGGATTTCACATCATGATTTTTCGCAGAGAGGCTGCCTCCTCAGGGGCTAAAGCCCTGACCCCCAGGAGCTAGACGGCGCGGCTGAAGCCGCGCCCCTTCAAAGCTGCTTTTATGAAATAGCTCTACAGAGTGAGAGGCGCGGAATGGTTCCGGAAAAACTGATTGGCGAGTTTGTCGAACGGATGCGGGCGGCGGCGGGAAAGAATCTGCGGTCCGCGATTCTTTACGGGTCGGCGGTGGCGGGAGATTATGTTGCCGACTACTCCGACGTGAATCTGCTGTGTGTGCTCGGCGAGACTTCTTTTGCCGCGATTGAGGCGCTGGGTCCAGCGATCGCATGGTGGGGAAAGCAGAAACATCGCGTGCCGCTGCTGATGAGCGCGGAGGAGATGCGGCGGTCGGCGGACGTTTTCTCCATCGAATTTTTGGACATGCGGCGCCACTACCGGGTGCTGTGGGGAGAAGACATTCTGCAGACACTCGAGATTCCGATGCGGTCACATCGGGTGCAGGTGGAGTATGAACTGCGGGAGAAAACGATCCTGCTGCGGCAGCGGTTGCTGATGGCGGGCAGGAATACCGAGGCGAAGTGGGAGCTGTTGCTGCGGTCGCTGCCCGCGTTTGGTACGCTGTTCCGCCATGCGTTGATTGCGCTCGGCGAAGCGGGAGCGGAGTCGAAGCGAGACGCGGCGGCGGCGCTGGCCAGTAGGCTGGGGATCGATACGAGAGTGTTCAGCGAGTTGCTGGATATGCGGGAGCGGAAGAAGGATCGAAAAACGGCGAAGGTGGATGAGTTATTTGCGCGCTATCTGACGTTGGCGGAACAAGTGACGGCGGCGGTGGACAAAATGTTGGATCCGGCGGCGTAGAGTTGTAATTAACGTTCTGCGATAGATTGTGTTTTCAGGAGAGTGATATGAGCAAGGGCTTGATTGTACTGGTGGTGCTGGTGGTCATTGTGCTCGGGCTGTTTGGACAGTACGTGGGCGTGCGCAATCAACTGGTGGCCAAGGATCAGGCGGTGAAGGCGGCGTGGTCGCAGGTGGACATTGTGCTGCAGCGGCGCGCCGATTTGATTCCGAACCTGGTGGAGACGGTGAAGGGATATGCGCAGCAGGAAGTGACAGTCTTTGGAGACATCGCCAAGGCGCGGTCGGCGCTCCTTTCGGCGCAGACTCCGTCCGATAAGATTGCCGCGAACGGGCAGTTGGATGGCGCGTTGGGGCGGCTGCTGCTGATTGTGGAAAATTATCCGCAGTTGAAATCGAATGAAAACTTTATGCGCTTGCAGGATGAACTGGCGGGCACGGAGAATCGGATCGCCGTCGAGCGCAAACGGTATAACGACACGCTGCAGGATTACAACACTTATGTGCTGCAGTTCCCGAACAATCTGTATGCGGGGTTTGCCGGGTACAAGCAAAAACACGGCGTACTTCCAGGCATCGGAGGGTTCGCGGGTGGCGCCGAAGGTGGACTTTGGAACGAAGCCAGCCGCTCCAGCGGCAGCGCCGGCACATTGAGCGGGGGTCGCGACTACAACCGGGAGATGATGGTTCATTTTAGTAGCCCGTGCGCGTGAAGAAATTGGATGAGCTTAGTAAACGCACTGGCGAGGATCGCGATGAAAAGCACATACCTGAGCCGTCGTCCGATCAGTCCCTTTTCCGGTGCGCTCACCGTGCCCATGCACCGAATCATAGACCCATTTTGTGTGTCCAAACGCAGAATCATCATCCTAACTTATTGACTGCAAAGTACTTTACGAGTAAGTCTTTATTTCTCAAAGACCTGGATGGAATTGCCTCTAAGTCCTTGATTGCAAAAGACCGCCCGCAGGGGGGATTGACTCCAGTCAAGAAGCCGCTCCAACCAGAAGAAGTCATTTGGCTGAAGGGTCCTTCCCCGCCAATGATCGACGACCAACGATCAACAACCAACGACCGCCCCCAAACTGAACATATTCTCCGTGCCTGCGTCACATCCCCGCGACTGCGCTTTGCTATATAGATTCCATAGGGTTTCTGGAATCCCCTCCGATTCCGAAGTCTCGAATGCGAGGGGATTCTCATGTGCCACCGTTACCAGCCATTCCTAGTTACGATTCGCAGCCTATTTCTTTATTGCCGGTCTTCCTCTTCTACGGGCCGCTCTGGCCTTTGGGGACAGGATGCCGCTACCGGCGCGCTGCGGGGCGTTGTTCTGGACGCTCAGGGAGCGGTGATTACGAACGCGGATATCGTGGCGATCCGGGTGGAGACGGGGATTCGCTATCACTCGGCCACGGATTCGGCAGGACGATTCGCGGTGGACCTGCTGCCGCCGGGACAGTATTCAGCGCGGGCGGAGGCGGAAGGGATGTCACCAGAAGATTTCACCGGTGATTCGGGTGGAGGTTGGAGCGGCGACGCAGTTGACGTTCAAGCTGAAAGTGGGGGGGACCATGGAAACGATCACGGTGTCGGCAGGCGCCGCGGGTCGAGACGGATCCGAATTCGGTGTCGGCGGCTGCTGGATGAGCGGGCGATCAAGGACTTGCCGCTGAATGGACGCCGGTACACGGATCTGCTCCTGCTGACGCCGGGCGTGACGCAGGATCCGCGAGGGTTGACGTCGGGATCGAACGGGGATCTTTCCTACGGCGGGATTCGCGGATACAACACGAGCTTTCTGGTGGATGGAGGAGACGACAACAACGGATTTTTTGCGCAAGCGATGGGACGGTATCGCGCGCCCTACCAGTTTTCGAACGAGGTGGTGCAGGAGTTCCGGGTGCAGTCGAGCGGCTATGGAGCGGAGTCGGGGCGGGCTGGGGGCGCAGTCATCAATGTGGTGACCAAGTCGGGGACGAATCAATGGCACGGCAGTGCGTTTTATTACTTGCGCGACAGTTCGTTGGGTGGAGCGGCGCCGGCCTTTGTCGGCTTCAGTCCCACCGATCAGCAACACCAGTTTGGAGGGACGATCGGAGGTCCGATCGAGCGCAACAAGACCTTTTTCCTGGCGAGCTACGATCAGCATATTTTTCATGTGCCCGCGGTGGTGGAGTTCGAGAACGGTTCCACGGCGGTGGTGCCGCAGTTGGGCACACCCTCAAGTCCTGGGGACTACGAGGTGTGCGATCCGGCAATAGGGGGGATGGCCTGTGATCAGGCGCTGGTGTTTGCGTCGGCGGGGCAGCTTTCGACTTTAGGCGGGACGTTTCACGCGAAGTTGCTGGGGGACACGGGATTTGTGAAGCTGGATCACGTGCTGACGCCGCATCAGCATCTTTCGGCGCGGTTGAGCACGTCGCGATATTACGGGACGAACAATGTGTTCTTCGATCCGGCGAGTCCGATTACGAACAATGCGCATGAGCGGGGATGGGGAAGAGGATGTAAAGACGGAAAACGCGTCGCTGAGTTTGCTGAGCAGCATCACTCCGCGGACGACCAGCCATCTGCGTGTGCAGTTTTCGCTCGACCTGGAGCAGTCATTCCCAAATACAACTGGGGCGCAGACGAACATTTACGACTGGCTGCAGGATATGGGGCAATCGTCGATCTTGCCGCGGCAGACGCGGGAACACCGCCTGCAAGTGGCGGAGACTTTAAGTCTGAACCGCGGGCGCAACGAATGGAAACTTGGCGGCGACGGGATGCTGACCTGGGACTACAACTACTTTCCATCGCTTTATGGGGGAGAGTATTACTACGACAACATTGTGGTGAATCCGTTCACGTTTGTCCCCATGCATGGCGGGCTATCGCTGACGCCGCTGCGTGCGTGGGCGCACAACGTGCCGCGATATTAGTGCGCCGGGATAAACCGGCATGAAGTAGAGGATGAAAGAGCCTGTGCAGCGATGCTAACTGATATTCCAGTGGGTGAAAGTCCCATCGGTGGAAGCGCTCAGTTGCCACCGTAGTTATACCCGACGACGAGAAGGGCGACCGACTCGCCGGAAGCTCGGGAGTAAAAGTCCCCGTTGGCTGGGGGAAATTCCTGGTCAGATCCGTACAGGGGGGCGAGCAACTCGACAGGCCGCAGCGAAGCAGCGAACCAGTGTAGCCGCGAAACCATCCCCCATCGGAAACGGATGATGGGAATTTCGGGAGTGCCGAGCCTTTAGGCTCTCGGCGAAGGCCAATGTCATCGGTGAAGGAACTGAGCGAGTGCAACTGATGAACTCCTCGCGGTCATAGAGGGCGGCATGTGGAGAAGGAAGATACAGTGAAAGCACGGAACCACTCACGGGTCGCCTAGGCGGAAACGCACAGCGAGGGCATCAGGTATAAGCCGCAAGGCGGCGAAATCAGGATGTGCCCATGAGTGGGGCGGATGGGGCCGATTAAGCGAAGATGGACCGGGACAGCATAACTCGGTCCGGAGCGAGGGCCCCTGGGGTAGAGCGGTTGGGTCCGCTCGCACGGAGGTGCCTTACCCGCGCATCGTCCCTGACTCAGAGCAGGGAGTACACGGTGAAAGCAGTGGGCACGAAGGACGAAGGCAAACCGGTGGTTGGGCAGGCCTCGTCTGATATTCCGGCCTTGAAGCCGTACTGGGGAAAACCCGCCGTACGGAATTTTAGGGGAGGCGATGGAAACGTCGGCATCATTCGAAGCCCGGTCCGCGCCATTGCCTTACCCGACTACGAGAAAAGAGTAGCGATCTGCTCGGCCTCGAGTCTTGCGCTGCTACCGCGAGGGACACAGCGAAGCGTAGATAGAGGATAGGCGGGGTGGGTATTCAGCTCCGAAAAGATGCAATCCGGACGCCGACGCCTTTGTAATGCGCGGAAGGCAACATGAACAGGAGCGATAACGCGAGTTCTTGTTCGGTCCGCCAACAACACTCTTGAGATACTGCCAACTCCGCGGCTTTCATTGACTTGCCTACGTTTACGCCATAATATTCTTGCGCCATGATCGGCCAGACCATCTCGCATTACCGCATTGTCGGGCGACTCGGCGGCGGTGGGATGGGAGTCCTATATAAGGCGGAAGACCTGCGCCTAGGGCGCAAGGTCGCGCTCAAATTTCTCCCCGAGGAAACCGAAAAAGATCCGCAGGCGCTGGAACGCTTCCAGCGCGAGGCGCGGGCCGCGTCTGCGCTCAACCATCCCCACATCTGCACTATTTATGAGATTGACCAGTTTCAAAGGGGAAATATTTCATCGCAATGGAGCTGCTGGAAGGCCAGCACCCTCAACCATCTGGTTGCGGACCGGCCCTGGCAGCCGCCAGATTGCGGACATCGCCATTGATGTAGCCGACGCCCTCGATGCCGCTCACAGCAAAGGCGTCATCCATCGCGACATCAAGCCCGGAAATATTTTTGTGACGAAACGTGGTGAGGCAAAAGTGCTGGATTTTGGGCTGGCCAAAGTGGGGCCGTATGAGTCCGCGTCTCCGGTGTCTCGGCCCATACCGACAGCAACCTTCGACCCGAGCACCTGACAAGTCCAGGCGCCGCCCTTGGAACCGTGGCCTACATGTCGCCGGAGCAGGCGCGTGGAAGACACCTCGGACGCGCGCACCGATCTTTTTTCCTTCGGGGCGGTCTTGTACGAAATGGCTACGGGTGCAGTGCCCTTTCAAGGGAATACCTCTGCGGTTATCTTTGATGCGCTCCTTAATCGCGTTCCCACTCCGGCGCTGCGTCTCAACTCCTAACGTTTCTCCGGAACTCGATCGCATTATCGGCAAGGCGCTGGAAAAAGATCGCGACCTGCGCTATCAGACTGCCGTCGGAACTTCGCGCCGACCTGAAGCGGCTCAAGCGCGACACGGATTCGGGACAGGCCTCTGCACCGGCAATCCCTTCCCAGGCTGGCAAGCCAGGGCATACTTGGATCTACACGGTCGGCGGCTGTGGTGTTGATAGTGGCCATCGTCTTAGGTCTCTACTTTTCTGCGCTCACCCAACCGGAGTCTCGAGCACGGTTATGGGTACAGATCACCGATTTTCCTGATTCGGCCGTCCAGCCCGCCCTGTCACCGGATGGACACATCCTGGCTTTTATCAGGGGCCCGGAAACTTTCGTCACTCCCGGTCAGGTTTATTTGAAATTCCTGCCCGATGGCCAACCCATTCAGCTTACTCATGATGACCGAGCCAAGCTCGGCCCCGTGTTTTCCCCCGGATGGGTCACGAGTCGCTTATACCGGTTTTGAAAACCTCAACTGGGACACTTACGAGATCCCCGGTGACGGGCGGTGAGGCGAAGCTGTTACTGCCAAATGCATCTGGGTTAACGTGGCTTGATGACCAGCACGTGTTGTTCAGCGAAATCAAGACGGGAATTCACATGGGGCTGGTGACGGCCAGCGAAACCCGTGGCGCAGAGCGCAATGTCTACTTCCCAGCCGAGGCGGTGGGTATGGCGCACCACTCTTATGCCTCACCCGACCGGAAGTCCGTCGTGGCGGTCGAAATGAGTGCATCGGGATGGCAGCGCTGCCGGCTGCTCCCCCTGGATGGTAGCTCCCCCGGCAATCCGATCGGGCCCGAGGGCAGATGCACTTCTGCGGCCTGGTCTCCGGACGGCAAGTGGGTCTATCTCACCAGTGATGCGGGTGGTTCCGGATTTCATGTCTGGCGCATGAGGTATCCGACGGGCCCGCCGAGCGGCTCACGGCGGGACCAACTGAAGAAGCGGGAATCGCAATCGCTCCTGACGGCAAATCCTTGATTACTTCCGTCGGCACAGCACAGGGCACGGTTTGGTTCCACGACGAGAAGGGGGACCGTCAAGTTTCGTCCGAGGGCTATGCTTTTTATCCGCAGCTCTCGCGGGATGGAGCCGCTTTGTATTATCTGCAGGAAAATCGTGGCAGTTTCGTCGCTCCCAGCAGCCAGGAGGGTCCGCGGGAACAAGAAGAGACAAAACTGATTCGTGCCGACCTGCTCACGGGAACCAGTGAGGAGATTGTGTCCGGAACGAGAGTTACCGATTTCAGTGTATCCGTCGATGGCAAACAAGTGATTTATGCCGCCCAAGGCAAAGACAGCCGCTCCCACCTCTGGCTGGTCTCCGTCGACCGCCGACTGCCGCCCAAGCAAGAAACCGCAGCCATCAGATGACGACTCTCCTTTTCTTCTCGAAACGGCGACATTGTTTTTTGCAGACTAGAGAACGGAGTGCACTACGTCTATCGGATCAAACCAGACGGCAATGAGCCGCGCAAGCTCTTGCCGAACTCGGTCGTTGCGCTCTCCGGAGTCTCTCCCGACGGGCAATACCTCACAGCCTGGACATCCCTTCCCGATCAGGAATCCGCCGGGGCAATCATGGCCTATCGGGCAAGCAAGCGCTGCTGCGATGCGCATCTGCGACTTTTGCTGGGCAGACTGGTCACCGGATGGTAAGTATTTCTATGTCTCTTTCGATATCATCGCCAGAAGCAATTCAATGCGGCACGGCCACACCTATGTGTTTTCGCTGAAGTCTGATTCGGACCTGCCGACATTGCCGCCGGGCGGTCTGCGATCGGAGGCCGATATTGCCAAACTGGCGACGGTCGTGCAGGGGGCGAACAGACTGGATTACTTTGCCCCCTGGGCCTTCACCCGCTGTCTATGCCTTCGCTCGGCGCACTATTCAGAGAAAATCTATATCGAATTCCGCTGCCGTGAGCCTGACAAACGCTGCCGATAGTCTAGCCAACGTGTATCGGCAAAAGTAGGAGCACACTCACTACGGCCAGAAACCCTTTGGCTGAGAGAGGGGAGGAACGATATGAGTACATCGTTTTCGAATCAGGCAGAGTCCAGACGTCGATTCCTGCATATGGGCGCAACCGGGGGCGGTTCTCGGCCTGCTGACGAGCGGCCTGAAACTCGCATTCCCGCCGCACGGATCTAAGCAAGTCACCGGGCTCACGTTCTTCGACCAGACACACTCATTAGACAGTCGAAATTATGAGCCAGGAGGCTAGTTGAAGAAATCAGGCGTTTGCGCTCAAAACCCCCTTTCAAGCGTCTTCTCTGACAGTAGCGACTCCGCCCGACCGCGCGGTGTGCAAGGTCAAGTCGTGGCTCTTGCACGTCAGGAAACCCGGAAATGCGGGGGTCAGGCATCAGGTCTCAGGAAAATCCCTGTTGACTTTGTTTTTCCTGAGACCTGACGCCTTCCGGTTCACGCGGCCACATGGTGCGTGAGCCCCCGCTTCAAGGAACTCACCACATCCTGATTGCGCGGTTCACAGATGTCGGTCGCGCCCAGATTCAGCGCCTCGGTCCATAATTTGTCGTCCGCCAGCCGGTGGGTTCCCACGATGCAAAGGCTGGGGAATTCACGATGCAAACGCTCGACTTCGCACGGGCCCGATGTTTCCAGATCCAGCACCACCGCTTCGGCCCGATGCTGCGCAACCATGGGACGCACCTCCTGGTACGTGCGCGCCAAATGAACCGAATCAAAATGCTGGGATAGACTAAACGCCAGAGTTTGAGCAGTTCTGGGGTCATTCTGATAAAGGACTACACAGAGTGGTTCCATAGCTACCCCCTGACTTCACCGCGATTCCGCGGTGGCCTTGGCTGCGACAGCAAACTGCCACCACAGGCGTTGTCAATCCGATCCGAGCGCGAACAGCGTTACTTGCGCGACGCTTTCTCGACCGGGGGCTCGAACGGTTCAGTTTGGAGCTTTCCGTTCTGTTTCAGCAGAATCTCTACTTTTCCTTCCGCTTCTTCCAGTTGCTTCCGGCAGGTCGCGGAAAGCTGCATGCCTTCTTCGAACAGCGTCAGAGATTTCTCCAGGGGAACCTCGCCTTTTTCCAGTTCCTGCACGATCTTCTCCAGACGCTCGAGGCACTCTTCAAATTTCACCAATCCAATTGCTCCTACATTCTATTGTAATGCCGCATTCCGGTGCAAAATGTCCAGCGAAATTGTCGAAACCGGTAAATTTTTTGTGCAGGTGCTGTTCCCAATGAACATAAAACACAGAAGCCGGCCGCTTCGAGCCCAGCGCCTCCAGCACATCGACCGCCGAGGCATAACGGCCCTGAGGGAGCGCTGATCTGCGCGCCCTGCACCATGTCGCGAACCGCCAGCAGCATTTCGCGGGCGATGGCCACTCCTTCCTCGCGAGCCGCCTCCGGAGCTTGCGGCCCGGCCATGCGTTCGAGGATCGAATCCGGCACGGAGACCCGCAGCTCGTTCTTCATGAATTCCGCGTTGCGCACGCTGACCAGCGGCCAGATTCCCGCGATCACAGGAATCCGGCAATGTTCGATCCGCCGCAGGAAGATTTCCAGCAGATTGAGGTCAAACACCGGCTGGGTCACCGCATATTCGGCCCCGGCTTCCACTTTGTATTCGAAGCGCCGGACCTCCTCGTCCAAATTGGGCAGCCCCGGGTTCGCGCCCACGCCGATGACGAAGCCGTGCCCGGCGCCGATCGGATTGCCGCCGATATCGAGACCGCGGTTCAGATTGTGCACGATGTTCACCAGCCCGATCGCGTCCACGTCGAACACCGCCGTGGCATCCGGATAGTTGCCCATCTTCGGCGGATCGCCGGTGATGCAGATCAAGTTGCGGATGCCGGTCGCCGCCGCGCCCAGCAGGTCCGACTGAATGCACAGCACATTGCGGTCGCGGCAGGTGTAGTGCAGGATGGCTTCGATCCCGACTTCCTGCTGCATCAGCAGCGACAGCGCCTGGTTGCTCATGCGCGCCGAAGCCCGCGGGCTGTCCGGAATATTGATGGCGTCCACGCCCACCGATTTGAGGAAACGCGCTCCTTCAATTTCCTTGCGGATGTCGGTTCCCTTGGGCGGAACAATCTCCACCATGGTCACAAACTCGCCGGCTGCAATCTTCGCGCCTAGCTTGCGAGCGCTCTGCCAGGGGAACGGCGCGGCCGGCGCTGACAGGCGCCGCGCTCATGTTGCCTGCGATGGCAGCGGCTTTGGCGCGCGCCTCGCCCACCCGCAACGCCGATTTCATGGCGCGAATATGCTCCGGCGTGGTTCCGCAGCATCCGCCCACCAGCCGCACCCCCGCCGCCACAAATTTGCGCGCATAGCTCGCCATGTACTCCGGCGAGCACAAATAGATATTGCGGCCTTCGACGGAGCGCGGCATGCCGGCGTTGGGTTGGGCGGCCAGGGGCAGGGAAGTCGCGGCCCGCACCCGTTCGATCGCATCCAGCATCGCCACCGGTCCCACGCTGCAGTTGCAGCCGATGACGTCGGCGCCCCAGTCTTTCGATCCGCGGCGCAAAGCTTTCCGGAGTCGGAGCCATCGAGGCAGTTGCCATCTTCATCAATGGTGACCTGGGCGACCACGGGAATCTTCGGGTTCACGTCGCGGGCCGGCCAGCATCGGCCTGATGAAGTTCCTCGACGTAGCCGAAGGTCTCCAGCATGATCAGATCGACGCCCCCTTCGACCAGGGCTGCGATCTGCTCGCGAAAGGCGGCGCGGGCTTCCTCAAACGAGGTCTTGCCCAGCGGCTCAATGCGGACCCCCAGCGGGCCCACCGAGCCGGCCACCCAAACGTCGAAGCTCTTGGCTGCTTCCCGCGCCAGCCGAGCCCCGGCCAGATTGATATCCCGCACCTGGTCCGCCATGCTGTGCCGCGCCAGGCGAAAGCGATTCGCGCCAAAGGTGTTGGTTTCAATGATCTCTGCCCCGGCCTGCAAATAATCGTGGTGCACGTCGCGGATCAGGTCCGGCTGCGACAGGTTCAGCTCGTCGTAGCAGCGGTTGATGAAGATGCCCTTGGCGTAGAGAAGCGTGCCCATGGCTCCGTCGCAGAGGACCGGCGATTGCTTCAGGCGTGCAATGAATCTGTGCCATCTGCTTGAGAATACAAGAAGGCGCGAGATCATTGAATGTCTGAGCGCTTGTGGAGCCGCATTGAATCATGCACTTATGAAACTCTGTGGAGCGAAACGCCTTCTCTCCACCAGCCACTCAGCGTAATTTCTTCCTTTGCTATAATCCTTGTTCTTGCATCCAAGTGATTATCCGGCATGAGGTTGGAGTCCCAGGTTTGAAAAAAGTCCTGATTCTTTCTGTTATTCCTGCTACCCGCCAGTCTGATGTGGCTGAGCTGCGGCAGCAGCGCTCCCGTCCAGCAGCACGCAAACCAGCGGCCTCAAGTACCGCGCCTTCATCACCAATAGCGTCAGCGCGGGGAGCGGAGCTGCGGGCATATTCATCGTCGACGCGGTCAAGGATGTGCGTCCGTTCATCTCCCCGATTTCCGCTGGCAATACTCCGGGAATGATGGTGGTCACGCCCAACCGCGCCCAGACCTGGTCTTCAGCGGCAACGGTACGCAATTCTCCGACAACCAGCTCAGCCTCGTCAACAACGCCAGCCGAAACCGTTGCCAATCAGTTGACTTTGCCCGGCATGACCGAGAGCTTCGTGGTTTCGCCCGGACAGCTCCACCGTCTATGTCGCCGTGCCGACCGCGCCGGTGGTGGGTCAGTCTCCCGGGATAGTGGATGTCATCTCGCTGAGCAGCGGCACTGTCACCGGAGAGGTCGAGGTTCCCTCGGTCCACTATCTCTCGATCGATAATAGCGGCAACCGGATTCTTGGCTTCAGCGATAACTCCGATTCGGTGGCGGTGATCACGCCCTCGAATATCGGGATCGGCAATGCGGTAACTTCATCGTCGGCGGTTTCGACCGTCCCGTTGCGGCTTTCTTCAGCAGCGACGACACCACCGCCTACGTGGTGAACTGCGGCGCCGAGTGCGGCGGAACCCAGGCCAGCGTGCAGAAGCTCGATTTGACCACGAACACCGTGCTCCGCCACTGTCCCATCTGGCGCTCCCCAGTGTGCCGGTGCCGGCCGCGGCAGCGTAGCTCTGGTCAATGGCTCGACCATGTATCTGGCGGGCACGCCATATTCCGCGGGGAGGGCCGTCGCAGCCCTGCCCCGCGGCAGACCACTGCGGCAACCACTGCGGACTGCTGACCATCTTCGACCTCAGCGGCCATGACTGTTATAATGCCGCGCCGATCGTGATCACCGACGGATACCACAACCGAATCGCGCTCGGGGCCAACGGACAGCTCTTCATCGGCGCACGCACCTGCACTGAGATTTCCGCCATCCCGCCGCCGACGGGGCCGAGGTCGCGGATGCCTTTCCATCTACAACACCCTGCCGGCCACCGCGGTGGGGAGCGTTCCGCCCGGCGGCGTCTTAATTCCTCCCGCGAACGGAGACGTGACCGGCATCCAGCCTATCGCCACCCGCAAGGTAGTCTATGTGGTCCAGGGCGGATTCACTCAGTATCTACGACGCCACGATCGATGCCTTGGAGAACAA
This sequence comes from uncultured Acidobacteriaceae bacterium, assembly GCA_963819145.1. Classification (GTDB taxonomy): domain Bacteria; phylum Acidobacteriota; class Terriglobia; order Terriglobales; family Acidobacteriaceae; genus Sulfotelmatobacter. Next base: position 45,064 of record CAWFVB010000022.1, read on the forward strand.
CCCGAACGATCCCAATAACCCCGGTCAGATCAGCAACCTCATCGGCCAGTTCGTCGACGTCAAGACGGTTGATTTCTAGAGTTAATAGATTGATTAAGAAGGTTGGGTTGTCATCCTGAGCGAAGCGAAGGACCTGCTTTCTTCTCATGCAGAGAACAGGTCCTTCGCTTTGCGCACGGACGACAATCGTGGTTTAGCGAACTAGCTAAAGCCTACCGCGGCTCCAGCGTCATCTCATGCGCCCGGTGCTGCTCGACCGCGGCCTGCGAGAAGGGAAACACGAAGGTCGAGCCTCCGTACCACGCCGCCCACTGGTCCATGTAGTACGGACTGAGAAAAATCCCACTCTCTCCCGTCACCAGGTTCAGCGTGCTTTCGTCAAAGTTCGCAAAGTTCCACGTCAGCCGTTCGGATGGCCCAAACCCCGGGCCACCGCCTTCACCGTGTATGTACTCCCGCTCAAGGGATGCAATCCCGGCCCCGTGAAGCGCCCAATCAGCGGAAGATGGCTGAGCACGAGATGATCGATTTCAACCGGATAATTCTTTCCCCACTGCCATTGATCGAGGTCGGAAGGGACTTTCGAGGGATTTCCCGTTTGCTTCACCGCGTTCTCCACCGCAGCGGTCAGCAGGCTCCCGTAATCGGAATATCCCGGCGGCAGCCAGCGCGCCGGCTGCTTGGTGAGCACATTTTCCAGCCAGACCGACGACATAGCCCAGCGATAGCTCTTCCAACTCAGCGCGCCTGAATCGGCGGTCGACTTGAATTCGGACCTCCGCCGCCGCGCCCAGCTTCGGCTCCAGCAGCAACCGCGCCAGTTCCTGACGCGCTTTCGTCTCAATCGTCGGCGCCGCCGAATCCGCCGACATCCGCCCATCCCAGTCGCGCAGAATGTCCGCCGCCTGCTTCGCCCGGGCCGAGGCGTTCGCAGCGTGATCGATCGCGTACACGAACTTGTCGGCGCAGAACCGGTCGTAAGTCGGACGACACATCCATCTGCAGCGCCAGCATATCCGCGGGCGCAAATTTCTTTCCCGATTCCAGCACGCGATAAATGCGATCGGTCCGCCACGGGCGCGTCCCATTCCGTGCTGATCGAATATTTGTAGCCGTTCGGGCGTGATGCGCCCGTTGGCGGTCGCCAGAATTCCCGCCGGCGGATCATAAACATGCGGCATCTCGTCGAAAGGAATCCAGCCCTTCCACTCGTGCGCGTCGTCGCTGCCGCTTACTGGCAGGCTGCCATCGCCCGCCGCGCGGATCGGCACGCGCCCGGTCGCCTGATAACCGATGTGACCATCCACATCGGCGTACATTACGTTTTGTCCCGGCGCGCCAAAAGTCGAGAAGGCCTTGCGAAACTCATCCCAGTTCTGCGCCGAGTCCACGTCGAAGAAGACCAGTCCCACGCCGTCCTGCAGCGTCCAGCGCAAGGCAATCTTGCGCGTCTCGCCCGGAATCAATTCGGTGATGATCGGTCCATGCCGCGTCGTCACCACGTCGAGCGTCACATCCGGCTTGCCTTTGACGTGAATCGTTTCCTGCCGGTGCTGCGGTTCAACCCATCCCGCCGGAGTTTTGTACTGCCCCTGCGGCATTGAACTCCTCGATGAAATCGTCTTCCACCGTCGGCCCAACGTTGGTGAATCCCCAGCCGATGCGCTGGTTGTGGCCGACAATCACGAACGGAACGCCCGGCAGCGTAACGCCGGCCACGTCGAAGTTGCCGCTCGTCGTTCTCAAGGTGCGCCGCAAACCACAGGTTCGGCATCTGGTGGTCGAGGTGCATATCGTTCGACAGCAGCGGTTTCCCCGAAACCGTATGCTGACCGGAAACCACCCAGTTGTTCGACCCCGGCCGGAACGAATCCGACTCCTTCCGATTCGGATAAATCGGCTTTGGTGGGGCCCGGCTTCAGCCGTGCCATTCAGGCCCTGGGAGAATTGCGGGCTTTAGCCCCTGAGGGACGCTGGCCGGAAGCCAGCGCCGAAGTCAGCCGGCTGTCCCGCCCTCTGGGTCAACCTCTTCGTCGTCATCCTCGTCTTCATCGCCGCCGTTGACCGCGGGTTCGTCGTCCATCCGCCGCACATCGGTTGGCGGACGGTCCCGCCAGGACGAATTCACATACAGGTCCGCCGTCAGTTCCGGTCCCAGCTTCGCCAGAATTTTTCTCGCGTCAGCGCACGCGCGGTAGCTGTAGTGATTCAAATCCTGCACCATGCGCGCGCCCACCAGCAGGGAATCGGTCACCGTCCACGGCCGCGGCGTGTACTTCAGCAGGCGGAATTCGAGCGAAAGCCGGTCGCGATGCGATTCGAGAAACGCATTCACTCCCCGAGCGTAAGCGTCAAAATAAGCCCGGTCGCGCGCGGAGATATTCTTCTCCGCCGCTTCGGCGGCAAGCCGCAGCCCCAGAATCCGCTGCTCGCGGTCCATCTTCACCGTGTCTTCGCCGATCACTTCCGAAAGTTCTCCGGCAGCGGCGCGCCGCATGATGTCCATCTGCCACAGCCGGTCCTGCGCGGTCACGTAGCCCTGGGCAAAAAATAAATCTTCGAGCGTAGCCGCCTCAATCGTCGGCACGCCCTGCTCATCGCGCACCACGCGCACCTTGGACGAAATCCCAGGCACGGAGACGCTGCCATCCAGTTGCGGCAGGGACGAGCGCGCGATCCAGTAGAGCCACCAGACGCCAGCGATGAGCGCCACCAGCAGCACGCAAACGGCGTAGTACAGGATGCGGAGCGCAGGATTGCGCCGGCGGACTTCAGGCAGGGAAGCGGTAACAGACATTACTCAAAGATTGTAGGGGTGCGTGGTGTCCGTGACAACCGCGCGGCGCCAAGGCCCACTTCGTATCATCGCCCGGCGAGCAACTGTCATCCTGAGCGGAGCAGGGACTTCACCAAGTGAAGCCCCTGCGGAGTCCGAACTTGTGTACTTTTCGCGCTAAGTGCCACGCTTCGCATCGGACGGATGCGAGCGCACATACAGGTCTCTTTCCCAAACCCGTGATCGAAATCCATAGACATAAGACCTGTCGCGCGCAACGGTTAACGATAGAGATCTGATTGGGGCATTTCGTTGATGCGTTAACGGACGGACCCTGAGCTGCAGGCGACGGGCTGACACCGAAGCTATTATTCCGAAAATTTTCCGCAAGGTGCTTTAAACCCAAAGATCTGGCGGGCTCTTCATCCTAACTCTAGGATTCCAATAACCCAGGGAGGGTACCCCTGTCGCGCCGGTGTACTAGTACCCAGGCCGGGTGCCCCATTCATTCGCGTTCTTTGCGAATGAGTGGGCGCTCCGCGATTGGCAATCTTTGCCAATCATGTTATGATGGATCCGCTATTCACATCCATGGAAAGGGCCGCCGCCATGCCTACCCGCAACGTCAATTTGACCAACGATCTTGACCGTTTCGTAGCCACCAAGGTCAAGAGCGGGCGTTACGAAAATGCCAGTGAGGTCGTGCGCGCCGGGTTGCGGACTTTGGAGCGCGAAGAACAGCAGTACGAGGCGAAGCTCGCCGCGCTGCGGGCGGCGATTGACGAAGGCGACGCCAGCGGTATTGCCGGGGGCAACGTCTTCGGGCGTGTCCGTAAGGCCATCAAACTTCCCGTGTCGCGCTAGCCGTGGCTCGCGTTTCGATTTTCGCGTCGCGCTGAGGCCGATTTGCTGAGCATCGGCGATTACACCCTTCGCACCTGGGGCAGTGCCCAAGCCGTCCGTTACATCGGCGAGCTTGAGGTTTGTTGCCAGATGCTTGCCGACAATCCGGCGTTAGGCCGGCTCTGTGACGACGTTCGCCCTGGTTTGCGCCGTCTGGAGCATGGCAAGCATGTGGTGTTCTACCGCCAGGAGCGTGGTGGCGTTTTGGTTTCTCGCATCTTGCATCAACGGATGCTGCCCGATAGACACGCCATCGACGATCAAGACAACGAACCGTAAAGAATTGTGTCGGTGCGCACACCGCACTCTTTAGCGTTCCTTTTTTCATCACATTCAGCCGGTGAGCGTCATCACAGACATGCAACCCGCGCATGCGCGAAAATCAGCGATTGATTGGGGTAGCCAGAGGCGTGCGTCAACCAAGGCGGCCCTCGAAGCTGCCCAAACCCATTCTCAACGCTCTTTGAAAACCGAAACGGGAAGCAATCAGATCAGCGAAACCTTAAGTCCTTATTCCGGAATACCTTGCTATAAGCCCTTTAAACTCCTGATCGCGGGAAATTCTGTCTAATCAGTGATTCCAATAAGGCAGGGGGGGAGGGGGTAGGGGTACCAGGTAGTTAACACAAGACAAAGCAGGAACCAAATGAAGCCTGAAGCGGGAGCGGTTGGCGCAACCCGCGCTCCGCCCAGTATCATGTTGGAACCCTCGGCGCGCATTATCATCTGAGTTTCCGCGCCGCCCAACATGCTGCAGAAACGAATCGACGATCAGCCGACCATCTCGCGGGAGAACATCCGCGAAGCCGAAGGAATTTTCCTGCAGCATCTTCGACGCGTCGGCCTGAAGCAGACCGAACAGCGCAGCGCAATTCTGCGGACCTTCCTGGAAACTCGCGAACATCTCTCGACCGACGAATTGCATCGGCTGGTCAAGAAAACCGACCCGCGCATCGGCTTCACCACTGTCTACCGGACGCTGAAGCTTCTGGCGGGTTGCGGCCTGGCCAGCGAAGTCGCTTTTCACGACGGCATCGCGCGTTACGAACACCAGTACAACCGCCGCAGTCATCACCACATGGTGTGCACCGAGTGCGGCGCCTCGGTCGAATTTTTCTCGGAGAAAGTCGGAGAAATCGAGCAGGAGATCGGACGCAAGCACCGCTACGTCACCACTCGCCACACGTTTCCAGATTTATGGCGTTTGCGAAGAATGCCGCAAGAAGACGAATGGACGCCGAATTGTCTAGCCCAGAGAAATAGTTCCGGCGAATAGTGCCGGCGAACGGCTCCGGCGAATCCGGCGCAAGCCTCCCGTGAAGTGTCCGCATTGCGGGACGGTGATGCCGGCGAACGCGGCATTCTGTCCGGGATGCGGATGGTCGATGACGCCGCTTCCTCCCGCGGATCGGGCGGCCGCGGCGGTCGCTTATCTCACGTTCGTCGCCGGCGCAGTGATTTTGTTTCTGCCGGCATTTCGCAAGCAACCGCTTTGTCCGCTTTCATGCCTGGCAAAGCGTGTTGCTCTGGGGAGTGTTTTTCGTTTTGACCATTGCCGCGCTCTTCCTTTCGAATGTCGCTGCCGCCATGGTTTTTCTGCTGTTTGGAATTCTGGCTTCGCTGGCCATGTTGTTCCTGTGGATCGTTCTGTCGCTCAAGGCATGGCAAGGCGAGCGCTTCGAATTGCCGCTGTTCGGGGAACTGGCAGCGCGGCTGAAATAGGTCTTAGGTGTCAGGTCTTAGGTCTTAGGAAAAACAAAATCAGATTCAATGTCGTGAGGTTTTCCTGAGACCTAAGACCTGAGACCTGACCGACCTTGTTTTACATTCTCGCCCTCATCGTTGAAAATAGTCAGTTCCCTTTGCATCGCACTTCTATTCCAGGAGACCTCATTGAGCCAGCTTCAGCGCGTTAAGATCAGCGCTCTCGGCACCTACGTTCCACCCCGCCTTCTCACCAACGCCGACCTCGAAAAGATGGTCGATACCAACGATCAATGGATCATGGAGCGCGTCGGCATTCGCGAACGTCACATCGTGGACAAGGGAGTTGCGACCAGCGATCTGGCGGTCGAGGCGGCGAAGAAAGCGCTCGCCGAGCGCGGCATCGAGCCTTCCGATCTCGATGCGATTATCGTGGGGACCGTTACGCCCGACATGTTTTTTCCCTCGACCGCTTGTCTGGTGCAGCACAAACTCGGCGCGAAGAATGTCTGGGGATTCGATGTCTCGGCGGCTTGTTCGGCGTTTGTTTACGCGCTGCAAACTGGAGCGCAGTTCGTCGCGACCGGATCGCACAAGAAAGTGCTGGTGATCGGCGCCGACGTGATGTCGTCGATCATCGACTACACCGATCGCGCGACCTGCGTCATCTTTGGCGATGGAGCGGGTGCGGTCCTGCTCGAACCGGCGGAAGACGAGTCGGTCGGGCTCATCGACTTTCTGCACGAAGTGGATGGCATCGGGCGGGTGCTCGCTCTATATGCCTGGTGGTGGAAGCCTGAATCCCTCGACGCACGAAACCGTCGACAAGAAGATGCACTACGTTCATCAGGATGGAGGCAGCGGTCTTCAAGTTCGCGGTGCGCAAGATGGCGGCGCTCTGCGAAGAGATACTCGGCGCAACAACATCAAGGGCAGGGAGATCGATGCCTTCATTCCGCATCAGGCAAACAAGCGCATCATCACCGCGACTGCCGATCGGTTGAAGATGCGTCCCGAAGCCGTGATCATCAACATCGAGCAGTTATGGAAACACCACCGCGGGGACGATTCCGCTGGCCATGGAAACCGCGCGCCAGGAAGGCAAATTGAAGAAGGGAAGTCTGGTGCTGCTGGCTTCGGTGGGCGCCGGATTCACGGTTGGGGCGACGCTATTGCGCTGGGCGTACTAGAAGCCAGGTTCCAGGTTTCAGGTCTCAGAAACCGCGGATTTACAAGCGTTGCGCCTCTCATAGTCTGAGACTTGAAACTTTACTGAGACCTGACCTGAGACCATCGCCCTCCACCAGCGACTCAAAGATCTTGCATCCATCAATGCCGCCGAGTTCCGGTTCAGCGGCGCGTTCGGGATGGGGCATCATGCCCAGCACGTTGCGTCCCGGGCTGCAGATTCCGGCGATATTTTCGAGCGATCCGTTGGGATTCGCTTCCGGCGTGATTTCGCCTTGCGCGTTCGAGTAGCGGAAGACGATGCGGTTGTCGCGCTTCAGTTCGGCGAGTGTCGTCTCATCGCAAAAATAATTGCCTTCCATGTGCCCGATGGGGATGGTCAGCACTTCGCCCTTGCGGCAGGTGTTGGTAAACGGCGTCTCGTTGTTTTCCACTCTCACCTGCACCGGCTTGCAGACATATTTCAGGCCAATGTTGCGCATCAGCGCTCCGGGCAGCAATCCCGACTCGCACAAAATCTGGAAGCCGTTACAGATGCCGAGCACCAACCCGCCCCCAGCGGCGAACTTGCGGACCGATTCCATCACCGGCGAGAACTTGGCGATTGCCCCGGTGCGCAGATAGTCGCCGTAGGCGAAGCCTCCCGGGCACAATCACCACATCGCAATTTTCGAGGTCGTGCGAGTCGTGCCACAGAAACGTTGCCTGCTGCTTGGCCACCTGCTCGGCCGTCCAGAAGGCATCGTGATCGCAGTTCGAACCGGGGAAAATAATGACGCCAAATTTCATCGAAAACCTCGAGTGCACTCTATGGTAATACAACCAGGTTTTGCGGACGAAGATGTTTCAGAAGAAGCGGGTGATGCCTTCTTCGAGCACGACCACTTTGTCTTTCACGCCGGCTTTCCGCGCCGCGCGCTCCAGCAACTGGAGAGGCTCTTCGAGCGGCTCATGCGAGAGGCGAAAGGTCCCATAATGCATGGGCACCATCCAGCGGGCCTTCAGGTCGAGAAAGGCCTGGGTAGCGTCGGCGGGGCTGGTGTGGACGTTGCGGAATTGCGGCGGATTGTAGGCGCCGATGGGCAGCAGCGCGAGTTCGGGCGACAAGCGGCGTCCGATTTCGCGGAAGCCGGCGAAATAGGCGGTGTCTCCGGCGTGGTAGACGGAGTGTTTGCCGCTGCGCAGCACGTATCCGCCATAGCCGCGGTGCGAATCCTTGAGGATGCGCGCTCCCCAATGGCGCGAGGGACGTGGGTGATGTCGAGCGCGCCGTGGCGATAGGTGTTCCACCACTCCAGTTCGACAATTTCTTCGAAGCCGAGATCGTCGACCAGGTCGAATAAATGATGCGGGACGACCAGCGTGGGCGCGGTTCCGGTCTGGCGGCGGGTTTGGCGCGCGATCGTGCGCAGCGACTGGCGATGCAGGTGATCGAAGTGCGCATGCGTTACCAGGACCACATCCATCGGCAGGCAGGTCGCGCAGGTTCAATCCCGGTTGACGCAGGCGTTTGAGAACGAACAGCCAGCGCGCGAAGTTGGGATCAATGACGACGTTCTGTCCGCCAATTTGCAGAAAAAAGCTGGAGTGTCCGATGAACGTGACGCCCAGTTCGCCGTTCGTAACCAGTTGCGGTTTGTGAGTCTCGCCGGTGCGCGGGTGTGACCGCGGAATGCCGCACCAGGCGCGTGAACTGACTGGCTCGCTTGCGCAGCGCGGGATTTTTCAATGAGGACTTTAACATCGATTCGACCAGTACGATTCAGTCCGCGGCAATGCGGTCTGTTTACTCATTATCGGCTTTGTTTGCGAAGTCTCCAGTGTGTTTTGATGCTCGGTGATGGTGGCAGTCGACGCACGGAAGTGTTGAATCTTTCGGATAGCACTCGCGAGATTCCCGCGTAAGAGAGATGCATGTCTTTCCAAGTCTGCATCTTCTACTGCGTCTTTTATCCAGTTGGTTTCCTTGACCGCTACTTTGCCAGTCATTCTAATTCAAAGATCGCACGAGAAACGATCTGGAGGAACCAACGCCGATGCGCGTCGCTTTTCTTGGCTTGGGAATTATGGGACGGTCGATGGCCGCGAACCTGGTCAAAGCCGGACACGAGGTTGCGGTGTGGAATCGAACCGGCGGCAAGGACGTGGAAGGCGCGCGCAGCGCGGCTTCTCCGGCGGATGCGGCGCAGGGCGTGGAAGTGGTGTGGATGTGCGTCTCCGACACGAAGGCGGTCGAAGGCGTGCTCTTTGGCGCCGGACGGCGTGGAGCAGGCGCTGGCCGCGGGCATGATTATTGCCGACTCGAGCACGATTTCTCCGTCCGCCACGCGGCGTTTTGCCGAGCGCGTGAAGGCGCGCGGCGTGGACTACGTGGACGCTCCGATGACCGGCTCGAAGATCGCCGCCGAAGCGGGCAGCCTGATTTTCATGGCGGGCGGAGACGACGCCGTGCTGGCTCGCTTGCAGCCGCTTTTTCAGGCGATGGGCAAGCAGGTCTTCCACATGGGCGAAACCAGCAAGGGACAGGCCACGAAGCTGGTCATGAATCTGCAGATTGCGCTCATCTATGAAGGCTTCGCCGAAGCGCTCACGCTGGCCGCCAAGCTGGGCGTGGACGTGGAAAAGCTGTTGCCGCTGATACAGGCTTCGATGGTGCGCTCGGGAGTGGTGGAGTACAAAGCTCCGTTCATTCTGAAGCGCGACTTCTCGCCCAATTTTCCGCTGCGGCTGATGCTGAAAGATATTCGCCTGGCGCTTGAGGCGGCCAAGGAATCGCGCGTGCGCCTGCCCGGACTCGAAGCGGTGGAAGAGGTCTACGACGTCGCGGCCGAGGAAGGGCAGCAGGATCTGGACTACGCTTCGACGCTCACGTTGCTGGAAAAATGGGCGGGGGTGGAAGTGAAAGGCGGACATCGAAAGTAACCGCGCCGTCTTAGAAGTCAGGTTTCAAGGTTCAGGTGAAGTCCCGTGAAACCTGCGAAACTCTGAAACCTTGAAATCTGTCTTCCTACTTCTTCGCGAACGCGCGGACGTAGTTCACCAGGTTCCAGATTTCCTCATCCTTGGCGCGGTCGCCTTCGGGGGGCATGTCGCCCTTGCCATGGCGGATGATGTGGAACAGTTCGCCGTCGGTGCGGTTTTTCAACGCGTCGGGATTGGTGAAGTCGGTGACGTTCTTGATGTCCGACGCCATGTCGCCCTTGCCGTCGCCTTTGTCGCCATGACACATCGCGCAGTCGATCACGTACATTTTCTTGCCCTTGGCGAGCGATTCCGGGGTCGGTTTGACCGGATTTGCCCTGGCGCGGATCTCGGGCGGAGATCTTGGATTCGGGGGCGGGCGCTTTGGCGGGGGGCTGGCTCCTGCTGCGCCCATAAGCACGCACAGAAAAGAACAACGCGAGAGCGACAAGAGAACTGCCTACAAGGTTTCTCTTCAGCTTCTTCTTCAACACACACCTCCTGTTCGGAAACACGGGTTGAACTGCTAACGATACTCCACTACGCGAACGTGCAACGTGCACGAAAAGGATCGGACAGGGTCAGCTGATCCGGTATCGGGTCATCGGGCCATCGAAGTTCAAAGGCATTTGAACTCGGATGACCCGATGTCCCGATGGCTCAGATGACGCGATCCTTTTTGGAACGGATTACGCCCGTAACCCCTTTAGCCAGCGAGGATTACAGAAGTATTACAACGACGCACGCCTCGACTCTTGCTATTGTCTAACGCAGAGTTCAGCAGAACGGGTGTGGGGAGAAAAAACTAATGAGTCAGACAGTGCGCGAGACCATGAGCGAAGCTACGGGCCAGGCCATGAGCGAAGCGGGAGAAGCCACCAGCCGCAAAGACCGGGCGAGCCGGGATGGATTCAACTGGGGCACGGCGATTGCCATGGGCCTGTTTCATGTCGGGCGCCATTGCGGCGCTTATTTTTCTTTACCTGGAAAGCATTTTTCGTCGCCTGTTTCTTGTGGTGGGTTTCGGGCAGCCTGGGAATCGGCATGAGCTATCACCGGCTGCTGACCCATCGCGGATACAAGACGCCAAAGTGGGTGGAGTATTTCCTGACCTGGTGCGCGACCCTGGCGCTCGAAGGCGGGCCGATATTCTGGGTGGCGACGCACCGCATTCATCATCAGTATTCGGACGAGTAGGGCGATCCGCACTCGCCCATCGACGGCAAGTGGTGGTCGCACATGGGATGGATCCTGATGGGCAAGTCGATGCATCACGACACCACGACCCTGGCCCGTTACGTCCCCGACCTGACCAAAGATAAAGTTCACGTCTGGCTGACCAAGTATCACTACACCTCAAACATCATCGTGGGCGTCATTCTTTATGCCATTGGCGGATTGCCGTGGCTGCTGTGGGGAGTGTTCGCGCGCGTGGTGGTCGGACTGCATGCCACCTGGATGGTGAACTCGGTTACCCACATCTGGGGATCGCGGCGCTTTGCGACCAAAGATCTCTCGACCAACAATTTTCTGGTGGCCATGCTCACTTTTGGCGAAGGCTGGCACAACAATCATCATGCGCATCCGGTTTCGGCCCGTCATGGATTGCGCGTGGTACGAAGTCGACATGAACTGGTACGGCATCTGGGCGCTGAAGAAACTCGGACTGGCGCGGCACGTATATAAGGTCACGCTCGATAATCTGCCGCCGAAGCCGGCACTGATGCGGGATGTGAAGGCGGCAGGAGTGCTGGCGGCGGCTGCGGGGAACGACTAGAAAAGCAGGTCTCAGGTCTTAGGTCTCAGGTCTCAGGAAAGGCTCTCGAATCGGCCGGGTTGGCCGGCGTCGGGAGCCTTCTTAGTATGACGACCTGATTGCGACAATTGTCTGGGCGCACTCGCAGGCTTCGCGCTTGCGGCGTGGGTTGCGCCTGCGGTTCGGATCCTGAGAGCGCAACCCTTCCCCCTGATAGGGCTACAATTCATTCATGCCGTTCCCGACAGCAGTCATTTTTCTGCTCGTCCTATGCTGGACCGCATTGGCTGTGTTGTGCATCGCAGTTGGCCTTTTCTTGTTCGCCGTGCGGAGGTACAGGGCTGTCGCGCCCTACATCACATTGGTTTTTCCCGCAATGTACCTGGGTGGCGCTGTTGGAGTTTGGACGAATTGGCGAGTCAATGCTCCTCTAAATTTCACGCATTACTGGGCGTCAGTAGCATCCATTTTGCTCGTGTTCACGACGTGCTTTGTTGGCGGGACATCGCTGGGCGGATTTCTTGGATACACACTGGCAAGCCACATCGCAAAGCACTTTGAGCAGTCTCCCGAGAATGACGTTCGCGTTATCCAGTCGATGCATTTGCCGGATCGCTGATGCAAAATAGGCATCACACTTACAGCCTCTGAAGACCTCCCCAACCCCTGACACCTAAGACCTGACACCTGACACCTGCCCCGCTACAATCTTCCTGTGCGAATCTCCAGCCGGCGCAAAGCGATTGCGTTCTTCCTGACCTTCGGCGTCTGCCTGGCGGCGGTGGCCTTTGCGGTGGGCAGCGGCTGGATCATCCTCAACTGGCGCGAAGGCATCAAGGTCTTCCTGGGTATCATCTTTTTCGGCGCCATCATCACCGGCCTGGTTCTCAACACCATTTTTCTGGTGCGCGAGATTCGCCGCAACGAGCAGCACGACAGCTTCATCAATGCGGTCACCCACGAACTCAAAACGCCGATCGCCTCCATCCGTCTGTATCTCGAAACCCTCCAGCGCCGTGAGGTGGATGAAGCTCGCCGCCGCGAGTTCTACGAGTTGATGCTGGTCGATACCGAGCGCCTCATGGTCACCGTGGAACAGGTGCTGAAGGCGGGTGCGGTCGCCCAAAAGAAGGCGTCCGGCCAGCGCATGCCGGTGGAGTTCAACACCCTGGTGCGCGAGTGTGTCGAACTGGCGCGTACACGGCATCATTTGCCGCCTGAGAATCTCGACTACCGCGAATCACTGCCGCCAGCGCGGCGGCGCGCGCCTGCTGGGGGATCCCGACGAACTGCACACCGCCGTCACCAACCTGCTCGACAACGCCGTCAAGTACTCGCCCGACGGCGTACACATCGCGGTGGAATTGGAGGCTCCTGAGGAGCAGAGCTCTCGTGCTGCGCGTGCGCGACCAGCGGCGTAGGCATTCCGCAGAACGAACTCAAGCGCATTTTCAAGCGCTTCTATCGCGTCCGCCAGCGCGGGCGTCCGCGGGTAAAAGGCACAGGGCTGGGATTGTTCATCGTGCGTTCGATCGCGCGCAATCACGGCGGCCGGGTATTCGCCCAGAGCGAAGGGGCAGGGAAGGGAACGACCGTGACCCTGGAAACTTGCCGCGGAAAGTGACGGAAGCGGCATGAGCCGCGTGCTGATTGTCGAGGACGAGGCGCATCTGGCGCAGGGGCTGCGCTTCAACCTGCAAGCCGAAGGGCACGCCGTGGAAGTTGCGGGCGGATGGCGAGACCGCTCTGGAGCGGCTCGTCGAAAAGAAAGGAACGCTTCGACGCGGTCGTGCTCGACGTGATGCTGCCGGGCAAGAGCGGTTTTGATGTCGCGGCCCTGCTGCGCGAGAAGAAGAACTATGTGCCGATTCTGATGCTGACGGCGCGCGGGCGTCCCGAAGATGTGCTGCAAGGATTCGCGTCCGGGCGCGGACGATTACCTGCCCGAAGCCGTTCGAGCTGGCGATTCTGATCGCGCGCCTGGAAAGCCTGTTGCGGCGCAGCGGGTGGATGAAGGACGCGTGGATGAAGACTGCCGGGACGAAAAACGCCGGCCCGGTGGCCGCTGGGACGACGGGGACCGCGCGCGTCGGCGAGCGGGGGATCTGTCGGCGACAGCTTCAGTTTTTGCGGCAAGTCGATTGACTTCGCGGAACTGGAACTGCGTACGCTGGGAAATACCATCCATCTGACGGTGATGGAGGCGGAACTGCTCCGCTATCTGGTTCGCAGCGAAGGCCGCGTGGTTTCGCGCAAGTCGATTCTCGAAGATGTGTGGGGATTGCGCGAGGATACCGATACCCGCGCCATCGATAATTTCATTGTGCGGTTGCGGCGCTACATGGAAGAAGATCCATCGCAGCCCAAGCATCTGCAGACGGTGCGGGGAGTGGGGTATCGGTTTGTGGCGGAGCCGGAGTAGGGGCCTGACCACCGGCTTCCGGGGGCAGTGCGAGCAGAAGAGAGGGCTCCGTGCATGGTTGGTGAAAGTCCCCGGTTTTTCGACAACGATTGCGGTTCCGATTTCTGTTGAGGGTCAGGGCAAAGGTTCGAAGTGGGGGGATTGAACGCCGAGTGCTGCCAACGCCTCGTCCATGGTGCGCACGACTTCAAACAGGGGCCGCTTAGACTCGCCCACGATCTGAAACATTCGGGATATTCCTAATCCAACCGCGGTCGGGGCGATGACAATGCGAGGACGCTTGGCGGGATCGGTTACGGCTGGTTCCTCATTTGCGAGTGTGCGTATAAATTCGTGGGACACAGCCCACTCCGTTGCCAATGTGTAGTCCGTAATGGCCGCCCTGGCATCAGTCGCGGCCCAATGCTTCTGCCCCGTGCGGTAAAATTCTGCCAGCGATTCGTCCGTGATGCGCCCGTCGAATCGGCCCAGCAGGATTTTGTTCACGGGGTCGAATTCAAATCTGCACCGCATTGGCTGCACTCAACCTTCGATCTCTTCGGCTTGGCCCATTCTATCTCATGCATAACTTGCGGTCATAGCCGGGGAAGCGTCGGATGTGTAGGTTGAGGTCGAAACATCGTCTTTACAGTGCGCCGGGATAAACCGGCATGAAGCAGAGAATGCAAAATTCTTACGAGTAAGGAGTAGCGATCCGCTCGGCCCCGAGTTTTGCGTTGGGTACCGCGAGGTACACGGCGAAGCGTAAACAGGGGAATAGGCGGGGTGGGCGATAGAGCTCCGAAAAGATGCAACCCGGACGCCGACGTCCTTGTAATGCGCGGAAGGCAACATGGGCCGGAACGCGAGCGCGAGTTCCGGTTCAGTCCGGCGTAGTCGAAGACCCCAGACACGCCTAGAAACTTCATGCACGAGAACCGGGAGACCTCGAAGACACCGGCGGCTCAACCAGACCGCAGGTCGGCGGGCGAAGGCCAGAGCCACAAGGCCCGCGTGTACGTCTCCGAGGAGTCACACGGCGGCATAGTGTGCGCTGAGCAGCGCGTTGTTCAGGAGGGTTGAAGTCCCTCCGGCGCCCGGATGAGGGGCGCTGTATCCAAAGGCGGGAGTAATGCCTCGCTGGCCGGAGAAGGGAAGAGGTATGGAGAAGCCTAAACGGGCACGAAGGCGAAAGCTGGAAACAGCCAAGGTGAACCTGAAGCCGCTCCTTGCAGGACTCCGGAGGACAGGGTGTCCATCGTGAGGTGGAATCCGAAGGGTATGAGGAGAAGTACCGGGCCGTAATCGATGGGGGCTGCCCCGACGATGAACCGGTCGGCCAAAGGTGGGGCAAGGTCGAGCCTGCACTATGAAGGCGAAGGCGTTCTCATTCACCCACCGCACCAAGGTGTTTGCGGTCGGCACGGTACGGAAGAACAGCGCGTGACCTCAGGAGGACTGGCAGGGTCTCCGGGTGGCACCGGAGTAAGCGGACCTATAAGCGAAGCGAAATGGCGAGCAACGCTCTGTCAGTAGTCGGACGGCTGAACAGTACCAGAAGCATGGCGAAAGCCATGGGACCGGGCAACCGGCGACGGAAGTGGGTCGGGGAAGACAGCCGGCGAAGGCGGTTGGGAAAGAGAGAGGACGGCAGTGAGTAAGGACGGAAAGGTGGATCAGTTCCATGAGTGAAATACCCGTACATTTCCGACCGAGGAAACTGTCCGACTGGATCAACCCGACGGGTGCAAAGAAGGTCCATTCCTTAATCGACAAGGTATACAAGCGGAAGAACTTGGAGATGGCCTGGGAGAAGGTGCGTGCCAACCGGGGTAGTGGAGGAGTCGATGGGCAGAGTTTGGAGGAGTTCTCCGAGCAACTCGAACAGCAATTAGATCGGTTGCAACGGGAGCTTCAGGCAGATGCCTATCAGCCACGGCCGGTGCGGCAAGTGCAGATTCCGAAGGCGGGAAAGCCGGGTGCGTATCGAATGTTGGGAATCCCGACGATTTATGACCGGGTGTGCCAGCAGGCGTTGCTGAACCGGCTGGAGCCGATCTTCGAACCGGTATTCGATGACGCCAACTTCGGATATCGGCGAGGGCGATCGACGCAGGACGCCATGCGCAAGGTGTGGAAAGAAATACAAAGCGGACGGGAGTGGATCGTAGATGGAGACTTGAAAGACTTTTTCGGGTCCGTCGAACACGAGAAGCTTCTTACGCTGGTTGCCCAATGGATAGCCGACGGTCGAGTGTTGCGCCTGATCGAGGCGATGCTGAAGGCCGGGAGTTATGGCAAAGGGCGACTCTATCCCACCGAGCGAGGGACCCCACAGGGCGGAGTGATTTCACCCGTTCTGAGTAACGTACTCCTGACGCCGTTTGATTGGGAGATGCGCCGCAAGGGGTATCAGCTGACGAGGTACGCGGATGATTGGGTGGTCACCTGCACATCCGCGGCAGAGGCGCGAGCGGTGATAGTCGCAGCGCAGCGGATACTGGAGCAGTTGGGTGTGGAACTGCATCCGCAGAAGACGCGGGTGGTCCATGTTCGACAAGGGTTCGAGTTTCTTGGCTACAAGATCAAGCGAGGACGGCGGCTGCGGCTGCCAGCTCACAAGGTCCGTAGCAGTGCGCGGGATGGCGAATTGTATGCGTACCCGCGTGGGAAATCGATCCAGCGCTTCATGGATCAGGTGCGAGAGCGTACTAAACGGCGCATGCCACTCCCGACCCAGGAGTTGATCGCGAGCCTCAATCCTGTAATCCGGGGCTGGGGGAATTACTATAAGCGCGCCCACGTCCGAAAGCTCTTCAACCGACTTAACGGCTGGATCGTAAACCGTATCCGGTCGCACCGCTGCAAGCGCTGGCGTAACGGTGGCTGGAGACAGCTACCCCAAACCAAACTGTACGGTGAGTACGGGCTAACGAACCTCGTTCAGTTAATACCTTCAATCGCATCCCGGAAGCGTGAGTCTTCGTGAAAGCCGTGTGCGGGAAAACTGCATGCACGGTTTGAGCGGCGGACGGTGGCCAGCCTCGGGGAAACCAGATGCGCCACCTCCGACCCGACACCGATGAATCATTCGAACAAAGACGGGACATCGTCGGCGGAGAGTGAGGAGGGAAGGCTGCGGATCAAGGAGAACATTCTCTTATCTGACACGCACCCGACACAGAGCGGGACTGCGCGTGTCCCATGGGTGGGCGGAGTGTGCGGAAAGCGATACGTTTGGCCGCTGTTCATCTGCGAGAAGAACCGGATGCGCTAATGAGCGCCCGTCCGGGTCTGTGCGGGGGGCACCAGGCAACTGGTGTCCCTACCGCG
>CAWFVB010000023.1:0-49340 GCA_963819145.1 uncultured Acidobacteriaceae bacterium
TCATCCTGCACTCTGTCGTCCCTCCTACGCCGACGTCATCCTGAGCGGAGCCGCTCTTCAGGCGAAGCGAAGGACCTCCCGCAAATCCGGCCCCTGCGCGTTAGCTGAATCGCATCACAGATCTCCGGCGGCCCAGCGCACAGCCAAGCCACGCCCCTACCGCGGCCCCGTCACCGCTCCCTGCGACGCCGACGACACCAGCGCCCCATACTTCGCAAACACGCCCGTAGGATAGCGCGGCTGCGGCGCCTTCCACTGCGCCATGCGCTGCCGCAGCACCTCGTCGCTGATCTTCGACTTCCAGCACGCGCTTCCTCACGTCGAAGCGAATCATGTCTCCGTCGCGCACGCCGCAATCGGCCCGCCCAGCGCCGCTTCCGGCGAAACATGTCCCGCCATCAGCCCATGCGTCGCGCCGCTGAAGCGCCCGTCGGTCAGCAGCGCCACCGACTCGCCCAATCCCTCGCCCACAATCGCGCCCGTCACGCTCAGCATCTCGCGCATCCCCGGCCCGCCCTTCGGACCTTCGTTGCGAATCACGACCACGTCTCCGGCTTTAATTTTCTTGCCAGTCACCGCGGCCATCGCATCTTCTTCGGACTCGAACACGCGCGCCGGACCGCGATGCTCCAGCCGCTCATGCCCGCTGATCTTCGCCACGCATCCCTCCGGCGCCAGATTGCCTTTCAGAATCACCAGCCCGCCCGTCTTCTTCAGCGGCTTATCCAGCGGAGCGATCACTTCCTGTCCCGGAGTTTCGACCGCGCTCTCCGCTTCTGCCGCAATAGTCTGCCCGGTAACGGTGATCGCCGAGGATGCAGATACTTGCCGCTCAGCAGCCGCTTCGCCAGCAACCGAATGCCGCCGGCGCGGTGCATGTCCGCCGCCACAAATCTTCCCGAAGGTTTCAGGTCCGCCAGCAACGGAGTCCGCTCGCTCACCGTTTGAAAGTCGTCAATCTCCAGACCAACTCCCGCTTCGCGCGCAATCGCCAGCAAATGCAGAACCGAGTTGGTCGATCCGCCGGTCGCCGCGACCGACGCAATCGCATTCTCAAATGCCGCTCGCGTCAGAATGTCTCGCGGCTTGAGTCCCGTTCTGCAGCACGTTCATCACCACCTTGCCGCAGTCGAACGCGATCTGATCTTTCTGCGGATCCATCGCCGGCACGCTGTTGAATCCCATCGGCGAAAGCCCGATCATCTCCATCACCGTCGACATCGTGTTCGCCGTGTACTGCCCGCCGCACGCACCCGCTCCCGGGCACGCCACATTTTCCAGATCGTGCAATTCCTGGTCCGTAATTTTTCCCGCCGCGTTCGCGCCCACCGCCTCAAACACATCCTGAATGGTCACGTCTTTCCCGCGATAGCTTCCCGGCCGCGATCGTGCCGCCATAGAGCACCATGCCCGGCAGATTCATCCGCGCCAGCGCCATCGCCGCCGCCGGAATCGTCTTGTCGCAGCCCACCACGCACACCACCGCGTCGAACATCTGCCCGCGGCAAACCAGTTCGATCGAGTCGGCAATCAACTCGCGGCTCACCAGCGACGCCCGCATGCCCTCGGTGCCCATGGTCTCGCCATCGGAGATGGCGATGGTGTTGAACTCCATCGGCGTGCCGCCCGCCGTCGCGGATGCCTTCCTTCACCTTCGCCGAAAGCCGCCGCAGATGAAAATTGCACGGCATGGTTTCGATCCAGGTATTGGCCACGCCGATCAGCGGCCGGCTCAGGTCGGCGTCGGTGAATCCAATGGCCTTGAACATGGCGCGCGCCCCGGCCCGGTCGCGCCCGTCGGTAATTCCGCGGCTAATGTGCTTGAGATCCATAGATCAGAGATTACCCAGGACACGCAATGCAGTTGTGAAACTCGGAACCGCTCTCACAAGAAAACGGGGAACCTGCCAGCGCAGGTTCCCCCAGTTGCATGACGTTGCCCAGAAGATCGTCATGCTTGCCCAGCTGCAAATCCACGGGATCTACGCCCGCGCCGCCGCGCGCGATCTTCGATGACACTCCCGCCGGAGGATGCGGCCCGGCCCACGCCGCCGCGTGCGCCGCGCCCGAGCGCACATAATCACGTCTGCAATCGCATACCAGTCGCGGTAGAGCTGCCCCACCTGCTTCGGAGTTCACCTCGAGCAGCCAGCGTGACCTGGTGATCGTGCTCGCGCCGCTTCGGCGTGCACCGAAGGCATATCCAGCCCGCGCCGCGAAGCCGCGTTCAGAATGCGCATCAACGTTCCCTGCGTATTGCGATAGCGAATGTGAAAAGCTTGCATGTGTTTGCTCCCCTGTACTGCGTCGGTTCTTCTTCCAGCAACATCTCCGAAAGCGCCGCGCCCGCCGGGACCATCGGGAAACACATTGGCCTCCGGAGCGCAATCAAACACCAGCAACTCCGGCTCCGGCGAACGCAGGAACCGGTCAATCAGATCTCCCGTCTCGCTCGACACCGGAAACTCCCGCATGGCGTCTTCGTTCAGCCGGAAGCTGTGAATCTTGTAGGCCTTGGCGATGTCCACAAAATCCGGGTTGTCGCTCAGGTCGGTCTCCGCATAGTTGCGCTGGTAAAACAGCTGCTGCCACTGCCGCACCATGCCCAGATACTTGTTGTCAATGATCACCATCTTGATGGGCAGGCCCAGGCGGTGCACCGTGGCCAGTTCCTGGATGTTCATCTGAAATCCGCCATCGCCGGAAACGCAAAGCACGCAGGTGTCAGGCTTGGCCAGCTGCACGCCCACCGCGGCCGGCAGAGCGAAACCCATCGCTCCCAGGCCGCCCGAAGTGATGAATCCCCGCGGCGACGACGACCGGTAACGCTGCGCCGCCCACATCTGGTGCTGGCCCACGTCGGCAATCACCACGTTGTCTTCGGCAGCCGGCTGAAGAGTTCATCCAGAAAACGAATGGTCGGCTGCGCCAGCCCGCGCGGATCGAGCTCCGCCCGCTCCGGCCCGCAAGCGACGGCCCGCCACTCGCTGAAATCGGGCAAGGCGATGAATGCCGCCGCAACTCCGCCTGAAACGCCGGAATCGTATCCGCCAGATTCCCAATCACCGCCAGATCGCAAGCCCGCACCCGATCCAACTGCGCCGGATCAATTTCAAAGTGCACAATCTTGGCCTGCGGCGCAAAGCGCGTGGGATCGCCCGTAACCCGGTCGTCCAGCCGCGCGCCGAACACCAGCAGCAGATCGGTCTCGTGCAGCGCCATGTTCGCCGCGCGCGTTCCGTGCATGCCCACCATGCCCAGGTAATACGGCGACTCGGCGGGAACCGCTCCCAGTCCATGCACGGTGGCAAACGTCGGAATATTCAGATCGTCGAGCAGCCGCCGCAATTCCGGAATCGCGCCCGAAAGTTTCGCTCCCGCGCCCACCAGCGCCACCGGCTTCGCCGCCTACTGCAGCATGGCCACAATCGTGTCGGTGAAGCCGCCGTCGGCCTTCGCATCCGCCGGCCGCGCGTGCGGCGTAAACTTCACCGGCCCGGAAAATTCCTTCTTCGCCTTCAGCATGTCGGTGGGAATGTCGATCACCACCGGCCCCGGACGCCCGCTGCGCGCCCAGTGAAATCCCTCGGCAATCACTTCCGGAATTTCGTCAATCGTGCGCACCAGCCGGCTCCACTTGGTCAGCGAAAGCGTCACGCCGAAAACGTCGGTCTCCTGAAACGCGTCGCTGCCAATCAGCGCGCTGCGCACCTGCCCGGTGATGCACACCAGCGGAACCGAATCCATCTTGGCGTCGGCAATGCCGGTCACCAGATTCGTCGCGCCCGGGCCGCTGGTCGCAATCGCCACGCCCACTTTGCCCGTAACCCGCGCATATCCTTCCGCCGCAAACACCGCGCCCTGCTCGTGCCGCGTCAGTACGTGCCGGATGCCGCTGCCTTCCAGCGCGTCATACAGCGGCATGATCGCGCCGCCGGGATAGCCAAACATCAGGTCCACCCCTTCGGCGCGCAGGCACTGCAGAACGATTTCGGCTCCTTTAAGCATTCACCACCTGTTTGGTTCCTCCTTCGGCGCCGCCGGCTTCTTGCCTTCCTTCGGCAGCCAGCTCATCATGCCGCGCAGCTGCGCTCCCACGATCTCGATCGGATGCTGCTTTTCTTTCTCGCGCAGGGCGCGAAATTCTTGCCGCCGCTCTTGTTCTCGGCAATCCATTCCCGCGCGAACTCGCCGCTCTGAATGTCGGCCAGCGTCTTCTTCATCGCCGCGCGCGTCGCATCGCCCACGACCTGCTCGCCCCGCGTCAGGTCGCCATATTCCGCCGTATTCGAAATCGAATAGCGCATCCGGCTCAAGCCCGCCTTCGTAGATCAGGTCTACGATCAGCTTCACTTCATGCAGGCATTCGAAATAAGCGATCTCGGGCGCGTAGCCGGCCTCGACCAGCGTCTCGAATCCCTTCTTGATCAGCGACGTCAGCCCGCCGCAAAGCACCGCCTGCTCGCCAAACAGATCGCTCTCGGTTTCTTCCTTGAAAGTGGTCTGCAGAACGCCCGCCCGCGTCGAGCCAATGCCATGCGCATAGGCCAGCGCCAACTCGTGCGCGTGCCCGCTGGCATCCTGCTGGATCGCGATCAGCGACGGCACCCCGCGCCCTTCGCTATAAACCCGCCGCACCAGGTGGCCCGGGACTCTTGGGCGCGATCATCACCACGTCCACGTCGGTCGGCGGAACAATCGTTTTGAAGTGAATGCTGAATCCGTGCGAGAACCCAAGGACTTTCCCCGGATGCAGATACGGCTTGATGAACTGTTCGTAAGTCTCCGCCTGCGTTTCATCCGGCGTGAGCACGTGAATCCAGTCGGCGCGTTTGGCGGCCTCGTCCGGCGCCACCACGACCATGCCGTCGGCTTTCGCCTGTTGCGCACTCTTGCGCGAGGGGTCGAGTCCAACGATGACTTTGTATCCGCTGTCGCGCAGATTCTGCGCCTGCGCATGTCCCTGGCTGCCATAGCCCAGGATGGCGATCGTCTTGCCCTTCAAGCGCCTCAGGCTTTGCGTCGCGTTCATAGAAAATAGTAACCACCGAGTGCTCCTCTCTCCAGTCCGCCACAATAAAATAAAACCGACCGGTCGGTCGGTTTACTTATGCTACCGGACCCCAATTACCTCGTCAAGCGGGAAGTTTAGATCGAAGATACCCCCTCCGCGCACCGCCCATGTCGGGTCGGGTGGAGCGGGACGCAGCCTGCCATGCGGGTTCATTCCCCACTGAAGATTTCGTCGGAATTCTCCGATGGACAAGCATGGCCGGCAAGCAAGCTTCCAGTCTCGCCAATGACACCCCGCGCCATCCCTTGCGCCTGGGCAAGGATTGCGACTACGACCGCGAACTCAGGCGGTTGCAAATCGAACTCGTAAAGCTCCACGAATGGATTCGGCACCAGCGACTGAAAGTTGTGGTCCTGTTCGAAGGCCGCGATGCAGCCGGGAAAGGAGCCGCCATCCAGCGCATCGCGCAGACGCTGAACCCTCGCATCTGTCGCGTGGTCGCTTTGGGAACGCCCACCGAACGCGAGAAGACGCAGTGGTATTTCCAGCGCTACGTGGCGCATCTGCCCGCGGCCGGAGAGATGGTGCTGTTCGACCGGAGCTGGTACAACCGCGCCGGGGTCGAGCGCGTCATGGGCTTCTGCACCGAGGCTGAATATCTGGAATTCCTGCACAGCTGTCCGGAATTCGAGCGCATGCTGGTGCGCGCCGGCATCATCCTCATCAAGTATTGGTTTTCTGTCAGCGACGAGGAACAGGAACGCCGCTTTCAGGACCGGATGAACGATCCCACCAAGCGATGGAAGCTGAGTCCCATGGATCTTGAATCCCGGCGCCGCTGGGCGGAATATTCGCGGGCGAAGGACGAGATGTTCGCCGTCACCGACATCAAGCAGGCGCCCTGGTATGCCGTCAACGCAGAAAAAAAGAAATCCGCGCGCCTCAACGTGATCCGTCACCTGCTCTCGTTGATCCCCTACCAGGATCTAACTCCCGAACGCCTCAAGCTTCCCCCGCTCGACAAGAGCAAGTACGTCCGGCCGCCTATCCAAGAGCAGAATTTCATTCCCGAAGTCTACCTCTAGTCTCGCCAGCAGACGGGCCGACGCGGCTGCATCGAGTCGCACGACTGGAATGGATTGGATAGACTTGGCTCCATCATGTCGAACGACGCGATCACTGGGGTATCGGATCATGGCGGTTGGGCGGTGCTGGTGACGGCCGCGGGCGACGGAACGCTCCTCGACCGTCGCCGCGTCGAACTCGTGGACGCAAACCTGCCGAAGATTCCGCATCACAGCGAAGCGCAGCGGCTTCCCCTCGATCAGGCGGTCGCGCTGGTGGAGCGCGTGCGCGCATCGGCGGAACGCCACGCAAAGGTGGTGCTGGAGGCTGTCGCCGAGACGCTGCCTGGGCGCATTCGGGGCGTCGCGCTTCGACACTGCCAAACGCTGCCCCCCACGATTGCCGAGCGCATCAAGGACTACCGGGCGCAGAACGTCGCCGACTGGGTGATGTACCGCGAGGCGCTGGCCGCCGCAGCCGAGTCGCGCGGATGGGCGGTCCACTGGTACGAAGCGAAAAAAATATTCGATGCAGCGAGCAAAGCGATCCGCATCGAAGACCTCAACGCGCACTTCCTTCAACTCAGAAAAACCATCGGCCCGCCCTGGAGCCAGGATCACAAGCTCGCGATGGCAGCCGCGATCGTCGCGGCCAGCACGCGCTGAGTCGATATCTGTAAAGCCTTGCCTGGCTTTCGCTTCGGCGGACGGGGACGAAGGCGTCCGTCCCCACACAAGCTCGCTCATCGCCTGAGTGGTCGGCAACGCGATGTGTTCCGTGCGGAACATATCGTCATCACAGTATGGGGCATACCATAGTGTCATGACAGCTAAGATCAAGAAAACAAGGCGGCAAAAAGCAGCAATCACCACCATCGATAACGAACAGGTTGGACGTGATTCATGCTGATTGTAGTCAGTGTGGAGGCCCACCCTCCCGCCAAGAACGCGGGAAGGGTGGGGCAACCCCTAATTGGGAACAACGACGTGTGGGCCGCTTTTGATCCGACATCTTCTGTCGTCTGGATCGTCACCACCGAGGCGCCCTGCTTCCACTGTGAAGTCGGCACCGTTACCTACAAGGTGGATTCGACGGGGAATATGACCCTGACACCGAGCTCATTCTTTCCGATGACGAACTCGGAGGTCGGCGGCATCCAGGGATTAGCCATCGCGCACTAGGCGCGAGCCGCCCAAGGCCCCGCCTTCGTCGCGGAGTAGATCAGTCTCCGAGGAAATGACTGGGGCGGGCGCATTGGCTTTCCGGGCCGCAACTGTTTACCATGGCACGCGATGGCACGCGAAGCCCTGGTTGATTCCCGGCAGGAGATCCTGCGCACCGCCGCACGGCTGTTTCAGCAGCGCGGCTATGACGCCACGTCGATGAACGACGTCGCCGCCGCTCTCAAACTCAGCAAGGGCGGCCTCTATCACCACTTTCAGAGCAAGGACGAAATCCTGTTCGAGATCATGAACCACGCCATGGAGATCACCCAGGAGCGCGTGCTGGCTCCGGTGCGCGGCATCGCCGACCCCGAGGACCGGCTGCGCGCCCTGATCCGGCTGCACATGGAAGTCGTGCTCAGCCCGCGCGACCGCGAGATCACGGTCATGCTCCACGAGAACCATCCTCTGCCGCCCACGCTGCGCAAACGCATCAACCACCGCAAAAAGGAATACGTCCACTTCGTCGAGAGCCTGATCGCCGAAGTGCAGGATGCCCGCAAGGCCAAAAGTACGGTCAGCCCGCGCGCCGCCGCCTTCGCGCTGCTGGGCATGATCAACTGGATCTACCAGTGGTACAAGCCGGAAGGAAACCTGCAGGCGCACAACCTGATTCCGCAATTCACCGACCTGCTGCTCGGAGGAATCTTCGATTGAAGACCGGCATGCCGAGTTTGTTCGCCACCGTCGCCGAAATCGACCGGCAGCGCTCGCAGAGCGGAAAATTGTACCGCGAGTTTCTCCGCGTGCCAGCCATGAGTGCGGGGTTGTACGTGTTGGCGGTCGGGGCCACCGACCCGCAGCGCCCGCACCACGAGGATGAGATGTATTACGTGGTTCGCGGCCGCGCGCGCTTTCATGCCGGCGATGACGACCGGGAAGTCGGCGAAGACAGCGTTCTCTTCGTCGCCGCCGAGGTCGAGCATCATTTCTACGACGTGGTCGAAGAGTTGGCGCTGCTTGTGTTCTTCGCCCCGGCCGAGAGCTGAAGCCTCGGTCAACCGCTCCCTCGATTGCAGGGGGGAGTTTGTCGTTCCCAAAAAGCGGTGTCACCCTGAGCGGAGCCGTTCTTCAGGCGAAGCGAAGGATCTCCTCTCCTCCGGCCCCCGCACAAAAGTCAAACTGCAGCGTCACCCAAGCCCTCCCTCGATTGACTTCCGATCTCGATGCCGTTAAATTCAACAGGCGGTTGTTTCTGCTCTTTCCAATATCTTTCGGAACGCGCGTCTTTGCCGCTCGGCGAAGACAGGGAAGCGGGTGGAAATCCCGCGCTGCCGCGCAACTGTAAGCGAGGAAACTGCCTCCGGCCACTGGGAACGAAATCCCGGGAAGGTCGAGGGGCGTCTCCGGATGGTTTGCCATCCTTACTCGCAAAGCCAGGAGACCGGCGCGATCCGTCTACTTCAACCTCTTTCGCGTGCAAAGGAGGACGGTATGCGCGTACTCGTTGGTGTTTTTCTCTTTCTCCCGGTCTTTCTTTCTCTCTCCGTGGCCGCTTCGGCCGCTGATCTCAAAGTGAAAGTAGTGGATCCTCAAGGTGCCGCCGTGGCCGGGGCACAAGTGTCGTTGTCCGTGACCGGAGTGGCGACATCCTTCACAAAAACTGCGCTGACATCGGCGGAAGGAATCGCCACCTTCGTGGGACTTCCCTCGTCTTCGTACCAAGTCCAGGTACAAGTGCTGGCCCCGGGGTTCGCTCCTTACAAGCAGGTCGACCCGGAGGGTCCCAAGGAGATGCTCAGGGTCCAGGTGGAGCTCGCCGTCGCCACCGAAACGGTTGTGGTGAGCGCGACAAAGACTCCGCTCTCGGCGGAAGAAACCGGGGCGAGTATCTCCACGTTGGAGAACGCCACGCTCGAAACGATGGAACCGGTGTCGGAATCGGACGCACTGCGATTTCTTCCTGGCGCGGTCGTGAGCGATGCAGGGCAGCGCGGGGGACTGTCCTCGTTGTTCGTCCGCGGCGGAGACTCCGTCTACAACAAGGTCATCATTGACGGGGTGCCGGTCACCGAACCGGGCGGGGTGTTTGATTTTGGAACGGTGCCAATGGCTGGAGCGGATCGGCTGGAGTTTCTGCGCGGCGCGCAAAGCACGCTGTACGGCTCCGATGCCATGACCAGCGTGGTGCAGGTTTTCAGCCGCGTCGGCAGCACGGCGGTGCCGGAGTTGCGTTTCGGAGCGGACGCCGGAAACTTCAACACGGCGCACGGATTCGCGGAACTGTCGGGCGCGCGCGGCATTTGGGATTACAACTTTTTCGCCGACCAGTTCAACACGCAAGGGTTGGGAGTCAACAACAACTACTCCAATTCACTGCAAGGCGGGAACGCCGGTGTGCGAATCACGAACTCTGCCTTTTTCCGGGTGCGCGTGCGCCACACCAACAATCGCAGCGGGATTCCCGGAGAGTGGAACTTCAACGGAGCGCCTCTGCTCGCTCCTGACATTGATGCGCGCGCGCGGCAGAACAATCTTCTGGCGAGCGCCGACCTTACGATCACAGCGCCGTCGCACTGGCAGCACCGCTTCGAGGGCTACGAATACAATCACCGGACCCTGAACGAGGACACCGTTCCCGATCGTGGATGCGATGTGGCCGCGTTCATCTTTACCGACTGTTTCTTTCTCGACCTGGAGCATGTGAACCGCGCCGGATTCCACTATCAAGGCGATTACACGCCGCGCAGCTGGGCACAGACCACGGTGGGTTATGAGTTCGAAGATCAGAATGGCGACTTCAACTCGCAATTTGCCACGACAGACGCTTTGGGCAACCCGATCCTCGGATTTTCGCTGACCCATGGCTTGCGCCTGAACCACGACCTCTTTGTGCAGCAGCGCATCACTCGCGGACGCGTTTCGGTTGTGGGCGGGCTGCGGTATGTGCACAACGCGAGCTTTGGAGACAGGGCCGTGCCGAGGGTGGCGGCGACGTTTCTAGCGTGGCGAGGAGGCGAGCGGCTTTCGGGAACACGGCTGCGATTTTCTTACGCCGATGGGATCAAGGAACCCACATTCGAAGAATCGTTCGGGATCACGGGAACGTTCCCGACAAATCCCAATCCGAACTTGAAGGCCGAGGAGAACCACGCGCTCGAAGCAGGTGTGGAGCAGAGTCTTCTCGCAGGCAGATTCTCCTTCTCGGCTCTCTATTTCAACAACCAGTTTCACAATCAAATCGAGTTCGAGTCGATTCCGCCAACCTTTGTGGGTGAGTTCGTTAACGTAAACAAGAGCATGGCGCATGGCGCGGAGATCGAATTGAGGGGGCAGTTGCGGAAACACCTTGAGCTGGGTTCGGCCTACACCTACACGTCGGCTCAGATCCTGGAGGCGCCGCTGTGCACTCCGGCAAATTTCTGCGATCCTTTGCTGGCGGCCGGCTCGCCCCTGCTGCGGCGGCCGAAACACTCTGCTTCGATGCTGCTGAATTATCTGGGCCCGCGATGGGGAGCGAACCTGGGTGGGAGTTTTGTGGGGCGGCGGCCTGACTCGGATTTTCTTGGCCTGGGGATTGACCACTCCGCTGGATATGTCCGTGCGGATCTCGGCGGATGGTACGCGGTGCGGCCGCGGATTACGGCGTATGTGAATGTCGAGAACGCGCTGGACCGGCGGTATAACGAGGTGCTGGGATATCCGGCGCTGCCGATTAACTTTCGTGGGGGATTGAGATTCCGGATTGGCGGGGAGTAGCGGGCATGGGTGGAGGTTTTGATTGGTCGGAATCGAAAGCCTTTGACCGCTAAGATCGCTAAGGAAAGCGCAAAGAACGCTAAGAAAGTCTGGAGAGATACGACTAGCTGACTTTTTGCGGAGATCTGGGAAGCGGCATGGAGGCGGCCATTTTGGCGCCGAAATACTTGGTGCGGGCGAGCAGGAGTTTTTCGATTTCCACGGCCTGCAAGGGCTGCTGGCGTCCGAGCAGATGCGTCACCAGAGCAATCTGGGCAAAGTGCTCGACGGTCTCCATCTTCATGTAGGCGTGCTCGAGCGTGTCGCCATAGGCCACGACGCCGTGATTCGACATGAGGATGGCGTCATAATGCGGGACGTAGGGTTCCAGAGTCTGGGCCAATTCCGAAGTGCCGGGCGTGCCATAGCGGGCCAGAGGAATGCATCCGAGTCCCATGACGACCTCACACACCAGGGGCTCGGTCAAGGGAATGCCTGCGGCGGCGAATCCGGTGGCGGTCGGCGGATGGGCATGGCAAATCGCTTCGACATCTGGCCGCATGCGATAGATCAGCAGGTGCATGCCGATTTCGCTGGTCACATTGCGGCGTCCGGCCACCCGCTGGCCATCGAGATCAACGATGACCATATCGGCAGGGCGCATGGAGCCTTTGCTCAGGCAGGTGGGCGTAACCAGAATGCGATCTCCGGGCAGCCGGACCGACAGATTGCCGTCCATTGCGGCCACAAACCCCCGTTGGTGCAGCATCCGTCCGTAGCGGACAATTTCTTCCCTATGTTTGCGTTCGGTCGGCATGAATACCCTTCAGGGGGGAGAGTTGACAAAAAGCAGGCCAGAATCCGGCACCCGCATAGTAGCAGCACCCGCGTTGCAGAGACAAACCAAAATTTCGAAAAAATGCGGTGCCGCCAAAGCGGCGAACCGGGCCCGGATGGCCCGGCCTGTCCCTATAATCGAAACGCATGCTGGTCTCGGAGTTCGACTATCGCCTGCCGGAAGAGTTGATTGCCCAGGAACCGCTGGGCGACCGGGCAGCCTCGCGCCTGCTTCACCTGGAATCCTCGACGGGAACGCTGCGGGATGGCCAGTTTCGCGACTTCCCGGAGCTGCTGAGGCCAAGCGACCTGGTCGTTTTCAATAACACGCGCGTGTTTCCGGCGCGGCTGTACGGACGGCGGGGCGGGCTGAGGGCACAGCCCGTCAGTGCCAGGAATGCGGCGGCGCGTGATCTTCTTCACGGGCGCATCGAAGTTCTGCTCACGCGACAAATCCAGCGGGAACCGAACGAGTGGGAGTGCCTGGTGCGGCCGGGACGGAAGATCGGAGTGGGTGAGCATCTTTTCTTCGGGGAGCGCGACGAATTACAGGCCGAGGTGATCGGTCGCGGGGAGTTTGGCGAACGGCGGATACGGTTTGCAGGCCTTCCCGCGAACGAATTCTTCACCGTGGTCGAGAGGATCGGGCACATCCCCCTGCCTCCTTACATTGCGAGGCCGGATTCTCCCGGCGACCGCGAGCGCTACCAGACGGTGTACGCGCAGGAGCGAGGATCGGTGGCTGCACCCACGGCAGGGCTGCATTTCACGCCGGAGATTCTGGCGCGCCTCGAGGAGCGCGGAATCGAGACTGCCGAAGTGACGCTGCACGTCGGACTGGGAACGTTCCAGCCGGTGCGGGTTGAGCGGGTGGAAGAACATCGGCTGCATGCCGAGGCCTATTCGATCTCGGAGGAAGCGGCGGAGCAGATCACTCGCGCGCGGAGGGAATCGCGGCGCATCGTGGCCGTTGGCACCACAACGGTGCGCACCCTCGAGTACGCGGCTCAGCGGAACGGGGGTGACGTGCGCGCGGGGTCTGGCGAGGCGAATCTATTCATCTATCCCGGATACAAGTTTCAGGTCGTGCAGGCCCTGCTCACGAATTTCCACTTGCCGCAATCGACCCTGCTCATGCTGGTGTGCGCCCTGGGCGGGAAGGAGAATGTGCTGTGCGCTTACGAGCACGCCGTCACGCAACGCTATCGTTTTTATTCTTATGGGGATTGCATGGTTGTGGAGTAGCGCGCGAATTGGCCTGGTCCAAGGCTTCAGGCGAAAGGCGCGGCGTTCCTCGCGCGATAAGGCCTTTTGGAAAGACAAAATATCAGGAGTTTGGCACGGCGCGACGATCCAACCGTCAAGTGAAATTGATGTTTTGATCGGCTATCATATTTTTGAGTCACTTTTGGAGACGTCTATGGCTTTCCCTGTTAAGATTTGCAGTGTTTGCGGAGAAGAGTTTGAGCTGAAGCCCGACAAGCCTGGCTTCGCCAACCGCTGTCCCGAGTGCAGCGAGCCCGAGAGTGCTGAGCCAGCCACGAAGCGCGGCATGGATGCCGACCAGCGCAAGTCCGAGAAGGAAGCCAATGAAGCCCGCCGGCAAGCCATGCGCAACCTGCTGTACCGCAAAGATAGCTGACAACCGATCGTTCCGTTCTGGAATCTCTCTCCCTTTCTAGTGCCCCTCTGATTGACGCAGGGCTTGAAAAGGCGTCGAATTGAAGGTTGGTTTTCGACTGGAACGGAGGCAGACCGTGAGCAACAAAGAGGCGCGCAAGGCACCGAGCAGCAACCGGCGGACATTTCTCAAATCGAGTGGCGCCCTAACAGCCGCCGCATTCGGCTCGGCCGCCTTTCCGAAGCTGCCTGCCGCGGCGGCAACGGCACCCGCCGATTCACCGCGGCGCGAGGCCATGCCCACGCGGAACCTCGGCAAGACGGGATACAAGGTCGGAATCTTCAGCCTGGGCGGACAGGCTTCGCTCGAGCGGCCGCACAACGAAGACGTCGCGGTGCCCATCATCGAGCGGGCGCTCGATCTGGGCGTGAACTACGTCGACACGTCTTCCATTTACGGCGGCCCCGAACGCTGGAGCGAACAATACGTCGGCAAAGTGATGAAGCACCGCCGCGCTGACGCGTTTCTGGCGACGAAGACCAAGGAACGCACGCGCGAAGGCTCAATGCGCATGATCGAGACTTCCCTGAAACTGCTGCAGACCGATCACGTGGATCTCTGGCAGCTGCACGACATCGGGACCATGACCGACATCAACGAGATTTTCGCCAAGGGCGGCGCCATGGAGGCCCTGCTGGAGGCGCGCGAGCAGAAGATGGTGCGTTACCTCGGCATCACCGGACACTACCGGCCCGACGCGCTCATGGAAGCGCATTCATCGCTACTCCATTCGACACCATCCTGATGGCGGTGAACGCCGCCGATCCGCATCACTTCAGTTTCTCTGAGCAATTGCTGCCGCTGGCGGTCGAAAAGCAGATGGGCATCATCGGCATGAAAGTTCCGGCGCGCGGCCGAATTCTCTCCAGTTGGACGCCGCCGCCGATCGACCAGCAGAAACACAGTTGGGAGGGCATGGTGCTCGGCACCGACGCCGGGCACGCTCGACATGCGCGAGGCGATGTACTATTCGCTCTCGCTGCCGGTCAGCACGGTGATCATCGGCTGCGACTCGATCGCGCAACTGGAAGAGAATGTGCAACTGGCGCGGGAGTTCACGCCGCTCAGCCAGCAGCAGATGGCGGCTCTCACGGCAAAAGCGCAGCCGGTGTCGAAGCAGTCGCTGTTCTTCCGGTTCTACGAACGGGCATAGGCAGATGTGACTTCTGTGACCAAAGTATCCTGTGAGGCGCGGTGCCACTTTATCTACCATAAAAGATCGAGGCGCCAAACCACGGGCGACAGTTCCTCAGTTCCCGGTGCAACGTCGCCGCTGCTACGCGAATACTGTTTAGAAATAATTGCAGGGCCCACTTTCGAACCAGGCGATCATGTCGGCGACCATCGAAACCCTTACAACCATTTGGCAACGCGTGCTGCGGCGGTCGCCGATCGATCGCGACGATAATTTTTTTGATCTTGGGGGCACCGACGAATTGGCGGTAAGGATGTGCGCCGAGATCGGACAAGCGCATGGGCGGCGGCTGCCGAGCGCAACGCTGCGAAAGGCACCGACGATCGCAACATTGGCGGCGCTGTTGGACCAGCCAGTTCCTCAGTTCACACCGTTTGTCCAAATCAAGGAGGGTAGCGAACTGCCTCCCATCTTCATCGCACATGGCCTCTCGGGGACCATCCAGGTTGGGAAACTTGCGAAGCATATTCAGACGGAGCATCCGATCTACGGAGTGCAGGCGAAGGGAATCAACGGGACGGAGGAGCCTTTCGATCGCCTCGAGGACATGGCCAGCTTCTACGTGGAGAAGCTTGAGGAGCTTTATGTCCGCATGGACCTTACATTCTGATTGGATATTCGTTCGGGGGACTGGTGGCGCTGGAAATCGCGCAGCGCATGTTGGACAAGGGAGAGAGCGTAGCCCAACTGGTGATGCTGGATGCCTATCCGCATCCGCGGTTCCTGTCGCGCCTTCAGAGGGCGCGCCTGATTGTGACACGAGTGAAGAGTCATTTGGCAAATATGCGGCAGATGCCGCCTTCCAAAGCATTGTCCTTTGTGTTTCGTGCCATGAAACGCCGATTACGGATGGGTGGAACGGTCATCGATAGCGAGGGCCATCTGGAAACGCAGAACTCTCCGTTCAACAAGGCCGATCTTCTGCGAGTGAAGCAGCAAGCTTTCGTCGCGTATGCGAACTACCGGCCGGAGTTTTATCGCGGCAAAATCGACTTCGTGACTACCGAGATAAAGTCGTTCTTCCCGGAAGATCCGGCGGCAGTGTGGGGCAAACTGGCAGAAGGGCTTCGGGTCGAGGTTATACCGGGCGACCATCTGAATATCGTCACCACGCACTTCGAGACTCTGGCCACAGTGCTGACTCGCGTGCTCCATAGTGAAGCGGCGGCGGCCGATCACACCACAACCGTCAGGGGATAACGATCAGGGCAGCGCTCGCTGCCGGCAAGTCAATCGTGACGTTTCCGTTCTGAACCGGGATTGTTTCTTCCCATGCGGCGGACCAGGCACCATTGGCGCCGACTGGGGCGCCAGCGAACGTGACGTCTGTAGTGTCGTCCACGCGTGGCGCATGCAGGCGGAGCAACTTCGCCTGCTGAATGGCATGGCCTGGATCCACGGTGAGGCGAACCCGGCGATCTAAGTTCTTGTTAAAGACGGCGGCCCTGACACCGCCGCTACTGGGGCGAAGGGCGTGTGCCGTGAGCAACGGCGCTCGATCGAGGCCTTCGAGTCGAGTCTCAAGGAGTTGCCCGGCTCCGGCTTCGGCAAAGAGCAGCATGCCATAGTAGATGGGGCGAGCCAGGAATCCGTCTTCGCGCGTTCCGGCGATGGGCGTGTACCAGCCATAGCCGCCTCCATGAAAGTTGATGCCCATGCCGCCTGCCGTCGCCAGCTGATACATCAGGTCCGCGCCCCACAGAGCGGATGCAAACGTGTCGCTCACGCCGGCTTTGCCTCCGGAATAACAGGAATTGGTTTCTGCCAGGCGGAAGGGTAAGCCGGTTTCCTGCATCGTCTTCTGCATGCCTTCGAATTCTTTCTGCAGGTTCGGGTTGGGGCGCAACAGCCGCTCGATGGTCATGTTGGGATCGGTCGGCGGACCTTCCGCGTAATAGTGCTGCGAGAGGAAGCGGGCTTCGTTTCTGAATTTCTGGGCGAAGGGAACGAGCCACGAGTTGTTATAGGCGGTGTCGGGTCCGGCGAAGGGAGCATTGGGCACACGGGCTTTGATTGCGTCGTAATAGTGCTTCCATTCCTGATTGAACTGCGCCGCATCGTAATCGGATTTCCGAATCCCGTTGCGGAAGAACAGGTCCGGTTCGTTGCAGAGTTGGAATGCGATGAGCTTCGGGCCGGCAACATCCATCACGAAGGCGGCTTCGGCCGCCGCATCTTCGGCGGAGCCCGTGCCCATGTTCAGTCCGTAGATCAGGGTCCAGCCTGTGGCGTCGAGAAAATCGCGCAGATTGCGGACGGCTTGTGGCGTGATGTTCACCGGAGGAGGAGCTTTGTGCCCCTGATCGGGATTGACGATGCTCTGGGCTTGAGGCGCTGACACCTTGGCCGGATCGGGCGTCCAGTAGCAGTACTCGCTGGTGTTGCCTCCGATGCGGAGGATGCCCGAAGCCCCAAGGCGGCGGACGAAACCGATGAGACCGGCATTGTCTCCGGAAAAGAAATGCGGATTGCCGAGTTGCGCTGACTCGTAGCTCAGGCCGGTGAAGTCGGAGGCGATCTTGTTGCCGAGACGGTCGGGGCGGAGCGTCAGGCGAATCGATTCCGCATCTTCCGCGAGAGCGAGCGGGAGGTGCAGGGCGGCGCAGGAGGCAGCGGCGAGACGGATAAAACTCCGACGATTCATGGCTCCGATTTCATCACAGCGTGGCTAGCTGCGGCAAACACGCAGCGGAACAGCAGGTTCCCCGCGCGATCGTGCCGCTGCGGAATTGCAAGGGTGGATGACAATTTCGAGCGCTCGCCATCGCCTGCCGAAACTTGTTGCCGTGTCCAGAGTTTCGCAGGAGAATGTTCGCGCCGATATCTCCCTGATTCCTTTGCGAAACAGGCACGAGGTTATGTTCATGCGTTCGATTCCTGCCCGCGCGATGGTCGCGAGTCTATTTTTTCTTCTGTCGCTTTGTGACACACAAGCCCAGACGAGTCTCAAATATCAGGAGCCGCCCAAAGCGATTGTGGACCTGGTGGATACGCGGCCCACTCCGATGGTCGTGGTTTCGCGCACGGACAAAGAGGGCAAGCAGTGGCTGCTCATTCAAGAAATCTCAGGCTTACCGACGATTGCCGACCTGGCTCAACCCGAACTGCGGCTGGCGGGACTGCGCATGAATCCCAGAACAAATGGTCCGAGCCGCGGGCGCTACGGGACGGCGTTAAGGCTGAAGGCGCTGCCGGACGGAACCGAGAGGAAAGTGGCCGGTTTGCCGGCGAACGCGAAGATCCGTTTCGCAGCGTGGGCGCCGGACGCGCGGCACGTTTCCTTTGTGAACGCAAGCGACGATTCGAAAGATGCTGGGCTCAGTCTGTGGATTGCGGATGTGTCGTCGGCCACGGCGAAGCGCGTGCCAGGCATCGTTCTGAACGGTATTTTCGGCGCTCCGTGCGAGTGGATGAGCGACAGCCAGAACCTCGTCTGCGAGACGATTGTAAAGGGGCGAGGTGAGGCACCGAAGAAGAGCGAGGTGCCGACCGGTCCGGTGGTGCAGGAGAATCTGGGTCGGGTGACCCCGGGGCCGACGTATCAGGATCTATTGAAGAGCCCGGAAGACGAACGGATTTTCGACTACTACGCGACGGCGCAGGTTGAGGTAGTGCACGTCGACGGCACCAGCAAGGCGGTTGGCAAGCGGGGCGTGATCACGGGGGCGTCACCGTCGCCAGACGGGCATTACGTAATGATCAACGAACGGCACCATCCGTATACCTATTTGCTGCCATTCGAGTTTTTCCCGGAGCGCGTGACGGTGGTCAACCTTGCGACCGGAGCGGGCAAACAACTGACCGACCGTCCGCTGCAGGATACGATTCCGAACATTCACGATGCCGTGGCCGCGGGGTCTCGGGAATTCGATTGGCGCAGTGACGCTCCAGCTTCGATTTCGTGGGTGGAGGCCGGCGATGGCGGCGATCCGCGGAAAGATGTGGCAGTGCGCGACACTATTTTTCTGCTCGATGCGCCGTTTGACGGGTCGCCCCGAAAGCTGGCGGAATTGCCGGTCCGCTTTCGCAGCCTGGCATGGGGCAATGGCAAGCTGGCGCTGGTCGAAGAAGAACGATGGAAGGATCGCAAGCGCGTCACTTTAGCGGTCGCGCCCGATTCGCCTGGGGCGCCGGTGGCCTTGTTCGACGGATCGTTTGAAGACCGGTATCACGATCCGGGCCGACCGGTTCAGGTGATGAATGCCTGGGGCAAGAAGGTGGTGCAGACAACGGCTGACTCGAGCGGCGTGTATCTGCACGCGGAAGGGGCGTCCCCGGAAGGGGACCGGCCATTTCTTTCGGTAATGCGGGCAGACAACGGGGAGACGAAGAAACTCTGGCAGTCGGAAGACAAATTCTTCGAGTTACCCGAAGCGGTGCTGGATGTGGCGGGCCCGACGATTTTGATCGAAAAGGAATCGCCGGAGCTGCCTCCGAATTACTACAGCAAGAATCTCGCGAAAGGCGATCTCAAGCAGATCACGTTTTTCCCCAGCCCTTACGGCAACGCGGCACTGCCGAAAAAGCAGGTGCTCAAATACACGCGCGCTGACGGCGTGGAACTCAGCGCGAACCTCTACCTGCCGCCGGGATACAAATCTGGGGATGGGCCACTGCCCACGTTAATGGAGGCGTATCCGACGGAGTATAAGACGAAATCCGCTGCAGGGCAGATGAGCGGGTCGCCTTACGAATTTCCTTTCTTGTACTGGGGTTCGCCGATTCCGTTTGCGACGCAGGGTTACGCGGTGCTGGAGAATGCGACGATCCCGATCGTGGGCGAGGGCAACGCGGAGCCGAACGATACCTATGTGGATCAACTCGTGGCCAGCGCCAAGGCGGCCATCGACGAGGGCGCGAGGCTTGGCGTTGTGGATCGGAGTCGCGTGGCGGTGATGGGGCATTCTTACGGCGCGTTCATGACGGCAAACCTGCTGGCGCACAGTGATCTCTTCAAAGCGGGCATCGCGCGCAGCGGAGCGTACAACCGCACGCTCACGCCCTTCGGATTTCAGAACGAGGAACGCACCTACTGGCAGGCGCCCGATGTCTATTACAAAATGTCTCCGTTTTCCTATGCCGACAAGATCAAAACGCCGATCCTGCTGATTCACGGGGAAGCCGACAACAATACAGGGACGTTCCCGATGCAGAGCGAGCGGCTGTTCAGCGCCATCAAAGGATCGGGAGGCACAGTGCGCTTCGTTCTGCTGCCGCTGGAAGCGCATGGCTATGCCGGACGGGAATCGGTGCTGCACATGCTGTGGGAAATGAATAACTGGATGGACACGTACGTGAAAAAGGGGTCGGCGGCGACGACAGCGGCAAACTGAACGCCCCGGTCGCAATTTTTCTTGCTTTGTCATTCTGAGCGAAGCGAAGGAGCGATGCACTGTTCGGTAAGTTGCACAGGTCCTTTGCGGCAAAGCAGGCGGTTCTCACCGGATCGCCAACTTCGCCGGATAGAACTTCTGAATCATTCTTCCCGTCATCAAGCCGCCTTCGTATTCGGGGATGATGACGTCGTCTGCGCCGGAGCTGCGGATGGCATTGGCGTAGCGCTGCTGGCCAGCGCGGGTGATGATTTTGATCTTGGGATTGATGGAGCGGGCGGTGACGGTGATGTAGAGGTTGTCGGCGTCGTTATCAATGACGATGCAGATGCCGCGGGCGCGATCGAGTCCGGCCTGCAGCAGGACGTCGTGGCGCTTGGCGTCGGCGTGAATGACGGGGATCTTGTCGGTCATTAATTCGCGGTAGAGGCCTTCGTCGGTTTCGATCAGAACGAAGGGGATGTCCATCTTCTGTAATTGGTCTACCACGGTGCGGCCGACCTGGCCGTAACCGCAGATGATGAAGTGGTCTTCAAGGCGATTGATGTTCACTTCGTTGATCATGGATCTCCATGCCTCCACGCCATGCCGGCTGAAAATGGTGAGCAGGACGCGCTCCGCGATCCAGATCTGCAGCGCGAACACGCCCGCATACACGAACATCGAGAAAATCTTTGTGGACTTGCGAACCAGCCGGTACTCGATCGAATGGGGATGAATCACCCAGAACAAGGCATCAAGCGGGCGCAGGCCTTCGACGCGCATATAGAAGACGACGCACAAGCCGAGGAAGCCCGCCAGCACGAGCAGGGGCAGCCATAAGCGTTTGGCGAATATGATGAGGATGCGTCCCAAAGGTCGTGCCAGTCACTTTCGTCCGTACCAACCGACCGGTCGGTAGGGATGCGAATCAGTATACCCAATCCCGGAACGGTGCAGCATGAATTATTTGGTTGCGGCCGAGAGCCGATGATGAATCGATGGCCTGGGGCGAGAGGCCCGCAACAGCCGATGACGGCGCTACACATCCAAAAACCAAAACGGGCATCCTTGCGGATGCCCGCTTCTGAACTTTCGTCAAATCTGGCGAAACTGGGCTTACGCCCGGGCGCCGACTGCGGCCGGTTCGCTGGCCGGAATCGACTTTGTCTTCGCCGTTGGGCTTCTGCTGCTGCGGCTGTCCGCCCTTGCGGATGTCGATCCCGCCCTTGAAGAACGCGCCGTCTTCAATCGAGATGCGGGCTGCGATGACGTCGCCGGTGAGCGATCCATCGCTGCGAATATCGACGCGGTCGCTGGCGGTGAGGTTGCCGCGGACTTTGCCCAGCACCACGATCTCGCGGGCATTGATGTTGGCGGCTACGACGCCATTGCGTCCAATGGTGACGCGATTGCCGGCAAGGTTGATCGAGCCTTCGACCCGCCCGTCAATATAAAGAGACTCCGAGCCGGTCACCTCGCCCTTGATCACGAGCGACTTGCCGATGGTGGCCTGGTCCGCGGTGGTGGTGGTCACCGGCCGGGGAGCGGCGGGCTCGCTGGCCGTCGAGGTCATGGCGGGCGCGCTCGGGCTCGACGGAGTCGGGCGCTCCGGCTCGGCGGGCCGGTTCGGGGTCTGAGGCTGATTGGTCGGCTTCCACATGGGGTAAAGGATCCTTTCCTTGTTGGGATTAGGGGTCACTTGCCGCACTTTCGTGACCAAAACGAATTGTACTCCCGCGTCTCAAAGTGAGCCCTGTGGAAAAGCCTTTATTTTCAATCGGGAGTTCCTCTGCTGGTACGTCCTTTCGTACATCGTCCTCCCCCGTCAATCGGGGCGATCCCTGCATCTTTTCTTCTCGAACCGTGTAACGATTCCGGGAAAAACTTCGTGGCCGTACCCTTCCACAGGGGCTGGAGGTTATGCTGTCAGAGTCGAAGATTTATCGAAGACGGAATCTTGGACTTGCCCGTCTAAATTGCAAATGGGGCCCCGGGGGAATCCAGCTTGGGAATCATTCGATGGGGAGCGAAATCATGTCAGAACCAGCCATTGTTACTCCAGCCGCGTTGACGATCGCACGGCCTGAGCCGGGCGAGTATGCGCCCTATTATGACCGCTACATTTCGCTGGTGCCGGGAGCCGACATTCTGGCAACGCTGGATGCCCAGCGGCGCCAGATGGTGCTGCTGCTTTCCGGGCGCGACGAGGCCGACGGAGACTTCCGCTACGCGCCTGACAAATGGAATGCGAAGCAAGTGCTGGGACACGTCTGCGACACGGAGCGCATTTTCGCCTATCGCGCGCTGCGCATCGCGCGCGGCGACCGCACCCCGATCGAAGGCTTCGAGCAGGACGACTACGTGCGGAACGGCCCGTTTGCCAGCGCGCCGCTGTCGGACATCATTGAGGATTACATCGCGGTGCGGCGCGCGACGCTGACCCTGCTGCGCGATCTGGATGAGGCCGCGTGGTTGCGGCGCGGCGTGGCCAACAAGAATGAAGTCACCGTGCGGGCGATGGCCTACACGATTGCCGGGCACGAGCTGCATCATCGGCGGATTCTGGAGGAGAAGTACTTCGCGCGTTAGCGCGACTCTTCCATGTCCGAACGCTCATTAACGGAACTTCTTCGCGGCAAAGGCGCGCACGCCGATCCCGTGGCGTGCGTGGAAGATCTTTCTGCGGAGTTGGCGGCGCGGCAAGTCGCGGGATTTCCCCACTCCGTCGGCCAAATCCTGTTTCACATCAATTACTGGATGAACTACGAACTGCGGCGCATTCGGGGCGAGCGGCCGAAGTATCCGGAACACGCGGCAGAGAGTTTTCCCGCGTCGCCGTCGCCGGCCGACGCGCGCGAGTGGGATCAGCTCAGGCGGGACTTTGCGTGGTTTCTGGCTGAGTACGCGGAGCTGGCGAAGTTGCCCGCGCCCGGGATGCAGCGCCAGATTGAGAGCTCGCGCGAAGACGACCAGAAAGCCGCGGGCACGCTCGAAGCTGTGTTGTGGCAGATGATCGCGCACACCAGTTATCACATCGGCCAGATCGTGATGGTGCGGCAGGCGCTGGGCGCATGGCCTCCGCGCGCCGGCGGGGATACGTGGTGAGGATGCATTCCTTCCGAAACGCGCACGATGGGTTAAGCTGAGAGCGGGTAGCCGACACCTTTCCTCATGCTCTCCGATTCCACCATTCTCAAGCACATCGCACGGCAGCCCAAGCGCACTGCTGGATTCAAGCAACTGGTGCGCGAGCTCGGGCTGCACGGTGACGAGCGCCGCGAACTGGATCGCACACTGCGGAAGTTGGTGGGCAGCGGAGCGCTGATCCAGGCGGAATCCGGACCGCTACGCGTTGCCGTCGGCTGCGGCCGACAAGAATCTGGTTGCGGGGCGGCTCACCATGCATCGCGACGGGTTCGGCTTCGTGATTCCTGACGCGAAGTCGCTGAGCCCCGCGCTCAAGTCGCGGCTTACCGGCGATATTTTCATTCCGCCACATCTGATCGGCAATGCCATGCACGGGGATCTCGTGCTGGTGGACATCAGCAATGTGCGGCCGGACGGCCGCGCCGAAGGGCGCATCGTGCGGCCGGTGATGCGCGCGCATCCGACCGTGGTGGGAATTTTTCACTACGGCAGCCGCGGCAATTACGTAAAGCCGATCGACAGCAAGATCACGCAGGAGATCGTGATTCCGCCCGGCATGGAGCAGCCAGACTGCCTCCGTCGATTCCGTGGCGAATCTGAAGAACTTGACCCGCAGAAAACAGCGAGGAAGAAGAAATCTGTGGACCGCGTGCTGGGCGACGAGGTGGCGCGGCGCACCGACTGGGACGATCTCGAAGGCGTAGTGGTTGACGTTGAGATCACCGACTGGCCTTCGCCGACGCAGAGTCCGCGCGGACGGGTGATCGAAGATTCTGGGGCGCGAGGATGATTTCGGCGTCGATGTGGAGATCACGATTCGCAAGTTTCATCTGCCGCACCATTTTCCGGCGGCGGCGCTGGAGGAGGCCAAGATACACTCGGGGTTATCTCCGGCGCAGGAACTGCGGCGGCGGCGCGATTTCCGCGCGCTGCCGATTGTGACCATTGACGGCGAGACGGCGCGCGATTTCGACGATGCCGTGCTCGTGCGCATGCTGCCGAACGGCAACTTCGAATTGCAGGTGCATATTGCCGACGTGGCGCAATATGTGACGCCGGGATCGGCGCTCGATCAGGAGGCGCGGCTGCGCGGAACCAGCGTTTATTTTCCGGATCGCGCCGTGCCCATGCTGCCGCTGGAGCTGTCGACCGACATTTGCAGTCTGCGTCCGCAGGTGGAACGGCTGGTGCTGTCGTGCGTGATGGAGATGGACCATCGCGGCGAAATCGTGAGCTATGAGTTGAGCGAGGGCGTGATCCGTTCGGCGGAGCGCATGACTTATACCGCCGTGAATGCCGTGCTCGAAGGCGATGCCGCTCTGCGCGAGCGCTACGCGCCGCTGGTTGCGACCTTCGAGCTGATGCGCGACCTGGCATCTGATTCTGAACCGTAAGCGCAGCGGCGGGGATCGATCGATTTCGATCTGCCGGAGCCGGTGATCGAGTTCGACGAGTCTAGGATTGATGAAGAGCATCACGCGCTCGGAGCGCAACATCGCGCACCGGTTGATTGAGGAGTTCATGCTCTCGGCGAACGAGTGCGTGGCGCATCATCTGGAGTCGAGGCGTATCGCGTCGCTCTACCGCGTTCACGAAAAGCCGGACGCGAAGCGGGTTTACGACTTCGAAGTGATCGCGGCGACTTTCGGGTATTCGCTGGGCGTGGGGGCGCTGCCGATTCATCGCGTGCAGATGAAGACTGACCGGCGCGCGGCTTATGGCACTGGCAAGCGCGTGCGCGAGATTGAGGTGCCGAAAGAAGTGCACATCACGCCGCGCATGTATCAGAAGCTCACCGAGAAAATTGCGGGAAAGCCGGAAGAGCGGATTCTCAGTTACCTGATGTTGCGTTCGCTGAAGCAGGCGCGGTATTCGGAGGAGAATCTGGGGCACTTCGCGCTGGCGGCGACCAGCTATACGCATTTCACTTCGCCGATCCGGCGGTATCCGGATTTGATCGTGCACCGGATATTGAAGGACGTGTTGCGGAAGGGTCCGACTCCGGTACCAGGCCAGGGCAGCGCCTCGTCGCCAGACAGACGCGAAAGCGGCGCACCCAGCGCAAACCTCCGGAGCGAGCAGCCTTCGCCGTGGTCGAAGCGGCGGGATCATGCGGCGTCACCGCGAGGCGCACGAGACCCTGGGCGGACCGATCTCGGTGTCGAAGAATTGCACGAGATTGCGGAAGAGTCGAGCCAGTCGGAGCGGCGCGCCGATGATGCCGAGCGCGATCTGATGGAGTGGAAGAAAGTGAAGTTCATGCAGGATCGCGTGGGCGAGGAGTTCGACGGGCTCATCACCAGCGTGACCAAGTTCGGATTCTTCGTCGAGCTGACCGATTTGTTTGTCGAAGGACTGGTGCCGCTGAACACGCTGACCGACGACCGCTACACCTATCACGAGAATACGCGCGAGATCATCGGGCAGCGGTCGCGAAAGACCTATCACCTGGGGCAGAAGATTCGCGTGCTGGTGGACCGGATCGATCCGGTGGAGAAGAAGATTCAGTTCGCGGTGTTGGAGGAAGGAGCCGACTGCGGGCAAGAGGAAGAAGCGGAAAGCATAGGATACGGCTAAAGCCTCGTTCATAACAAGGCGCTTATCGCAGCCATGAAAGCGTCGCGCCACCCCAGAGCTATTGTGGCGCCGGAACGCAGCGTCCGGCGGACAGCCGAGGGCGGCTGTCCCCATAACCTATTTAGACTCCCAGCGCTTTCTGAATCTCTCGCCGCGATCGCTGCGGTGATGGCTCGCATCTTTGCTTCGCGACTCGGCTTCGACCATGACTCGGGCCAGCGCCTCGGTGCCGGAATAGCGCACGACTACGCGGCCGTTGCCGTTCGAGTTCGCGTTCGGCTGCATCGATCGCCGCCTGCACGGCGGGAATTTGGGCGAACGGAATTTTCTCGCGCACGCGCACATTCTGGATTTTCTGCGGAAACACTTTCAGGTCGCCGACCAACTCCGCCAGCGGTTTGCCGCTGCGCACGATGATGTCCATCAGGCGCAGTGCGGTGAGCAGGCCGTCGCCGGTGGTGGAGTCTCCATCGCGGAAAATAATGTGGCCCGATTGCTCGCCGCCGAGAGTGGCGCCGGTCTTCAGCATCTCTTCGAGGACATATTTGTCGCCGACATTCGCGCGCAGCATGCGGATGCCCGACTTCTTCAGCGCAATCTCCAGGCCCATGTTCGACATGGTGGTCGCGACCACGGTGTCGGCCTTCAACTTTCCTTGCGCGTGCAAGTCGCGGGCCGCGGCCAGCAGCACGCCATCGCCGTTAACCACGCGGCCACTGGCATCACAAAACAGAGCGCGGTCGGCGTCGCCGTCAAAGGTTACGCCCAGATCGAATTTGCCCGGCGGATTCCGCTACGGTTTTTCCCAACGTTTCCGGATGCAGTGCGCCGCAGCCTTCATTGATATTTTTGCCGTCGGGCGAAACATGAATAAACGTCGCCTGCACGCCGAGACTGCGAAACAGTTCTGGCGCCTCCGCGGTGGCGGCGCCATTCGCGCAATCCACCAGCACGCGCAGCTTACTCAGATCGGAAGAGACACGTCTGCGGCCAGCGACTGGATGTAGGCGTGGCGAAGTCGGCTTCCCGGGCAGAGACGGCTTGGGAAATTTGAGCGCGGTATCGTCGGCGGCCGCGGGATTCTGCAGCAGCGCGAAGATTTCTTTTTCGATGGCCAGTTCGCGCGCGTCGGTCAGCTTGAAACCATCGCCGGAGAAAACTTTGATCCCGTTATCGGTCCAGGGATTGTGCGACGCGGAAATCACAACGCCGGCAGCCATCGCTCGAGAACGCGCCAGGTAAGCCACTCCTGGAGTCGTGATCACGCCCGCGCTGTGTACGTCCACGCCTACGGCGGCGAGACCTTCGGCAACGCGGTCGGCGATCCAGCGGCTGGATTCGCGCGTGTCCTGGCCAATCACGGCTTGTGGCCTGCGGGGCGTGCGCACCAGATCGTGGCCAAGAGCGCGGCCAATCAGGTAGGTGCTTTGCTTGGTCAGCGGAAATTCTCCCGCTACGCCACGAATACCGTCGGTTCCGAACAATTGCCTTTGCTGAGTCATAAGGAAATTGAGAAAGCATGGATGAAGAACACGAGATGATAAATGACCGAGCGCCTAAAACACGCTGTTCCGGTGGGCCAGTTCAATGCGCAGTCGCGCTTCCCACTTTCTGCACCAGCACTGTGACGCGAATCGAGGTGGTCTGCACGACTTGCACCAGAGGATCGGGCACATAGACATTGGTAGTGAAGATCGCGCTGCCCTGCGTGCCAGTCGCATCGATTGGATCGGTCGTCGCCGCGTCGATTTTTTCCACGTGATGCTTGGGGCCCGGTAATGGTGATGCGGGACGGATCGGCCTCGACTTTCACGATCTGCTCTCCGTCGGCAAAAGTTCCCGGTCACCCGCGGATGAATCTCGATGTCGCGAGTCAGGCGC
Organism: uncultured Acidobacteriaceae bacterium; assembly: GCA_963819145.1. Taxonomy (GTDB): domain Bacteria; phylum Acidobacteriota; class Terriglobia; order Terriglobales; family Acidobacteriaceae; genus Sulfotelmatobacter. Next base: position 27,614 of record CAWFVB010000023.1, read on the forward strand.
GTATCAAACGCAAGTGCAGTTGGCTGGGCACGATCTGAACTACGTTGACGTCGCTGGGATGACGCACCTGCTGCGAAGTGAGATCAAATGTGCGTTCGCCGGGTTGCGCGTTCGCCAGTTCGATTTCCGCATGAATTTCGTTGGCCTGTAGTTGCCGGATGACCCGCTCCGGCCCGCGCACCCGAATCTGCGCTTCGGGAATGAGATTCGGAACTGATCTCGAGCTGCCGGAGGAACGTGCTGAAAAACAATGGGTGCGCGCAGCGGCGACTTCCGCCGGTTGCTCGTCGGGTGAAATCAGAAACCAGAGACCTGTGGCCAGCAACAACGACAGAAACTTCAGAGCGAAGTTGTGCAGCACGTAGCGCTGGAAGAATCCCGATCATGAGTCGCGGCTCCGATTCAGCTCCCGATTCTGATTTCCGCTGGGCGCGGGTTCGCGCAAGCGGAGAATCCAAGAGCGACATCGGAATCGTCCTCCCCGTGCGCGAATGGGGTGGGCAGCGTTACAGGAGCCATATAGCGCCGCAGTTCGCTGCCCAGACGCTCGCGCAGTTGCTCGACGGTCAGGTCGCGCTCGATTTTGCCGCCGATGGCGAGGCTGATCGCTCCGGTCTCTTCGGAACAAATGACCGCAATCGCGTCGGTCTCTTCGGTGATGCCGATGCCGGCGCGATGGCGCGTGCCGAGTTGGGTGGAGAGCAGAGGATTCATGGAAAGAGGCAAGAAACAGGCCGCGGCGGCGATGCGGTCTTTCTGCACAATCACCGCGCCATCATGCAAGAGGGGCGCTCGGGCGAAAAATGGTGGCCAGCAGATCGTAGGAAAGGCGCGCATCGAGAGGCACGCCGCTTTCAATGTGGGTGCGCAATCCGATTTCGCGCTCAATCACAATGAGCGCGCCGGTCTGGTGCTGCGAAAAAAGATTGGCGGCCAGCACGATGTCGTCGTAGGAATCGCTCTCCGACGAGGACCCGCGCAGAAACGTCAGTCGCCGCCCAAGATCGGCCAGCACATGCCGAATCTCCGACTGAAAGACGACGATCAGCGCGAACACCAAATAAGGCAGCACATGGCTCGACCACCCAGTTCAGCGTGGTGAGTTCGCCGATGCGCGCCAGGTAGAAAATGACCGCAACGACGACCAGCCCCACCAGCATGGGCGCGGCGCGCGTGCCGCGGATCATCACCAGCACCTGATAAATGAGCAAGGCCACGAGCAGAATGTCGAGCGCCACCCATGCGCCTTGCGTCCATGACGTGATGACCGGCGTCACTCGAATCTCTCCTGATGAGAATTTGATCCTGAGAGCCCCATTGTAATGCAGCGGATTTGTACCGGTCGGCCAACTCACGCACAATTTTACCAGGCCTGCAAATCGCGTGATTCGCCGGTTGACTTAGCCTTCTTTCTTCGTAACAGCGGCGCGAATCTGCCCGTGCGCCAGGCGAGCGGAAATCTCGTCGCCGACGTTTGATTCCGCGACATCTTTCAAGAGCTTGCCTTCGGAATCAAATACCAGCGCGTATCCGCGCTCAAGAATGGCCAGAGGAGACAAGGATTCCAGCGCCGTCTGCAGGCGCTCGCTGCGTACTCGATGCTGCAGAAGCACGTTGCGCATGATGGCAACGAGCGCCGCGGTTGCAGTTCTCCAGTTCCTTGCGCATGCCGGAGAGCACCAGCGCAAGTCGTAATGCCGGACCGCAGCCGAAATCATTTCCCAGCGGCGGTGCATCTGCTGCAGCAACTTGCGCTCGGCGAGTTCCATGCGGTGAGTGAGATCATCAAGCTTCTGCTGGCGCTGGCGGATCACTTCCATCATGCGGGCAAACGCGCCGTGCTGCGCGAGTTCGGTCAAGGCCTGCCGGCCCATCAGCAACCGGTAGCGCATCGCGCGCGCGAGGCGCTCGTGCAAAGCGGCGGCGTGATCTTCAATTTCCTGCCGCGAGCGGATCACCAACTCCGCCGCGGCCGAAGGCGTGGGAGCCCGCAAGTCGGCAACGAAATCCACGATCGTGAAATCAGTTTCGTGCCCTACGGCGGAGATCACGGGAATTCCCGACGCCGCCACCGTCCGCGCCAGCGCTTCGTCATTAAAGGCCGCCAGATCTTCCGCCGAACCGCCGCCACGAGCCACAACAATCACGTCCACATTGTCGTGCTGGTTGAAGAACCGCACGCCCTGCCGCCACCTCATGACGACGCGGCGTCTCCCTGCACCTGGGCCGGATAAATCAGCACATTCACGGAATGATGCCGGCGCTGCAGCACATTCAGAATGTCGCGCAAGGCTGCCGCCTGGGCGGAGGTCACAATGCCAATGCGCGACGGGAGCGCCGGAATCGCTTTTTTGCGTTCCGCGGCAAACAGTCCTTCGGCTTCGAGTTTGGCCTTGAGTTGCTCGAAGGCCAACTGCAGCGATCCGGCGCCTTTGGGCTCGATGTATTCCGCCGAAATCTGCAGCTCGCCGCGATCTTCGTACACCGTGACTGCGCCCGCGTACTACCACCTGCAACCCGTCCGCCGGACGAAAGCGCAGCAGCCGCGCCGACGACCGGAACATCACGACACGAATCTGCGCATTGCCATCTTTCAAGGTGAAATAAAGATGCCCGGAATCGGGCGCGCGGAAATTCGAGATCTCGCCTTCCACCCACGCGTCGGAATACTCCCGTTCGATGTGCGAACGCACCGCCGCGACCAGGTCGCGAACTTTCCACACGCGGCGCTCTGGCGGGCGGAAGCTGAACCCCATCTGATCGGTGAGGGAGGACATTGTGGGCAGTGTACCTCACCGGACCGGCCGATTGGGTTTGCGTCTGCCGCGCAACGTTGCCGGGCATCCGGGGATCCAATCGAGTAGAGTGGCGAGGGAGATCAATATGCTGAAGATTGTGACCTCAGGAATCCGTTGCGTCGGGCTTGCGGCTGCCTTGATCGTGGCTCCAGTTCTGGGCGCCCAAGAGACAAAAGGGACGGCGGCCGCTCCCGTACCGCCTCAGATCGCGGCTGCCCGAAAAGTGTTCATTGCCAACAATGGTGCAGATCTGGCTGCGCAGGCGGCCTTCAAACGCGCGGGAGAGCCTGAGCAGGCGTACAACCATTTCTATGCCGCGATGCAAAGTTGGGGGCGATACGAACTCGTCTCCACTCCCGCCGACGCCGACCTGGTTTTTGAGATACGCTTTTCGGCCCCCATGTACTACAACGGAACCTTGGCGATCTTCGAGCCTCAATTCCAATTGAGAATCCTCGATACCAAGACGCACTTCCTGCTCTGGAGTTTGATTGCGCCAGTGGAAGGCGCGTTCCGCAAGGCCACTTGGGACAAGAATTTCGATCGTGGGCTGGACGCTCTTATGGATGACCTCAAAAAGCTGTTGCCGCCGTCCCCAGCCGGCGAGTCCCCCAAGAAGTAGCCGATCCTGAGCGGGGCGGCAATTCCGCCTGCGCTATGACCGATCTCATATCCGTCCTGCGTTCCACGGACTATAATCTCCGCCCATGAACCTCGAACAGAAGGTCGCCGAACTCACCAAGCGCAATCAACTCGCCGAAGATGGCGGCGGCGCCAAGCGTCGCGAGCGCCAGCATAAAGAGGGCAAGATGTCGGCCCGAGAGCGCATCGAGTTCCTGCTCGACGAGAACACGTTCGAGGAGACCGATAAGCTCGTCACTCACCGCTGCAACGACTTCGGCATGGCCGAACAGAAAGTTTACGGCGATGGATTCGTCACCGGCTACGGCCGCATCGAGGGCCGGCTGGTTTATGTTTTCGCGCAGGATTTCACCGTCTTCGGCGGATCGCTTTCCGAGAGCAACGCGGCAAAAATCGTCAAGATCATGGATCTGGCGGCCAAGATGGGAGCGCCGTGTATTGGATTGAATGACTCCGGCGGGGCCCGCATACAGGAAGGCGTAATGTCCCTGGCTGGCTACGCCGATATTTTTCTGCGCAACACTTTGTACAGCGGAGTCGTCCCGCAAATCTCCGCCATCATGGGACCGTGCGCTGGAGGCGCAGTCTACTCGCCCGCCATCACCGACTTCGTGCTCATGGTCGATAAAACTTCTTACATGTTCATCACCGGGCCCGACGTCATCAAGACTGTCACGCACGAAGAAGTCACGAAAGAGCAGCTCGGCGGCGCCATGACGCACAACGAAACTTCCGGCGTGGCGCACTTTCTCGCACACGACGATGCGGAGTGCCTCTCCATGGTGCGCGAGCTGTTGAGCTTTGTGCCGTCGAACAACCTGGACGATCCGCCGCGCAAGCCCTGCACCGATCCGATCGACCGCGCCGATTCCACCCTCGACACCATCGTTCCCGCGCAATCGAACCAGCCCTACGACATCAAAGACGTGATCCACGCCGTGGTGGACGACGCCTATTTCTTCGAAGTTCAGGAGCACTACGCGAAAAACATGGTTGTGGGATTCGCGCGTCTCGATGGACGCAGCGTAGGCATTGTGGCGAACCAGCCGCAGGTGCTGGCCGGAACGCTCGATATCAACGCGTCCGTCAAGGGCGCCCGCTTCGTGCGCTTCTGCGACTGCTTCAACATTCCGCTGGTGACGTTCGAAGACGTTCCTGGATTCCTGCCGGGCACGGCGCAGGAGTATGGCGGCATCATCAAACACGGCGCCAAGCTGCTTTTCGCCTTCGCCGAAGCCACCGTCCCTAAGGTCACGGTGATCACGCGCAAGGCCTACGGCGGGGCCTATTGCGTCATGGCGTCGAAGCACATCCGCACGGATGTGAACTACGCGTGGCCCACGGCCGAGATTGCAGTCATGGGACCGGAGGGCGCGGTCGATATCGTTTACAAACGCGAACTCGACGCTGCTGCCAACCGCGAGCAAGTCCGCAGCGAAAAGATCGACGAGTTCCGCGACCGCTTCGCCAACCCCTACGTGGTCGCCGACCGTGGATTTGTGGACGCGGTGATTCAGCCGCGGGAAACGCGCAAGAAGTTGATTCAAGCGTTGGCCATGCTCGAAACCAAGCGCGACAAGAACCCGCCGAAGAAGCATGGGAATATACCGCTGTAGTGGGCGTACCGACTTGCCGAGAATCTACCTTGCCTATACGAAGTTAGGTCTACAGTTTAGTAAACGGGCTGCTAACTGAGGTTGGGTCCCGGTCGGCAATTTTGCCTCTTGCCATGGTGGACAATCAATTCTTTGACGAGTCCAGCGAGCAATCGCAGATCAAGGCTCGAATTATTCAGAAATACTTTTGGGCCTGGGCCAAGGTCATCATCCCTAGCGCCAAATGGCACGACAATCGCATTTTGTACATTGACCTCTTTGCGGGTCCAGGGCGTTACAAAGACGGCACCCTTTCAACGCCCCTACTCGTGTTAGAGAAGGCGATTGAAGATGCCGATATGCGCAGTATGCTAGTAACGCTCTTCAACGACGCCGATCCTGACAACGTCGGGCGGCTCCAGTCGGCGATTGACGCTCTCCCTGGAATCGGAAAACTTAGACACAAGCCTAAGGTTTCGAATGAAGTTGTAGGAGAGCAAATCGCCAAGACCTTTGAAGGCCTTAAACTGATCCCAACGTTCTTCTTCGTTGATCCGTGGGGTTACAAGGGTCTTTCACTGCGCCTAATTAACGCCGTACTGCAAAACTGGGGTTGCGATTGCGTATTCTTTTTCAACTACAACCGTGTAAGTATGGGATTGAACAATGACATTGTTCGGGAGCACATGGACGCTCTCTTCGGAAAAGAGCGCGCTGACAGTCTGCGCACAGACTTGGCCGGCGCCAGTCCGGGCGAGCGGGAAAACCTTATTGTCGAGAGTTTGTCCCAGTCGCTGAAGGAGATGGGGGCGGCTTACGTTTTGCCGTTTACCTTTAAGAACAGCCGCGGAACACGGACCAGTCATCACTTGGTTTTTGCAACAAAGCACTTCAGAGGTTATGAAATTATGAAAGGGATCATGGCGAAAGAGAGTTCTGAGCACCACCAGGGCGTTCCTTCGTTTGAGTACTCTCCAGCGTCCGAAAGGTTCCCGATCCTGCATGGACTGTCGCGGCCAGTGGATGAACTCAAAGGTATGTTGCTAAAGGACTTCTCAGGTGAAACGCTCACGATGCAAGAGGTCTATATGAGGCATTGTGTCGATACCCCTTATATCAACGCCAACTACAAACGTGCGCTCGCCGACCTAGGAGCAGAGAATAGGATAAGGGTTGAACCTCCAGCAATCGAACGTCCCAAGAAGAAGGGCGTGGTCACATTCGCTGACCACGTACGCGTAACCTTCCCAAGGAAGAAACGACATGAGCCTTAACTCTCATATCGAGTGGACCGACGCGACCTGGAATCCCGTGCGCGGCTGCACGAAGATCAGTCCCGGCTGCAAGCATTGCTATGCCGAGACATTTGCCGAGCGGTTTCGCGGGGTCAAGGGGCACCCTTACGAGCAAGGCTTCGAGCTAAAGCTGGTGCCTGAGAAGCTGACCGAGCCTTTCTCCTGGCGTTCGCCGAAACTCGTGTTCGTGAATTCCATGAGCGACCTTTTCCAAGAAGGCGTTCCCGACGACTACATCGAAATGGTCTGCCGGGTTATGGTCAGGGCAAAATGGCACACGTTTCAAGTACTCACCAAACGCGCGGGACGACTGAAAGAGCTGTTGAGCGGGCCCATGCGTTTTGCCGCAGAACAGGATCACATCTGGTGGGGCGTTAGCGTCGAAGATCAGAAGTATGGCCTGCCGCGGATCGTCCAGCTGCAAGATGCTCCGGCGAAGGTCCGCTTCCTTTCCGTAGAGCCGCTGCTGGAAGATCTCGGCAAGTTCGACCTGTCTGGCATCAGTTGGACGATAGTCGGCGGCGAGAGTGGCCCCGGCGCACGCCCTATGAAGAGGGAATGGGTGATCTCGGTCCGGGATCAATGCCATAAACATCACGTTCCGTTTTTCTTCAAGCAATGGGGCGGAGTGAGAAAGGCCAAGAATGGCAGGTTGCTCGATGATCGCACTTACGATGAATATCCTGAGAGAATCGCGGCCACGGTTCCGGACCGGGCGAGTTGCGCGGCCTTTGCGCAAGACATTCTGAGTTCTTTCGCCTAGAATCACGGCGCCAACACTTACGATAAATCCTGCCTATTCGGGAGAGCCCGATGAAACAGCTCCTCGCTCTGCTTATTCTTTGCTTTCTGCCGCTCCCGCTTATTTCGCAGGACCCCGACACCTGGCTCCTGACCCTCCCTCAAGCCAGAGATTACGTGCAGCACCGCGCCTCCAGCTACGACCGGACGGGAGGCAATGCGGACTATCGCTCGTTCGCGCCGGGCGAAACGCTAACCCTGCTCGACGAATCGGGGCCCGGCCTCATCAGCCACGTCTGGTTTACCATCGCCACCTACGATCGCGACCACCTGAAGAGTCTCGTCCTGCGCATGTTCTGGGACGGCGAGCCGACTCCCAGCGTCGAAACTCCCATTGGCGATTTCTTCGGGCTCGGCTTAGGAGACTACTACCTCTACCAGTCTCTTCCTCTCTCGGTCGGCTCCGACAAGGCGCTGAACAGCTTCTTTCCAATGCCGTACCAGAAGCACGCCCGAATCACGGTCACCAATGAAGGCTCGCACAAAATTGAGGCGTTTTATTTCAATATTGACTATCGCTCTTACAGCAAGCCTCTGCCCGCAGACCTGCTCTACTTCCACGCGCAATATCGACAGGCCGCGCCTGCCCATGGCTGGACCAACCAATGGCAAGCCAACGGCGATTCGCTGGTTGATGGCAAGAAGAATCTGAACGGAGAGGGCAACTACGTCTGGATGGAAGCCACGGGCCGCGGGCACTTTGTGGGCGTGACCATGTCAGTACTGCAGAATCAGAATGGCTGGTGGGGGGAAGGGGATGACATGTTCTTTGTGGACGGAGAGACCACACCATCCATCAACGGCACGGGATCGGAAGATTATTTTCTGGGCGCGTGGGATTTCGGCGACCATGCATTTTCGTATGCACTCTTCGGAGCGCCCGTGAAGGGACAGGAACTGGCCGGCGCTCGATCGTCGGTCTACCGCTTCCATCTCGATTCGCCCATCCCGTTCACCAAATCGTTGCACGCCACCATTGAGCACGGCCATGCCAACCACCGCTCCGACAATTATTTCTCCGTCGCGTACTGGTATCAGACCGAGCCGCACGCGCCATTCCCCGCGCTGCCGCCGCTCGAGCAGAGGATTCCCAGGATCTATCCAGTCGGTGGACCGGGAAACGCCGGAAAGTGAATTTCTGTGGAGGGCCGTTGCGGCAAGACGTGGACTGGAGGCTCGCGGCCACTCGCCACAAAAAATTAAGAGTTCCGAGGTTATGCAGGGTTCATTCGTCTCGGCCAGTAGCTCGCGTTTGACCCTTGCTTGACCTGCTCTCGCAACTCGCCCTTGCGGGGTGCTGCGCGCGATCTTCGCTTGGGCTCCGGGCTCACCGCCAACCGGAAAAACCTACCCTACGCCTCGGAACTCTATCTTGCCTTCGACAGTGTCTTCTCGATTCTCCTCGACCAGCGCTTTGCTATAGACCCTTGCTTACCCTCCTTCTCAATCTTTCGATCAAGAAAGTGACTTCGCTTGAGCCCCGGACGCCGCACCAACCGGAAAAACTTAAGAAGTTGTCAAAGAACGATCCTGTTGTACTCCTTCTAAATTTTGAGTCAACGAAAAACGGCGCGCTGTAACTATGTGCATTTTCAATCGAGTGCAGCGCATTCACAGGGCTGTGACCGGATTTGGTGCAGGCCTCTCTCCCGATACTCGCAGACCCCGCACGGGACAGGGGTTTGCGCGCGATTCACTTCCCGAAATCGTTATCGGAGACGCAGAGGAGGGCTGTTCCCCACCTGTGAATATCGCGCAAGAACCGTGCCGGACAATGGGTTTGCCGATTGTGCTTCGGAAGCGGAGCGGTCGTTTTCGCCCTTTCCGGCTAATCCACGCATGCGATCCCTGCGTGAAGTGCTCGACAGCGTTGCCTTACCCACCAGCGGGGCCTCAAGGAGAATGTGGGCTCAAACTATTTCGATTTTTTCGTCGAGGAATTGTCGATTTTCATCGGCACTGTCGAGTTCGAATGAATTAGTCGTAATAGCCTTGCCCTTCTCCACGCTCGTAATCACGTACGACAGCCCCGGCCAATGTGCCTCGGCAAGATCAGTCGGCGACCATCGAGCCGGATGATCAGGATGCGAATGGTAGTAGCCGATCACCTCCTCGCCCCGCTCTCTTCCCTCTCGCTGAATTCGAATCTGGTCTCGAGGGTCAATGTTGTAACGGTTGTGAGGTGAATCCGTGCGTGTATTGCCGGCTTGTGCGACGGTCGTCACTATTCGCGTGCCATTCTCATCGACACGCCCCAAAAGCACTCCGCAGCACTCGTTCGGATAGGTCTCTTCGCCATGGCGGCGTAGGGTTTCGTACTCTGTGCGGGTGACTTTCAGCATTGGCGGGAAGTTGACCTCACCCTTCGTTCCAGAATCTCTCACTCAAATACTTATCGCCGGAGTCGCATAGAATGGTCACAATTACCGCCTCGTGCCCTTTTTTCAGCGGAAGCTCGCGACCAATCTTCAAGCATCCCACTACCGCCGCCGCCGCCGAGATCCCCACCAGCAATCCCGCTCCGCGCGACAACTGTCTCGCCATCGCGTAAGCGTCTTCCGTGGCGATCTCCAGGTTCCGGTCCGCGAGCGTCGCATCATAAATTTTCGGCACGATCGCGCTCGCCATGTGCTTGGCGCCTTCAATGCCGTGAAACGAAGAGTCCGGCTGCAGCGAGATGCACTTCACTCCCGGATTCAGTTCCTTCAGCCGTCGCGTAGTCCCCACAAACGTTCCACTGGTCCCCAGCATCGAGACGAAATGCGTTACGCGCCCTTGCGTCTGCTGCCAGATTTCGTTCGCCGTCCCGTGGTAATGCGCCTTCCAGTTCGCCTGGTTCGAATACTGGTCCGCATAAAAATACTGCTCGGGATGGTTCACGGCCAATTCCCGCGCCATGCGGATCGCCCCATCCGACCCGTCCGCAGGATCCGTATATAAGATGTTGGCGCCGTATCCCTGGAGAATCTGCTTGCGCTCGCGCGAAACATTTTCCGGCATGCACAGCGTGACTGGAAATCCTTCGGCCGCGCCCAGCATGGCATACGCGATGCCGGTATTGCCGCTGGTCGCATCCAGCAGGATCTTCCCCGGGCGCAACTGCCCGCTCCGCCGCCCCTCCGCGACAATATTCGCCGCCGCACGGTCTTTCACCGATCCGCCCGGGTTGTACCACTCCGCCTTACCCAAGAGTGCTACGCCCGGAAGGTCGGTGGTCAGTGCGTCCAACCGCAACAGCGGAGTATTTCCGATCCGCTCAACCAGGCTGTGGCCAAGGGTTTCGCCCAGTCCTGACGCTGGTTCCCGCGTTCTGCCGGGTTGTGCTGGAGTCGCCATTGCCGTCATTCTAGAGGAGCCGAGCGCCATTTCTGAACCAAATCGTCGTGACCAACGTAACGTGCTATGTGGCCGCGAACGCGGTATGTAGTATTTTGTTTAGATGAATAAGTTCGCCCGGCGATGCAGCTCGTATAAAGTTAGCTCGTTCTTATAATGTCCGCATCTAAATAGACGAGCACAGGCCGGCAAGGAAAGGTTGAACTCAGAACGCAATGTCTAAGCCCATTGAAGCACGAACCTACGAGGAAGCGCTAGCCTGGCTGCGCGACCACGGGTTCGACACAACCGACGCTCCTGGCACTACCGCCCGCGTTTTCCTGCGCAAGTACAACGTGTCGGCGGCCATTCAGAAGACGCCCGAAGATGGCGTCAAGATTTTCGCTTATCCCGGTTACTTGATCGGCAGCGAGATTTCAAAACTGGTCAACCGTGGATATCAGCAGTTCCTGAAAACTTCGAAGACCGAAATCCCGGCCACCGCCGACCATCTGAAGGCGCTGCAGTCGTTCGCCGAAGAGATGAAGGTCGCGCTCGGCCTGCCCAGCCTGTACAACGAATCGCTCGGAACCGTGAGCGAGGCCTACCAATACGACCGCATCGAGAACCGCGACAAGGCCGAAGTCGACCGCCCCAAGCGCCCCTGGGAAGTGGCTGGGAAAGAAGCCGCCATCGCCGCCAAGAAGGGCCGCGCTTAGAAAGATAGGGCCCTTCACTTCCGCATCGCCGCCAGTCTCAGCGTGTAATCGTCCAAATCAATCAACGCTTCATCGCTTACGGCCTTCATTCGTTCCTGCCGTTTCTGTCGCAAAGCCGCCTCGGTCGTTTCCGATGCCTCGGCCCGCTGTTTCGCTCCGATCTTGTCTTTGCGCTGCATGATCTGTTTTGCATACTCCCGAGCCGCGGCAGCCTTGCTCGCGTCGCCGGCAAAATCTGCGATCGCCTGATCCGCGGCATCGGTCTGGGCGTACCACAGCAGCAGAATCAGACTCTTCTGCGCCGTCTCGTCCGCCTCAGTCCGCAGACGATCAATAGCCCGCTGCAACCAATCGTCTTGATCCGTGGGCAACAGCATGTAGACGAGAGCATAGTTTTGTCCGAGCGTGAGCACATGCTGCGGAATAAATACGCTGAACTTCGGCCGTTCCAGAACTCGAAATGCCGCCGTGGTAGTGTCCTCATTCAATGCCGCCATGCGGTGCACTTGATAGCAATAATCCTTGGCCTGCACATCCCGCAGATAGCAATGAGCCATTGCAGCCAACGCGATTTTTCTGTCGGTCGACGTGTCGGACAAGCTCAGAAGAAGCGTGCTTCCGTCGTAAAGAAAAAATGGCGGGTTCTTGAAGTCGGCCAGCTCGCGTCGCAGCGCAGGGACGTAGACGGTTTGCTGTGCCTTGGCTCTGCTCCAAAATTGATCGAGGACCGCCGACTTCCTGTCAATTTCCTGATTGCTCAGCAAGTGAGGCTGGAAATTATAGGTCTCAACGATTTCGTGGTGAATGGATAAAGACTGCGGCGCAGCGACGCCCGCCATCACCAACCACAAAAGCAAAATGCCCAGCTTCGAAGTTTTGCGCGCGAAAGCCATGGTGCGGCCATCGTAGGCCAACCGCCGGGCTTCGTCTATTGTGCTTTCCGCGACGTCTCCGACGATTTGTCGTCCGCCCGCCGCTCGAAGAATTTCCACTTGTCCATTCCCGCTGCCACGGCGACGTCGAAAAATCCCACCATCATTTCGTCCGATGTCTGATCTCCCCACGTCACCGTCTTCTCCGGATCGGGATTATGCGGATTATTTTTCGAATTGTCGTACCAGGCAATCGCCCGCAATTTCGTTCCCGCCGTCAACAGCCGCGGCTGGGCCAACCGGTAACTCAACTGCCAATGAAAGTGATAATTCACGCGCAGCAGCACTTCCACGCTGCCATCGTCGTGCACAATGTCATACTCGAACCGTTTCCCGCGCAAATGCATATGTGGAAACAGGCTGAGCAGAGTGGCGTCATTGGGCAGCGTTCCTTGCACTTCCACACGAAAATCGTCGGCGCCGGGCGGGATGATCAGCGCGTGATTGTTGAGTTGCAGCGTGATCACGCGCTGCTTCGGCGGCGTCTTCGCAAAAATCAGCCCGATGCTGGTCTGGTCCTGATCCGCCGTTCCGTTGGTCGTGTAGTGCATCTGAAACACCAGATCCGATCCCGCCGGAACAAATTTCGCCATTCCGTCCGGCCACTGATCGGGGGAACTCCCCGGCGCATACACCAGCAGCAGATCGCTGGTGGTCTCATGCGCCTGCCGCCGGTCTGCCGGATCAGTCAACGTGGACGCGGTAAAAGGCTTGCCCACCGGCGCATGCCGCAACCACTCCGAATCCGGTGGACGGATATAAACCACCGCATGGTGCACATGGGCCGCGCTCCCAGGCCGGAACTCCGACATCTGCACCCACCGGTCCGTGGCAAAATGTGTCGGCACGATCTCGTACGTATACTCCACTTCGCCCTGCGCCGGAATCGTCACCGCCGCCGGCATCTTCACCACGAGATCCGGCTCACGAATGTTCCATCCCTCAGCCCACTTTCGCGGCGCAGGCGCATCACGCAAGTCCCCGGCAGGCGCGCCCGCAGTGGCCCACGCCACGATCGTCGCGATCTGCGCTTCTGCCAACGAAGCATCGTTCGCAAAATGCCCATACCCCGGATCGGCAAACCACGGTGGCATCATCTTCATCTCCACCGCATGCGCTATCTCTCGCGCCCATGGGCTCGTCTGCTCGTACGTCACCAGCGGCATGGGACCAATCTCTCCCGCCCGGTGACAACTCTGGCAATGATCCTGCAGGATGGGCAACACACTCTTATAAAAAGTGGGCGAAGCCGGGTGCTCCGACTTCTGAAACGCAGCGCCACCAAGGCAGATCGACACCCCAACCAGCACCGCGACGACCACCACCCTCCGGCTCATATCTTGATTCTACAAAAGCGCCGCCATCCTGAGCGGAGCCGTTCTTCAGGCGCAGCGAAGGGATCTCCCTCTCCCCCGATCCAGCGCGCAAGCCAACCACCACCGCAGTTAGAATCAGCCTCCCCAATCACAGCGCTTCTCGCCAAAAGGTGCTAAATTCAAGAATTCATGTCTGCCCCTAATTCGAGCTTCGTACGCGCCTGCAAATCTCAACCTGTTGACCGCACGCCCGTCTGGTTCATGCGCCAGGCCGGACGCTACATGCCCGAATACCGCGCGGTCCGCAAGGAATATTCGCTTCTCGAAATCTGCAAGAAGCCCAAAATCGCCGCCGAGGTCACCATCACCGCTGCCGAGTTTCTCGGCGTTGATGCGGCCATCATCTTCGCCGACCTGCTGCTCCCCCTCGAAGTCATGGGCCTCCCTTTCCATTTTTCCGCCGGAGAAGGCCCCGTCATCGAGAAACCGGTTCGGAGCAAAGAAGACATCGCCGCCCTGCGCACCGACCGCGCTGCTGAACTCGGGTATGTATCCGAAGCCGTGGCTCTGGTCGCGAAGTATTTCGCCGGTCGCGTCCCGGTCATCGGATTCTGCGGCGCTCCTTTCACTCTCGCAAGTTACATGATCGAAGGTGGAGGGTCGCGCAACTACATCCACGCCAAGAAAATGATGTACAACTCCCCTGCCGACTGGAATTTCCTGATGGGCAAGCTGGTCTGCAGTGACCGCCGCCTATTCGGCCGAGCAGGTGCGCGCCGGGGCCGACGTCATCCAGATTTTCGATAGCTGGGTCGGCTGCCTCAGTGTCGAGGACTATCGCCAGTACGTCCTCCCGCACGTCACGGCCATGGTGAAGCAGTTGCACAAGACAGGCGTACCCATAATTTATTTCGGCACCGACAGCGCCACGCTCCTGCCCGCCATGAAAGAAACAGGCGCCGACGTCATCGGACTCGACTGGCGCATCCCGCTCGACGAAGGCTGGGCCCGCCTCGATCACAAAGCGGCGGTGCAGGGCAATCTCGATCCGGTGTTGCTGTTCGCCGGCTGGAAGGAATTGAAGTCGCGCGCCGAAGACATTCTCCGCCGCGCCGCCGGGCGCCCCGGCCACATCTTTAATCTGGGCCACGGCATCCTGCCCGAAACCCCGGTTGACAACGTAAAGAACCTGGCGCGCCTGGTGCAGGAATACTCAGTCCCAAGAAAGTGAAGGCCGGCCCACGCGTTTTAGCTAAAAGCCAAGAGCTAAGAGCCAAGAGCTGATTCCATGACTCGCATCGCCATCATCGGCGGAGGCATCTCCGGGCTCGCCGCTGCCTTCGCCCTCGAAGAGCTTCGCCGCAACGGCGCTTCTGTCGAATATGTTCTCTACGAATCATCCCCACGCCTCGGCGGCGTCCTCCGCACAGAAAAAATTGATGGATGCCTCGTCGAAGCCGGCCCCGACTCCTTCATCACCGAAAAGCCCTGGGCCACCGATCTCTGCCGCGCCCTCGGCCTCGGCGACCAGCTCATCGGCTCGAACGATGCCGACCGCAAAACCTACATCCTCACCCGCGGCAAACTCGTCGTCATGCCCGACGGCCTGATGTTCATGGTCCCCACAAAAATTCTGCCCACCGGTCTCTCGCCGCTCTTTTCGTGGAAGACCAAGCTGCGCATGACGCAAGAACTCTTTCATCCGCCACGAGCGGTGGACCGCGACGAATCCGTTGCCGCCTTCGTCGAGCGCCACTACGGCAGCGAGATGGTTGACCGCCTCGCCGACCCGCTTCTCTCCGGCGTTTATGGCGGAGAAGCCGCCAACCTCAGCGTTCGCGCCGTGCTGCCGCGCTTTGCCGAGATGGAGCGCACGCACGGCAGCCTCGGCCGCGCCATGCTGGCCGCTCGCAAGAAGATGTTGGCAGGCCCGCGCAAGCCCGCGCCGCCGCTGTTCACTTCTCTCAAAGACGGCATGCAGCACCTGGCCGAAACCGTGGTTTCCAGACTCAACCCGAAATCGCTGCTCGCCGACACACTGGTGCAATCGGTTCAACCCGAGGCTGGAGGCTGGCTGGTCTCCGCCGGACTGCAGTCTGACCGCTTCGATGGCGTCATCATCGCACTCCCCGGAGGCGCTGCCGCGCAGGTCCTGCGCCTGGCCAGTCCGGAACTCTCCGCCGAACTCGCCGCCATTCAATACAGCTCGTCCATCACCGTCGGCCTCGGCTACGATCGCGATGTCCGCGAGTCGCTTCCTCCCGGCTTCGGATTCCTCGTCCCCCGCAGCGAAGGCAAGAGGCTGCTGGCCGCAACTTTCGTGCACAACAAATTCCCCCATCGCGCGCCCGACGATCGCGCCCTGCTGCGTTGTTTTTTTTCGGGAAGAAATGCGGAAGACGTCTGGCCGCTATCCGACGACCGGATCATCGGAATCGTGCGCGTCGAACTGCAGCAGATTCTCGGACTGCGCGCCGAGCCGCTGTTCGCTCGCGTCTACAAATGGAAGTCTGCCATGGCGCAATACGGGGTTGGACACCTCGATCGCCTCGACCGCATCGAGCGCCTCCGCCAGCAACGCCCCGGCCTCGCTCTCGCCGGCAACGCCTACCGCGGCATCGGCGTCCCCGACTGCATCCTCTCCGGCACCACCGCCGCCAAACAACTTGCCCCCAGCAAATAGTGGAGAAGTAGCCCGCTCCGGCGTGGGCAAACCCGCCCGACTTCCGTGCCCTGAAGCGACTCTCAAGCTTCCGCGCTCACCTGAACCTCGGGAGTGGTCTCCTCGAAAACGATCTCGGGCTCGGGACTCTTCGGCCGTCTCGCCTCGCGCCCCAACACCGCTTCCTTGACCAGCTTGAAGATCGTACCCCAATTCTCCGCAATCAACTTCACCCACGCGAACTTCCCCATCATCGGGAAATATATCCCGCGGAAGCATAACCGCGCGATAAAGATGTTGAGGCGATACCCCAGCGGCTGATCATCCAGCGACTCGACGGCGTGGGCCAGCGCCTTCGGACTGTAGGCATGCTCCCATCCGTATTTCACTTCAGCGTGCGCTTCTTCGATCGACATCTTTAACGGCGTATGCGCCATGGCAAACGGGATAAACTCCTGCCAATGCTTCACTCGCGTCAGTCGCCCGGCGGCCTCCAGCCGCTTGTAGAGCGGAGTCGCCGGCAACGGCGTCAGCAGTCCAAAGATCGGAAGCCCCGGCGGCCATGTGCGCACCTGCGATAGCGTCCGCTCGCCCACCCCCACCGTGTCATTGTCCATGCCGAAAATAAACGACGTGATCGCATATACGTTGCGCTTCGCCAGTCGCTCCAGCACTTCGGCATACTCGCCCGGCTTGTTGAATCCCTTGTTCACGTCCTTCAAATTCGCCGGATCGATTGACTCCATGCCGATGAAGACCCACTTCCCGCCTGACGCTGCGATCAAGTCCACCAGTTCCTCGTCGCGCAACAAATTGGCGCTGATCTGCGCCACCCAATGCACCTGCGCTCCGGCCGCAATGATGTCGCGCAGCAGAGACTTCGTGCGCTTCACATTGATCGCGAAATTGTCGTCGATAAAGAACACCGCGATCTGCCCCTTCTCCCCGCGGGCCCGCGCTTTCAACTGCAGCAACTCGTTCACCACGCTTTCGTTGGTGCGAAAGCGGATCGAGTCGCCGAAAAATCCCGTCACCGTGCAGAACTCGCATCCATACGGACATCCCCGCCCCGACTCGACCGGAATAATCCGGAACGTCCCCCACCCCTCTCCCACCTTCTGCAGCATCGGCGTGAACATACCCGGCACCAGATTGAACTGGCCCAGATCGATCGACTGCCACGGTATCTCCGGATAGTTCTTCAGCGACGGCTTCCGCTCTTTGCCGGTCTCGTCCACCGGCTTGTAGACTTCTTTCAGTTCTCCGCGCGCCGCGTCATTCACAATCTGCGGCCAGGTATCGTCCGCTTCGCCCAGTGCCACTGCATCCGCGTGTCGCGGCCCTCCGTCCCGGCCGAGAGCCTCATCGGCCAGTTCCGTCACGTGGGGCCCGCCCATCACCACCTTCACTCCCGTGGCCCGGATCGCGTCGGCGATGCGATACGCCTTGGCAATCATGCGCGTCATCGCCCCGATCCCCACCAGATCGATCTTCTCATCCCGCACATACTGCGCCATCTGCGCCTCGTCCATCGGCCTGGCGTTTCCGTCAATCAGCAGCACTTCATGTCCCGCCGGGGTTAACGACTGCAGCAGAAACATCCACAGGTGCGGCATGAAATTGCGAGTGACCCCGTTGTCCGGGTTATACAGGAGAATTCTCATGACCAATCCCTTCCAAAGAGAGATGACGTGCTTCACCGCACGCAGCAAGTCACGAGCGATGCCATGAAATGGCTCTAATGGTGGTTACTGTTTTTCTGGGAATCTAACGCCCGCTGAATTCTACACTGGAATGCAAGTTCCCAGCGTTCTTACTAACTTATACCCTGGGGCCGCGCCAGCAAAGTTACGTCTGGCAAGAATCCGAATCGTCTGACTAACTCTGCCCTCACGCGGAAATCTGCGCATTCTTTTTACTCTCCTCGCGCCGCAACCGCGCAACCACCAGCCGGATTTCTTCATAGGTAATCTCCGGCGGCAACGCATCCTTCAAACTCCGCAGTCGTTCCCATTGCGCCAGTCCCGCCTGCACGCACGCTGCTTCAATCACCGCCAGCCTGTTGCGATCAAGCCACTCCGGACGAAACTCCAGTTCGCCCTTCTCCACCATCGCGGCCACCGCGTTCACCACGGTTCCAATCTGCCGCCCGCGAATCTGCGCAATCTCCTCGAAACTCTTCCCTTGTTCCAGCAGCAGCAACGTCTCCAGCGCTGGAGCCGTCTTCTTCTCCGGCAACGGAGTCGCCCGCGCCCCTTTCTCATAACGTCGCAAGGCCTCTAAAATCTTCTGCCCGTAAAGGTCCGCCTTCCTCTCGCCGATACCGTGATCGTCCGCAACCGCGCGATCGAACTCGGCCTCATCCGGCAAATCTCTTCCAGCGTCGTATCGTGCAACACGACGTACGCCGGCGTCCCCTGCTCCTTGGCAGTCGTCCTCCGCCACTCGCGAAGGTACTCTCGCAGCTCCGCATCTGGCTCCGCGATGCGGCTCGCGATTTTTCCGCCGCGGGCCGCCGTCGCCACAGTTCGCCTTACGGCACCATGGCTCGCGGCCATCATCAACCACTCCGGTGCGGCGCCGCACACATCGCAAGCCCCGCACGCCGTCCACTTCGGAGTCTCGCCGAAATGCGTGCAGATCTGCCGGTGGCGGCATTCGCCCGATTCGGTGAACGGCGCATCGCGTGATAACGCTGCCAGGCGCGTTCCTTTTCGTCGGGGTCCAGAATGATTCGAAAGTAGCCCAGCAGCCCCGCATCCTGCTTCCGCCACAGCAGCACGCAGTCGGCCGGCTATCCGTCGCGTCCCGCGCGCCCGGCTTCCTGGTAATACTGCTCGATCGATTTCGGCAGCGCCAGGTGGATCACCGCCCGCACCGACGCCTTGTTGATCCCCAACCCAAAAGCCAGCGTGCCGACCAGCACCCGAACTTCGTCGGTCATCCAGATTTCCTGGTTGCGCCGGCGTCTTTCTGCATCTTGGCGTGATAGCCCACCGCCTGAATGCCGGTCTCTCCAGAAACTGGACCGTCTCGTCCACCTTGGCGATGGTCGGCGCATAGACGATGATGTTCCCCTCGTCGTAATGCGCATCGCGGCCACCAGCAGCGCCTCTGCTCCGTGTGTCGCACTGCCGCACCAGGTATCGCAGGTTCGGCCGGTGAAAGCTCGCAATATATTTGTCGGGATCGCGCAGCGCAGTTGCGCCAGAATGTCGTGCCGCACATGCCGCGTGGCGCTCGCGGTGAACGCCGCGATGGGCGATCCGGGAAATTCTCCGCGCAGCGTACTCAGCAGCCGGTAGTCCGGACGGAACTCGTGGCCCCATTCGGAGATGCAATGCGCCTCGTCGATGGCGAAGAACGCGATCGGCGCGTTCCGCAGCCAGGCGATCGTGTCCGGCCGCGCCAGCCGCTCGGGCGATAGATACAGCAGCCGGTACTCGCCGGCGCGCGCCTGCCGGATCACCTGCTCCTGCTGGTCGCTGCTGACAGCGAACTGTTGAGCACCGCCGCGGGAATTCCCATCTGCGCCAGTTGCGCTGCCTGGTCCTGCATCAGCGCGATCAGCGGCGAGATCACCATGGCCGTCCGGCCCGGGATCACCGCGGGCAACTGGTAGCACAGCGATTTTCCGCCGCCCGTCGGCATGACCACGCAGGTGTCGTGGCCGGCCAGCAGGCTGCGCACAATCCGCTCCTGCAGCGGGCGGAACGCGCTGTACCCCCAGTAGCGCCGCAACGGTGTCAGCAGGTCCGCTTCTGAGGTCATGCAGACAGTATATGTTGTGACTCAAACAGGAGATTGCTCCAGATCGCCGAGCCCGCGAATGAAGCTCCCAAAAACGGAATCACAGAATCGCCGCTCGCTTCTTAACCCCACCCGG
The DNA here is from genome assembly GCA_963819145.1 of uncultured Acidobacteriaceae bacterium. Classification (GTDB taxonomy): domain Bacteria; phylum Acidobacteriota; class Terriglobia; order Terriglobales; family Acidobacteriaceae; genus Sulfotelmatobacter. The sequence goes on from CAWFVB010000023.1 coordinate 47,575, forward strand.
CCAGATTTTCTTAGCGACCTCGCGGATTTTCTTAGCGACCTTTGCGGATTTTCTTAGCGACCTTCGCGGTTAAATGCTCTTGATTTACCCCGAAACAATCAATTCGCACCGAAGTTTCCTTCACTGAACGCCTAAGCCCGCCCGCCGATATACTCGATCAAACGCCACCCAGATCACCGCCATCACCACAAAGCAAAGCACGCTTCCCTCCGGCCCCACCGATCCTCCGCTGAGCCAGTCCGGTCCATGCAGGGACGAGCGAAACAAATGTCCGGGCCAGACATTCCCGCTGTCGGGCACGGAATAGAAAAACGTCAACCCCCAGTCCCATGCCGCATGAAAACCAACCGCAAACCAAAGATTCCCAGTCCGCCGCAGCGTCAGGCAAAAGAAGATTCCGATGATCGCTGCCCCCAGCGCCCCAATCCAGACCTCTCCTGTATTCCTCAAGTGGATCAGCCCGAACCCGCACGACAAGACCACCGCCGCGGGCCAGAAGCCAACCGCACGCGCCAGGGTGAATACCGAGTAGCCGCGGAACTGGCTCTCCTCTGCCAGTCCCACGAGAAGAAAAAACACCGCCCAGAATCCCGCGAACTTGACGACTCGTGTCCCGTGCAGCGCGACGTGGCCAAATGTAAAAACTCCCGCCTCGTGCAGTCCGAACATCAGCAGGCCGACTCCAGCAAATCCCCACGCCGCGCCCACCCAGAAACGTTCCCCAGCACTCCACGTCCTGGCAGGCCATACACTCCCCACGCCCTGTGCTCGACGCGCGCCAGCACTACGCCTGGAACCACCGCCGCGATCAGCGTCGCCAACTCTTCCAGCAAGATGTTCCACAAGCCGCTGTCCCCGAGGTCATACGACGCCGCCAGATCCACGCCCAGCCTTTGCAGCGTAAGGAACATCAGCCAGTAGAAAGCAAGTCCCCATCCCGGCCGCAACCCATCCGGCCCCATAAACAGCGTGTGCGATAAGAAGGCTGCGTCGCCGCCGCAAACTCCGGCCCTGACGGCGCGATCGTCCCCGCTCTCTCCCGTCACCGAGGAACCGCCGTCATCCTGAGCGTAGCCGTTCTTCAGGCAGAGCGAAGAGCCCGGCCTGAGCTGCAAGGCGAAGGAATCTCCCCACAAAGGCACCCTCTCGCGTAAGCCAAACCTTCCCCGCCCCCAAAAAAGCGGAGTCATCCTGAGAGGAGCCGTTCTACAGGCGAAGCGAAGGATCTCACCCTCATCCGCCCTCGCGCGTAAGCCCGCCTTCCCCGGCCCAACCTTTGCGTCCCGAACAGGAAGCGAAGGTCCTCCCCCTAGTCCCGCCCTCGCGCGCAAGCCAAACCCCCGCCACCAACCTCACCTGTAGGCGAACCGCCCCCGCCATGGTAAAACACTCGGCTCGACCTAATGCGCCCATATTTCACTCGCGACCGCTTCGGACGTCCGCAGTTTCTCGCCGGACTCCTGCTGCTCGCCTTCCTCGGCCAAGCCCTGTGGCTGGTTGCTCCGAGCTCGCACCGCTCGCGAGCCGGACGGTCCGCGAGGCGGTTCGCATCGCGGAAGGATGGAAGCAGTGGCACGGACGCGGCATCGCCGCCGCTCCCATGATGGACGCCGTCAGCAACACCGTGCGCGGCCATGTACCTCGGGGAAGACAGCGGCTTCGACACCGAGCACTCCCCGCTGCTCTATCTGGTCACCGCGGCGCCCCCGGCGGCCTGGCCGCGCGATTTCGACCTGGGCTCCGCGGTCTACTGGCGATGGCTCCCA
>CAWFVB010000024.1:0-35713 GCA_963819145.1 uncultured Acidobacteriaceae bacterium
TTCATCGACGCACAGCACCAGGGCGTGGTCGGGTGGATTCAAGTACAGGCCTACGATGTCCCGTACTTTCTAGAATAAAAGGGATCGGAGACAGCTTAAAACTGCGGCTGCGATGGGGCTGCAAGGCGAACGCCTGAAACAAACGGTGCACGGTGGAGCGGGAAATCCCGCTGACCCGGGCGGCTTGTCAATGCTCCAGTGCGTGCCGGCCGCGGGTTTGGGGAGGGCGTGCGCTTGAGCAAAGCGGCGATCTGCTCGTCCTCAATGCTGCGCGGCCGACCCGGACGCAACTCGTCATAGAGTCCGGCCAAGCGGTGCTCGACAAACCGCTGTCGCCACTTGCCCACGGTCGCATTGCGCCAGTGCAGACGACGGGCGATGTGAGTGTTGCTATGTCCTCGAGCCGACCAGAGCACCAGTTTGGCACGCGCCACCAGAGCGTGGGGCAGAGTGCGGGAAGCCGCCAGGTTGCGCAGTTGCGTTTGTTCGTCCGGGGCAAGAGTGAGGGCAGGCTTGGGCGTCCCGTGATCATGCACGAAGCTTATCCCAAGCCTGTTACTTATGCTAGTTATTTATGGGACACTACACTAGGGCTGAGTGTCGAGCGGGTGCGCGCTCTTTTCGTAGAACTCGTTCTGCAGCTTAAGGCTGACGTCGTCAGCTTTTACGGCGCGGATGGCTTTTACCACCGAATCAATCCACCAGTTCATTTGATATTCGCCCAACTCTTTGGTCGCGACCGATCCGTCGCCGGAGTAATGAAACGGAAAGCGCGTGTACCACCAGATTCCGGTGTACACCTCTGCGGGAATCTTCTGCCGGGCTTGATCTGCACCGGATTCATTGGTGGCGCGGTCGAGATGAACTGTGTCGGGACGGGAGATCATCATCTTCGACGTTTCGCTTTCGCCGGCGTGCATGTCGATGGTGGTCTTTTTAGGCGGGCCGCCGGTGTGCGGCGAGCGTTCGCCGAAAACATAGACGACATAGTCGTGCGGCTTATCGAGCTGGGTTTGCGCGTAGTAAGGGAGCAAGCTGTCGTTGCCGCCGTGGCCGTTGACGATGAGGACTTTCTTGCAGCCGTTGCGCGCCATCTCGTCGGTGGTTTCCTGCAGCAAGGCAAGTTGCAGGTTGCGACTGTAGGCCATGGTTCCGGGCTCGTGCCTGGCTTCGGCGATTTGTCCGAAATAGTATTCGGGGAAGACGACCGCGTATTCCTGTTCGGCGGCGTGCAGCGCGGCGTAGCGAACATCGAGGAGATCGGTGCCGAGCGGCAGGTGCGGGCCGTGTTTTTCGAGGATTCCGAATGGCAGCAGGCACGTACCCTGCGAGCGATGAATGCCCTCGCGGAAGTCTGAGGCGGTAAGTTCTTCCCAGTGGACGGAGAGTTTGGGCGCGGCTTGTGAGTGAGCGAACTGCGACGAGACTAATACGATGGACGAGGCGAGAAACATCAGGACGAAAGAAGATTTGCGGAGCATCATCGGGGAATCCTCTCGGAGGCGAATTCTAGCACGTCATTCCCGCTATTAAAACGATTCCGTGAGACTGCGCAGGTGGTTCCCACCCTTCGAAAACCGCGAAGGGTGGGGCACTCAGTTGTGGCAATGTACGGAAGTTCACGCGGCGATTACTTCAAGAAAATTTCCTGCAGCAACTCTGAGCTGATGATTTCTCTGATCTCGGCGCGTTTCTCGCCAAGCTGCTGGCTGGCTTGTTTTCCACCCAAAATTTTGTCGCGTGCGGCTTCGCCTTTGGCGGCCAGGCCGTCCATGGCTGCGTGGTTCTTATACTCGATGGCTACGCAGATATCCCAATCTTCCGGATTGTTCTTCGTCTCCTTGAGGAAGACCTTGTAGTCCATGATCATACCCTGACGTTTTTCCTCTTCGATCAGCGGCTTTGTCGATTGGCGCAGGCTAGTGAGGTAGGCGTCCATCTGTGTGGGCTTGACGCGAATCAGTTGAACGCGCCAAATGGGACCCTCGGTGTAGTGCTCCTGGGCAAACTGCGCAGGCGCAAGGCAGAACAGCAGAATCACGAGCCCATAGAGCTTCTTCATGTGATCTCCTAGATTTTGGAAGTTGGATTGAAACGGCTGGAGGATCACACGCTCGGTTCAGGACTTTGGCGAACGGAGAGTATCAAAACGATTCCCTGGAGATTCTGGTGAAGAGTGGTTGATGGCGCGGATATTTTACAAGCGTCGGTGAAAGCCCCACTTCTCGCAAAAAGAAGCGAGAAATAGGGCATCCAATTTTGATTTAGCTGACGGCTGAAAGCTGACGGCTCGCTTTTATGGAGCTTCGATCAGCTCCATTTTGCCGTCTCTGGTGCGGTGCAGGATCATCACTTTGCCTTTAGGATCGCGGAAGACGAAAACGTCGCGGTCTCTGAAGTGGGCCTCTTTGATGGCTTCTTCGAGCGTCATGGGGCGCATGGCGACGGCTTCGTCGGAACGCACAAGGTGGACCTCGGTGGTCTTGGCCACGGCGGGATACTTGTGGACCATCACTGGAACCGCTGTTTTTTCCGAGAGTCCGACGACCGTGGTCAACTCTTCTTGCGGCGAAGTGCTGTGGCCGTTCCATTTCTTGACTTCTTCGCTCTTGCGGGCGGAGCGCTTCTTCGACATCCAGCGCGTTTTGTATTTGACCGCCTGCTTCTCGAGGTGGTCGAGAGCTTCGTTGACGGCGATGGTCATGTCCTTGGCCTGGGCCAGGCCGACCAGCGGGCCATTGCGCGGGCTGATAGTGATTTCGGCTTTGTGACGGTGCTTCTCGACGGCGAGGATTACCTTGGTTTCAAACCTGTCGCCCAGAATTTTGCGGATTTTGGTGAGGCCGGTTTCAACTTCTTTGCGGATGGCGGTGGTTACTACGTATTGCCTGCCAGTGTATTCCACGTTCATGAGCGCCCCTCCTAAGAATTCGTTCTATCGAGTTAAATCGGGCACTGCATTTATTTAGTCGTTAGTCGCTAGTCTTTAGTCGCTCGCTCGGCTGTCGTAGGTGCCGACAGGGTCTGCCAACGACCAACGACGAACGGCCAACGACGATTTATTTTTTCACCCGGCGCTGGTGCGTGCTGGGGATGCGCATGTCTTCGCGGTATTTCGCCACCGTGCGGCGGGTCACCTGGATGCCCTGCGACTGCAGGATGCGGGTGATCTGCTCGTCGGTCAGCGGACGGCTGGGATCTTCTTCATCAATGAGCTTTTTTACGCGGCGCTTCAGAATGAGCAGCGAAGTGTTGCCGCCCTCCGGGCCCTGCACGCTCTCACTGAAGAAGTAGCGCAGTTCGAATACGCCCTGTGGTGTGTGGGCGTATTTGCTGGAGACTGCACGGCTTACCGTGGAAGGATGCACGCCGATTTCTTCGGCCACCTCCTTGATCATCATGGGCTTGAGTTGATCGATGCCTCGTTCGAGAAAATCCTGCTGGCGGGCGACGATGCAATAGCAGACCTTGGTGATGGTCTGCTTGCGCTGCTCGATGTTCTTGATGAGCTGGATGGCGCTCTTGTAGCGCTCTTTGACGTAGTCGCGAGTGTTTTTGTCGTTGACGCCGTCGCGAGTGACCAGCTTCTTGTACGCGGGATTCAGGCGAAGCTGCGGCAGGTCTTCATCGTTCATGATGACCAGCCACTCGTCACCGTGCTTGACGAAAGCGACGTCGGGCTCGATCAACCGTGGCTGCGTTTTGTTGTACTGCAGTCCGGGCCGGGGATCGAGGGTGCGGATGTATTCGAGGGCCTGCTGCACGGCTTCGATGGGACGCCCGATGGCTCGGGCGATTTCTTTGTACTGCTTGTTCTGCAGGCCCCGCAGATGCTGGTCTACGACCGCGAGAGCATCCTGCAGGACCTGGGCGGTGCCGTTGCCGTTCTTGTGCAGGGCAAGTTGCGCCTGGTGGTAACGAAGCTGGTAGATGAGGCATTCGCGCAGATCGCGGCAGCCTACGCCCGGCGGGTCCAGTTGACGGACCACTTCGAGAGCTTCTTGCAGGTCGGCCACGGCGAATTTTGGCAGATACGTAGATACCAGCGGGACCGCACGTTCTGGTGCGGGAGCGACGGCAGCAGCCGAATCTCCGGAGCCCGCTGAGAACGATGCTTCCGCGGGCAGATTGATTTCCTGCCCCAGAGGACTGAGCGCTATGCCCGGAGTCACGTCCACTCCAGCCCCAGAGTCAGCGCCATCGGCCGGTGCACCTTCCCCTGCCGCTTCTTCTTCGGCGTCAAGCCCTGTGACTTCGCCCAGGCCTAGAGCCACGGCCTCGCTGACGATATTCTTGGCGGTCACGACGTCGGCTTCAGGAGGCGCAGGCGGTGCTATGCCCAGCAACTCGTCGTCGCTGGCAATCAGGTAACCGTCTTCATTCAAATTGCCGATGACGAGATCGGCGGCCTCGCGCACTTCGCGGCGCAGGCTTAAGGCGCCCAACTGCCACGCGAGGTGGTCGGTGAGATTGGTGGGTTTGGAGAGGAAGTTCTCAAACGACGGGCGCTCAATCTCCTCCATCTCGCTGTGAGTACGGTAGCCGGGATCGAGATAGTCCTGGAAGAACGAACCGAAGTCGATTTCTTCGAACGGGTCTTTCTTTTCGGCAGCGGTGACGGGGTTTTCTTCGTTGGTGGCGGAGGCGGCGCGCTCGCGGTCTTCTTCCTTCTTACCGACTTCATCGAGCAGCGGAACTGATTCTTCCAACTCTTCGAGAACGGGGTTCTCGACCATCTCAGCGTTGATCATGTCCTTGAGTTCAAGCTTGTTGAGCGCGAGGACAGAGACCATCTGCACAAGGCCAGGCGTAAGGATCTGGCGCTGCGAGAGTTTTACGCTGAGTTTGTGTTGAAGGAGAACCATGTCGTTAGTCGATGGTCGTTATTCGTTCGCCATTGATCGTCTTGATTTTCGCGCGGTTTGTATTTCCGTTCCTTGGCGTCACCAGTTACTCCAGCTTGTCCAGTCGCTCATCGTGGTCTGTCAAGGCGGTGTTCGTGCATCTCCACAACTCGCAGTAGCCTGGCTGTGCCTTCAGCAACTTCGGTGACTAGCTTTGCCGCGCGGTCTAGCTGGCGATCGTGTTTTTCGCTTTCAAGCGACAATAGCTCTAAATTGCGAGTCAAAGCTTCCAGCCGTTCGTCAATCGTCATCGCCGCTTCCCTTCTTGTGGAATTCGGGTCGCCGTCCGGTCCCCAAACCTAGACCAGAGAAAAACTCTGGCCGAGATACACCCTTCTCACTTCCGGATCGCCAGCCAGTTGCTCGGGCTTGCCGTGACGGAAGATTCTGCCGTCATCAATGATGTAGGCCCGGTCGGTGACTGAAAGCGTTTCGCGCACGTTATGATCCGTGATCAATACTCCGATGCCGCTGGCTCGCAAGCTGCTGATGATTTTTTGCAAATCCAGTACGGCAATCGGGTCAATTCCAGAAAACGGTTCGTCCAGCAAAATGAATGTGGGGTTGATGCAGAGGCAGCGGGCAATTTCCACGCGCCGGCGTTCCCCACCGGAAAGGGCATATCCGCGGTTCTGGCGGATGTGCTCCAGTCCCAGTTCGTCAATAAACTTTTCCATCTTCTCGCGGCGCTCGTGCCAGGACATAGGCTGAGCCTCTAACACCGCGAGGATGTTTTCCTCTACCGTCAGTTTGCGAAAGACCGATGCTTCTTGCGGGAGATAGCTGATGCCATACTGGCGGGCCCGGAGGTACATGGGAACGTCAGTGATGTCCTGACCGTCGTACAGCACGCGGCCAGTATCGGGAGGGATCAGGCCAACAATTGCGTAAAAAGTGGTGGTCTTGCCTGCGCCGTTAGGGCCTAATAAGCCAACAACTTCGCCCTGATCGACCGTCAGGCTGACACCATTCACAACGCGGCGGCCACGGTACGATTTGCCGATTTCTACAGTGGCCAAGGTACGCATTTATCGTGCCAGACAAAGAGGCAATTATCGTGCCACTCGCGTTGTCGTTACCACAGGAGTACTGCCTTCGCCTTCTACGAGCACCCTATCATCGCGTCTAAAGAAAGTCAACGAAACCCCGGTAATCTTGCCTTGTTCGGCATCAAAAATGCTAGGCGGTCCTCCGGTCAGGACGAACTTGTCGTCGCCAGCGGTGTAAAGCAGCTTCTGACCTTCAGCGCGGCGGGTGGGCTGCTGAATGATAACGTCCGTTTGGGCGACCATGCGATCGAGCTGGCCCGGACCGCTAAACGATTGATTCGTTGAGATTTGACTGCGGGCGACAAGATAAGCATCCATGGTTTTGGCAGAGGCCGTGAAGTCTGGACTTTTCGCGACGACCCCGCCCTCGTAGTGGACTCGACGCTCGGAATCGGCGTAAGTGAGTTTGGCGGCGGTGATGGCAATCGGGCTCGAGCTGGGCTTCTGTGGCTTTGCTGGGCTTCTTTCGCTTCCTGTTCGATGTTCGGAAGCCCTTTCCTTCTGAGCGTTTCCCTGTTGGACCAGAATCGTCTGCACCGGTTGGGCGGTTGTGCCCTGGGCGGTGACAAAGCGGCGGTCGCGGTCGAACTGAATGGAGGGCGCCTCGATGACGTTGGCGTCTTGCCAGAGGCGCGCGTTCCCTGTGTAGAGCGCGACCGCGGGACTGTTGTGGGCTGTCATGGTGCGGGCGGTAACGTGAATTGGAGAAGAAGACGCCAGCAGGGCGCCGTCCGGTTGCTCCTTCAGTTCGCTGTAAGTGCTCTTGACGTCGCCATCGGCCAATGCGTCGCCGGTTGCGCGGTTGATGCGGACGGTCTTCGCGGTGGTCGCCATCCCTCCGTTGACGACACGGGGACTGCCCATGAGTAGCAGCATCTGGTCGGAAGGAGTGTAGCGCGCCGTGGTAGCCCAGGCCTGCATTCGCTTGTCAGGGCCCTGGCCATCCGTATAAGCGACGTTGCCCTGCTGCTTGATCGATCCAATGCCGCCTTGAGGCAGGAATGCGGCGTCCACGGAATCACTTGTGCTGACGCGGTCTGGCTGCTGGTCGGAAGAGTTGACGATGCGCGCGTTGGGCGCACCGTGGATGCTGGTGAGGTGGTTCCGTCCTTCGGCCGGAGAGAACTGTGCTTCGAACTTGGCTGCGGTCACAAGCGTACGCTGAGCGGACTGGGTGGAACCGGCGGCGGGCTGGGAAGAAATTATGATCTGCGCAGCGCCGGAAGTCTCGGCTTGTCGCAGAATGTGTCCCTGCACTACCGTGAAGTCGATGGCCGAAGCGGAGAGATCGAAGTCTTGCGGCTCGGCGGCGCTCCCGGACTTTTTTTCTCCGGTGGCCTTCTGAATGAGATGGGCGCGATCGAGAGCGTGCACTTTCTGAAGCTGATTCCGGCCTGCGAAATCGAGGATCACGCGGCCGGCGTCGCCCTGTATCGGCTGAGGTCCAGTTTGCTCGACGTGGACATTGCCAGTCAGCGTTGCGGTGCGAAGCAGGTCGCGGCTGCCAGAAAGGAGGAACTCGGCCCGGTCGGCGCGGCTGTGAAATTCCGATGACTGTTCCGAGGGCTTCGAATCCGTGAACTCGGAATGGCCGTGGCTCCCGGGTGCGCTTACTCTTGCGCTCGCCGTTTTCGTGTCGGTAATGACGTTCCCCGTTGCGAGAACACTCTCGACGCGGTTGTCGGGGCCCAGATGAAAGATGGCGTTATCCGCTTGAAGCGATCCACTATTCCTCAGAAGGCGAGGATGATCGAGGACAATCTGGCGCGGTTCGTTCGTAATCAAGCCGTGTTCGGCCTCGATGACCGCGGCGTCCGGGCCGCTCAGCACAACGTGAATTTGCGACGACAAGGTCAGCGTATTGCTCTTTCCGGCATATTTCACTCCTACGGCCGATCCTGAGGCTTGCGGAGTTCGAAACACGACTTGCGCCTCGGTCGTAGCGTTGCCGGTTTCCTTGTTGAAGACGAGATCGCGTGTCTTCAGATGAATGGGATTTTTGAGTTCTTTCGGTGTCGATTGGTCGGGACTGGCAAGGCCAGAGGGATTTGCGACAAGATCGATTTGCACATCGCCTTTGGCGGTGACGTCGCCCGTTTTTGGGTCGTATGCGAAATCGTCGCCGTAGATCTGATCGAAGCGCGACGAGTCGCGGCCGTAGAGCACGATGTTGACGTTGTGCAACTCGGCACGGCCGTTGAGTTTGAACTCCGTGACATCGCTCGCCGTGACGGAGAACAAGGTACGCTTGCCGTCGGATTTCGAGATCTGGAAACCGTTTGCTGTCTTGCTGATTTCGATGCCAATCTTCTTGGGAACATAGATTAAAGCGTTGCGCGCCCGGATCCGCGCATAGAAATACATGCCCACCACAACCACCGTGAGTACGATGGCAGTCGCGGCCAGTAAGCGTCGTAGACGGTAGATCTGCAGAGGCATCTGGGTTCAGTGTAATGCAAGGAGCATGGGCCGGATATGCTGAGGACTGGGAGTGGCCCTCATCTACACTGGGATGCATACTTCAATGACGATGACGATCGAAACGCGGCCTTTGTTGGACTTTCGCAACCTCTGCGTAATGCGGGGACAGAAGATTGCGCTCGACGACTTCAGCCTGCGCATCGGGGCTGAGGAACATGTCGCCATCCTTGGGCCCAACGGGTGCGGGAAGTCCACCCTGATCAAGACCATTACCCGAGAGTGTTATCCGGTGGCGCGAGTGGAGTCGTCGATGTCCATTCTTGGGGAAGAATGCTGGGACGTGTTCGGCCTGCGGGCGCAGCTGGGGATCGTCTCGAATGATCTGATGCTGTCGTGCACCGGGGACGCCTGCGGAAGGGACGTGGTGCTATCGGGGTTCTTCAGCAGTATCGGCATTTTTCCCAATCACACGGTCGATCCCCGGCATCGGGCGCTAGCCGATGAAGCACTCGCAGAATTGAAGATCTCGCATCTGGCGGAGCGACCGGTTTGTGAGATGTCGTCGGGAGAGGCGCGACGCGTGTTGATTGCCCGAGCGCTGGTGCACAAGCCACGGGCGCTGTTGTTCGACGAACCGTGCAACTCGCTCGACCTCGCGGCCCAGCAGAGCCTGCGGCAAACGATGAGGGCCCTGGCGAACTCAGGGACGGCGATTATTCTGGTGACTCACGAACTAGCCGACATCGTCCCTGAGATTCAACGCGTGGTGCTGATGAGCCGCGGACGGGTTGTAGCGGACGGGCCGAAAGAGGAAATGCTCGAAGTCGAGCGACTGGCGGCGCTGTTCGGCGTCAGCGTGGAGATGGCGCGGCGGGACGGGCACTACCATCTGTGGTAGCGAGTGCTCTGAAGTCGCGTAAAGTGAGTTCCAGGCCGCCGTATTCAGGATGGTCGTTGTGGCCGACCGTGAAGGCGACATCGACCGAATCGCACGCCAGCAGCGGGGTTTGCTGCAGGCGCTCAGCCATGTGCCAGCCGAGAGCATCGAAGGTGATCTTCAAGGTAGTTCCCAGTTCTCGCTTCTCAGTTCTCAGTGGATAGCCTTCGGCCAGGGCTGCCGCTTTTTCGCTGCGCTGAAACGCGGCGCCATCGGGATGGCAACGTGGAGTCGTCAGAATTGCCTCGGCAGAGATCTCGCCGGTCGCGGGCGACGGATCGCCCACCCGCAGCTTCAGCTTGATGTGCTTATCTTTGAGAATCCGCGGCGGTGCGGTCAACTGCACAGCGCGCGCGGCGAATACGGGTTCGGGATTTCCCACCCCGTAGGGTTCGAGCAGAGACAGCGCCTGGAACAATTCCGGCGTCACCTCGTCGAGGCTCAACTCCCCCTCCAGATCGAGAACCCGATCGAAGTCGGCGGGCGTGAGGCGGGCGCGGGCAAACGCGTTGAGGCGCGTGCGCAACTCCTGAACGTTGGCGGCAGGCATTGCGAAGCCGCAAGCGTGGGCGTGGCCGCCGTAACGCGAAAATAAGCTGCTGCAGGATTCGATCGCTTCCAGCAGATGGAACGCGCGAATCGAACGTCCGGAGCCGAACGCTTCCTCGCCTTCGCGCGAGATCACCAGCGTAGGACGGTTATATTTTTCAACCACTCGCGTCGCAGTGATGCCGATAACACCACGGTGCCAGCCTTCTCCATCCAAGACGATGCAGTAGGCGTCACATAGAGCCGGATCGCCCGCGAAGCGCTCGTCCACGGCGCGGAGGATTCGACGTTCCTCCTCTTGGCGATCCGTGTTGAGTCGGTCTAGTTTCGTGGCCAGCTCACGGGCGCGCGCGTGATCTTTCACGCTGAACAACTCGATTACATCGCGGGCAACGTCCATGCGGCCGGCGGCGTTGATGCGCGGCGCGATGCGGAAACCGACTTCTCCTGAGGTCGGCGGGCGCTGGGCAGAAATCTGCGCCACTTCGAGCAGAGCCTTCAGCCCGGGATTGACCGCGTTGCGCAGCGCATCCAGGCCCAACGAGGCGAACACGCGATTTTCGCCAGACAACGGCACGGCGTCGGCGATGGTTGCGATCGCGACGACTTTCATAAAAGAGCGCAGCAGTTTGTTCTGATCTTTGGGGTCGAGCCGTCGCTGCATGAGTCCCTGCGCGAGTTTGAACGCCACGCCCGCGCCGCAAAGTTGCTTGTACGGATACTCACATCCGTTCTGATTTGGATTGATCACGGCAAAGGCTTTAGGAACGCCGTCGGGGCCTGGCAAGTGATGGTCAGTCACGATCAAGTCGACGCCCAGGCGATGGGCGGTTTCGGCGGGCGCGAAGGCGCGGATGCCCATGTCCACGCTGGCAATCAGGCGAACGCCTGCAGCCGCGGCTCGCTCGATCACATCGTCGCGCATGTCGTAGCCTTCGCGAATGCGGTGCGGCACGTGAAAGTCCGCAGACCCTCCGCAGAGTTCGATTGCGGTCTTCAAAATAATCACGGCCATGGTGCCGTCCACGTCGTAGTCACCGTAGATCAGGATGGATTCTTTGCGTTCGATGGCGTCGTCGAGCCGGTCCACGGCAGGGCGAAGCCCCGTCATCAACTCGGGTGCGTGCAGGTGAGACAAAGACGGGGAGAGGAATCGCTGAGCAGCTTCAGAATCTGTGATGCCGCGACGGACGAGCAGAGGTGCGACAATATGCGCGGTGCGCGGGTTGCCGACACGGCGAAGTGCTGGATCGGCTCGCAGAGCCGAGAGCAGCGACTCGACCGCGCTTTGCCCGGCGGGCTTCGAAATCCACTGCATCGTGAGGGAGAGTTTACTCCTCGGGAGCGTGCCCAGGGCGCTCGGCTTCGCCTTCGCAGGACGGGCGAAGGCGCCCGTCGCCACATGATCGTTGCCGTTTCCGTGTCAGTTTTCTTCGTCCTGGTCGGGTTCGTCCATCGTCAAGCCGCCGAATTCATCGGAGACTTCGAGCAAGTGCTGGTAGCGCTCGTACCACTCGGTGCTGACCTCGCATAAAAACATTGAACCCTGGTAGGCCCAGCCCAGCTGCAGGAATCCCACTTTGCCGATGTGAGCGCGGAGCCAGCGCGCGTCTTCAACGTCATCGCCGTCGGTGAACTCGGAGTTGGTGAGCCGCTCCACCATTTCATTCAGTTCGGTGAGTTCCAGCGTCCACGAGTGCATGGTCAGGAAAGGAGCGGAGGCCGCTTTGGCTAACTCGACAAAATCTTTCCAGCCGTCGGGATTGCCGTCCAGATCCCACATAACGCACTGCACCTCTTCGTAATCCACGTAGCCGTGGAAGCGGCGCATGCCGTGGCCTTCAATGAAGGCGATCATGTCGTCTTTTACCGTGGTGAGATCGTCTGGAATGGGAGACATATTCGAGAAACTCGTAGGCACATTGTATGCTGTTCGCCGCTTCGGTGCTAGCGCGAGGGCTCTGGATCAGTGAGCCCGCATCGGAACTGGCCTTTCAGCTGACATGGAGGCGGCGAACATGCGATAGAACTTTTCCGTATCAAGATCCATTTGGATTTCCACGGGCTGCGCACCAGGCCGCAGATTGTAATCAGATGGCCAGGTCAGAGTGTTGCCGTAGCCCGCGCCGTGGTCGAGATCCACGCCCATGTAGCGAGTTTCGCTTTTGGTGATCAGCGTGGGATCGATCCAGGCGGCGGCGGCGAGTTCGTCCCACATGATGTCGGCCCCGGGCGTCAACATGGCAAAGCGGGCGATGTAGCGAGCCAGCGGAGTGCCGCTGGCCTCGATCTGCTTGACCACCGCCTCTGTCATATGCGTCTTGACGGAAATATCAGTCGGCGTGCAGACGATCTTTCTCCATGGAGCGCGCAGGACGATTTCCGCCGCTTCCGGATCGAACCAGAAGTTGAATTCATGCCGCGGATTGTTCAGGAACTCGGGATTGTCAGTCTGCGGGCTGAGGCTTCCGCCCATGAAGACGAGTTCGTGGGCGAACTCCGGAAAATGCGGGTCGAGGGAGATGGCGAGCGCGAGATTCGTCATCGGTCCGCCCTCGTAGATGGTGACTTCGTGCGGATACTTGTGGACCATGCGAATCAGGAAATGGGCGGCATCCTCGTCGGCAGGCCTGGTGGTGGGCCGGCCTTCGAGGAGGGGCGGCACGACGGACGCTTCGTGCCACCAGCGATCATCCCAGGCGCCAGCATAGGCGACTTTGCCGTAGCGTTGTTGCCAGAGTTGCGCGTCTTCGCGGCGGCGAACCAGAGGAAACTCCGCGCCAGGCACGACCGGTATATCGGTGCGGCCCATGATTTCGAGCAACCGCAAAGTGTGCGCGACTTCTTCGTCGCGCCATTGGTCCCCGCTGACGACCGTGATGCCGAGCACCTCGACTTGCGGAGATTGAATCAACAGCGCGAGCGTTTGCATGTTGCTGCCGCCGGGGCCGGAGGCATCTTCGTTGATGATGAGTTTGCGGCGAGGCTGGGCGGAGGCGAGCGCAGTAATTCCTGCGAGGAAAAGCACAAGGGCTGACAGGTCGATCCTGCGAGTTCTGATCACGGGTTTTGGGAACACGTTGCTATCGAAACAGCTCGAAAAAAGTTGAAGGCAGACTGAGTGGAAGCCCAGTCTGCCCTGTTTGATTAGCCCATCAAGCAGCCTAAAAAGTGACCTTCAAGGCGAGCTGAATCAGGCGCGGGTTGTTCACCGTCGAAGTGACCTTGCCAAAGGTTGTCGGCGAGTTTATGTCCTGCATCGTAGTCAGGCTGCTGCCCTGCAGGAAGAACTGCGCGTGGTTGAAGAGATTGAAGACCTCGAAGCGGAAGTTGACTCCGACCCGTTCGGTCGCGCGGAAATTCTTGATCAGCGAGAAATCGGTGTTGACGAAATCCGGTCCCGTGACCGGCGCACGATTTGCATTACCAAGTTCGCCGACGGTGGATGAAGATGCGTTCGTGGAAATGAATGCGCATGGGTTAAACCAATTGGCGAGAGTATGGATCTGGGCCGGGGCGTTGCAGCCGGGATTGCCGGCTACCGGACCTGCCTTGTTCGGATCTCCCACTTCATTGGGCCGGTTCAAGCTATTGCCGTTCCATTGGAAAAACACGCCGGTGTTGGCGTTGTTGCTGTCGACCACAAACAGCGGAAATCCCGAAGTGATCTTCTCGATCACTGTGGTTTGCCAGCCTCCGAGCACAGCATTGACAGGCCCGCCCCAGTTGCTGCCAAACGCCTTTCCCTTACCGAACGGCAAGTCGTAAATGACGCTGGCCGTCAATTGGTTGTTCAGATTGATTTGTGACCTGGCCCAGTCCGCCTTTATAGTTCCGGGCAAAGGCCAGTAGGTCGCTCCTGGCGTGGTTCCCAGGTTGTCCGCCATACCAGAGTCGTAAGTGTGAGCATAGGTATAGCCGATGAGCGCGTAGAGTCCGTGACGAGCACTCTTGGTCTCCGCCTTCACCTCGAATGAGTTATAGGTGGCATTGCCAGCATCGTTAAAGTTGCCAACGATAGTAAACGCCCCATCGGGAGCCGGGACAAACACACCACCCGCTCCACAACCCAAAGTGTACCCTGGCTGCGGCGAAAGCCCGCCGGCGCAGGCATTGGGAGAGCCAAGGTTCACGTTGACGCCGCTGACCAGGATGTGGTGACTCCGAGACCCGGCATAACCCGCCGTCAAGACCACGTTGCCGGGTAACTGCTCCTCAATGTTGAGGTTAAACTGCTGCACTCTGCCCTGTTTGAAATTGGTGTTCTGCCAAAGGCGCGTACCTTCGAAGGTGTCGGGGTTCAGGGGCGGAGTGATGATCGGCAAGAAGGCTGCCGCCAATCCGCAGCCCTGACCAATAAAACCACAAGTTGTATTTGGAGTCGCCAGCGTATTGAAGGGAGCGAGGCCGGAGAAATTGTCCGATTCAGCAAGGTACGGCGGATTCAGCCAGAGTCCCTGATCACCCTGACTCCAGGATGCGTCGTGGAAGATCGCATAACCTCCACGAAGCGCTGTCTTCTGGCTCCCCAGCACTTTCCAGGCGAACCCGATGCGCGGCTCAATCGCGGTCTTGTCGAACTGAATACCCACTTGGGGGCCAGTGTGAACGCAAGTCGTGCAGCCAGTCACCGTCGGTCCTGCTACGAAGTATTGCCCCGTCGGAAAGTTGAAATTGGCCTGGCGATTTTGAGCTTCCGTGACTGGCGTGACCAGTGACCACGCGAGCCCAAGGTTGAGGGTCAAGTCTGGGGTGGCCCGCCAATCGTCCTGCACGAAGGGGCGGTACATTTTCCAGCGCCGCCCGCTAGTGGCGCCATCGAATGTCTGATCGTGGATAGCTCCGCCAAACTGGCCCAGCAGAAGGTCTGCCTCGGGGTCTCCGCTATACGTACCGTTGCCGACGGCGCTGAAGGCATCGCCCATCAAGAAAAAGCCGTCCTGGAACGCGTTGGATCGCACGTTGAGTTGCTGAGCGCGGATACCGATGCCTGCCTTGATCTCATGTTTGCCCCGAATCATATCGAACGAGTCGGAGATCGAGAAAACATTGGTTCCACCCTGAGAAGGCGCAAACCCGCGATCCCCGAGAGACCAGTAACCGGTCAGGAACTGCATGGAACTCAGGCCGCAACTCATGCAGTCTTTGGTGGATTGGTTCACGATGCCTGAGGGTTGCGTGCCGCACAAGCTATTCAAGTCCGCTCCCAGAAGACCAACCTTCGCCGCCTCGCAGCTTCCGTTGCCGTACGACAAAATAATATTGAAGATGCGGTTGAATCCCGCCGTGAACTGGTTGATGTTGTGATCACTGAAGATATGGGTTTCAGAAATCACCGCATTCCGCGCGTGGTTGGTAATGTTTTGGGTGCTGGCAAACGCACCCTGTTCGGCGAAACCGGGGGAGCCGCCTGGGACGAAAGAGGTGGCCTGATCGTAGCTGAAGCGCGCGAACAACGAGTCTTTGCTGGAAAAATTGTGGTCCAGGCGAACGTCGAACTTGCCTTCGTTCAGGCTCCTTACCGGCACACTGGCGAAGTTGATACCGAGGCTAGCGTTCGCCTGTGAGGCAGGAAGTGCCTGAGGATAGAGATTGATCATGGCGATGCCAGCCGCCTCCGCCATGCCTCCGTTCTGGATAGTCGCGATTGGAATCTTGTTGCAGGTCACGCCGACCGCCTGCGATCCGTCTGCAGCGGGCGGAAGAGGGTTGCCGGACGCATCGCACTGGAAAGGCTGGTTCGAGTAAGGGTTGACCAAGTTGATGAAAGCGACTTGATTGTTGTACTGCTGCTGCGGGACACCCCGAGTCAGACCGAATGGATCAAGGGTGAAATCGCCAGTCATCATGGCCGGTGTGGGGATCAGGCCCGTAAAGGCAGTCCCCTCGCGCTGTCTCTTGGCCTCATAGTCGAGGAAGAAGAAGGTTTTGTCCTTCCGGATAGCGCCGCCGATGGCACCGCCGAACTGGTTCAGGTTGAATTTTTGCTTGGAGGAGGTGAAAAAGCGAGTCGCGTCAAAGCTGGTGTTGCGCAAGAACTCGAAGAGCGATCCATGAAACTGATTGGACCCTGATTTGGTCGTCAGCAACACAGTCGGACCTGCACGGGTTCCGAACTCCGCCGAATAGTTGTAGGTCAGGACTTTGAATTCCTGAATCGCATCAATCGAAGGAAGAACGGCAATGCCGCCGCCGGAGAGTTCGTTGTTGTCGTTGCCGTCAAAAAGCCAATCGGTGCTCTGCGCTCGCGAGCCGCCGACAGAAAGAGAATAGGTTCCGCGGGCAGAGACCTCGCTGCTGGGTCCTCCGTTGAAAAAACTGTTGGGATTGCTTTCCTGTGTTACGCCGGGAGTTAGGGTCGCGAGTTGGACGAAGTCGCGGCCGTTCAGAGGCAAATCGGCGACCTGCTCGGAAGTGATGACCTGTCCGAGGGTTGGGTTCGAGGTTTCCACCGCCACCTCCGTGGCGTTCACTTCGACACTGGTGCTGACCGCTCCCGGGACGAGCTTGAAATCGAGTTCGCGCTGTTCATCCACCTGCAACCGAATATTCTTGTCTTCAGCAGTTTTGAAACCGCTGGCTTCGACCCGGACGGCATAGTCCGCCGCGCCGAGCAGAGGAACCAGGTAGTGCCCCGTGCTGTCGGTGAGAGTCTCGCGCGAGACGTTCGTGGCCTGGGCGGTGACGGTCACCTTGGCGCCCGCGACCACGGCTCCAGAATTGTCCGACACCGTGCCCGAAAAACTTCCGGTAGCCTGACCGTAGAGGAACGGAGTCGCCAGACAAACCAGCGAAGAGCCAATCAGCGCGAGAAGCCTCTTGCTCGACATTTCTTCTGAACCCCTTTCGACTTGCCACCGCAAAGAAAAAGACCCTCCCCTCTTCGACGATGAAGTTGGGAGGTCCGCGGCCGCAGACACGGCTTATAAATTGCCGGTCATTGGCAAGTCAAGAATTTTCGTAAGCGGCAATTGATCAGCGCGAACGATTCCTTGCCACCATCAGATGCGGAAAGCAGATATGTTTTATTGATTTTTGCAAATCCGGACCGTCGATCGTTGCAAGCATGTCAGATCACGCGCAAGCACTGTCTTTCAATTGATTGCACGGGTGTTGTCAAGAAATTTGTCCAAGGGGAGAGCAGGCTCAACCGCGCACGCTCCACTCCGCGTCGAAGCGGCCCCGGTCGTAGAACGATTTCTGCGTTCCGATACCCGTCGTGGATAAGGCTGCGTACAGATTCGCACGGCGGACCGCTTCCTTCTCAGGAAATCCCTCGCCTAGAAACACGGCAAAGCTGCCGATGAAAGCATCGCCTGCGCCGGTGCTGTCGACACTATTGACCGCAAACGGAGGAACATGGTCGGTTCCATCGCGGCCTGCGAGAAGAGAACCATTCGCCCCTAATGTGATGATCACGCGGCGGATACCTCCGGCGACTAGTTTCGCGGCGCATTTTTCCGCATCGTCGACGGTCTTCACCGACGTGGCCGTGATGCTCTCAGCTTCACTTTCGTTCGGAACGAAGTAGTCGAGATCCTTCAGGGCGCTCATGTCAACCGGCTGTGCAGGCGCGGGATTCACGATGCAGCGAATGCCGTGCTTGCGAGCAAATTCAATGGTGTAATAAACGGTTTCCAGGGGAATCTCGAACTGCAGAACGATGCAATCGACGCTCTTCAGCGTTTCTGCCGCAGCGTCAACATCCGGGGGCTTGAGCGCGTCGTTGGCTCCCTTCACCACGAGAATGCGGTTCTGCCCGTTGGGTTCGACGAAAATCGGAGCGACACCGCTCGACAATCCCTCGACCTGCTTCACGTGCGTGGGATCAATCCCCTGCTTCCTGAAATTTTCAATCGTCGCGGGACCGAACAGATCGCTTCCCACGCGCGCCACCATGAAGACTTCCGCGCCGCAGAGGCGAGCGGCCACGGCCTGGTTGGCTCCCTTACCACCGAACCCGAGATTGAACTTTTGACCAAAAATGGTTTCGCCCGGCTTAGGAAACTGATTACAGAAGGTGGTCAGATCGATGTTCGCGCTGCCGACTACCGCGATTCGAGGGCGCTTTGCCATGGTGGTCGCTGTGTCTCCGTAACCTTGAAGAACGCCGAGTCTATTGAGCGCACCCAGACTATGTCAATGCCGGCGCGGCGAGGGCGCGGAAACGACCGAGGTTTCTGCTATAGTTTCGTTCCTCGACGGTTCGGTTAGAGAGATAAGTTTCGGGAGGACCCAATGTCCCGCAATGTCCGCTGCGCCCTGATTCAAGCCAGCAACGCGCTCAGCAGCGAGCGCCCCCTCGATCAGATCCGGAAGGCGATGATTGCTAAGCACATGAAGCTGATCGAGCAAGCGGCGCGCAAGAAGACGCAGGTCCTGTGCCTGCAGGAGCTCTTCTACGGCCCCTATTTTTGCGCGGAGCAAAACGCGCGCTGGTATGAATTGACCGAACGCGTGCCCGACGGCCCGACGACGCGTCTGATGCAGAAGGTCGCGGCGAAGCACCACATGGTGATCGTGGTTCCAGTTTACGAAGAGCAAATGCCTGGGGTGTACTTCAACACCGCAGCCGTCATTGACGCCGACGGACGCTATCTCGGCAAATACCGCAAGCATCACATTCCGCACTGCCATCCCGGATTCTGGGAGAAATTTTATTTCACTCCGGGCGATCTCGGCTATCCCGTATTTGAAACGAAGTACGCACGCGTTGGTGTGTACATCTGCTATGACCGACATTTCCCCGAGGGCGCGCGCATCCTGGGATTGAACGGCGCTGAGATTGTGTTCAATCCATCGGCGACAGTGGCAGGACTTTCTGAATACTTGTGGGAACTCGAACAGCCCGCGCATGCTGTGGCGAACGGCTACTTCGTTGGCGCGATCAATCGCGTTGGGACCGAGAAACCGTGGAATATCGGTGAGTTTTACGGGAAAAGTTACTTCTGCACTCCGCGCGGCAAGATCATCGCGCAGGCGAGCCGAGACAAAGATGAAGTCGTGATCGCGGATCTCGACCTCGACATGATCGCCGAGGTCCGCAAAGTGTGGCAGTTCTTCCGCGACCGCAGGCCGGAGAGCTACGGTCCAATTACGATGCAGAGCAGCGCATCTGCGGACGCGGACTGAAGCCATCGCTTCGCTCGGAATGACAAAGTAATTTCGAAACTCGACCTTCCATGACGACCCCGGACCCTGATCACCTCCGATCTCAAATCGAATCCAGCCCTTTGTACAACCACGACCTCGCACCGACCGGGCCCGAGCGCCGGCTCTGGGGAGCCTACAGCTTTGCCGCGCTGTGGATTTCGATGTCGGTCAACATCCTCACCTACATGCTGGCGGCAAGCCTGATTCAGGGAGGAATGAATTGGAAGCAGGCCGTTGCGACAATTTTCCTGGGCAACGTCATCGTGCTGGTACCGATGCTGCTGAATTCGCATCCCGGGGCCAAGTACGGAATTCCATTCCCAGTCCTGGCGCGCGCCTCATTTGGCCTGCTGGGCGCGAACGTCGCGGCCGTACTCCGCGCTCTGGTCGCCTGTGGGTGGTTCGGTATTCAGTGCTGGATTGGAGGCGAAGCGATCAGCACGCTGCTGGCGACGCTGGCGCCCGGGTGGAAGAACTTCCCCTACGGCACTGCTGTGTGCTTTTTTGTCTTCTGGCTGATTAACCTTGCGGTTGTTCTGAAGGGGATTGAATACATTCGAGTTCTGCAGGGGATCAGCGCGCCGGTGTTGCTGGGCGTTGGATTGCTACTTTTGGGTTGGGCATACCGTACAGCGGGCGGCTTCGGTCCAATGCTCTCGGCGCCGTCGCGCTTCACCTCTTTTCCCGACTTCCTGAAATTCCTGATTCCCGCGTTGAACGGAACTGTCGGTTTCTGGGCGACGGTTTCGTTGAACATTCCCGATTTCACGCGTTTCGCGCGGAACCAGCGCGAGCAGGTGATCGGGCAGGCTCTGGCGCTGCCTACGACGATGACGCTGTATGCCTTCGTCGGAATCGTCGTGACCTCCGCCACGGTGGTGATTTACGGAACCGCGATTTGGGATCCAGTCCAGCTACTCAGCCGCTTTCATTCTCCCATCGCCGTGATCATTTCGCTGGTGGCAATTGTGCTGGCCACACTGAACGTGAACATCGGCGCCAACGTCGTGTCGCCGGCCAATGATTTCTCCAACCTGTGGCCGAAGCGAATCAGTTTTCGCACTGGAGGCGTCATCACTTGTCTCATGGGTATCGCCCTGATGCCATGGAAACTGCTCTCCAGCTACAGTGTTTTCATTCTCGGATGGCTCGGTGGCTATGCAGCGTTTCTTGGGCCGGTGGCGGGCATTATGATCTGCGATTACTTCGTACTCCGCCGTCGCGTCTTACAAGTGGACGATTTGTATCTCCGAGACGGGATCTACGAGTACCGGGGAGGCTTCAACTGGCGCGCGGTGATGGCGCTGGCGCTCGGGGCCGGCACTGCGCTCGTCGGACTCGCTGTTCGACCTGTGCGCGCGCTCTACGATTATTCGTGGTTCGTCGGCTTTGCCGTTTCTTTCGTCGCCTACTACTTGATGATGAAGTTCCACCCGCAGAGTGTGCTTTCACCGCGGGACGTGGCGTAGCATCAGGCCTTCTTCGCCTTCAAGTAAGGCGGCATGACTTCTCTCTTATAAGCATCCAGCGACTCTTCTTCATCCCCACACATCAGATAAATATTGAATTGAGTGACGCCGACATCCGCAAGGGCTCTCAATTTCTTCTGATGGGCCTCGGGCGGACCGATCAGGCAGAAGCGGTCGACAACTTCATCCGAAACAAAGTTCGCGTTGTCGCTGTCCACCTCACAATGGTGCTGGTAGTCATAATGACCGCGATCCTGCACAAACGAAGTCAGCGCGGTAGGCAAATCTTCCGGTTTGTACTGGCGGATCAGATCCATTACGTGGTTTGAAACCAGCGCCGGGAACCACCGCACGCGCTCGCGACAGGCATTCAAATCATTTGAGACCCACACGGGAGCTGCCGACATGACTTCTATCCGCGCGGGATCGCGTCCGGCGGCGCGCGCGCCCTCTTTCACGAACCCCATACACCACGCAATCAATGCCGGATCAGCAAACTGCAAGATGATGCCGTCGGCCACGCGCCCGGCCATTTGCAGCACCTTCGGGCCATATCCTGCAATCCAAACTCGTGGAGAATCCTTCGCCCAGGTGATTCGCGTCGGCTGGCCGTCGTGCTCGACTTCTTTGCCGGAGGTCAGATCGCGGAACTCTTTCACCGCGGCTTCCAGCTGCGACCAACTCACGGGTTTTTTCCCCATTACACGGCGCGAACTGTCGCCTCGTCCAATACCCAGTTCCATGCGTCCGCCGGAAATCAGATTCAGCGTCGCGAATAGACTGGCGGTCACAGTGAGATCGCGGGTAGCAGGATTCGTCACGCAGGTTCCCAGCCTCATCCGCTGTGTATTCGAAGCCATCAGCGTCAGCAGAGGATAGGGTTCTTTCCAAAGAACATGGGAGTCGAAAATCCAGCCGTATTCGAATCCGGCGTCTTCCGCCTGCCGCGTCAGGCCGACGATGCGTTCAATGGAAATATCAGGTTTCAACGTGATGCCGAATTGCATGGCTGGTCCCCTTCATCAAGAAACAATAAGGAATTGCGCGTGAACAGGTCATGTGAAGAAGCCGGGTGAACAAGTAAAGTGCGGCAGTGTAGCATAGAATTCCTTTTCTGATCCTGCCGTCGAAGTTGGGACAGACACGGAGGACGTGATGGGCTTTGACACAATCATTCGAAACGGTTCCGTGGTGACCGCGACGGATACGTACGTGGCGGATGTGGCCATCGCAAATGGAAAAATTGCAGCCATCGGGGCTGATCTCTTTGCGCAAGCCGCGCAGAACACGTGCCGGGTGTTCGATGCGTCGGGTAAACTCGTTCTCCCGGGTGGCATTGACGTTCACACTCATCTCGACATGCCTTTCGGCGGCACTACCAGCGCCGACGACTTTGAAACCGGAACACGGGCTGCGGCCTTCGGCGGAACAACGACGCTGGTGGACTTTGCGATTCAGTACAAGGGGCAGGCGCTGCGCCAGGCTTTTGACACTTGGTTGAGCAAGGCCGCGAACAAAGCTACGTGCGATTACGCGTTCCACTGCATTGTTACCGACGTCTCGGGCGGACAACTTTCAGAGATGAACCATCTGGTGCAGGAGGGCGTCACCAGTTTCAAGCTCTTCATGGCCTATCCCGGTGTGTTCATGCTCGACGACGGCAGCATCTTCAAAGCTCTGCAGGCCACGTCGAAGAACGGCGGCCTGGTATGCATGCACGCCGAGAATGGCAGCGCGATTGACGTCATCGTTCAGCAAGCGCTGGCGGAAGGGAAAAAGGCACCGAAGTATCACGCCCTCACTCGCCCGACGACCGCGGAGGCCGAGGCAGTTGGACGGGCTATCGCGCTGGCCGAGATGGCAGGAGCGCCGATTTACATTGTCCACCTGAGTTGCAACGATGCGCTGGAGAAGATTCGCGAGGCCCGCGATCGCGGACTGCCCGTATACGCCGAAACCTGCCCGCAGTACTTGTATCTCTCACTAGAAAACATGGATGCACCCGGCTTTGAAGGCGCAAAGTACGTCTTCACTCCACCGCTGCGCGAAAAATGGCACCAGGAAAAACTCTGGAACGGACTGAAGCACGATCACTTGCAAGTAGTTTCTACCGACCACTGCCCATTCTGCTTTAAGGAACAAAAGGAAATGGGACGCGATGACTTCACGAAGATTCCCAATGGTGGTCCGGGCGTCGAGCACCGGATGAGCCTGATCTACTCGGGTGGAGTTGCCTCCGGTCGTTTCAGTGTGAACCGGTTTGTAGAGTTGGTCTCGACCACTCCGGCCAAGCTGTTCGGATTGCATCCGCGCAAAGGGACAGTCGCCATAGGTAGCGACGCGGATCTGGTGATCTTCGATCCCGACCGTAAGCACACCATCAGCGCAAAAACGCACCACATGCGCGTGGATTACTCGATGTTCGAAGGCATCGAGGTCACGGGCATGCCCGATGTAGTGTTGTCGCGCGGCCGGGTCGTCGTAGAAGGCGACAAGTTCCTGGGGAAAGCTGGACAGGGAGAATTCTTGCGGAGAGCAACGTATGCAGAAGTGAACGGTTAGGCTTTTTACCGCAGCGCGACGGCGTCATCCGATGCCGTGTCGGTATCAATCAGAAAGATGCGAGTCACGGGCGTTAGCACAGCAGACCGCCTGGACTCGGCATCATCCCGCGTTCTGCGGCTTGTGGCCCACTACAAAGAAGAGTACAGTTACTCACTTTCCAGGGGAGAAAACGATGTTCACGCCACCGAGTCTGACTATCGCGCTGTTGATGATGATCACCAGCGCCATCTGCTGGGGTTCCTGGGCCAACACTTACAAGGGTGTCAAGAACTATCGTTTCGAACTTTTCTATTGGGATTACGCGATCGGCATTTTTCTGATTTCGCTAGTTCTGGCGTTCACGATGGGGAGTAGCGGCCACGACTCCTCCAGTTTCCTGAGTAATGTTCATTCCGCCGACACCACCAACATCGTTTCCACTCTCGTAGGAGGGGCGATTTTCAATCTGGCGAATCTTCTGCTGGTTGCAGCGATTGATATGGCGGGACTGGCCGTTGCATTTCCAGTCTCGATCGGAATCGCGCTCGTGGTGGGAGTCGTATTAAGCTACGCGCTTCAGCCCAAGGGCAATGCCATGTTCCTGGCGATCGGAGTAGCGTGCGCGTTAGTTGCCGTAATCCTCGACGGCAAGGCGTATGGAAGTCTGACGACCGCCGGCCATTCGGTCTCGCGCAAGAGCATGGTCACCTGCGTCATTTCGGGGGTATTGATGGGCCTATGGAATCCGTTCGTGGCATATGGCGCAACTCGCGGAAACCCTCTGACGCCCTATAGTTCGGTCGTGTTTCTAACACTCGGGGCGTTGCTCTCGTGTTTTATCTGGAATATTTATTTCATGAAGAAACCGCTAGTCGGCGAACCCGCGAGCTTCAGCGGATTTTTTAGTGGGCCGCCCTCGGGACATCTGTTGGGCCTGGCCGGTGGCTGCATCTGGGGCATCGGCACCGTGTTCAATGTCGTCGCAGGAAAGGCGACCACATTTGCGATTTCCTACGCCATCGGGCAGTCAGCGCCCATGGTCGCGGCACTATGGGGAGTCCTGGCCTGGAAAGAATTCGCCGGCTCGGGATCGCGCGCCAAGCTTTATCTGGCTTTGATGTTCGTGTTTTACGGGCTGGCCATTCTCATGGTCGCGCACGCCAATGGCTGAGCCGGAGACTGTAATTTATTTTCCTTTGATGCGACTGATGAACAGCTGCAAAAAACGGCCCGCGTCTGACGCCAGGCAGACGCGAGCGTTAGGTTTTAGATCAATCGCGCCCTCGATCTCGTAGTGATCTCCGTGGAGCACGTTCAGCTCGTTCGAGCCCATCCGGTTCGCCACCGTTTCTCCCCGCGTAAACTCGCCCTTCGTTTCCACATCCACGTGCATGTCTTTGAGTGTCACAAGCGTCGGATCAATGACTGCCCCCACCGCCAGAGGATCGTACATTGCGGCCCCTTGATAGCCGCTCTTCTCCGAACGCGTCAGATAGAAGTCGGCCAACTTTGCGACGAAGTCGCTCTCCGGCCCGTGAAGCGATTGGAGATCTGCCAGATACTTGCGCGTGATGAGAGTGCGCTCGCCCACGTCGGAGCCGACCATCGTGACCACCCAGCCAGCGTTGAACACGATGGCCGCGGCTTCCGGGTCGCCATAGATATTCGCCTCTGCGGCGCCGTTCACATTTCCACCGGTGATGGAGCCGCCCATGATTACGATGTCTTTCACCAGCGGAACGATCGATGGATCTTTGGACACCGCGAGCGCGATATTCGTAAGCGGGCCAACGGGTATCAGCGTGACCTCATGCGGATATTTGTGCACCAGTTCGATGATGAGATCGGGGCCAAACCGGGAATCGGCTTTGCACTTCGTGACTGGCAACTCGACTCCAGCGAGTCCGTTCTTGCCGTGCCAAAATTGCGCTGTGATCAGTTTCTGATTGAGCGGATGCTGTGCTCCGCCGGCCACACTCAGGTCGCATCGGCCCGCCAGCGACACCAACTTCAAAGCGTTCTCCAGACCCTGCCGCCCGTCCACGTTTCCCGCCACAACCGTCAGTGCCTCGACCTTCAACTCGGGCGAGTTCAGAGCCAAAAGGATCGCCATTGCGTCATCGATGCCGGGGTCGGTATCAATGATGACGCGGCGCGGCGCCTGAGTTTGGGCGCCAGCCAGAAGACATAGTGCGAAAAACGGAATCAGGGCAGCGATAAGACAGAATCGTTTCACCGGAAGCATCCTTATAGTGGATTGAACAAATAGTTGATTGAACAAATGAATTCTAGAGCAGCATGCCGGCGATAGAGGCGGACATCAGATTGGCCATCGTCCCAGCGAGCATCGCGCGCACGCCAAGGCGAGCCAGTTCGCCACGCTTGTTCGGCGCGAGCGCTCCGATGCCGCCAATCTGAATTCCAATCGAGCTGAAATTGGCGAAGCCACACAGAGCGAACGTCGCAATGGTGAACGATCGCGGATCGAGGGTCGCCTTGATTTGGCCAAGGTTCGTAAACGCGACGAGTTCATTCAGGACCATGCGCGTGCCCAGCAAATTCCCTACCGCGCTGCAATCGTGCTTCGGAATACCGATCACCCAGGCAATTGGCGCAAAAACGAATCCAAATACCTTCTCCACGCTCTCGGGAAACCACGCGATGTGATTGTGAATGCCGCCGAAAATGCCATCTGCCAGGTGAATGAGAGCAATAAACGCGATCAGCATGGCTCCGATGTTGAGCGCCATGTGCAGGCCGTCGCTCGTGCCGCGGGCGATGGCGCCGAGGAGATTTTCTTTCTCCTTGCCTGGCTCTTCTTCGGGCATCACCACGCGGCCTGCGGTTCTGGGCTGCTCGGTTTCAGGGACGAGCATCTTCGAAACGAGAATTGTGCCGGGCGCCGTCATGATAACGGCGCTGAGCACGTGCCGTGGTTCCGCGCCGAACGCGAAGTACGCCGCCATGATTGAACCGGAGACGTGGGCCATGCCGCTGGTCATCACTGTCATGAGCTCGGAGCGAGTCAGGTCCGGGAGAAACGGACGGATGGTCACTGGAGCTTCCGTTTGTCCCATAAAGATGCTGGCGGCGACATTCAGCGACTCGGCGCCGCTCGCCCCCATGATCCGCGTCATGAGCCACGCCGCAATGCGGATGACGAACTGCATGACTCCAAAATAGTAGAGGATCGCGAACAGCGCACAAATGAAAATGACGACCGGAAGCACTTGAAACGCAAAGATAAAGCCGATGTTGGAATGCTGCTTCCCCAGTTCCCCAAAAATGAATTCGGAACCGAAGAAGGCGTAGTTCAGCACGCGCGTGGCGGCGTCGCCCGCCGCCTGAAACATGGCCCGCCCGGCAGAAACCTTCAGAACGAAGAAGGCAAAAACAATTTGCAGACCCAATCCCCACACAACGGTCTTGACGCGGATGGCGCGGCGGTTGGTGGAGAAAATGAATGCGAGCCCTAGCATGGTCAACAGGCCGAGAATTCCAGTAAAGCGTCCCATTCAGTTTTTCTCCCCGGACTTCCGGATCACCCGATAGATGAGCGGTCTTTTCGTGGTCGGCGGTGCTTCTGAGACGGAACACGCCGCTTCAATCAGCTGCATTGCGCGTACCCCTTTTGCTTCGGCATTGTAGAGAATCGTGGCCATGGGCTCGCCGGAGGCAACCCGATCTCCAACTTTCTTATGCAACACAATTCCCACTGCAGGGTCGACCGAGTCTTCCTTGCGCTCGCGTCCGCCGCCAAGAAGCACACATGCCGTACCGATCTGCTCGCACTGCATAGCAGAGAGATACCCGTCCCTGGCGCTCAAAACCCGTTTGGTGTGCTGCGCCTGCGGAAGTCTCTTCGCGTCGTCGATCACTCGTGGATCTCCGCCCTGGAGTTCCACCATCTGGCGGAATTTCTCGAGGGCTTTGCCGGAGGAAATCAGCTGGGCGCTCAGTTGTTTTCCTTCCGTAACCGTTGCAGACGCTCCGCCAAGATGCAACATCCAGCCAGCCAGTTCCAGGCAGAGATCCCGCAAATCTTCCGGCCCGCTGCCACGCAAGACTTCGACGACCTCGACGACTTCGAGCGCGTTACCGATCATGTTTCCGAGCGGCTGATCCATGTCGGTGATGAGCGCGACCATCTGCTTGCCCATGCGCTCGCCAGTCTCGACCATGAGTTCGGCGAGAAAGGCTGCGTCTTTTTCGCTTTTCATAAAAGCGCCGGATCCGGTCTTCACGTCGAGCACCAGCGCGTCAATGCCTTCTGCCAGTTTTTTGCTCATGATTGACGCGCAAATCAGATACGGACTTTCGACTGTGCCTGTCACATCACGCAACGCATAGAGTTTTCGATCGGCCGGAGCGATTTCTGCTGTTTGCCCAATCATGGCGCAACCGCAGACTTCGAGCACGCGCCGGAAATCTTGCACGGGAAGATTTACGTTGAAACCCGGAATGGCTTCGAGCTTGTCGAGCGTGCCGCCTGTGTGTCCCAGACCGCGGCCGCTGATCATCGGCACCGCGACGCCAGCTGCGGCTGCTAACGGAGCCAGCACGAGAGACGTCTTATCGCCGACACCACCGGTCGAGTGCTTATCAACTTTATTCGCCGGCAGCGAAGAAAGATCCAGTACTTCACCGGAACGAAGCATCGCATCGGTCAGAGCGGCGGTCTCGGGACGCGTCATGCCGCGCAGCACTACGGCCATGAGCCACGCGGAGACCTGATAGTCGGGAATCTCGCCGCTGGTGTAGGCGTTGACGAAGCCTTCGATCTCGGCGCCCGACAACTCGAAATTATCCCGCTTCTTGCGGATGACATCGATCGCACGGAAGGTTTGCGCTGGAGAGGTTATTGAGCTCACTGCAGGCGGAATCCTTCCGGAAGAAGTTCGGTGATATGGGCCTGCTTCGGGCCCTTGGCGCCCTGGAAGAAGACCGTGGCGCCCGGACCAAACTCGTAGATCACCTGCCGGCAGGCACCGCATGGCGAGCAAGCAACGCCATGATCGTTGGTGACGGCGACGGCTTGAATCTCGATGTTGGGTCCCAGTTGCGCCACAGCAGAGAAAATTGCTGTGCGCTCAGCGCAATTGGTCATGCCATAGGAAGCATTTTCCACATTGCAACCGGAAAACACTTTTCCATTGGTCAGCAGAATCGCAGCTCCCACATGAAACTTCGAATACGGAGCGTGCGCGTTCTTCATCACTTTGGTCGCGGCCCGCTCCAACTTTTTCCGCACACTTGCGGGTAGCGTCTTCTTGGGCATAGAGAATGTCGAAAATGATCCTGCGAAATAGCTCAAACGAGCGGCCAAATCGTGCGCAATTGTAAACCCTTGCCCACCGATTCTGGACTTTTTCTTGCCGCGACCCCCCTCGCCAGAGTGCGTTCGCGTTTGCGAGACTTGCTGCCGTACAATTGACGACGCTTGACTGTCCGCATCCGCGCCTGGCGGACTGCATCGAATAGCAGAAGGCAAGGTTGCCATGTCGGTCGACGACTATCAGAACCTCGTGCGTAATCAGGGCCACGACACCGCGATTCGCGAGCCGCATTCCTCGAATTCGATCGCCACTCTGGCCGGACGCTTGCTCCAGCCAAATTCCGGGATTCCTCTCGACGTGAATTGGGTGCGAGAAGTGCGGGCCAATACCAGTGCCGTGGAGCGCAGAGCTCAGACCGAAGTGGCCCGGCGCACGGTAAAGAAAGAATGGCAGGCGGCATGGCTTCTACGCGCAATCTCATGCATGGATCTGACTACGCTGTCGGGTGACGACACCGATGAACGCGTACGACGATTGTGTGCGAAGGCACGGCAACCGCTCCAGCAGGATCGCGTTCAGACGCTTGGCATCGAACACCTCGGCATCAAGGTCGCCGCGGTTTGCGTGTATCACCTTTTCATTGAGACAGCGCTGAATGCCCTGGAAGGTAGCGGTGTGCGCGTTGCCGCCGTTTCCACCGGATTCCCCGCGGGTCTGTCGCCGCTAGCCGAACGCGTGGCGGAGATTCGCAGGTCGGTTGAGGCGGGAGCTCACGAGATTGATGTGGTGATAACGCGTGGTCATGTATTCGGTGGACGCTGGCAGGCTTTGTACGACGAAGTCGCCGCGTTTAAACAGGCATGCGGCTCCGCACACATGAAAGTCATCCTGGGCACGGGCGATCTGCTCACGCTTCGGAACGTGGGGCGAGCCAGCCTCGTCGCCATGATGGCGGGAGCCGATTTCATTAAGACTTCCACGGGGAAGGAAGCGATCAATGCCACACTGCCGGTTAGTCTCGTCATGGCGCGCGCCATCCGCGATTACGCCGAACAGACCGGAATGGCCGTCGGATTCAAGGCAGCGGGTGGCATCCGCGCGGCCAAACAATCACTCGATTGGTTGGCTCTGATGAAAGAAGAACTCGGCCCGTCGTGGGTGCGCGCTGAGATGTTTCGTTTCGGCGCAAGCGGGATGTTAGGTGACATTGAGCGGCAACTGGAGCATCATGCGACCGGACGTTACTCTGCGGAGTATCGACATCCGATTGCCTAGTTGGATTTCTGATTTTGAACAGCGATAACCGAAACGAATAAGTGAGCCAAGCCCATGAGCATCGCGGAAAAATTCGTAAGCATGGAATACGGACCCGCTCCCGAAGACCCGAAAGAGGCCGGAGCCTGGCTGGAGCGGCATGGCAGGCGCTTTGGACTCTTCATCGGCGGCGCATGGCAGCCTCCCGCTGCCGGAGAATATTTCGACACGGTTGATCCGTCGAACGGCGAGAAACTTGCGTCCGTCGCTCAAGGCAGCGCGGCCGATATTGACGCGGCAGTCCGTGCGGCGCGCGCTGCATCGCCAAAATGGCGAGCACTCACCCCACATGATCGCGCGCGCTATCTCTATGCTCTCGCGCGCCTGGTGCAGAGACATTCGCGGCTGCTGGCCGTTTTGGAAACCATGGACAACGGCAAACCGATAAGGGAGAGCCGCGACATTGACATTCCGTTGGTGGTGCGGCACTTCTATCATCACGCCGGCTGGGCGCAGCTGCTCGCACAGGAATTTCCCGAGGACGAGCCCTGCGGCGTCGTCGCCCAGATCATTCCCTGGAATTTCCCGCTCCTGATGCTGGCTTGGAAGATTGCACCCGCCCTGGCAACCGGGAATACGGTGGTGTTGAAACCCGCGGAATTTACTCCGCTCACCGCGATCGCGTTCGCCGAACTCTGCCAGGAGGCCGGACTGCCCGCCGGGGTCGTCAACATTGTTACCGGCGACGGCCTGACCGGCGAAGCGCTGGTGAAACATCCCGATGTCGATAAGATTGCTTTCACCGGATCAACCGAGGTGGGACGCGCAATCCGCAGCGCAACAGCGACCAGTCACAAACGGCTCTCACTTGAACTCGGAGGAAAATCTCCGTTCATCATCTTCGAGGACGCCGATCTCGACAGCGCAGTCGAGGGCCTCGTAGACGGAATCTGGTTTAACCAGGGGCAAGTGTGCTGCGCAGGCTCCCGGCTGCTGATGCAGGAGAGCATTGCCGAGACGCTGATGTCAAAGATCCGCGAGCGGATGAGCAGCTTGCGCATCGGCCCGCCTTTGGACAAGGCGATCGACATCGGGGCTATTGTCGCGCGTGTGCAACTGGATCGCATTCAGCGCATGGTAGCCCAGGGCGTCGCCGACGGCGCGATCTGCTGGCAGCCCCAAGTTACGTTGCCCGAGCGCGGTTTTTATTATCCGCCGACTCTGTTGAGCAACGTGCATCCCACGTCGATTGTTGCCCAGCAGGAGATCTTTGGCCCGGTGCTCGCCGCCATGACGTTCCGTACTCCGAAAGAAGCTGTGGAACTGGCCAACAACACGGTGTATGGGCTCGCCTCATGTGTGTGGAGCGAGAACATCAATGTGGCTCTTCATGTTGCGGCACAGCTGAAAGCGGGCGTGGTTTGGGTGAACTGCACGAACCTGTTCGACGCGGCCTGCGGCTTCGGCGGATACCGAGAGAGCGGGTACGGCCGGGAAGGCGGCCGCGAGGGACTGGTGGAATACCTGGAGCCCTCGTGGTTCAAACACGCTCCAAAGCTCCCCGCGACAAACACGCCCGCTCCCGCGGAAGAACCACGGGAAGCCAGCACGCCTGCGATTGATCACACGGTAAAGCTCTACATCGGCGGCAAGCAAGTTCGTCCCGACTCCGGCTACAGCATGGAAGTGCGCTCGTCCCACGGGAAGTTGCTCGGTGAAGCGCCTCTGGGCAATCGCAAGGACATTCGTAATGCGGTGGAGGCGGCTCGAAAAGCCGAGTCCTGGTCGAAGGCAACGGCGCACAGTCGTGCGCAGGTTCTTTACTATATCGCGGAAAATCTCGCCCAGCGCCGAGATGAGATCTCCTGCCGTCTGGCGGCGGTTGTCGGTGAAAAACAAGCCGGCTCGGAAGTTGATGTCGGAATCGAACGAATTTTCTCGTACGCTGCCTGGGCCGATAAGTTCGACGGCGCCGTGCACAGTGCGCCCTTCCGCAATATCGCAATTGCCATGAACGAACCCATCGGAACCGTGGGCGTCATCTGCCCCGCGGAGGCACCACTGTTGGGATTCTTGTCGCTCGTATTGCCTCTCATCGCCGTCGGGAACACCGTCATCGCAGTGCCATCAGAAAAGTATCCACTCATCGCCAGCGATCTCTACCAACTGTTCGACACCAGCGATTTGCCCGGAGGCACCATCAACATCGTGACGGGCTATGTCTCGCAGCTGCTCAAGACGCTGGCTGAACATGACGACGTCGATGCCGTCTGGTGTTCCGGAGACGAGGCCACAGCGGCGGCGGCAAAAGCGATGTCGATCGGAAATCTCAAACAGGTCTGGACCAACGAGGGCCGCGCTATTGACTGGTTTAACCCGAAGGTGGCAGAAGGCCGCTGGTTCCTCGAGCATGCCACCCAGGTGAAAAATATTTGGGTTCCTTATGGCGAATAGCATGCGAATTCAAATCAACGGGATCGCCATTGCATTTGTCTCCGCCCGGCGCTAGCATACCCCGGTCGCTTTCATCGTCCGGCATCATTCTCGTGCAAGCCAGTCTGACCAAGCTGTCTGACTAAGGAGGACGTATGGGCATCGCAGTTTCCCCGCAAATTCATCCGCAAGTCGCGGAGTTCATCGACAAACCAAGAACTATGCTGATCAACGGCAAATGGGTGAATGCCGTGTCGGGCAAGACTTTTCCTACGTACAATCCCGCAACTGGTGAAGTACTCGCGCAGGTCGCGGAAGGCGATCGCGAAGACATCAATCTGGCTGTGAAAGCCGCGCGCCACGCTTTCGACAACGGTCCATGGCGCCGGATAACCGCCTCCGAGCGCGGCCGCCTCATCTGGAAACTCGCCGATCTGCTCGAACAGCATACTGAGGAGTTCGGCTACATTGAGAGTCTCGACAATGGCAAGCCGCTCAGCATCGCAAAGGCCGCCGACGTTCCGCTTGCCGTGGACCTGTTCCGCTACATGGCGGGATGGACCACCAAAATCGAGGGCAACACGATTCCTCTCTCGGTTCCCTACACGCCAGGCGCAAAGTATCTGGCGTATACGCTCCGAGAACCGGTTGGAGTCGTCGGACAAATCATCCCGTGGAATTTCCCGTTGCTCATGGCCGCGTGGAAACTCGGACCCGCGTTGGCTACGGGCTGCACGGTCGTGCTCAAGCCCGCAGAGCAAACCCCACTCTCCGCTCTGCGTCTCGGTGAATTGATTATGGAAGCGGGTTTCCCAGAGGGCGTGGTCAACATCGTCCCTGGCTATGGCGAGACCGCAGGAGCGGCACTGGCCGCGCACCCCGATGTGGACAAGGTCGCTTTCACCGGTTCGACCGAGGTTGGAAAACTGATTGTCCACGCTGCCGCCGGTAACCTCAAGAAAGTGTCTCTTGAGTTGGGCGGGAAATCTCCGAACGTGGTGTTCAAGGATGCTGACCTGGAGACCGCGATTCCCGGAGCCGCGAGCGCCATCTTCTTCAATCACGGCCAGTGCTGCTGCGCGGGCTCGCGGCTGTACGTCGAGAAATCGGTTTACGAGCAGGTCGTCGAAGGCGTTGCAGATCAGGCTCGAAAAATCAAAGTCGGAGCTCGGCCTGGACCCCGACACCCAGATGGGGCCACTGGTTTCGGCAGGAGCAACTCGATCGAGTCTGCGGATACCTCGAATCCGGCTTCTCCGAAGGCGCAAAGGCGCTAGCGGGCGGTCACAAGGCCGGCGATCAGGGATATTTCGTTGAGCCCACCGTGCTCGTGAACACGCAAGAAAACATGAAGGTTGTGCAGGAAGAAATATTCGGACCGGTCGTGACCGCGATGCCATTCACCGATCCGGAGGAAATCATTCCTCGCGCCAACAACAGCGACTACGGACTTGGCCGCTGCCGTCTGGACGCGCGATATCGGCAAGGCGCATCGCATGGCGGAACAACTGCGCGCCGGCACAGTCTGGATCAACTGCTACAACATCTTCGACGCCGCGATGCCGTTCGGAGGCTACAAGCAATCGGGATGGGGCCGCGAGATGGGTCACGATGTCCTCAATCTTTACACGCAAACCAAAGCGGTGTGCACCCGAATCGCCTAGGAACTTGCGTCTTGAAAAATAAAAGGACGGTGGTCACCCCACCGTCCTTCTTGCATTTACGGTCTTCCCGCACGGGCGTTACTTTTCCATCATCAACACTTTTTCCGCATCATCGATTTCCGTCAGCTTCACTTCGATCACTTCGTTCATCGTGGTTTGCACGATGCGGCCAACGAAGGTAGCCTCAACCGGAATTTCCCGGTGCCCGCGGTCAATCAGCACGCAGAGTTGCACGCGCTGCGGCCGGCCATGAGAAAAAAGCGCATCCAGCGCGGCTCGCGTTGTGCGTCCGGTAAAGAGCACATCATCCACCAGCACAATGTTCTTGTCTTCGATCTCAAACCCAATCTCCTTTTCCTGCACGACCGGTTTGGGCCCGAGGGTCGAAAGATCGTCGCGGTAAAAGGTTATATCCAGAGTTCCCACCGGGACCTTGGCGTTCTCGATGCGAGTGATGATTTTGCCCAGTCGCTCCGCGATTGGCACGCCGCGGCGGCGAATGCCGACCAGGCCCAAGCCTTTTACTCCGCCGTTCTTTTCTACGATTTCGTAGGCCAGCCGCACGAGCGTACGCTCGATTTCGGAAGCCGACATCAGTTGCGCCTTCTGACGAAGGCCTGTTTTGCGCGAAGGATTTTTTGCATTCATTTAGGAGTTGTGCCTCGGCTGCCATCAAGGCCGGCTACCCAATGTAGTCAACGGACTCTCACAGGTCAAGCGCCTCATGACTGGATGGCTGGCACTTCCGGTTGGAATCGTTGGCGCGGGCAGGAACGCTACACTCCGGACTTGTCCACGGGTTCGGCGGCCTCAGACTGCAATTCCGGGGCCGGTTCCCGGCTCGGGCACTCCGTCCGCATCGTGCGGGCGAACGGCGAGCGACCGTCCTGCGCCGACACCAAGTCGATAGAGTCGGGAGACGCCAGCCGCGTCGGTCGGCAGAATGCCCACACCCTGATTTCTGCCCAGGGCCTTGGCGCGATATAAGGCCGTATCCGCCAGCGCAATCGACTCCTCGGCGCAAATCGACTCGAACGCGCTTCGGCACCACGGATAAGCGGCCCACCCAACCGAGCAGGTCTTCCGCACTGTGATCCGTGGCCCAGATCGAACGGTTCGGACGAAATGACTTCCAGAACGCGGCTGCAGAATGCCGGCGTTCCCGTCGGATCTGTCGAACGGCTCATGATGAGGAATTCTTCTCCGCCCCAGCGCACCAGCACATCAGACTTGCGAACAACCGTCGAAAGCCTCTGCGCGACCAACTGCAACAGCCGGTCACCCGCTGCATGACCGTGCAGGTCGTTCACTTCCTTGAAAAAATCCATATCGACCATGATGAAGACGAGATCGCGATGATCCATTTTGCGGATATCGCTTCCTCGTGCTCGCTGATAATTTCTCAGCACCTGACCCGCTTCAGCGGTGAGGATTTCTTCCAGATAACGGCGGTTCCAGATTCCGGTCAGGACATCGGTGAATGAAATTTCCTGCAGCTCCAGATTCTTCCGTTGCAACTCCAGGCTGTGCCAGCGCAGGGAATGCTCTTTGTTCTCCAGTTCATCTTTCAGCCGGCACATTTCCTCGAGATTGTACCGAGACAATCGGAGAAGGCTGAGCAATTCCTGATCCAGCAGATGCTGTTTGAGAAATACTAATGCGCCCATTACGACCATGATCGCCACCGTCAGCAGCAGCCGGTAAGTGCGGACGCTGTGCGGAACGTTGCCGCCGAATTCCGCCCAGCCCACCATCAGCGGGTGATGAAGACGGCCAGCATGGCAAGGCGCGCTTTCCATATTCCATGTCCGTTTGCACCTTGTCTGTCGGAGTTTGCGCCGGTGTCTCGCGGGAAAGCGACCTATCCGAACGGACCATGCTTGCCGCGACTAGAGGCACGTCGAAGAAACTGCGGTGTAGTAAATATGAAAGCCAATGGCTTCGTCAGCCGAAGATCCAAGGCAGATAGTAAAGTCAACTCCATAAGCTGGCTGTAGACGCTGCGCCACACTCCGGCACTGCGCCGCCACACGAGAATCATCCCATGTCCAGCACGAATT
>CAWFVB010000025.1:0-389497 GCA_963819145.1 uncultured Acidobacteriaceae bacterium
ACTTGACCCTTGCGTCGATGTCCGGTGCTTCTGGAAGATCGATTATTACGACCGAGACATGGAGCTGTTGTCCCCCGATCCCGCCGATACGTCGTCACGACGCGTGTGCTGACAGTGATGTTGGCGGACGAGTACTGAGCGGCTGCCGCCAAGCGCGGAAACGCGCGCCAATCGGAACACCGCTCCCGATCGAACCGCTCAAAGTCGGTCCCTCCCCTGCTCCACGTCCAGGTTCTCCCACATGGTCAACGCCGCCCGATTGGCGGCTGTTTTCATCCCCCTCCAATCGTCATGCCGCTCGAATCCGCTCTGGGCCTTCCCTGGGCGGCCTTCGCGAATATCCCGTTCGCTCTCTTCGCGATCGAATTCCGGCAGCCAGGCAGCCGCACAGACCCTCCAAGAGGGCCGCCGCCTGGGCTCTGACGCTATATCCACCTTCAACAGTTCGATTTCCTAAGTAACTGAGCGGTAACAAGAATCCGCCATAATTCATTCTTCAATCGGTATATCGTCTTTTCGGGTTGAATCTCGGTGTTGGAATTTGTCGTTGCGTCTTGATCTGTTGACAACTAATTACATTCGAATGCGCGCGGACGAATTCGATAAAGCGGGGGATATAGAGTGGTATTGTGTTATCTGTTGCAATGCCGATTTCCATCTAATCCTCCCATACTTGGTTATGGATGACTTTGACGGCGTTGCCGATGACAGTCGGCAGGGCGCTTCTCGCCTTTAGGTCCGGTCGGCATCCAGCTTCTCCAAACGGGCACCGATATTTACCAGATCGGCGATGCAAGCTGTGATTAGCGAACGAAGTTCCTGACGCGTTCTTTAGGCGTCATGTGCTCCGCTGCCATTCGAACCCAATCCATCCTTTTCAACTCCTTGAGCGTTTCAATGTGGCTCCTGAGCCGGTCCTTCTCGGAGTCCTCACTCTCAACTGGTAATCCAGGCATCTTCTTTTTCCCTCCGCGCTTCCAGAGAAATTCATGTAATGTCGATTGTTGCAAGCGTAGGCCGCAGCCTCGCGGGTTTGCGCGGAGAGGGCAGCAACACAGAAAGCGCAAAAAGGACACGCATTTCAGCCCTGCGAGACGATCCGTTTCAACTCTGCTATAGGGTCAATCTCTCGCGTCGCGGCGTGCGGACGGTCGCCGCTGGCCTCGCGATCGGTCGAGTAGTCAGCGTCCATCGCCTTCCGCGTCGCGGTGTGAGGTCCAACTCGCTTGCCGGTCATCCGCGCAATCGCCAGCGCAGTGCGTTCGAACGCCGCCGTCCATCGCTGCATAATTGCGAGCTATGTGCAACCTCAGCAGCGAGACCAGAATTGCTCGACGCAACAGACTTGATTTCTCGGAGCCCTCGCGCGCCGAGGCGGACAGCGAGGCCGAAAGAGCTTCGCCTGCGCGTCAATGTCCGTGTTGCGGCGGCCGGATGATCATCGTCGAAACGTTCGAAGGCGCGCGCCCTGCGCGTTCTTCACCGCCGAGCCGGTGAGCTGGACCCGGATTTAGGACCATTGGCTAAGGTGTGAAATGTCCTGCTCTGTCGCAACCGATGGAGCGAGAAATGACGAAGTCACGCAAGAAGTTTGATGCGGCGTTCAAGGCGAAGATTGCGCTCGAGGCGTTGCGCGAGGATGCGACGGTTCCGGAACTGGCGAAGCGGCACGGGGTGCATCCGAACCAGATTTATGCCTGGAAGAAGCAGGTTCTCGACAACGTCGCGAGCCTGTTTGCGCGCGGGGCGAGCGGTTCGGGCGATGGCGAGGAGGAGCGCGACGTGAGACGGCCAAGCTTTACGCCAAGATCGGCCGCCCGCCCCAGTTCCCGCCGCGTCTGTGCCCAAAAAGCCCAAAGAACCTCCGAAGCGCGAGAACGCGCTCCAGAAAATCAGCCACCTCGATGTGAAGGGCCGCATTCAGCTGGCGTTGAAGGGCAATAAAGAAGAACGGTCGCTGCTGATCCGCGACGGGACAAAAGTTGTGGCGCTGGCCGTACTCGAGGCTCCCAAACTCTCCGATGGCGAAGTGGAAAAGTTTGCCAGCCAGAAGAACGTGCTCGAGGCGGTGCTCCGCCAGATTCCGCTGAAGCGGCGCTTCATGAAGAACTACATCGTGGTGCGCAATCTGGTCGCAAATCCACGCACGCCGCTTGATCTCGGCCTGGGCCTGATGAAAAACCTGCTGATCGTCGATCTGAAGAACCTTTCTGCCAACAAGGAGGTTTCGGAAACGATTCGCAAGCTTGCCCTGAAGATGTACAAACAGAAACTGGACGCAGCCAACAAGAAATAGTCTGGAGGCCAGTGGCTTCGTCACCTCATTCCGACCCCATCGCCGAACTTCTGAAGCGTTCGAAGACGATCGCCGTGGTCGGTCTATCCGCGAACCCTTTGCGCCCCAGCCATGGCGTCTCAGCCTACATGCAAACCCACGGATACCGCATCATCCCGGTGAATCCGAATATCGAGGAATGTCTCGGCGAGAAGGCATATGCGTCGCTGCTCGACGCTGCGAAACATGTTCCGCAGACGATCGAGATCGTCAACATTTTTCGGCGGCCGGAGTTTGTCGAAGAGATTGTCGATCAGGCGATCCAACTCAAAGTTCCCGCCATTTGGATGCAGGAAGACGTGGTCCATGAAAAAGCCGCCGAGAAGGCGCGCCGGGCAGGAATCCTCGTGGTGATGGACCGCTGCATCCTGAAAGAGCACCGCGCCCGAGTGCGGTGAGCTAGTGGCCCACTCCAACGAAGACTACGCTGGCATCGTCCCGCAGGTTCGAGCCGTTGACGTACGAATGCACGTTGTCCACGATGCTCACGGCCGATGCTCCCGGCAACATGGCATGTTCCGCCAGGCGCCCAAGGCCGTACTCTTCTTCATTCGCGTTTTCCGCTTCCGTAATGCCGTCGCTATAGAAAACCAGCCGCGAGCCTGCTGACAGTGTGATCCGGGTTTCAGAATAGTCTCCGCAACAGGCCAGGCCCAGCGGCAAGCCCCGCTCCGTATCCAGAAAATGCTCGCCCTGATCGTCGATAAACAACGGCCGCAGGTGCCCGGCATTCGCGAAAACCACCGTGCGCTTCGCCGGATCAAGCACGCCATACACCATGGTTACGAACTTTCCGGCAGGGAAGTCATCCACCAGCAACTGGTTCAGCTTGGTCAGCACTTCCCCCGGCGAGCAGCATGCTTCCGCCAGCGACCGGAACATGCCTCGCGTCGCCGACATGAGCAACGCCGCGGCGGTTCCTTTGCCCGAGACATCGGCCAGAACCAGTCCCCACCGTCCGTCGGGAAACGCTATGAAGTCATACCAGTCGCCTCCCACGGCACGCGCCGGCACGCTGCGGCCCGACACCACGAATCCCGGAATGTACGGAGAACTCTTGGGCAGAAGCGCCTGCTGAATGGCGCGCGCCTCCTGAGCCTCGCGATCGAGTACGGCACGCTCGGCGCGCTCCGACTGCAGGCGTCGCGCATTGTTGATCGCCACTGCAACGTGATCGCACAGCGCCTGCAAGATTCTTAATTGCTGCCGGGGAAAACCATTTACTTCGGGATGCGATGCCGTGAACACGCCCACCAGGCGGTTCCCAACGAGTAAGGGGATCGCAACTTCCGAGAGCGTGTCGTGCTCACAGGAAACGTAGTACTTATCCAGCCGGACGTCTGGCGCGTAACGCATCTGTCCCGTCGACGCCACGTAGCCCACCATTCCTTCAACCCCAATCTTCAGGCGATGGCCTTTGTGGTGCAGGCTGCAGCCCCGTACCCCGGTCAGCACCATCTCACCGCGCACTTCATCATGCAGGTAGACGCCTGCCTCCAGGCAACCGAACGACTGCGCTACTTCGTTGACGAAGTTATCGATCAGTTGAGCAAGGTCGAGAATGGACGTGATGCTTTGCGCGGCTTTCTGCACGCGCTGCAGGTCTTCGATCAGATCGGCGGGCAGAGCCCGGGTGAGAATGCCCTCACTGCTGACACTGGGAAGCGCAGCCATAAACCCCATCCCCTGTTGCAGGCCCAACGAACCCCTGCTGGCAAGCCCCTTCTTATGTCTAAGTAAGATGCGCCGCACCGGCTTTAGGATTCTTTCTTTCCCTGTGGAGAACTGCCTGCAGATGCCTGAAAACGCTGGCTTTTTATCTCTTTCATTCGCTCCCGAATGCGCTTTTCGATGCCTTCATTCGTGGGTTGGTAATAGACGCGATTCCGCAGATTGTCGGGCAGGCACTGCATATCGGCCACCTTGCCTTCCACGTCGTGCGCGTATTCGTAGCCTCGGCCGTAGCCCAGCCCTTTCATCAGAGCCGTGGGCGCGTTGCGCAAGTGCAGCGGGACGGGGTCCGCGGCGGTCTGCTCTACGTCCTGCTGAACGTTTCCGTACGCGGTGTAAAGCGCATTCGACTTCGGCGCGACCGAAAGGTAAACCACGGCCTGCGCAAGCGCCAGGTTTCCTTCGGGCATCCCAATGAAGTCCACCGCATCGCGCGCCGCCATGCACAGTGAGAGCGCGTTCGGGTCGGCCAGGCCAATGTCTTCCACCGCCATGCGCACTACGCGCCGCGCCACGTACAACGGGTCTTCTCCCGCTTCGAGCATGCGTCCAAGCCAGTACAAGGCGGCATCGGGATCGCTGTTGCGCACCGACTTGTGCAGCGCGGAAATCAGGTTGTAGTGCTCTTCACCCGACTTGTCGTAGAGCAGGATGCGCTTCTGCAGCGCATCGCGAACCATGTCATCCGTGATCTCACCCGAACCTTCCGCGGCTTTTGCCAGTCCTCCGGCAACCTCCAGAACGTTGTAGGCGCTGCGCGCGTCGCCGCTCGTGTAGCTGGCGATTCTCTTCAGCACATCGTCGGACGCCGCTAGATTCATTTCGCCGAGACCGCGCTCACGGTCGGCCAGGGCCCGCTTGAGAAGCAGCACGATCTGGTCTTCCGTAAGCGGGTTCAGCACATAGACGCGGCAGCGCGACAGTAACGCCGAATTGATCTCGAACGACGGATTCTCTGTGGTTGCGCCGATCAGGCGGATGTTGCCCTTCTCCACGTGCGGCAGAAACGCGTCCTGCTGCGCCTTGTTGAAGCGATGAATCTCGTCAATGAAGACGATGGTGCGAGTCCCGTACTGCCGTGCCCGCTCCGCGTCAGCCATGACTTGCTTGATTTCCTTGATGCCGGCGAGCACGGCAGAGAACTCGATGAACTCGGCCTTCGTCAGGCTCGCGATG
This sequence comes from uncultured Acidobacteriaceae bacterium, assembly GCA_963819145.1. Lineage (GTDB taxonomy): Bacteria > Acidobacteriota > Terriglobia > Terriglobales > Acidobacteriaceae > Sulfotelmatobacter. Next base: position 5,243 of record CAWFVB010000025.1, read on the forward strand.
ATTTTGGCGAGAGTCGTTTTTCCTGTTCCCGGCGGTCCCCAAAAAATCAGCGAGCCCGTGTCGTCGCGATCTACTTGCGTGCGGAGGGGCTTGCCCGGGCCGACCAGGTGTTCCTGGCCCAGGTAGTCGTCGAGCGTGCGCGGGCGCATGCGGTCCGCCAACGGACGCGTCGAATCGGCCGCGCCACCTGCATTCGGAGTTGGCTGGAACAAGCTCACCTCGAAATCCTAACAGCGCCGCGCCGTTCGACGCTTACCCCGGACTATAATTGCACCGCGATGGCGCTCGCTGCCGGCACAAAAATCGGCCCTTACGAGATCATCGCTCCTCTGGGGGCGGGCGGCATGGGCGAAGTCTACCGTGCGCACGACCCGCAACTCGGGCGCGACATCGCCATCAAGATTTTGCCGCCATCTTTGTCGCGCGATCCCGACCGCCTGCGGCGCTTTGAGCAGGAAGCGCGGGCCGCGGCAGCGCTCAATCATCCTAATATTCTTGCCGTCTATCAGTTCGGCACCTACGACGGCGCGCCCTATATCGTCTCCGAGTTGCTCGAAGGCAGCACTCTCCGCGATCAATTGCTGCGCGGTCCTCTCCCCGTACGCAAGGCCGTCGACTACGGCGTCCAGACGGCGCGCGGATTGGCGGCAGCGCATGAGAAGGGGATCGTCCACCGCGATCTGAAACCGGAAAAATTATTTCTAACCAAAGACGGGCGCATCAAGATTCTGGACTTCGGCCTGGCCAAGCTGATTCCAGTTCATCCGCTTTCAGGATCGGCAAGCCCGACTCTCACCGAAGGCACCGAACCCGGCGTGGTGCTGGGAACTGTGGGCTACATGTCTCCCGAGCAGGAGCGCGGCGAAACGGCCAGCGACCGCGCCGATCTTTTTTCGCTGGGCGCGATCCTCTACGAAATGCTCACCGGCAAGCGATCCTTTCACAAGCCTACGTCTGCCGAGACCATGAGCGCCATCCTCAACGAGGAGCCGTCGGTCAGTTTGCAGATTGTGCCAAATCTTCCGCCGGCGTTGCAACGAGTCGTGCAACGCTGCATGGAAAAAAATCCGGAGCAGCGGTTTCATTCTGCATCCGACCTGGCGTTTGCGCTGGAGGATCTATCGGATTCCGGCAGCGCCCACAGCGGCCTTCAGCCGCTACCTTCGTCCGCGATGCGTTGGCCGTGGATCGTGGCTGTGGTTGTGGCCATCGTAGTCGTAGTTCTGGCGTTGTGGCTTTGGCCAGGTCAGGGTACGCCGGTTGTCGAATCTGTCGTGCAGTTGACCAATGATCCGAATGCGAAGTCTGGCTGGCTTGCAACCGATGGCACGCGAGTTTATTTCACGCGAGGCGCGCCCGGAACCCAGAAACTGGCGCAGGTTTCGGTCCATGGCGGAGAGATCGCCGAAATATCGACGCAGCTGAACAACCCCCAAATCGCCGGGCTGTCGGCCGATGGATCAAGCCTCCTTCTGGTCATCAACCCCTTCATTCAGACTTCGAGCCAGGTGTGGTCTCTTCCTTTGCCTGCGGGGGAACCGCGACGCATCGGTTCCGCGACGGTCGACGACGCCTTTCTGTTCCCCGATGGCCGCGTCATTTACACGACGAATTCCAGCGTCTACGTGGCCGACAAAGATGGTTCCAACCCACAAAAACTCGAGGCCTTTTCCGGAAGGCGAGTAGCGCCGAGCCCTTCCCCGGACGGGCGGCGGCTTAACTTCTCGACGTTTGACACAACCGCCCGCGCGCGCGTGATCCACGTTTCGTCGGCGGATGGGACCGGCGCCCGCGAGGTATTGAGGGGAAATACGCAAGGTCTGCCGCCGGATATCTGTTGCGCCCGGTGGACTCCCGATCAAAAGTACCTGATTTTCTCCGGCACACAGGATAACCACAGCGATATCTGGGCGATCCGGGATGAGAAGCCGCTGATGGGGAAGACGCCTGTCCCCATGCGCGTGACCAACGGTCCGCTGTCTTACGACAACCTTGTGCCCAGCCGCGACGGCAAGCAAATTTTTACTATCGGGACGCAGAGGCGGGGGGAACTCGTGCGTTTCGATTCGCGGCTGCACGAGTTCATTCCGTTCCTTGGGGGCATCTCCGCGCTTGATCCGGTTTTCTCCCGCGACGGCCAATGGGTGGTCTACATTTCATTCCCGGAAGGCACGCTATGGAGGAGCCGCGCCGATGGCAGCGAGCGGTTGCAACTGACTTATCCGCCAGCGAACGTGAGTTTTGCCCGAATATCGCCCGACGGGAAGAGAGTGGCGTTCTCTGACGGCCACGGGAACGCCTTCTTGACGACTATGAACGGGGCACTCCGCAAAAGCTGGGCGACGGCTTAACCGCTCCCGATTGGTCGCCCGACGGAAATTTCCTGGCGACGACTTCGGCGCTTCCCAGCCCGAGGGCCGCGGGGCAGCCTATTTTCGTCCTGAAATTGATCGACCTGCGCACGGGACAGGTGTCGACCATTCCCGGTTCTGAAGGAAGGCTTGGCGGCTGGTATGTCTCACACTACTCGCTCGTTGCCGTGACCGAGGACCAGGTGAGATTCCAGGAGTTCAACTTCAAAACGCAGAAGTGGATTGACATCATTACGAGCCCGGGCAATTTCACAACCTGGGAGACGTCCGCCGACCTGAAATATTTTCTCTTTGCGTCCGGAGGAAACGACCCAAGAATTTTCCGCATGAGGCTTTCGGATCGCACGATCGAAGAAATTACGAGCATGAAAAATTTCGCAGGCGTCGACAATCCCGCGCTGAGCGTGAGCCCGGACGACTCCGCCGTGCTGACCCGCAACACCGGCAGCCAGGAAGTCTACGCGCTTACCATCAAGTGGCCGTAATCCCCAACGCAAGCCCGTGGAACAGCGGCGCCTTAGCGTCGCGTTATAGCCCGTTGAAGAGCGGCGCTCTAGCGTCGCGTTAAGATGGCCGGGAAATTCTGGCTTTAGCCCCTGAGGGCCGCTGTGGACGCCGCTTTTACAAATCGCAACTCCGGCGCCATCGGCAGCACACCGACCTCGGCGCCATAGCGATAGAAAAGCCTCAATCCTTCCAGGCATCCCGCGTCGAGCTGGTAGTGAATGTTTTCGGTCAGATACTCCCGAACATCGTTCTCGCTGATCTCCAGGCGCGGAGCCCATTCACGCGCGATCTGATTCAGGCTTCGCGCTTCCAACCCGTGATCGCGAGATTCACGAAAAGTCTCCGCCAAGCTTAACGACGGGTCTACCTCGGCCAACGCCGCGCCGCGCACCGCCCAGAATGCAAACACAAACGGCTTGCCCGTGTGCCGAATCCATTCCTCCGCCAGATCAAGTGCCGGATACCGCGAGCGATCGATTTTCAGAGCCGGATCGCCGATCACCAGTGCCGCATCGTGCTCGGCCAGCATGTTGTCGATATCCGGCGTCATCGGCGTGAACGTTCGTCCGCCGCCAAGCCATTTCTCAAACAGAATTTTCGTCAGCGCCACCGACGTCATCGAAGACGTATCGAGTGCAACGGTGCGAACCCGGTCGATTGGCATCTTCGTGACCAGCAAAATCGACCGCACCGCCCGCCGGGACGCAATCGCGACCTCCGGCAGCACCCGCAACCCGGGCGTCTGGGCGTACGCCGCCGCCGGAATAATGCCAATGTCCGCCGCGCCCGAGGCCAGGTCCCGCGCGCAGGCAGACGGCAGAGTATAGGAAATATCGAACCGCCGGCCAGCCTCGCCATGCTCGAAATCCCACATTAAAGGCGCGGTATTCAGGTAGGAAATGGCGGAAATGCGTAAACGTCTCATTCTCATTCAATCTTTCCACAAGTTTAACTCAAACCTTGTGACATCTGACCTTGACACCCGATTCCGGCGGTCCGTACAGTTCCGCTCTGAGTCCCATTTTGTCCACCGTCGCAGCATCTCCGTCGGCCACGCATCTGCTGGAATGGCTGGCCATTTCGCTTACCCAAGGCCTCGGGCCCACTAAAGCCAGAAAACTGGTCGAGCACTTCGGCGGCGCGGAAGGCGTCTTCCGCGCCTCGCTCACCGAACTCGAAGCCACCGGCATCCAAGCCGTCTCCGCCCAGTCGCTGGCCACTGGGAAGTCGGCCGAACTGGCGCGAGAGGAGATGGCGCGTGCTGCTGCCGCCAGCGCGACCCTCGTCTCCATGGATGATCCTTCCTATCCCCCGCGCCTGAAAGAAATCTACGACCCGCCTCTCGTTTTGTATGTTCGCGGTAATCCCGAAGTGCTCACTCAGCCGGGCATTGCCATGGTCGGCACGCGCCATCCCACGCCGTACGGGTCCGGTATGGCCGAGCGCTTGGCCTGCGACCTGGCCGCGCAGGGACTGGTCATTATTAGTGGCATGGCCCGCGGAGTGGACACAGCCAGCCATCGCGGCGCCATCGCCGCCAAAGGCAAGACCCTCGCCGTGTTTGGCACGGGCGTCGATGTAATCTATCCCAAAGAAAATTCGCGGCTCGCGGAACAGGTCCTCGCTCTCGGCGGCGCGCTCATCTCGGAGTTTCCCTTGGGAACCTTCGCCGCTCCGCAAAACTTCCCCATCCGCAACCGCATCCTCAGCGGAATGTCGGTCGGAGTGCTGGTCGTCGAAGCCGCCGAATACTCCGGCACGCGCATTACCGCCCGCTGCGCGCTCGAGCAAAATCGCGACGTGTTCGCCGTCCCCGGCAACGTCACCAATAAAAATTCCTGGGGACCGAACACACTCATCAAACAGGGCGCCAAGCTGGTCGCGACCTGGGAAGATGTGTGGGAAGATCTCCCGACAGAAGTACGACTTGCGCTGACTCCGCCCGCCTCGCCTGAATCCCAAGCCGCTGGTTCCGCATCTCTATTCCCGGACCAAGGGCTCCCTCCTCACGAAAAGCGAATCCTTTCCCTGCTGAAAGCCGACGAAGCCCGTCACATTGACGAACTCGTCGAAAAGCTGGAGACCGAAATGTCGTCTTCAGAAATCTTTGCCGCGCTCTTCGAACTGGAATTGACAGGCAAAGTAAGACAGATGCCGGGGAAGAATTTTGTGAAGAGCTTCTAGCTTTTGGCTCTTGGCTTTTAGCTCTTGGCTTGAACCGTTTCATACTAGGAGGTAGCCGACTTGAGGAACTATAAAGACTTGCGCGTCTGGGAAGAGGCCCACAGGCTGACGCTTTCCGTCTACAAGGTCACGCAGGCGTTTCCGAAGGAGGAGCGCTTTGGCTTGACGAGTCAGATTCGGCGGGCATCGGCCTCGATTGCGGCGAATCTGGCTGAAGGATGTGGAAGACGTTCTGATGGCGAGATGGCGCGCTATGTCCAAATCGCGATGGGATCAGGCGCAGAGCTTTCCTACCATCTGCTGTTAGCAAGGGATCTTGGCTTCGTGGAAGCCGCAGAGCACGCCGAGTTGAATGCAAATCTTGAAAGGGTTTTGAGGATGCTCTCAGCGCTTTCCGCAAAAGTCAGAAATCCACCAGTGGCGTGCAGGTGATAAAGGTTCTGGGCCAAGAGCCAAAAGCCAAAAGCTTTCTTCACCGTAACTTGTTGCTTTCCGCCTATTCGTGCTAGCTTCAAAAACGGAAACTCCGGAAATTGAGGATACATTGCATAAAGGTTTAGTCATTGTCGAATCGCCGGCCAAGGCGAAAACCATTCAGAAATATCTTGGCAAAGGCTTCACGGTTGAGGCTTCGCTCGGCCACGTGAAGGATCTGCCCAAGAGCACGCTGGGTGTGGACACTGCGAACGACTTCGAGACCGATTACGTCGTTATCCCCGGGAAAGAGAAGGTTGTGGCCAAGCTGAAGAAGCTGGCGGCCTCCGCCGACTCCATCTACCTGGCGCCTGACCCGGATCGCGAAGGCGAAGCCATCGCCGCGCATCTCGCCTTCGAACTCGACGAAAACGGCGGCAAGAAGAAGAAAGCGAAGAAAGCCAAGAAAGGTGAGGAGGAAGCTCCTCCGCGCATTCAGCGCGTCACCTTCAACGAAATTACCAAGCGCGCCGTGCAGGCCGCGTTCGAGCATCCGCGGGCCATCGATCAGAATCTGGTGGACGCACAGCAGGCTCGCCGTGTACTCGATCGGCTGGTGGGATATCAGGTTTCTCCGCTGCTGTGGGATAAAGTCCGCCGCGGCCTGTCTGCCGGACGTGTGCAGACCGTCGCTCTCCGCCTGATCGTCGAACGCGAACGCGAAATCAAGGCGTTCGAGAAAAAAGAATATTGGACGATTGATGCTCACCTCGCCGCCAGCAAGCCCCCGGCATTCGATGCGCGGTTCGTGGGCAAAGGCGAAGAGAAGATTGAAGTCACCAACGGCGAAGACGCGGAAAAAATTCGCGCTGCGCTGGAAAAATCCGACTGGGTCGTGCGCTCGGTCGACAAGAAAGAGCGCCGCCGCAACGCCGCGCCGCCGTTCACCACCAGCAAGTTGCAGCAGGACTCTTCCCGCAAGCTCCGTTTCAGCGTGAAGCGCACCATGATGATCGCGCAGCGCCTCTATGAAGGTGTGGAACTCGGCGAAGAAGGTTTGGTCGGTCTCGTCACCTACATGCGTACCGATTCCACCCGCGTCGCCCCCGAAGCGATCCAGGAAGTGCGCGAGTATGTCGTCAAGGAATACGGTCCGGCCTACCTGCCCGAAGCGCCAAACACCTTTAAAGAGAAGAAGGACTCGCAGGGCGCCCACGAAGCGATTCGTCCGACTTCCGCCATGCGTCACCCCGACCAGATCAAACAGTACTTAAAAGAAGATGAGTTCAAGGTCTACAAGCTGATCTGGCAGCGTTTTGTGGCTTCGCAGATCAATCCTGCGGTCTTTGATCAGACCACCGTCGATATCGATGCGAAAAACGGCAACGATGTTTTCTGGTTCCGGGTGACTGGTTCGGTCCTCAAGTTCGACGGCTTCCTCAAAGTTTACGAAGAGTCGAAAGAAGGCAAGGACGAAGAAGACGAGGAACTGAAGCACAAGCTACCCGCGCTCGAAGCCGGGCAAAAACTCACGCTGAAAGAACTGAAACCGGAGCAGCATTTCACCGAGCCTCCCCCGCGCTTCAACGAAGCGTCGCTGGTGAAGGAACTCGAAGAGCGCGGCATCGGCCGCCCTTCCACTTACGCCGCGATTCTCACCACGATTCAAGAGCGGCAGTACGTGCAGAAGATCGGCGGAAAGTTTATTCCTACCGAGATTGGACTGGTCGTTACCGATCTGCTGGTCGAAAACTTCCGCGACATTTTCGATCTGCAATACACCGCCCGCCTGGAAGAGGAACTCGACGAAATAGAAGAAGGCAAAGAGAAGTGGCAGGACACGATGGCCGACTTCTACAAAAAGTTTCAGAAGGATCTCAAGTATGCCGAAAAGCATATGGAGAACATCAAGCGGATGGAGAAGCCCACCGACGAGAAGTGCGAAAAGTGTGGCGCGCCGCTGGTGATCAAGTGGGGCAGGCACGGATCCTTCTACGCCTGCAGTACGTACGATAAGGAAGATCCAAACACCTGCACCTTCACCAAGGAAAATCCAATTAACCTGCCCGACCTCGACTCCGCCGACATGCAGGAGACGGGCGCGGCGGAGGAATACTGCGAAAACTGTGGCCGCGTGATGGTGCTCAAGCGCGGGCGCTTCGGGCAGTTCATGGCCTGCACCGGATATCCCGACTGCAAAACCACGCGCCGGCTGGACCAGGGCAAGAAGGTTCCTGACATCCCGCTCGACGAGCTTTGCCCGAAATGCGGGCGCAACATGATGATCCGCCACGGACGCTACGGCGAGTTCACCACTTGCAGCGGCTATCCCGATTGCAAGTATGTGAAGCAGAACTTCATAGGCGTGAAGTGTCCAGAATGCAAGGAAGGCGATCTGGTCGAGAAGCGCGCCCGCAAGGGCAACACGTTCTACGGCTGCGGAAGATATCCGGACTGCAAGTTCACTTCGGCGCACAAACCGATTCCGGAGAAGTGCCCGAGTTGCGGCAGCGAGTATCTGGTCGAGAAGAATCTGAAAGCTGGGCCGGTGATCGCTTGCCCGAATAAGGAGTGCGATTACGAGCGGCCCGCGCCGGCGTCCCCTGAAACAGGGGCCGGTGCCTCGGCTCCCTCGAATCCGGTCTAATCAGCAGTCAATGAAGAAATGTTTTGATTCTTCCCAAGGCCCCGGGTCGTCTAAATCTCCCGAAAGCGTTTCAAGTTCACGGAGGAAACCATGGCCAAGAAGCCCACTGTTGCCGATGCTCAACTGATTCTCGAACTGTACGATCTTCGCCGCGAAGCCGAAATGCGCAAGGCCCGCCACTGGTGGGCGATGGAGTTCTTTCCGCAGAATGCTGACGACTTCCTCAAAGTTGCATGGGCGATGGGTACGCAGGAGAACAACTGGTTGCGGCAAGTCGGCGGCTACTGGGGGATTGTTACTTCCTTTGTTCTGTCGGGCGTGCTGAACGAAGATCTGTTCCTGCAGCCCGGATTTAGCGGGGAGTTGTTCATCGTCTACGCCAAGATCCATCCCTTCGTGAAAGATTTGCGCGAGAAATTGAACGACCCCGAAGCTTTCCTCAATCTCGAAAGAGCCGTGACCCGTACGAAGTGGGGAAGAAATCGCCTCCAGTTCATGATGAAGCGCGTCGAAACGATGCGCGAGAAGCGGAAAGCGGGCTCTTAAGCTTTTGGCTCTTGGCTTTTGGCTTCAAGCAAACGCGTACGAATTTCCGGGCGCTGGCACTTGCCGGCGCCCGTTCATTTTTTGGGGAAGGCTTTGGATCGGGCTTCCAGTTTGTCTTGGCTGACAGCGGGCTGTGGCTCAACTTGATTTTTTTCGGCCTATGGTTCGGGGTCCTCCTGAGTGCAGCCGTTTTTCAGGCGGAGCGAAGGATCTCCTACGGGCAGTATCTATGGGAGATCCCTCACACGGCTGAAGTACGCCGCGTTTCGGGATGACGCCCTCCTAAGAAAATAACTTCAGACTGAGCCACTACTTAGCAACGAGGAGCGGGAAGCTGGCAGCCGCTCTTCTGTTATCCTAGACGGCTGTGCGGATGATCTGGTGGTTCCTGATCCTGGGCGTAAGCACGCTGGCCGTGGTGTGCGTGGCCATTGCCCTCTATGTTCGCTTGCGCCACCATTTACAGAAAACCCACTCGTCGCACGAAGGGACTCTGGCGGAAGTGGAACGCGAGCGCCAGACCAACAGCATCGAACACTGATTTATCGAACACTGACTTATCGAATATTGATTTATCGAATATTGATCGATTGAAACTGATCTTGAGTTTGCCATCGGGAGATCGAACCATGGAAAAATCGTCAATTCAACCTCTCGCGATGTCGCAAGGGCGGACATTTGAAACGTCGCGCCAGGTTGCTCTCGTAGTCGGCGCCACTGTAGTCGTGGCGTTATGCGCGCGCATCACGATTCCGTTACCGATGACCCCGATTCCGCTCACCGCGCAGAATTTTGGCGTCATGCTGGTGGGCTTGCTGCTCGGTAGCCGTCGCGGATTCGCGGCCCTCACGCTCTATTTATTGGAGGGCATGGTGGGCTTGCCGGTGTTCAGTCCCACTGGTCCGGGAGGGGCCGCTCAGCTGTTCGGTATCACCGGAGGATTCCTGTTGGCCTATCCGTTCGTCGCGTTCCTGGCCGGGTACATTTTCGAGCGCGGAGCGAAAAGCTTTCTGCGTGCCACCCTCGCCGGCCTGCTGGCTGAGATTCTCCTCTTCGCCGGCGGTTTGTCTTGGCTCTATGTTTTCACCCATTCCCTGGCGAAGGCGGCTTATCTGGGCCTGTACTGGTTCCTCGCTGCGGAAGTGATGAAGGTGATGTTCGCCGCCGCCATCGCGACTCGCTGGCAGCGTTTTTCCGCCCGGCACTAGAGAGGTGGAAGGCAATTGGGGATGTGTGTTTTGGATTTGCGATGGGCACGGCTCAAGCCGTGCCGCTAAGCGCCACCGAGGATGCGGGCCTTAGCCCCTGAAGCGCGCTTGCCTCTCAAAGTTTTATACGGAGTTCATAAAATGACAGCAGTATCCGAAACAGCCAAAACGCCCGACAACAACGTCACGGTGCGCGAAATTACCGTCGCCCACAGTCCGGATTCCGACGATGCATTCATGTTTTACGGCCTGGCCACGAACAAGGTCCGCACACCCGGACTGAAGTTCACTCACACCTTGTGTGACATCGAGACGCTGAACCAGAAGGCGCGCGAAGGCGTGTATGACGTCAGCGCGATTTCGTTTCACGCCTATCCTTACGTGCAGGACAAGTACGCGCTGATGACTTGTGGTGGCAGCGTGGGCGAAGGATATGGACCGATGATCGTTTCGCCGCGTCCCTTCACGCCGGCCGAGATCAAGACGAAACGCATCGCTGTTCCGGGCACACTCACCACGGCATATCTGGCGCTGCACCTTTTTGCTCCCGGCGTCGAAACCGAAGTCGTTCCCTTTGACCAGATCATTCCGCAGGTGCTCGAAGGCAAGTACGAGGCTGGGCTCATCATTCACGAAGGCCAGCTGACCTACGACAAGTCGGGACTTCACCGCATCGTGGACCTTGGCCGGTGGTGGCAGAAGGTCACCGGCCTGCCCTTGCCGCTCGGTGGCAACGCGATTCGCCGTGCCCTGGGTCCGGAACTCATGCCGGCGGTTTCCGCCGCGTTGCGCGAAAGCATCCAGTACGGCCTTGATCATCGCGAAGAAGCGTTGTCGTACGCCATGCAATTTGCCCGCGATCTCGACGCGTCGTCGGCCGATAAATTCATCGGCATGTACGTCAACGAGCGCACTCTCGACTACGGACCCGACGGCCGCGAAGCCGTCAGCCGCCTGCTCGACATGGGCCACAAGGCCGGAATCATCGGCCCGGAAGCGAGAGTGGATTGGGTGTAGAGAGGCTCTTGGCCATTGGCTCTTGGCTTTTGGCTTGAACCTCTCGTTCCGTTCGCGTCGCCTGCACGCCAGAAAACGCTGGGGTTCCGATGATACTCAATTCAAAACGGTCTTAGCCAAAAGCCAAGAGCCAAGAGCCAAAACCTTGCCTCCCCAAACCCTCCTCATCGACGCCGACGACACGCTCTGGGAGAACAACGTCTACTTCGAGCGGGCCATCGCCGGCTTCATCTCGTTTCTGAATCATCACGAATTCTCTCCCGAGCAGGTGCGGGAGGTGCTCAACGACGTCGAGCGCGAATGCATCGTGAAGCACGGCTACGGCCTGCACAGCTTCGCGCATGCTCTTGTCTATACCTTCGAACGGCTGAGCCCCGTGCCGGTCACGCCCGCCCTGCACGCTCAGATACAGAGCTTCGCCCACACCATCGAGAATCATCCCATCGAAATGCTGCCCGAAGTTCCTGAGACCCTGAAGTATTTGTCGCAGCGACATCGCGTGATCATGGTGACCAAGGGCGCGCTCGCCGAGCAGTCGGGAAAAGTCGAGCGCTCGGGATTGAAAAAATATTTCTCGGCGGTGGAAATACTGGCCGAGAAGAATCCGTCGGCGTACGCGCAGCTTGTCGAAAAACATGAGCTGCATCGCGACTCCACATGGATGGTCGGCAACAGCCCAAAATCCGACATTAACCCCGCCCTGGCCGCAGGCTTGCACGCCGTCTTTGTGCCGCATGGCGACACCTGGATTCTTGAGCACGAAGAGGTCAACCCTGCTCCTGCCGGGCAGAAACTTCTCATCGTGGGCCGCTTCGCGGAACTGCGCGAGCATTTCTAGAATCGCAATCCCAGGGGACACGGGGGAAAACAAACACCTCTGCGTCCTCCCTGTCCTCTGAGGTGAAGTCTTTACGCTGTCAAAAGTATCCCCGCAATAGCCTGCTGGTGGCGGAATCACATTCGTCACCTCGTTTTCATCCTGGTCACTACCGCATCAAACTAACCAACACGCGCCCCTCGCCCCGAACATTTGCGACGTGCTACGCTCATTCTGCTCTGCGATCTGGCTCCCACTTCGTCGGTGGCGATTCAGACAAACAATTTACGGCGGTTGTTGCACACGGTTGAGGCGCTCTCAGAACTTGGCCCCGCGCTTGCGGCGGAGCGTGACTTCTCAGAGACATCGCGCCTCATGCTGTCTGCCATCATGGAAGCGGCAGGCGCGCGCGAAGGCGCGCTCCTTCTGTTCAACGACAAGCCTGCGATCTTGACCTCCGCGGCCTCCCAGGGATTCGCGCTGATGCCCGATCCCGCCTTCATTCCTCTCCTTCCGAAACACGTGCACGCGCTCACCGCGGCGCGCGGTCCCATTGTTCTGAACTCTTCCACCTATTCGGTGTTCCTCAGTTCCAATGGCAACGTCGCGCCCGAACTGTTTAAGTGCCTTGCCCCGCTGAAAGCCGGAGGACGTCTGGCCGGAGTGGTCGCCCTCGGCCGCCGCCCCGGCGATTCGCTGTATGAAGACAGCGAGCTCGATGCTCTGGAATTGTTGTGCAGCTACATTGCGTTGGCGGTGCAGAATCACGCCCTGACCCAGACCATCGCGCAGCGCGTGTCGGAAAATCTGCGGCTCATGGCATCGCTCCACGGTTTCTACGACAATGCCCTCGAAGCCTTCGCCACCGCCATTGACGTCAAGCACGTCAACATTCACGGACACTCTCTGCGTGTGGGCCGTTACGCCGCCGCGATCGGCGAAGCCATGGGCATGGAGTCGAGCGAAGTCGCAGCCCTGCGCAGCGCGGGATATCTCCACGACATTGGAAAAGTTGCCGTGGACCGCCGCCTGTTCGGCAAGGCCAGCGCGCTCGATCCCGAAGAATTCCGCGAGATGGCCGATCACACGACCGTGGGCCACCAGATCGTCAGCACGGTACAGTTCCCATGGCCCAAGATCCCGGAGGCGGTCCGCTGGCATCACGAGCGCGCCGACGGCACCGGCTATCCCGACCAGCTTCTGCAAGACGACGTGCCCCTGTCGGTCCGCATCGTGGGCCTGGCCGACTCCTTCGATGCCATGACCAGCGTGCGTCCCTATCGAGCGCCGCTCTCGGTGGGCAGCGCGTTGAGCGACCTGGTCCGCATGGCTCCGCAGAAGTACGACCCGAACGTTGTGCAGGCGCTGCTGATTCAGGTGCGCCGCGACGCGGTGGGCAGCAACCGCAGTCCCCTGATCGAAGGCACGTCGGTGAATATTGCGGCAGCCGACATTGATCAGCTGGCCGCTACTTTGCAGCACAAAGTCTCTCGCGCGAAAGTCTATTTGACCCAAGGCAACACCTACTAGCTGCCCGCTGCTTCCTCGTTCTTGCCCTCCGACCTTGGAAGTCAATGTCCTGCAACTACTTGCAGGCCTTCCGGGAATCCAGTCGGACAGCAACTTTTTCTCCTGCCCGGGTTCATAATGAGGAGACCTGACGCTTCCGGAGTGTGCATGAAATCCAGTCTTGGCAAGGTGGCTCTGGGTGTGCTGTGCCTGAGCCTGACTTTCTTGACTTTGGTTTGCGCCGTCCCGCAACTCATTGCGAAGAAGAAGGAAGTATCCGCCGACCCTTCGGCCAGCGAGCAGAAACGCGCCGTCCATGCCCTGAACCGGCTGACCTTTGGCGCGCGCCCCGGCGACGTGCAGCAAGTGATGGCCATGGGAGTGGATCGCTGGATCGACCTCCAACTGCATCCTGAGAAAATTTCAGATAGCGCCGTGGAGACCCGCCTGGCGCCCTTCCGCACACTGCGCATGAGTTCGAGGCAACTGGTTGAGGAATTCCCCGACCAGCCGATGATCAAGCAGGTCATGGACGGCAAGAAGTCCATGCCTTCGGATCCAGCGCGGCGCGCGGTGTACCAGGTGCAGATTGCGCGCCTTGAGGAGAAAGAGGAGAAAAAGGACCGGAAGCAAGAAAACGCCGCCGCCACTCCTGCACGTGTTCCTGCGCCGTCCGCACCACCGGCGAGCGAGAGCGCGAAGACCGCGGAAGAGTTGGCCGCCGCTTCCAGTGCCGGCGATGGCGCCGCCGGAGGCGCGAAGACCGCGGAAGAACTTGCCGCTGCTGCTGCCGCCCGCGGAGATGCCCTGCCCGCCGATGGCAACTCGATGAACGGCATGAGCGCTCCGAATGGCGCTGCCAACAACGAAGCCCCCGCCAGCGAAACAACTCCCATGCCAGCGCCGAAGAAACCGTCTCGGGAGGAGCAACTCGAAGCGCGCCGCCGCGAAGCCCGTCTCTACGCCGATCTCGACATTCAGCGGCTCCCCGATCTTCCTCCCGATCAGCGTTACAAAAAAATCATGGCCATGCCGGCCGAAGACCAGATCGCATTCGCCGACTCGATGCGATACGGCAAGGGCCAGGAATTTCTCGTCGGGCTCGATGCCAAGCAGAAAGAAACTCTGCTGGCGATGAACAACCCGCAGGCCGTCGTGCAGGACGAACTGGTGCAGGCCAAGCTGCTGCGCGTGATTTACAGCGAGCGCCAGCTCGAAGAAGTGATGACCGATTTCTGGTTCAACCATTTCAACGTATTCGTCGGCAAAGGCGCCGACCGCTGTCCTGCTCACCAACTATGAGCAGGACGTGATCCGCCCGCGCGCCATGGGCAAGTTCGAAGATCTGCTGGTCGCCACTGCGAAGAGTCCCGCCATGTTGTTTTACCTGGATAACTGGTTGAGTGTGGGACCGGATTCCATGCAGGCGTTGGGCATTCCCGCGCGCGGGCCGTACGGCCCTTACGGCCGCCCGCGCCGCTTTCCGCCGCAGAATCCGAATGCAAAACGGAAGGCGAACAGCGGCCTGAACGAGAACTACGGCCGCGAATTGATGGAACTGCATACCCTCAGCGTGAACGGCGGCTATTCGCAGCGCGACGTCACCGAAGCGGCCAAGGTCTTTACCGGCTGGACCATCGACAAGCCCAACGAAGGCGGCAGCTTCCTCTTCGATCCGCGCAAGCATGAGCCCGGGCCGAAGTTTGTCTTGGGACATCGCATCAAGCCCAAAGGGGAAGACGAAGGCCGTGAACTTCTGCACATGCTGGCCACAAGCCCGCAGACCGCGCACTTTATCTCTCTGAAGCTCGCCCAGCGTTTTGTGTCGGACGATCCGCCGTCTGCGCTGGTCGATCGTATGGCGAAAACTTTCACCAGGAAAAAAGGCGATATCCGCGAAGTGCTCGCCACCTTATTTCAATCGCCGGAGTTCTGGGCCGATGGCGCTTATCGCGCCAAGGTAAAGACGCCGCTTGAATTCGTGGCCTCCGCGGTGCGCGCCACCGGCGCCGATGTGGATGACGCCATGCCACTGGCGCGCCAACTCAACAATATGGGCATGCAGCTCTACGGCGCTCAGCCGCCCACCGGCTATTCGATGAGGGCGGAGACCTGGGTGAGTTCGTCGGCGCTGCTGAACCGTATGAATTTCGCATTGGCGCTGACCAGCGGCAAGGTTCGCGGCGTGAAAGTGGACTCGGTGCAATTGGCCGGAGGACCTCCTCCACCCGCCGACGCGACCACGGCCCTATCCTCCATGGAAACCAGGTTGCTCGCCTCCGACGTGTCGAAGCAAACCCACGATTCCATCGTTGCGCAGATATCGTCGCAAGGATCGTCGCAAAATGACGCGCAGTCGGCGAAGAGCGCGGCTCCGCTGCAGCCGGCTATGCCAGCGCAGCGCAAGCCGGCCGATGCGCCGCGTCCGTCCGACGCCAGCACGATCGCGGGCCTGCTTCTGGGTTCGCCGGAGTTTCAGAGGAGATAGCTGCTGGCTCTTAGCTCTTAGCCCTTGGCTTTTAGCTTGAATCTCTTTTTGTGGATGCGATATGCGTTAAGAGACGCCAAGAGCCAAAAGCCAAGAGCCAAGAGCTAGAAGCCAGGAGCCGTTCTTATGTCCATCACTCGTCGCGTTTTCCTTCGCAACAGCGCTCTCGCCGTGGTGGGTACGGCGGCTGTGCCTGGATTTCTCACACGCGCCGCTCTCGGTGCGGCGGAAGGCCCATTGCGCAACAAGCGCCTGGTCGTCATTTTCCAGCGTGGGGCCGCGGATGGCCTGAACATCGTGGTTCCGTACGCCGAGTCGCAGTACTATGCGATGCGGCCCAGCATCAACATCCCGCGCAACTCCGTACTTGAGCTGGACGGCCGCTTCGGGCTGCATCCGTCGCTCGCCGCGTTTCAGCCGCTCTGGCGGCAGGGCCACCTGGCGATTGTTCACGCCGCCGGATCGCCCGATACCACCCGCTCGCACTTCGACGCGCAGGACTTCATGGAAACCGGCACGCCCGGTGTGAAAGTCACGGAAGACGGATGGCTCAACCGTTCGCTGCACAACGGGCCGATGAACCTGCCGGCGCAGAATTCGGCTTTCCGTGCTATCGCGCTGGGTCCGTCGCTGCCCCGCATCTTGAGCGGCTCCGAGCCCGCGGTGGCGATGAATAACATCAACGACTTTTCCGTAGGCGGGAGGAATCCAAAGGCCTCGCCCGCGGCCACGGCATTCGAGGCTATGTACGATCACTCGTCTGACAGCGTGCTGCACGGCGCCGGTGAAGAAACTTTCGACGCGGTGAAAATGCTCAAGGCGGCCGATCCCGGAAGGTACAATCCAGCGCCCGGCGCCAACTATCCCAAGGGACGCTTCGGCGACAGCCTGCGCCAGCTGGCGCAGCTCATCAAGGCGAATCTCGGGGTGCAGGTTGCGTTTGCCGACATCGGCGGATGGGACCATCACGTCAACGAAGGCGCAACCGAAGGCCAGTTGGCAAATGTGCTCGGCGATTTCTCCGGAGCTCTCAGCGCCTTCTGGACCGACCTCGGCGATCTTGGAGAAGGCACGGTCGTCGTCACGATGTCGGAGTTCGGCCGCACGGCGCGCGAAAACGGCAACCGCGGCACCGACCACGGCCACGCCAACGTCATGTTCGTGCTGGGCGGTCCGGTGAAAGGCGGGAGAGTGTACGGACGCTGGCCCGGCCTCGATCCATCGCAACTTTACGAAGGCCGCGACCTGGCGTTGACCACCGACTTCCGCCAGGTAATCGGAGAAATCCTCGCCCGCCACATGGGCAACCACAATCTGGCGAACGTGTTCCCCGGATACGACAACCAGGCGGGGAAGTTCCTGCGCTTTCTGGGATAGACGTCTCGCGGTCAGATTACGACCTCGGGGGCTAAAGCCCGTCGAACGAGGGCCTCTAACGCGGCCCTTGAAGGGCCGCTCTTCCACGGTGCTTCCGGAGGGCGATTTTACGAACCGGCCTTTGGATAGAGATCTTCTAGGTTAAAAACGCGATCATCCCTGCGCTCTCCAATGGATTCGCGCGCTGCAGCGGGCTGTCAGATCTCAACTAGCACATCGCCGTTTTCGATCTTCAGCGGATAGACGGCGACTTTTACGTTCCCGTTGTGAACGCCCGTCTGCGGATCGTACTCCCAGCCGTGCCAGGGGCAGACGATGTTGCCATGCTCGATCGTGCCCTCGCCAAGCGGTCCGCCCTGATGCAGGCAGACGTTGTCCAGCGCGCTGAATGTGCCGTTTACGTTGGCAATGCAGACTGCCTTATCGCCGCAGGGGAATTCTTTGACCGTGTTGGCGGCGGGGAGTTCGGCTTGCGTGGTGAGTTTGATGAAATCTGCCATGATTTCGTTTTCGTGGGCATGCTGCCGAGCCTTGCTCGGCCGGACAGCCGAGGGCGGCTGTCCCCACATGATTCCCTATGTTTTCGGCTGCAGGGTCTGCGCGATCATGACCTGGCGCTTGAAGTTCTCGACCATGTTTGGATTGAGGCGGACGGCGGTGGGCTTCTTAGCCAGCGTCATGGTGTCGATCTTGTCCTGCAGCTTGAGCAGCGCGTAGAAAAGATTCTCGGGGCGCGGCGGGCATCCGGTGACGTACACGTCGGTCGGAACGATTTTGTCGACGCCCTGCAGGACCGCGTAAGTGTTGAACGGGCCGCCGACCGACGAGCACGCGCCCATCGAGATCACCCACTTCGGGTCAGGCATCTGGTCGTAAATGCGCTTGACCACCGGCGCCATTTTCAGCGTCACGGTGCCGGCGACGATCATCAGGTCGCTCTGGCGCGGGCTGGGCCGGAACACTTCCGAACCGAAGCGCGCAATATCGAAGCGCGACGTGGACGAGGCGATCATCTCGATCGCGCAGCAGGCCAGGCCAAACGTCATTGGCCACACGGCTGACTTGCGTGCCCAGTTGAACACGTAGTCCACCGTCGAGATCATGAAATTCTTTTCGAACTTGTTTTGCAGCCAACCCATGAATGGTCCTCAACGCTTACTCTGGCAGTCTAGGGAACGCGGGAAACGGTGTCAAACGGGTTGGGAGAGATACCGTGAGGGAAAAATTGCCGACCCCCTCTCCTGGGACCCCGGTTTGACTTGACCCCCTGGGCGAGACGTGACAGGTCAATGAGTGTAGCCGGGATTTTGCAACAGTTAACGGTTTGGCTGCTCTTAGTCTCAACGCTTGGACTCGTTGCCCTAGAACGTCTACGTGAACATCGTTGCTACCTAGGAGTACAATTCGGACGATTCCGATCGCAAACAAGGAGGGCCCATGAGCGCATTACGAGCGATACCGATTCCTGACGAACCGCCGTCACCACATACCTACACAGCCAAAGCGTATGCCGCGCAGAGTCCGACGTCGGACATCGCAGCGATCACCATTCCGCGGCGCACGCCGCAGCCTAAAGATGTCCAGATCGAGATTCTCTACTGCGGCGTTTGTCACACCGACGTGCATTTCGCCCATAACGATTTTGCCAATTCGATTCCAACTACTTATCCCTGCGTGCCCGGCCACGAGATCGTCGGACGCGTGGTGAAAAAGGGCACCGCAGTCACCAAATTTAAAGAGGGCGATCTTGCGGGCGTCGGCTGCATGGTTGACTCGGACCGTACGTGCGAAAGCTGTCGCGAAGGTGAAGAGCAGTATTGCGCGAGCATGCCTGTCCTCACCTACAACATGCCGGACAAGCATCTCGGAGGAGTCACGTACGGCGGCTATTCGCAAAGTGTTGTAGTGGATGAGGACTTCGTGCTGCACGTGCCGGAAAACTTGAACCTCGCCGCGGCTGCCCCGCTACTCTGTGCCGGGATTACGACGTATGCTCCGCTGCGCCGCGCCAAAATTCGAGCGGGACAGAAGGTCGGCATCGTGGGCCTGGGCGGGCTCGGCCACATGGGAGTGAAAATCGCGGCGGCGTTCGGCGCGAATGTCGTTGTTTTCACCACTAGCGCTAACAAAACCGCCGACGCAATCCGGTTGGGGGCACACGAGGTTGTAAATTCAAGAAACGACGCCGAAATGCAGAAACATGCCGGCACGTTTCATTTCATCCTCGACACGGTTCCCGTCCTACACAATATCAACCCTTACATCAACCTACTGAAGCGAGACGGAACGCTGGGGCTGGTCGGCGCTCCCGCCGAGCCTTTGCCCCTTGACGTGTTCGGCTTACTTTTCGCACGTAGAAACATCTCAGGCTCGATCATCGGCGGCATTCGTGAAACGCAGGAGATGCTTGACTTCTGTGGAGAGCACAACGTCACCGCTGACATCGAGATGATCGGCATGCAGCAGATCAATCAGGCCTATGATCGTTTGCTGAAGAACGATGTGAAATACCGTTTCGTAATCGATATGGCTTCGTTGCGGTGAAGAAGTCGGATGATCCCCGCCTGCGCCCGGCACGATTAGAGCGGCCGACGGCCCGCCACATCCGTCACGGAGCTTGATTGGCGCTATCAGGCCAAAGCACAAGCGCGCGCCGTTTGTTCGTCTTCTTGCGGGACAATGAGTGCTATGGAAGCGCAGTCCGAAGTTGCTTTGTGAAGTGTCGCGCTACTTCTGAAGCGTACCGGCTTCCTATATGATCATGGTTTTTCGCCAGCCATCGGCTCAAGTGCGTTTGACCTGTGGATGGGCCCTCCGGTGCAAGAAGGTTGCCCATCAACCCCTTGTACTCCTCCCAGGTCAGGACGACATCGCCGACGAACCAACCGGTCACGAGAGTGGCGACATAGGCCAACGAGACCGGGAGGTGAACGCAGCGCACGGAGCGCCCGACGCTCTTTGCCCGGACGCTCTTGGCAATGAGGGTCACCAACTGCTCGAACGAAAACGTCTCAGGCCCAACGGCGTTGAGCACGGCGTTTCCCGACCGATCCACAGCCTCGGCGATCAGGCTCGCCATGTCTTCGACATAGATGGGGCGAATGCGGTACCGGCCATCGCCGGGAATGCCGAATACGGGGAAGTGGCGGACGAACCATGCGATGTTGTTGATGAGTATGTCTTCGGATCCGAAGATCACGGTGGGTCGCAAGATTGTGTAGGACAGTGCTGAATCGATCACGGCTTGCTCCAGCTGTGCCTTGCCTTTGTAGTAGCCGAGAGGAGAGTCTGCGGACGGGTTTGCGATGCTGACATGGATGATGCGGCGAACGCCCGCGTTTTTGGCCGCCTGGATCAGGGTTCGAGTGTTTCGAACTGCTGTCTCGAAAGTAGATTCGCCGTGCGGAAACCGCACCCAGTAGGTATTGATCAGCGTGGATGATCCGCGCAGAGTCTCGGTCAGTTGATCGGGACGCTCGAAGTTGTAGGGGAATGCCTGAACGTTCCTGGCGAACGGATTCGCTCGCTCGGGATGATTGGTGAGCGTGCGGACACGATGTCCGCGGTCGAGCAGCAGGCGGGTCGCGTACTTGCCGGTGTAGCTGAAGGCTCCGGTGATCGTGACCGTGTCGGGTTGGGTCGTGTTTTCTGGCATATGCGTTTCTCCCTGAGTTCCTGTAACGCCAGCTCGCCTTAAGCTCCCGCCGTTTCCACCAATTCCAGCACGGCTTTGCGCAGGGGTTTCATCAGCGGCAGGGCGGAGATGCGCAACAGGTTTACGAGCAGGCCCAGGCTCTTATCGAGTAGCTTCCGCGTGCGCTCCTGGTTGGGGGAGCGGTCGTAGAGCCAGAACATGATCAGGGCCATCTGATAGAGCCAGAGCAGGTAGGGCAGGCGCGGCTTCAGGTCGGAGGGAGTTTTTGCGTCGCTGCCTTCGGCCGCGAGTCGCATGTGCTCGATGGCGGCTTCGCGGATGGCGGAGCGTGTCGTCGCTGAAAGGGGAGAGCGGGTCGGTGCCATCGGGTGCATGGCGGAAGAGCGCCGCGCAGAACTTGCGGTTTGGTTCGAGCAGCTCCAGGCGCTTGTCGATGACGCTGCGAATGCGTTGTTGCAGTTTCCTGTGGCCGGCCAAGTGCATCGAGGACCGGCTGGTTGCTGGACTCCTGCATCTCGGCGTAGAAGGCGAGCACGATGGCGTCTTTCGAGGAGTAGTAGTAATAGGCGCCGCCGAGCGCCACGCCTGCTTTGGCCGCGATGTCACGCATGGTGGTCGGTTCGAACCCTTTTTCGCGAAACAGTTCCATCGCGGCGTCGTAGATCTTGCGGCGGGTGTCTTCCGCGCGCGGGGTGCCTCGGCTCTTTAAGCTAGTCGGCGTCATTGTAAGTAGTCCTCGATTCGGGATGCGGGCACGTTGGCGGCGGGCACGGCGCAAGGTTCGAGTTCGACCCTGCGCAACTCGCCGGCGATCGCTTCGGGATCTTCCGCACTCAGCCAGCGCGACAACGTGTGCCGGTTCTTCGACAACGCCGCGAATGCCTGCCGCGCCAGGGGCATCAACAGCGGATGCGTGAGACGGGCTGCCCAGTCCCGGTATTCGACCATCGCATAGAGAACCATGATCCAGGCGTGGTTGTTTAAGTAGACCGCGCCATCGTCGCTGATGACGGCCAAATCGTCTTTGCCGGCAATCTGGTCCAGCTCCGGAAACAGGCGCTTGGCTTTGTCGGAGCCGGCGGCGATCACTGCGATGCCGACCCATGAGCGCTGCACCAGAATCCAGTCTTTCAGCCGGCGGCAAATTTCGCAGTTCGGATCATAGAGCACGTAGAGTTTTTCCATATGCGTTCCTCCTTTCACAGGCCAGGAGTCAGGGAGCACAGGCCAGTGGCCAGTGGCCCGGTTACCCGACTGTGACCCTACCGCGGTATCGCAACGTTCAACATGGCGTCGGGCGCGACCGGCGGGGGCGGGACGACCGGGCGGCGCGGGCCTTGCGCGCTGCGGCGAATGCGCGAGAAGACGTACAGGTTGAAGAAATGCATTCCGCCGAGGATCAGCAGAACCATCCCCATTTTGTCGCTCAGCAGTTCGATGGCGGCGCGCGAGGTGTTGATGATCTCCGCCGTCTTCAGCGCGAAGGAGACGAAACCGATGTTGATCAGGTAAAAGCCGACGACGAGCAGGTGGTTGACCGAGTCGGCGAGCTCGGCGTTGCCGTGAAAGGCGTCGATCAGAAAGATGCCGCCGCGCTTGTACAGGGTGCGGGCGACCCAGATCGTGATACTGACGCTGATGAACAGGTAAGTCAGGTAGGTGACGACGATGATGTTGTTGGCGGTGTTCATTTTCGGCCTCCTCTGTGAAACTTGAACGTGTTCAAAACAACTATAACGCTGAGGGCGGAGCGCGTCAAGGGGAAAATTGAACATGTTCAATATGTAATGATTTCAAGGGCTTGCGGGAGGACGCCGCCGTTAGCTCTTGGCTTTTGGCTCTTGGCTTTTAGCGAGCACGGTCCCGTGCAAGTCTGAGTCCGAGCGGATGCGAATTCGTGCCGCTCTGCCGGACGAGGTGAGTTCGAGTGGACTGAAAGGCAATGCGAGCGGTGGCTCAGCTTGGAGTTTTTTCGGACTGTGGTTCGGGAGTCATCCCGAGCAGCCTCTTTTCAGGCGGAGCGAGGAGCCTGCCCTGAGCGGGAGCGCGAAGGGAACTCCTCGCCGTATCTACGGGAGATCCCTCACGCGGCCGAAGTACGCCGCGTTTCGGGATGACGACTCCTACGAGAATAACTTCAAGCTGATCCACTCCCCCAATCCCGGTAGTGGACATACCCCTAATCCCAGCCCGCTTGGAGAGTACCTGCCGACTCCGCTAGAATAAACAGTTCTGTGGAGCCGTATGTCCCTTACCAAGCAGCAAGCGCTGGAGATGTTTGCCTCCGATGACCTGATCGGGATCGGGATGGAAGCCGATGCGGTGCGCCGCCGGCTGCATCCGGAAGGCACGGTCACCTACATCATTGACCGCAATATCAACTACACCAACTTCTGCACCGAGTATTGCACCTTCTGTGCGTTTTATCGGCCGTTGAAAGGGCCGGCGGCGAAGGAAGGGTACATTCTCGACTTCGATACGATTTACGAAAAGATTCGCGAGACCGTGGAACTGGGCGGCACGGGCGTGCTGATGCAGGGCGGACTGCATCCGGACTTGAAGATCGATTGGCACGAGAAGATGCTGCGGGGGATTCGCGTGCGTTTTCCGCAGGTGCATCTGCACTGCTACTCGGCGTCGGAGATTATCGCGATCGCGGAGTACAGCGGGCTCTCGATTCGCGACACGATTCTGCGGCTGCGCGACGCGGGGCTCGATTCGATTCCGGGCGGCGGGGCGGAAGTGCTCGACGACGAAGTTCGCTACAAGATCGCGCGGCTGAAATGCCTGACCGACGACTGGCTCAACGTGCATCGAACGGCGCACCAGATCGGCATGCGCACCACCGCGACCATGATGTTCGGCGTGGGCGAGAGTCACGAGAACCTGGTCAACCATTTCCAGCGGCTTTACGAACTGCAGGAAGAAACGGGTGGATTCACGGCGTTCATCCCGTGGAGTTTTCAGCCGCAGCATACTGCGCTCGGCGGGCGAGGCTGGGACGAGGCCACGGCGGTGGACTATTTGAAAGTGCTGGCCATCTCGCGCATTTATCTTTCGAACTTTCTCAACGTGCAGTCGAGCTGGGTAACGCAGGGGCTGAAAGTCTGCCAGATGGGGCTGCGCTTCGGCGGGAACGATGTGGGCTCGGTGATGCTGGAAGAAAATGTTGTGCGCGCGGCGGGCGTGACCAACTGCACGACGGAAGAAGAACTGCGGCGGATTATTCGCGATGCGGGATTCCGCCCGGCGCAGAGGGATACGTTGTACCGGCAGTATTTTCTGAACTAGAGTGAAGCGCGTCGAACCACCCAAAAATGCAAACGGCCCCGGAAGCCCAGAGCCGTTTTGCGAGAGCCAATAAATCGGCACCCTGTCAAGGTCGCACTAACATTATCGACACAATCCCGAAGCGAAATCAAGTTACTTTGAGGAGAGTCGCACCCTGTCCGCGTACCCTCCACTTGTCCCTGAGAGACAATCCTTCAGCCTAGAAGGAATGGACCTCGAGGGATTCGAACCCTCACCTGCGACCTTGACAGGGTGCTGTGCTGCCTTTACACCAGAGGCCCACGTCAATGAGCATAGGTCACGGCGACCCGTAAATGCGTCGTCGCCCCAAAATCGCCCGCGCGGCCGTCCCGTTTCAGGGAAACAAATTTTTTCTGAGAGGTGTGTGGCTGATTCATCTCCCACACGCGAGTCGGAGAGCGAGACGTCCTTCGGGAGCGCCGGCAGGATGCCGGCGCAAGGATTCTAGTGCTTCCCTACTGCTTCAGAATCCAGTTCGCGATCTTTCCTAGCACCACGGGCGACATGGTTTCTTCGATCTGGGAATATTCGAAGATGGCTCCGGTCTTCGCGGTCTGGAACAGGTGGTTCAGGCCGGGCAGTTCGTCAATCTCGAAATGCTTGTTGCCGGCCTCTTCGAGCGCCTTGCGGATGGGCGGAAGATTCTGGCTGGGCAGCACCTGCTTATCTTTTTCGCCATTGAGGACGAGCACGGGACAGGTCACTTTGCGGAGCGCGGTTGCGGGATCGTAGATCAGAAAATAGCGGAACCAGGGCGAGGTGATCTCCTTGATCTGGGCTCCGATCTGAGCTTCCGGGACCTCGCCCGCGAGTTTCTCTCTCAGCTTTTTCTCCAGTACTGAATCGTCTTTTTCGGTCTCAACCAGGGTGAGGAGTTCACGTTCCTTGGCGGCATCTTTTGCGGCAACTTCGGGACTCTTTCCGCTCGCCACCTCGATGGCCTCTCCCTGCGCCACCAGAATCTGATCTCCCGGCACGCCGGTGCCCGCCATCATGACGATGAAGGCGACATCCTTGTTGCGTGCGGCGATCAGGGGAGCGATGTCGCCGCCTTCGCTGTGCCCGACTAATCCAATCTTGTGCGGATCCACTTCGGAGCGAGTCTTTAAGTAGGCGATGCCGGCTTCGGTGTCGGTGGCGAAGTCGGCGGTCGTGGCGCCGGCGAAAGTGCCCGTCGATTTGGCGGTGCCGCGATCGTCGGCGCGCAGCACGGCGATTCCGTGGCGCGTGAGGTAGTCGGAGAGAACCAGAAACGGCTTGTGGCCCATCAGGCTCTCATCGCGATCCTGCGGGCCCGAGCCCGTGATCAGCACCACCGCAGGGAAAGGGCCCTTTCCCTGCGGTATGGTCAGCGTCGCGGCTAGCGTGACCTTCTGCGCTTTGTTGTCGTAAGAAACGTCTTCGTCGCGGTAGGGATAGGGCTTCACCGGATTCTGTGGGCGTTTCAGTTCCAGTTCCGCCTGATCCTTCACGCGTTTCAAGATCAGGGGATGGGTGCTGCCGAGTTGGGTAAAGTTGCCGTCGATGGTCGAGAGATCGGTGGCGATCTTGCCCTCGAATGCTCCGCCCAGGGATTTCACCTCGATCTTCAGCGAAGCGCCTTCGCGAGTGACAGAAGTTGTAGGAATCCCTTTTGCGCCTTGATCGGGGCTGTCGAGAGTAGCGGTCAGGCCGTCTGCGGTGTTGACGATGTGGAACACAACGCGGAGCTTCGACCGTCCCAAGGTCGAGCGTGCCCATCCATGCGCCGTCAATGTCGGAAGGCTTGGCGGGCTTGTGTTCGGTCTTGACGGCGCGGGGCGCCGCGCTTGAACTCGAGCGGGAATGACTGTCGTTTTGTGTCCACGTGCCTGAGATGGTCTTTGCATCGGCCGCGACCGTGCCTTCGTAGGTGCCGTGGACGGCGTCGATATCGAGGCTTAGCTTGGAATCTTTGAGGGAGACGGAGCTGACTGGAATGCCGTTGGCCCCGCTGGTCGACGCTATCGAGAGTGGCCTTGAGAGCTGCCGTCTGCGGCTCTTTGTGATGTGCAGCACGAGGCGCAGTTCGGCTCCGCCCGCGCTGAGGGTTCCTTGCCAGTCGCCGGCGATGTCCTGAGCCTGCGCCAGGCTCATCGCAATCAAAAAACCTACGAATGATGAAAAAACGTTTCATTCCATCCGCCCCTCCCTGGGCGATGTTTGTGTGCAGAATGAGTTGTATTGTCAACCACATAGGGATACGAAGGAAGCGCAAAGACGGTGCTTGGGAGAAGCCGGCTTCCGGGGTAAAATAAAGGGGCTGGGCGACCCTCACGCCCGTTTGGAAACAGTTCCTCGATCGCCGATTGAACCCATGAAACCCGTTTGCGTATACCTGTCGATTCTTTTGCTCGTCGGCAGCGCCGCGGCCCAGATTCCTTCCGCCAGCTCAAAACCGTGTCCACGCGCGGCAATTGAGGGCCTCGTGACGAAAGATCCGGCAGGCGAGCCGGTGAAGAAGGCGCTGATCGAGCTGATCGCAGAGAACCAGGCCGAAGGCGGAAACTATACAGCGGTCAGCGGGCCCGGATGGCGTCTTTCCAAATCGAAGGCATCGTGCCGGGGCGGTACCGGTTGTTCGCCGAGCGCACCGGACTTCTTGAGGTGGATAAGCACCACGCCCGCAGCGAAGGCCGCGTGCTGACATTGGCGGCCGGCCAGGATCTGAAGGACCTGTGGATTCGTCTGCAGGCCGCAGCGGTGGTGCGCGGGCGTGTGACCGATGAAGACGGAGAAGGGCTGCCCAACGCGCAAGTGGCCGTGCTGCGGCAGACGTTTGCCTCTGGACGCAGCCGTTGGGAGCAGGCAGGCGCGGAGCGCACGAACGATCTGGGCGAATACCGTATTGCGGGCCTCGCCGGCGGGAAGCTACTACGTGTCGGTGAGCCCGCCGCCGGATTTCAAGAGCTTGATCGAAGGCGTGGGGCTGCGGCTGCAGCCGGAGCCAATCCTGCGAGCGCGGGCACCTGAAAAGCCGGAGACTTCGTACCAGACGACGTACTATCCCGGCACTTCGGATCGCAGCCAGGCCGCGGCCGTACAGTTGCACGCGGGCGATGATTTTCCGGTGGACTTTTCGCTAACGCCGAGCCCGAGCCTGAGCATACGCGGCGCGGTGGTGAATTTGCCGGCGCGCTCTTCGGCGGTGATCATCCTGCAGTCGCACGATTTCAACCTGGTGCTGAATGGCGCGGAGATGCACCAGGACGGCAGCTTTGTGATTCGCGACGTCGCGCCCGGCGCATACACGATTCTGGCATCGGTTGAGAACGCGGCAGTGCCGATGATGGCACGGCAATCGCTGCAAATTGCCGGCAACAACGTCGAAGGCTTACGCCTGGCTCCGCAACCGGGAGGATGGATTCACGGCCGCCTGCGGCTGGAGAGCAAAGGCAACGCCCGCACATCTCGATTTCAGCCAGATGTTTCTTGCCTTGCGTTCGGCGATGGCGAGGATGACGCGTTGAGTGCGTTCTCCATGGGCGAAGGATTTTCCCATCTCGCGCACGTGGCCGCCGATGGAACGTTCGAGTGGAAAAGCGTTCCGCCGGGAGCCTACTACATACAACTTGCCGGCGACGGGAATTCCGACTGGTATTTGAAGTCGGTCGTCGCGGGCGGGCGCGGGGCAGGCGAGTCGGAGATCAGCGTGAGTGGCGGCTCGGTCTTCGCCGATGCTGGTGGCAAGCGCGAACGGCGGCGTGGTGGAGGGCGTTGTCACCAACTCCAAAGGCGAGCCTGTTGCCAACGCCGTGATTGTCGTCGCGCCGGAAGCGCGCTTGCGCGCGCGCGTGGACCGGTTCCGCAAGACCGTCAGCGATCAGAGCGGACGCTTCACTGTGCACGGCGTACCGCCGGGCGAGTACATGCTCTTCGCCTGGGAGAGCGTGGACGGCGAGGCCTACTACAATCCGGAGTTTCTGAAAGCCTTCGAAGGGCAGGGAAGCGCACTGCGCGTGGAGGAAGGCGAGCGGAAGAGTTTGCAAGTGCAGGCGATTCCTGAGGCGGAACAGCAGTAGGCAGAAGTTTGCGTCGCAGCCGTCAGGGCGTTCGTACTAGAATGTGGGGAAGCGAGCTTCTGTGGAGGTTCCCGATGCAGTCTTTCCTGAAATCATTGCTGACCGCGGCGATTGTTTTGCTCTCAGCCAGTGTGTGGGCGCAAGAGGTGTACCACCCGCAAGACCCCGATTTGTTGGGCCGCCTTTCTTACAATGATCCGGTGACCCTGCGGCCAGAGGGGTTTCGACAAGTTTGCATCGCCGTGTCGCGGGACGGAGAATATCGAATCGTGCGCGCGCTCAACAGTGGAGAAACGCAGCGACTGCAAGGGAAGATGCCGAAGGAAGAGCTCCAGAAATTGAAGACCCTGCTGGGCGCGACCGAATTCCGGGCTCTGAACGGGAACCACGGAGGCCTGGTTCGCCAGGCGGCGGAAAGTTTTGGCGCGGAGATTCCGCGCGGAGACGACAAAGCTCAGCGCTTGCAGTGGTTGAATACCGAGGGCGTCGGCCCCTTTCCGAATCCCGTGGCCCAGGTCGTGGATTGGCTGAAACACTTTGAGCCAGTCGAGGGGAAGTCATTTGAATACACGGACTATCCGGAAGTGTGCCCGTCGAGCGGATTGCGATTGCTGCAGCCGTCGGTAGCGGAAAACGGGCGGCCATAAGAAGCTAAGCCAGGAAGTCCAGGGCCCCACCCCCACTGTTTCGCGAAGAGCGCGAAGGGAGGGGCACGCAGGTCTGGTCTCAACCTCCAACCCATCTCTCACTTCACGACCGGCGAATCCCCGTCTGCGGCTTTGGTTTCGTCGCCGTGTATTTTGCCGTCATCCTCGGCGTAAAACGACCGGTGCTGGGCGTCCTGAAATTTAGGCGTCATGGTGAGGATGTAGCTGTCTTTCTTGCCCTTGTAGCTGGCGGTGTAGTCTCCGCGATCGGGGTTGACCATGCGCTTGGTGAAGGTTCCGGAGTGGACGAGTTCGGTAAGCGTGAGAGCGAAATGGTCGTACTGCTTGTTGAACGCGCGGTTGGCGCGGATGACGACGCGCATGTAGGCCAGCGCGGCCGCTTCGGAATCGGAGCGGGCCGGGTCGCCCTTGAACTTGGGCGTATAGGTGGGAGCGGGCGCTGGGCGGGGGTTTGGCTCGCCGGCGGCGGCGCGGTTTCGGTTTGCTGGGCCGGCGCGGGCTGTTGCGCCCGCAGCAATGAGGCAAACGCAAGCAAGAGCGACAGAATAAGACCGGGACGTTTCATCATTTTCTCCGCAGAGAGATTGCATCGGCACTCGGCCCGGAGGCTTCGTTTCGCTCAGAAGTTCAGGGCCAAGGCTGACTTCAGCCTGATTTTTCCATGTTACTCCCGTAATTTCCCTTCGGTCACCTTCTCTTTGCATTATGTCGAATTATTACTATGCTGAGTAGAAGAATCTAACCCTACAAGGGATAACTATGAAAGCAGCTGTAGCCAGAAAACCAGTAATCAAAATCGCGGTGGTGGAAAGCGACCCGTTGCGCTTCGTCGGTTTCCGCGCGCTGTTCGACTCTGAGCCCGAGTTCGAACTCATCTCCGCGGCACTGCCCGAGATCAGCACCCTGCAAGGCATCGATCTCATCCTGCTCGGCAACCGTTCCGGACAAAACCTGTTTGACGTGATGGCAAGTCTGAAGGCCACGCGGCCGGATTTGCGGATCATCGTGACCGGTTCCGGAATTGACGAAGAGACAATCCTGAAAGCGATCGCATCTGGAGCCAAAGGCTACGTGGACGAGGCCGCCACACCGGCGGAGTTCGCGCAGGCAATTCGCATCGTGAATCAGGGATCAGTATGGGCGCCGCGGCGCGTGCTGTCCATGTTCATCGAGCGAGTGTCATCGGCGCCGGGACGGATTTTTCCGGCGGGCCGCGTGACCTTCACCGACCGCGAGAAAGAAGTGCTTGAGATGCTGGTGGCCGGCCGCTCCAATAAAGAGATTGGCGGTCAGTTGGGAATCGAAGAGCGCACCGTGAAAGCGCACGTAGCGAAATTGATGCGCAAGGTGGGCGTGCAGAACCGCATTGCGTTGTCGGTGCATGCCATTACGCATTCGCTGGTGACGGCGAAGTAGAAGAGCGCTCTGAGCCATGAGCCAGGCGAACCGAACCGCTCATCGTTCCTTGCTCGTGGTTCCTTGCTTCCCGCGTAACGTGGGGACACTTACTTTCGTAATCTTGTCGGAAAATTTGAGGCGACGCATACTCGCCTCACCTACCACAGAACCTGGGAGACGGGGTTGAGAGTGGCGATTAGGGTCACTACTTTCAGCCCCGCATTTTTTTGTCTGCCGAACTCCCTCCCGGATCAAGTTTCCGCTGACTCCTATCGTGCCCTGGCCCGTTCGCCGATCCCGCCGGCCGGACCTTGCCATTTGGAGCCGGTCCTTGCACAGGCGCGACATCATTTACAATCCAATTACCAGATCCCGGTGAAATCTTTCTGCGTGGTGAGGAACATGAAAAAGTTTGTGCTGCTGACCCTGTTCGTGTCGCTGTGCTTTTTGGCTTTTGCGCCGCCGCTTTCGCGGCAGATGATCAGCCGAAGGAATCGAAGGCGTCCGATCGCGTGCAGGCGGCGGGCGACGTGCTGAATGAGATTGAATCGGCGCCCGACTCGGGCATCCCAGAGGAGATCCTGAGCAAAGCGGAGTGTGTCGCCGTGGTCCCGTCCATGTTGAAGGGCGGGTTCATTGTGGGCGCAAAGTATGGGCGCGGGTTGGCCAGTTGCCGCACGCCGAAGGGATGGAGCGCGCCCGCGTTTTTCACGGTCGCCGGAGGCAGTTTCGGATTTCAGATTGGCGGGCAGGCCGTGGACCTGGTCATGCTGGTCATGAACAACGATGGCATGCAGCACCTGCTGTCGAGCAAGTTTGCGTTGGGCGCGGATGCCTCGGTGGCGGCGGGTCCGGTGGGACGCCATGCGGAGGGCAACACCGACTGGAAAATGCGCGCCCAGGTGCTGACCTACTCGCGGGCCCGCGGGATTTTTGCCGGCGTCAGTTTGAACGGCGCGGTGGTAAAGCAGGACAAGGATTCGACGCGCGAGTTTTACGGGCACATGGTGACGACCAAGGCCGCGTTGAGCGGAGAGATTGACCCGACGCCGGCGGCGAATTCGTTCCTCACCACGCTGGCGAAGTGGGCGCAGCAAGCGGCGAAATAGGCTTGCGGATCACCAACGAAGCGCACGAATAACCACGAAGGACACGAAGGACACGAATCAGTTTTAGCGGATGTGCTCACTTCTGAAACGTTGTGCCGTTCGTGAATTAGTTTTTTCTCGCTCTCCCGGATGCGGCGGAAACTCGAATACGCGGCTGCGTGGCCGTTCATCAAGATCCTGGGTCTGATGCCGCGCCGTCTTTCGCGCGCATTCGCCATCAGCCTTGCCTACGTCGTCTATCTTCTGCATTTCCGGCTGCGCCAGGTGGGGATGCGCAATCTCGGCATGGTGTTTCCGGAAAAAAGTGAAGTAGAGCGGAGGCGCATTCTGCGCGGAGAGTTTACTTCCCTGGGCCGGCAACTCGCCGAATTGTGCCAGTTTCCCAGATACACAAAAGAAAATATCGACGACGTCGTGGTCTACGACGGCCTCGAGAACTACGAGCAGGCCTACGCTCGCGGCAAGGGAGTGCTGTTTCTGACGGCGCACTTTGGCGGGTGGGAACTCTCCGCCTTCGCGCATTCGCTGCACGGCCATTGGCTCCACGTCGTCATGCGGCCCATGGATAACGAGTTTCTCGATCGCATGCTGCAGCACTACCGCACCATGCACGGAAATAAAGTGGTGCCGAAGGATGATTTCGTCCGTGGACTGCTGGCGGCGATGAAGTCGGGCGAGACCGTCGGGATCCTGATGGATACGAACATGACTCCGCCGCAAGGAGTGTTCGTGGATTTCTTCGGCATCCCGGCCTGCACGGCGAGCGGACTGGCCCGCATTGCGCTGCGCACCGACGCGGCGGTGGTTCCGGGCTTTACGATTTGGGATGAGGCGCTGGGGAAGTACCGGCTGCGATTCGACCCGGCAGTTGAACTGGCGCGAACGGGTGATCTGGAAGCTGACATCGTCGCCAACACGCAGAAGTTCACCAAGGTGATTGAAGATTACGTGCGGAAGTATCCGGAGCAGTGGCTGTGGGTGCACCGGCGGTGGAAGACGCGGCCGGAGGGAGAGAAGGGTCTGTACTGATGGGAGATCGCAGTCCCCGATTTCTTTAACCCGCTCCGGGGTGTGCACCAGGAGCGCTTCCGGTAAAATCGAAATTGTCATGAAAACTCTGGAACAAATCGCAGAACTCGAACGCAAATATTTGTTGTCAACGTACAGCCGATATCCGATCGTGCTGGCGCGCGGCAAGGGCGTGTTCTTGTATGACATCGAGGACAAGCGCTACCTGGATTTTGTCTCCGGGCTCGGAGTGAATGCCCTGGGCCACGCTCACCCGCGCATCGTGAAGGCGATTCGCGAGCAGGCGGCGAAGCTGGTGCATGTTTCGAATCTCTACTACCACGAGTATCAGGGGCCGCTGGCGGAGAAGCTGTGCGGGCTTTCGGGGCTAAACCGCGCGTTTTTTTCGAACAGCGGAACGGAGGCGATCGAAGGCTCGATCAAGCTGGCACGGCTGGCGGGACATCGCGCCGGCGGCGAGGCGAAATGCCGCCTGGTGGCGCTGGAAGGTTCGTATCACGGGCGCACGTTTGGAGCTCTTTCGCTTACCGGGCAAGACAAGCATCGCAAGGGATTCGAGCCTCTGCTCGAAGATGTGACCTTTGTGAAGCAGAACGATCTCGAAGGTCTGCGGGCCGCGATCAACGACAACACTTGTGCGATCGTACTCGAGCCGATTTTCGGCGAAGGCGGAATCTACGAGTGCTCGCCGGAGTTCTTGCGCGAGTGCCGCGCGCTGGCCGACCGCCACAAGGTCGCACTGATTTTCGACGAGATCCAGTGCGGGCTGGGGCGTACGGGAACGATTTTCGCATTCCAGAGTTTCGGTGTAACGCCCGACATTGTGGCCATTGCCAAGCCGATAGCCGCGGGCCTTCCGCTGGGGGCGTTCCTGGCAAGGGAGGAATTCGCGACCGCGATTTCGCCGGGACAACACGGCACCACGTTCGGCGGCGGCCCGCTGGCGTGCCGCATTGCGCTGGAATTCCTTGCCATCGTGGAAGAAGAGAAGCTGCTCGAGAACGTCAACAAGGTCGGCGCGTATTTGCAGCAGCAGCTGAAGGAAGTCGTGGAGAAGCGGTCGGCGGCCAAGGCAGTGCGCGGGCGCGGGTTCATTCAAGGCATTCAGCTCGACATTCCGGCGCGTCCGATTGTGGACGATGCGCTGGCCGAGGGAGTTCTGTTCAATAGCACGCAGGACACAGTCGTGCGCTTTCTGCCTCCGTTTTTGATGGAGGAGAAGCACGTGGACAAAGGGATCAGAGTGTTGAAGAAGTTGCTGGGCAAGAAGCGGAAAGCGGCGGCATAGAGAGGGCGTCGGAGCCGAAAAAAAGCGGGGAGCCGAAGCTCCCCAAAGTGAAGCGACAGAGGCGTTGTTTCACTTAAATAGAGGCCGGCGATTGCGAAAGAGTTGTCTTGGAAGCGGCGAGATTTTCGGTGATACGGGAAGCTCCGATGGTGAAGTCGAGATGAGTGACGTGCAAGAGATTCCGTCGGCGGTCGCTGCCACGGGTTTGGGCATCGAAGAGTGCTGGATGGATTTCGATGGCGCCCGCATGCGGTATCTGCGAGCCGGGTCGGGACCGCCGCTGATCCTGCTGCACGGGCTGATGGGGTATTCGTTCTCGTGGCGCTACGCCATGCCCGCGCTCGCGCCCTACGCGATGGTTCTGGCGCCCGATCTGCTGGGAGCGGGTTTCTCCGACCGCCCGCAGATTGACCATTCGATGCGGGCAACGGCGCGTCGCGTTCTGAGGTTCGCCGGGAATCTGGGATTGTCGTCGTTCGATTTGCTGGGAACGTCGCGGGGAGGAGCCGTAGCGATGTGCGCGGCAGCCGAATGCGCGAGCGGCAGCAAGTTGCGGGTGCGCCGGTTAGTGCTGGTCGCCCCCGTCAATCCCTACTCGCCGCACGGGCGATGGCTGGCGCCGTTCCTGGGCAGCCCGGTTGGCGCGGCGCTGTTTCGTTTCGCGATTGCGCATCAGCCTTGGCTCTATCCATACTTTCACGGGCGTTTATATGCCAACCGCCACAAAATTCCACCTGGAAGTCTTGCAGGCTACAAAGCGCCGCTGGCCATTCCCGGATTGTTTGAACATGGGTTGAGCATTGTGCGCACATGGACCGCCGACCTGCGGGAACTGGAGGCCTTGCTCCCGAAGCTGGCGGCAATTCCCACGCTCCTGATGTGGGGAAGCAAGGATCCGGCGGTGTACGCTTCCTCGATGGGGCCTTTGTCGCGACACTTTGAAAATGTGCAAACGGTGCTTTTTCCGGGGGTTGGGCACCTGCCCTATGAGGAGTGCCCGAACGAATTCAACCAGGCGTTGATCGAGTTTCTTAATCAGAAATCGGTCAATTGAGCAGTTTAGTGATTGAGGAATCTGAAACCTTAGGTTTTTGGTTTTCAAAGTGCTCAATTACCGGATTGCCCGATTACCCAATCGCACCCACATGAGCCACTCCATTCTCGACCTGTTGCGGAATGCCGTGATTCACTACGGATATTGGGCGGTGGGCGCGGCGTTGCTGCTGGAAAATGCGGGCGTACCGCTGCCGGGGGAAACTGTTCTGCTGCTGGCGAGTTTCCTGGCTTATTCGGAACACGATCTGCAGCTTCCGTGGCTCATCGTCGTGGCGACAATTGCGGCCACAGTTGGCGACAATCTCGGTTTCGCTCTGGGCCATTACGGGGGGCGACCGCTGCTGGCACGTTACCAATCCTTTTTTCGCATTCAAGACAAGACGCTGGCGCAAGGGGAACGGCTGTTCGCCCGGTACGGGGCAGTCACGATTTTCTTTGCCCGCTTTATATTCGGGATGCGAATCATCGCGGGGCCGATGGCGGGAGTGCTGCGCATGCACTGGCGCAAGTTCGCGCTCTTTAACTTTCTCGGTGCGGCGCTGTGGGTGTCGGCAATTTCCGGCGCAGGATATTTGTTCGGCCAACACTGGGGCAGGCTGGAACGGGATCTCAAGCGGTTCGACGGAGTGGTGGCGATCGTGGTGGTTGCGGTGGCCGCATTTCTATGGTGGCGAGGCCGGCGGGAGAACGGAATAGGGCGTTAATGGGGCATCCAGGGAGTTAACTTTTGCACAGGCAGCCTCTGTTGTGTGTGCGCATATACTGTGCGGGTGTCGCGGAGGGCCAGTTCAATAGATCCGTGGCCTGGAATGAATTACATCGGTTGCGTCCGACCGGAATTCGGACGAGGAGGAAACGCATGAAGAAGATGGGATTCTTGAGTCTGCTAATCATGGCAACACTTCTCTTTACGCTCGCTTTCCCGGCCGCGGCAGCTGGTCCAAAAGCTTCGGCCACACCAGCACCGGCAGTGGCGGCAGTTCCGGCAGCGCCCGCGGTTGCACCCACGCCCGAACGGCATCCGCACATTGACGAGGCCCTGGAGCACATGAGGGCCGCCAAGCATGAACTGGAAATCGCCGAGCACGATTTCGACGGCCACCGCGCAAAGTCAATTGAGCATCTCAACGCCTCGATCCACGAAGCGGAAATCTGCATGGGAATGAAATAACCGGGATTCCCCTAGGAACGCAAAGGGCAGCGTCGGAGACGCTGCCCTTTTTTCGTGGTCAAAAGTCATGCAGGGCGTCGGCGCGCTATTCTGATCCGAACGTATAGCCAATCGAGGCGCCCGCGCGGAACACGTTGTCAGAGGCGAACTGATAGTTGTTGAAGACGCGGTAGTAGCTCGCCTCAGGCCGGACGAAGAAATGTCCCAGGAATCGGTAGCGTACGCCGGCCCCGAGATGCAGCAGGAAGTGGTTGCTGTTGACGTTGGTGGGGCAAGTTGCGTAACTGCAACTGCCGAAGGTGTTATAGAAAATCAGGTTCTCGACGCCAATTCCAGCCATGAAATTGCCGGTTGTCCTGCGCGCCAACTGGGGCGCGAACACTCCATTCACGTCGATGAAGGACGGACGATAGTTCTGGTAGCCGTTGTAGATCCCCTCGTGGTAGCGAACCGCTCCTTCAATGTTGAAACCGAAATGATTCTGGAGCACGATCTGGCCGCTGGCGCCGACATAGGATGCGCCGTTCTGCGGCGGGGGCGGATAAGCCAGCGAGGCGGTGTAGGACTTGGGAGCGAAAAGAGTGCTGCCGCCTACCGCAACGTCAATTTCCTGAGAATGTGCGAGGCTGGCGAATAGGACAAGCGTGCATACGAAGGTGAACGAAAGGAACCTGATCAATACCGCCCCCTGTTAATCTGATTCTTCTTCTGGCTATACAGCTCGGGCAGACCTTTACTGACGAGCAAGGCGAACTGCCCGAGCAGAAAACCATCAACTATCCGCGCCAAATGCCGTCTAGTTTGGACCGCCGATAGTGTACCCGATTGAGGCCCCAACCCGAATCACGTTCGTGTTGCTGAAGACGTCGGTGTTGTTCATGATGTGGTAGAAGTGGGCTTCGGGCCGCAGGAAAGCGTTTCCAAAGAAGTAGTAGCGGATGCCTCCGCCGAAGTGCACAAGGAAGTGGTTATTGCTGGTGTAGCACTGGCCGAAAGTCAGGCAGTTGCTGGAATAGTTGAAGGCATAGAATCGAGTGGTCTGCCACCCGATTCCGCCCAGCAGATCGGCGCCGACTTTCTTGGTGATGCGGGGTTGGTAATCGGCGTTGAAATCAAACAGGATAGGCCGATACAGCTGCTGACTGCCAATTGCGCCCTCCAATCCCTGTTTTGTCCTCCAGTTCCCCTCGATGTTGAAGCCAATGCGCTTGTGGAAAATTACGTCGCCACTAATGGTGGTGTATAGGCCGCCGGTCTCCCTGATGCAGGTCGACGAAAAAACCGGGCAGGAGGTCGAACTCGAACTCGGCGCGACGATCGTGCTGAAGCCGAGCATGGCGTCGGCCTGCTGGGCCGAGGCAAAGTTCGCAAGCGTGAAGAACGAGAAGACCAGTGCTAAGAAGGCAAGCTTTCTCAAAGGAACCTCCTGGATACATCGTTGCTGGCGTTTAAGATGCTCCCGCCAAACCGTTTGGATGCAAGCATATGGGTGATTTGTCCATCATAATTTCAGCCTCGTCGAAATTCAATCTGCCGACATAACACCAGCTGAAACAATGAGCCCCTGGATCGGGTGGCTGCAGCCGCAAAGTTAAACCCCGCTCCGGGCTAAGAGTTGCGCGGATGTTGAAATCTAAGCTCGATTGAAATCACGATCGCTTGGATGCGCTGCCTCCGCCGCGGAGGACATGGTCCAGGCCAATCGGGCCGGCTCCAAAAAAGACCAGGGCGAAAGCGATGGCCGCGAGCGCCAGCGGGAGCTCATATCCGGGTCCGCCGGGCCCTCCCAGCAGTCCGTTGTGCAGGTGCACCTTCCAGATGGAGACCGCGAGGTCAATGCAAATGGCGAAGGCGGCACAACTGGTGAAGAAGCCCGCCAGAACCAGAATGCCGCCGAGAAACTCGGTGAAGGCAGAAACATAAGCCAGCCAGGTTGGGATGCCCAAGCCCGACATAAACTGTGCTGTGTGGTGCAGCCCAATCACTTTGTGGTAGCCGTGCGCGGTCATGACAGCCCCCAAAGCCAGGCGCAGGACGAGAAGGGCGAGTGGTTGCAAACGATCGAGGTAGCGCAAGGAATCCTCCCACAGAGTAATAAAGACCGTCGACCACGAAACAGCCGATCAGGAAACAATAGAGTATCGCAATGCAGAGGCGGGTGGGGCAGCGCCGGAAACAAAACTTCAAGAGAACGATTGCGCGTCCGGCCAAGTTTTGATAACGTTTGTGCGCTCAAGATTCCGACGACATGTGGGCGCGGAGTCGGGCGGCAGTACCGATTCGTTCCTCCTGGCCCCCCCCAAAAAATACTCGCAACACCGCGAGGACTGAAGTGCTCCACCACTTAACCACCGTCCCGGCTCGTGCAGGTCGGAAGAAAAATATTCGTTAGGAGTCCGCGATGAATTTCATGAAGAAGGCAAGTATCCTGCGGAAGTCTGGATTGCTTCTGCTCTTGATGGTGGTTCCCGCTTTTGCCTGGGCCCAGAAGAAGACCAGCGCGCCCGCCCCGAGACCCGCGGCAGCTCCCCATGCGGCAGCGCCCGCACAGCACGCGCCTGCAAGCCATTCGACAGCTCCCGCCGGACACACTACTCCTTCCAATACAACCCGCACCGGGGCGGCGAACACGACCCGCCCGGGCGGAGGAACCGCGAACAGCAGCCGCCCCGGAACGACCGGCAACAGCCGCCCCGGAACCGCGAACAACAGCCGCCCCGGAACCACGAACAACGGCCGCCCGGGAACGACGAACAACAACAACCGCGCAGGAGCCGCCAATACGGGAAAAACCAATAGTCCCGCAAATCGGCCCGGTGGTGGGTCTACAAATGGCAACCGCGGGAATGCCAATGTCAGTCGCTCGAAGACCACGCCTGCGGGTATGCAGCAGAGATCGTTAAAAGGCGGCGGCACAGCAGCCGTTCGCAAAGACGGTTCGGTCCGCTCCATTAACCGGAACGGCATGCAGATTCAACATGGCCTGCACGGCGGACGCACGGTGGTCAGCACTCACAACGGCGCCCGGGTGGTGACAAACGGACGGCATGGCGGCTACGTGCAGCGCAACTATGTGTCGCGCAACGGCCACACTTACGTTTCGCGCACGTACGTGTACCACAATACGGTCTATACCGGCGTTTATCGTTCGTACGGGTATGGAGGATACTGCTGCTACTACGGTTATGCTCCGGCCTACTACTACAACCCTGGCTATTACGGATGGGCTTACAACCCGTGGCCAGCGCCCGCTCCCTATGCCTGGGGATGGGCAGGGCAACCTTGGTACGGATATTACGGCGCGTATTACCAACCGTATCCGGTCTATCCTTCAGCGGCATTCTGGCTGACGGATTATCTGCTCGCGGCCAGCTTGCGAGCTGCTTATGACGCGCAGGCAGCCGCGGAGTCGGGTGCGCTTTTGAATCCCAGCCAGGATTTGCTGGTCGCGAGCATGGGCCCAATTCCGGCAGCGGATGCGGCCGTGCCACTTTCTGCGGAAGTGAAGAGCCTTCTTGCCGAGGAAGTGAAGGCGCAACTGGCAGCCGATCAGGCGGACGCAGGCAAGGGCAAGTCTGCCTCTGGCGGGCAATCTGCCGCGGGCAACGATGGGCCTCCGCCAGCGCTCGATCCCAAGCGGAAAACGTTCGTGGTCAACGATGAAATCTCAGTCGTGGCCGACGGACAGGAATGTTCGCTGACTTCCGGGGACGTGATCAGCCGGGTCACCGATACCCCCGACGATGACAAGAACGTGGACGTGAAAGTCCTTGCCAGCAAGAAGTCAGATTGCGCCGTCGGCGCTCAGGTGTCCGTCGCTGTCGACGACTTGCAGGAGATGCACAACCACTTCCGCGAGCAGCTCACCGGCGGCATGGATGAGCTCTCGAAGAAGAATGGCACCGGCGGACTTCCGAAGGCTCCGGATACCGGCAAGGTAGATGGAGAAGTTCCGGCGCCCCCGCCGGATTCAAGCGCAGCCAAGACCCTGCAAGACCAGCAATCGGCGGCCGATAAGACAGAGGCTGATGTGAAACAGGAAACCACCTCTGGTGGTGGTGGCTCGCAGTAAAGCGGCTGCACAATCCTCGAGCGCCGTTCTTGACGGAGCGGCGCTCGTTCCCGATTCTTCAAACTGGATTTCGGCGTCCTTGATGTTTTCGATACACGACACGGCTTTCGATTAGGAGACGTGACCATGCGGCAGAGAGTGGCGGCGATAATTTCGGCAGCGGTGCTTGTCGTTTCGGTGACCGTATTTTCGGCGGCGCGCGCCGGCGCGCAAGCCGTTACGTTACAAGAGCAACTCACCTCGCAGTACAAGGTGGCCAAACTCGCCTCGGACACCAGCGGATTTTCGGTAACGGAGGAGGGAACGCTGCTCGAGATCAAGAAGGGCGGTCTTCTCGGTGTGCCGTATTCCGATAAGACGACGCTGACCAACAAGTACGAGGGCGGCACCGTGCATCCCCCGAACTCGGCAATGGTGGAAGCTCGCAAGAAGCTCTTTGGGCACTTCTCGCAAACGCAAGACCAAGGCCAGACGACGAAGCTGTTTAAGAATGGCGATAAGGTGTATCCCACCAAGCTCGACGTGAACGTGGAGAAGGACACAGTGTCGATGGCTATCGTGGCCTGCGACACCTGCAACAACACCGATCCTCCGACTTACAACAAGGCACAAGTCGTCTTTCAATTCCCCAAAGGCTCCCTGGCAAAGGCCAGCGCTGGTGATGTGGAGGACACCATTGGGCAACTGCTCTCGATCAGCGACAACACGCAGCAGGCCGATCAAGGCGGCCAGCAGGGAGACCAGGGCGGTCAGCAAGGTGGTCAGCAGGGAGGCAGCCAGCAGCAAGCCGCGGCGCCGCAGCAGCAGGCCGAGCCGGCGGAGATCAAGATGGGCATGACACCCGATCAGGTCGAAGGCGCGATGGGCAAGCCGGATAAGAAAGTCAATCTTGGCGCCAAGCAGATTTACATCTACAAAGACATGAAGGTGACGTTCAAAGACGGAAAGGTCGCTGACGTTCAATAACACGCCCGGAGGAGCGTTATGAGCGTCCGCCGTGGAAGGCAGTGGCTCGAACGCTCACCTTATTTGGAACAGCGGTTCTTCCACAGGCTGCCCTACCGGCAAGGAACCCGATAGCGAATCCGGATTGGATTTACTTCGCGGCAAGAGGCATGGGCAGTTCTTGAGTTCCGACCCACATATTCGAATGCTTGCTTGGGACGTAGGCGGCTGCCAATGATCTGGACGATCGTAGCTTGGGCCTATTTTGTTCCCCTGGTCATCTTAGCTTGGTCTTCGGATCGAGCACCGCAAGCGCAAGAAAAGACAACGGAAATTGTCTCCTTTTGTCAGCTTATGGCTCGACCAGATCAGTATTTTGGAAGGGTGGTGACCCTTCGCATAACGGTGAGGGTCTACAGGCACGGCACTTCGATCTCCGAGAGTGTATGTCCGAAGCAATCACTCCTGCTGGTGACCGATCAGGCAGCAGCACAGACAGACTCGGTGTCCCATTTCTATCAATTTCTTGCCCGACATCGACAATCGGCCAACCCGATTTTAGCCACAATTACCGGTCATCTCGTAAAGGGATCAGGAAGCGGCTTCGTGCTTAAGCGCGATTTTGATTTTGAACTAGGCTCGGTTTCCGAATTTTCTGAAGGCGACCGATCGAGGGATCCGTAAGGCATGCAAATACGATTGGGAACTGATTTGACTAGCACAGGAGATTTTTCTTGTGCTTACACGCACCACTTCACCGTGAAAGAGCGACCCTTCAAGGGCGCGTAAAGCGTTCGGATTTGAGTGTTGGACTTGATCCCGACGGTCGTCTCGGCGAAGCGTAATCACGCGTGAAGCTTTCAGCGACGCGCGTTAAAGCATTGCGAACACAGGATCTGCGCCGGACGATGTAGTACCTCCGTACCGTGCCTAGTACTTCAGTTACCACTCTGCGTGTGACCACGCATCAGTTGCATTGCGACTGCTTCTAATTGTATCTACAAATCCTTCAACCACAACATATAGATATATCCCCAAACCCAGCTTTTCCCCGATTCCAGAAAACAGGCAAAAAACCCAGTAAAACGCGGATATTCACTTCGAGCCGGGGTTTTTCGGGGTTGATATATGCTCTGGACACCGAAACCCCTCGGAAGCCGATGTAGAGGGCAAGGCAGTCTCCCGAAGGAAAGCCCGTGGGCCGGAGAAACCGGGGCGGGAATGAGTGGTAGGGCAAAAGGAACTATGGCCGACTCGCGAGAAGTGATGAATATCCGCCAGGCGTCGCAATACCTGGGCGTGAGTCCGGACACGCTCTACAAATACGTGGGCGAGCAGAAAATTCCGGCGTTCAAGTTAGGCAACCGCTGGCGCTTCAAGAAATCGAGGCTGGACCAGTGGATGGAAGAGAAGTCGAGCCAGATGGAACCGCAGGCGAAACGCAAACCCAAGGCAGCGGCCAAAGCTGCCGGGTCACAGTAAAGGTGGGCACATGTTTGGATTCGGATCGAAGTCCATTGTTGGCCTGGATGTAGGCTCCTCGAGCATCAAGGCAGTGGAGCTGAAGAAAAAGGGTGGGCAGATCGAGGTGGCGCACCTCGGGCTGGAGCCGCTGGCTTCCGACATCGTGGTGGATTCGATGATCGTGGACTCGGGCACAGTATCGAGCGCGATTTCGAAACTGTTCCTCGATAACGCGATCAAGACCAAAGCGGTGGCCACGGCGGTGAGCGGCCACTCGGTGATTGTGAAGAAGATCTCGCTGCCCTCGATGAGCGACCAGGAACTGGCCGAGACCATCGAGAAGGAAGCGGCTCAACACATTCCCTTCGATCTGGCCGATGTGAGTCTTGACTACCAGATTCTTTCCGACGAAGTGGGGAGTCCGCAAATGGACGTTCTCCTGGTCGCGGTGAAGAAGGACAAGATTCTGAACTACACCAACGTACTCTCGATGGCGGGGCGGACCCCGGCTATCGTGGACATCGATGCGCTGGCCCTGCAGAACTGCTACGAGTACAACTACCAGCCGGCACCGGGCCAGGTGGTGGCGCTTCTGAACCTGGGCGCCAGCGTGATGAACATCAACATCGTGAAGGGTACGACGCCCCTGTTCCCGCGCGACGTCAGCGTGGGCGGGCACCAGTACACCGACTCGCTGCAGAAGGAACTGGACCTGAGCTTCGACGACGCCGAGTCGCTGAAGCTGGGCAACAAGGTGGGCACGGTGAGCGAGGACGCGAAGCAGCCGATCCTGCAACAGGTCACCGAGATCATCGTGCTGGAAATTCAGAAGACGTTCGACTTCTTCCGCGCCAGCGCGGCGGGCGAGCACATCGAGAAGATCTATCTGGCCGGCGGTTCGTCGAAAGTGCCGGGCCTGGTGGAAGCGTTGCGGCAGGAGTTCTCCATGCCTGTCGAGTTGTTCAATCCGTTCCAGCGGGTTACGCCGCCAGTCGAGGGGCACGGAGCGGAGCTGGTGGAGCAGAACCCGGGTCAGATGGCGGTGGCGGTAGGCCTGGCCCTGAGGAGCTTTGAATCCCTATGATCAAAATCAACCTACTCGAATCATCCAAAGGGAAGGGCAAGCGCGGAGGCGGCGGCGGGCCGTCGATGCCCACCATGGAAATGGGCGATATGGGATCGCCCAAACTGAAGGTGCTGGTGGTGCTGGTGGTCGCGGGGTTATTCAACCTCGGCTACTGGTACCGGCTGGACCATCAGGCGAAGGCCATCGATGCGCACATGAAGGTGGCCGAGCAGAAGAACCGGGAACTGGCCG
This sequence comes from uncultured Acidobacteriaceae bacterium, assembly GCA_963819145.1. Taxonomy (GTDB): domain Bacteria; phylum Acidobacteriota; class Terriglobia; order Terriglobales; family Acidobacteriaceae; genus Sulfotelmatobacter. The sequence goes on from CAWFVB010000025.1 coordinate 48,854, forward strand.
ACGTCAAGGCGCGCTTTCTCGAGCGCCAGAACCAGGCGAACAACTACAAGCGGCGCGTGGACGTGATTGACGGGCTGCGCCAGAACCAGACCGGTCCGGTCAACCTGATGGCCATGATGGGCGAGACGGTGAACAACACCGAAGCCGTGTGGCTGGTCAAGATGGACGACACCGGGCCAAGCGTGAATCTGGAAGGCACGGCGTTGAGCACCGACGCGGTGGCCAACCTGATCGCGAACCTGCAGAAGACGGGCTTCTTCAAGAACGTCGAAATCAAGGAAACGTATCAGGACGAGCAGATCAAGGACATGCAGGCATTCCAGTTCACGTTGACCTGCGAGAAGGGAAAGTCGTAAAGGCGGACCTATGGCGACGAATTTTAGCGAACTGAGCGGCATCAAGCAGTGGGGAGCGGTGATCGTTGGCGGCGCGCTGGTGACGGCGGCTCTGTACTTTGTCGTATTCAAGAGCCAGAGCGAGAAAAACACCGCCGCGCAGCATGCCCTGGAAGACAAAGTCCGGGAGAACAACGAACTCGAGTCTTACCGCCCGAAGCTGAAGCAGATTGAGCAGCAACTGGCCGAGCTCAAGCAGCAGCTGGAAATCGAGCAGCGCATCGTTCCCGACGAAAAGCAGGTCGACACGTTCATCACCATGATGGATGGCGAGGCGCAGAAGGCGGGCGTGGAACTGCGGCGTTACGCGGCCAAAGACACCAAGTCGCAGCAGTACTACACCGAAGTCCCGTTCGAAATCGAACTGGATGGGCCGTACTACTCGACGCTGAACTTCTTTGACCGGGTGAGCAAGCTGGAGCGCATCGTCAATGTCAGTGGTCTGCTGATCGCGACGACCAAGAACCCGAGCCAGGCGAAGGCCAAGCACGTCTACCAGTACGCCCCCAACGAGAGCGTAATTGCGAGTTTCACGGCGACGACGTACTTCAGTCACGATTTACAACCTTCAGCGGCCGCTACCGGGACGACGAAGCCCGGGACGCCCGCGGCGAAGTAGGGAACCTATGAAGACAGCGATGAAGCTGACGACAGGCATTCTGGCAATGGTGATGGTGGGCGCGGCAGCGGCTCCGAAGGCTGGGGCACAGAACGCGGACGCCATCGACAACGCGCGCAGCACGGCAAAATCGCTGCAGCAACAGCAAGCCAACAATTCCGGCGCGGCCTCCAAGCCGGCTCCGGGCGCCCCGGCGGCCGCAGTGAAGCCCGCAGCGATACCCGGGTCGAAGCCCGTTCCAGCGGCGGCGGCGGCTTCGGCGCACAACCAGCTGCAGAAGGTGAACGTGGTCCAGAGTGCGGACACGATCCAGGTCGAAATCAACTCGACCCAGGCGGTGACGCCGGACGTGACCAAGCTCGATTCACCGGCGCGCATCCTGGTGGCTTTGCCGGACACGGTCGTGGCCAGCTCGCAGAACAAGATTCCGGTGGGCAGCGCTGGAGTGAAGGGCGTGCGCATCGGCATGGATGGCAAAACACCTCCGACGACGAGCGTTGTGGTGGACCTGGAGAAGGCCCTGTCGTATGAGTTGACTCCGGGCAGCAGCGGCAAAGTAATCCTGACTCTGCACACGCAGGGCGGAGCGCCGGCGATAGCGAAGGCTGCGCCCGCTCCGGCGAAGGCTGCTCCGGCAGCGCAACCGAAGCCAGTGGCGGCTGCTTCGAAGCCCGCGGTCGAGAAACCGGCGGCTCCGAAATCCGCGGCTCCCAAGACGACGGTCGCAAAAGCCGACGCCGCGAAACCGGCGCCTGCACCGAAGGCATCGGCAACCGCTCCCGCAAAAGTTGCGGCAGCAGCACAGCCTCCGGCTCCAACGCCGAGCGCTTCAGCCGATCCTTTCAAGAGCCCGATGGCCGCCAAGGCGCCCAAGCCCGAGGAAAAGAAGTGGGCGATGAACGGGAAGCGCGATCCGTTCTTCAGCCCGGTGGTGCAGCAGAACGGTTCGGGATGTTCGACAGGAAAGAAGTGCCTGGAGATCGGCGCGATCAACCTGCGCGGCGTAGTGAAGTCCGATACCGGCTTCATCGCGGTGGTGACCAACAATCTGAATAAAGCCTATTTCCTGCGGGAGAACGATCCCGTGTTCAACGGGTACGTCGTGAAGATCACGGGCGACTCGGTAGTGTTCCAGGAAACGATTCAAGACAAGCTGGGCAAACCGTTCACCCGGGAAGTGGTGAAGAGAATCTTCACGCCGGCGGTTTAAGCAGGTTAGACCGGATTAAGAGAGACCAAGCAGGACGGCCAAGCCGGGAAACCGGAACGCCGAATCAAGTTTGAAGAAGGACACGCGGGCTCGGCCCGCGGGTTGGGGAGAGGCGAAATGCGAAAGCAACAACTGACCATGTTCGTATCGTTGCTGGTGTTGGTGGTGGCTGCGGCCGCTCAGACACCGGGCCAGCTCGATCGAGTCAACGTAGTCCGAGGCACGGACGACATCCGGGTCGAGATGAGCTCTAGCGGCACAGTCACGCCGAAGCTGAGCGCTCTGGACTCGCCCGCCCGCGTGGTGGTGGATCTGCCGGAGACCGTGATGGCCACCGGGCAGCGCCGCATCGCCGTGGGCGCGTCCGGGGTCAAGAGCGTGCGCATTGGGACGGATGGCCAGACGCATCCGACCACTCGCATCGTGGTCGACCTCGACAAGGCATGCGCCTATGAATTGACGCCGGGCGCGGCAGGGAAGCTGGTCCTGACGCTGCACGCAAGTGCGGTGGCCAAGGCCGCTCCCGTCAGCGCTCCTGGCCCCGTGGCAGACAGCTCGCCGGCTCCGGCCAGCAAGCCGATGTCGCCCTTCTCGCCGCGCGTGATGGATACGCGGTCAGCGCCGAAGGCGGAGACCACGCCGGCGGCGAAGCCCACTGCTTCGGCCGCGCCCACCGACTTCGTGTTCGTGGAGCCTTCGTATCAGGCCAAGACCGATGCGAAGGATGCCCAGAAGGATCAGCCCACCGACGAGCCCACGGTTCGCGCCGAGGAAGCGGCATCGCGCTTCAACGACAAGACTGCCGCGGAACTGCTCCCGGTGAGCGCCCATGCGACCCAGGCACAAGGACAGGCCCCGGCCGGCATTACTCCGGCGGTCAACCTGGCTGCCGAGCAAAAGTCGCAGGCAGGCCAGCAATCGGCGGTGGCGGGACCGAAGTACACGGGCGAGCCCATCTCCGTCAACTTGAAAGATGTTGACCTGAAAGATTTCTTCCGTCTGGTGCACGAGATCAGCGGTCTGAACGTCGTGCTCGATCCTAACGTGCACGGAACGCTGACCATCGTGCTCGATGACGTGCCGTGGGATCAGGCTCTCGACATCGTGCTGAAGAATAACGAACTGGCGCGCGAACTGGAAGGCAACGTCCTGCGGATCGCGACCGTCGAGACTCTGAAGCACGAAGCCGATGCCCGCCGTGCGCAGATCGAATCCGAAGCGCTGGCGGTCGAAAAGGTCTCCGTCACCCGCTTCCTGAGCTATGCCAAGGCGAAAGACGTCATCATCACGGTAAAGAAATTCCTCTCGCAGCGCGGCGACGTGGTGTCAGACGACCGCACCAACGCGGTGATCATCAACGACATTCCGAAGGTGATCCCGACCATTGACCGGCTGCTGACGCAGTTGGACCGCAAGACGCAGGAAGTTGAAATCGAAGCGCGCGTGGTGGCTGCCACCCGGCAATTCGCCCGCGACATCGGTACGCAGTTGGGCTTTGGCTGGGGTAACGGCCACAGCGCCATCGGCGGCAACCAGGGTGCTGGCACATCGCCGACCACGGTCAGCGGACTCAATCCGGGCTACATCGTTGTGCCTGGATCGGGCGGCTCGAACGGAAACACGATTCCGTTGTTCTCGAACCTGGGATCGACGGCGCCGACAAGCGGTTTCAGCTTCGTGAACGCCAGCAACAACGTGCGAATTGACGCCATCCTCTCGATGGCCGAATCGCGCGGCTTGCTGAAAGTGCTTTCGCGTCCGCGAGTGGTTACCCAAAACAACATCCAGGCCCTGGTCAAGCAGGGCGTGCGCGTGCCCATCGTGACCCAGGCGCAGTTGGGCGGTCCGCCAACTGTGAGCTATGTAGACGCTTTCCTGCGGCTGACGGTGACTCCGCAGATCACTTCGGAAAACACCATCTTCCTGAACGTCGACGTGGAAAACACCACGCCGAACTTCGGTCAGGAAGTCAACGGCAACCCGGAACTGATTACGCAGCAGGCCACCACGCAGGTGCTGGTGACCGATGGTGGCACGGTGGTGATCGGCGGCGTCATTCAGACGCAGAACTCGATCAACGTCACGCAGGTGCCATTGCTGGGCAACATTCCTTACCTGGGCAACCTGTTCAAACACACCCAGGTCAACACCTCCAACCAGGAGCTGATTTTCTTCATCACGCCGCGAATCATTCAGACGTAAACCGTCCGACCTAAGCAGCGAGTTCGAAGATTGAAGCCGCCGGCCTGAAGAACCTGTCAGGCCGGCGGTTTCGCGTTTAGCTGCCGAGCACTGCTCTCCTGTTAGACTCACCTGCAATGGACTACTACTCCCGCCAGAAAAAGCTCCGCGAGCATCTTGCAACCACCCGGTTCGATGCTCTTCTGATCAGCCATCTTCCCAACATCCGCTACCTCTGCGGCTTCACCGGGAGCGCCGGATTTCTGGTGGTGGAGGAATCTGGCAGCGTGTTCTTCACCGATATTCGTTACGACACGCAGGCGCGCGAGGAAGTGAAAGCCGCAAAAGTGATCATCGCTCGCAAGTCGGTGCTCGCCGAATTGGCTGGGTGGATGGGTGGCAGGCGCAAACGGGGCAGGCGATGGACCGTCGGTCTTGAGGCCGAGCATTTCACCATCGGCGAGAAGAAACGCCTGGCCAAGTTACATCCGTCGGGCGTCACCCTCCGAGACGCGCCCTCCATCGTCGAGCGGGCTCGCATGGTTAAGGACGACAACGAACTGCAGAGAATTAGAGCTGCGGTCGCGCTGGGGGCAAAGTTGTTCGACCGGGCGCTCGAAGTTCTTCGCCCGGACGTGAAAGAAACCGAGGTCGCAGGGGAAATGGAGTACGCGGCGCGCCGGGCCGGCGCCGAAGAGATGTCGTTCCCCACGATCATTGCCTCGGGGGCAAGGTCAGCCCTGCCTCACGGGCGCGCTTCCGATCAGTTGATCACCAGGGGCGGGTTCGTGGTCTGCGATTTCGGTGTTATACTCGCAGGTTACTGTTCGGACCAGACTCGCACTGTATGGGTGGGCTCTGCTTCAGGAGTTGTTCCCGAAGACGCCCGGAAGGCTTATGAGGCGGTCCGTGAGGCCCAGCAGGCGGCCGTGGATGCCGTCAGGCCCGGTGCCACGGTTGGCGAAGTGGACGAAGCCGCACGAAAAGTGTTGCGAAGGGTTGGCTTGGCACGCTATTTCACCCACTCGACGGGGCACGGAGTGGGACTTGAGATCCACGAGGCCCCCCGGGTAGCGGCCGGGCAAAAAGAGGTTCTGCAACCGGGTATGGTCATTACGGTGGAGCCGGGCGTATACTTCCCCGGCAAATGGGGCGTGAGGATCGAGGATATGGTGGCCGTCACCGCAGGCGGTCGGGACCAACTGACGCCAACGAGCAAGGATTTTCTGGCAGTTTAGTCTTCTTATATCTTGGCCGGGTAGCACCTACACCCGGCTTCTTCGCGTGTACCTGATTTCGAGCGCGGCGACAGTTCAAACGGCCCCACCAAACACGAATGAATCAAAAAGAGCTCAAAGAACTCATCGAGTTTCTAATCGAGAAGGACATAGCCGAGTTCGAGTTAGAACGCGGCGACGTCAAAGTGCGGATCAAGCGGGCTGGCGAACAGACCGTGGTCCACACCCACGGAGATCCGCGATATTTCTCGGTTCCTCCTGCCCCTGGTCCAGCCCCGGAATTGGGAGCCACGCCAGTCTTGGCCGCTCCTGCCGCGGCGTCCGCTCCCCCGCCAGCACCGGCTCCCGAGGAAGGGCTGCACATGGTGAAGTCCCCGATTGTGGGGACGTTCTACGAATCGCCATCTCCGGGTTCGCCTCCGTTTGTGAAAGCCGGCGATATGGTGGAAGTTGGCCAGGTGCTCTGCATCGTCGAGGCTATGAAGCTGCTGAACGAAATTGAATCGGACGTGGCTGGGGAAATCGTCAAGAAACTGGCGGCTAATGGGCAGCCCATCGAGTACGGCCAGGAATTGTTCGTGATAAGGCCGAAGAAATGAATCCGGTTTCCTGTTGAGGCGCGCCGAGCCGCGCCTTTTGTGTCTGCGAGTCATGAGCCAGTCTCCTGGCTCGAAGCTCGAAACTCATAGCTCATTGCTCAAAAGTTCATGTTCAAGAAAATCCTGATCGCCAATCGCGGAGAAATTGCACTGCGCGTGATCTGCGCCTGCAAGGAACTGGATATCCGCACGGTCGCCATCTATAGCGAGGCGGACCGCAACTCCCTGCCCGTGCGTTTTGCCGACGAGGCGATTTGCATCGGCCCGCCGCAACTGGCGCAAAGTTATCTGAATATTCCCGCGGTGATCAGCGCGGCGGAGATCGCCAACGTGGAAGCGATCCATCCTGGCTATGGGCTGCTGGCCGAAAACGCCAACTTCGCCGAAGTGTGCGAGACCAGCGGCATCAAATTCATCGGCCCGCGGCCGGAAGTTACGCGCCTGATGGGCGAAAAGGAAAAGGCTCGCGCCGCGATGAAGGAAGCTGGAGTTCCCATCCTGCCCGGGTCGGACGGAATCATCGCCTCCGATGGCGAGGCGGTCGAATGGGCGAAGCAGGTGGGCTTTCCCGTGATCGTGAAAGCATCGGCCGGAGGCGGTGGGCGCGGGATGCGCATCGTCCGCAACGAAGAAGAGCTTCCGGGTCTGTTCAAGGCCGCTCAGGCCGAGGCGGCCGGAGCCTTCGGCAACGGCGACCTCTACATGGAGAAGTACGTCGAGCATCCGCGGCACATCGAGTTTCAGGTGCTGGCCGACGAGCATGGCAACGTGGTCAGCCTGGGCGAACGTGAATGTTCGATCCAGCGCCGGCACCAGAAATTGCTCGAAGAATCACCCTCGACCCAGGTCACTCCTGAACTGCGCGAGCGCATCGGCGGAGTTCTCTGCAAGTCGCTGGCGGCGATCGGCTACACCAATGCCGGCACGATCGAATTCCTGATGGATCAGGAGCGGCGCCTGCACTTCATTGAGATGAACACGCGCATCCAGGTGGAGCATCCGGTCACGGAAATGGTCACGGATGTGGACCTGGTCAAGAGCCAGATCATGATCGCGGCCGGAGCGCATATGCGCGACGTGCTGCAAGGCCCAATCGTGCACCGCGGCCACGCCATTGAGTGTCGCATCAACGCCGAGCATCCGGAGAAGTTCACGCCGTCGGCGGGAAAAATTACCGCGTTCCACCCCCCGGGCGGGACGGGCGTGCGGGTGGATACGGCGGCCTATGCCGAGGGAGTGATCCCGCCCTATTACGATTCCCTGATCGCCAAGCTCATCGTTCGCGGCAAAGACCGCAGTGAGGCGGTTTCCCGCATGTCGCGGGCGCTGGAAATGTTCATCGTCGAGGGCGTCTACACGACGATTCCGCTGCACCGCAAAATTCTGGCGGATGAAGATTTCCGGGCAGGGAAGTTTGACACGGGATTCATCGAGAGATTTCTGGCGAAGAAGTGACGTGAGTTAGTCCCGAGTTGCGAGTATCGATCTTGCAGGTGAACAAGTCCGTCCGGTTTGCCACCGCGCTGAACCCGGCCAATGCTTGCTAACAAAATCCTTACCTGCGCATCCATCACTTGGAGGGGAAGAATCGTGATGAAATTCTGCAAACTTGCGCTGCTCGCCGTCTGCATGACGCTCGCCGTCCCGCTCCATGCTCAAACTGCGTCGAATCCTGCGCTTCTTCCGCAGCGTGATGGTTCTCACGACTTTGACTTCCTGATCGGCGACTGGAGGGCGCACGTTCGCAGGCTGCCGGACCGGCTCAACAACTCGAACCATTGGGACGTGTATGACGGCATCTCAAACCACCACAAACTCCTCGACAGCAATGCGAACTTCGAGCAGTTCGAGGTGACGAGCCCCGACAAGAAACTCCACATCAAGGCGCAGACGCTGCGCCTCTACAACCCGGAGACGCGGCAGTGGAGCATCTATCTCGTCGACCTGGATAACGGCACACTCGACGCTCCTCCGGTCGTGGGCGCGTTCACCGGCAAGCGCGGGGAGTTTTTTCATCAGGAGACTCTCAAGGGCCGCAGATCCTGGTGCGATACGTCTGGCTTGATGTTTCCCCGAACTCGGCGCGCATGGAGCAGTCCTACTCGCCCGATGGCGGCAAGACCTGGGAAGTGAATTGGATTTGCGAACTCTCGCGATAATCGGCATCCCGGTAATCGGCATCTATGATCGTCTTGCCCCGTCTGTACGCTATTCTCGATGCGTCATTTTTCGCGGATGCGAATGCGATGCTTTTTGCGGCTGAAGAACTCGCTACCGCGGGCTGCACTCTGATTCAGTACCGGAACAAGTCCGGGAATGCGCGCGCGATGCTGGAGCAGGCGAGGGAGTTGAAGAGACGACTGGCCTACAGTCAAAACCCGCATTTCTCCCAAGAGCGGGGAGAAGTGGGGCACGCACGCAGCGATAGTTCTGTTCGGCTGATCATGAATGACCGCGCCGACCTGTGCCTGGCGGCCGATTTCGGCGGTGTGCATGTGGGCCAGGATGACTTGTCGCCCGCGTCGGTTCGGAAGATCATTGGCCCTGACCGCTGGCTTGGGGTCTCAACCCACAATCCGGAGCAACTGCGCGAAGCCGACCTCACATCCGCCGACTATCTCGCCATTGGCCCGGTGTTTGCGACTTCCAGCAAAGACAAGCCTGATCCTGAAGTCGGCCTGGAGGGTGTCCGCCGGGCGCGGGCTTTAACCCGCAAGCCGCTGGTGGCGATTGGGGGCATTACCCGCGCCAACGCCGCCGCTGTCGTCGAGGCCGAGGCAGATTCGGTCGCGGTGATATCCGACTTGTTACGGGAGCCGCGCAAATCAGCAGAGGAATTTTTTCGTGTCTTGAGGTAGAGTTCTGACACCCGTGAGTTTGTCTTTTCGCTTTGTCATCCTGAGAGAAGCGAAGGACCTGCTTACTTTGCCGGCCAGTTGCATGGGTCCTACGCGACCAAGAACTTTGCCAGGATGACAAATCAACAGTGGAGGGTTACCTGAGCACATCGACGACGCAGCCGCCCACAGGCAGCGACTGGGACATTCACAGTCATCAAGATAAGGAACTGGTCAAAGGCCTTGGCCTGACTAGCGCGACGATGCTGGTCATGGGCTCGATGATCGGCTCTGGAATATTTATTGTGTCGGCGGAAATTGGTCGAGAAGTGGATTCGCCAGCCCTGCTGATCGGCGCATGGGCCGTGGCCGGGTTCATGACCATCGTCGCCGCCCTGAGCTACGGCGAGTTGGCGGCGATGATGCCGCGGGCCGGCGGGCAGTATGTTTACCTGCGCGAGGCACTGGGGCCGTTGTGGGGATTTCTTTACGGCTGGACTCTATTCCTGGTGATTCAGACTGGCACGATCGCCGCCGTGGGCGTCGCCTTCGGCAAGTTCCTCGGCGTCTTCCTTCCATCAATTTCTTCCACAAACTGGATACTGCACCTGTGGAAGGTGCCACCGATTCATGTCGGCCCCATGGTGCTGGGCAACATGGAAGTCGGCATCAACACGCAGAACCTGATGGCCATGCTGCTGGTGATTTTCCTCTCGATCGTAAACATCTTCGGGGTGAAGACGGGCGCGATCATCCAAAACATCTTTACTACTGCCAAGGTTGCTGCCCTGCTGGGGCTCGTAGTATTTGGCCTGGCGCTGGGACGCAACGCGCAGGCCCTGGCCGCGAACTTCGGCGCGAATTTCTGGCACAACGCGAGCCTGGGCGCGCAGCACGCGGTGCAGGTGGGAGTGGGCGGACCGATCGTGATGGTTGGGACGCTGACCATTCTGGCGGTGGCTCAGGTGGGGTCGCTGTTCTCCGCCGATGCTTGGAACAACGTCACCTTCACCGCCGGAGAAGTGAAGGATCCCAGCCGCAACCTGCCGCTGTCGCTGGCCATGGGAACCGGCGTGGTGATTGCGCTCTACATTGCCTGCAACTTCATTTATCTCAGCGCCCTGCCGCTCGATGGCGTGAAAGACGGCACCACGATCATGGCCCGCGGCATCAAGTATGCCGCCGAAGAGCGTGTGGGCACCGCCGTCATGACGCAGATGTTCGGTTCGGTCGGCGGATTTCTGATGGCCGCCGCCATCATGATTTCAGGTTTCGGTTGCGCCAACGGCCTGATTCTTTCCGGCGCCCGCGTCTATTACGCCATGGCCAAAGACGGCCTGTTCTTCCGCAACGTCGCCAAGCTGCATCCTACGTATAAGACCCCGGCAGTCTCGCTGATGGTGCAGATGGTCTGGGCATGCCTGCTCTGTGTTTCGGGCAGCTACGGACAGCTTCTCGACTACATCATTTTTGCCGTGCTGCTTTTCTACATTCTGACGATTGTGGGCTTGTTCGTGCTCCGGCGCACGCATCCCGACGCCGAGCGGCCGTACAAGGCGGTGGGCTATCCGGTGCTGCCGGTCATTTATATTGTGATGGCTTTATTTATTGATGTCGTACTATTGCGCTACAAACCGCAGTACACGTGGCCGGGATTGATCGTGGTGCTGCTGGGAATTCCGGTCTACTATGCATGGTCGCGGAGCGCCGCGAAGAAAACGATTACACCGATCCAGGGTTAAGGAGAGACAAAACGAATGGCCAATCTTCTAGCGACCAAGCCCCTCGACATGTTGATGAACGAAGCTAAGGACGAAGGTGGTCACGGTCTGAAGCGCGCCCTCGGTCCCGTGAATCTGGTAACGCTGGGCATCGGAGCCATTATCGGGGCCGGCATCTTCGTGTTGACGGGTTCGGCAGCGGCGAAGTATGCCGGGCCGGCAATCGTACTCTCGTTTGTGCTGGCGGGAATCGCGTGCGTCTTCGCGGGACTCTGCTATGCCGAGTTCGCCTCTTTGATTCCGATTGCGGGGTCCGCCTACACGTACGGCTATGCGACTCTCGGCGAGATATTTGCCTGGATCATCGGCTGGGACCTGATCCTCGAATACGCCTTCGGCGCAGCGACCGTGGCTTCCGGCTGGAGCGGCTACATGTTGAGCTTCCTGCAGGACTTCGGCATACGAATTCCACCTCGACTCACCGCCGCTCCGAGCGAAACCCTGATCCTGTTCAATGGACATTGGGAGCACTACGATCGGGTGAAAGACACTCTGATGTCCAGAAGCATCGACTGGCATACGCTACCGCAAATGAGCGGATTGTTTAATCTCGTGGCTTTTCTTGCGATCCTCGGGGTAACGACGATTCTCGTAATCGGTATTAAAGAATCAGCGAACTTCAATTCGGGGATCGTGATCGTAAAGCTTGCGATCGTGCTGATGTTTATCGGCATAGCAGGTGCGTATGCATTCAGACACATGCCGCAGGTCAAGGCGAACTGGACGCCTTTCATTCCCCCGAATGCAGGGGCGTTTGGAAGGTATGGGTGGTCGGGAATCGCGCGGGGCGCCAGCGTAATCTTCTTCGCTTACATCGGTTTTGACGCCGTCTCGACGGCGGCACAGGAATCGAAGAACCCGCAAAAGGATATGCCAGTCGGTATCCTGGGTTCGCTGGTCATTTGCACCGTTCTCTACATCCTTGTTTCCGGATTGTTGACCGGAGTTGTACCTTACACCTCGCTCAACGTGTCCGATCCGGTCGCGGTCGGTATCGACGCCACCGGCGTGACGTGGGCGAGTTTCCTCGTCAAGCTGGGCGCGATCTTCGGCTTGGCGACCGTGATGCTGGTGATGTTGCTGGGCCAGTCTCGTGTTTTCTTCTCGATGTCTCGTGACGGCCTCCTGCCCGAGTGGTGCGGCGCGATCCATCCTCGTTTCCGCACTCCGTGGATTTCTACAATCTTTGTGGGGGTTTGCGTGGCGTTCTTCGCCGCATTTGTCCCCATTGGTGTCTTGGGGGAATTGGTGAGCATCGGTACGCTGCTTGCGTTCGTTATCGTTTCAGCGGGGACCTGGATCTTACGTCGCAGGCGACCCGATCTGGTGCGGCCCTTCAAGACGCCATGGGTGCCGTTTGTGCCGATCATGGGAGTTCTGGTTTCGGCCGGCCTAATGGCGAGCCTGCCGGCTGCAACTTGGATCCGCCTGATTTTGTGGCTAATCGTGGGGATGGCAGTGTACTTCGGATACGGTCGCAGTCACAGCCGTGTGCAGAGAATGCTTGCTGCGCAGGCTCAGGACTCCAAAGCGATGGCCGACTGATTCCTCTGTTTGGAACTGGCCCTCCGCACAGCGCGGAGGGCCGTTTTGTTTTATAGTCGGGGGTCATTGTTTCCAGGCGAACGACGAACGACCGCCATGAAAGCCTTCCGCAATCTCCGCATGATCGGCGCGCTGCTCCTACTCGTCATGGCGGCGGGCACCGCCGGATATCACTACATCGAGGGCTGGACGTGGTTTGATGGCTTCTACATGGTGGTGACCACGTTGACCACCATCGGCTATCAGGAAGTGCACCCGCTCTCGCACAGCGGCCGGATCTTCAACGTATTCGTGATTCTGGCGGGCGTGTCATTGTTGCTGCTGGGAGTCGGGGCACTCAGCCAGGCTTTGCTAGAATTCGAGCTGCAGAGCTTCTTTGGAAGGCGGCGCATGGAGCGCGAAATCGGACGTCTCGACAGCCACTACATTATCTGCGGCATGGGGCGCGTGGGACGCAGCGTGGCGCGCGAACTGGCGCGCAAGCCGGTGCCGTTCGTGATCATCGAGACAGCCGACGCCAAGATTCAGCGCTTTACCGCCGAGAACTGGCTGGTCGTGACCGGCGACGCCACCCAGGAGCAGACTCTGCGGCAGGCGCAGATTGACCGCGCGCGTGGCCTGATCGCGGCCACGACCACCGATGCCACCAATCTCTATATCGTGCTGACCGCGCGCGGGCTGAATCCGCACTTGAAAATCATCGCGCGAGCCAGCGAAGACAACGCGGAAAAGCATCTACTCACCGCCGGTGCTGATGCCGTCGTCTCGCCATATTCGTTTGCCGGGCAACGCATCGCGCAATCCTTCCTGCGTCCGAACGTTGTCACGTTTCTCGATACCGCGACGACGCATCTCGACATGGATCTGGAAATCGGCGAAATCCACATCACGCCTGCGTCGACCTTTGCCGGCAAAACGCTGGAGAGTTCGCGCATCCGGCAAGAGCGCGGAGTGATTGTGCTGGCCATCAAGCGGCGCGAAGGCATGCGCTTCAATCCCGCTCCCGACGAGCCGATCGAGCCCGGCGACTGCCTGATCGCGATGGGCGAACCGGGCCAGTTGCGGCAGTTGGAACAAACCGCGTCTTCCTCATGATGAAAATGAGCAACGCATGAAAATCGTAACCGCGGCGGAAATGCGTGCCATTGACCGCGCCACCAGCGAGCATTTCCATGTTCCGTCTTTGACTCTGATGGAGAATGCCGGAACCGCCGTCGCCGATCACGTGCTAACGCGTTACAGCGCGGCAAAGCGGATCGTGGTTTTCTGTGGCAAGGGCAACAATGGTGGCGACGGATTTGTGGCGGCGCGACGACTGCTTGAGGAAGGGAAGCCGGTGCAGGTTGTCTTGCTCGCCGATCCAGGGGAACTGAAGGGCGATGCGGCAGCGATGTACAGCAAGCTGCCGGCAGCGGCAATCATCGCGCGTTCGTGCGACGAGTTGAAAAGCGATCGCGTGCGGCGGTCGCTGTCCGCCGATTTGTACCTCGACGCGATCCTCGGCACCGGCTTTAAGCCACCCGTCAGTGGTCTCTATGCAGACGCCATTGCGATCATGAACGCGAGCCAGACCCCCGTGGTCGCGGTCGATATTCCTTCCGGCGCCGACGCGGACGCGATGTCTCCGCAGCAGGGAATCATAGCCCGCGCCGATTCGATCATTACGTTCACTTCCCCACGGCCGGCCCATGTTTTCGGCCACCTGACCGGTGGCCCGACCTGCGTGGCCGGCATCGGATCGCCGGACCAAGCCATCGTCTCGTCGCTCGGACTTAACGTGATTACCGCGCACGATTTCGCTCAGCTGATTGCGCCGCGTGCGGTGGAATCGAACAAGGGCAACTACGGCCATGTACTGATCGTGGGAGGATCGGTCGGCAAAGCAGGCTCCGTCGCAATGGCCGGAATGTCAGCGCTGCGAGCCGGTGCCGGATTGGCAACCGTGGCCACGGCGAAGTCCGCGCTGCCGACGGTGGCAGGGTTTCATCCCGAGTTGATGACGGAGGCTCTGCGCGAAACCGTTGCTGGAACGATCTCTAAGAGCGCAAGCAAGCAACTGGCTGAACTGGCGAAAGGAAAGAGCGTGCTAGCCATCGGCCCGGGAATCTCGCGCTCGATCGAGACGTCGGGCATGGTGCGAGCTCTGGTGACGAAGGCCGAGATTCCGGTCGTATTGGATGCGGACGGTCTCAACGCTTTTGAAGGCCGTACCGAGAAGTTCAGCGGCAAGGGGCGCCTGCTCGTGATTACGCCGCATCCGGGCGAAATGGCGCGGCTGGCCGGTTGTTCCACTGCCGACGTGCAGAAAGATCGGCTCGGCATAGCGCGTAAATTCGCGCGCGACCATAAATTGACCGTCGTGCTCAAGGGAAATCGGACGCTCGTTGTTCAGCCGGATGGCGAAGCCTGGGTCAACATGACGGGGAATCCCGGAATGTCGACTGGCGGCACCGGCGACATTCTGACCGGCATGGTTGCGGCCATGATTGCGCAGAATCCGAAGAACCCGCTATTGGCGGTCTGTGCCGCGGTGCACTTGCACGGGCTCGCCGGCGATGTGATGCGCGAAACCGTGGGCGAGCACTCCATGGTTGCGACCGACCTGCTGCAAGGCTTGCCCGAAGCCTTCCGGCGCGCGCAGAAGGCCGCGCCCGAGAAGCTCGTAAGCTGGGAAGGCTGAAAGCACGATCTCTACCCCCGCGGCAAAATTACCTCGAGGCAGGCAGTCGCACCGTCTTTCCCTCCGCCGCCGAGCGCCGGGCTGCATCGAGGATCTCCGTCACGGTCACGTTGGTCTGAAGTGACGACAACCCATCCTCTTTCGCGCCATCGAGAATCACCGCTCTCAGATACGACAGGGAGTTGTCGTAAGGAGCGGGCACGGGCTTGGCCGCAGCCAGTTCTTCCGCAGCCTTCCCCTCACGCCGCAAGCGTAGGTCATCCCGCTTCACGGTGATCGCATATCCCGTGGCACCGTATACTTCCATATCCTTACGGTCGAAGGGCCAGTTCCATGAGGCCTGCACAATCGCCTGCGCCTTGGCGTAGGTCAAAATGATCGTCGCCTCGTCATCCACGTGCTTATAGATTTCAGGCTTGATCTGTTGTGTGACGGCGGTGACGGTCTCCGGACGCTGGCCGTCCATCAGCCACGTCATCAGGTCGGCGCCATAGCATCCGAAATCGAAAAGCGCTCCGCCGCCGTTGAGTTTCGGATCGGTAAGCCAGGCGAGGAACTCCTGTTCAACGTTAATCTCTTTCGGACCTCTGTGCCCATCATGCACCACGACTTTGCGAATCTCGCCGAACGCTCCCGCATGCGCCAGATCGTAGGCCGCGTGGTTGCTGCGATACCACGAAGTTTCGTAGTTCACCAGCACATGAATCTTTGCGTCGCGCGCCGCCTTCTCCATGGCGAGCGCGTCGTCGAGGCTGACTGCCAGCGGCTTCTCCATCATGACGTGAACGCCGTGCCTGGCGCACGTTTCCACCACGCGACGGTGGTCGTACGTGTTGGTATAAACAAGCACGGCCTGCGGATGCGTCTTGACCAGCATGTCCTCGAGATCACTGAACAGCACCGCGCGGTCAAATCCATACCGGGTTGCCGCTTTCAAGAGGAGCCCTTGATCTGGTTCAACGACGCCGACGATCTCAATCTCAGGGCTATGCCGCGACTGCTCGAGAAATCCATGGACGTGCCCGTGAACCAGTCCCACAATAGCAACCCGGAGCGGTGCCGCAGGAGCTGCCTGACCGGACGATAGCGAGGTGATGAACAAGACCCACAAACAACCTGTAAATACGGCGCGGAACATAAGGCCCCTCCAGGAATCCGTCAGCCATAGTAAATTGAACAGCCCCGGAATCGTTCGATCTCGAAATTCCGACCTGTCCTCCGGGACATTGATCAATCAGTTAATAGAGGCCTAAGTTATTGAAAGAGAAGGGTCTCGAAGCGCCTCGGTCCGGGCTCATAGAGCGGAATCCGGACGAGGGGCTTCAGTAATCTATTACGCAACAGGGGCTGGTGCCATAGTTTGAATGAGCCTATGACCCACTTCCCCCAACCGCATCCTTCGCGGCGCGCTGCCCGGGTCCAGCTAGGAGATTCGGTCCTGGCTGCGATTCGCTTAGAAGACGGCCGGCGCACCAAAGCTAAACTTCAGACCATTTCCGTGACCGGCGGCTTGCTGCGGATGTCGCATTCGCTGGGGCAAGGCGACTTTGTCGAAGTCGCGTTCCAGACGCAGGCGGGCCCGGTGCACGGCATGGCCGAAGTGCTCAGCCCCACGCAGAAAATGGCCGACGGCGTTCTGCAGCCGTTCCGGTTCGTGGCGCTTGAAGACGACGACCATCGCCGCCTGCGCACCTCACTCGATCACGTGGTGGACAGGAGTCTGCTGGGCATGAAGTCGAGCGCGTTCTCGACTTACTGAACGAAGAAGAAATATGTGGGGACAGCCGCCTCGGCTGTCCTGCCGAGCCCAGCGGGCCAGATGGGTGTGGGTCTCCCCGATATACTGGTCGTGTGGAACGCCAGGCCAAGGGTAAAAAGTTACTCCGCGAGATCACTACCCACTCAGCCGAAGAAACCATCGCCTTCGGACGTACTCTCGCTGAACTGCTCTCGCCGCCAAAGTTAGTGCTGCTGCACGGTGATCTCGGCGCGGGCAAGACCACGCTGGTCAAAGGAATCGCGTCGGCATTCGAAGCCGCCGCCGAAGAAGACGTCACCAGTCCCACCTTCACCCTGGTGCACGAGTATCGCGGACCACGCGCAAATCTTTACCACATTGATCTATACCGCGTAGATACCGCGCGCGAACTGGAGACGCTCGGTCTGGATGATCTTCGCGCCGATGACAGCATTTTGCTTGTCGAGTGGGGAGAGAAGTTTCCGCAGCTGCGTTGGGATGTGGGAATCGCTTTGGAGCGCGAAGACGAGAACGCGCGAAAGATTACGATCAGCGGTTAGAGTTTGACCGCGTTAGCAACAGAGTGCGTGGACAAGCGACTGGTACTCTCCACTCCCTGACCATGGCGCACAAAATGGCCGTGGCAAAGAGCGCGAAAACCAGCCGTCGATTCTTCATCTGCCGAATCTCGCCTTTCCTCAGAACCCCATGATGTTGAAACCACAATCGACAAAAATCACTTCTCCCGTGATGCCAGAACTGGCATTCGAGGCCAGAAAGACGCCGGTGGATCCCACTTCTTCGATTTCCACGCGCCGGCCAAGCGGGGCGCGCTCCTCGTGTCCCTTCAGCATGTCGCCGAATCCCGCGATGCCGCGGGCGGCGAGGGTTTTGATGGGACCGGCGGAGATGGCATTGACCCGAATATTTCTCTGTCCGAGTTCGTAAGCCAGGTAGCGGACCGAGCATTCGAGTCCGGCCTTGGCCACGGCCATCACGTTGTAACGGGGCACGACCTTGTCCGCCGCGTAATAAGTCATGGTGATGATGGAGCCGCCGTCTTCCATGAGGGGAGCCGCGGCGCGCGTCACCGCGATGAGCGAATAGACGCTCACGTCGAGCGCGACACGGAAGCCTTCGCGCGTCGTGTTCACGAAATCTCCTTTTAGTTCGTCGGCGGGCGCGTAGGCCACCGAATGGACCAACGTGTGCAGTTTTCCCTGGCGCTGTTTGAGCGTGTCGAACAGCCGCGCGATCTCCTCGTCTTTGGTGACGTCGCACATGTATGCTTCGGCCCCGGGCAGCGACAGGATCAGGTCTTTCGCTTCCTGTTCCAGGCGCTCGTTCTGGTAGGTGATGGCCAGCTTCATGCCGGCGGCGTGCAGCCCCTGGGCGATCGACCACGCGATCGATCGTTTGTTGGCGACCCCGAAGACCACGGCATTTCGGCCCTGCAAGTCTGAGGACATGGTTGCTCCTTAGGAATGGGAAAGAATAACAGAACCCCTACTCACCACGGAGACAGGGAGGCGCTGAGAAATCAAAACTGCCGACTGTTGTTTGATGGGTTTTTCCCCATGCCTGGCTGTGAATTTGCTCCTATGGCGTGGTGGCGACGTCTTCCGCAGCGACGGCTCCCACCGGCCAGCTCGCCGCCACGAAAGAGAAGCCATACACACACGCTAGTATCGCGAACGCGCCTACCAGGCTGACTCTGTGCGCGACGGCGCCCACGCACAGCGCGAGCGCGAGCTGCAGAAATGTCCCCGCAAAATAGAAGGCGTTCTGCACCCGCCCCATCAAATGATTCGGGACCATTTCCATCAGGCTGGTATTCATGGCTACGCCGCCCACGCCCCGCCCCGACCCCATGACGAAGTACAAGGCCATGGCCAGAAACAGAAATCGCGAGATCGGCGCGCAGACCACGCATACAGACAGCAACGCCATCGAGAACGCAACTGCGCGCCGTCCACCTAAGACCGCAATCGCCTGTGGCGCGTACAGAGCGCTCAAGAACGCTCCGGTGCCCCATCCTGCATTCAGCCAGCCGTAGCCCACCGCTCCAGCATGAAACACTCGCTCGCTGAGCGATGGAGTCACCACCACGCCCGTGATCATGGCGCCCAGGAACAAGGCCCAGCTGATCCCCAGCAGTACGACTGGCCGATGATCGTGCAGAAAGTGCAGCCCTTCGCGCATTTCGCGCCAAAATCGCTCCAGTTGGCTTTCTGCGGCAAGAAGGTCGGCTCGCAACTCCTCGGGCCGCAGAACTACGTGGCGTCCCTTGCGGACCGCGAAGTAACAGAGGAAAGACACGACGTAAGTCGAGACGTCGATCAGCAACACGCCGCCGAGCCCGATGTGGTTGTACATGAAGCCCACGACCGCACCCGCGATCAGCCATCCGCCCTGCACACCCGCGAGCAGGAAAGTATTCGACTGCACGAACTGGCCCTCGGGCGTGAGTTCCTGAATCAGCGCCGTGATCGTCGGCCAGAACATCCAGAAGCCGGCGGCGACCAGAGTATTCATCAAATAGAGTTGCCAGACCTGCACGTGATGCCGAAATGCGAGGATGGCCACCGTCAAGATAATTACGGCGCGCACGGCGTCGAGCCACATCACCAGGCGCCGCCGGTCTTCGCGGTCAATAATCACGCCGGTGAAGGGAAGCATCAGTATGGCGGGAATCGTCTGCAGCACGGCAAAAGTCCCTAGTGCCATCTCCGAGTGCGTGGCCTCGAGGATGTACCAGGCCACGGCGGCCGAGTTCATTCCGCTGCCCAACATGGAAATCACGTTGGCCGCGAAAACGAAACGCAATGGCCGCTGCCCCAGAATCACGCGCATCGTTCTACTTTAGCCGAAAACCTTTAGCCGCGAAGGACGCTGAGTCTCACGAAGGAAACCACAAACTAAGCCAAGGTCATCCCTCGTGCATCCTGGTGCTCATCATGGTCGAGGTTTTTTCGCCCGGCGGTTGGCGAGTGATCTCCGCCCTTGCGTGCAGCCGCGTTCGGCGCTAAGATTCGCTCGAAATTTCGTCTTCCTCAATTCTCTCCCATCCCGGAGGCGGGGTATGAAGCGCTGCAGCCGTTTGCTCCTGCTAGTTGCTCTTGTTCTCTGTTTCGCAGTTTTGATTCCTGTGGCCTCCGCCCAGGTGGATCGCATCGTGATCGCGGCCGGAACCGACGAGGATCATGCCTTGCAAGCCATCTCGAGCGAGCAGGACGCGCAGAAAAAACTCGCTATGTATCAGGAGTTCGTGGAGAAGTTTGCGTCGAACCCCGCCGCCGTGGCTTATGGGAACTGGCAGATCTCGCAGGCCTACCAGAGCACCGGAGACTTGCCAAAGGCGCTCGATTTCGGCGACAAGGCACTGGCCGGATCGCCGCGCAATCTGGACATCCTGACATCGCAGGCCAACGTCGCGCAGCAGGCGAAGAACAATGCCAAGTTGATGGACTATGCGGCGAAGGGTGGCGAGGTTTGCCACTCCATCGGCAATCAGCCCAAGCCCGAGGGCACCAGCGACGAGGATTTTGCCCGGCAAGTGGCCGATCAGAAAGCCGCCGCCCAGAGTGGCTGCGATTTTCTGGAAGTCTCCGCCGTAAACGCCATCTCCGGAGAGAGCAACGCCAAGACTCGCATGTCGTACATTGAGAAATTCTCCGTGGCGTTTCCGGACTCGAAATATCAGGACACGGTGTCGAGCTACGCCCTCGACGCGCTGAGCCAGCTCAAAGACAACGCGCGCCTCGTGGCGTACGGAGAAAAGGTTCTGGCCGTGAATCCCAACTCGCTGCCGGCGCTCCTGCTGCTGGCAAGTTTTTATAGTGACGATTCCAAGCCCGGCAGCTCCGCCAAGGCAATCAGCTACTCACAAAAAGCGATCGACGCCGCGAAAGCGGACGCACCCGACGCTGACAAGTCGCGCAAGATTTCGGCGGGAGTGGCTCATAACACGATCGGATTCGCTTACTTGAAACAGGAGAAGACTGCTGCCTCCATTCCCGAACTGAAGGCTGCCGTAGCTTTGCTCAAAGGGCAGGATGATCAGCAGTACGGCCGGGCAATGTACGGTCTTGGCTTTGCTTACGGCAAATTGAACAAGCTCACGGAAGCGCGCGAGGTGTTGACTGAAGCGGTAAAGATTCAGAGTCCCTGGCAAGCCATGTCGCAAGATCTGCTGACGAAGGTGAACGGCGCCCGCGCGAAGGGAAAATGAGATCGGCGACGCGAGTTGCTCGGATTACTTCTGCGGCTTCACCAGTTCTTCGGAAAGCAGTTGAGCTTTCAAGGCCAGAGTGTGGGCGCGCTCGATGTCCCCGGCGGCGGCGGCGGTTTTCGATTGATCCGTGAACTGGCGGATTTGCGTCACCATGCTTTGTTGGTCCTGGCTCAGTTGCAGCCCGGTGATCTTCTTCAGGTTTCCCTCGGTCGCTCCCAGGAGTCTCGTTGTATCCCTCCGAAGCCCTGCCTGGTCGCCTCCAGGGCCTCCCGCAAGTTGGATGCTCGGCTCCGAGGTTCCTCCCTGCCGAACGATGATCTTCGAAGGGGGACAGTTGGCCGGAGGGCTCGCTGCAGGAGCGCTGGGTGGCTGAGTATTCGCGGCCGGACCAGGGTTCCCTGCCGTGTCTGGGGGATCTGCGCTCGCTGCCGCCGACCCTGTCGCCGCCGCAGCAATGGGAGCACAGTTGACGTTAGCAACCTTCTTGCGCCGAGGTCGCTTGGCAGCCGTCGGATGGCTCTGGGTCGAAGCGCTCTGACCGGATGGCTTTGTGGCAGGGGATGGCTTCGTGGCCGGTGCAGGATTCGTCGCAGGTGAAGGATTCGTCTCCTGCGGGACGCTGTCCTGACCCGGCGTAGCCGGAGCGTCCGCCGGCTTGCTTGCAGGCGCTTGTTGCGTAGCGGATTGGCCCGTGGTTATCCCCGCCGACAACGGTCGAGCCGATGCCGCGCTGAGAATCATGCTGAAGAGAGCAAGTGTGGCCAGAGTCATTCTGGATCCCGAGCTGTTCCTTTTGCCCATCTCAATTTTAGAACCATTCTGTTGTCGTACAGCGCCTAAGTGTTGGCTCTCGAAGACAGCAATCAGGTCAATTCACGCGCCGTGAACCGGCCGCATCGGCAGCATACTCCTTGCTAGCCTCCACTGGCCCAGCCAACGGGATGTGGAATCGGAAAGTAGTTCCCGCACCTTCCGCGGATTCGAAATCTACGGAGCCATAGTGCCATTGCAGGACTTGATAAGTCTGCGCCAGTCCGATGCCGCTGCCGTCTTTTTTGGTTGTGAAATAGAGTTCAAAGATCTTGTCGTGAACATCCTGCGGGATCCCGTTCCCCTGATCGCGCACCTCGGCGATGATCGCGTGATCTTCCTGCCGTGCTGAGATCGTGAGCAGGCCTCCCTGGGGCATGGCCTGGACTCCGTTGATCACGACGTTGAGAATGGCCTGTTTCATCAGATCCACGTCAACCTTGACCGGCAGCCGCCGTTCCGGCATGTGACGCTCGATGGTGACGCCGTGCTGTTCCGCGTCAGGGGCGGCAAGTTGCCCAACTTCTTCCATCAGTCGCCGCAGGTCCACTTCTTCCAGATGAAGGTCGCGAGGACGCGTGAAGTCCACCAGAGTCTGCACTACGCGGTCCAGGCGGCGGATCTCGGTATCAATGATGTCCATGTGTCGCCTGGCATCGGGCTCCTGATGTGCCAGTTTGTTGCGGAGTAGCTGCAGGTGCAGCACGATGGCGTTGATGGGATTCTTCACCTCGTGAGCCACGCCCCGCGTGAGCCGGCCGCTGGCTGCGAGACGGCGCGACATTTCGATCTCGTCGCCGATGCGGCGCACCGACTCCGTATCTCGCATGATCAAGAGCGCTCCGATCTGCGAGTTTTTCTCCTGCACAAAGTCCAGCGAAACCTGCACGCGCTTGCCCCCCGCAGCTTCAAACTCGCGCTCCGACAAAGGCCGCCGCCGCTCGAAAGCGTCGAGCAGGGCAGTTCCAAGATAGGAGTGGCGGTCAAATACTTCCTGCACGGTATGTCCGAGCAGGTCGGCGCGCCGGCGGCCCAGGAACGCTTCCACGGGCGCGCTTACCAGCACCACACGCGAGTCACGCGCGAACAGCATCAGCCCGTCTTGCAAGTTCGACATGAGCTGGTCTACGTTGTCTTTGAGGGCCGAGAAAATCTCCTTGCTATCGCGAATCTGCCGGCCCAGGTTCGCAATTTTCAAGCTGACCAAACCGTATTCGTCGTGGCCAGACTCTTCGCCAGAGATTTCGTCCGTATCCCCAGCGGCCACGCTATCGAGATTCCGGCTGATCTCCTTCAACGGTCCCAGAGCCAGGTTCGAGATAGCCGCGGAGAAAAGCAGCGCGGCAAAAATGGACGCGATAGAGGAATAGAGAGCCAGCATGAGCTTTACATTGATCTCACGCTTCAAGAAAACGGGAGACACGCCGATGCGGATGCTCCCAAACGGCTCGCCGTTCAGCCGCAGGTCATAGCTCACGTCATACACCACGGGTGGCCCGTAAACCAGGCGCAGTTGGTCCCGAAAGCGTGCGCCTACAAGCTGCTGGAAATCCGGACGCGACGGCACTACTTTTCCCACCATGCCGGTATCCGTGTGCAGCAGCGCTTTGCCGTCAGGACCAATGATGGCCGCATCCATCACGAACACCCAACTGCCCCGCGCAGCTTGCAACATGTTGTTGAGGTCGATGTCAAGCTGCAGATACTCCACCAGCGCGCGCCGCACGGCGCTCGGGTCATTCGTATTGATGGGCGTGCTGCTGAAGTCGGGTACATCGTTTTCGGCGGCATAGGCGAGTTGGCGCGTCAGTTGCTTGGCGGTCTCGTTCGCATTCTCTAAGCGCAGCCGAAGAATCTGGGAGATATACAAATACGAAAATGCCGACACCATCGCCGTCATCATGAGGGTGATGGTCAACACGATGATGGTTTTTCTGCGCAGCATAGTGAGCTGAGAGCTAAGAACCTACGCCTTGACTTGAGCCTGAGAGTAGTCACGCCGGAAAGCTGACGAACCGGCGTGCCCCGTCTAGTTAGCCGGCGCTTCCTCTTTGCCGGCCCCATCCGGCGCCACACTGCCATATTCCTTCAGTTTGTTGTGAAGAGTCTTCAAACTGATGCCTAGAATCTCTGCGGCCCGCGTTTTGTTGTTGCTGGTAGCCTCCAGAGTCTTCAGGATCAGCATCTTCTCGGCCTCTTCCACGGTCGTGCCTACGCCCAGGCGCACCGCGTCTGGATCGTTCGCCGCGGTGCGCAACGGCGCCTGGCCAAAGCCGGGCGGAAGATGCTTGGTCTCAATCACTCCGCTATCGCACACGATGACCGCTCGCTCGATTGTATTGCGCAACTCCCGCACATTTCCCGGCCAGGAATAATTGGTGAACTGGTTCAACACGGCTTCGCTGACCGCACTCACTTTGCGGCTATGCTTGTTGCCCATCTCGGCCAGCAACAACTCCACCAGGGAAGCAATATCCTCTTTGTGCTCGCGCAATGGAGGCATGTGGATGTTGAACACGTTGAGCCGGTAATACAGATCGCTGCGCAACTCTCCTCGCGACACCGCTTCATCCGGAACCTTGTTGGTGGCCGCGAGCACGCGGACATCCACCGCCGTTTCGACCTTGCTGCCGAGCCGTCGAAGCTTGCGGTCCTCCAGAACCCGCAGCAGTTTTGCCTGGGTTCCGACCGGCATTTCGCCGATTTCGTCCAGCAGGAGCGTTCCTCCTTCCGCGAGTTCAAAGCAGCCGGTACGGCGCTCCAGCGCTCCAGTGAATGATCCTTTTTCGTGCCCGAAAATCTCGCTCTCCATCAACGTCTCGGGGATGGCCGCGCAATTGATCGCGACGAAAGGCCGGTCCTTTCGTGGGCTGAGGTCGTGTATGGTGCGTGCCACCAATTCTTTTCCCGTGCCGCTCGCTCCCGTAATGAGCACCGAGGCCGTGCTCGGAGCCACCATCTCGATCAATCGAAAAATCTCCTGCATCTTTCGCGATGCCCCGCTCAGTCGTCCCAGGGATCCCGCGTCCCGCAGCCTGCGCCGCGTGGCCTCGAGTTCGGCGCGCGTGCCCAGCAACGCCGTAGCGTTCGACAGAATCGTTCGCAGCCGGTTCGTGTCGATGGGCTTCGTAATGTAGTCGTAGGCGCCCATGCGCATGGCTTGCACCGCGCTGTCAATGGTTCCCTGCGCCGTGACCAGGATGACGGCGATGGTCTGCGCCTGTTCGGCGAGGTGCCCCAGCAGTTCGATCCCGCCCATGCGCGGCATCTTGAGGTCGGTGATGACAATGGAAGCCGACCATTGAGTCGCCTTCTCCAGCCCTTCCGCGCCGTCGCGCGCCGTCTCAACCCGGAAACCCCAGGACGTTACCAGCTCAGCCAGGCCCGAGCGCTCGTTCTCCTCATCTTCAACAATCAGTACTTTTTCGTGGCTCATTTGCTTGGTTGCGTCTCTCGTTTCCTTTAGCGACCCCACCCAGCCAGACTAATCGCAGTCCCCACGATACGCGGCCAACTTCCCGCCCGGCAAGGTCTGGATGGAGCTCTTCGACACGGCGGTTTTGCCCACACCAGTTGGGCATTTCATTTTGAGACGAGAAATAGCTTGCTGAAATAGGTGCCTCCTCGCGCCAATACTTTCGCTTTTAAGCTTCGGTGCGGTAGAATTCCGAGTTCCCCAGGCAGAGTCTCATCATTCGTTGCTACAGCAACATCAGTCGCCAGTCCGCGCCCTGGTCAGGGCGCTCGGCGAACGAGCACAATTTTTGGAGGATTCCATGTCAATTGGTTGCAATGCACGCGCAATCCGCCCGCTGGTAGCCGGCCTTTTCTTGATTCTCGCACTCGTTGTGCTTTCGGGTGCGGCCTTGGCGCAGAGCAGCGACACCGTCCCGCCGTGGGATATATTTGTCGGGTATCAATGGACGCATCCCGGCATCACCGTTCCGACTGGCGACCCGTTCGCTCCCTTAGGCTACAAGATTCCCGACATGTCGAAGGGCTTTGGCACCGCTCTCACCTACAATTTTGATCCGCACTGGGGTGGAGAGGTGGACTTCGGATACGGCGCCGGAAGCGGCAACTCGGAAACTACGGCGTCCGTCGGGCCGCGTTTCATGTGGCGTACCGAGGATTCCAACTACTTCCTTCACGCCCTGGTCGGCGGCAACTTTCTCTCGGTGAATGGGCTGAATTCGGGCACCAATGGCATCGGCCTGGTGCTCGGCGGTGGTATGGACCTGAAGTTGACTAAGTCTATCGCTTGGCGTCTGTTTGAAGCGGACTACGTGTGGGGCCGGCACAACTATTCTGCCTTCGCGGATCAAGCTTTTCCCGACTTGCGCCGCGCGACCATGGACGGCATACGCCTGCGCACCGGCGTTGTGATCAGCTGGGGCGGCACGGAACCGGTGGCTCCTGCCGCGTCTTGTTCGGTACAACCCTCCGAAGTCCTGATTGGCGAACCGATCACCGCTACGGCTACGTCCAGCAACTTCAATCCTAAGCACAGCGTGACGTACAGCTGGAGCGGCAACGGGGGCACCGTCACCGGGAAAGACACCACGGCCCACATTGACACAACCAACGCGGCTCCGGGCAACTATACCGTTACGGCCCATGTCACCGACGCGAAGATGAAGAAGAACAACGAGGCGAGTTGCACGGCGAACTACACCATTAAGCCGTTACCGCCCAAGAATCCTCCGACCATGACTCTTTCTGCCAACCCGGCAGACCTCGTCACCGGCGGCAGCGTGAACCTGACTGCGTCCTGCACCAGCCCCGATGGCGTGCCGGTTTCCGTCTCCAACTGGACGTCCAACCCGGGCACCGTTTCCGGCAGCGGCAACTCCGCAACTCTCAACACCGCTGGACTCCCAGCGGGTCCAGTAACGGTCGGTGCAACCTGCACCGACTCCCGTGGCCTGACGGGGCAAGCCTCGACCCAGATTACGGTCGAGAATCCGCCGCCACCGAAGGTGGACAAGGCTCTTGAGGCTCGGCTAGCACTGCACAGCATTTACTTCCCGACAAATATGCCGCCGCCGAAGGATCCCAATGCCGGTCTGCTTCCCGGCCAACAGAAGAACCTGGCGACCCTGGCGACAGATTTCAAGAAGTATCTTGAAGCCAAGCCAGACGCCCACCTGATTCTCGAAGGTCACGCCGATGTCCGTGGTGCCGCGGCTTATAACCAGGCGCTGTCGGAACGTCGTGTGGCTCGCGTCAAGAGCTTCCTCATCGAGCAAGGTGTTCCCGAGGGCGACATCGAGACCAAGGCCTTTGGCAGCCAGCACAACCTGACTCTCGAGGAAGTGAAGGACTCAATCGACAAGAACTCCGACCTCACCACCGAGGAGCGCAAGCGGGCTCTGGCCAGAATCAATGTCATCAAGCTGGCCAGCAACCGCCGCGTGGATATCACTCTGAACTCGGCGGGTCAGACCGAAACGTCTGTGCGGCAATTCCCCTTCAACGCCGCGGATGCTCTTAGTCTGATCGGTGGTCGGGAAAGCGAAATGAAGAAACCGGCCAAGCCTGCAGCGAAGAAACCGGTGAAGAAACAGTAGGGGCCACAGTCTCTGTCAACCATGCGGAGGGCGACAACTCGCCCTCCGCTTTTTCTTTCCGGGGCGAAGAATCTACGCACCGCCACGAAAGTGCCATCGCCAAGTCGTTGATTTGATGAGATTGTGTCTGGTATTCGGGTTGCCAGTTCCTTGTCAAAAACGTACAGGCGAGGATTGATTCTGATGTTCCGGTTCTGCAGGCCGCATAGTCGAACCATTTGGCCGGTGTTTGTGCTCCTGCTCTTGGCGGTGGGTTGCTCCCGTCCAGACGGTTGGCGGAGTGACGACTCCGGTGCTCAACCTGCCCAGCATCCTGCTCCATTTCAGGATGCAACCGGAAACCCGACCACGCATGTCTCGGCGCCAGGGCCGGATCACTCGAACACTGAGGCCGGCCTCCCCTTTCGCGACGACCAGAGCCTCCCCGCCGGAACCCTGCTCACAGTCCGGCTGAAATACCCCATTGCCGCCGAGAATCCCGTGGCCAGCGGTACTTTCGAAGCGGTTGTTGACGAGCCACTCGTCATTAATGGCAACACACTAGTCCCCCGCGGTGCCAGCGCGGCCGGCCGTGTCGAGTCGGCCCGCTCCTCCAACGTGAAGCACAATCGCAGCTATGTTCGGTTGATCCTCGACTCGATCGATGTGGCCGGTCGAGACCTCCCCGTGCAGACCTCAAGCCTGTTCGCCCGCGGCAACCTCGACGACGCGCCCGGCGATGCACCCCTCGCCGTAATTCGTCTGGAAAAAGGCCGCCGCCTCACTTTCCGCCTCACCGAACCCGTCTATGTGGCTAGCCAACGGCCAATTCCGGCTCATTAAGGTCCTTCCGTGTCATTCCGTCCCAGTTTTCCACAGAAAGATTTCCTGTTTTGGTGACATCTGCCCTTAGCAAGCACAGGGTCGCTTCTCTATAGTTGGCTCCGAAATGGGATCGGACTCGCGAGCAAGCGCTGTCGATTCCCATTTCGGGAAAACGAAGGTCTCGGCCGCTTCGATTACCGATTCCTTCCGGGAATCTCCCCGCGCAGAGTAGATATATGAGTGCTGCCACTGAATTCCACTACACGTTTCCCCATCCGAAAGCGGAATGGCATTCCTTGTTTGAAAAAGCACCCGTCGCAATGGCGCAGTGCCAGCGCGAGGGTAACGTCACTGCTTTGAATTCGGCGTTGGAACAGAGGCTCGAACAGATCCTTGGAAGCAGTGCTCATTCGGTTCGATCGCTCCGCCTTCCAGATCTGATTCAGTCCGACGATCCAGCGGAAACCGAGCGCCTCCTGCGGGCGCTGTTCGACGGAGAGCGCGACAGCTTTCAGATCGACTCCATCCCCACAGCAACGCACCATCAAGTCCGCTGGATCGCATGGCATGTGCCCAGCCAGAGCGGCGAGCCTGACTACGTG
The DNA here is from genome assembly GCA_963819145.1 of uncultured Acidobacteriaceae bacterium. Lineage (GTDB taxonomy): Bacteria > Acidobacteriota > Terriglobia > Terriglobales > Acidobacteriaceae > Sulfotelmatobacter. Next base: position 77,697 of record CAWFVB010000025.1, read on the forward strand.
CTGGCCATGGCGCAGGATGTTCCTGAAGAAGCTGTTCCCCAGAACGACGCACTCGGATACCACATTCAGCGGGATCGCGAGGCCGAGCAACGCCTTCAGCAAGCCGAAAAACTGGAGGCTGTTGGCCGGCTTGCGGGCGGCGTGGCGCACGACTTCAACAATCTTCTTACCGGAGTGTTGTTGTACTGCGACCTGCTTATGGCTCACCTCGAGCCATGCCACCGGGTGCGCAAGTACGCCGAAGAAATTCGCAACGCGGGTCTGCAGGCGACCGGCCTCGTCCGGCAGTTGCTGGCAGTCGCTCGGCCGTCGAGTTCCGGGCCGCGACTCTCTCTCTCAACGAAATCGCGGAGGGGATGCGCAATCTGCTCGTCCGCCTGATTGGCGAAAACATTGAATTGCAGCTCCGCCTCGACCCCAATCTGGGCCTGATTAAGATGGACCCGACTCAGGCCCAGCAGATCCTGCTGAACCTGGTGCTCAATGCGCGCGATGCCATGCCTGGCGGCGGCCAGATTTCCGTGGAAATGAGCAACTGCAGGGTGCAGGCTCTCGCGGAATCACCGTCTCTGCCGGGTAGCCGGGCCGTTCTCCCATGTGCGCTTTTGGTAGTCACCGACAACGGCAGCGGCATGGATGCGTCCACGCGCTCCCATCTTTTCGAAGCTTTTTTCACTACAAAGACCGGTGGCAAGGGCACCGGACTTGGATTGGCCACGGTCTACGACATCGTTACCCGAAACGGCGGGCTCATCCACGTGGATAGCGCACCCGCTTGTGGGGAACGCGTGTGACGGTACTTTTGCCGCTGGTTCCGGCCACGGCTGTGAGTTCTCAGTACGAAGACAATTTGCACCCACTACCTAACCCAGATCTAGCTTCAGCCGAGTAAGAGAAAAGGAATAATACGCCATGACGTCCGCAGCTTTCAGTCCGATGACCGCGACACCGCAAATTGAGCCTGCCAATTTCCTTAACCTTCTGATCGTGGACGATGAACGGTCGATCCGTGATGCTTGCCGCGAAGTCGCCATGTCGCTCGGATTTGCCGCCTTCGTGGCTGACTCCGCCGAGCACGCCTACCGCTTTCTCGACACCCAGCCCTTTGACGCAGTCCTGCTCGATCTCCGCCTGCCTGGAGCCGGGGGACTGGATGCCCTGCGCCGCATCAAGGAGCGCCGCCCCGAAGCTGTTGTTATTGTGGTCACCGGCTACGGCACGGTTCAGTCGGCCGTGCAAGCCATGAAGAATGGCGCCTACGATTACGTCACCAAGCCCTTCAGCGTGGACGAACTCAAGCTCCTGCTCGAGCGTGTGGCCACACACTTGAAGCTTAAGTCCGAGAACCGCCTGCTGCGCGAAAAAGTGAAATCCAAGCAGGGATTTGGCGGCATCATTGGCCGCGCCCCGGAAATGGAGAAGCTCTATCGCATCATTGCCAAGGCCGCCAATAGCGTGCACCCGGTCCTGATCCTCGGCGAAAGCGGCACCGGCAAAGAAATGGTCGCGCGATCCATTCACTATTCCGGCCCTTACCGGGACAAGCCATTCATTCCGGTCGACTGCGGATCGCTTGTGCCCACGCTGATCGAAAGCGAATTGTTCGGTTACGTGAAGGGCGCATTCACCGGCGCCAACCAATCCAAAGACGGACTGCTTGCTATGGCCGAAGGCGGAACCGTGTTTCTCGACGAAGTCGGAGAACTTCCCATCGACTTGCAGGCCAAGATGCTGCGTGCGATCCAGGAAAAGGAGATTCGCCCGGTGGGCAGCACGCGCCGCGTCCCCATTAACGTGCGCATCCTGGCTGCCACCAATCGCGATCTCGAACAGGCTGTTATGCAAGGCGCCTTCCGCCGCGATCTCTACTTCCGTCTCAATGTGCTCAGCCTGCGCATTCCCGCACTGCGCGAGCGCCGGGAAGACATCCCCCTGTTGATCGGTCACTTCCTCGATCGCATGACCCGAACTTCCGGACAGGAGAAGATGCTCGACGACGATGCTCTCAAGGTCCTGCTGGCTTATGATTGGCCCGGCAACGTTCGCGAACTCGAGAACTGTCTCGAGCGCACCTACGCTTTCACCACCGGTCCGATGATTCACATTCAGGACCTGCCTTGCGAAATCGCCAAGATGCCCGGTCTGCATCCTTCGAATGGCAACCGCGAGGAGGTGAAGATTATCCCCATGGCAGAACTCGAGAAGCAAAATATTCTGCATGCCATCGAGGAGCTTCACGGCGACAAGTTGCAGGCCGCACGACTGCTGGGTATCGGCAAGACAACCCTGTACCGCAAACTGAAGGACTACGCGATTCACGAATTCCAGCAGTGATCTTTTCGATAAGAATCGTCTGAGAATGATTTGCAGACGACGAGCGTCCGGTTCTGAAACCCGCTCGCGGAACTCGCGTTCCGCTACGGGAAGCCGCTCAGCCGTTGACGCTCGCTAAGCCGCGCATTATCAGCGCGCGGCCTTGTGGCGGCAGACGTGCTAGTGTGGTGTCCCGGAAATACGCGAACAAAGTCGGGCGATTTTCTGGAGGATCGAATCGGCCGTAGCCGTCCAGACGAAGGGGCGACTGGAACGATTGTAGCGCTCTACGAAGGCGTCGATTTTCTGGACCAGGTCGTGGACACTGGTGAACGAGCCCCGGCGAATGGCACGTTGGGTGATCAGCCCGAACCAGCGTTCCACCTGGTTGAGCCAAGAGGAATAGGTGGGTGTGTAGTGCATGTGATAGCGAGGCCGCTGTGCTAACCAAGTCCGCACCTTGGGGTGTTTGTGGGTGGCATAGTTATCGACGATCAGGTGCAGATCGAGTTCCGGTGGCATGGACTCGTCCAGATGACGTAAGAAGGAGAGGAACTCTTGGTGGCGGTGGCGAGGTTTGCACTTCGTGAACACGGCGCCGGTGGCGATGTCGAAGGCAGCAAACAGAGTGGTGGTGCCGTGGCGGACGTAATCATGGGTGATGCCCTCGACATAGCCCAGACCCATGGGGAGCACGGGTTGAGTACGGTTCAAGGCCTGAATCTGGCTTTTTTCATCGACGCACAGCACCAGGGCGTGGTCGGGTGGATTCAAATACAGGCCTACGATGTCCCGTACTTTCTCGAAAAAAAAGGGATCGGTAGAGAGCTTAAAACTGCGGCTGCGATGGGGCTGCAAGGCGAACGCCTGAAACAAACGGTGCACGGTGGAGCGGGAAATCCCGCTGACCTGGGCGGCTTGTCGAATGCTCCAGTGCGTGCCGGCCGCGGGTTTGCGGGAGAGCGTGCGCTTGAGCAAAGCGGCGATCTGCTCGTCCTCAATGCTGCGCGGCCGACCCGGACGCAACTCGTCATAGAGTCCGGCCAAGCGGTGCTCGACAAACCGCTGTCGCCACTTGCCCACGGTCGCATTGCGCCAGTGCAGACGACGGGCGATGTGAGTGTTGCTATGTCCTCGAGCCGACCAGAGCACCAGTTTGGCACGCGCCACCAGAGCGTGGGGCAGAGTGCGGGAAGCCGCCAGGTTGCGCAGTTGCGTTTGTTCGTCCGGGGCAAGAGTGAGGGCAGGCTTGGGGCGTCCCGTGATCATGCACGAAGCTTATCCCAAGCCTGTTACTTATGCTAGTTATTTATGGGACACTACACTAGTTGGAAGAGCATGATTCTACTCATCACATCTTCCGTACGAGGCCAACAGTGCGCCGATTCCTTGCAAGCCGCGACCGGCCAGGAAACCCACTGGGCTCCGAGCGTGCAAGAGGCTGCCACTCGGCTGCGCGAACAAATCTATTCCGCTGCGGTCATTGACCAATTCCTGCTCGACACCGAGCCCGACGAAAGCGATCAGATGATCGAACATCTGGGCACTGCTTTCCCTGTCTACCTCAACTTTGCCGTCACCGGGATGGATCGCCTGGTCCGCGAAGTGCGCACCGCCCTCCATCGCCGCAAGCGCGAGGAATCTGTCGCCCGCCGCGCCGTGGTCGAGCAGATCAGCAGCGAGATGCGCGAGACGCTCACCGCCATGCTGCTCTCGTGCGAACTGGCCAAGTCGGTGCCGGGCGTGCCCGTTCCCGCCGCCGAGAAAATCCGCGCTATCGACACTCTTGCGCGGGAACTCCGGCTGCAGTTGCAAGTGAGCTGAAGACTCGCGGGAGGCTTATTGCGGCGCGGACGCCCCCGCCCGCGGCTCTTGACCTTATCCTGTGGCCCAAAGGTGCCGCCCCCGATGCCGGCAGCACCCGCAGAGACGCTTCCATCCACCCCCACGCAAGGTTTTGTCCTCCCAAATCTCAAATTTGCTTCGCCACCCCGCCCGTTTCCCACTAGAATGGGTCTGCTTTCGCGGGATGCCCCGCCCATCGTGGCATTCCAGCGATCTTCCCGGAGGTTCTGTGCACGTTCTTGTCACCGCCGACACCTTGTCGGGCGCTTGGACCTATACCCGCGAACTCGTCACGGGTCTGGTCACGCGTGGCGTGCACGTCACTCTCGTCAGCTTCGGAGAGATTCCGCTTCCCGATCAGACGGCTTGGATGGACCATCTGCACGGCCTAGACTACCGGCCAACCGCCTTCCGTTTGGAATGGATGCAGGAAGCCGAAGACGATCTGCCCGAATCGTCCGCATTTCTCGCTGCGTTAGTGCGCGAACTCCGTCCCGATGTTCTTCATCTCAATCAATTCTGTTACGGCGATCTCCCCGTAGAAGTGCCGCGTGTCGTGATGGCTCACGGTGACTTGCTCACCTGGACGCAAGCGGTGGGCTCTCCCCGGTCAAGTCGCCCGCTGAAGTGGTATCGCAACACGATTCTTCGCGGCCTTGCTAGTGCAGACGCCGTTGTGGCCCCATCGGCCTGGATGCTCGACCGCATCAGCGCTTGTTACGGATACCCACAGCGCGGAGAAGTGATCTACCCCGGCCGCAATCCAATCTTCTTCAATCCCTATGTCACCAAAGATGACTGCGTTCTGGCTGTGGGCCGCATGGTGGACGCGAGCAAACAGCTCTCCCTCCTGACCCAGCACGCGCATCCGGTTCCGGTTTGCATTGTCGGCGCGGAGCAAACCGTGCCGGTGCCTCGCATACCGATCCGCGCCGATGTGAAGGTCGCAACCGATCAGACTTCCATTGCCATTCGCGGTCCGCAGACCGAAGCGCAACTCCGCGCTCTCTATAGCCGGGCGTCCATCTATGCCGCCACCGCGCGTTATGAACCACTCGGGATGCCCGCGCTGGAAGGCGCGTTTTCGCGCTGCGCCATCATTGCCAACGACATTCCGAGCTTCCGTGAAGTATGGGGCGATGCCGCTTTCTATTTCCGCACCAACGATGCCGCGAGTCTCGCCGAAAGCATTCGCCGCCTCAATGACGACCGCCCCATGCGGCGCGCTTATGCCGAACTCGCCTATACTCGTGCCCGCGAGCGCTTCACCACCAGGCGCATGATTGACGACTGCCTGCATCTCTACCGAAGCCTCGTCTCGGTAGGCTCCGCCGCCGCGTAGAAGTTCGTGTGGCGACGGCCGACCTCGGGGGTCCAAGCCTGGGCAAAGCGGCGCCCCCCGTGCACGGGTTCTGGTGACAAAATCACGTTGCTACAACAGTTTGACGAGACGAGGGAGTCTCTGCGTGGAGAGTGGCCCTTCAGGGCCGCGTAAAAGCGCGGAACCAGCGAGGGTTTTGGACCTGATGGTCGCACGTCGGCCCGAGCCCGACCTTTTCCGCGGCCACGCCGAACCTTCCAGGGCTCTACGAATCGCCCGATTCTGTAGTACCCTCGTGTGGAACTGGACACTGACCTCGGGCCACGAACCACTGTTTTTATGGACCGCATCGCCGCACTCAACGAAATCCTGACGGAGAATCCGAAAGACGCCTTCGCGCGCTACGGGCTCGCCATGGAGTACTCGAAGCAGGGAGACTTTGACCGCGCCCTGGCGGAGTTTTCCATTTTGCTCGAAGACCATCCCGAGTACACGGCCGGATATTTTATGGCCGCGCAAACGCTCGTGAAGGCTGAACGTGCCGACGATGCCAGGAAAATGTTGAACGATGGCATCGCGTCCGCCCGGCGCACAGGGAATCTGCACGCACAATCGGAAATGGAAGCGCTCCTGGCAGAGTTGGGCGCGTAGTCTGGTTCGGCGAGAAAATTTATTTCGCCATTTTCCCCATCGCCCACTCCACCAAGCTGGGACACAGTTGGTAGAGCTTCACCGGCAGGTGCATCGTCCAAGGTACAATCACTTCGCGCTTCCGCCTCAGGTATCCGCGAAGGGTGGCGCGAGCGACGCGCTCGGCCGGAATGCCTCGCACTGAAGCGGGACGCACCCTCTTTGATTCACCTCCTCGTACAGCGTTCTCGCTGAACGCCGTGCGCACGTAGCCGGGACAAACCGTCAACACATGAATGCCATCTTTCTTCAGTTCAACCCCTGCGGCCTTGCCAATGGCGTTGAGCGCAAACTTGGTTGCGCTGTAGCTGGCGTGAAAGGGCAAGGGAATGTGCCCAGCGACGCTCGAAATATTGATGATCGTTCCCCCGCCCTGCTGTCTCATGACGGGTATCACGGCCTGCATCGCTGAAAGGGCGCCGAAGAAGTTAGTTTCGAACATGTCGTGGCAGGCCGCGATGTCAACCTGCGCAACCGAGTCCAGCAGTCCGTGCCCGGCGTTGTTGGCCCATACGTCCACGCGCTTGAAATGGTGCAGGGTGAGCGCGAGAACGCGGTCAATCTCCTCGGAGTTGCGGACATCACAGGAAAGCGCAACCGTGCGCTCAGGACAACCGATGCGCGCGCGCGCGGCTTCGGCTCTCCCCGCATCGCGGGACAGAAGCACCACACTCGCTCCAGCTTCGGCAAAAACTTTCGCTATTGCCTCGCCAATGCCCATCGAGGCGCCCGTGACCACCACAACCTTTCCGGCAAGTTCCATGCTCGCGTTGTATCCTCCGCGCCGCGGCAAGTCAAGATGCGCAGTTAGATGAGAAAACGGGTGGCCCAGTCGTCGCGTCGTACAATCGCGATCGGGAGATTCCGTGGCCACTTCTTCCCCTGTTCCCTCTCGAAGTCGTACTGTTGCCCGGCGCTCCCTTGCCGCTGCACATCTTCGAGCCGCGTTACAAGGAGATGATCGCGGAATGCCGCGCCAGCAACGCGCCGTTCGGCGTCATCCGCGCTCTCGACGAAGGCCTTGCCGAAGTGGGCTGCACCGCCGAGATCGTCACCATAACAAAAGAGTATCCCGACGGACGTCTCGATCTGATTGCGGAAGGCCGCAGGCGCTTTGAGGTGCTTGAACTCAATCAGGAGCGCTCCTTCTTGCGCGCCGAGGTGCTGCTCGTTCCCGACGAGCCCGGTCACCCCGCGCCGGAGGAGAAGGCCCGCGCAATCCAGTTTCATCTTGAGAATTCTCTCGCTGGCGGGCGCGGTGCAGGATCTGTCGGCGGCCGATCAGTCTGCGCTTTCCTTTCGTCTCGCCGGGTCTCTACCGCTTGATCTCGATTTCAAACAGAAATTGCTCGCAATGCGTTCGGAAAGCGAGCGCATTGGGGCGGTCGCAGCATACTTTGAAGGCATTCTGCCGAATCTCCGCCGGGCCGCGCACGCGCGTCAAAAGGCCGGAGGCAATGGGCACGCCCGCTGATCGCGCCACCATGGTGTGCAAAACACACCGTTACCCGCGGCGTATAATCGGGGAAAGTTGTTCGAAGTCGCTCGACTGGGGGTTCCTTCATGAGTCATCCGCGCACACTCGGTGAACTGCGCCACAGCGTCTTTTCCGAGGAGCGTTTACGGACGCGACGGGTGAAAGATGAGTTGCGCGAGAACCTCACGGAGCGCCTGCGCGCAAATGGCGACGCGCCGGTCTTCGCCGGCATCGTCGGCTATGACGACACGGTGGTGCCGCAGATCATCAACGCAATTCTCTCGCGGCACAATTTCATTCTGCTGGGCTTGCGCGGTCAAGCCAAAAGCCGCATCCTGCGGGCCTTAACCACGCTGCTCGACCCGCACATGCCTTATCTTGCCGGATGCGAAATTCGCGACAATCCTTACACTCCCATCTGCCGGCGTTGCCGCGAGGAAGTTGCGCGCCTCGGCGACGAGTCGCCCATCGCTTATCTCACGCCGGATGACCGGTACGTAGAAAAACTCGCGACGCCCGATGTAACCATCGCCGATTTGATTGGCGATATTGATCCCATCAAAGCCGCTCGCGGCGGGCACGAATTGTCGAGCGAGATGACGGTGCACTATGGCTTGCTGCCTCGCGCCAATCGCGGCATCTTCGCCATCAACGAACTGCCCGATCTCGCGGGAAAGATTCAGGTCGGCTTGTTCAACATCATGCAGGAAGGCGACGTGCAGATTAAGGGGTATCCCATCCGCCTGCCGCTCGACGTGGCCATCGTGTTCAGCGCGAACCCGGAAGACTATACGGCTCGCGGAAAAATCATCACGCCATTGAAAGACCGCATCGGATCCGAGATTCGCACGCATTATCCGGCAACCGTGGAAGAAGGTATCGCCATCACCGCGCAGGAAGCGTGGACGCGGCGCAACGGCCATCCTCTCCACTTGCCGAACTATGTGCAGGAGGTGATCGAGCGCGTTGCCTTCGCCGCGCGTGAAGATAAAAAGATCGACAAGCGTTCCGGCGTGAGCCAGCGACTGCCGATCAGCGCGATGGAGAACGTGGTTTCGAACGCCGAGCGACGCGCCATTCGCAATGACGAGAAACTGGTCGTGCCTCGCATCAGCGACGTCTATGCCGCTCTGCCGGCCATCACCGGCAAGCTCGAACTCGAATACGAAGGCGAGATGAAGGGCGCGGATCACGTGGGCCGCGAGTTGATCCGCGCCGCGATCGCCAAGACGTACGACGAGTACTACACCGGCGCCAACGTGCAGCAGATCGTGCAGTGGTTCGACCTAGGCGGCGAAATTCAGCTGTCGGATTCGATTTCGGCGGCTGAAGCGCTGGAGAATCTGAAGGAGATTCAAGGCCTGGTCGAGAAACTCGGGCCGCTGGGCATCTCGCAGAAAGATAGCCCGGAGCAACAGGTATCGGCAGCGGAGTTCATTCTCGAAGGCCTGCACGCGCACAAGCGCATCGGCCGCAGCGAAGAACGCGTTTTCAAAGCCGGCGAGAAGAAGCCGGAGCCCGCGCGCGAGAAATCGTTCGAGCCGGATGAGAGGCCGTACCGCCAGAGAAGGCAGTTTAATTATCCAGCGTAGGGTCGACGGTCGATCTCTACGACAAGCAAAGACAGACCAAGAGATGAAGCGCATTCGCTACTCCAAATACGTGCCCGACCCCGCCGGCGAGATGAGCATGGAAGACCTGCTCAGCGCGCTCTCCGACTACCTGCTGCAGAGCGGGTTTCAGGATTCCATGTGGTACGAGATGCCGGAGGGCGAGCAGACGCTCGACGAACTGAAACGTGCCATCGAGCAGGCGCTGATGAATGGCGAGATGTTCGATGAGAACTTGCGGGAACAGATCGAGCAGATGCAGGCGGATGGGCAACTCGACGAACTCATCGAGAAGCTCATCGAGCGCATGCAGCAGGAAGATTACATCTCAATTGATCAGCCGCCAGACCCTTCCCGGCCCTCCGGTGTTGGCGGACAGACCGGCGAGGCGCAACAGGCCAAGTTTGAAATCACCGACAAGGGTCTGGACTTTCTTGGCTTCAAGTCACTGCGCAACCTGTTGGGATCGCTGGGCAAATCGAGCTTTGGCCGGCACGACACGCGCGACCTCGCGACCGGCATTGAAACCAGCGGCTCCGCAAAGACCTACGAGTTCGGCGACACACTTAACCTCGACATCACGGCCACGCTCTCGAGCGCGATCCAGCGCGAAGGGCTTTCGCTTCCGCTCAACATCGAATACTCCGACCTGCAGGTGCACCAGTGCGAATACCAGTCGTCGTGCGCCACGGTGCTGATGCTCGACTGCTCGCATTCGATGATTCTCTATGGTGAAGACCGCTTCACGCCCGCGAAAAAAGTGGCGATGGCGCTGTCACACTTGATCCGCACGCAGTATCCCGGCGATTCGCTTTCGCTGGTGCTGTTTCACGACTCGGCCGAAGAAGTTCCCCTGTCGCAGTTAGCGCGAGTGAAGGTCGGGCCTTACTACACGAACACGCGCGAAGGGTTGCGGCTGGCGCAGCGGATCCTGCAGCGGCAACGAAAAGATATGAAGCAGATCGTGATGATCACCGACGGCAAGCCTTCGGCCCTCACGCTCGAAGACGGGCGCATCTACAAAAACGCCTTCGGCCTCGATCCGCTGGTGGTGAGCCAGACGCTGGAAGAAGTGTCGAAGTGTAAACGAGCCGGGGTGCTGATCAACACGTTTATGCTCGCGTCCGATTACGGGTTGGTGCAGTTCGTTCAGAAGGTCACGGAGATGTGCCGCGGCAAGGCCTATTTCACGACGCCCTACACGCTGGGCCAATATCTCCTGATGGATTACATGTCGCGCAAGACCAGAACCATTCACTGAGTGGTTCGAGCTTTCTTCCAGTCGTGCGCGTGTTAAACTCTTCGCCTCAATCGACAGGGGGCCCCATGTTCCGACTAGCGCATGTGTGGACACTATCGCTTGCGTTAACCTTCACTGCGAATGCGCAAAGCCCTGACATCGCAGAACCGGGCTCGGTGGAGGCAATCGCTGCTGCTACGACCGATCCGCATTTTGTTTCACCGTGGGTTTCGTATGTTCCGCAATCTGATACCGTTCCGTCTCCGGAGAAGTTTCTGGGCCGGATCATGGGCGCTCCCGGAGAACTTGCTGGGCACCGAGAGAAGCTATGCGTATGCCCGGGCACTGGCGGCCGCGAGCCCTCGAGTTCGCGTGTTTACGATTGGGCATAGCGAGGAAGGTCGCGAAATCCTCATGCTCGCCATAGCGGACGAGGCCGGCATCCGCGATCTCGATCGTCTGAAAGCCGCTACTGCGGCGTTGGCCGATCCGCGCCGTACTGATGAGGCGGCTGCGGAAAAACTAATTCCGACCTCGCCGCCCCATTTATTACTTCAATGCCGCGCTGCATTCCGATGAGACCGGCTCAACCGAGGCGATGCTCGAACTCGCCTACCGGCTGGCCGTATCGGAGCAGCCCATGATCCGGCGGATCCGGGAACAAGTGGTCGTGCTGATCAATCCCATTTCCAATCCTGACGGCCGGGACAAGATGGTGGACTGGTTTTACCGTTACCTCAAGGGCAAGACGGACCGCACCACGCTGCCACGCCAATCGCCGCCGTACTGGTCGAAGTACACCTTCGTCGATATCAACCGCGATACCCACCAGCAGACCCACGAAACCACCAAGGCGGTGCACCGCATGTTTCATGAGTGGCATCCGACGGTCGTGCACGACCTGCATGAGGGCTCGCCGCTGATGATGACGTGGAACGGCACAGGGCCCTACAACCCCAACATTGACCCCATCACTTACAGCGAGTTTCTTGACCTCAGCTTTCACGAAGTGGAGGCGATGACCGCGATGGGAATGCCTGGCGTTTCGACGTGGAATTTTGGGGAAGCGTTTGCGCATCTGTATCTCGATTCCGTAGCCATGAATCACAACAGCATTGGACGCGGCTACGAGACGTTCGGCAACGGCAGCGCGGAAACCGAGCTGCGAATGATTTCGCCATCCGCCTCAACCATGGAGTGGTACCGGCCGCTTCCTGCCCGTCGAGGAGGTCACGTGGTCGGCTCGCGACAATCTCAATTACCAGGAAACCGGCGCTCTTGCGGCATTGGACGAGACCGCCAGCCGATCCAAGGAAATGTTGCACAACTTCTACAAGAAGGGATGGGATTCCTGGCAGAAAGGCCTGACGCAGCCGCCTTACGCGTTTCTGATTCCGGAAGATCAAGGCGATCCGGCGCGAGTGGCGCAAATGATAGGCCGGCTCATGGGCCAGCAAATCGAAGTTGCCCGAGCGCAGAACCCGATTCAGCTCAAGGAAGGAAGCTTTCCCGCCGGGAACCTTCGTGGTTCGTCTCGATCAGCCATACCGCAACTATGCGGTTGATTTGCTCACGCCGCAGCACTACCCGAAGGATGGAGAAGCGCCCTACGATGACGTTTCCTGGGAGCTTCCCGCCCACTATCATTTGCAGGCGATCCCTACTGCCGATGCGTCCATCCGTGACGCGACGCTGACCCCGCTGACGCGATCCACCGCATCCGGTTGGACGAGTCAGCCGGCAGCGGGCCTGTTTATTTGCTGAAGGACACCGGGCAAGAATCGTTGCTCGCCGCCCGTTATCGCCTGGCTAATTTCGAAATTCAGATCGCCGAACGTGAGCTTCGAGGAAGGCGGCGCGAAGTTTCCCGCCGGGTCGTGGATTCTTGCCGCGCCAAGCCGGATTAGCACGAGGCCATTGCGTCGACCGCCGCAGAGCTGGGCCTCGACTTCACTGCAAGTTTCCGCTTCACCGGACGTGCCGCACCACGCCGCTAAGCCGCCGCGCATTGGCGTGTGGGTTCCGTGGGCCGACACCGATTCGATCGGATGGATCCGTTACTCGCTCGATCAGCGCAAAGTTCCTTACACCTATTTGCGCGACGAAGATATTCGCGCCGGGAATTTGCGCTCGCGCATCGACGTCCTGCTTTACGGGCATGTTGATCTCGAACTGGCGGAGCAGATTGAAGGGCTGCCGAAGACCTGGTCGCCGATGCCTTTCAAGAAGACCGCACAGACGCCCAGTTTCGGCACTCCCGCAGAATCGGACGACATTACCGGAGGAATCGGCTACGAAGGGCTCGCGCAGATCCAACAGCTTCGTCGACGATGGAGGGCTGATGGTGACGCTCGGCAGCGGAAGCATGCTGGCGCTGGAAGGCGGGCTGGTGCGCTTTGTCCGCCGATCCTCCGGAGGCGTTCCCCGCAGCACGGCGGGTGGCGGTGGCGCCTCATCAGCTGCATCGCAGCAAGCGGCAACGCGGACGCCGGGAGCTCACGTGCGGGTCACTTTCGACCGCGCCGACCATCCCATCTCGTACGGTTATCCCAGTGCACACTTACGTCTTCCGGCAAAATTTTCCGCTGTACAACATCCCGCGTCGCTGGCTGCGCATGGCTTATTGCACTACGTGCCTCGATGGTCCCGAAGACCGCAGCGGCGTGGTGATGGAATGGGGCGACACCGACGGGAAGCCGTTCGTCGAAAGCGGCCAGGCGTGGGGAGAGGAGAATCTGATCGGCCGGCCTGCAATCTTGGACATGCCCGTGGGCAAAGGACACGTCGTCTGTTTCAACTTCAACCCGATGCACCGCGATTTGAACCGCGGCGATCAGCGGCTGCTTTGGAACGCGATCCTCAATTGGCAGGCAATCATCGCGGGTGAGCCGAAGCCGGGCGAGGCCTGCGGGGCCCGCGCCTGAACCCGAAGAGGAAGACTAAGACAAGTTCGGCCGCGCGCGGCGCAGTACTGGGGAAACGACTTTTTCGGAACCCGCCAGGGCTCATTCCGGCCTATCCCGCAGTTCCCAGCAAAACTCCGATGAGTGCTGATACTCTTTTATTGAACTATGGCGAACTGTATTCGATGTGGCCGGCAGCTTCCCGCGTTCACGTTCAAGAAGATCTGCCCGTGGTGTGTGCAACACGAGGCGGCACAGCGCGGCGAAGACGGGGACGACGCGAAGCAGGTCGTGATGCCGGCGCCGTGGGTACGTAAGAGTGAAAGCACCATCACGCTCACGCAGGTGTTGGTCGGCGCGAATGTGGCGTTGTTTGTGGCGATGTGTGTCGCGACTTATTTGGCCACTGGCACGATCAGTATGGAATTCTCCGGCCAGATAGAAGCTCATTTTGGCGCCAACTTCGGGTTCGATACGCTAACGGGCCAGTGGTGGCGGTTGCTGACCTACATGTTCCTGCACGGCGGCTTCTTGCATATCGCTTTCAACATGTGGTGCCTGTGGGACCTGGGGAGGCTGTGCGAGTCGCTCTATGGTCGCTGGACATTTGCCGCCATCTACTTGATGACCGGGGTGGGGGGCGGTCTGGCGAGCGTGGCGTGGAATCCGCGAGTGCTGAGTGTGGGGGCATCGGGGGCAATCTTCGGCTTGGCAGGGGCGCTGATCGCGTCGTTTTATTTTGGCGAGTTTTCACTCCCAAGGGTGGCGCTGCAGGGCACCTTGAGGAGTCTTCTCTTCTTTGCGGGATTCAACCTCTTCTTTGGCGCTGTGGTTCCGGGCATAGACAACGCCTGCCACCTCGGCGGGCTGGTCAGCGGATTGATTCTGGGCACGCTGATCGCTCGGGCGGCTCCGGAACACGGCGCTCGGCGCGCCGCCGTGCTTACAGTTGTCGCTCTGGGTCTTGTCGCTGCGGGGTTGGGCGTGCGAAGTTGGCGGGGCGGTCCTATGCGCATGGCGCGGGCCTATGAATCGTTAGCGGAAAGGGATCCAGAGCGAGGCATCGCGCAACTGCAGGCAATCGTGCGCCAGTCCCCGAATTCCGCGGAGGCGCATTTTGCGCTGGCGCAGGCTTACATCACGCAGGAAAAATACCCTCAAGCGGAGGCTGAGTTCAAGCGAGTGCTGGAGCTCCGACCTCAAGAGAGTGCCGCACGCCTGGACCTCGGCTTGGTGTTGCTGCACGAGAAGCGTCCTGAGGATGCGAAGTCCGTCTTCGCCGAAATACTGGCTCGAGACGCCAACGATGCCGACGCTCACTATGGCACGGGGCTGGCGCTGGCGGAGGAAGAAAAGTATCAAGCGGCGATCGATGAGTTCAAAAAGGCCGCGCGCCTGAGTTCGCAGATTCGCGGAGTTTACTCCGAGATAGGACAGGCTTACGCCAAGCTCAACATGTATGACGAGGCTATCGCATCGTACTTGCAGGAGAAGGAAAAATACGGCGATGATCCTGATGTTGAAACTGGCTTGGCCGAGGCTTATCAGGCCAAGGGGATGACGCAGCAAGCGGACGCGGCTCGCAACAAGGCCGCGCAATTGAAGAGCGGACAGTAGGTGTCATCCTGCGCCTAGCCGTTTTTCAGGCGAAGCGAAGGAAGCTGCTCCGCGCTCGCGTTTACGCCAAACCCCTCAGAATGACGCAGCAGTATGGAAGACTACTTCTGAGGTTTCTCCGGTTTCTCTCCAACGATTGCGAAGTACTTTCCCGGGTCCTCCTTTGCCAATTCCGCCTCCACGCGCTGGCGAAACATCTGGCGTCCGTTCTGGCGGGCGGCGGACCAGACTTCCGAGAGAAAACAGCGGTCTCCGTAACAGTGGAAGACGAGTTGACCGCTCTCGCCGACGGAGTGGCCCGAGATCTCATTGGTCAGCACCATGGCGACGATCAAGCCGCGCTCATCCTGGATTTTGACTTGATGAGGATTCAAAGTCATTGTGTAGTCGCCGGCGGCTAGAGTCTTGTCGGAGACGACGAATTTGAACGGCACCTTCGCTCGCACGGAGGTCTGGGCGTGGGCGGAAACCGCAGCGAGTCCGACTACCAGGCAGAGACTGGCAACGATCACCTGACTTTTCATGGAGTTTCTCCTTAACAATTTGTTGGCCCTGAGCACCCCGCTAGAGCCCGTTTTTCGTATCGAACGTATGCAATTTCACCCGGAGAACACAGGCAGAACAATGGATGGGAAATGAATCGAGTCAGGAACAAATGCGACCAGCTAATCCATTGAAAAGATGGGGGAACAACCGGAATGTGATCTCATGCGTCTAAGTCTCTGGGCCCCCGTCGATCGCATCAAAGTGTAGACTCAGTGAAATATCAGGGGTGAAGTGGGATGGCCCAGCCCGCGACGAATCGTCGGACAGTCCAGTTCGGTCTCTTCGAGCTTGACTTGGACGCGCGTGAACTGCGCAGATCCGGCGTAAGAATCAAGCTGCAGGAGCAGCCGTTTCAGATCCTATCCCTGCTGGTGGAGCGGCCGGGGACGATCATTACCCGCGAGGAGTTGCAGAAGAAGCTCTGGCCCGGCGATACGTTCGTCGATTTCGATCTCAGCCTGAACAGCGCGGTCAAGAAGTTGCGGCAGGCGCTGAATGACGACTCGGACAATCCACGGTTTGTGGAGACCCTCTACCGGAGGGGCTACCGGTTTATTGCCCCGGTGAATGGCGCGGCTCACTCTGACGAACCGCAGCCGGAGATCGGACTGGCGGCCGCAGCACAGGCCTCACCCGTTCCAATTCATGCGGTTTCGAAATTTTCGGCTTGGCGACGAAAGCTCGTTCTTGCGGCGATTCCTTCGCTTCTGTTGTTGGGCTTCATCGCGTACCGGCTGGTGCCTTCTCCGCAGCCGGTTGTTCTGGGCTTCACGCAGATCACCCACGACGGGTTTTCGAAAGGCAGAATCGTCAGTGATGGACAGCGGATCTATTTCAGCGACATGCGACCGGATCATTTCGGAATCAGCCAGGTATCGGTCGCCGGCGGAGAAACCATCGAGCTGCCAACTCCATTCACAAATGTTGGGATGTATGACATAGCCCCCAACGGTTCGGCGCTTCTGGTCGGCGTCTTTCGAGGGACGGACAAAGGAGCTGAACTGTGGTCGTTGCCTCTGCCCACGGGAGCGCCGCGACGGCTCGGCGATTTCATCGTGGACTGCGCGGCCTGGTCGCCTGATGGTGGCCAGTTGTTTTTCTGTAAGGGACACGATATCTACGTCGCGAAAAGCGATGGCACGGATGGGCGAAAGCTGGCGACGATGAGCGGTTCGGTGTACGGGATCAGCTTTTCGCCCGAGGGCAGCAGGCTGCGGATCGATATCGTCAACAATCGAAACGGAGAGGCCGCGATTTGGGAAATGCGTCGCGATGGAACTGGCGCCCATCCCGTGCTTCCGGGCTGGAACCCTGATCTGCGGGACTGTTGCGGCCGAATGGACACCCGACGGGAAGTATTTCCTATTCGAGAGCTTTCGAGATGGAAGAGACGGTCTGTGGGCGTTGGCGGATAAATCGCCCTGGCTCGGACCCCGTGCCAAACCTGTGCAGTTGACCAATGGACCACTGAATTTCGGCTCGGAGCTGCCCAGCAGGGACGGCAAGAGCATCTTCGCCGTTGGTTGGCAGTCGCGTTGTGAAGTCGTGCATTATGACGGCAAGTCGGGCTTCACTCCATTCCTTGGGGGTGTATCGGTAAACGACCTGGCATTCTCTCGCGATGGAATGTGGATTACGTACATCTCGGTTCCGGACCACCAGCTTTGGCGGAGCCGAGTCGACGGCAGCGAAAGAGTGCAGTTCAGATTTGAGGGGATGATAGCCGCTTTGCCGCAATGGTCACCGGACGGCAAACAGATCGTGTTCATGGGCACCACCTTGAAGACAGGCTGGCGTGCGTATCTGGTTTCGAGTGATGGCACGGACCTGCGCGAACTCGTCCCCGGCGCTGAGTTTGGATATGACCCCAACTGGTCTCCCGATGGCAAATCCATCGTGGTGACCTTGAACGCGGGGGGAAGCGGGTTTCCCGTCGACGGACCGGGGATTGCGATCGTGGATGTGGGGACGGGGAAATTTTCTCTGTTGCCGGACGCGAAAAACCTGTTTTCGCCGCGCTGGTCCCCGGACGGGCGGCACATCTTGGCGGTTACCACCGACGCCGAGAAGTTGATGCTTTTCGATCGGCTCACCCAGAAATGGGAAGACCTGGTGAGCTTGCCCATCGGATATCCGAGTTGGTCGCACGACGGACAGTATATTTACTTCGACACAACCCTCACGGACGATCCCGCTTTTTTTCGCTTTCGCATTTCTGATCACAAGCTGGAGCGGCTGATTCAGCCTGAAGGGAATGAAGCGGTACTGGGGCGAGTTTGGACCTTGGACCGGCTTGGCGCCCGACGATTCCCCTCTGATGGTCCGAGACACCAGCAGCCAGGAGATTTACGCGCTCGAGTGGAAAGCGCCTTAGGCTTTCGTGATTTCTCCAACCGCACGATATGCCTGATTGATCGCCTCGTCTGTATAGGCGTAGGCTCCGGCGTCGGAGTTGGCGATTGCGATGCGGCCATGGGGTTTGCGCGCAACCTCGCAGGGAGTCTCGCCGCCTTCCAGCCAGAAGGAATCGAACAGCGAGTTGTATTCGTAGGCATAGCCGTGCGGCCAGCGATTGACCGTGATGGCTGCGATGTCGCGGGCGGGGTCGAAACCGCCCGGTCCGAGCGTGCGCGCCAGTTGCTCACGAATGTTGCGCTCCATGGTTTCGAAGGTGGTGCGGAACAGTTCAATGCGGCCCAGGCGGTGCTGTTCGCGAGCCGGGCGGCCCGGACGGCAGGCGGCTTTCATCATGTGAATGACGATGGGTTCTTCGGGCTTGCGGGCGCATTCGTATCCGCCGATGCTGACGGGCAGATCCAGATTCACACCGGTGTGATACATGCCGGGAGCGTAGATAGAATTGACGCCCAGTTTCTGGAACGACGTCCAATTGTTGAGGGCAACGTTGGTATAGAGCAGCGGGACCTTTTGCGCGGAGGCCAGCGCGTCTTTCTGCTTCTCGGGAAGTTCCTCGCAGATATAGGGAATTACGACGTGCCAGCAGGCGAGGATGGAGTTCGCGGCTCTTGCGGTATAAGCCTTACCGCCGCGAGCGTAAGTGACTTCCACTTCTTTCGCCGTAGCGGCGTCGCCGATGATGCTTCACGCGCACGGCCGTGCTGTTCAGGCGAATGCGGACCTGCGAGCCGGAGTCGTCGAGCTTGGCGTACTTCGCCTTGGCGAGGACGACGTCGGATGAAGAGTTCCCCGGGATGGATTCGGGAATCAGTTTGCGGACCAGCAGGCGCGCGATCGTGGCATTGCCGTCGGGAAAATGAAAGAAATACTTCTCGGCTTCTTCGTTGGGGATGGCGTCGCGGTTCATTCCCTTGCCGGGTGCCGCGTCGAGCTTCAAGCCATCGAAGCCGGGCAGATCGAATCCCCAGGCGTCTTGCGCTGCCACTGCATCAATACCTACGCCGAACAGCGGGTGCGGCTGCGCCTGGTACATCTTGATGATGTCGTCATGAACTCCGACAACGTCTTTGAGGAAGCTGGCGTAACTCATGCGCGCGAGCTTGGCTTTCTTCTGGTCGGAAGTCAGGCCGGGGAAATAATCCTTGGGCTCGTGGTAGAGGCGCTGCAGGTCCTGCTTGGCTTGATCGGCGATGGGAGCGTCGCCCAGGAACCGCTTCAGTAATTCAGAGGAAGTGCTGGCGCCTTCTCCACTCTCGTTGCCGCCGCGGGGATTGGGATTGA
Organism: uncultured Acidobacteriaceae bacterium; assembly: GCA_963819145.1. GTDB lineage: Bacteria > Acidobacteriota > Terriglobia > Terriglobales > Acidobacteriaceae > Sulfotelmatobacter. The sequence goes on from CAWFVB010000025.1 coordinate 96,958, forward strand.
TGACCAACTTGTCGGCGCCGAAGGTTTCTTTGTCGAAGAAGATATGCGGGCGAAGGCCGAGGGAGTGGTAGGGCTTGCGATCGACATACTTAGAGTAGGAAGGAACGTCGATGCCGAGTTCCCCGATAACGCCCTTGGCGACGGCACTGTAAGGAGCGGGACTCTCGATCGAGAAGGTGCCGCCGTACCCGAGCCGGAAGGAGTTGTTCACGCGGAATTCGTTGCGCTTGGCGTGTCCCCCGAAATCGTCGTGATTGTCCAAAATGAGGATGCGAGCGTTGCTGTTCGCCTTGCGATAGAAGTGGGCAGCGGCGAGGCCGCTGACGCCGCCGCCGACGATGATCAGATCGTAGGTCTCGCCGGTGTCCTGGGGCTTGCCGACAGAATCCCAGAACGTGTCGTCGCGGAGGGCGTGGGCAGCGTCGAATGATCCTGGATGACTGCCACGCATGCCGGTGAGCGCGGGCGGATAGTAGTTAGGGGACTTCTCCGGCGCGATGTCGTCGGCGGCAAGGAGATGCCATGGCATCATGGCAGCGCCGGCCGTCATCGCAACGCCGTTGAGGAAATCACGGCGCGTGATGTTGCGCTGCATTCCCAGCTCGCGGTCGCGTGAATCGTGCACGATGTCCTCCGTGACCTCAGGCGCCAAAGCGCGCGGTCTTTTGGGTCGCTGATTGCAGTGCCGGAAGCGCTGCGCCACCCGAAGGCAAATTCTTCGGTACAGCTTCAGCGGTTCGCGGTCGCATTGAGCCTGTTGGCTGAGCGCGAAATGCCAAGTGCCGTGTTACGACCCGCTCTCGGATTTCTTGACTGCCAGTTCGGCGCCTTGAAAGCCGATTTTGCTGTGGGTGCCGTCGCAGAAGGGCTTGTTGACGGAACCGCCGCAGCGGCAGAGCGAGAATGCGGGCTTGCCGGTCAGGTCAAATTTGTTGCCGTTGGCGTCCACTAATTCGATGGTGCCTTCAGGGGCTTCGATACGATACGGGCCGTTGGGCCTGACAGTGATTTTTACCTGGGCCATAAACGAAAATCCTCCAAACCTTACGGGTTTCTAGTAAGCATTGAAGATATCACGGCGGCGGCGGAGAAGCGTAGTGGTGCACTCGTCATCATCAAACTCGCCAGACCTTCCGCGAGTCGTTACAATGGCGGGTCCCAACAATTCTAGAGGCCGTGAAAGGATCGAATTGGCTTGTCCCTACTTCATGCCGGTGGAGAGACTGACAACCGGATCATGGCCGCACCCTGCGCGCCTGCCTCTGGGTGGCGGATGGCGCGGACATTGCACTTCGCCGGGTCATGAAGGCGAGTTCCCGGAGCAGGACATTCTGGAGGCATTCTGTAATTTGGGTTACGCAGATTGCTGCGCCTGGGCGCCTCGCGAACGCGCCTGGGATGCGATAAGGTTCGCCGTGTCCGCTCCCCCCGAGGGCGGAAAGCCTCGCGAGGGGCGTACCCATGATCCGGCGCAGGTGCTGCGCCTCCGTTACGTTTGTGAGCGGGATCATCGGCCGGTCGAGAGCGGAGACCTGGAATTCGACTTGCCTCGATCCATCTGGGTGCGGCGCCACGATGACGCGCGAGTTCAGAAGATGGCGGAATGTTTTCTGGAGTCGTACCTGAAAAAGAAAGTTTGATGAGCAGGGCTGGTAATCGAAGCGAAACGGAAAGGGAAGACAGTCATGACAAACGAGACATTGATGCCTCGACCAGTGCGGGATTCGCAATCCGAAATGGCCGAGATCGTGCTACCGAACGACGCCAACCCGCTGGGAGCGCTGCTGGGCGGCCGCATCATGCACTGGATCGATCTTGCGGGCGCAATGGCCGCGCACAGGCACTCCCGCAATTATGTGGTGACTGCTTCCGTCGATCGTATTGATTTCCTGGTTCCGGTGCGCGTGGCCGACCTGGTCATCCTGCGTTCGTCGGTGAACCGCGTTTTTAATACTTCGATGGAAGTCGGCGTAAAAGTTTTTGTCGAGAACTACATTGCTGACACGGCACAGCACGTCAGCTCGGCGTACTTGACCTTCGTTGCAGTCGACGGCGCGGGCAAGCCCCTGAAGACCGCACCCGTGATACCCGACACCGACGACCAGAGGCGGCGCTACGACGACGCGGGAAGACGTCGCGAGATCCGGCGTTCCGAATTGGAACGGAGCCGTCGATCGCGCTAAATTTCAGCGCGAACTGTGATCCGTGTCACATAAAGAATCTCGGAAGAACATGTAGCCTGAACAGCTTCGAGGAATCTCTTTATGGATAGTGCCCTTCTCGTGCACCGCCTGCACTTCGCCTTTACTGTCACCTTTCATTACCTTTTTCCACAACTGACCATGGGCTTGGCCCCGCTGATTGTGGTGCTGAAGACTCTGGGGTTGCGCCGTAATGATGAGACCTATCATCAGGCAGCGCGCTTCTGGGCGCGAGTCTTTGGCATCAACTTCGTGCTGGGCGTGGTGACCGGGATTCCGATGGAATTTCAGTTCGGCACCAACTGGTCTCACTTCTCGCGTTATGCCGGAGGCGTCATCGGTCAAACCCTGGCCATGGAAGGCATGTTTGCCTTCTTTCTGGAGTCCGCATTTCTAGGCTTGTTTTTGTACGGCGAGAAGCGGCTGGGTCCACGGGGGCACTGGTGGTCGGCGGTGGCGGTATTTTGCGGGTCGTGGCTTTCCGGATTCTTCATTGTGGCTACGGACGCGTGGATGCAGCATCCCGTGGGCTACGAGAAGGCTGCGGACGGATCGGTGCAGCTCGCAAGTTTCTGGGCGCTCGTGCTTAATCCGTGGGCGTGGTGGCAATATGCGCACAACATGAGCGGCGCGGTGATCACGGGTGCGTTCGTGATGGCATCTGTGGGTGCATTCTATTTGCTGTGGGGAAAGTTCGTAGAATACGGGCGCATCTTCGTGCGAGTGGGAGTCGTGGCCGGATTGATCTTCAGCGTGTTGCAGTTGTTTCCCACCGGCGACGGCCAGGGCCGCTTGATCGCGGAAAATCAGCCGGTGACGCTGGCTGCGATGGAGGCACTGTTCGCGACCCAGCCCGGAGCGCCGCTCGTGCTGGTTGGGCAACCCAACGTGGATGAGAAGAAGATTGATAATCCTCTGATCGTGCCCAATGCGCTCAGCTTTCTGACCTACCGCGCGTGGAAAGCGGAAGTGAAGGGGCTCGACGCGTTCCCCCAGGACCAGTGGCCGACGAACATCGCACTGCTCTATTTCAGCTACCACATCATGGTGGGACTGGGAACGTTGTTCATCGCAATTGCTGTGGTAGCGACGCTCCTGCTGTGGCGGGGCAAATTGTTTTCCAGCCGTTGGATGCTGTGGATTCTGTTGCTCGCGTTGCCGTTCCCCTACATCGCTAATACGGCCGGATGGATGACAGCCGAACTGGGTCGCCAGCCGTGGCTGGTTTTTGCCCTGATGCGCACGGCGGACGGCTATTCGAAGTTGGTTTCCGCCGGAAACGGCATGTTTACGCTTCTCGGATTCATGGGTATGTACACGGTGCTGGGGATCTTGTTCCTGTTTCTGGTGCGGCGGGAGATTGAGCACGGGCCGGGCGGGGAAGCGGCGAGTCACTAGTAGCGGGTTTTAAGCAGCCGGCAAAAGGCAGGTTTCTCGCCGCGCTCGAAATGGCGAGAATTTGTGAGTGAGGCGGGAGTTCTGAGGATTGTGCGAGTGAGGATTGAGAGGTCTTCATGGAAACGCTCTGGTTCATGATCGTTGCGGTGATGGTGGCAGCTTATGTTGTGCTCGACGGCTTCGATCTGGGCGCGGGCGTGATTTATCTGGGCGCTGCCCGCACACCCGATGAGCGACGGCGGATCATCCGCTCCATCGGGCCGGTGTGGGACGGAAACGAAGTGTGGCTGCTGGCGGCCGGAGGCACGTTGTATTTCGCATTCCCGTTGCTCTATGCCTCAAGCTTCAGCGGGTTCTACTTGCCGCTGATGATGGTGCTGTGGCTGCTCATGCTGCGTGGCATTGGCATTGAACTGGGCGCGCACATGGAAAATCCGGTGTGGGTCGGATTCTTCGATCTAATCTTTTGCGCATCGAGCGTGCTGCTTTGCATCTTTTTCGGCGCTGCGCTGGGTAACGTGATGCGCGGCGTTCCTCTCGGTGCGGACCATTACTTCTTCGAGCCTTTGTGGACTAACTTTCGCGTGGGCGCAACTACTGGGATTCTGGATTGGTACACGGTGCTTACCGGCGTAATCGCGCTGGTAACGCTGACTACGCACGGGTCGCTCTATGTGGCGATCAAGACGGATGGCGAATTGAATCGCCGCGCCCGCACCGTAGCACTCTGGGCGTGGCCGGTGCAGGTGCTGCTGACAGTCCTAGGACTAGTGGCGACGATCTATATACGCCCGACAGTGCTCGATAACTACCGGCAGCACGTCTTTGGATTCCTGATTCCAGGAGTCGTGTATGGAAGTGTGGGTGTGATGATCTATGCAGTCCGCAAGGGGCAGGACCTGGCTGCGGAGAAACTCGCTTTCGTTGCGTCGGCTCTTTACATTGTGGGCATGCTGGTGGGGGCGGCGTTCGCCCTTTACCCGAATGTGCTGCCGTCGAGCTCCAATCCGGCATTGAATTTGACCATCTACAACACCGCGGCTGGACATCACGGGCTGGCTGTGGGATTCACGTGGTGGATTTTGGGGATGATTCTGGCGGCTGGGTATTTCACGCTGCTGTTTCGGATGTTCAAGGGGAAGGTGGGGGCGGAAGGGGACGGATACTAACAACAATCGCTTCGGGTTCTCGCTTGGCCTCAAGGCGTCGGCACAAAGGGATCGACACGCCCCTGTGGGAACACCCCTATGCGGCTGCGGAAGAGACGTCCGCAAGTTTAGCAGTCGTCCCGCCTGTATAATCGAGCCTTAGGGCTCTGCCATATCTCGCAATTCCTATCTGGAGTGTGATCCTTTGAACGCACACATGCCGCATCAACATGGACCGGCTGCGCCGCAGGGGCCGCAGCCGCTGCCGGGAGTGGACGCCATCATCGCCGTGGGGTCGGGAAAGGGCGGCGTGGGCAAAACCACGCTGTCGGTAAACCTGGCCGTGGCGCTGGTCAAGATGGGCTACAAAGTCGGGTTGCTCGATGCCGACGTGTATGGGCCCAACGTTCCGTTGATGCTGGGCGTGAGCGACCAGCCGCGGATGGTGGGCGAGAATCGGATTGAACCGATTCAGGCGTTCGGCTTGAAAGTCATCTCGGTCGGATTTCTCAATCCGGGCGACAAACCGATCATCTGGCGCGGGCCCATGCTGCACCAGATTGTGCGGCAGTTTCTGGGTCTGGTGGAGTGGGGGCAACTCGACTATCTGATTGTTGATCTGCCTCCGGGAACGGGCGATATCGCGCTGTCGCTGGTGCAGACCGTTCCCCTGACGGGCGCGGTAGTGGTTTCGACTCCGTCGGATGTGTCGCTGCAGGATGCGCGTAAGGCGATCGAAATGTTCCGCCAGATGAAGGTGGACATTGTGGGTGTGGTCGAGAACATGAGCTACTTTGTGTGTCCGCACTGCCAGCACGAAGTGGATATCTTCTCGCGCGGGGGCGCCGAGAAGATGGCGCAGAAATTCGGCGTGTCTTTTCTGGGGAATATTGAGCTTGACCCTGAAGTGCGGAAGTCGGGGGACGGCGGGACCCCCGTCGTGCTTGAGGGCGAGAATTCTCCGCATGCCAAGTCGATTTACGAATTCGCGCGGAAAGTTGTGGCGCGGACGGCCGAGCTCAAGGCGAATGCGCCGGCTAGCGTGATTCAGATTCAGTAGCGGCAAGATATTAGAGGTTCAAAGTTTGCAGCGATGATTGGATTCTGAACCTTGACACTTTGAAACCTCGAAACCTTGAAACTTTGAAACCTTATTTCTTTTGAAATCTTGCCAGCTGCCAGATCGCTTCCGGCTCGCGATCCTTCAGAATTAACTCTGTCATCACTTCGCCGATCGCGGGACCGTGCTTAAAGCCGTGGCCGGAGCCGCCACCTAACAACCATACTTTCTCGTTCGCTGGATGACGGTCGATGATGAAATGACTGTCGGGCGTCTGCTCGTACTGGCAGACGCGGGTTTCGATCAGCGGAGCGTCTTTGAGAGTGGGGAAGCGAAAGCCGACATATTCACGAATGTCTTCGAGCGTTTCCTGACTGATGACCCGCTCGCCGTCCGTGGGTTCGAATTCCGGCCCCCGCGTGTCGTCGGCGATCTTGAATCCGCGGCGGCCGCTGCCTGGAATGCCGTAGCGAAAGTGTCCACGGTGATCGCCCCACACTGGCAGATGCCGCTCGCTGAACCGGTCATCGCCCGCAGGCGTGCCGAAGAAGAAAATATCTTGCTTGGTCGGACGCACGAGATTGCCGATCGCTTGCGGGAATAACTTGTTGAGCCAGGGCCCGCACGCAAACACGTAGCGATCCGCCTTGAGCTGCGATCCATCCGACAGTGCCGCACTTCGCAGATGCGTGTCCTCCAATCCATCGGTCAACACCGCGGCCTGCCGATATTTTCCGCCGCCTTTGACGAACGCATCCACTACCGCCGCACAGCTCGCGCGCGCATCGAGGTATCCGCATTCGGGCTCGAAGATTCCCCACTCGATACCTTCAAAGTTAATCTGCGGCCAGGACTTTTTCATCTGGGCCGACGATAGTTCCCTGAACTTAATCTTGGCGCGGCGGAGTTCTTCGACTGAGCCGCTCTCGAAAGCGTCGTCGCGTCCGCCGGCCATCCATAGGACTCCAGTCCGATGAAGAAACTGGCGCTTCCAGCGACGCTCGTACTTCGACCAGAGTTTGAGGGCGCTGGCAGCCATCTCTGTATAAGGTTGATCGGGGCCGTAAGTGCCGCGCATGACGCGCGTCTCGCCGCCGGACGACGCTCGGGAGTTGCCAGGACCCCAGGCATCGAGCAGAGTGACGCGCGCGCCGCGTTCCAGAAGATGAAGCGCAGTCCATCCGCCGAAGGCTCCAGCTCCGATGACGGCGATGTGAGGTTTGGATGAGGTAACCAAGGGGCCGAGAGATTTCGTTGGGTTAGCCGGAAGCATGAGCCCGCGGGAAGTGCTTGTCAATGTTCATGATTCCGCCCGACTTGCGCTAACCCCACCCGGCTTGACAGTCTCCCACCCCGTTCCTAGAATCCGGACGGTATCGCAACTTTGGTCCAAAAGCTAAGCTTCTGCATCTAAGATAGTTAGGTAGAATAGGTGAGGAGCAGTTTTTCCCCCGGCCGCCAGCCGCTCGGATCGAGATGACTGACAAAACACAGCATGCCCGCTGACCCAAATATCGGGACTCGCGAACGCGAAATCTTGACCGCGCTAGTGGAGACCTTTATCTCCACGGGAGAGCCGGTCGGTTCGCGAACGCTGGCGCGATCGAATCGCGAAGGGCTGAGCCCCGCGTCCATCCGCAACGTGATGGCGGATTTGTCCGATGCTGGATTCCTCGAGCAGCCGCACGCGTCCGCGGGCCGCGTGCCGACTACCGAAGCCTATCGCTATTACGTCGAACAGATTTCCGGCAGCGCGCGGCTGGCGCCGCAGGAAGAGACGATGATTTCCGACTCGCTCGCCGGCATCACCGATGTGCAGGAATTCATGGAGCGGACGTCGCACGTTCTCTCGCTGATTTCGCGCAACGTCGGCGTGACGGTCGCGACCAGCGGACCGAAGAACGCGTTGGAGCACGTTTATTTTTCGCGGTTAGGGGAGCAGAAGGTCTTGGCCGTGCTGGTAACGCGATCCGGCCTGGTAAGGGACCGGGTGCTGCGGCTGGATTTGTCTCAGAACGATCTCGATATGGCGGCACGTTACATCAACGAGAATTTTCGCGGCTGGACCATGGAGTCCATGCGCTCGGAACTCTCGCGGCGCCTTGAGCAGGAACGCAGCGAGTATGACCGGCTGATGAACTCGATCGAGCAACTTTATAAGCAGGGTGCGCTGGCCGCTGAGCAAGGATCGCAGGTCGTGTTCGTCGAAGGTGCGGCCAACCTGGTCGCCGGAGAGCAGGATCGTCAGCGGCTGCAGGAAATGCTGCAGACTCTGGAGGAGAAAGAGAAAGTTATCCAGTTGCTGGGCGCTTATCTAGACGTGAAGCAGGAAGCGGTTCGTGTGGTGATTGGACTGGACCAGGCGTTACCTTCGATGCAGAACTTCGTGTTGATCGGAGCTCCCGCGCATGCCGGGAACGAAGTCATGGGCTCGCTCGCGGTCATTGGACCGACGCGGATGGATTATCAGCATACGATTACAGCGGTGTCATACATCGCCCGTCTATTTGACAAGATATTGAATGAATCGGAGTAGTGGACGCAGGTATGGGGAAATCAAACGGAAAATCAGAAGTGGAGCGGGCGGGGCTCGATCTCGAGCACGAACTGGCTGCTGGAGACGGCAGCGAAAGTTCGCCGGCCAGTGTTGGGGGATCTACGCCGGCTGCTGGAGAATCAGAACTGCAAAAGCTGAAAGCTGAGCGGGACTCGTTGCTCGACCGCCTGGCGCGGGCGCAAGCCGAATTCGAAAACGCCCGCCGTCGCGCTACGAAAGAGCAGCAGGATTTTCGCGACTACGCTGCCGCGGACTCGATCCGTCCGCTGCTGCCCGTTCTGGACAGCTTCGAGCGAGCCCTGCAGGTGAAGTCGGCCCCCGGGGACTTCCGCAGCGGTGTGGAACTCATCTACAAGCAGTTATTGGATGCACTGGCGAAGATGGGCGTGCGCGCCATTCCTGCCAAAGGAGAGCCGTTCGATCCGCATGTGCATGAGGCGATCGAAATGGTCGAGACCTCGGATGCAGCCGATCACGAGGTGCTCGATGAATTGCAGCGCGGCTACAAATTCAAAGACCGGCTGCTGCGCCCCGCCATGGTCAAGGTCGCGAAGAATCCCTGAAGGCTCGGATCGCGCGAAATGCCTGGGGATCGGGCCCCAGCTTGCCCATAGTGTTGTTTCTTGAAGAAAGGCTTCCTTGACGACGAACGCAAAACGCGATTACTACGAAGTGCTGGGCGTGAGCAGGACCGTGTCTGAACAGGAACTCAAGAGCGCCTACCGGAAGCTCGCATTGCAGTTTCATCCTGACCGCAATCCTAACAATCCCGATGCGGAAGAAAAGTTCAAGGAAGTGAGCGAGGCTTATGCCGTGCTTGCCGACTCGGATAAGCGCGCCGCATACGACCGCTTTGGACACGCGGGCCTGGGCGGCGGGGGGCAGGGAGCGGGATTTGATCCGACAGTCTTTCAGGACTTCAGCGACATTTTCGGCGAGTTCTTTGGCTTCGGAGACATGTTCGGCGGTGGGGGCGGACGCCGTCGCAACCGGGTGCAGCGCGGCGCGGATCTCCGCGAGGATTTGACCCTCGAGTTCGAGGAGGCTTTTTTCGGCAAGGAGACTCGCGTCACAGTTCGCCGGCACGAAGCCTGCGAGGACTGTCACGGATCTGGCTCCGCGCCGGGAAAAGGTCCGACGACATGCCGCTCGTGCGCGGGCCGCGGGCAGGTCCGCTACCAGCAAGGATTTTTCAGCATCGCCCGTACTTGTCCCGCGTGCCAGGGGACGGGCAGTGTGATTACTGATCCATGCGGGAAGTGCAAGGGGGAAGGCCGGATTCTGCGTCAGCGGTCGGTGGATGCAAAGGTTCCGCCGGGTGTGGAGGACGGAACGCGAATCCGATTCACCGGCGCAGGCGAAGTTGGCGCGTTTGGTGGACCGGCCGGCGACTTGTATGTCGTGCTGCATGTGAAGGAGCACCCGTTTTTCGCGCGCGAAGGGAACGACCTGCACTGCGTCGTGCCGATTTCCGTTACTCAGGCGGCGATGGGCGCGGAGATTCGCGTGCCAACCATGGAGGGAGAACACACTGTAAAAATTCCCGACGGCACGCAGCCCGGAACCACGTTTCGCGTTCGCAATAAGGGCGTGCCAGTGTTAAACGGACACGGCAAGGGCGATCTGTACGTCGAGGTCCGGGTGCAGGTTCCGACCAAGCTGAATAAGCGGCAGAAGGAACTGTTGCAGGAACTCGATGCGCTCGCGAAAGTGGACAACCAGCCGCTCCTGCGGTCGCTGCTGGGCAAGATGAAAGACATGTTCGGATAGCGAAGGCACCGCTCGGCGGCTCAGGCCGCGATCTTCTTGTGGCGCGCCTGTCGTGCTCCTCTCCTTTTTGACGCTATGACCCTACGCCGCTGGATAGCCGACGAAGTTTCCGGGAACCACGCCGCTCTTACCGGCGAGCATGCCGATCATCTGGCACGCGTTCTGCGGGCGCGGGTAGGTCAAGAGTTCGATATCTCCACTGGTTCGGCGGTCCGGCGCGGCCGCGTCGTGACCATTGCACCTGGCCGGGTCGAGTTCGAACTTAGCGACGAAGTTTCCGGAGCGGGTCCGGCTAAAGTCAATCTGCTGCTCTCCGTGTTCAAGTTTGATCGAATGGAGTGGGCGATTGAGAAATGCACGGAGCTGGGCGTGGCGCGAATTGTGCCGGTCCTCGCGCGGCGAACGGACACTCACCTGGCTTCTTCCTCGGCTAGGCGAGTTGAGCGGTGGAGCAGGATCGCGTTGCAGGCCGCTGAACAATCGCGCCGCGCAGCGCCGCCGGAGATTGCTGCCCCGCTCAAGTTGAAAGAAGCGGCGAGCCTCCCCGGCGTCTTGCGGATTCTGCTGGCAGAATCGGAACGGCACGTTCTGCTGCGCGATATCCTTGACTCCTACCCGGGTGAAGGAGAGATTCTTCTCGCTGTCGGCCCCGAAGGTGGTTGGACCGAGGACGAGGTGCAACTGTTCTTGGCTACCGGGTGGATCTGTGCTTCACTCGGCGCGACGATCCTGCGCGCGGAGACCGCGGCGATCGCGGCGACCGCGATCGTTGTCTCGGGCCTCAGCTAGATGCCGATTCCCTCATCCCCGCAGGTGGTATTCTGACCGCAATGCAGGTCTTGAAGTCCAATTCACGTCACGCTCCGTTTATTCCCGATGATCGCCAGCGCGAGGCGATCGAGCATGTTGGCGGGCCCATGCTGGTCGTGGCTGGCGCTGGCACCGGCAAGACTTCGGTGCTCACCCATCGCATTGAGCGACTGGTCGGGGAAGGCTACGCGCAACCGGACGAGATTCTGGCGCTTACCTATACCGTCAATGCGGCAGAGGAAATGCGCGAACGAGTATCCAGGCTGCTGGGTGGAAAGAAAATCCAAGCTTCGACCTTCCACGACTACTGCCTCGACATACTCATGCGAGCGCACCAGGACTTCGGCGTACTGGACGAGAAAGATCTGTGGATCTACCTGCGCCGCCGCATGCGCGAGCTTCATCTCGAACACTACATCCGCGCGGCCAACATTGGACAGTTTCTGAACGACCTGCTGGAATTTGTGAGCCGCTGTCACGACGAACTGGTTACGCCGGAGAAGTATGCGCAGTATGTGGACCGGCTGGAGCGCCGGGAAGTCGCAATTCCGCGGGTAACGAAAACGAAGAATATCCTCGACGAGGCTGAGGTTTTCGGCCGCTGCCGCGAGATTTCGCGCGTGTTCGCCACCATGGAGCGCTGGCTGGAAAAAGAGAATCTCGGCACATTCAGCCACATGATCACGCGCGCACACTCCCTGTTGGCTAGCGATGGGAGTGTTCTGGCCGAAGCCCGTTCGCGCGCGCGTTTCATCCTGGCCGACGAATTTCAAGACGCCAACGTCGCCCAGATCAAGATTCTGGCCCAACTTGCTGGGGCCGAGGGCAACATCTTCGCAGTAGGTGACCCCGACCAGGCCATTTACCGGTTTCGGGGAGCATCGAGCGCCGCCTTCGAGTTGTTCGACCGTCACTTCCCTGGCGCCAAGCGAGTGGTGCTCGAGAAGAATCGCCGCTCGACTGCTCCCATCCTCAGGAACGCCTTCGCGTTGATTAACGAAAATCCGCCGGTGTTCGGGAAGCATCCTGACGGAGCGCTTGCGTACAAGCGCGCGCCGCTGCAGTCTGCCCGCGAAGAGGAAGCAGCGAAATCTGGAACGCCGCTGGCCAGTGCTCCTGTGTCGGTGGTAGTTCTGACCAATAAAGATGCCGAAGGGCCCGATCTGGTCAGCGTTATCCGGGACGTTCAGAAGAAGTCGAGGTGCAAGTGGTCCGATTTCGGCATCCTCTACCGTTCCCACGTCCATCGCGATGACGTGGTGCGCGAGTTGGCTGGAGCCGATATTCCCTTCGTCATCGAAAGCATGGATGTCTCTGACACTCCCGAAGCCCGCGACCTGTTTGCCTGCCTGAATGCGGTGGTCTCGGCAGGAGACGACGTCAGTTGGTTTCGCGTAGCTGCTCTGCCGTGCTTTCATGTGAAACCCGAACAACTTCGCCACGTGATGCGGTCCATTGCCCGGGACAACCGGGAAGGCCAGGTGGTCCCACTTTCTGTAGCGCTCGACCGCGTCGATGGCGGTGCCGAGGTAATGGCGACTGTGCAGGGAGCGCGGGAAGCGATTCGCCGCTGGCAGGCGAAGGGGCGCGCGGCTCTCGACGTCATCGTGAAGCAGTTTGCGCTGGATGCGGCTTCGCCGACCCTACACGCGGCAATCGAGTTCGTAAAAGAGTGGGAGAAGAAGAAGATCAACAAGACAACCGAACTGGAAGAGTTGGTGGACTATCTGGGATATTTCCGCGAGGCTGGAGGCGTGATTCCGCTGCAGGCGAGCGGGAGCGCGAACGCAGTGCGGCTGATGACGGTTCACGGGGCAAAGGGACTGGAGTTTCCACACGTCTTCATTCTGCGAGCGAATTCGAATTCATTCCCCAGTTCCTATCGAGAAACGGTCGTGGCATTTCCCAGGGAACTACGCGACCAGGATTCCGTCACCGAGGCCGACGACCAGACGCTTCACAGGCAGGAAGAACGGCGGATGTTTTACGTCGCCATGACCCGCGCCCGGGATTCGCTGCACATCTATGCCCGCGAGGGGACAGGAAAAATCGACAAGACTCCTGCCGGATACATGCGTGAGCTGATCGGGAACCACAGTCTTCGTCCGTGGTTGCGCGTGCTTCCGGCGCGAGGTTCACAAACAAGACTTGACATAGCGGCGGCCACCAGTCTGGCCTACCCCGCCGAGTCGCAAACCAACGTGTGGTTCGAGCTGCCCGTCCTCGACGGTTTGCATACCCGGTTGAGCGCTTCGGCGGTGGATACGTATGAGCGCTGTGGCTTGCGGTTCAAGCTGGAACGCGATTGGAGGATCGCGGCCAAGCCGGCCGCGGCCATGCAATATGGGGCCGCGATTCACCGAGTCTTGAAGACCTATTTTGATTCTGTCAACCTCGGGCGTCCTAAGAATGAGGAAGAGTTGATCGCGCAGTTCCGCGACGACCTGGCCGCCGCCGGAATTCAGGAGAAGTATCAGCACGAGCTGTACGAAGAGCAGGGGGTCGTTCAGCTTCGCGATTTCCTGAATGCGTTGCGGAAGACGAGTCTTCCGGAGGTCCTTCACACTGAGCAGTCGTTTGAGATTCATATTGGCGCGACCACCGTCGTCGGCCGTATTGATCGTATTGACAGCCGGCCGGATCGCACCGTCGCAATCGTTGACTACAAGACCGGTAAGGCGCGCGATCAGAAGGATGCCGACGAGAGCCTGCAGCTGTCGCTATACGCGATTGCAGCGCGGGAAAAGTGGGGATACAAGGTCGGCGCGCTGATCTTTCACAATTTGGAGGAGAACGTTCCGGTCAGCACCATGCGCTCAGAGTCGGATCTGCTCGCCGCCCGACATCGAGTGGAGGCGGCTGCGAAGGGAATTGCCGATGGCATTTTCAAGGCGGAGCCCGGCATGCACTGCAATTTCTGCGCGTATCGGAGTCTGTGTCCTGAGAAGGAGAAGCGGATTCCACATCCAGCGGCGGGCGTGACGCGGCAGCCGAACTGAGACTGGAATTTCTGCTGCAAAAAAACTTAGGGGACGCTCATCGCGTCCCCTTTTGCCTTCGTACTGAACTTTCTTAGTGCTTCTTTTTCTTCTTTGCCTTTTTCTTGGTTGCCATTGTTTCTATTCTCCCTTCCATTTGTCATGGAAAAATGTGCAGTGGTCTTTTACTGCAACTAGTTGATGTATAGAGTTATTGAAAAATGAAGTCAAGAAAAAAATGATGATCGCGTGCTGCAAGGTCGCGATACCAAAGTCACGGCGGGAGAACTTCTGATGCAAAAGTCAACTAAATTTTTCCGATGAGCGCACCGAGGCGGGAGAGAATCTTGCCGCGCGATGGCGGGAACGCAGATTCAACACGCATAAGCCCTCGACGATTGTCCATTCTCTCAACCCCGGCGCGCCGCAGACGCTGCCTGCACGAGAGCGGCACATTCAAGCGCTGGTGCATCTATAATGAGAATCGCGAAATCATCGCGGGAGCTTGATTCATGGCCTCTTTCGACGATGTTGTCATTATTTCCGGTTGCCGCACTGCTGTCGGCAAATTTCAGGGCAGTCTGTCGGACTTCACCGCTCCGCAACTCGGCGCCATCGCGGTGCGCGAGGCGGTGAAGCGCTCCGGCGTCGATGCCGCGCGGGTCGACGAGTGCATCATGGGCAACGTCGTTTCCGCCGGGCTCGGTCAGAATCCGGCGCGGCAGGCGGCGATCTTCGGCGGACTCGCTCCTTCGACAGGTGCCATGACAATAAACAAAGTTTGCGGCTCTGGATTGAAATCAGTCGCTCTCGCCGCGCAAGCGGTGCAGACAGAGAACAGTTCCATCGTCGTTGCGGGAGGGATGGAGTCGATGACCAACGCGCCCTATCTGCTGCCGCAAGCGCGCAAGGGATATCGCCTGGGGAACGCGCAGATCGTGGACTCGATGGTGCACGACGGCCTGTGGGACATTTACAACAACTATCACATGGGTATCACGGGCGAGAATGTCGCGGAAAAATACGGCATCACGCGCGAGGAACAGGACCAGTTCGCGCTGAACTCACATCGCAAGGCGCTGTCAGCGATCAAGGAATGCCGCTTCAAGTCGCAGATCGTTCCAGTCGAGATTCCCGGGAAGAAGAAGAGCGACCCGCCCACGCTTTTCGAGAAAGACGAGAGCCCGCGCGAGGACACCACGATTGAAGTGCTCCGTTCACTGAAGCCGGCGTTCAAGAAAGATGGAACGGTTACGGCTGGAAACGCGCCCGGAGTGAACGATGGCGCCGCAGCTCTGGTCGTCACCAGTGCCAAGAAAGCGAAGGAATTGGGTGCGAAGCCGATGGTTCGGATCGTGGCGCAGGCAACCAGCGGCGTCGACCCACAGTGGGTCATGATGGCGCCAGTGGGGGCGGTGCGGACGATCTGGGAGAAGACGGGCTGGAAGAACGAAGACGTGGATCTTTATGAACTGAACGAAGCGTTCTCAGTGCAGGCGCTGGGCGTGATGCGCGAACTGGGTTTGAACCCGGAGAAGGTCAATGTGAATGGCGGGGCCGTGGCCATTGGTCATCCGATCGGAGCGAGCGGGGCGCGTGTGCTGGTCACGTTGATTTATGAAATGATCCGACGCGATGTGAAGCGAGGAATTGCGGCGCTTTGCCTTGGCGGAGGGAATGCCGTTGCGATGGCAGTCGAGCGCTAGACCCAGGGAGCAGCAACGAGCCGGCCGAAGCAGCGGCGAAGGGTGGCCCAGCGTTCAATTGCTGCGATTCTGCTAGCTCGGCCCGCCAATCGGCAGAGTCACGGTGAACACCGCTCCTCCATCGGGAGAATTCGCCGCTTCCACGCTGCCGTTGTGTTCCTTCATGACGGACTTGCAGATGCTGAGTCCCAATCCAGTGCCGCGTCCCGGGCGTTTCGTTGTGTAGAACGGATCGAAGATGCTGGGCAAGTTTTCTTTGGGGATGCCCGGACCATCATCGTGAAAGCTGACCCACACGGAACTATCTGCTTTGCCCAAACGAATCCGCAACGTGCCTTTATCGCGCGCGTCGCGAATTGCATGTTCGGCGTTGAGAATGAGATTCAGGAATACCTGCATCAGCTGGTGCGGATCGCCCAGGGCGTAGGGTACGCCAGCTTCCTTCAGAAAATCGACCGTGATGTTGTTCTTGCGCAGCGAATAGGCGTGCAGGTTGAGCGTGCGCTCGACCACCTCCACCAGGTTGATCTTGCTCTTGCCCGGAGCGGGAGGGCGCGAAAAATAGGTAAGGTTCTGGACGATCTCCGCCGCGCGGCGCGCCTGTTGCTGCAGCATGGCGAGCTGCTTGCGAGTGGTTTCGTTGGTCTCGGTGTCCTGCAGGAGTTCGCTCACGCCCAGGATGCTGGTCAATGGGTTGTTCAGTTCGTGGGCCACGCCTCCGATCATCGCGCCCATCGCCGCCAGCCGCTCGCTCTGCACGACCTGCTGTTCCAGTTTCCGTTCGATGGTGATATCGCGCACCGAGATGATGACTCCGCTGATTTTCCCGTCAGCATCCACCAGAGGACTGCCTGAAGCGCGCATCGTCCTCCAGCTTCCGTCGCGGTGGCGCGCCCCGTACTCGGCCGAAGCGAAGGCCTCGTCGCCGGAAACGACCGCGTGGTAGAGCGAAGCGAGGTCCGGAGAATGATCTTCCATGTCCGAGATCTTTTTCCCCAGCATGTCCTTCGGATCGTAGCCGAGAAGATCGCGAGCCCGGGAACTAACGAACGTGTAGCGTTCTCCAGGATCCACGACCAGAATCAGATCAGGGAAGCTCTCGAGCAGCCGACCGCGGAATTCCTCCTGCTGCGCGAGTTGCCGCTCCATCTTCCGCCGCTCGGTGATGTCCACCAGGGTGCCTTGGTAGCGAATGATGCTGCCCGACGCGTCCCATACGGCCCGCGAGGAATCGAGGAAGATGGCGGCTGTGCCATCCTTGCGCCGAAGCTTGACCTCGCGCGTACGCACTCCGCCGCGGTCGTCCACGGCGCGCCCCAGGACTGGCTGGCCTGGATCGAAATTCAGAGCCGCCGGTTCGACGGCGAGAAGATCGCGCTTTTCGACATATCCGAGCATGTTGACCAGCGCGGGATTGGCGTCGAGCAATCGTCCCTCGGGCGTGCTGAAGTAGACGCCTTCCTGCAGGGTCTCGAATAGCTCGGTGAAGCGCAGCTCCTTTTCGCGCTGCTCGGTGATGTCGCGACCGAGCATGCTCGCGCCCACGACCTCGTCGCCCTTGACGATGCCGTTGAGGACGCAGTCAAAATAAAGGGGCCGGGAATTGTTCTTCAGCCGGATCCGAACTGTCCCCGCCCAACGCTTCTTCTCGAGAAAGCGTCCCAGACCACGTTCGACTTCTTCGCGCGTTGGTTCGTCTACCAGGTCGTAAATCTTGTTTCCAACCAGTTCGGAATAAGGCAGGCCAGTCAGTTCGGTGACGCGCTTGTTAACCGTCCGCATCGTGCCGTCGAGCGAGACGGCGCACGCCGGGTCGTCGAAGGAGTCGATCAACTCTTTGAAGTTGCGCTGCGAGCGCATGATGACCTGGCTGAGCTGATCGAGTTGCTCTTCGGAAGGGGCGGCGCCGACGTGCTCCTGCAGGCCGCGCAGCAGGCCTTTCAGTTCGCTGACCTCGCGGCGGCGTCCCCAGGCGTAAGCCGCGAACAGGACAATCAGGGCCAGCACCCCAAACGGAATCACACGAAGGTTAAACGGGATGTTTTCCAACCGCTCCCAGAGCAGGGCTGTCAGGGCCACGGCTAGAAAGACCATGAATAACAGAGCCCAGCGCCACAGCTGAGACTCCTCTCGATCAAGAGTGCCGGGAGGGCGCGGGGTGCGCGAACTTTCGCTGGGGTCCAAGCTCATGAGGGATCAGGCTGAACTAACTGAAAGCCATCCTAATTCTATAAGGGTGGCCCGAACAACCGCTTTGTTGGACATCTTGGTACCGGACTCCCTTTTGGGAGGCTTGGCTCGGTCAAGGCTACCAATGCCGGGCAGTTGTTCCTCTTTTCCACAGGTCGCTGGTGACATCTGTCACAGCCAGCGCCGCCCCGCAGTCCGTAAGGTAGGTATCTGGAAGATCAGGACTTCGTGTGTCTGCTGGCTATGACGCCGGCACCGGCCAGAAAATGCTCTATAAGACCCTCAGCGCTGCGGTCTACGGGATTGACGCCAACATCATTCAAGTGGAAGTTGATTGCTCGGGCATCAAGTGCGACCAGGACCACTTCCACACGGTGGGACTGCCGGACGCCGCAGTCCGGGAAAGCCGCGACCGAGTCCGTGCCGCGCTCAAGAACTGCGGCTATGACATTCCGCCGACCCAAATCACGATTAACCTGGCGCCAGCCGACATAAAAAAGGAGGGCTCGGGATTCGACTTGCCCATGGCGCTTGGCATTGTCGGAGCGTACGGCGGCCTGACTAAGAAGGAGATATCCGACTGCCTTTTTGTTGGGGAGTTGTCGCTGGACGGTGGAGTGCGCAGCGTTCGTGGAGCGCTGCCGATCGCGCTCGAAGCGCGAGGGCGCAAGATTTCACGCATGGTCGTTCCAGAGGCAAATGCCAAAGAGGCAGCGATGGTTGGGGGAGTGGATGTCTATCCGGTGCGCTCGCTGCTCGACGTGATCCACTTCGTGAATTCTGGCAACGGGATCATGCCGATTCGAGCAGACAGTGATTCGCTGCTGCGCGAATCGCAGCAGTTCTTCGTCGACTTCAAAGACGTTCGCGGACAACAGACCGCCAAGCGTGCCATCGAGATCGCGTGTGCCGGAGGACACAACATCCTGATGATCGGGCCGCCCGGTTCGGGCAAGACGATGCTGGCGAAGCGCATGCCGACGATCCTGCCGCCGTTCACGTTCGAGGAGGCGCTGGAAACAACCAAGATTCACAGCGTGGCGGGGGTGCTTGATCAAAAAACGGGGCTGGTGGGAACGCGGCCCTATCGGTCGCCGCACCACACGATTTCCGATGCCGGACTCATTGGCGGTGGAGTGATCCCGCGCCCGGGGGAAGTCTCACTTGCCCACAACGGGCTGCTGTTTCTCGACGAACTCCCGGAATTTCCGCGCAACGTGCTCGAAGTGCTGCGCCAGCCGCTTGAAGACGGCACGGTCAGCATCGCTCGAGCCTCGATGTCGCTTACGTTTCCGGCGCGCTTCATGCTGGCTGCCGCGATGAATCCGTGCCCATGCGGCTTCCATAACGACCGCACGCGGGACTGCCAGTGCACGACCCCGATGATCCAGCGCTACATATCGAAAATCTCGGGGCCGCTGATGGACCGAATCGATATTCACATTGACGTTCCCGCGGTGAACTACAAGGAAATGCGCTCGACCAACGAGCCGGAGAATTCGGCGAAGATCCGCGAGCGCGTGATGCGGACGCGCAAGAAACAGCAGGAGCGTTTTGCGTCTTCGCGCGAAAAGATCTACTGCAATGCCCAGATGTCGTCGCGCCATATCCGCGCGTTTTGCGAACTCTCGGCTGACTGTGAGCGACTGCTCGAACGCGCCATGACCCAGCAGGGCCTGAGCGCACGGGCCCATGACCGCATCCTTAAAGTGGCTCGCACGATTGCCGACCTCGAAGACTCCGCGAACCTGCAACCCAAGCACATTGCCGAGGCAATCCAGTACCGGTCGCTGGACCGGACCTACTGGACGTAAATTCTGGAGCAAAGCGACGAGACAGTCCCGCGCGATCAGCGGGGGATGTAGCTGTTGAGCATGGGCAGGACGCCACCAAGGAAGGGCAGAATGCGCTGCTGCGCGGCGTCGGCAGTCTCGCCGGGGAGTATCGGAGTCATGATTCGCACCATGGCACCGTCACTGCGGTGCATTTTCAGAGAGTCTCTGACCAGGTAGTACTTGAACCAGTATTCGCTGGCGATGCCGCGATCGTGCGCCCAGAACCAGTAGACGACGAGTTGCCGGGCATCTCCCATCGCGATCAGATATCGATTGGCCGGGAATGGAGCGTGGCCGGGCATGGATAGGGAAATGCGTTTGTTTTCGATCGGAGTCCAGCCTGATCCCGGGAGGCAGTGCTGCGGGGAGTGCGGCGTGTCATTGGTGCGCTGGCTGGGAAAGTAGGCGATGAAGAGATTCATCCCGGGCTGGGGCGCGTCCGGATTCTGATAATCGCGAAGGAGGAATTCGCCCGGGCCCAGGATTGGAAGTTCGTCGGGCGGGATGACTCGGTCGGTGCCGGTCCATGCGCCCAGCTGTTCCGGAAATGATTGCAGAGGAAGGCGAGCCGGAAAGACTTCGCCGTGCGCGTGCGTCTGCAGGAAAACTGCAGTGGAGGCAATCAAAGCGACCGCGAGCGCGAAACGTGGAGCGGAGCGGGGAACGGTTCCACGTTCTTTCTCGATACCGGAAGCACCGGCGTCGCTGCCCTTGTGGTCGGGCACTATCAAGTTGAGAGCCCGTGCAGAGCATAGAGCATCAGCAAGCACATCACAAAGACGAGAACGCCCCATCCGGTGTGGAACGTACCCTCTGCCATGTTCGGGTCCCAGTACTGCACCAGCAATCCAGTACCGACAATGCGGACGCTGTTGGCGGCAACGGCGATGGGCAGGGAAGCCACTGCGAGCAGCCAGCGCACCCAGAGCCGCTTCTCCATCAGGTAGCCGTAGATGATAGCGAGGGTTAGCAAGGACGTGAGTGAACGAATGCCGCTGCAGGCCTCTGCCACGTTGAGCGGCATGGAGGCGAGACGAAGAACATTCCCCTGGAGCTCCACAGGAATGCCAAAAATTCTGAGCGTTTCCGCAGAAATTCGGGACACGAGCAACTGCAGTGGGAAAGTGATTTGGCTCAGGAGGAGGGTGGGAATCGGAATCATCAGAAGGAGGAATGCCCAGGGAACAGCAGGGCGCGAAAGAATCTCCAGCCCAGGAACAGGATGATCAGGCCAGCCAGGACGAGCAGCAATGAGAACGGCGCGGAGAAAAGCTCAGCACCCAGTTGCCCCACCACCAGAACGCATAACGCAAAACCCAGCACGGGAATACCCGACCAGGAAGGGTGCAATGGGAGCCGAGAAAGCCGGAGGCGTTCCTGCCACACGACGTAGGCGGAGAACAGAGGAACAAAAAAGCCGTGACCGAAATCCGGTTTCAGCCACTGTGCGACCAGGTGCACCAGCGTGGCCCAGTACAGCCAGAGTAAGAGTGCGCCCAGGACGGAAAGCTGCCAAGCGGGAATCGCTCCGAAAACTCGAGACGACGGCCGCACAGTCGAAGACTCGGTTTGCACTAGTTGACTCACTAGAAAGTCTAAGCGGAGCGGGGAGAGTCGAGAATAAGCGAAATGTCGCAGCATGCAACGCAAACTCCGGTCACCGGGCGATCGTGACTCGAGCTAGGCTGAGGGGTCTGATCGGGGCAGTATTCTGACGTTCCGCAGAGGATCTCCCGTTCATTGAAAATAAACCGATTTGGGAGAGTTCCTTGAAGGGCGGCGTAAATGAGAAAAACTTTTCCTACACTTCCCTCGCCCAGGCTGGTTAAGATCGAATCAGCCGTAGAAATGGCCCCACTTCTGTCGCCATAATTTTCAGTAAAGTATTGAAAATAAACAGTATAATTACACATTTGATTTTGAGCCCGGGCACATCCTGGCCGGGCCTTATGGCAATCTTCGTGCTCCCAAGAGGATGGATTCGAGCGATCATGGCCTGGGCTGACCAGAGAGCGGGAAGGGTAAAAGTGGGCAAATTATTACCTAATCCGGGAAACGGCTCTGGAAACGAGTCGCCAGATGTGCCTGCCGGACTCGCCTTTGTCGAGGGAGTAAGCCCCAGCATGCGTCCGGTAGAGGCAGTGATTCGAGAACTGGCCCAGAGCGATGTTCCGGTTTTGCTGCTGGCCGAATCGGGTGCTGGAAAGCATGCTACGGCGCAGCGTATCCACCAGATGTCGCAAAGGAGTTCGCAACCTTTCCGGTGGTTTCAGTGTTCCAACGTGCGCCGCGAGGACCTGAATGTTCTGCAAGAAGGGAAAACCGCGCCGCCCAATGCGGGAACCATTTACCTTGAAGAGCTGGCGGATTTGAGTGCGGATTCCCAGGAGCGCGTGCTGGATGCCCTTCCGCAGTCGAGCGGAAATGGAGCGGCGGGGAGCGAGCGGGCCCGGCTGATTTGTGGGAGTGCCCGCGATCTGGAAGTCGAGGTGAAACGCGGCCGGCTGCGCGAGGACTTGTATTACCGCATCAGCGGCGTGTGTTTGCGGCTGCCCCCACTGCGGCTGAGGAAAGAAGACATCCCATTTTTGATGGGCTACTTCCTGCGAAAGTATGCGCGGGATTTTCGCCGAACGGTTCCCGACTTGAGCGCAGAGACGCTGCGGTTGTTCCTGGATTATTCATGGCCGGGTAATTTGCGAGAACTGGAAGATGCGGCGCGGGTCCTGGTGGCGCTGGGAGACGAGCACGTGGCCCTGGGCGGCCTGCGCGCGCTGCTGCGCAAGCCCGACGCAGCGGGCAATAGCGCGGGGATTTCGTTGAAAGCCGCATCGCGAGCAGCCTCGCGCGAAGCGGAGAAGGAATTGATCCTCGAAGTGCTGACACGCACGCGCTGGAACCGGCGCCGGGCGGCGCAGGAACTGAAGATCAGTTACAAGGCGTTGCTCTACAAGCTGAAGCAAATTGGATACGAAGGATACGGAGCGTCCTAGCTCCGCGGAGACGGTATGAAGACGATGAAACTTGCAGTTCTGCTGGGGATGAGTTTGTTGGCGGGGAGGATGCTGGCGCAAACCAGCGACGCGGTCAAGGACAACGTTACCAACATCCCTAAGGCCACCGAGGCCGCGTCCGATGCGGGAGCCGGGTCGGACTACGTGATCGGGGCTGACGACATGCTGCACATCTCCGTGTGGAAGGAGCCTGATCTTTCGGAAACGCTGCCGGTGCGGCCCGATGGCAAGATTTCAATGCCGCTGCTGAACGACATTCCGGCGGCTGGACTGACTCCGCTGCAATTGAAAGATTCGATCACGGAGAAGTTGAAGAAATACATTGCTGATCCGCGGGTGACCGTGGTGGTGACGGCGATGACCAGCCGGCGAATTTTCGTGACGGGAGAAGTCCTGCACACCGGACCGATGGTGCTGCTGCCGCGCATGACTGTGTTGCAGGCGCTGGCGCAGGCCGGCTTCACGCAGTTTGCCAATCCGAAGAACATTTATCTGCTGCGAACTGAGAACGGAAAGCAGGAGAAGTTGCCGTTCAATTACAAGGAAGTGGTCAAGGGGAATCATCCGGAACAGAACATCGCCTTGAAAGCCGGCGACACACTGGTGGTCCCGTAAGGAACGCGATGAACGGACGTAACAAACGTCAGATCTGGATCCTGGGCGTGCTGGCCCTCGCGGTCAGTGGGGCGTGGGCGCAAGACAGTACCACGCCGCCTCCGGCGAGCCTGCGTCGCCCGGCCAACAGGAACCGCAGACGACTCCACAGACGCCCATACCGGCCTACGGCCAAGAAAATACGCCGCCGCCGATCAGCGAGAATCCGCCCTTGTCGGGGTTGGACCTGCCTTCGCTGGAGCCGCACGCGGCGCCGTTGAGCTATATCCAGCCGGGTGCGACGCTAAGCGAATCGGCGGATTCGAACATCAACAACACCCTGGGAGACGCGAATTTTAATTCCAACAGCCGCGCGCTTGGAAGCCTGATTTTGAAACGGTTGTGGAGCAATTACGACCTGGGACTCGATTACATCGGCGGCGTTGGCTACTACAACTCTCCGGACAAGGCTTCAAGGCGCTGCAGCAGGGGGACGCAGACCAAAAGATCACGTGGAAGCGGGGGCAATTGTCGTTGCGCGACAGCTTCAGCTATCTGCCCGAAGGGAACTTTGGCGGCGCTTACGGCTCGACGGGCTCGCAGGGAATTGGGGCCCTGGGGAACACGCTCTTTTCCAGTTTCTGGGGAGGCAGTGCACTGGGTACGGTGGGTCTTGCTGCGCGCATCCTGAACGTAAGCCTAGCCGACATTTCCGAAAACCTTACACCCAAGTCGTCAATCACCGTGGCGGGCGGCTACGGATTTTTGCACTTTTACGCGAACGATCCTGCAACCGGCCTTCCATACCTAAACAGTTCGCAGGTTTCGGCACAAGCTGCGTACAACCGGATCCTCACCGCTCACACGCAGGTTGCGCTCATGTACGGGTATCAGGCTTTTGATTTCTCCTTCGCCGGAACGGCATTTCACACCCACCTCCTGCAGGCGATGTACGGACACCGGATTTCAGGGCGGATGGATTTGCTGATTGCAGCGGGGCCGCAGCTCACGCTGATCGACTCCCAAGGGCCCGTATGCAGCATCTCCGGCATTCAGATTCAGTTTTGCATCCTCGAGGGTGGCACGTTGATACCCACTACGACCAAAGACACGAGGCTGGGAGTGGCCGGTCAGGTCCGGCTGCGTTACAAGTTTCCAAGAACCTCTGTGGCTTTGTCCTACGAGCGTTTCGAAACCAGCGGATCAGGCTTTTTTGCCGGTGCGCAGAGTGATATTGCCCGCCTGAGCGTGGAGCGTCCCCTTTCGCGAGTGTGGAGCGCTTTTGCCGACCTCGGTTATTCGCGTAGTGCCCGCTTGCAGGACATTGTGCAGCGGCCTTCCAGCGAGGGACCTAGTAACCGAAGAGGGTTCCTGGGTGGAGGGGTGCATCGCGCGATCGGGCACGATTTCCATGCTTTTGGGAGCTACCAGTTTAACGAGTTGTCGTTCGATCAGTCACTATGTTTGACCAGTACTCCATGCAGCCGGATTTCGAACCGGCACGTAATAACCATTGGATTGGATTGGACACCCCGGCCAATCCGGATTGACTGATATTTCAGGGCCGCGCGTTTTCCACCCTGCGGAAGAAGCGAGGGATGGGCCAGCCGGCCAGAAACGGATACGAGGATGATTGAGAATCGCGAACTAACAATGGACGACTATCTGGCGATGTTGTCGCGTCGCGCCAGAGTGATCCTGATTCCTGTGCTGGTGGCCACCTTGCTGGGGTATCTGGCATATCTGGTGGTCGATCGGTTCTTCGCCAAGTACACCTCACAATCGGTGGTGCTGGTCGAGGCGCAGAAGGTGCCGGAGAAGATGGTACAGCCGGTGGTCTCCGACGATCTGCAGGAGCGAATCAACATGCTGGTGGCCCAGGCCGCAAGCGAAAGCGAAATGGGGCCCATGTTGGCGCGGTTGTTCCCGGGCAAGACGGTGAAAGAGAGGGAGGACATCCTGGCCGACTTGCGCAAGCAGGCGCAGTCCACGCTGGTCTCGCCTCCGTTCTCCGACCTCTCGCAGATTACCGGATCAACGCTGAAGAAGAAGCCGGGCCAGACGCAGTCGCCGGGGTTCATGGTGTCCTACACCGCTCCGAGCGCCCTTGAAGCGAAACAGATCTGCGAAGCGCTGACCTCGAAGATCATCGAGAAGAACCTTCAGTTCATCCAGGCAAACGCCAAAGGCACCGTCGACGTTCTGACGCAGGGACTGGACAACGCCAAGGGCAACCTTGACGCCATGGACAGCAAGCTGGCGGCGTTCAAGAAGCAGTATGTGGGGCAGCTTCCTGGAGACCAGGAGAACAATCTGAAGATTCTGATGGGACTGAATTCCCAACTGGATGCCAACACCCAGAGGCTGAACCGGGCGCAGCAGGACAAAGCCTACGCCGCATCGGTGCTGTCGCAGCAGATTGCGAGCATGGAAGTCGTCGCAGGGGGCGACCAATCCGGAGACGCTGCAAAAACAGCTGTCCGAATTGCAGTCGCAGTTGCTGGACCTGCAGGCGCGCTATACCGAGGATCATCCCGACGTGATCAAAACGAAAGCTGACATTGCGGAAGTGAAGAAGAAACTGGCCGAGATCAACAACGAAGCGAGCAACGGCGGCGACGCCGATGCGGGGAAAAGCTTCGGCCGCGGAACCGGCCGAAATCCGCCAGCTGCGTTTGCAGATGCATCAGTACGACGACGGGATATCGGCGTACTCGCGGGAACAGAAGCGGCTGCAGCAGGAAATCGCGGCGTACCAGGGGCGAGTGTCGCTGAGCCCGGCAATGGAAGAGCAATACAAAGTACTGACGCGCGACTATGACAACGCGCACAAGAATTACCAGGAGTTGCTTGCCAACAAAAGCGCGGCCGATCTGACCGCGAATATGACCAATCAGGCAGCAGGGCGAGCGCATGAGCGTGAATCCAGGCGGCGAGCATGCCCGACGCTCCCAGCTTCCCGAACATCTTCTATTTCCTGGGTGGCGGGCTGGGCGCTGGGCTGGCTCTGGGATTCGGACTGGCGATGTGGCTGGAGTTGCGCGAAAGTCCATCCGCACCGAAGCTGATGCAGAAGCGGCTCTTGAGTTGCCGATGCTGGTGGCGGTGCCCTGGGTGGGCGTCGTGGCCGCGGACGCAAACAAGAATGGCAAGTCAAAGTTCTGGAAGCGTAACAAAAGAGGTGACGAGGACAAGCTGACGGTCGGAGTCTGAGGGAGCCAGTTCAAGGATCACCATGTACAAAGAGTTCTATGGACTACGGGCGAACCCGTTTAACGTGAATCCGGATCCGCGTTATTTGTTCCTGACGCGGCACACGGAGGAAGCGCTGGCGTGCCTGACCTACGGGATCCAGAGCCGCAAGGGGTTCGTGCTGCTCACCGGCGAAGTAGGCACGGGCAAGACGACGCTTATCAACAAGCTGCTGGAGTGGTTACGCCTGCAGCAGGTGGCGACCGCTTTCATTTTCAATTCACGGCTGAATGTTCCGCAGTTTCTGGATTACATGATGGCGGACTTCGGCATTCCGTGCGATTCGAAGGCGAAAAGCCAGATCCTGCTGCGGCTCTACAACTGGCTGCTGGATCGCTACCGGGCCGGCGAGACGGCCGTGCTCATCGTGGATGAAGCGCAGAACCTCTCCGAAGAAGTTCTGGAAGAGATCCGCATGCTGACCAACCTTGAGACATTCACGGAGAAGCTGCTGCAGATTGTTCTGGTCGGGCAACCGGAGCTGGAACATAAGCTCAAGCAACCGCAACTGCGACAGTTGCGGCAACGCCTGACGCTGCGGGCCAAGACGCACGCTCTGACGCTTGAAGAGACCAGGGCCTACGTGCAGCAGCGGTTGCGCATCGCCGGGTCGAACGGGCAGGAGATTTTCACTCCCGACGCGCTGCAGACGATTCACCAATACGCTTCGGGGATTCCACGCGTGATCAACCTGATAGCGGAACACTGTCTGGTGAGCGCGTTCGTGGATCAGCAGAAATTAATCGGGCCCTCCGTGGTGGATGCGGTGGCTCGGGATTTTGATCTGGGGGAGAACCATTCGTCCGCGGCGCTGACGGCGCCGCAAGCGAATCCGAGCCCGGACAAGTTCGACCTGGTGGACGCGCTGCGGTCGCTGGCTACGCTGGCCGACCGTCTGCGCGAACCAGAACAAAAAGAGACCTCCCCGACGAAAGGAAATTATGAGCCGAATTCATGAAGCCTTGAAGAAAGCCGAGCAGGAGCGGGCAGCGAGCCAGGGAGGCCCGGCGCAGACCGCTTCGGCGACTACGCCGGTGGCCGATCCGCCCATGTTTGCTGACGCCCCGGCGGCAGCCATGCCGGCGAGCGCCGTAGCGTCCAATGCCGCAATGCCGACCTTCGGTGGCTCGTTCGGCATCGACACGCTGCTGGCCCGGTGCGCGCAAACGGAATGGCACCCGGACTTGAAGACCATGCTCTTTATGAGCAGCGATGACACTGCCCGGGGTACGGAGGAATTCCGCACCCTGCGCTCGCGGCTGTACCACCTGCGCGAGAAGATGACGCTGAAGACCCTGCTGGTGACGAGTGCGCTGCCGAAGGAAGGCAAATCCTTCACATCGGCCAACCTGGCACAGGTCATCGTCCGGCAACACGGACGGCGGGTATTACTGATTGATGGCGATCTGCGCGGACCCCGCCTCCACCAGATGCTGGGAACAACGGCAGGGCCTGGACTCTCCGACTATCTGCAGGGCAAGAACGACGAATTCTCCATCATGCAGCGCGGCCCGCTGGAGAATCTTTTCTTTATTCCGAGCGGCACGGGAATCGAAGATCCCGCGGAGCTAGTCGGCAATGGCAAGCTAAAACTGCTGCTGCAGCGGGTGGAACCCCTTTTCGACTGGATCATCATTGACTCGCCTCCGGCGGTTCCTGTTGCCGACGCCAGCCTGCTGGCCAAGGCCTGCGACGGAATCATCATAGTAGTGCGCTCCAACGTCACGCCGTCGGATGCAGCCCGCAAAGCGCGTCAGGATTTTCCGGACCAGGCACTGGTGGGTGTCGTGCTGAATGGAACCAGCGAGGATGCCGCGCCCTACGCGCACTATTACTACGAGGCTTACCAGAAAAAGGGAACCACGACGAAGGCCTAGGGGGAACGATCCAAGTGATTCGGCTTTTCAACGTTTATTACCCGGTGCGAACACTGGTGCTGCTGGTGGTCGAAGCGCTTGTGGTTTGGTTCTCGTTTGTGGCCGGGACGACCCTGCGCAACCAGGAGAATTGGTGGCTTCTGCTGAACGTCGAAGGCGGCTATCTGAAGATTCTGGCCGTTACCGCGATCGTTCTGTTGCTTTCGCACTGGCTGGATCTGTACGACTCGGCGAGTTTGGGCGCCCAGTGGGATCAGACGTTCCGAATGTTGCTGGTGCTTGGGTGCCTGGCGCTGGTTCTTTCTGGAGTAGGTTATCTGTTCCCCAGGTTCTTTCCCGGCAATGGATCGCTGCTGGCGGGACTCGCCATTCTGACCCTCACGCTATTTGCCTGGCGTGTAGCGTACTCCTGGATCGTGCAACAGCCCTTTTTCCGGGAGCGAGTTTACGTGCTCGGCACCGGAGACCGCGCAGAGCGGTTGGTCCGGGGATTGAGGCAGCGCTCGGGTCTGGGGATTGAGGTCGTGGGGTGGACCGGCAACCTCTCCGGCGAGCTTACGCGAGAGATGGTCGGGGAACATCTCGTGAACCTGGTGCGCGAGCACGGAGTGCATCGGGTGATCGTCGCGATGCCGGATCGGCGGGGGACTCTTCCGGTGGATGAGCTGCTCGATCTTCGTCTGAAAGGCGGCGTGAAGGTGGAGGAGGCAACGTCGTGGCTGGAGAAGATTACGGGACGAATTGAAGTCGAGCATCTCTATCCCAGCTGGTTGATCTTTGTCGAAGGATTCCGCTTCAGTTGGCTGTTCCGGATAGCTCGACGGGGGGGCAACTTCCTGGTCGCTGTGGTTGGTCTGGTCTGCGCCATGCCGCTGCTTCCGTTTATTTGGCTTGCGGTGAAGCTGGACTCTTCAGGGCCGGCGGTGTACCGGCAGAAACGTGTGGGCAAAGGCGGAGCTGTGTTTTATTGCTACAAATTCCGCACCATGCGCCAGGACGCGGAAGCCGATACCGGCGCGACTTGGGCCCTGGATGACGATCCTCGCATCACGCGGGTGGGGAAATTTCTGAGGTCGTCGCGCTTGGACGAGATTCCGCAGCTGTGGTGCGTGCTGAAGGGGGATATGCATTTTGTCGGCCCGCGTCCGGAACGCCCTGAATTTGTGGAGTGGTTGAGCAAAGAAATTCCCTACTACGGCGTCCGCCATGTGGTGCGACCGGGAATCACCGGGTGGGCGCAAGTGCAGTACAAGTACGGCAACACGATGGAAGACGCGCGGGAAAAGCTGCAATACGACTTGTTCTACATCAAGAATGCATCGTTCGGATTGGATCTGCTGATTCTGTTTCAGACGGTGAAGATCGTGCTGCTGGGCCGGGGCGCGAAATGAAATGGGTGTTTTGGGCCGCAGTTGCCCTGGTCGTTTACACCTATCTTGGATACGCCGCATGGTTGTGGGTGCGAGCGCGGTTATTCTCCTGGCCGGTGCGGCGCGGAGCGTGTCAGCCCACCGTTTCCATCGTGATGGTGGTGCGTAACGAAGCGAAGGTCCTGCGGGAAAAACTGAGCAACCTGCTGAACCTGGACTATCCCGCACACGATTACGACATAGTTGTAGTCTCGGACGGATCGACGGATGAGACCGAAGCCATTCTTCGGGACTGCGGCGATCCACGGTTGCGGGTTGTACTGAACCAACTATCGCGGGGGAAGGCTTGCGGGCTGAATGATGGCATTCAAATGTCGCAAGGAGAACTCGTGATGTTCACGGATGCCCGGCAGAAGATCGAGCCGGGAGCCCTGCGAATTCTAGCCGAAGACTTTGCGGACGAAGAAGTCGGATGCGTGAGCGGAGAGTTGATGTTGGGAGATCCACAATCTGGCGAAGCGGCGGACGGCATGGG
Organism: uncultured Acidobacteriaceae bacterium; assembly: GCA_963819145.1. Taxonomy (GTDB): domain Bacteria; phylum Acidobacteriota; class Terriglobia; order Terriglobales; family Acidobacteriaceae; genus Sulfotelmatobacter. The sequence goes on from CAWFVB010000025.1 coordinate 127,253, forward strand.
CCTGTATTGGCGGGTCGAGAAAAAAATTCGAGAGCTGGAATCGGCGTCGGGATCGGTGGTGGGCGCGACTGGCGCTATCTATGCCGCGCGGCGCGAGCTGCTCACCTCGGTTCCAGAGGGAACAATTCTGGACGACGTTTACATTCCAATGCAGGTGGCGAGGCAGGGGAAGCGGGTGATCTTCGAGCCGCGCGCCCGCGCCTGGGATAGCGCGAATCTGGGAGCAGAGCGTGAGTTCGGCCGCAAGGTGCGGACGCTTAGCGGCAACTACCAGTTGCTGCAACTGGTGCCCTGGATTCTCGGTCCCAGCAATCCGATCCGCTTCGAATTCGTCAGTCACAAACTGCTGCGTCTGGTTGCGCCGTTTGCGTTGGTGGCCATGCTCGTGACTTCGGCGTTCCTCGCCGCTCCGGTGTACCGTATCGCGTTGTATTTGCAAGTCGCGTTTTACGGCTTGAGCTTGCTGGCGCTGTTGCGGTTGACTCGTGGACCGCTGGCCCGGGGTGCGAGTGCGGCTTTAACGTTTGTCACTCTCAACATGGCCGCGGTCGTAGCCTTTGCAAACTTTGTGGCTGGCCGCAAGTCGACCTGGAGTCCGGAGACGTTCGGGCGAAAAGAGAGACAGTAAGGGTTCAGGACATGTTATCGGAGCGTGACCGAGCCGAGATCGAACGCAGCGCGGAGGAAGCGCGGAGAACTATGCCACCGGTTTTGTGGAAGGCCGACCGTTGGGTCCTCAGGCACTGTAGGCCGGTGGAACACTTTGCCACGGGTGTTGTCATGAGGCTGGTAAAGCATGGGGAAGCAGCTGCGCGAGCGCCGAGGAGCATATAGGTGGCGACACTGGCAAATCCGATTGAGAAGCCCGCCGCTGGGGAGAAGAGCAGAAATTCGGTGGCCTATGGCGCCTTGCTGCTTTTCACGTTTCTGTATTACACACGCCCGGAAGACCTCATCCCGGGGCTCAGTTTCATACCACTCGAGAAGATCATTGGAGGGGTTGCGATTCTGGCTTTGGCGTCAACCCTTGCTTCCGGCCGCGCCAAGAGAAAGCCACCTTTGGAGCTGAAGTTGCTTTTGCTGCTGTTTCTCCACTTGATCATATCTATTCCGTTCGCGTATTGGCGAGGAGGAGCATTCTCCGCTGTTTTTTTTGGGTTTTCGAAGGCGATCACAGTGGCTCTGCTGGTGACGCTGATTGTTGAGAACTTAGGACAGCTTCGCAGGTTGCTTTGGGTACAGGCAGCGTCGCTGGTAGTCACCACGATAGCGTCCATCGCGATCCACCGAACCGAGTCGGGCCGTTTGATCGGAGCGCTGGGCGGGATTTTCGAGAATCCCAATGACCTCGCCATCAACATCGCAATCAATTTTCCACTCTGCCTGGCTTTTGCCCTGGTGACGCGCGCGAAGGCTAAAGCCGCCGTATGGACGGTCGGAATCCTCTCCATGTTCCTGGGAGTCGTGCTGACCTACTCGCGTAGCGGCCTGCTGGCGATGGCCGTGGCTGTCGTGATTTGCCTGTGGGAGTTCGGCATCCGCGGCAGGCGCTTTTACTTACTTGCAGCAGTGTTCATCCTGGGCATTGTGGGTGCTGGAGTCGTGCTGATGACGCCGCACTATCTGGTGCGGGTCGAGAGCATTTTTCGAGGAAATATCGAAGGTTCCGGGGACCACGGATCTTGGGAGGCTCGGCGCGAATTGCTGGTTGCGAGTATTGATGAGGCGGTTCACCATCCCATCTTTGGTATCGGAGTAGGCAACTTTGGCGCGGCAACTCGTACTTGGCGCGTGAGTCACAACAGCTATACGGAGTTTGCGGCCGAAGGAGGATTCCCGGCGTTATTTCTGTACCTTGCGATCTTGTATCTGGCGTTCCGCAACTTGAGAAGGATTCGACTGCTCGCCGTCTACCGGGAAAACGCGGAAGTTCGGGTGTTTGCTGGCGCCTTGTGGGCAAGCCTGTTGGCGTTTGCGATTGGATCGTTCTTCGCCAGCTTTGAGTACGAACTTTTCCCATACTTCATGGTGGCATATACGTCGGTGCTGTACCGCTGGTGCGTGCAGGCTTCGGCAGGAATCGCCGGAGAAGTGGCGCCCAAGCGATTTGCAGTATCGAGATTGTACGAGCGCAGAGAATCATGGAAATAGCACAGCAGAAAAGGGTGTGGCGATGTGCGGCATAGCCGGAATGATCGGGCGCGAAGGCGAAACCGTCACGCCTGAGCAGATCCGGCGCATGACCGACACGATTGTGCACCGTGGCCCGGATGATGAGGGGATCCACGCCAGGCGCAATATCGGCCTCGGCATGCGCAGGCTGAGCATCATTGATCTCTCCGGCGGACACCAGCCTATTTACAACGAAGACGGCACGGTCGCCGTCGTTTTCAACGGCGAGATTTACAACTTCCTGGAATTGCGCGAGGAGCTGCAGAAGAGGGGGCACGCGCTTCGCACGCACTCCGATACAGAAGTGATCGTTCATCTGTATGAGGAAATGGGCGCCGATTGCGTTACCAAATTGCGTGGCATGTTCGCCATTGCCCTCTACGATGAGAAGTCCAATACGCTGTTACTGGCGCGCGATCGGCTGGGGAAAAAGCCTCTGTTTTATGCACAGCGAGCGGGCAGGTTGTTTTTCGGGTCAGAGATCAAGGCCCTGCTCGCTGCGGCTCCTGAACTAGCAGAAGTTGACGGTCAGGGAGTGCTCGAATTCTTTTATTACGGATATGTTCCTGACCCTCAATCGGCGTTTCGCGACATCCGGAAATTGCCGCCCGGCCACCTGGCGCAATACAGCAACGGTCAGATTAGAAGTTCGCCAGTATTGGGACGTACCCGCATACGGTGGGAACGACCCCGGATCCGACGAAGCTTGTTTGGAAGAAATGGAGCAGCGGCTCGCCGAAGCCGTGCGGATGCGCCTGATCAGCGACGTACCGCTGGGTGCGTTATTGAGTGGAGGCGTTGACTCCTCGATTGTGGTCGCCCTGATGGCGCGGGAGAGTTCTGCACCGGTCAAAACATTTTCCATTGGTTTCCACAAGGCCGATTTCAACGAAACCGAGTATGCCCGCCTGGTGGCCGAGCGGTTTGGCACAGACCACTACGAATTCATCGTCGACCCCGACATCACCGAAACATTGAACCACCTGACGGGCATGATGGAGGAACCGTTCGGCGACTCCTCGATGATTCCTACGTACTGTGTTTCGCAATTGGCGCGCCAACACGTGACGGTGGCCCTCTCGGGTGATGGCGGGGACGAACTATTCGGCGGCTATGACCGCTATATGGTGAATCTGAAGCGGCGGCGCTTCGAGGTGATTCCCGGTTGGGTTGGCGACGTCTACCGCAATCACGTATACCCTCGTTTGCCGGCCAACACGAAGGGGCGAAAACTCGCCTGGAACGTTACCCTGCCTTCCCGCGACCGGTACCTTGACACCTTGTCGTTCCTACCCGCACTGCATCGCGAGCGTGGCCTTTTCTGTGACGAGTTCATCGCGCATGCGCAGGGTCTTGCGGATCCACTGGGCCAGTTCAGGCGCTACTACGACGACGCGCCGGCAACCGATCCGTTGAGTCGGTTGATGTACTTGGATACGAAGACCTATCTTGCCGGCGACATTCTCACCAAGGTGGACCGGATGAGCATGGCGACGTCGCTAGAGATGCGCTGCCCCATCCTGGATCATGTTTTCGTGGAATGGGCGGCGGGATTGCCGGAAAAATATAAGGTTCGCAACGGAATCCGCAAATTCCTTTTCAAGAAGTTGGCGGAGCGGTTGGGAATTCCGGCCGGGCTTTTGAGCCGGCGTAAGCAGGGATTTGCGCTGCCGCTGGTGCACTGGATGCGGCACGAACTGAAGGACGGCATGCTGCAAATGCTGCTAGAGCCAAAAACGATGCAGCGCGGGTACTTCAAGGCAGAATCGGTGCGAGTGGTGTTAGACGAGCATTTTCGCGGAAGGCGCGATCATTCGTGGATACTCTGGATGATGCTTGTGTTCGAGCTCTGGCATCGCAACTTCTTGGAAAAGGCTCAGGGAGAGCCGGTGGCCGGTGCGTCCCCGTGCATGCCGGTGTCTGCGTGTGGCAAGAGTGCGGCGTCCTCTCGCTGGGGAGAGAATCCAGAGTGACAGCCTCACCTGCTGGCGTTCAGACTGAAAACGACCGAGCGGCCGCCAGTTCGCTTCCGGCAGTTTTCCTTATGACCAACACGCTTGAAACGGGGGGAAGCGAACGTCAGTTTGTTACGATGGCGAATGCGCTCGAGCGGGACCAATTCTCAGTGAATCTCGGCTGCCTGAAGCCGTTCGGGCCGTTTCTGAGCGAAGTAGAGGGAATCATGAGGTTTCCCGCCGGAGGCAGCCTGTTCGGTCTCCGGTCGTTGCGATCCCGCCTGGCGCTGTCGCGCTTCTTGCGGCGCCAGAAAACAGCGGTCGCGCAGTCCTTCGATTTCTATTCCAACCTCATGCTGGCGCCGGCGGCGCGCTTCGCCGGTGTTCCGGTTGTGCTGGGCAGCCACCGCCAGTTGGGAGATCTGCTGACAGCAGCGCAGTTCCGAGCGCAGAATGCGGCGTTCCGCCTGTGTGATCGGGTCGTCTGCAACTCCCGCGCCGCAGCCGAGCGACTGCAAGAAGCTGGAATCGCAAGCAGCCGGCTCGAAGTGATTCCCAATGGATTGCCCGACAAGCTGTTTGCGCCAGCAGAACCAGCGTTGCCGCGCGACCCGCAGGTAGTGCGAATCGGAATGATTTCTCGCATGAATCATCCGGTCAAGCAGCACGATATGTTTTTGCGCGTGGCGGCGCGACTGGCACGCCGCATTCCGCAAGCTCGGTTCGTCCTGATCGGGGATGGTCCGATGCGTCCGGCTTTAGAAGCCCTAGCTGCTAGCCTGGAATTGTCCGATCGCGTGCTCTTTCTTGGCGATCGCAGAGATATTCCCGCAGTGCTCGCAGCGCTCGACATCAGCGTGATGCCGTCATCGTCAGAGAGTCTTTCGAACGTAATCATGGAGTCAATGGCAGCGGGAATTCCGGTGGTAGCCTCCAGGGTGGGCGGTAATTCGGAACTCGTGCAGGAAGGAAAAACTGGATTGCTGTTTCCATCCGGCGACGAGGCACAATTTGCGGCAGCCCTCGAAACGCTGCTGGCGCGCCCGGAACTGCGAAAACAGTTCGGCGGTTCTGCCCGGGACCGGGCACTGGCGGAATACACCATCCCGCGAGTGCGAGACCGCTACCAGGATCTCTATCGCAGCTTGCTTGCTGAAAAAGGCTGGAAGCCTCCCCTTGCGATGAACCACGCTCAATCCGCCGGCACTGATGGGGAGGGAGAATCGAATTGAAGAAGATTCTACAAATCGGCAACTGGCCCCCGCCGCTTTGCGGATGGGCCATGGGCCTGGTCGCATTGCGCCGGGAACTGGAGAGCCGCGGCTGGGATTGCCCGGTGATGAACCTGAACGAAAATCGGCGAGTCCGCAGCTCGGAATATATTGACGTTCAGAGTGGTTGGGATTATTTCCGCAAGGTTTGGAGTCATGTCTGGCGGGGCTATGCCGTTCAGATCCGGGTCAATGCGGAATCAAAGAAGGGATACATGCTGGCGCTTGCGGCGATGTTGTTGGCTCGACTGGCCGGGCGTCCCGCGCTCTTGACCTACTGTGGCGGCCACCGGCAGACATACTTTCCGGCGCCAAAGAGTTCTTTTCGCTACTGGGCGTTTGCTTTGCTGTTTCGCGTTCCGACCCGCGTCTACTGCGACAGCGAACCGGTGAAACAGGTCATATTGACCACTGGAATCAATGCCGCGCGGGTCATGCCTGTTCCGTTGTTCTCTTCGGAGAACGTTCATTTCACTCCAGCAGATCTGCCAAAGTCTGTACGGGATTTTTTCTCGAGCAAGCAAGGCGTCTTCTTCCTGTACGTGTGTTATCGCAAGGAATATATGCTGGACTTCCTCGCGGGAGTCATGCGCCAGTTCGCGGCCAGTAATCCGTCGATTGGTTTTCTACTGGTTGGAACCAGCGACAAGGAACTCGAACTTCTGCGCGAATTTGTTCGCGACCAAGGACTGGACCACGCTGTGTGCATCACGGGTTCAGTTACGCATGATGCTTTCTTGACGATGCTGACGGCATCGCTTGCCTGCATACGAAGTCCCATGACTGATGGAGTGTCATCATCGGTGCTGGAGTCGCTCGCCCTGGGCGTGCCAGTGCTGGGGGTCGACAATGGAACACGCCCTGCCGGGGTCGAATTGTGGCGGAAGGATGATCCGGATTCTCTGTTGAAGCTGATGGCGGAGGCGCTGATGAATCGTTCGGGGATGGTCTCGCGCATGCCCCGCTTTTCTGCCGACGATAACACGCGCAAACTTGCCGATGACGTGGAGGCAGCTTGCAGCCAGAGATTCGGTTCGAAGCCGGCGAGCAAAGCTTCTAACGTAGCAGCGGGCTCCTGAGAGTGGAGTTCGACTATCGCTGTCGAAGCACCAGTGCTCGAAATCGATCGTAGAGCGAGTTTCCAAATAGCTGTCGGGCGATGACCCGCGCGGATTCGGCAAATCGCATCTTGCCCAACGCCCTGCCGGTGCAGATTCCTTCAAAAGCCTCCTCGCTGCAGCCGCGCAGGATCGCCACTCGACCCAGCCGGAAAGGGTTGGTCGTGCTGGAGTTTGCATGGGGATGACTGGTCGCCAGGGATCGGTACCCAGCTTCTCTTGCAACTGCGAGTGCTCGCTCATCGTAACGGCCGCCGGGACATGAAAAGTGTTCCACCTTCTGGCCGGTGATGTCTCCGATTTTCATGCCGGAATCCACAATCTCGCGCCGAAGATCGGGCAAGGCCAGATCATTCAAATACGCGTGGGTCATGGAGTGGCAGCCGACTTCAAATCCCAGGGAGTGCAGTTGGCGCAGTTGCTCTGGCGAAAGATAGCCGGGCCTGCCCAGGAAGCCGGAAGTCGCATAGAAAGTGGCGTTGAAGCCGGCCGCCTTGAGAATCGGTGCAGCTGTAATTAGATCCGTTTCACAACAATCGTCGAAGGTTATGGCCACCGCTTTTCCGGCACGATCGCGGAGTGCTTCGCTGACTGAGAGTCCGCGCCAGCCGTTTCGTTGAAGCCAGTTGATTTGAGACTGGAACGTATCTCGCGAGAGAATGTAGCGCACGTATCCCGGTTCGGATTGGCAGAGAGGTCGCCCCGGCAGTTCGAGTTCGTGATACATCAGGAACACGATAGGAGTCTCAGCCATCAGAAAATCCTGCGCAGTTGCGCTTTGAGAGACTCGGGCACTCGAATCCCCAGGCGATCGAGCGTCTGCTTACCATCTTTCAGAAACCTCCACATCCGATGTGACCGCTCCTGCACGCGGCCGAACTCCGCAAGAAGCGGTTCGGGGAGTAAACCCGAGGAAGGCAACTGCAAGTCATCTTTGTGGGCGGTATAGGCTCCAGCGGAAAGAGCGGCCAGAATCGCATCCGGTTGCAGAGACTCGCACTCGAGCATGAGTTTCAAACCTCGAAACTGTTTCTTCCAGTGCAAGTCCGTGCCGTAGAAAGAGAGCATCTTCGGGGAGCGTTGTTTCAGACGCTGCAGAAGCGCAAAGGTGCCCGGGCGGGGAGCGTAGCGTCCATCGTATTTCGTATTCCAGGTTTCGATCCCCATGGGCAACGTGCTGAAACCCTCAATCCAGGGAAAGAAATCGTTCTTGGGATGAGCGATCACCGAGAGCGCGTGCTGCGAAGCAATGTGGCGGATGACTTCCTCAGGATCAGTGGATTGCGTCAGCCCGGTCGCGCAGTATCCGAGGATGTGCATGTCGCGTACGCACCGGTACTCCAGGCCAGCCACCAGGCAGAAGGTGTTGTCGGAAAGCGCTTGGCACTCCGCAACATAACGCGCAATCGATTGCTGGTCAAAATACTCGGCATGGTCCGTCATGCAGAGAAACGAGCAGCCTTCGGCGACGAAGATGTCACGCAGTTCCTGCAGTGTGAACTCGCCGTCCGAATAGGTACTATGAGCGTGTAACGCGCCTTTCAACATATTCGTTTGGCCGTCATGCGTCACTTTATCAGACGCGTGAAGAGGTTCAGCCAGTCTCCCAACTCCGGCAGCGGGTCGCGCCACTGGAAAAGATCGTGATATGTCCCTGGAACCGGCGTGAGAATTTGAAGCAGTGTGCTCAGTCTCCCCGGGTACGAGCCCGGATAGCCGGGAGGTGGCCCCTTCCAGACCTCGACCAGATGCCGGATGTCGCCCAACAGCCAGCGACAGCGAATGCCGGGAGAATATTTGTCGACAATGGGGATGTCCCCTCGCTCCGCCATCTGCGCCAGCAGCGCTGGAAAATCCACGCCCGCGTAGCAAGCCAGGGCCAGAGAGTGCCAGAACCGTCCATTGACTTCCATGAATACAGGTGGCGAGCCCGCTTTCTTTCGATACTCGACCATCGCTACGCCGTGCCACCGGAGAGCCGAGAGAATCGCCAGGGAACTGCGGCGAATCTCAGGATCAACCGCCGCACTGCACCGCACGGCGCTGCCTGAACCGGTCGGATACACATCCCGAATCCTGCGATGCGCAAATTCCGCACGCAGCTCGCCACGATGCATCAAGGCGAAGTAACCGGTGCCTTCACCTTCGATGAACTCTTGCGCCAACACGGCCGACGATCGGCTGCTGATATCGCGGAATGCACTGATGCACTGCGCAGGATCGCGCGCATAACGTGGACGCCCCGCAGTGCGCAAATTGCCATCCTGGGAGAGTTCCTCCGAAGCGGACGGTTTCAAAACAACAGGATATCGCAGGGAATCTGCAGCGTCCTGAGCCTCTTCCAAGGTTGTCAGCACGATCGTCTTGGGGACGGCAACACCGAGGGAAGCGGCCAGACGGGTGGTTTCACTCTTGTTAAATGCCCGGAGCAAGTCGCTCGGGTCTGGCAAGATCAGGCGTGCTCCCGCAGCCATAAGAGATTCCCGATGAAGCGACAAAGGAAGAGTTGTCGCCTCGGTCATCGGAAGCACAAGAGTGCCCGGCCTTTCGCGAACGAAAGTGGCGATCGCTTCGATAAATCCCTGTACTGATCCTTTCGGGGAAGGGTAGCGAAAAGTGCCGGACGAGCGTCGCGACCAGCCTGCTTTGGACCAGGATGCGGCCTCTCCGACGAAAACAGCATGACCTGCGTTTGCGAGCGATCTCACGCTGGCAACGGCTTGATTTTGATTTCCATCCAGTACCAGGACATTCATGGCTGTTTGACAGAGAGGGAATTGGAGGAAAGTTTGCCCGGTGCCGCTTCGCGCATAACGTTCTGCAAAACCTGCGAGAAGCGCTCCTCAATGTTTGACCAATCGTACTGCGCGGCGAGCCTAGCGGCGGCTTCTTCGTAGCGCCGGCGAAGACCAGAGTCGTGCAGGAGGAGATTAATGGCCTGAGCGAGGGCTGTTGCATCATCGGCGAGGATGAGGTCACGCCCGTTTTCCACGTCGAGCCCCTCGGCGCCAATCGAGGTAGAAACGACCACCTTGCCCATCGCCATCGCTTCAAAAATCTTCAGCCTGGTCCCTCCCCCTACGCGAAGCGGGACGACTACGACGGTTGCAGCCTTCAAATAGTCGCCTACGGAGGGCACCGTTCCCGTTACTTCTACCGATGCGCTGGCAAGCTGTTTGACGCGGGGGTGCGGGTTGCGGCCTACGATTTGGAAGATCGCGGCGGGAAACTCCGAGCGAACCCGCGGAAGGACTTCCTGACAAAAATAGTCCACCGCGTCAATGTTTGGCTCCCAGTCCATGGAGCCCGTGAATACGATTCGTGGGGGATTGGTATCTGCCGCGGGCGCGACGCTGTATTTCTTCGTATCCACTCCGGTCGGAACCACCGTGATGGCGCACCCTGGGTCCATCGCCAGCATTTGCTGACGATCGTGCTCGGAGACGGCGATGACGTGATGGAACCTGCTGAGCGCCTTCCGCTCGTAGCGGGCCATTTTCCTGGCTTCGATCTGATACGCAACCCGCTTGATTCGATTTGCCTCTGTCGCGGCCATGCGCTGCCACAGCGCGGTCTCAACGTTATGCTGGAAGAGCACAGTAGGCAGAGTGAGATTTTCAGGGAAATTGAGCGACGCGGAAAGGAAATCGCAGACAGCCACGTCAACACTGCGCTCTCGCACATGCGACGCCAGCGCCTGCTGCACGTCAGGATGCGTGAACTTGCTCACAGCGAAGGGCGCGGGTTGCAACAACCGCCCAATATAGGCCAGCGATTGCGCAACCACGTTACCATCCAGGGCAGCGGTATAGATGGTTTGCGACCCCGGCAACTCGCGCTCAATCGCGGCTTGGTACCCGGGGTCACGCTGGCCGCCATAGTAGGAAAGCAACGTTACTTCGTGATGGCGCGCGAGATGCCGAAGAATGTTATAGGACCGAATTTTGCCCCCGGTATCAACCGGTAGCAGCTTGCCCGCCTTGACCCAGAGAATTCGCAAATTCTTACCAGCAAATCCCTTCGTAGTTGGCAGCCGTTGGGCGCCGGGCCGCTTCCAAATTCACCAGATCAAGCACGACATGATCAGGCCGCAGGTGTGCCTGCAATTGGTCTCGAGCAATGCCGCGAGTCGCAATCACAACCACCTCGGCATTCTTGAGGATTTGCCCGAGATCAGTCTCCAGAAGAGACCCGATGTGGGGGATGGCGTTCTCAATGTATTCGCGGTTGGAACCAATCAGGCGTCCGAGAGACACATTGTCGTCCCAAATCTTGATGGCGCATCCCTCCCCGAGTAGCTGCTTGACCAATTGCACCTGCGGACTTTCGCGCAAATCATCAGTGGCAGCCTTAAAACTCAGTCCCAGAATTGCGATCTTTCTTTTTCCAGTATCGAGCACCATGCGAATTGCGCGCTGCAGGTGCTCGTCGTTGCTCGCCATGATGGAGCTGAACAAAGGCAAATCAAGGTCCAATTCCTTGGCCCGATAGTTGAGCGCGCGGACATCCTTGGGCAGGCAAGAACCGCCAAATGCGAAGCCGGGTTTCAGATAAGTCGGGGAAATGTTAAGCCGACCGTCGGCGGTGAAAATCTCGGTGACCGACTCGGCGTCGACCTTCAGTTCTTTGGCTAAAGTACCAACTTCGTTGGCGAAGGCAACCTTCAGCGCGTGCCAGGCATTACACACGTATTTCACCATCTCGGCGGAGCGGAACGACGTTTCGAAAATCTTTCCCGGAGTCCAGGAGTAGAGTTCTCGCAGCAATCCGGCGTGGCTTGCATCGCCCGAGCCGATGATAGTCATAGACGGTTCCATGAAATCGGTAATTGCGCTGCCTTCCCGCATGAACTCGGGATTTACACACACTCCGAAGCCTTCTCCCAGCCGTTTGCCGCTGGCTTGTTCAAGCGTCGGGACCACGATGGTTTCGGCGGTTCCGGGCAAAACAGTGCTTCGTAAAACGACGAGGTGGAACGACGGTTTGTTTTTCATCACGTGCCCGATTTCCCGGCAAACTGGTTCGACGTGGCCGAGATCGAGCTTGCCGCTGCGCAAGCTCGGCGTTCCTACGCACAGAAAGGAAATATCCGTCTGCATCACTGCGGCGCTGGAATCCGTAGTCGCACGCAACAAACCGGAACGGTGAGCCTGATCCACCACTTCTTTCAAGCCCGGTTCCACGATTGGGCTTTGCCCCGCGTCCAGTTGCTGTACCTTCAAGGGGCTCATATCGACACCGATTACGGAGTGCCCCTTCGAGGCCAGACATGCAGCTGTTACCGATCCAACATAGCCCAAGCCGAAAATGCTGACTCGCTTGCTCATAGACTCCGATTCTGCGCTGAAATCTGGGGAAATTTGTGCACTCTACGGATTAGTCGCGCGAAACAACGGGAAAAAGGCAATAATACCTGACATAGGGATAGCCTCCACCCCCGTCGGTGCCTCAATATGATAACAGTAGTATTTCTCGGGCCACGATAGGTGGCCCCGGGGAAATCCGCACTCGCACGGCTGCGCGAGGTGCGATCGGTGGCAGTACTGGAAGGGCATGACGTCTAGAAACTGGCGAAAGATGAGGGACCGGGTGGCCGAGATGGAGGGCGCGGAACTCCGCGACCGCATCCGGCAAGAGGTGGCCAAGCGCCAAGACGGGTTTCTTTCGCTTGTCGGCTACACTTTCACCAAGAAACCACGCTATCTGGATCGAGCCAACACGGGTAAGTTTTTCTTTGGGGCAGACTCAATTCCTGACATCCTGACGCTGTTGCAGCAGCGCATTCCGGGACGAACGGAAGAAATCATCAAGCAGGCCGACAAGATTTGCCGGCACCGCTTCGACCTTCTCGGTTATGAAGACCTCGATTACGGCAGTCCGATCGACTGGCACTTGGACGCGGTTCACGGCAAGCGCGCTCCATGCAAGGCGTTCTATAAAATTCATTATCTCGACTTTGCCGAGGTTGGCGACAACAAAGTCACATGGGAACTGAACCGTCATCAACACCTGGTCATGTTGGCCAAGGCGTACCGGATTGCAGGCGAGCGTCGCTACGCGGATGAAGCGCTGCGGCAGTGGCGCCAGTGGCGGGCTGACAATCCTTATCCTGTGGGCATCAATTGGGCCAGTAGCCTGGAAGTCGCGTTTCGCAGCCTGTCGTGGCTTTGGACTTACCATTTGCTGAGTGGATCTCCGGGAGTGCCGGATTTACGGGGCGAATGGCTGCACAGCCTCGCGTTGCATGGCCGATATATCGAGCGCTATCTGTCGACATATTTCTCTCCTAATACACACTTGCTTGGCGATGGCACAGCGCTGTTTTTCCTGGGAGTGTTGTGTCCGGAACTAGCCGCCGCCGATCGCTGGAAGGATTTGGGCTGGAAGATCGTTTTGCAGGAAGCGGCTCGGCAGGTTCGAGACGATGGATTCCACTTTGAGCAGTCCACGTATTACCACGTGTATGCCCTCGATTTCTTTCTGCACGCCGCCATACTGGCCAGTCTGAACGGAATTCCGACGCCCAGGATCTTTGAAGAGACGATTGAGAAGATGCTGACGGCGTTGTGCTTGCTTGGTCGGGGTGGTGCACCGCCTCGATTCGGGGATGATGACGGCGGCCGTTTATTCGATGCGCGGCGCAGCGGAAGCGAGCATCTGCTGGATCCACTGGCAGCGGGCGCCATTCTGTTTCATCGTGGCGACTTCAAGACTGCCGCGGGAGCGCTTCGGGAAGAAACTCTGTGGCTGCTCGGCGCTGAAGGCGTTCGGCAGTGGGATGGGCTGGAGGCGGCCCCGGTCTCGACGGACTCGGCCGCTTTGCCAAACGCGGGATTCTATCTGCTGCCTTCGGGCAAGGCAACTCAACTCGTTGTGGATGCGGGTCCACTTGGGACGCAGAGTGGCGGTCATGGGCACGCCGATGCACTGAGCGCATGCCTGCAACGCGACGGGCACGCATTGTTGATCGATCCAGGGACGTATGAATACGTCGGTCCCGGCAAGGACCGGGATCATTTCCGCGGCACCGCGATGCACAACACTCTGCGGGTAGACGGAAGAAATCAGGCAAGAACGGGCACTCCTTTTTCGTGGCAAAGACTCACCACGTCAAAGGTGGAACGTTGGAGCCAGGGAAAGAACTTTGATCTGCTGGTTGCGAGCCACGACGGCTACCAGCAACTGGAACGGCCTGTGAATCATCAGCGCTGGGTGGTCTCGCTCAAGAATGGAATGTACCTGGTGCGCGATGTGGTAAGCGGACAAGGTAAACACCGGCTCGATATCGCGTGGCACCTGGGTCAGGATTTGCAATTGGTGGAAACCGGGTTGTTTCGTGTGAAGGGTGCTTCGCAGGGGCTGATGTTGATTCCGACACGGGAACATGGTTGGGCGGAAGAAGTCAGCAGGGAATCGTGGTCCCCGGTTTATGGCCGGGAGGCAGCGATGACCACACTGAATTTCGGCACGGAGGCGTCGCTGCCGGCTGAGTTTGCCATAATGCTTGTAGCATTGGAGGAAGCTCATCGCGGTTCGGCATCGTTTGCCAAAATGGAGAGCGCGGATCCGGATGCTCTCGCCTACAAGTATGCTGGAGAGAACTCCGAATACTCGTTTATTTTCGGACAACGCGGCAAATCCTGGCGGATGGGTTCGATCTCGAGTGATGCCGAGTTTGTCTGCCTGCATCGAGAGGATGGGAGCGGGGACGAGCACTTGATTCTTTGTGGAGGGAGCTTTGCCAGAGTGGATAACGGCCCTGCGTTGCGCTGCACCCGCCCCGTTGAGTGGGCGGAGTCAGTTCTGAAGGCTGGTGCTCGATCGGTGTTCTCTTCCGACGTGGCTGCGGTTGAAGAAAAGGCCGCCGAGTTACAACCGTCGAACCCTGCGTCTCAGAGTTCCGAATGAAACCCCGGATGATTCGAATCTAATTATGTGTGGAATCTGCGGCATCTTCTTCTCCGATCGTGACTGGCACGTCAAAGGTGATGTGCTGGCCACCATGAACCGTCGCATCGTGCATCGCGGGCCCGACGACGAGGGTTTCTTCGTCGAGGAAAATGTCGGCCTCGCCATGCGGCGACTGAGCATCATTGACGTTAAAAGCGGCCACCAGCCTTTATCGAACGAAAATCGGGACGTCTGGATCGTTTTCAACGGCGAGATCTATAACCACGCAGAACTGAGAGTCGGGCTGGAGGCCAAGGGCCACACTTACCGCTCGCGCAGCGACACGGAAACGATCGTCCACTTGTACGAGGAATATGGCGCTGATTGTGTGAAGCACCTTCGGGGTATGTTCGCCTTCGTCATCTGGGACCGTCGCAAGCGCGTGCTCTTTGCCGCCAGGGACAGGCTGGGGATCAAGCCCTTCTACTACCGCTGGGATGGAAAATCGTTTCTGTTCGGTTCTGAGATCAAGACAATTCTCGCGTACCCCGGTGTGACCGCCGAATTTAACCGGGGAACGCTCGCCGAATATCTCGCATTCGGCTACATCACCGGATCAGAAACGATGTTTGCGGGAATCCGCAAGCTGATGCCGGGACACACCCTCGAACTGTCGGAGCGGGGCGAACCCAAAATCAAACGCTACTGGGATCTAACGACGCAAGTGGATCGAGAAGCCCAGCCGCGCGAGTACTACGTGAACATGTACCGGGAGTTGCTGGAGAACGCCGTCGAGTCGCACCTGATGAGCGACGTGCCGTTGGGAATGTTTCTGAGCGGCGGCCTGGATTCGAGCGCGGTTGCGGCATTGGCTACAAAAATTCGCGGCGATCAGATCAAAACCTTCGCGGTTGGCTATGGCGAGGAGGCTTACAGCGAGCTCGGCTACGCCCGGGAAGTGGCGGCGCACATTCGTTCCGATCATCATGAAGTGCGGTTGAGCCGGGAAGAGTTCTTCGAAAGCCTGCCCCGGCTGATCTGGCATGAGGACGAGCCCATCGTGTGGCCATCAAGCGTGTCACTGTTTTCAGTTGCGCGGCTGGCCCGGGAGCACGTCACCGTGGTCCTGACCGGAGAGGGAAGCGATGAGACGCTCGGCGGGTACACGAGATATGCGTGGACTTTGTTGAATTCCCGCATGGACGCTGCGTATCGTTCTTTCACGCCAGGTGGCGTGCGGCGCCTGATTCGAAAGGCGATCCAGGCCGGCCCCTTAAGCGCGGCTTTGCATCGCAAACTCGAGCACACTTTTCTGGTGCGGGATGGCGGTTCCTGGCCTTCGTTCTACTACGACAATTTCTTTTCGGCGTTCGATGCTGCGGTGCAATCGCAATTACTCACTCCATCTGCGCTGGCTGCGGCGGGGAATGCCTATGCGGGTTCAATGGAGGCATGGGAAAGGTCACACGGTGATCTGCTGCATCGCCTGCTCTATGCCGACATCAACAGCTATCTGATCGAACTGCTGATGAAGCAGGATCAGATGAGCATGGCCGCTTCCGTTGAGAGCCGCGTGCCGTTCCTGGATCATCCGCTGGTGGAATTCACGGCGCGAATTCCTGCGCAATATTCGATCCACGGGATGGCGGGCAAATTCATTTTGAAGCAGGCCGTGGAAGACTTATTGCCCAAGTCGATCGTGTACCGGCACAAGATGGGATTTCCTACGCCCTGGGAATACTGGCTCGCGGGTCCGCAACTGGACGATCTGGAGCACATGCTCATGGAGCCGCGAACGGTGGAGCGGCAGTTGTTCCGTCCAGAAGCGGTCAAAAAGATTTTCGCCGAGCACCGCTCCAAGCTGAGGGATCATGGCAATCGGATTTGGCGTCTTCTGAATTTAGAGACCTGGTTCAGGGTCATGATCGAGGGCGAAACGACTGAAGCCGCTGCTGTAAACCGAAATCCAGGCCAGACGGTGGAACTCACCTAGGGAAGGTCCATAGCAAGCGATGCGAAAGTTCCTGCGGCGGGCGGCGTTGACAGGCTTGAAGAGTGCCGGGCTTTTCGGCGTGGTGGCAAACACAGAATGGCGCCGGCAACGGTTGCTCATCCTCTGCTATCACGGTGTGTCTCTCGAGGATGAACACGAATGGCGCCCCGCCCTCTATGTGAGTCCGCAACATCTTGAGCGCCGGCTCGATATTCTGCGAAAAGGGATGTACAAGGTGTTGCCACTCGGCGACGCCTTACAGCGTCTTTACAAGCGAGACCTGCCTCCGCGCAGTGTGGCGATCACCTTCGATGATGGCAATTATGATTTCTATCGTCAGGTGTATCCTCGACTGAAAGATCACGGCTTTCCGTCGACGGTTTATCTCACCACGTACTACAGCAATTACCAGCGTCCGGTTTTCAATCTGGTCTGTCCCTACATGATGTGGAAAGCGCGAGACTTGGGAACCGCGAGCCTGGAGGAGTTTGGTGTTTCGCACCCGGTCGCTCTAAATTCTGAGGCGTCGCGACGGGATGCGACGACGCAAATAATGAACTGGGCAGAGAGTCGGAACCTGACGGGCGAACAGAAGGATCAGGCTGCCGCGCATCTGGCCCGGCTTTTGCAGATTGACTACGAGCAGATCTGTTCAAAGCGGATATTCCAGCTGATGAATCGGCAGGAAGTAAAGCAAATGGCCGATGCAGGGGTGGATTTTCAACTGCATACTCATCGTCATCGTGTGCCTTTGAACGAAGACCTATTTCGACGCGAGATTCGAGACAATCGAGAGTGGATCTCAGGCGTCGCCGGGAACGTCTGGCACACACTTCTGCTATCCCAGCGGAGTGCATCGTCCCGAATTTCTGCCGTGGCTTTCTGCGGAGCGAGTCGTTTCGGCAACCACGTGCGACACGGATTTGGCCAATCCTCAAGGCAACCCGCTGCTGCTGCCTCGTCTCGTGGACACAACGGGGCGCAGCGATCTGGAGTTTGAAAGCTGGTTGAACGGCGTGGGTCATTTCCTGAGTAGACGGAAGCCCGCAACAGGCGCCGCCTACGTCGGATAACCTACGCGAGCGTAGGGCGGTCCTTCAATACGGGAGAATGGTCCTCGGCCAGGACACCCGCATCGATCTCCGCGCTGGTCAGAGCAGGTCGCAGAGCGCGCATCCACGGGCTGTTCTTGAACCGGAATTTGCTCGCGAAAAAGCTGCGATGCAGCAGGCGTGTAGCCATCAGGGAGAGCGTGTCTGGCCTTCCTGGCCCCTCGGTGCCAAGCGCATAGCCGAGTTCCTGCAGCGTGTTGCCGACGAGACGCTCGAAGCGATTCAACTCCTGTGTTGAAAAACTGGTTTTCCAGCGCCCCACGGGATTAAAGCGCGTGTTCGGATCATTGGCGCGAAACGAACTGTTGGGCTTGCTGACCGAGCCATAGGCAACCCGCTGAATCGTTTCGTAGTCGAGCGGTTGGCCGATGAAACGGCCAATCTGGTCGAGCGTCTCCTGAGGTCGCGCCAGCAGGTCTTCGAAATGGACTTCCAGGTAGTCTTTCCCCTCCGATTGTCCCCACTTCCGGCCCTGTTGGACGATCCACTCCCAATAGAGACCGCAGCCAACGACGCTGTAACGCCGCTCCCATGGAAACGGGCGGACGTACTGAAGCTGCCCCAGCGAGGTGGCGACGTCGCGCCCGTCGCGAATGATGTGAACCACCAACGCGTCAGGGATGAGTTGTTTGATCAGAGGCAGATACAGCATGGCCTCGGGGGAATTTTCCGCCCAGCGTTGGGCTCCCTGAGAATTGCAGACTTCGTTCATCACGATCCGCAGGAAGTCTCCAGGATTACTGCAGTCGCGAAGGATTTGTCGGCGGATGTGTTCCGCATCAAGTCCAGTGGCACGATACAGCTTGCTGCCCAGCCACGCTTCCAGAAGGCGCTCGCGGGTAGTGCGCGAACTCAAGTCGCCAAACCGAGGAGCGAGCAAGTTGAAGACGTTGGATTCGGCAAGGTAGACCGCGAATCCTCCGGCCGAGAGCAGCATGTCGTACAAAAGTGTGGTGCCCGAGCGCGGGCTGCCCAACACGAACACTGGGGCGCGCCCACGTCCGTTCTCGAAGTTCAAGCTCGCCGCCTTCGAATTCACTCGACCACTCCCCGAAGGGCCGCCGCGACCGCATCAATGTCCGCTCCGATATCTTTCCCATCGCTTCCGGCCTTCAGGTATTTGGAGGGTCCTTTACAGGAAGCGCTCTTCTCCTGGCACAGGCGAAACGCCTCCGGGCCGTTTCCCTCTCGCGCAAAGCCAACCGCGTCTACATTTTTGGGAGTGAAGTTTCCTGGGGGCCATCCACCAGTTCCATTGATGATGGCATTGTTGGAGAATGTGCTTCCGTCGAAACAATCTTTCAAGATGCGGCCCGGACTCTGTCTCTCGGGCTGGAAAACACAATTCTCGGGACCGCCACCGGTGCTGGTAAGTTCCCGCTCACCGGCTCCAATCAGATTATTGGTGAAGACAAGATTCTGCATGTGCGCCTGTTTGATTCCAACATTGAGAAATATACGGGGAGTCACCGCAGTGATGTGATCGATCCGGACGTCTTTCATCGTGGGTTGATTGGAAATCAAGACCATGAAAGCGCCGAAGCCACCGTACTTCTTGCCATCGATGTCATCTATCAACAGGTCGTGAATGCTGTAACGCTCGCCCGCGGTAGAAACCCCGCCGTCCTCCGGAATGTTCGCAATCTGCAGGCCGCTGGCCACATGAGCGATCCTGCAATAACGGATCGTAACGTCGGTGACGCGGCAAAGGGGGCAGAGATTGCTGCGGCCAGGACCGTTGGACTGATTCTTGGGTGTAAGAAGGATGGAAAAACCGGTTTGGCTGAAGCCGCCCCAGCTATTCTCCATCACGTTGCCCTCGAACAGAACGCGCTGGGCATTCTTCAATTCGAAATGGTTTTTTACGATAAAGGGATTTCCCCTCGTGCCCCCGACGAAGTTCGGTTGCCCCAACATCCAGGAGAGGGGTTTGAAGAGATAGTTGTGCCGGATCTCAATGTCGGTTGGCGTCACCGTCGCATGGGAACCACCAAAGAGGATGTTTTCCCCTGCGGCTTCGAGAAAATTATTGACGATCTTGAAGGCACTCATGGGCAGGTCGCCGGATGCGCCCGAAATGGCTTGAGCGTCCGTGCAACTGCCAACTTTGGCGACGCAATGAAAATCGCTGAAAAATGAATCCACGACGGCCATGTAGCTAGTCCCGCTCAGAAACAGACCGCGGCGGGTTTCATCCTGAGCCGTGCCATGCATCCAGACGCGGTCGAAGATGAAATGGTCCGCAGCCACAGCGCCGTCGGGACCAGCAAGGGCGACGACGCTGCCTGGAGATGACTCACGGGTAATCTCGATGCCGATGAAACGGTAATGATTGGCGCCATCGCTAAACAGAAGCGGGCCTTCCCCCTGGCCGCCGAGGCTGATTTTCGCCATCTCGTTCGTCACCGAAGTGCAGTGGAAGTCGGGACGGGAGGGCAAGGAGGCCACGCCGGCGTAACAAGGGCTGACACGAGTTCCTTCCGGCGGCAAAGCCTCGTCTGGCGCGCTCGTTCGAATGATGATCCAATGCGCGTCGTCGCATGCTTTTTTGGGCAGCCGGACGCGGCCAACGAAACTGGCGCCGGATTCAAGCTCGAGCGTGTCGCCGCAAGAAGCCTTGTTGATGGCGTTTTGCAGGTTATCGCCGTTTTTTACCATCTGCCTTTTGCCGGGGGCCGGGGTATCTGCCAGTCCACTCTTCACGAATACTCGGGGCAGTTCGGCAGGACCATCAAAGTTCCCCGGACCACCTTCCGGGGTTGGTGTCGCGACCGGCTTTCCCCAAGCAGCGAGCGAAAGCGTCAAAATCGCGACGCAAAGGCAGCGCACCCTCAGCTGTACCGTCACCTGCATGATTTCCCCACAGAATACTTTCTTCGCTCTGGCAAGTCATTATAGTCCTGACGACGCAACCGAAATGGCGCGTGCGCTAGGGCGACGAAAGGGCTGGAGCGAGCGAGAATCAGGTTCTAATTGATAGATCAGAGTGAGATGCGGGATGATCAGTTTTCGTTGTTATCGAACTGGCGGGGCAGCGGCCCGGACTGCCACTGCCCCACTGGACTGAAATAAAACTCAGCGGACGCCGCTGACGGCAGCGAGTACGGCCTTCACGTTGGCGCCGAGGTCCGTGCCATCGCTGGCTGCACCCCTGGCTGGGCTGGATGAAAGCAGATGGTAGTCGCCACCCTTGCCGTTACTGTAGCTTACGAAGCCAACGGCATCAGGAGAATTGTAGAACCAGTTCCCCGAGGGCCACATGGACGACGGGAATTGCGCAGGCGCGGCCAGAATCGCGTTGGATGCGAATGTGTATCCAGAGAAACACTGCTTCACGGTTATTTTCGGGATGTCGGCAGCTGCGCAGTCGGCCATTCCAGATGCACCGGTGGACGTGATCGCGAATTCTCCGCTAGTGATAATGCTGTTGGTAAAAGTGAACCCGGGCATTTGCACGCCGCCCGGTGCGCCCGTATTCAACATCGCATGGGGCGGGAACGCTGTAATGTGGTCGATGCTCACGTCCTTCAACAATGGGCTGGCGATGGTCGAAACCTGGGCAAAGACTCCGTGTCCGGTGTACTTTATGTTGTCGATGTCATCCACGATTACGTCGTGAATGCTGTAACGCTCGCCCGCCTTGGCTGGGCCTCCCTTGAAGACGCCGGCGCCGCCGCCGTTATCGAGCACGTTGGCAATCTGAAAGCCTCCGCCAACGTGGCTGATGGTGACATTCCGTACGGTTATGTCTGTGACTTGGCAAAGTGGGCAAACGCTTTGATCGTTGATGGTCTGATTCTTGGGAGTGAGTAGGATGGAGAAGCCGGCTTGCGAGAATCCGCCCCAGGTGTTCTCCAGCACGTTCGAGTCAAATAAAACGCGTTGGGCGTTTTTCAATTCGAAGTGATTCTTCACGATGAAAGCAGGACCTACGAATCCAGGCTGTCCCTTCATCCAGAACATAGGTTTGAAGAAATGATTGAAGCGTATCTCGATGTCGGCAGGTGTCTGGTCGGCAGTCCCGCCGCCAAAAATGATGTTCTCCCCGGCAGCCTCGAGGAAGTTGTTCACGATGCGAATCGGTCCGGTTGCCAGCGAGCCTGTGCCTCCCGAAACCGCTTGCGAGTCGCTGCACGCGCCTTGCACGTTGCAATGAAAATCGGAGATGAACGAGTCCTGGACTGCGAGGTTGGTGCTGCCGCTCGCTGCGACTCCCCGGCGAGTCTCGTCTCTCGGGGTGCCATGAATGTAAAGGCGGTCCAGCACGATATGGTCTGTGGACCCATGCAATTCGGGGGAAATCAGTGCGACCACGGGATTGCCGTTGCTGGCAGCGCGCGTGATCTCCAATCCGATCAGGCGGTAGTGATTCGCGCCACTGGCGAAAACAATGGGCCCGCTCGACGCGCCCGTGTAGGTGATGGTCGCCAGCAAACGCTGCGGCTGGCCACAAGAAAACGCCGGCCGGCCAGGCAGGGAGGCAACCCCCGCATAACAAGGGGTCATGCGCGTTCCCTCTGTGGGCAGACTGGCATCGGGGGTGCTCGTGCGGAGAATGATCCAGTGCTCGTCGTCGCACGACTTGGCCGGCAGGGTGAGTCCCAGGGTGCTGAAGGTGGCGCCCGCCTGCAGCGCGATGGTGTCGCCGCAGCCGGCATGGTCTACCGCGCTTTGCAGGTCGCCGCCCGCCTTTACGGAGATGGTCGAGCCCGGCGCTGGAGTGTCTGCCATCGTGGTAGACAAGTACACGCGAGGCAACTCGGCGGGTCCGTCAAAATTGCTGCTGTTCTGGGCCGCCGACACCGTCAACGTGAGGGACTGCGTTGCGGAGTGGGAGGCTGCGTCGGTTACTTTCACGTTGAAAGGATACTTGCCCGGTTGCGTCGGAGTGCCGTTGAACGCGCCGCTGCCAGAAGCGAGCCGCATCCCTGGCGCAATCGATCCTGCCGAAGTTGCCCAGGAATAGGGCGGAGTTCCGCCTGTCGCGGAAAGAACGACATTGTAAGGGCTATTTACTACGGCCTGCTGCAGCGAAGAAGTTGAGATCGAGAGTGGTGCGGCAGTTTGCAGCGTTACCAGGCTGGTGGCATGTTGAGCGGGATCGGCGGCGCTCATCGCGGTGATCATGATCGAAGATCCCACGGCTGAAGAGGGCGATGTAAAAGTCCCGTCGGGCGAGATCGAGCCCGCTGAAGCCCACCAGTTTACGGCGGAGTTGCTGGTCCCGCGCACGGTGGCCGTGAATTGCTGCCGCATGCCCGGTGTCAGAGCGGCGGATGCTGGCGAAACCGTGACTTGAATCTGAGGCTGGGTGCTTTGACCCTGATTACTCAGGTTGGTCGCTCCGCAGCCGACTGCGATACTGAGCGCCATACAGGCGAGAATAAGCGTCGCGGTACGCTGAGGACTTGAAGAAAGCTTCCGCTCTGATCGCAAGAAGCTGGGGGATTCTTCGTTTAAGACCAAGGCATAGACCTCTCGATTTGAGTTTTTCCAGGACCCCGGGATTAGACCGTGCGTAACCGTTGGGGCCTTCGTTCAAATCGACTCTACCGAGCCTCAGTCCTTTGAAGTAGATAACGGTGGGCCCTGCCCAGTCGGCAAACAGAAGTACATGGCATGCGCCAGCGGACATACACCTAAGTTTGGCGCCAACGCAAGGACGGGAAAGCAGGTCAGACTGGGAAAAGCGCCTGGAACCGTTGGTCCCAAACCGAGCGGAAGTATCCCACCCAGAAAAATGTCATTGGGAAGAACGTAAGGCTGGGCCCGCCGGTTTGGTTTCAAACGCTGTCAGGGCAACTTGTCGAATATGGTTCTTCCGGCGCGTGAATAGGACGGTTTAGGCTACGAACTCTGGTCTGGTTTTTCCTTACAAGAATCAGGTTGCGGGACGGTCGGTTCGTTCGGCTGTGTCTACTTCAACTTGCTCTAGCGCACCTCGACAGCGCCGATTTGTGGCGCGACCAGAGCCATCAAGTCGTCTTTCAGCAATGGTCCACTCGCCAGGAGGCCTGACAGCAGCGGATTACGATGATTCGCCGTCAGCTCTTTTTTTTCCAGCGTGCTGAGAAAACCGCCCGCACTCTTCACCAGCGCAGCCCCAGCGACTACGTCCCACTCGTTCTTCGGCGTCAAAGTGAAAGTGATATCGGCGAGCCCTGCCGAGACCAACGCGAGCTTATACGCGACCGAACCCATGGCCTGAACTTTGAACGGGCCATTCTCAAACGCCTTCCACTCGCCCCGCATGACTTCGCTGCGGCTGGCGAGAATCAGCGCGCCGTCCAAGGTTGCGCGCTGGCTGGGACGCGAGGGCTTACCGTTGTAAAACACGCCTGCATCAATCGCACCCAGAAATGTTTCCTTCGTGGCTGGGTTGTAGATTCCTCCTGCCACGGGCTTGCCATTTTCGACATAACCGACCGAGACACAGAACTCGGGCAGGCCTAGAACGAACTCACGAGTGCCGTCCAGAGGGTCAACGATCCAGACCCGTTCCCTTTCGAGGCGGGAAGGATTATCCGCGGTTTCTTCCGAAAGCCAGCCTTCGCCATCGCGCAACAAATTGTGGCGCAATACCGCGTCCACCGCCCGATCTGCTTCAGTCACCGGATCGTGCCCAGCTTTATATTCGGTGGCGACCGCACCGGGAGTGAACTTGGCAAACACCGTGCTGGCAGCGTCTAAGGAGGCATGGATGCGGTGCAATACCTCGGAGTATGAAGAGGCAATTTTCACCGGGATTGTGTTCGATTGAATCATGTTTTGCTAGCTTATCGTAGCAAGTACCATGCCGCAAAAGCCCAAAGGCCATATTGTAAGTTTATGAAAACAAAAGCATAACAGTGAATTTCCCGCATCGACCCGAGTCCCGCATTTTCGTATGCAATTTATTGCGTGAACAGGGAATGAGTTTTGCCGTCGCGCCGCAGTCGCTCCGGGTAGAAAGAGTCAGCGAAATCCTCGGAGACGATTAGAAGGCGGGCCACAACATGCGCGCCCCGGTGATCAACAGCAAAGCGCACAGGAGACGGCGCAACCACAGCATGGGGACGCGCGTGCTCAAATGCGAACCGAGCAAGCCGCCGGGGATCGATCCAATCAGGAGAGACAAGACTAGTCCGGAGTCCACGTTGCCCAGTCGGAAGTGAAGTAACCCGGTGACGCCGGTGAGGATGACGGCGTGTACGATGTCGGTCCCCACGTTCACCTTGGGCGGAAAACTGTAGAACAGCAGAAGCAGCATCATGATGATGCTGCCGGAGCCCACCGACGTCATGCCGACCAGAAAACCGGCGACGAGGCCGATTACAGCCATGCCGGCGAAATTTTTCATCGTCGGGGGGCGATTGGCGACTCGATCTTCGATGCGCTTCTGTAAAAGGAGCAGAATCGGAATGACGATCAGCAGCCCGCCCACCGCGGTCTTGA
The DNA here is from genome assembly GCA_963819145.1 of uncultured Acidobacteriaceae bacterium. Lineage (GTDB taxonomy): Bacteria > Acidobacteriota > Terriglobia > Terriglobales > Acidobacteriaceae > Sulfotelmatobacter. The sequence continues at coordinate 152,198 of CAWFVB010000025.1, forward strand.
TGAAATTGTTCACTCCGTCGCCGTAGAGATGACGGATGTGCATCAGCAATTTGACTCCGCAGATGGAGCCGGGAATGCTCCCCACCGCGAGCGCGATCACAACTTTGCGGCGCACCGTGCCCCTCCTGAGGTGCATCAGGCTCGCCGGAATCTTGGTGAAGAAATTGAAGAGCGCGTCGGAGCCGACAGCCATGATCGGCGGCACCTTCAAACCGAAGATCAGCACGGGGAGCAGCAAGACGCCGCCCCCCACGCCGGTCATGCCGATGAGGATACCCACGACAAAGCCAACCAGGATTTTGGCCGCGATCAATGGCATAGTCGTCGATTCGTGCTCGCCCTACTCTCCTGCACTACTCACTCCGATGAAGCCTTCGCGCTCCAGGTGCAGAATAATTTCCTGGGCGGCTTCTTCGGCTGACAGTTCGCCAGTGTTGATCGTTACGTCCGCATCCGCGGGAACTTCGTAAGGATCGGAAATCCCGGTGAATTCTTTGAGAATGCCGGCGCGCGCTTTTGCGTAGAGACCCTTGCGGTCGCGCTGCTCGCAGACCTCGACAGTGGTTGCGATGTGTACCAGGATGAACCCTCCGTAAGGTTCGATCATCTGGCGAACATGTTTGCGGGTCGCGTCATAAGGCGCAATCGGTGCGCAGATAGCGATACCCCCGTTCTTCGTGATTTCCGAAGCGACATAGCCAATACGACGAATGTTGATGTCGCGGTGCTCTTTCGAGAATCCGAGTTCCGAAGAGAGATGCTTGCGCACCAAGTCGCCGTCGAGCAGAGTTACGGGCCGTCCGCCGACCTCGAGGAACTTCGTCATCAGGACGTTCGCGATTGTGGATTTGCCCGAGCCCGACAGTCCCGTGAAGAAGATGGTCACGCCCTGCTTGGCGCGAGGCGGGAAGCTGCGCCGCAGCTCCTGAACAACTTCCGGATACGTAAACCACGCGGGAATCTCGCGGCCTTCATTCAACCGGCTGCGCAGTTCCGTTCCGGAGATATTTAGAACCTTGTCGCCCTTCTTCACTTCATCGTCAGGAACGTAACGGTCTTCGTCTTCGAGGTAGACCATCATGTTGAACGGAACCATGGTGACGCCGATGTCGCCTTCGTGCTTCTTGAAGGTCTCCTGAGCTTCGTAGGGGCCGTAGAACGGTTTCTTGGTCTCGGGGTCGGAACCCGGTCCAGCGTGATCGCGGCCCACGATGAAGTGAGTGCAGCCGTGATTCTTGCGAATCAGTGCGTGCCACATGGCTTCGCGCGGACCGCCCATGCGCATGGCAAGAGGCAGCAACGAGAGCTTCTGTGTTCCATGCGGATATTTCGAACTCAGCAATTGGTAGCAGCGCACGCGTGTGTAGTAGTCCACGTCTCCAGGCTTCGTCATTCCGACGACAGGATGAATCAAAAGGTTGGCTTCTACTTGCTTGGCCGCGCGGAAGGTGAGTTCGACGTGAGCGCGGTGCATTGGATTACGAGTCTGGAAGGCAACGGTGCGGCGCCATCCCAGGCGAGCGAACTCGGCCCGCAATTCCGCCGGTGTGAAACGCAGCGTGCGGAAATCATAGTGCGAAGGAGCCTGCACCCCTTCGACGCGGCCTCCAACGTACCATGCGTTTGCGATGTTCATGGTGTAGTTGGCGCCGGGATGCGCCTTGCTCGTCGTGTTGAATACAGCCTTTGCCTCCGCAGCGCGATCGGCTTGCCAGACCTCTTCCACATGCAGCTCAGCCAACATGACGCCCTCGGCGTCGCGGAGCGCGATTTTGCTGCTGCCCGGCGCGAGCTTCCTGGCAAATTCCTCGGTGACATCGAGCGTGATCGGCATGGGCCAGAAGAGCCCACTGGCCAGACGCATGTTGTGGCAGGCGCCTTCGTAATCGGCTCTCGTCATGAAGCCGCGCAGAGGAGAGAAGCCTCCGCTCATAAGCAGTTCGAGATCGCAAACTTGGCGGGCCGTCAGGTCCCAGGATGGCCACTCGCGAGAGTGGGTTTTCAGTTCTGCGGCTTTTTCAGGTGACGCAAGCAGATTGACCAGTTCGCCACCGTGCGGAGCAATCAAATGACTAGTTGAAGCGGACAAGTGCTGAACCTCCAAGGTTCTTTGATTTTGAATTTAGTGCAGCCAAACTCAGCGTCTCGCAGAAGAAATCAATGGGATGACTTCCGGATATATTTTGCGGGAGGACACGCTCAATGGGCCATCAAAACGGGTTGCCGCTTCGAGGAATCCAAGGCCCTGGTTAGAGTTAGTGTACATGAAAAAAGGCTTGCTTCTAAATTGCTCCGCAACTGCCATGCCGGAATGGTTTTTCCGAAATGCACTGTAAGTTTATAAGGATTAAGGCTAAACCGCGACTCCCCGGCGCGGAACGGGCTTTGTTCGCTGATGATGTGCAAACTATTGCACAGAATGGGGATAGGTGGTATTCCTCGTCAGATTGTGGGGTATGCAATCTCTTGCATACGACTACTTGCCGGCTGAACTATGACTTCAGCCGCCATCCATGGCCTTGAACGCAGAGGGCCGCGATGTAGCCGTTTTTGACCGCGATGTCCTGCAGCGACCAGAGTCCAGCTTCGGCGGCGTCGGGACGCGTTGCTTGCAGCGCGTTCAACGCTCCGGGCTCCAGGGAGACGTCGAACTGATCGAGAGGAAGCGATAAGCCGGTTCCCATAGCCTTGATGTAGGCTTCCTTGCGCGTCCAGCAGCGGAAGAACCCGGCGGGTTTCTCCGATGGAGCAAGCGCGGCCAGTTGACGCACTTCCTGGTCTGAGAAGAATCGGCGGGCGACCGCTTCACACTCGAGGTTATCGCGAACTTGTTCGATATCCACGCCGAGAGCCCGTCCTCGCGCGAAGGCGAGCAGAGCCGTTGTGCCGGAATGGGAGACGTTGAACTCGATCTGTTTCCCCGAGTTCGGGCTCAAGGATGCTTTGTGCAAGGATGACTGGTCCAGGAAGGGTTTGCCCTTATCTGAGTAACAAAAAATCAGTCGCTTTGGATCGCAAGCCGCGTAACTCCCAAGGACCGTCCTCAACAGCGCACGAGTGGCTGTGAAACATTCACGATCCCGAGAAAAATGAAAGCGTGCGGCTCGCTCGCGCTCGTCCTCGGAGAGAATCTGTTTCCATCTCTCTTCACCACGGGCAACGGCGGCGAGGTCAATCCGCCAGAGATGGACTTCGTCTTCGGCGAGCCTGTGCTGCTCCTCAGACCGAAAGGCAGCATCCGAGATGTTCATCGAGCGACTCACAGCGACACGCTAAGTCTAAAGCATATAGGGGCAACCATCGTTTTTCTGCGCGCATCGGCGGTCGAGGCCTGGCGGAATCCTACGTGCACTATCAAACGATGCAGTCGCGGAGCCTAGGGTGGATCGTGTAATTTGTGCAGAGTCCTCGACCTACGGCGGGAATTTTCGCCTAAGGTGTTTACCTGAGAAGACTCTGACGCTCCATCGGCAAGTGCCGAAAGCACCAAGGCCGTTCCATCGACCCGGTGTAGCCGCGTGAGCGGAATAAGAACGAGGCTCAATTCTTGACGCCGTTCCGATGAGTTTTTGCCAGTACGGATTTGCTGCAGGTTTAGCGGATTCTATGCGGGTTTTTCCACGCACTTGATGGCTGAGAGCTTGCGATCGTGGTCTGCTGCGGACGCCTTTTGGAACGAGCCTTCCGATTTCGGAAGGGGCTCCATTGCTCGCAAGTGGCTGTGGAAAATGCCGTTCAGTCGTCACAGACGAAACCTGTCTCAAAGTGGCATTGTGGGTGCTACCAAGATTGGAAACACTTCAGCCGTGCGCTGTACCGGGGCAAAGGCGATGCAGAGAGAGGAGGATCGATGAAGGAGCAGAGCGTTCGGCTGGGTCCGCGGGAACAGCAGATCGTCGCCCTGCTTTTGCAGGGATGTGACAACGCAGAAATTGCGAGCGAACTCAAAATGGCGCGGCGAACTGTGAAGGCTCATTTCAACAGGCTGTTTCTGCGGTTCGGAATTGATGGAGGAATCAAGCGAGTGAAACTCGCGACCCTGTTGTATCGGAGGCAAGCATGTCTGCAAGTGAACGGTATGGAACCCGCGTCCCCAGTGAACGTGAACAGCGAGTCATCCAACTCGTTGCACAAGGATTGAAGAACCGTGAGGTCGCCGCAGAGATCGGAACGACCGAACATGTAGTCAAGAACTACCTGCGGGTAATCTACGACAAGCTCGGACTTTGGAACCGGGTAGAATTAGCCCTGTGGTATGAGTCGCGGCGCATTGAGCCCGTCCTCATGACCCAGTAGCATCCCGGATTGGTGCTGCCGTGGAGGGCGTGGCTCACCTTAGTGGGCGATCAGGTGTCGCGGCATTTCATTGGCAACCGAAGGCTTGCAAGTGGCGCAAGCGCTCTGCGGCATCCTTGCTTCCTCTGCTGGCGGCTGCATCGAGCAGCACATGCGCCTGATCGCAATTCTGCGGAACGCCGTTTCCCTTCAGGAAGATGTCCGATAGCAGAAGGGTGGCCTCCGTGTTCCGTTTGGCGACCGCCTTCCAGAGCCAATTGACCGCCTCGCTCGTGTTTCGCTCCTGTCCATCGGTCCCATTCAAATAGCGACGTGCGGTAGCGAGTTCCTCTGATCCGCTTCCTGAGATTGCAACCGGCTGCGGATTCTTCTCCTCTGCAGATTGCGCCGTCGTAGCCGGCGTTGACTCTTCTGCGCTAGGGTTTGTGCCGGCTGTTTTGCTTGCCGGTTGCGCCGGGGCCGCACTCTGGTTTGAAACTGAAGGAGCAACGTTCGGCGCCACCGGAATTGGCGCGGGTGTCCCGGGCTGTCTCGATAACTCGGACCGAGCCTGGGGCCCTAACTGCGACCTTCCCGAGGTTGCGTGCGCGCCCCGCCATGCAATGTACGAGATCGCGAAAATGACGATCGCTAACGCTGCGCCGATGTAGTAGAGATGTGAGTTCGAACCGGGAGATTCGTCAAACAGATGATTCAGGCGATCCTCGGTCGAATCCGGTTCAACTCCGTCGTGAGCAGGCGCAAATTCGCTTGGCGTTAGGGCCGGCTCCTCGAAAACGCGCTCCAATGGCGGGATTCGTTCCCAGTTCTGCAGTGACGGCGCGGAAACAACCTGGGGAGGTTCTTCCCGCAGATCGGACACTGCCTCTTTCTGGAGCGGTGCACCGCACATACCGCAGAACCGCTGGTGAGCGCGATTCTCTCGTCCACAGGAGTGGCACTCAATCAACCGTGGGGCACCTTCGGCAATCTTGGATTTGAGCGAAACTTGAGGAACTGGAGGACGGTCGACGACGAGGGGTGGTGCAACCTGTCCTTCCGCGCCCGCCCCATTTTCAGCTTCCAGAGTGCGCAACAATTCCAGTACGGCTTCCTCGCGTTTGTCAGGCGCACTGGTGAAGTAAACCTCCGCCCACCTCCCCATGTTTTGGCCCAGCACGGGGTTCAATGTCGGGTCTAGTTCGGGCGGGGGCAAGGTCTTAGGGCGATCCGAATTGTCGTCTTGATGCGGCAATGAACGCTCTCCTCGCAGGTATGATTGCACTCCCCGGTTTGGAGGTTGTCAAATCAAAGCGGTGTGCACATCAGAAAAGACGCGCCTCCACTAAAGTCTTCTCAATTACAGGACTTGCGATATGCGGGCTCGAACTGATCGAGTTGTGCGTCGCGCTGCGTGGCGAACTTACCCTTAGGGGTTTTACCGTAGAGATCGGTTCCCGGACAGTAATAAAGCGCGGTCTGAAGATCTTCCCACACTTGGATCTCGGGATTGCCCTTTGACTCCGCGGGCTCGGGAGCTTCCGCCAAACCCATTTGAACCAGCATCCGATCGAACCAGGAAAGATCAGCATCCGGAGCCGGCTTACGATGCCCGGCTGCCGCGGGGCTGCCCGTAGCGCCTACTGAGTGGTTCGACCAGACTCCCCAGCCCAGTACGCACAACACAAAAATCACTGCGACCGCCAGATATAGGTCTCCTCGCCGGGTCCGCACGAACGCAGTCAAGGCGCTACGACGGTTCGGGGCAAGCCGCTCCAGAAAATCACGCGCCGAAGCAGCGGAACTCCACGCCGCTGCGACTGCTGCGGTCTCCGGTTTTTCCATGGCCGTTTCTTCCGACGGAGTATCGGAATCGTCTTCGCTGGTTTCCCTAGGAATCGTCAGATCGGGTGGAGAATCGCTTTCGATTTGTTCGGTGGATGGTGCTTGCGGTAATTCCGCCGGCTCAGCCGGGTTGCTGATTCGCAGTTCGGCCGCTCCAAAAAGCTCGAGCATTTCCTCTTCAATTGAATCAGCCAGAGCCTTTTCTGCACGCGTACGCCCGGAGGTCGGAACAGTTTCCGATTTTGCAGAATCAGTGTGTGCGGGCGCCACGGTTCCACTCTGCTTCAGGGCCTCTTGCATGCGCCAAAGCGATGCAACCTTGCTCTGCATGCTGGGTGGTTCATAGCCGCCGCTGCGGGGCTGGCCGCAATTACCGCAGAACTGCTCTTCTCCAACAAGTTGATGACCGCACTTGCGGCAGGTGAAGGCCGATGCGGAGGAGGCCGTAGCCGGAGCCTTGGGGGCGGGCACATTCATCAGACCCGCAAGGTTGGGCTTCAGTTTTTCGAGCGCGTCCAGCATCGCCGCGCGTTCGCTCGCGAGCGATTTCTTTGACGTAAGTTCTTCGTCATCGGGCCAGAGCCTCGGTCACCAGGCCAGCCATGAGCTGGCAGCTGTGGACATCTTGCTCCGTGAATGCCTGCGTGCTCGCATAATACAGTTCCAATGCTCCCGCGATTCCACCTTCGTGATAGACCGGGACCGCAATGAGCGACCGGATGCCCCGCCGGTGACACTCATCCGCGTCGAGCAGGAAATCGGCGTTTACATCAGTGCACCGCACCACCTCGCCGGTCCGAAGACAGGTCGAGCAAAGCGCCTTTTCCATCGGGAATTCGCTTCCGCCCGGGAGCGTCATGAGGCCCGCGGCAGCACGGTACCGGAGGTTCTTGCCAAGGAGAATGCCGATGCCGGCGCCGCCTGCCGCCGTGATCTGAATTACACGCTCCACGACCAGCGACATCGCACTTTCCAGCTCCATATGGCGGGCTTGAATCTGGCGCTGGGTCTCGACGATCTGCGTCAGAATGAGGTTGTAATCATCCTTGGGCGCAGGTTCGGTGCCTTGGGGACTCTTGGCGGAATCGTGCTGCGGAACGCTGCCCGACGGTTTCTTCTCTCGGAGCTTTTCTTTCTGGAACTCGAGGTTGAATTCCGTCTTTTGCCGTTCGCGGTTGTGTTCCTGCATCACAAAGGCTGCTTCCAGCAGCTTTGCGAGCATCTTCTCGTCGAAGACTGGTTTGTCTTTTTCTTCGGACACGTGTTTTTTCGCCACCGGCATAGGATGTCGGATGGCGCCGACCCGGTCTCAACCACCCGGGAGATGCGCCTATTCTATTGCAAGTCCCAAGCCAACACAGCGTGCCGGGACGATTCGGGGGAGAGTCTTGTGGGGGCGAATGCTCTTGAGGTCTCTCTCGGGAGGAGAGAGCCGCAGATTCTTCCGAGTAGTTTACAACCGGAAACGCCGGTAAGCGAGTGCTCTTTATGCCTCGGACTGGGCGAAGGCGGGACTTGGTGACTATGGTAACTCGCCGATTCTAGACGGCCCGCGGTCGGCGATTCCTAGTCAGATGCCGTCGCAGGCTCTCCGTCGTGAGATTCGTCTTTACCGCTCAAATAGAAATGCACTGCCGGAGTGATGATCAGGGAGAGCAGCATCGAGATCAGCACGCCGCCTATAACGGCGATCGCCAGCGGTTGCAGCATCTGCGATCCTGCTCCGATGGCAAACCCCAGCGGCAGCATGCCCGCCACGGTGGCGAGAGCGGTCATCACAATGGGCCGCAATCGTCGGCGGCCCGCCTGCAGCATGGCGTTCTCCGCCGGCGAGCCCAAGGCGCGCATCTTCTGATCGGCGTCGAGCAGCAGGATGCCGTTCTTGGCCACAATGCCGATCACCATGATCATCCCCATGAACGAGGAAATATTGAATGTCGTGCGCGTGACCAACAGCGCGATGAATACGCCGGAGGTCGAGAGCAAGGCGGAGGACAGAATTGCGATCGGCGCGGCGAACGTGCCGAACTCAAACAACAACACGATGAATAGCAACAACACCGCCATAACAAGCACCACTACCAGATCGTGGAACGAACGCTGCTGTTCGGCGTAAGTTCCGCCATATTCCACGCGGATGCTGGAGGGGAGGTGCAACCCTGCGACAACGCGCTGCACGTCGGCCATGCCGCTGCCTAGGCCTCTGCCCTCGAGGCGTGCCGTCACAGCCACATCGCGCTGAAGGTTTTCGCGGCGAATTTCGGTTTGGCCCGGAACCTCAACGACCGCAGCGAGCGCGCCCAATGTGGCCGTATGCCCCGTGCTGCTCACCAACAGGGTGTCGCGCATGGCTTCCAGCGAGGCCCGGTTGGCCGCTGGAAAACGCACGCGCAGGGTGTAGGCGCGGCCGTTCGTGACCACCGGTGTGGGCGCCGGTTCGCCCTCCAGGATCGCCGAGGCGTCGAGGGCAATTTCCTCGGCAGTGAATCCGGCTCGCGCGGCAACGCTGGGATCGACCTGGAAGGTGACCGCCGGTCCGCTGATGGTGTTGTCGATTCCATTCAGCAGGTCCACCACGCCTTCGATCTTTCCGATGGAGTCGGCGACCTTGGGCGCCCATTCTTCCAGTTGTTTGGGATCCTGCGAAAAAAGCTTGATCTCGATGGGCTGCGGTGCGGAGGTTAAATCGCCGATCATGTCCTGCAGAACTTGTACGAAATCGACGTCGAGGGCGGGTTCCTGCCGCTTGATGTCCGCGCGCACCTCGGCGATGATCTCTTCGATATCGCGGTCGCGCTTGGCCTTCAGCTTCACGAGAATGTCGCCCGTGTTGGCTTCCGTCACTGCCGCCAGACCAAGCTGCAACCCGGTGCGCCGCGAAGTGCTCTCCACTTCCGGCATTTCACGCAGCATCTGTTCGACGTGCCCAACCACGCGGTTGGTTTCGGCCAGCGAACTGCCCGCCGGCATGATGTAGTCGAGCACGAAGCCACCCTCGTCCATTTCCGGAAGCAGGCCGGTGTCGGCGAAGTGGTAGCAGACGTAGGAAACAGCGATCAGGGCAATGCTGAAGATTGCCAGCAGCCGCGGGCGCTCCAAGGCCCGGCGCAGCCAGCGCTCGTGGAAATTGACCACGCGCAGGAAAAAGCCGCTCAGGTGCTTTTCCTCCTCCGCCAGCAACTTCAGCGCGTTGTCGCCTTCCTCATGGGCTTCGGCTTCTCCGGGTACCAGCTGAGTCTCCGAATCCGAAGCATGTGCCAGATCCTTCTCGCGCCGCCCCTTGATGAAGTACTGGCTTAGCGTAGGCGTCCAAGTCACGGCCAGCACAAGGGAGGTCAGAAGCGAGACGGTCATGGTCACGGCCAGCGCGCGGAAGAAGACGCCCGTTACGCCAGTGATCACGATCAGGGGAATGAAAACAACGACGGGTGTTATCGTCGAGCCGATCAGCGGAATCGTGATTTCTTTCAGCGCACTGCGGATGGCCTCGATCCGCGACTGCCCCGCGTCGCGATGGAGCACAATATTTTCCACCACGACAATGGCGTCGTCGATCACCAGGCCCACAGCAGCGGCCAGACCACCGAGCGTCATCAGATTGAACGTCTGGCCCATCATCTTGAGCGCGATGAAGGTGACCAGGATGGTCACAGGAATTACCAGTCCCGCCACCAGAGACGTCCCCCAGTCGCGCAGGAACACGACGAGAATAATGGAGGCGAGAATCAACCCGAGCAGGATGGCATCGCGCACGCTCTTGATCGAGTCGCTTACGATGATCGCCTGATCGTAGAAAGGCTGAATCTGAACTCCGGGCGGCAGTGTCTTGCGGATGTTTTCGATCTCATCGTGCACTTCCTGCGCGACCTGCACTGTGTTGCCGTCGGGCTGGCGATTGATGTTCAGCAGGACTGCGGGCCTGCCATTCGCCGTGACGACTGTATAGACAGGTTTTACGCCCGGCGCGACCGCCGCGACATCGCCAATGCGCACCGGAATTCCAGCCGGTGTGTTCTTGATTACCGCATTCGCAATTTCTTCGGGCGTCCGCACCTGGCCGTTCACCAAACCGAGATAGAGTTGATGGTTCCGTTCCAGCAGTCCCGGAGAGTCAACCAGGTTCGTACGCCGCACCGCATCCAGAATGTCCGACACGGTCACGCCTGCGGTGAGAAGCTTCGCGGGATCGGGAGTGATGTGGAATTCGGGCTCCTGCCCTCCCTGAATAATCACCGTGGAGACGCCCTCCAGACGGTTGAGCCGCGGCTTCATTTCGTACGTCGCCAACTCCCACAGCTTGGTTTGCGGCACGCTGTCGGAGGTCAGGCTGTAGCCGATGATGGGAAAAGCGGCGAAGGTCAGGCGGTGAGCCTCGATCTTGGCGGTGGAGGGGAGTTCCGGCTGCACCCGCGAGATAGCGGCATTCACATATTGCAGCGTCTGGAACATATCCACGTCCCAGCGAAAATAAAGATCGACCTCAGCGGACCCGCGGCTGGTGATGGACCGCACGGTGATTAGTCCGGGCACGCTGTTCACGGCTTCCTCAATGGGACGAGTGACCGTGACCATCATCTGATCGATCGGCATAACGCCGTTATCGACGGCGATCAGCACGCGAGGAAAATCCGTGGAGGGAAACACCGATACAGGGATGGTGAAGGCGAGATAGGCGCCCAGCAGGCCCAGAGTCAGGATTACGAAGATGACGGGCTTGCCGTGTTGCGCTATCCAGTGGCCGGTTTTCGGTCCGTTCACGCCGTTGCTCCGCAGCGTTTATTTTTCATCGGAATCCTTACCGGGAGCTTTCGATCCAGCTTTGGACCCCTCGGGAGATCCCTCAGCCGGAGCCTCGGCGGCTGCAATCTTGATCTTGGTCTTGTCGGGCAGCCCATAAGCGCCTGTCGCCACGATCTTGTCCTTGTCGGTCACACCCTCGAGAATCTGCACGTCGTCGCCGTTGCGAATGCCAACCTTTACTGCCTGCTGGTGAGCGCGGCCATCAGCCCCGGCGACCATGACTGCGGTTGTTCCATCTGGTGCGGTAATGACGGAGCTCGCGGGCACGACCATTGCATCTTTCACGGTCTGTGCGGTCAGAGACAGTTGTACGCTCGTCCCCGGCTTGAGCTGGTGCTTGGGATTCTTCGCTTCAAGCCAGACTTCGACGGTCGTGCTGTTGGGATCGAGCGCGGGGCTCACCACCGTGACCTTGCCCTCGATCGGCTCATTCATCCCGGGCACGGTCATCGTGCCCTTGTCGCCAACTTTCAGGAGGGCTGCATCACTCTGCGGAATGTGAGCCTTTGCGACGACGGTGGAAATGTCCATCACCGTGAGCAGGGGCGTGCCTGCGGCCGCCATTTCGCCCGGATAGAGGGGGCGATCGGTGATGACGCCGTCAATCGGGCTGCGAATCTCGGAGTAGCTGAGTTGTGCCTGCGCTCCCAGGTACTTGCCCTTGGCCGACTCCAGATTCCCTTCAGCGGACTTCAGTGTTTGAGGCTTGCCGATGGCCATCAACTGGTCGAGGTGTTGCTTTGCGATGGCGTACTGGTTGCGGGCTTGAGCGATGTCGACCTTCGACTGGTCGAGTTCTTTTCGGGGCAGCGCACCCTGGTCAAAGAGCTGCTGTCGGCTCTGGAAAATTTTTTCTTGCGCGTCGAGCGCCAGCTGAGCCTGCTGCGCGTCGGCTTCGGCTTTTTTGATGTCTTCCGGCAGGCTCGCGCGGGTTGTTGTTTCGTAAGCGGCCTGCGCCTGATCGTACGAGCCTTTGGTGTCTTGCGCCGCGGCCGTCAGGTCGCGGTTCTCCAGCACAGCCAGCAGCTCGCCCTCGTGCACCAGGCTGCCCCGCTTCACCAGAAACTTCCGCACCGGGGCGCTGATCTTGGGTACGATCGCGGCTTGAGCACGCGGAAACAAGATCGCCTCCGTATTGATCGTGTGCTGAATGGTGGTCTTTTCCACCGGAGCGACCTGCACGGTGACCGTCGGCTCTTTGTCGCCTTTGTCAGAGGAGCAGCCTGTGTTAAGCATGCCAGCCACCGAAACCAATGTGGCCAGGACCAGCATGCGGCAGGGCGCGATGCAGTGCTTGTCATTGCGGTTTGCGGCGTGTGTGGGGCTGAAGAGGTTCATCCGGTTAGAAAGTTCCTGTCAAGGTCTGCAAGTTCGCCACGGCAACTCGATAGCGGGACTGCCCATCATCGTACGCGTTGCGAGCGAGTGTGACGGTGTTTTGCGCGTCGACTACTTCCAATACGGTGGATTCCCCTGCTTGGTAGCGTAGCGTGGTGAGGCGCATGCTCTCGGCGGCAATCTCGGCGGAACTGGCAAGCGACTCCATTTCCGAACGCGCGGTCTCGGCCTCGTTGTAGAACTGGCGCAGGTGGCTCAGCAGTTGTCGCTGTGCGTAGGACAATTCGACATGCGCCTGATCTCGGCGCAACTCAGCCTGCTTCAGTTTGCTGCGGTCCGATCCCCAGCTGAAGATCGGAATCTGCAGGCTGGCCACCGCGGAATAGCCGAGGTTGCGTACCCCGTCGTTGCGGATGGCGAATTGGTTTGAATCAATGCCGTAAAAATAGTCCACGCTCAGCGCCGGTAACAGACCACCCCACGCTGCTGTGACCTCATGATTTGCGACTTCGAAGGCACCCAGCGCCGCGCGCAGTTCAGGATTGTTCTTTTTGCCTGCGACTTCGACTTCGGCAAAACTGGGCAAGGGTTCCGGGGTCTGAAGATCATCCACCACTGCGAAGTCCTGGTTGAAGTCCGGGAATATCAATACGGCGAGATCAAGGCGGCGGCGGTCCATATCGAGTTGGGCTTCCTGCAAATCCCGCTGCTGCTGCTGGGCTTGGATACGAGCCTTGATCACGTCCGCGTGCGCGACCTCGCCGCCGCTCTCCAGTTTCTGGCTGATATCGAGAAAGCGCGCTGCCTCTGCCGCCGCACGCTGCGCCGTTGCGTACTTGCGCTGAGCCACGACCAGTCCGTAATACGACTGGGTCACGGTGACCACCAGGCCGCGGGTGGCGACCTCGGCCTTGGCTCGCGCTTGCGCCAGCGCGGCCGAGGATTTTCGGTAGTCCGCAAAGTTGGTGAGGGAGAGTGCCTGGTGCACGTCAGCCTGGCTGATGTATTCATGCACGCCATTGTTGGCGATGAATCTCGGAGGGGAGCGCACCCTGCCGCCGTCGAAGCGCAGTTCGCCGGAAGCGGACCGGTGCCCTGTGTGTAGATGAACGAGTTGTTGTAGTTGAGATTGGGTAACAATCCGGCGCGCGCCTGTACTCGATCTTCACGGGCTAGGCCAAGGTCTGTAACCGCGGAACGGTATTGAGGATCGTTCAGCCGAGCCCGCTGCAGCGCATCCTGCAGTGTGATAGTCACGGGGGCCCCGGCTTGCGGGCTGGAGCCTTGAGCTTCTGCGGTTAAGGTTTGTACCTGTGCAAAACTCGGCACCGCGGCCGCCAGAACCAAAACGAGAATCTGGAGCCCTGTCGCATAACCGATCTGGGAGCGGAATCTGCTCGCCTCGGCGAGTCGGTTTCGAAAATCCTTCACGGTTCACCTCGGACTCAAGGTAGCAATCCCGCAACGATGAAAGTGCCTGACCACAAAGGGGATCGTCCAGAAAGCCAGCCACTTTCATACTCCAGCGCCCGTTCCCGCCGCATTCTGTAAAACCGAGAAAGAGAGCTGGAGTGCCAATGCATCGGCCAAGCGGTCGGACCAATATGGAACTGGCACAGGCTATCACGGGCTGTCCTGAAAGCCACATGAAAACGGCGGTTCTCGACCCCAAGTGCCAGTGCCCTAAAGTACTTAGCTCGCCTGGGCGAGGAGGTGCGAAGAATTGGCGAAAGCCGTGCTACCAGACTAGACGCGTGTGATTTCTGAAGCACACCGGAGGGACCGAAATCGTGATTGATCTCGACCAAGTGAAAGTAACGCCGCGTGACCAGGAAGTACTGCAGTTGCTGGTGCAGGGCTGCAGCAACAAAGAGATTGCGGGCCAGCTCAACATCAGCCCGCGCACCGTAAAGCAACATCTGCGCACGCTGTTTCTGCGTGCCGGAATCCGCGATGGCCGCAAGCGCGTGAAGCTGGCCATCGCCATGTTTACCAAGGAGGAAGCGCAGTCATGATGCCCTGCGAACGACTCACCCCAAAGGAAATCCAAATTGCGATCCTGGTCTGGGAAGGCCTGACGAATCGCGAAATCGGAAAGATCATGGGCACCAGCGAGCAAGTGATCAAGAATCACTTGCGCAGCACGTTCGACAAGTTGGGCGTTTGGAGCCGCCTGGAACTGGCCATGTATGTGGCCAGCCATGGCGGGAAAAACTGGCCCCCCGAGGGCGACCGTCCCGTGATCCCTTATGGCGAAGAGGCAGACGCTCCGTTAGCCTCGGCCGCTGGTGCGTTCCACAGAAACCCATAGTCTCGTGCGAGTTTGGCGAGACTGCGGTCCTATCGTTCGCGACCGGCTTTATCCATACCCTCCATCGACAGGCAGGGGCGCTGCACGCGCCTCTGCCCTCCCAGCCCGGGACTTCTGCGACACAAATTCTGCAAAAGCTTTCACGCCAATTTGCCGGTGCAACCTTCTCGATTCGGTAACTCTATGTCTCGCAATGTATTACAGCCCGAGACCAGCGGCCTCTGAATTGCTTATTCACTATATCTGGTAAGAGCGGGCTCAAATGCAGCCATGAGCCGGCTTCGCGACCCCAGGGCGAAACCTGCGATGGCCTACAAAGAGATTTTCTGGATGGCGTGCGACTCCACCGAGCAACTGCGGGCGGAGTACGGCCCATTCCACACCCGCGCCGAAGCGGAATCGGAGGCCAAGAAGCTCGGCTTCGGCTACTTGCTGCGTTACGAACACATCCTGGGCGAGAGCGAAGAGATTCAGGAAGTCCGCTGCATCTTCGTCGAGCTGCCGGGCGCGACCCCGGTCGGGGTGGAAGCCATTCCGGTTACACTACACACCCGATGCGCCACCTGCGGCGAATCTGCTGCCCACGAAAAAGGCTGGCAGGCCGAAGTTTGGGCCGACATCCACGAATTCGAGCACTCCCGCCATCGCGTGCGCCTGTTCGAGCATGCCCGCGGCAAGGGTTTGAAGGAAATCGGCGACTGGCGGCGCGCTAGAGCTTAGTTCGAGAAGCAGAGTTCTTGCAACTTGAACAGCTTTTGCATTCGTGGCGTCGCGGCTCGGTCCAGCCGAACCCGATCCTACCAGCCAGATCAGCTTCCCATCGGTCGGCCGCACCAGCTTGGAAGGATACTGCTCGCCCGGGGCGTCCCTTCCAGAACGGCCTTCAGCGCATCGCCTTGTCGGTTCCGCTGACCAGGAACGCCACGCAGCGCGCCGCATTCAGAACCGGCAGAGTCAACGTGATGCGGCTGGTCTTCAGCTTCTCCACCCAGTTGCCACCACCAGGCGCGATTTTTCGTGCAGGGCGGCGGTTCCGGAAACAGCGAAGCCGTGTGCCCGTCCGGTCCCATGCCCAGAAGGATCAGATCGAAGCGCGGAACTGCTCCGGCTCAAGCTGGAAGAACTTCCGCAGAGTCTGCTCGTAAGCTTCCGCCGCGGCTGCGGCATCAGGATTTTCCGCGGGCACCCGGAACACATTCCCGGCGGCCACTGGAATCTTTGACAGCATGGCTTCGTCGGCCATGCGGTAGTTGCTGTCGGGGTCGGTGGGAGGCACGTGCCGCTCATCTCCCCAGAAGAAAAACATGCGATCCCAGGGCAACGCCGAGCGGGCATTGGTGGCCAGCAAATTGAAAAGACTCTTGGGAGTCGATCCGCCCGACAGCGCGATCGTGAAGCGTCCGCGATGCCGCCACGGCTTCCTCGGCGGCGCGCACCACTTCTTCCGCCGCCGCCGCAGAACAATTCCTGCGGGGTGGTCAGGTTTCGGATTTCGACGGAAGAACTCAAAGGAGATCACTCAGACTTTTCCGGCGACGCGTTCCGCGCAAATGCTCAACCCTTGCCCCGAACCGAGGCGCAACGCGCTGCTCCCAGCAGGCCGGCTTTCTCGTTGGTAACGACTTGCACCGGAATGGATTCCAGCAGAGGACGCAGGCGCCCTTTGGCCACGAAAGACTGCATAAACACTGGCTCCCGTCAGCTTGGCAAGCACCTTGGGTGAGATCCCGCCCGCCAGGAACAATCCCCCGGTGGCCATCGTCTTAAGCGCCAGATTCGCGGCTTCCGCGCCATAGACCGAGATCCACAGATCCAGCGCCTTCTCCGCCAACTGCACTGGTTCCGTCGAGCGCCGCCCGCGAAATTGCCGCGGCAGGATCGCCCTTCTTCAGCGCGGCCGCCAGCTCCGGAGATTCCTTCCCGCATCCGCTCTCGCGCAGAAATTCGTAAACGTTCACCAGTCCCGGGCCGGAAAGAATGCGCTCGTAGCTCACGTGCCCGAAGCGGGCATGCAGGAACCGCACCAACTCGATCTGCAAATCGTCCTGTGGAGCAAAGTCCGTGTGTCCGCCCTCGCAGGCGAACACGTGATGTCGGGTTCCATCCCAAAACAGCCCGGCCTCTCCGAGGCCAGTACCGGGCGCGATCACGGCCTGGTTGCCGACAGCGGGGCCGCTCACCTTGGTTCAGCGCGACGAGGTCGCTGTCGGCCAGCGCGCCGATGCCCCAGGCACTGGCCTCCAGATCGTTGATCAGCAGTGTGCCGGGGAGATGAATCTGCTTGGCCAGCCGCGATTGCTCGATGACCCATGGCAGGTTTGAGGTTTCGACACGCCCGTTCAGCACCGGACCCGCAATGCCGAAGCAGGCCAGCTTCCGGACGGGTGCCGGAATCATCCAGAAATTCGCTGACAATTTCTCCGAGTTCGCTGTGCTCGCGGCTGGGAAAGACACGTTCGGACACCAAACGCAGATGCCCATTCTGGGGTTGAAAATAAGCCAGCCTCGCATTGGTGCCACCAATATCGCCGGCCAGAATCATTTCTCGAAGTTCCTCCAGCGGCGGCCGTCGCGTTCCAGCAGTTCGTCGGCCTCCTTCGGTCCCCACGTGCCGGAAGCATAGTTGGGGAAGTTGCGCGGCGGAAGCGCCTTCCACAGATCGAGCACCGGGTTGACCACCGACCAGCCCGCTTCCACCATGTCAGCGCGTTGAAACAGAGTCTGATCGCCGATCATGCAGTCGTGCAGCAGCCGTTCGTAGCCGGTGCTGGGCTGCTTGCCAAAATATTCCTGATACTCGAAGTTCATATCCACCGTGCCCAGGCGCATGACCGGTCCCGGAACCTTGGCCGCAAACTGCAGCGAGATTCCTTCCTCCGGCTGAATGTGCAGCACCAGTTGGTTCGGCATCAGGTGTTCGACGGGCGTGTCGCGGAACAGCACGAAGGGCGCCCGCCGAAACTGTATCACGATATGAGTATTGCGGACCGGCATCCGCTTGCCCGTGCGCAGGTAGAACGGAACGTCCGCCCATCGCCAGTTGTCGATCTGCAGCTTCATGGCGACGAAGGTTTCGGTGCTGCGAATCGGGAGGGACATCCGGCTCTGCGCGGTACGCCGGAACCCGCTTGCCCTCTTCGGTTCCGTCGCCGTACTGTCCGCGCACCGTGCGGCTCAACACGTCTTCGTCGCTCATGGGCTGGATGGCGTGCAGGATCTTCGCCTGCTCGTCGCGCACGGCGTTGGCGTCGAAAGAGATCGGCGGCTCCATCGCCGTCAGGCTGATCAGTTGCATGATGTGGTTCGGCACCATGTCGCGCAGCGATCCGGCATGATCGAAGTAGCTGCCGCGTCCCTCCACGCCCACCGTCTCCGCCACCGAGATCTGCACGTGGTCGATGTAGCGGCGGTTCCAGACCGGCTCAAAGATTCCGTTGGCGAAGCGGAACGCCAAGATGTTCTGCACCGTCTCTTTGCCCAGATAATGATCGATGCGGTAGATCTGCGTCTCGTCCGCCACTTTCAGCAACTGCTGGTTCAGCGCTTTGGCCGACTCCAGATCGTGTCCGAAGGGCTTCTCGATGATCACCCGCCGCCAGTGGCCGTTCTCTGTTCCATCAAGCCCGGCGGCGGCAAGTTTCTGCACAATCGGTCCAAAAAAACTGGGCGCGGTCGCCAGGTAGTAAAAGAAGTTCTGATGCGTCGAGTGTTCCTGATCCACCTTGGCCAGAAGGTCTTTGAGCTGCGGGTAGAGTTTGTCGTCGTTGAAGTCTCCCGCCAGGTAGTAGAAACGGCGCGACGAACCAATCCCAGAGATCGTCGTCGACGCAATCGCCGCAGTAATCTTTGACGTCGTCTTGGACTCGCTTTCGGAAATCGTCGTTCGACAATTGGGCGCGCGCCACACCCACCACCGCAAACTCGCGGGAAAGCAATCCGGCTCGCGCCAGGTTATAGAGCGCCGGAATCAGCATGCGTCCCGTCAGATCGCCCGCCGCGCCAAAGATCACCATCACGCAGGGATCGCCCTGCTTGCCGATCCGCTGGCGGCGCTGTCGTCGGCTGTTCCGCTAGTTGAGCCATGAATAAGTCCTCTGGAAATCGTTGTGATCATCGCGCTTCTACCACGTCAGCTCATGCTCGAGCTTTCTCCGCGTCCGCGGTGGAGTCAGCGGTTCTGATGCCTTTGGTGCCGTCTTCTTGCCTTCGGCTCGCCGTCCCGCTTCCACGTGTCCGCCAAATTTCTGCCGCATGGCGGAAAGCATCTTCTCCGCAAAGGTGTGTTGCTGTCGCGAGCGGAAACGCACATACAACGCGGCGGTCAACACGTCTGCCGGGACGGCTTCTTCGATCGCCGCCTGAATCGTCCAGCGGCCTTCGCCCGAATCCTGCACGAAGCCTCGTATTCCGAGAGCGTGGGATTTTCCGTCAGCGCCATCGCCGTCAGGTCCAGCAGCCACGAACTGACCACGCTGCCGCGCCGCCACACCTCGGCGATGTCGGGCAGGTTCAGATCGTAGCGCATGTCTTCCGGCAAGATCCTTGCAGGTCGCATTCTTGAAGATGTCGAAGCCTTCGGCATAAGCCTGCATCATGCCGTACTCAATGCCGTTGTGCACCATCTTGACGAAATGTCCGGAGCCGGACGGCCCGCAATGAATGTAGCCGTCTTCGGCCGTGCCGCCGAGTTTCTCGCGTCCCGGCGTGCGCGGAATGTCGCCCATGCCCGGAGCCAGCGTTTTGAAAATCGGATCCAGCCGCTGCACCGCTTCCTTGGGCCGCCAATCATCATGCAATACCCGCGCTCCAGCCCCCACACGCCGCCGCTGGTTCCGACATCGACGTAGTGAATGCCTTTGCTCTTCAGTTCATTCGCGCGGCGCACGTCGTCTTTGAAATAAGAGTTGCCGCCGTCGATGATGGCGTCGCCCGCCTGCATGTGCTGCGGCGAGTCTTCTGCACGGTCTGCTCCGTCGGGCCGCCCGCCGGAACCATGATCCACACCGCTCGCGGCGGAGTCAGCTTGGAGATCAGATCTTCGAGCGACGAGGATCCCGTCGCGCCCTCGCCCGCCAATGCCCTTCACGGCGTCGGTGCTGAGATCAGAAACCACAAGCTGATGCCCACCGCGCATCAACCGCCGCGTCATGTTCGCGCCCATCCGCCCCAAACCCACCATTCCCAATTGCATGTGTCTTGCTCCCTGAATGTAGCGCCGGCGTTCCGCCGGTTGTCGCGAGGGCATCGCTGGCCTAGCTTTCGATTCGCAGAGAATGCTAGAGAGCTTTCTGAACCGCTAGCTGCAACGTTGCCAGCCCAGCTTTCAGTATTGCTCCCCAGATGAACCCGCAGCGCCCGCCGTCCGCGCTCCGCCAGAACCTGGAAGTCGCCGCGTGCCTGCGCCGCTTTCACCACCCCAAACGTGTACTTCTGTCCCGGCACCGGCAAATCGACCGAATCGTCGCAAGTGACCTGCAGAAACACGCCCGAATTCGGACCGCCTTTATAGGCCTGTCCAGTCGAGTGCAGGAATCGCGGGCCGAAGCCCAGGCACGTAGCCACGTGCTTGCTGTCGCGCACCGCATGCCGCAGGGCCTGCAGATTCTGTTCGTGCTCCGCATTCATCTGGATGTAGCCGAGCACCGCGAAGTAATCGCCGGCCTTGATGCGCGACAGATGCGCCTTGAGATATCCAGCGAGCGTGTTGTCGCCGCCGGCGGCTTTCGCCAGTTCCGCGGCATTTTTCTCGTCCGTGAAGAGCTTGATGCCGGCATCTTCGAGGACTGGCTTCTCAGCCGGAAGCGAACCATTCTTTTCGTACTCCGAAGTCAGATTCCGGGTCGCGATTTTGCTGGCTTCCACGTCCGGCTGATTGAATGCGTTGATTCCGATGATCGCGCCAGCCACCGCAGTCGCAATTTCCCAGCGGAAGAACTCGGCGCCCAGGTCATAAGTGTCGGCCATCGTGATGCGCACAACCGGATGCCCCGCCTTCTCGATGGCCGCGAGCTTCGCTTCCTGATCCGCGTCGCACTCCTGACTCCAGGCGCACGTAAACGAAAACCCGGTCGCTGCCGTAGACTTCCGGCGCGGCCAGATGCTTCGCGATCGACCGGAATGATGCCTTTACCCGCTTTTCCGGTCGATTCGGCAAGCAGTTGTTCGAGCCACGCGCCCAGATCCGAAATCCCAGGCGAAGTAATGATCGTAACTTTGTCGCGACCGGCGTTCGCGGCCGTCCCGAGAATGATGCCCAGCACCGCGCCTGGGTTTTCGTTCGACCGCCACGCTCGCTCCGCAGGCACTGCACCATCTCGGCCGCCCGGGCCAGAAATTTCTTTGTGTCCAGCCCCATCGCTGCGGCGGGCACCATGCCGAAGTTCGACAGCGCCGAATAGCGCCCACCAATCGAGGGCACTTCCAAAGAAAACATGCAGGAAGCGATCCGCCTCCGGCCACTTGCTGCATCTTCGATCCTGGATCGGTGATCGCCATGAACTGGCTGCCCGCCTTCGTCACTCCAACCGCCTGCTCCGTGCGCTCGAAGAAATATTGCTTGAAGATGTTCGGCTCGAGCGTGCTCCCGGATTTGCTGGAAACAATAAACAGCGTTTTTGGAATATCGATCTGATGCTCGAACGCTTTGACCTGGGCGGGATCGGTGGAATCGAGCACATGCAGGGTAGGGAAGTGAGAATCCTGCCGAAAGTCATGCGCAGCACTTCCGGACACAGACTCGATCCACCCATGCCGAGCAGCAGAACATGCTGAAAGCCCGCGCTGCTGCACTTCTTTGGCAATCTTCTGCGAGTTGATCCTGCTGGGCGATCTGCTCGTCCACAATATCGAGCCATCCCAGCCAGCTCGCTTCGTCGCTTCCGGTCCAGAGCGTCCCATCGCGCTGCCACAAACGCTGCATCTTGCCGCCCGATTCGCCAGTCGGCGATCGTCGTTTTCACCTTGGTGGCCAGCGATTCCGGCAGGGAAGTCTTCAGTCGGCTCACGATCTATCCTTTTTGCTGCGTGCTCTTGGCGACCGCAGCGAGCAGCTTGTCAAAAGCGTCGGCAAACAATTTCACGCCGTCCGTGGTCAGCTTGTCGGTTACTTCTTTCATCGAGATTCCGGCCCGGGCCAGGTCCTGCATCACTCCGGCAGCGCCCGTCACGTCTTCGGTCAAGCTGTTGCGCACCGTCCGTGATCGCGAAAAGCATCGATCGTTGCCGGAGGCATCGTGTTCACCGTGTCTGGCCCAATCAATTCTTCCACGTAAATCACATCGCGGTATTTTGGATTCTTCGTGCTGGTGCTGGCCCACAATACGCGCTGAGTCTGCGCTCCCTTGGCGGCCAGGGCCTGCCAGCGTGGCCCGCTGAAAATACGCTGGTAAGCCTGATACGTCAGTTTGCCGTTGGCAATCGCGACTTTCCCGAGCAGGCTGTTCAGTAGAGCTTGCTGCTTCGCGTCCGTGGTCGTTTTGAGCTTGTCATTCAGCATCGAATCGATCAGCGTATCGATGCGGCTGATAAAGAAACTGGCGACGCTCGCCATCTTTTTGAGATTTCCTCCGCGCCCCGCCAGGTCTTCAAGCCCTGCGATGTAAGCTGCCGCAACGTTCTCATACACATCCTGCGCGAACAGCAATGTGACGTTGATATTGATGCCTTCGCCGATCAATTGCCGGATCGCCGGCAGTCCCTCGGCCGTGCCCGGCACTTTGATCATGACGTTGTCGCGCTTCACGGTCTTCCACAGGCGGCGCGCCTCATCGATCGTCTCCTGCGTCTTGCGTGCCAAATATGGGGAAACTTCGAGGCTGACGTACCCATCGCGAAACGTGGACTCGTCGTATACCGGACGCAGCGTATCGGCCGCATCCTGGATGTCGCGAATTGCAATCTGTTCATAGCGGCCGGTCGTGTCGAGATCGTTGCGCGAGGCCAGGGATTTCAGAACATCGTCATACAGCGAACTATCGGCGATAGCCTTCTCGAAAATCGCCGGGTTCGACGTCATTCCTCGCAGGCCGTCGTCGTCGATCAACTGCTTCAGTTTTCCGGTGGTGAACAGATCGCGCCGGATATAGTCCAGCCACATCGACTGCCCGTAGCTGAGCAATTCTTTCAGTGGATTCTTGGTCGCCTTCGATGCCTCGATGACTCCAGTTGGCTGCATGATGCCCTCCATAGTTGTTTGATGACCCGCGCGAACAAATCGTCGCCGCCGCTCCGCGCCGATCCCGCTATTTATTGGTTGGCCATCGCCGCGCGCGCTTCCGCAACAACGGTTTCCACAGTGAACCCAAAAAACGGCAGCAAATCCTTCAACGGTGCCGATGCCCCAAACCGGTGCATGCCGACGGTCCGCCCCTTAAGTCCGGTGTAGCGCTCCCATCCGAACGTCGCCGCCATTTCCACCGAAACCCGAGCCGTCACGTTTGACGGCAGTACGCTCTCTCTGTAGGCAGCGTCTTGTTGTTCAAAAATCTCCGTCGAAGGCATGCTGACCACGCGAGCCCTGATGCCCTCGGCTTGCAGTTTTTCGTACGCATCCACACACAGCGACACTTCGCTCCCTGTCGCGATCAGAATTACTTCCGGCGTTCCTCCCGGCGCATCCGCCAGCACGTAGGCTCCCTTAGCCAGGCCGGAAGCCGAAGCATACTTTGTCCGGTCGAGAGTGGGCACATTCTGTCGCGTCAGGACTAGCGCCACCGGTGAGTGTTTCACTTGCGCGATAAGCCTCCACGCCTCCACTACTTCATTCGCATCGCATGGACGCAGCACGATCAGATTCGGCATGGCCCGCAACGACGCCAATTGCTCGATCGGTTGGTGCGTGGGCCCGTCTTCTCCCACTCCGATGGAATCGTGGGTAAATATGAAAGTAGAGGGAATCTCCATGAGCGCCGACAACCGGATGCTGGCTCGCATGTAATCGCTGAAGTTAAAAAAAGTGGCTCCAAATGCTCGAACGCCAGAAACGACCAGGCCGTTCACGCTGGCGCCCATCGCGTGCTCGCGTACTCCGAAATGCAGGTTGCGTCCCGCTGGAGTGCCCGCCTGAAAGTCTCCCGCACCTTCAAACTTCAACGTCGTCTTGTTCGAGGTCGCCAGATCTGCCGACCCGCCAATCAGCCATGGAATGTTTTGAGCCACGGTGTTGAGCACCTTGCCGGAACTCTCGCGCGTGGCCACGCCCTTGGCGTCGGCCGGAAACGTCGGCAGGTTTTTGTCCCAGCCCGCCGGTAGTTCGCGGTGCTGCATGCAGCGCAGTCGCTCTGCTAATTCGGGATACTTGGCCGAATACTCCGCAAAGAGCTTCGACCATCGCGCGCGCAGATCCCGGCCGCGTTTCCCAATGCCTTCGCGGAAGTGCTCGCGTACCCCTTCCGGCACGAGGAACTTCGCATCGTCCGGCCATCCGTAGAACTGCTTGACCAGTTTTACTTCCTCCTCGCCCAGAGGCTCTCCGTGCGCCGCATTGCTGTCTTGCTTGTGCGGCGAGCCGTACCCGATGTGGGTGTCAACAATGATCAGAGTGGGACGGTCCGTCGTCTTGTGAAATGTGTCGAATGCCCGCGCCAGCATTTCCAGATCGTTGGCGTCGGCTACGCGTGTCACATTCCAGCCGTATCCGACAAAGCGCGTCGCAACGTCTTCACTGAACGACCAGTCGGCCGGACCATCCAGAGTAATGTGATTGTTGTCGTACATCCAACAAAGGTTGGAAAGCTTCAGATGCCCGGCGAGCGAAGCGGCTTCGCCGCCTATACCCTCCATGAGGTCGCCATCGGAGCACATGGCATACACATTGAAGTCGAAAATATCAAACCCGGTCCGGTTGAAGGTCGCCGCCTGCCATTTCCCGGCGATCGCCATGCCCACACTGTTTCCAACGCCCTGGCCGAGCGGCCCGGTCGTGGTCTCAACTCCCGAGGTGAGATGCGACTCGGGATGTCCTGGCGTGCGGCTCCCCAACTGCCGGAAGCGCTTGATCTCATCCATCGAGACTGCAAATTCCCTCGTCACCTCGCCGTCTTTGCCTACCTGCCGCACCTCCGCCAGATAGAGCATGGCGTACAGCAGCATTGACGCGTGGCCGTTGGATAGCACGAAGCGATCGCGGTTGAGCCACGTCGGGTCGGCCGGATCGTAGCGTAGGAATTCCTGCCACAAGCAATAAGTGATCGGTGCCAGTCCCATGGGCGCGCCCGGATGCCCCGAGTTCGCCTTCTGCACCGCGTCTATGGCCAGTGTTCGAATCGTATTGACGCACAGCGTGTCCAACTGCTGTCCCGTTACCAAAAGTTGTTCACTGGCTACCATGTGAATCGGCTCCTCCGGCCGGACATTTTCACCGGCGATCGTCCCTAGAGAGTTAGAGTTCCCCGGTAAAGAAAGGGTTCAACACGCAGGAAGTGTATCAATTTCCGCAAAGGCGTGGATGGGGCTGGGCTGTTGAAAAGCCGGAGCGAGAGGGGAGGCTCATTTCAAGAGATCGAGGTAGCTGCTCTCGCTGTGGGACGCACGGGTCGTGTCTTGCACGAACTTGAGGAACTGGCGCAGGCTGTCGCGTTCCGTGGGGATCATATTGCCGAAACGTACTCGAACCCCAGTGGCGGGGCCGCTACGGGTCACCACTCCACTCAGTGCGAACCCCTTAACCCAGATCTTTCCATTGGCTAACCAGAGGCCGATTTCGACCTTGGCCCCGGGCTTCACCGCGCTTGCCGTTTCGACTAAGCATCCGCCCGCGCTGGTATTGGATAGGTTGCCCCAGATCGGAATCGGGGCTTCATCCACCCGCAACTCCACCGCGACAAAGCACTTGATGCGCGGATGACGCCGCCGATCACTGCCCCAGTTTGGGCTGAACAAATCGGGCTCAAAAGGTGGTGTTGCCGATGTTGGCGTGGGAACAGGCTGTGGCTCCGGCGCCTGTTGTGGCGCGGATTTGCTGCTTCCGGGCTTGATCGTTGCCGAGGCTCCAGCTTTGATTTCCCGCATCGCCCCGAGGAGCGCCTGCTCCCGCTTTTCAGGCGGAGCTTCGCGGTAGGCCTGGAGTAGTTTTCCGACATGCCGAACAAGGTCCGGGTCAGACAGTATTCGAGTCCAGTCAGTTCCTGTCGCCGCGCTCATGAAATCGAATTCTTCACTTTCTTAGGGCGTATTGCTGCTCCAGTCTAGGTTGAACCCAAGGTCACCGCCGTTCAAGATGACCTAAGTCACATCGTTTCGGTATCGCGCGGTGCGTCCGCCAGTCGGTTGCCGCTCAATCTGTGTCTGCACGCTTCAGCCCCGGCAAGTAGCCGAGCAGGACCCTGCCTTGGTGTTCCGAGAGCGAAAGGAATTCGAAACCGTAGTGGTATCCACGGCGGTGCCGGAGCACCGCTTGCACGTCCCAGAGTTCAGGCGTTCCCGGGATGGAGAAAGCCAAAGTCGCGACCTCTCCCAGGGTGAGTTCCGCAGCGATCAACACGCCGATTCCGGCCTGAGCCAAGTCCATGCAATGCGCGCTGAGCCGCTGGTGTTCCCCGCCCGATAACAGCGTCACCGTTACTGGGAATTCGGATCGGTAGCGTGGGTAGCGCCGATGCCGTCGGTCGGTCGCGCTCTTGAGTTGGGCCTTCCCTGGCTGCGGACACATACTTGCAGATTCCCTTACTTGTCTGTATTCCGATGCCGAACGCTATCGACCTTCGAAGGTCAATTGCACCATCTCAGTGGTTTCGCCTGGCGCAGGCTCAAATTTCCATTTGCCGACTGCATCAACGGCCGCTTCGACCAGCACTGGATTTCCACCGAGTACCCGGGTGGACCTGACGCTCCCGTTGGGTCGCACGATTGCCTCCACTTTGACTATGCCGCGAATGTGCATTTTCTTCGCCAGTTCCGGATAGATCGGCGCAACCCGCGAGGCTACCTTCCGCTCCGAATTGACTTGCGCGGAGGCAGCTTGCGCGGTCACCAAGCTGGCTAGCGATACGATTGCAACCGCGATCAACTTGTACAACTTCCTCATGACGCAAAAACCCCTTACAACTTGAGGTTACCGGGAGCTACCGCGGCGGGCAAAGCACCGAAGTTACTGAACTTTGGGTGCGTGCCCGATTTTTTGACCGCGATGCCCTAGTGTGATTCCGAAGCTAAAACAAGCCAGCCCCTCAATCCTTTGCATCGCAAGGTGTCCAGAACGAATCCAACCGAACGAGTTATGCTATAGCCGAGAAAGGACGTACCGGTTTCTCTGTAGCGTATTGCCGGACGTTCCCCATGACTGAGAATGCACTCTTCACTGAAGTTTCTCCGAACATTACTCTGCTTTTTTATATACGTGCTGTTAACGACCTCGGTCGCGCTTACCCAAGGCCCCGGCGGAACTCCCTCGGGAGTTACGCTCCCCGGTCAGCAGAACCCGTTTCTTGGCAGCGCCCCTGAAGGCGAAGCCACCACAGAGGTTCTGCAAATTGATTTCAAAGGCGCGATTGATCGTGGACTGCGCAACAACCTCGGTTTGCTGCTGGCCGGGGACCAGGCCCAGACCGCCCGCGGCGAACGATGGAAGCAACTGAGTGAGCTCCTGCCCAACATCAACGCCCGGGTTCAGGAGGATGTGCAGAATCAGAGCCTTGCTGCGCTTGGATTCAGCAAACTGCTTCCGCTGCTGAGCCCTCCGGGCACCATCACCAGTTCTTTTCCGCGCGTGACTCCTGCCTTCAACTACTTCGATGCCCGCGCCTCGCTCGGCCAGTCACTCTTTAATTTCAAGAATCTTGAACGGGAGCGTTCCGCTTCAGAGGGCGTGAAAGCCGCGCAGTTTAGCTACAAAGATGCGCGGGAGACTGTCGTGCTCGCCGTAGGCAACTCCTATTTGCAAGCTATTGCAGCCGGGGCTCGAGTCGAAACTGCAGAGGCGCAAGTCAAGAATGCTCAGGCTCTGTACGACAAGGCTGCCGACCAGTTGAAGGCCGGACTCAGCCCGGCGATCGACGCGTTGCGCTCGCAGGTCGAACTCCAAACGCGCCAGCAGCAGTTCATCGTAGCGCGCAACGATCTTGCGAAACTCAGATTGAGTGTGGCGCGCATCATCGGCTTGCCCCCGGGGCAGGAGTTCGTGCTCACTGAAAAGGCGCCTTACCAGGCACTGGTCCCTCTGCCGCTCGACCAATATCTCCAGCGTGCTTACGAATCCCGCGCAGACTATCAGGCGGCGCAGGCGCAAGTGCGCGCAGCCGAACTCTCGCGGCGGGCGGCGGCCGCAGGGCGGTATCCCACTCTCGACCTCAACGCAAACCTCGGCGACATTGGCGTGACGCCCTCCCAATCGAACGGCACCTGGCAGGTGAATGGAGGGCTCAACATTCCGATCTTCGCCGGCAACCGCGTGCACAGCGATGTGCTCGAGGCCGATGCCCAACTCAAGCAGGCTCGTTCCCAACTCGGAGATCTTCGCGGCCGAATCGATTATGAGGTCCGCACCGCTCTGCTCGATCTGGATGCGGCCGCCCAGCAGGTCGAAGTCGCGCGCAGTTCGGTGGACCTGGCCGAGCAAGCGCTGGCACAATCACAGGATCGCTTTACGGCCGGCGTCGCCGACAATCTGGAAGTCGTGCAGGCGCAGGAAGCTGTGGCCGGAGCTCACGAAACTTACATTCAGAGTCTCTACGCCCATAATCTGGCAAAGGTCGAATTGGCGCATGCCATCGGCGATGCCGAACAGGGCGTCAAACGATATTTGAAAGGCAGTCAATAGAATGGAACAAACCACACAGAGTCCGCCTGCTGAAGCCAGCCGGAACGAGACTACCAACAAGCCGCTGCCGTCCACGGAAAAGGACTTCCACACGCGGCCTTCGCGCACCGAAAGCTCCGGTTTCCGCATCGCGGTCGGGATCGGCATCCTCGTTTTGCTGGTCGTAGGATTCTTCGTCTACCGCTACATGGCGAGCTATGAATCCACCGACGATGCGCAGGTGGATGGTCACGTCAATTCGGTCAGCGCTCGCATCTCCGGCCACGTCATCAAGCTCAACGTCCAGGACAACCAGTACGTGCAGGCGGGAACGGTGCTGGTCGAGATCGATCCGGCCGATTATCAAGTCGCATACGACCGGGCCAAAGCGGATTTTGAAGATGCACAGGCTGCCGCTGTCGCCGCCGGGGTGACCGTTCCGATTACATCTGTCAATACCAGCAGCCAGGTTTCGGCGACCGAGGCTGACGTCAATAGCGCTCGCGCCGGCATTCAGGTGGCCAAGCAGCAATACGAAGCTGCCAAGGCCCAACTGCAGGAGGCCGAGGCCAACAACGTGAAGGCACAGAACGATCTCGCCCGCTACAAGCAGCTAGTGGACAAGCAGGAGATTTCCCAGCAGCAATACGACACGGCGACGGCCGCCGCCAAAGCCAGCGCGGCTACTGTAGAAGCCGCGCGCGCCACCGCCGACGCCGCCCAGCAGCAGGTCACGCAGGCTCAAGGCAGACTCGTCCAGGCAGAGTCGAACTTCCGCAATGCCAATACCGCCCCCAAGCAGATGCAGATCACCCGTGCCCGGGCCACGTCGGCGCTGGCCGAAGCGCAACGCAAGAAAGCAGATCTCGATCAGGCTCAACTGAACTTGCAGTACACCAGAATCATCGCACCTGTGAGCGGCGCTGTCAGCGATCGCACCGTCGAGGTTGGCCAAAACGTCGCCCCCGGACAGGAACAAATGAAGGTCATCAATCTCGATGACGTCTGGATCACCGCCAACTTTAAAGAAACGCAGCTCCGCGAAATGAAAGCCGGACAGAAGGTCACCATCGAAGTGGATGCCAACGGCAGAAAATATAGCGGCAAGGTGGATAGCATCGCCGGCGCCAGCGGAGCCCGCTTCAGCTTGCTGCCTCCCGAAAATGCCACGGGGAACTATGTGAAAGTTGTGCAGCGCATCCCTGTCAAGATCGTGCTCGATCCCGGCTCGAATAACGATCACCAGTTGCGTCCCGGCATGTCAGTGACGCCCAAGGTCTGGATTCGCGAATGAGTTCGGCCGCCGTCACCATGGATCACGCCGACGCCTGGCGTCCCGCCTACAATCCGTGGATCATCGCCATAACGGTAACGCTTGCCACCTTTATGGAGGTGCTCGACACCTCCATTGCCAACGTTGCTTTGCCCCACATTGCAGGCAGCCTTTCCGCCGGACAGGACGAAAGCACCTGGGTGCTGACTTCGTATCTGGTTTCGAATGCGATCGTATTGCCGCTGAGCGGATGGCTGTCGTCCATCATTGGCCGCAAGAATTTCTACATGGGTTGCGTGGCCCTGTTCACGGTGAGTTCGTTCATGTGCGGCCTCGCGCCGAATCTGGCTACGCTGATCGTCTGCCGCATTTTGCAGGGCGCGGGCGGCGGTGGGTTGCAACCCAGTGAGCAGGCGATTCTCGCCGACACCTTTCCTCCCGCCAAACGCGGCATGGCCTTCGCGGTTTATGGCATGGCCGTCGTTACCGCGCCTGCGATCGGGCCAACCCTCGGCGGCTGGATCACCGACAATTTCAGCTGGCGCTGGATTTTCTTCATCAACATTCCCGTCGGCATTCTTTCGATCCTGCTCACAACGCGCTTGATTCAGGATCCGCCGTACTTCAAGCGCCGCAAATTGAGCGAGACTCACATTGACTATGTGGGCCTCGGCTTCGTTGCGCTAGGCTTGGGAGCGCTGCAGATCGTCCTCGATAAGGGCCAGCGTGACGATTGGTTCGAGTCGAACTTCATCCTGACCTTGTCACTGATCGCCGCGGCGGCCTTGATCTTTGTCATTTTCTGGGAATGGCGGCACAAAGATCCCATCATTGATCTGCATCTATTCCGCGACCGCACCTTCGGGATCTCGAACATGCTGATGTTTATGCTGGGCTTTGCCCTGTTGGGGAGCACACTGCTGCTTCCATTGTTTTCACAGACGCTGCTCGGGTACACAGCGCAGCAGGCGGGGCTGGCGCTGATGCCGGGTGGCTTCGCGATTATTCTGCTGCTGCCGCTCGTGGGAGTTCTGCTTTCGCGCTACAGCCCTCGTTGGCTGCTTCTGTTCGGCCTTATCGTCTTGTCCCTATCCCTTTTTCACATGACCGGATTCGATCTTGAGATCGATTTCCGACACCTGGCGGCGGCTCGCGTGGTACAGGCGGTGGGCATGGCTTTCTTATTCGTGCCGATCAATACGGCTGCCTATGCATTTCTGCCTCGCGACAAGAACAACGCCGCTTCTGGATTGATGAACCTTGCGCGCAATATCGGCGGCAGCGTGGGGATTTCGGTCGTGACCACTCTGCTCGACCGGCGCACCCAGGTGCATTTAACCAATTTTGCCAGCCGCCTAAGTACGGCCAACCCGGCGGTGCAGTCGATGATTAAGGGCGCCTCCCGTGCCCTGCAAGCGCACGGAGCGAGCCCGGCTGGTGCAACTCGCCAGGCCTACGCCCTGATCCAGGGTACGGCTCAGCGCCAAGCCACGATGTTGGCCTACATTGATTGTTTCTGGTTTCTTGGCGTCGCCATCCTGTGCATGGTTCCGATGGTCTTCTTGATGAGAAAATCCAAGCCGGGCGGCGGAATCGCAGTACACTAAATGGCCATGTTTCATCTTGTCACGATTGAGCGTGAGTACGGCTGTGGCGGCGGAGCCATAGCCGCCCAACTTGCCGAACGTCTGGGCTGGAAGCTCTGGGACCATCTGCTCACTGAAGAATGCGCCCGTCTCGCTAACGTGGATCCTTCCGCCGTCATGCGCTGTGATGAGCGCGTGGACAGCCGCCTTCACCGCCTCGCGAAGTCCTTCTGGCGCGGCAGTTATGAGCGTAATTCCGCGGCCCTGGGCAGTCAGGTCTTCGATACCGATCGCATGATGACGATGATGCAGGAAATCATGAACCGGATCGGGCGGGAGGGGAACGCGGTCGTGGTCGGACGCGGCGCGCCTTATTTCTTGCGCGAGCATCCGGACGCGTTTCACGTCTTTCTATACGCACCTCGCGCCGAAAAAATCCGGCGCACCATCGCAGATGGAAACTCTCAGGTAGAAGCTGAAGAACTGGTGGACTCGGTTGATCGCGAGCGTGTCGCTTACGTGAAGCACTATTTCAATGCCGACTGGCCTACGCGCTCTCTGTACCACATCATGCTCAACACCGCCGTCGGCAACGAGCCCGTCGTCCAGACAATCCTCGACACCATGCATCGCGTCGAGGGCCGTCCCAAGGCGACGGACTACGAGGCTCCCAAGGTTCCAGCCTCGTCCCGCTGATTCAGCTTCAAGCGCCGGTCGGTTTTCCGGGCGCGCCTTGCGGCCGCACTGGCCTCTGCGGCGCTGGACAACAATCGGCGGCGCATTCATCCTGCCTTGCTCCGAGCGATCCGAGCGACAGCCGCTCCGCTCCAGGATTCATCCGCTCCAGAATCAATTCACGAATCATTCGGATGAATCGGGGATGCACGCCCACCGTCTTTGCTCGCACCATCGGCAATTGCAGCGAGTCACAGAGTTGCCGCGCCTCAATGTCTAGGTCGTACAAAACTTCCATGTGGTCGGAGATGAAGCTGATCGGCGCCAACACCACTGCGCTTGCCTGATTGTGCGCCTTCACCTCGCGCAGGTAGTCAAGAATGTCCGGCTCCAGCCAGGGTTGTCCCGGCGCGCCGCTGCGGCTCTGGTAAACCAGAGCATTGTTGGTGACGCCAAGGCTTGCCGAGACGAGGTTTCTGACTTCCTCCAGTTGGCGCACATAGTCGCTCGAGTTCGCCATCGAAAGCGGAATACTGTGAGCGATGAAAACAACCTGCACGTTCTTACGCGCGTGGTCGGGAACTTCGCGCAATGCGTCTTGCAACCGGTCCTGCGTTGCCTCGATAAAGCCGGGATGGTTGAAGAATGCGCGCAGCTTGTCTGCCTCCGGCGCTCCGGCTCCAATCTCATTTTGCGCGCGGGCAATGTCTTCGCGATACTGCCGGCATCCGGAATACGAACTGTACGCTGATGTGACGAACGCCAGCGCTCGCCGAACGCCATCCTGTTTCATCTGCCGCAGCGTGTCCGCCAGCATCGGATGCCAGTTGCGGTTGCCCCAGTACACGGGAAGCTTCAGGCCGTGTTGCTCGAGTTCGGTATCCATCGCCGCGATCAATTCGCGAGTTTGCTGGTTGATGGGACTCTTGCCGCCAAAGTGGTAATAGTGCTCCGCAACCGCGAGCATTCGCTCACGCGGAACATTTCTTCCGTGCAGCACGTTTTCGAGAAACGGAATCACATCGTCTCGCGACTCGGGACCGCCGAAAGAGACAACCAGGATTGCGTCGTAAATCATTTGTCCAGCTTAAACGGAAGTACCGATAAATTGCGCGGCTGCTGGAGGGTGAAGCGGCCATTCGCCGCTACAGAATTGAAGGGATCTGGTGCGCCCGGAGAGATTCGAACTCCCGACCTGTTGCTCCGGAGGCAACCGCTCTATCCATCTGAGCTACGGGCGCGCACCAACCTCTACAGTTTACATGGGCGGGTGAAACGGCAGCAATGTCAACCCTGGCCGCGCATTCCTTGCACGCTCTGAGGTCTTGAGGCACACGAAGACCGTCCCGCTGGCGGGTCCGTGAAAGACGATCCGCGCGTCTAGGCTTGGGCCAGAGCCGGTTCGATCAAATTTTCCTGCGAGCGTTCTAGTACCGGTCGCGCCGCCCGTCACCGCCGCGGCCACCGCGATCTCCGCGGTCACGGCCGCCCCCGCCACCTCCGCCGCCGCTGCGTTCAGTCTTGGGCCGCGCTTCGTTGACGTTGATCGTCCGTCCGCCGACCTGCGAACCGTTCAAAGACGCAATCGCCTTCTCCCCGTCTTCGTTGCTGGCCATCTCCACGAAACCGAAACCGCGGGAGCGCCCGGTGTCGCGGTCGGTCATGATGCTCACGCGGTCCACTTGCCCAAACGGCTCAAACAGCTGCCGCAGTTCGTCTTCGGCTGTGTTGAAGCTGAGATTCCCCACGAAAATATTCTTCACGCGTCTGCCTCTGCATTGAGCTGTCGGAAGTGCAAGCAATTCGGCGGACTTGGCAGGTCGGGAGGGCCTTTCCTGAAAATCGGTACCGGAGCTGGCAACAGTCAAATGCGGCCAGAAGTATAGCAGGTTTACGTAAACCAGCTTGTTAAATTGATTTCCTCGAACCGTTCTAGCTCGGTACCGTACCTACGCTAGCATTCGTCGACCTTCCAGTATCCTTCGGGATGGAATCCCATCTGCAGCAGCCGGTTCTTGGGGTCGTGCCTCTTGCCACATCCGGGACAGACCAGATAGCGGCTCCAGGCCGTCCCTTGATGATCGTAATTTTCGGCCACTGCAAACGTCGTGCCGCAGCTGCAAGGCACCAGAAACATGCGCAGAGCGGCTTTGCTCTTCACGCCTGTTTCGGATTTGCGCTGTGCTTTCACGACGACTCTTCAACGGTTGCGTAGGAGGCTTTCTTGCGCCGGTTCGATTGCAGGGTTTTCTTTCGCAGGCGCAGGGACTTCGGTGTGATCTCCACGAACTCATCGTCGGCGATGAATTCAATAGCCTGCTCCAGATTCAGCGGCCGGAACGGCACGAGCCGGATCGCCTCATCGGCCGTCGAGGCCCGCATGTTCGTCAGCTTTTTCTCGCGAACCGCATTTACATCGAGGTCGGTATCTTTCGCGTTTTCGCCGATGATCATGCCTTCATATAGATCCACTCCGGGGCCTACGAAGAGTTCACCGCGCTCCTGCAAGCCCCACAGGGCGTAAGCAGTCGAGACCCCGCCCCGGTCGGCGATCAGCGCTCCCGTCAGGCGGTGCGGAATGTCGCCCTGCCACTCGGTGTATCCATCGAACAGCGCGTTCATGACAATCGTTCCGCGCGTGTCGGTAAGCAGTTGGCTGCGCAGTCCGATCAGCCCGCGGCTGGGCACCCGGAATTCAACACGCACGCGTCCGTAACCGTGATTGTGCATGTTGGTGACTTCGCCCTTGCGCGACCCAAGTTGCTCCATCACGACGCCGACGAATCCCTCCGGCACATCGACGGTCAAGATGCTCAACCGGCTCCATCAGCTTGCCATCAATCCGCTTGGTAACGATTTCCGGCTTGCCCACCATGAGTTCGTAGCCTTCGCGCCGCATCATCTCGATCAGAATGGAAAGCTGCAGTTCGCCGCGCCCCAGCACCTTGAACGAATCGGTCGTGCCGGTGTCTTCGACCCGCAGGGAAACGTTGGTCAGCAGCTCTTTCTCCAGCCGCTCGCGCAGATTCCGCGACGTAACGTAGGCGCCGTCTTTCCCCGCGAAAGGAGACGTGTTCACCGTAAACAGCATCGCGATCGTCGGTTCGTCAATGGCGATGTGCGGCAGCGGCGCGGGATTCTCCACGTCGGTGATGGTCTCGCCGATGGTGATTCCTTCCACTCCCGCAACCGCGACGATGTCCCCCAACTCCGTTTCCGTGATGTCGGTCCGCTTCAGGCCCGCGAACGAAAACAGTTTCGTGATCTTGGTTTTGTGAAGCGAACCGTCGAGTTTGGCGATGGCCACTTCCTCGCCGGTAAACATTTTGCCGTTGAAGACCCGCGCGATCGCCAGCCGTCCCAGATAGTCGCTGTAATCGAGGTTCGCCACCAGAATCTGCAGCGGACCCGCCGGATCGCCCTTGGGCATGTGGAATCGTCTTCAGAATGGCATCGAACAGCGGTCGCAGATCCTCCCCGCCGCCCTTCATGTCGGTGGATGCCGTGCCCGTCTTGGCATTCGTATAGAGCACCGGGAAATCAATCTGCTCTTCCTTGGCATCGAGATCAATGAACAGATCGTAGATTTCGTTCAGCACTTCCTGCGGGCGCGCGTCGGCGCGGTCAATCTTGTTGATCACGACGATCGGCGGCAGGTGAGCTTCCAGCGCCTTGCTGAGCACGTAGCGCGTCTGCGGCAACGGGCCTTCGCTCGCATCCACCAGCAGCATCACGCCGTCCACCATTTTCAGCGCGCGTTCGACCTCGCCGCCAAAGTCGCTGTGGCCGGGCGTGTCCACGATGTTGATCTTTACGTCGTGATAGAAGATCGCGGTGTTCTTGGCCAGGATCGTGATGCCGCGCTCCCGCTCCAGTTCGTTCGAGTCCATGACCCGCTCGACGTGGTGTTCGTTGGAGCGAAACGTGCCGCTCTGTTGCAGCATGGCGTCCACCAGCGTGGTCTTGCCGTGGTCCACGTGCGCGATGATTGCAATATTGCGAATACCTGAGCTCAAAAAGAATCCTTCCCGATTAGTTGGCTACTACTACTTTACTATGCGGGGAATGAAATCCCACTATGAATAGGGAAGGTCGGGAGCGTGTCGGTCCGCACGCTCAGAGGCCATGAAATCCGCCGAAATTGGAGGTGGCGCGCGCTAGCCGAGTACCGCCGTTTCTTTCCCGGCAGGCTTTCCCGCCAACCGCGCCTCGGTCTGCCGCACGGCTCTTTGCGCCGCCACGATCGCTTCGTTCGTGGTCGACTCCGGTCCCTGCGAATCGGTGTTCGCAAAGAAGACGCGGTCCATCGGTTGTCGCGCCAGTGGCTGCACCTGCGTATAGAGCCCGGGCGTAGACATGAACATGGGATGCCCGCGCCGGTAAATATGCACCTCGATCGGATCCACGTTGGTTCTCCGGCGTCAGCTTCTGGAAATCGCGCAGCACGTTCGCGGCAATCTTCCGCGCGCCGATTTCGTTCAGCAAATAGCCGCGATCTTCTTCCTTCATCGGCGTGTAGCAACTCAAAATGTTGTGCTTCTGCTTGTATCCGGATTTCTTGCGGATCACCCAGTCCGCCACGACGACGTCGGTGAACGTATTGCCGGGGCACCATGTGTCGTAGCCTTTGTTGAAAACCGGTTTATCGAATATCAGATTCACCACGCAATATGGCGCGTAGCGAATCTGCTGCATGGCCGTGCCCTGCTTGTCAGGAATGCCTTCCACGATCCGCCGCGTGATGAATTTCGGCGTTGCCATGATGACTGCTTTCGCCGTCACCGTCTTCAGATCGCCCCCTGACACATAGGTCATCTGCACATCGTCCTTGCCCGGAACCACAGCGACGGTGGTTGCGCCCGTCTGCATGCGGTCGCCGTATGTTGGTTGCAACATCTCGGCCAGTTTCCTGGTGATGGCGCCGAGCCCTCCCGGCCACGTACAGCGGTTGTCTGAGTGGCTTTGCTCTACGACATCCTGAAACTCGCTGATGGCGAGTCCCGCCGCGGTTTCATCGCTGGTTGCGCCCCAGTTCGACGGACCAAACGTATCCCACCACTGCTTGATCTCTCGCGCGTACAGCTTCATGAAACTCGAAAATGGAACGTTGTAGAGTTCCACGCCCCGCTTCTCGACGTCGATGCGCATCATCTCGCTTTTGAATTTCTTGAAACTCTCGCGTGTGAAGGGCGGATAGGGAAGCTTGTTCAACCCGTCGCCCCAAGTGTCAGGCACGAATTCCCCGTTGATGATGCTGGCGTCGGGAGAGTTCACGGGCAACGGGTCCAGGCCAATTTCTTTGGCAAAACGAAAGGCCTCGGAGTTGGTCCACAGGAACGCCGACCCAGTCCCATAGGTGCTGCCGTCGTACTCCATGGCGTAGGCGTTGCCGCCCCAGTGCGGTTCCTTTTCGAGAAGAAGCACGTCGCGATGCTGCAGGCGATACGCTGCCGTAAGTCCGCTGACCCCTCCGCCGATGATCACCACATCGTGCTTCGCGGAGGCGGGAGGCCGCGAAAATACTCGTCCGTCGCGAACCTGGTGGCAGATGCGGTTGTCTTCGCCATCCACGCTCGCGGGGGTGTGCGTCTCCGCCGTCTGTGCCGCCACCAGCGACAGATCGACCGGACACCCGGCAGATACGGCTCCCGCCACGACGAACTTGATGAAGTCCCTGCGATTCGCGCTCACTTCAATCCTCCTTCCGCTGTCTCCAGCAACTCCATGCCAACGTCAGCGCCGCCCTCGACGCGCGCGCGCAGGCGATACCAAACCACGATCGTGATCAGCGAGAACACAAAAATGATGGTGGACACAGCATTGATCTCCGGTGTAATGCCGCGCCGCAGCCGTCCCCAGATTTCCAGCGGCAGCGTGTTGTCGCGCCCAATGAGAAAAAAGCTGACCGCGATTTCATCCATTGAAAGAGTGAAGATGAGGAGCGCGGCTCCGATGATCGACAGCCTCAAGTTCGGCACCGTGATCCGCCAGAACGTCTGCAGATAATTCGCGCCCAAATCGAGCGACGCTTCTTCTTGTCGCCGATCCAGTTTCTGCAGCCCGGCAAACACTTCCGTCGTTGCAACGGAAATCAACGCCGTGCCGTGGCCGAGAATAATCGTGATCAAGTCCAGGTGTTTGCCAACCAGGTTGAACAGCATCAGCAGAGAAAGACCGGTAATGATTCCTGGCAGAATCAGCGGCAGGAGCACCAGTCGCCGAAACAGCGCCTTGCCCGGAAACTGCGTCCGGTCCAGGGCTAGCGCCGCTGGCACGCCAAACGCCAGCGAGATTGCCATCGCCGCAAATGCCACCTTCAGGCTATTGAACAGGGAATCCCAGATCGCCCCGTCCGCGAATAAGGTGCGATACCAGTCAAGGGTCAGGTGATGCGGCGGGAATCCGCCAACTCCTTGACCGTTGAACGAATAAATAATAAGCACGGCAATCGGCAGGTAAAGAAACGCGAACACGGCCGTGGCATGCACCGAGAGCCATCGCGAGCGTTGGATGGCGGACGTTTCTCGATTCACGAGAAGCTCCATCTCTTTTCCAGGAGCTCCGAAAAGAACAGCAGGCTGACCACCAGCGCGAGCATGCAAAGTGAAATCGCCGCGCCAAGCGGCCAGTTGTACGCTGCGCCAAATAGACTCACCACGATGTTCGAAATCATGATCCCGCTCGGACCCCCCAGCAGCAACGGCGCTAGAAAATCTCCCAGGCTCAACACGAACGCAAACGTGGCTCCCGCCAATACGCCCGGTATGGACAGCGGAAAGATCACTTTCCAAAACGTCTGCGCCGGCGTTGCGCCCAGATCATGCGATGCCTCCACCAGGTTGCGTGGAATATGCTCCAGCGCCGCGTAAATCGGCAGAATCGTGAACGGCGTGTAAATATGCGTAAGCGTCAGCACCACCGCGAACGGGCTGTAGAGCAGAAAGTCCAGCGGATGCCTCGTCAGATGCAAATACTGCAGCAGCGTGTTGAGCACACCATCGGACCCCAAGATTGTCTTCCACGCATACGCTCGCACCAGATAGCTGACCCACAACGGAATGATCACCATCTGGTACAGCAGATCTTTCCGCTTGCCCCCATAAAACGACAGACAATACGCCAGCGGATATCCCAGCAGCAGAGAAAACGTCATCACGCGCGCTGCAATCCACATCGAGCGCAGCAGCGTCTGCCAATACACCGTCTTCTGCAGCAACTCTTTGTAGTTATCGAGATTCCAGGAATGCACGATGTTCTGCGACGGAGTGACCGACCAGAAGCTGTAGCAGAACATCAGCAGGTACGGCACCAGCAGAAACACCGTCACCCACGCCAGCGGCGGCAGCGTCACGATCATCTTGTATGCCCGCGAGAACATTAGTTTCTCTCCGGAGACGGGCGCACCGCGACCGCATCGGCGGCGAAGAATTCAAGCTCGACCTCGGACTGCAATGCGTTCCCGCCCGGTGTGCTCACAACCAGAACCAACCCGTCCAAACATTCCACGCGAATCAATTCCGTCGCTCCATGAAATGCCTGATGCAGCACTCGCCCTCTTACCCGAACCGAGTTCTTTGCCTGGATTCCTCCGGCCAGCCGAATATGTTCCGGTCGCAAAGAAAACAGCACCGGCCCGTCCGGAACAGAAGCCGCCCAAGCGAGCGATCCGCACCGCACCAGGCCGCCTCGTGCCTCGCCCTTCAGCAGGTTCGTATGCCCGATGAACTGCGCTACGTACGCTGTTGCCGGACGGCCGTAGATTTCGCGCGGCGTTGCCACCTGCTCCAGTTCGCCCGACCGCAACAGCGCGATCCGGTCTGACATGACCATGGCTTCTTCCTGATCGTGGGTAACGAACACGAACGCGATCCCAACTTCTCTCTGCAGTGACTTCAGTTCCACCTGCATCTGCCGGCGCAAATTAGCGTCAAGCGCCGAAAGCGGTTCATCCAGCAATAGCAGCCGCGGGCGGTTCACAAGCGCCCGCGCCAACGCCACCCGCTGCTGCTGCCCGCCGCTGATCTTCGACGGTTTCGCTTTCGCGTGCGCGGTCATTTTTACTTTGTCCAACGACTCCGCCACGCGCTGTGTGATCTCCGCTTCCGGCCGCTTGGCCACTCGCAATCCGTACGCCACGTTCTCTTCCACGGTGAGATGAGGGAATAGCGCGTAACTCTGAAACACGGTGTTTACCCGCCTCCGGTACGGAGGTGCTTGATCCAGTCTCTCGGCGCCCATCCAAAGCTCGCCCGAGGTTGCGGTCTCAAAGCCGGCGATAATCCGTAGCAGCGTCGTCTTTCCCGACCCGCTTTCTCCGAGGATCGTCAGGAATTCTCCCTCCGCAATTTCCAGCGAAACGTCGCGCAACACGACGATCCGTCCAAATGTTTTGGCCACATTGCGAATGCTGAGCAGAGTCGTCTTCGCTTCGGACTGCGTACTCGCCGGTGCCGTAAGGGGAGTGATCGGGGAAGCCATGAATAGTCTTAGTCGCGGTGTCGGTTTATTGCGCCGCCTTCACTTCATTCCAAATTTCTGTGTATTTTTGGCGTCGCGGCACGTTCTGCCAGAAGTAGAGACGCTTCTGGTACCGGTCTGCATCATCCAGATGCAGCGTCTTCATCTCCTCCGGCGTCATGAGTTGCCCTGCCTGCGGGTTCGCCGGCACGTAATGCGTCTTATCGGTGACCAGTTTCTGTGTTTTGGCCTCGACCATGTATTCCAGGAACTTGTGCGCCAGTTCCTTGTTCTCGCTTCCGGCCGTGATCATGAGATGGTCAATCCACCCCGTCGTGTTTTCCTTCGGGATGGTTTCTCCCACCGGAAAATTCGCTTTCTTCAGATCGGCGGTATTCAGTGGCCAGCCCATGGCAATCACGACTTCATGGCTCTCAAACAGGTTCGTCAGTTCTCCACCGGTCGCCCACATCTTGCGGATACTCGGTTTCAACTCCAGCAGCTTCTTCTTCACCGCGTCGAGTTGCTCGTCACTCAAGTTGTAAAGCTGCGTCGGATCGGGCTTGTCATACCCGAGGACCTGCGCCGCCATGTACACGGTTGACAGATCGTCCCACACCGAAACTTTCCCTTTATATTTCGAGTCCCACAGCACGTTCCAGGAATCCGGAGGCTGCGCAAAAACCGTCGTGTCGTAAATGATCGGATCAGGACCCCACATGAACGGCACGCCGTACACCTGGCCGTTGGCGCGAACCAGTGGCAGGGAAGTCAGTTGCGCAGAGAGCTGGCTGTAGCTTGGAATCTTCGACAGATCGAGCGGCGCCGCCAGCCTCGCCGTGACGATCTGCGTGGCTACATCGCTCGACGGTGAAATCACGTCGTAATTCCCGGCGCTGCCCGAGCGCAATTTCGCCATCAGTTCGTCGCTCGATCCCATATACGACGCCGAGACCTTGCAATGATTCTGTTCCTCGAAGCCCCGAATGAACGAGGGGTCGGCATACCCTTCCCATACCATAAGGTTGAGCGTGGGAGTCTTCGTCGAGCACGACCCCACGAGCACTAGGGCCAACAAGGGCAGCAAACACAAAGTGCGATGCCAGTTCATATTTCCTCCGAGGCGCGTCTTCGCCTCAGCGTCAGTCACAACGTCTTCCTAGAAAGTCGGCGGTGTATTAATCCACAGCACCAGCGTTTCCTTGCGGCCCGGATTCTTCCAGCGATGGGGAGTCGCGCTTTCAAAATAAAAACTATCTCCCGGTCTCAACCGGTATTCTTCGCCGTCCACTGTGATCTCCAGATCGCCGCGCAGCACGTAGATGAACTCCTCGCCTTCATGGGTATAAGGATCGCCGCTGCCCGCCTCGGGGGCGACCCGGAACAAATGCGGCTCCATGACGGTATTTCCCCAGGCCAGCAATTCCATCCGCACGCCCTCGCCCGCTT
This sequence comes from uncultured Acidobacteriaceae bacterium, assembly GCA_963819145.1. Taxonomy (GTDB): domain Bacteria; phylum Acidobacteriota; class Terriglobia; order Terriglobales; family Acidobacteriaceae; genus Sulfotelmatobacter. The sequence goes on from CAWFVB010000025.1 coordinate 193,939, forward strand.
CCAGCACCTTGCGCTCCGCCGGACGCACCTGCCGGCCGCTGGCTCCGCTGGCGTCAAAGAAATCGAGAATGTTCGTCTTATAAAACCGCGCCAGCTTGCGCAGGGTTCCCACCGACCCGCTCATCTGCGAGCGCTCGAGCGCGCTCAGAAATCCCACCGAGATGCCGACCGCCTGCGCCACCTGCGCCAGGGAAAGCTTCCGCCGCGCCCGCAGTTGCCGCAGATGCGCTCCGATGGCCCCTGCATTTCCGTCGCTCGCCGGCCGCACCTTGCCTTCTCGCTTCAACAACTGCACAATCGCCGCCGCATTCAGCCCGCGCACCTTCCGCAGAAACCGCGCTCGCTTCAGCAGCTTCACATCGTCCGCGCTGTACAGCCGGTATTTGCTCTCAGTACGCCGCGGACGCGCCAGCCCAAGACTCTCCCACGAGCGGATCACCGACGGCGACACGCCCACTCTCCGCGCCACGTCTCCGATCTTCAAGTAAGCTTCCGCCCAGGTTGTTTTCATCGCAGGCCCACCCACGGGATCACAGCTCTCGATAAGAAATTTCTAATGAGAGGGACGCGTTTTTTCCCCTTGACAGTACCCGTGCCCGTTCTCTAACCTTGCGGGATTATAGCAAGGTTGTAGCAGGACACAAGCTGTTGTTCAACGAAAAACAAAACTCTCCCGAGAATGTCTGGAGGCCCCATGCCGTCACTGCGAAGTCGCTGGTCTAAGCTGTGCTTGGGCCTGACCGTTTGCCTTCTCTTCCCAACCCTGCTCGCTGCTCAAGGCGCGACGGGCCGAATCCTGGGACGCGTCTCGGATCCCACAGGGGCGGTGCTCTCCGGCGTGAAGGTCACGGTTACGAATCAAGCCACCGGCCTTAGCGTGGTGGCGCAGACCAACGACGGCGGAGACTATTCGATCGTCAACATTGTGCCCGGAACTTACCAGGCAGCGTTTGAACTCACCGGATTCAAGAAGAATCTACAGAAGGACGTGATTCTCGAAGTCAACCAGGTGTTGACTCTGAATTCGGTGCTGCAGATCGGCGGCACGCAGGAAGTCGTGGACGTGACTTCGGAAGCTCCACAAATCGACACAACCAGCACGCAACTCGGAGCCGTGATTAACGACCGGTCTGTGAACGAGTTGCCGCTCAACACGCGTGATACTTATCAGTTTCTGCAGCTTCAGCCCGGCGTACAGGCGCAGTTGGGATCGAGCGGCAGTTTGTTTTTCGGCACCAACGACGCGGGTTCAGTTTCCGTCAATGGTGGCCGCTCGCGCGCCAACAATTTTAGCGTGAACGGAGGTGACGCCAACGATCAGTTTGCCAACCTGCCCACCGTTCAGCCAACGCCTGACGCGATCGAAGAGTTTCGCGTTATTACCAACACATTCGATGCCGAGTACGGCCGTAACTCCGGCTCCGTGGTAAACGTGGTCACCAAGTCCGGCACGAATCAGTTCCACGGCGATGTTTACGAATACTTCCGTAATACCGTTCTCGACTCCAAGGGTTACGGCGATCCCTTCACGCCTCAGCTCAATCAAAACCAGTTCGGCGCAACTTTCGGCGGTCCGATTAAGAAGGACCGCACATTTTTCTTCCTTTCCACCGAGATTCGACGCATTCGCGCCGGCCAGACCGGGGCCTTGGTAAATGTTCCGAGCGGCAGCCCCGCGACCTCGACATCGCCGGCCATCGGGGAGTTTGGGGGGGACTTTACCGACGTCGGTGGCTTTGCCAATGGTGGGGGGATTACGAATCAGTTTGTAGCTGATGTGTTAAATGGACGGCCCGGATGTACCGGCGCGATTGCTCTGCTTCCGGGTTCTCAAGCTCCAAGTGCTGGAGTGGCCTGGTCGTCGATCTTCCCAACTGGTGTCATTCCGGGACCCTGCCAGGATCCGGTCGCATCGAACCTTCTTCAACAGTTCGTTCCCGCAGCCAATGTAGGTGCCTATCAGTTTGAAGCGGTTCCGACGGGGACGGACAATGCGATCCAATTTACCGCCCGCTTTGACCACAGACTCAACGATCACCAAAACATCAGCGCTTATTACTACTTCAACGATGGGCTTCAACTGCAGCCCTACAATAGCTTTGAGCAGTCCGGCGCGAACCTCCCCGGGTTCGGAAACTACAATAAGCTTCGCAACCAGCAGTGGAGTTTGACTCACACCTGGACCATCAACAACGCACTTGTCAACGAAGCTCATTTCACCTATATGCGGGAAGGTCAACTGGGCTTCCTGAAGCCGCAGAACACTGGGGCGGTGACGTCCTACTGTACGGGAAACGCGACCCCCTATTGCTTCAAGGGTCTTTCCGATTCTCAAACCATCGTGACTCAATTCGGAAGTTCACCGAGTCTCGGTATCACTCCGGGACTGCCTTCAAACATCACGGGCCTGCCCTATATCATCATCGGCGGGGGCGCGGCAATTGGAAACAACTGGGAAGGCACGCTTCCCCAGGTGGGCAACAGCTTTCAGTGGACTGATGGCTTGACTTGGGTGAAAGGCAACCACACTTTCAAATTTGGTGCCGAAGTCCGCCGCGCGCGCTTCGATCAGTACTATTATTTTAACGTCAACGGCTACCAACAATTTGATAATACGGGACCCAATGCCATCTTTCCTGGCGACCAAGACAACTACGCCGAATATTTGCTCGGTCTGACCGATCTCTACATCCAGGGTTCAGGCCAGCGGGAGGATATTCGCAGCACGGCGTTCTACCCGTTCGTTCAGGACAGCTGGAAACTCAAATCGAATCTGACTGTGAACTACGGCCTGCGTTGGGAGTTCAACCCGCCTCCCGTCGACATCGCCGGTCACGTCGAAACCTTCCGTCCGGGCCAGAATTCGACTGTTTTTCCTTGCGGAATCAACTCTAGCGGACCGGGTGCCTCGTACTCCTACTGGACATCGTTGGGCCTGAACAGTCCGACCTGCGCCAATACTGGCGCAGAGCCGACAGGCCTGCTCGTCCCGGGTGATCCGGGCGTTCCCAAGGGCATGACGTCGACGTATTACAAGGCATTCGCTCCTCGTATCGGGATTGCTTATAGTCCTGGCGCCAAAGATGGTTTGTTAGGGAGACTGTTTGGGAGCAATGGCCAGACCAGTATTCGCGCCGGCTTTGGGCTCTTCTATAACCCAATCGAAGAACTGGTTTTGGCCCAGTTCGGCGCAGAGCCTCCGTTTGGCGGCAGCTCTTCCTTCTCTGACGTGTTCACCAACACTCCCTTCGTCGCCCAGGCAGGCTATACCAACCCCAATCCGTTTAATGGAATCATCACCCCGGTCAAACGGCAGCCCACCGATCTGTCCCTGTTTCGGCCGATCCTTCTCTACGGCGAATTTCAGCCCCACTTGCGCACGCAGTACACCAGCCAATACAACCTCACCATCCAGCGTGAGCTTAGCAATAGCACCATGTTGCAGATTGGCTATGTCGGATCGCAGGGACATCGCCTGCTTGCTTCCCACGACATCAATCCTTCAAACCCTCAGGCTTGCCTTGACATCATGAACCTGGCCAACCAGAACCCAGCCGCAGTCCAGTCATTTGGCTCAAACGCGACATGTGCGCCTACCGGGGAAGACACGCAGTTCAATATTGCTGCCACGGCCACAGCTCCGACACCGTCACCCCTGGCGCCGCTTGGCGGACTTCACATTCCCTACGGGCCGAATGGTCCAACCTTCATCCCGGCCGGCACCGCGATCAGCTCAGTTGCACCCAACGGTCTTAATCTGGTCGGTCTACGCCCCTATTCATCCCCTAATTGCGATCCCTATAGCGGCACGGGTTGCCCCTTCGATGGCATCCCGGTGTTCACCGATATCTTCGCCGAGGACACGATCGCCAACTCGGTCTATAACGCGCTGGAAGTGATGCTGCAAAAACGCTTTTCTCGTGGACTGCAGTTCCAGGCCGCCTATACGTTCAGCAGGTCCATCGATGACGGCTCCACCTTTGAGGAAACGCTCGACCCGTTTAATTTCCATGCCAGCCGCGCTCTTTCAATCTTTAACTCGACGCAGCGCTTCGTGGTCAGCTACGACTGGGAGATTCCCGTCCGAAAGTATGAAGGGCTCAAGGGTAAACTGTTGGACAACTGGGAGATTTCCGGCATTACGCAATTCCAGAGCGGCTTCCCCATTCGCTTGGACACGGCAAATGATAACGAACTGATCAACAGTTTCTTTTTCCTCGGCACAGAGGCGCCAAGTCTTGTGGCGCCGTTTCAGAAGTTGAACCCGAAAACGAACGGTGGTTTTTGGTTCAATCCGAACGACTTCGCAGATCCGCCGCTCGGCTCGTTCAACAACGGCACCCAGCGCACAATTTGCTGCGGGCCGGGCAGTCAAGACTGGGACTTTTCAGTACATAAGAAGATCTCTCTGTCGGAACAGAAGTACCTTCAATTCCGGGCGGAAGTCTTCAACGCTTTCAACCGCACTAACTTCTCGAATCCTGACGGCCACTTTTCCGATGGCCCGACTGCGTTCGGCAAGATCACCCAGGCCGGTGATCCGCGACTGTTCCAATTTGCTTTGAAGTTTTTTTTCTAAGCTGTGAGAGCAGACTTGAAAAACAATACCTCCCGGGACCGCCTCATCGGTCCCGGCAATCTAATGGCCCGCATATGCCGGGCCTGAGTATTCCCGGAGAATCTCGATGTACCCCGATCTACAGAAAGAACTTTCCACCTTCGAGCGTCGCACGCCCAAGTCGCATGAAGCCCATCAGAAGAACCTCAAACGCATTCCTCTCGGCGTTGCCAGCAACTATCGCGCCTATGACCCTTGGCCCATCTTCGTAAAAGAGGCCAGCGGCAGCAAGTTCCGCGATCTCGATGGCAACGAATACATTGACCACAACCTGACCTTCGGCGCGCTCATGGCGGGACACTGCCATCCCGACGTCATGAAGGCCGTCGAAAAGCGCCTCTCCACCGGAACCATGTTCGGCATGCCTCACGATATGGAGTGGGAACTCGCTGAAGAAATCTGCGACCGCTTTCCGGTCGAGATGTGCCGCTTCGGCAACAGCGGCACCGAAGCCACCATGCACGCGATCCGTCTTGCCCGCGCCGCCACGGGACGCGACAAGATCGTCAAGTTCGAGGGCGCCTACCACGGCCTGCATGACAGCGCCCTGGTCAGCGTAAAGCCGCACGCTCCCGACTATGGTGACATCGACAACCCCACGCAAGTAACTGGCGGTCTGGGCGTTCCCAAGTCCGCGATCGCCAACGTCGTCATCGCCACTTTCAACAATCTCGCCACCGTGGAGCGCCGGTTCAAGGAGAATCCCGATCAGATCGCCGCCATTATCCTCGAACCGATTCTGATGAATGTCGGACTCTGCCTGCCGCAGCCCGGTTTCCTCAAAGGCCTGCGTGAAATCTGCACCAGGAACGGCGCGTTGCTGATCTTCGACGAGGTCAAAACCGGTGCCAAGCTTTGCTGGGGTGGCGCGAGCGAATATTTCAGCGTGCAGCCCGATATGATTTGCCTGGCGAAGTCCATCGGCGGTGGACTGCCGCTCGCCGCCTTCGGCGCGCACCCGTCCGTCATGGACCTGATCTCGCAGCACAAGGTTTTCCACGGCGGAACCTACAACACCAATCCGGTTTCGATGGCCGCCGGGCTCGCCACTTTCCGCCACGTGCTGACGCGCGACAACTACACGCAGGTTGAGAGGCTGAGCAAGAAGCTCGCCGACGGTTATCGCAAGACGATCGCGAAAGTTGGCCTGCAAGCCTACATCGCGCAAGCCGGGGCCAACGGCGCGCTGATGCTGTATCCGAAAGAGATTGTGAACTATCGTGACTGGGAGGCGATTGATGTCGATCTCTGGCGCCATTATTGGTTCGGCATGGTCAACCGCGGCGTGATGGCTCAGCCCTACTGGTGGGACGAGCAGTGGACCATCTCCGTCCAGCACACCGACGCCGACATCGACAAGCACCTGGCGGCGTTCGATGACATTGCAGCCAGCCTGGCGAAAGCGCAACAGGAACGCGCCGAACCGGTCGCGGTCGCGCACTAAACCCTGTGCAGGGCGGGCACTCTTGCCCGCCCTGCCTGCAGAGTTTCTGTCGGGATCCGCCAGGCGAAGCCTGGCTGTTCTTGAGCAAACCTTGTCCACGACCATCCAATCCGTCGAACCGACACATCTGATCCGCGCCCTCGGGCGCCGCGATCTTGTGCTCCTCTTCGTCGTCGCGGTCTTCAACTTGAACGTCGTTCCCTCCATCGCCGCCAACGGCGGCGTCACCATCTGGCTCTGGATCATCTCTCTTCTTCTTTTTTTCTTTCCCCAGGGCATTGCCGTCATCGAACTCGCGCATCGCTATCCCGGCGAAGGCGGCGTCTACCTCTGGGCCAAAGAAGTCTTCGGCGACTTCCACGGATTTCTTTCCGGCTGGTGCTACTGGACCAATAACATGCTCTATGTGCCGACCGTCATGCTCTATTTCGTCGGCGTGTCGGTCTATGTCCTCGGTCCCGGCCACTTGAAATTGGCCGAGAGCACAACCTTCGCCGCGTCCGCGTCCATTGCGCTCCTGATCGCGCTTACACTTCTCAACATTCTTGGCCTGGGTGTCGGCAAGTGGATCAACAACCTCGGCGCGATCGGAACCTTTGTCGCCGCCGCCGCCCTGATCGGTCTCGGCATAGTCGTGTGGTCGCGCTTCGGAACCACCATCACCGCTGCCGATTTCAGGATCCCCGCCGACCCGAAGTTCGTCCTCAATTCCTTCGGAGTGATCTGTTTCGGTCTGGTCGGCCTCGAACTCGCTTCCGTCATGGGCGACGAGATTCAAGACCCGCGCCGCACTCTGCCCGGCGCAGTCGCTTGGGGCGGAGTCCTCTCTGGTCTGCTCTATGTTGGCGCGACCCTGACCCTGCTGATTGCTGTTGGAAAAAATATCAATGTGCTGCAAGGTATCGTCCAGGCTGTCACCCACATGGCCGTCCAGGTCGGGGTCGGATGGATTTCGGTCCCCTTCGCGCTCATGCTGAGTCTCTCGATCGCGGGCATCGGATCGGCATGGATGGGTGGTTCCGCGCGCATTCCTTTCGTCGCGGGGCTCGACTCTTACATGCCATCGTGGCTCGGCAAAGTCCATCCCAAGTACGCAACGCCGCATGCGGCGCTGATCGTGCAAGCGATCGTCTCGGGACTCCTGGTGCTCGCGAATTTCTTCGGATGGTGGTTTTGGAACAAGCTGGCCGGATTCGTCGGCCTGCCGCACACTTTGTATTTGACTCCCGCTGGGGCCTCCGAAGTCTTCCAGAAGCTTCTTTCGCTGGCTGTGGTTCTTCAACTCGTTCCGTTCGTCTACATGTTCGGCGCCCTAATAAAATTTGCGGTGACGGAATCGAGTCCCAAGGGGCAATACAGCAGGGCCACACTGTTCATCGCGGGATTCAGCGGATTTGTGACCACCATCCTCGGTATCGCCCTTGTGTTTTTCCCGGCCCAGCAAATCACCTCGCTGTGGTCATATGAAATATGGATGGTTGGCGGAACGCTGTTCTTCATCGGCCTGGCCGCATTTTTCTTTTTCGTCTACGGCCGAAGGAGAGTTGCTCGACCGGTCGCAGCCAAGTCCGAGAGCCTGGAAACAGCCCGGTCCGTGTAGGGCAGGCGCATTCGTCTGTCGCGCGAGCGACGTTCGCGTGAGCCGCTGGGAGACGGTCACAGCCAGCCCTGAGCGCACGCCAGGCTCAGCAGCGCGAGGGTGCGGCAAGGTGCGGAACTTGAAGTGGTAAGAGTTCCCGGACGAATGCGTCCGGGGCTACACGATTTCCTGGAGGCCACCATGCCCAGTGGAGTTCAAACCGAAGTTAAGACGTACCAGATGTTCATCAACGGCGAATGGGTTGCGAGCAAGTCCGCCAAGACCTTCCCCGTCTACGATCCTTCCACCGAAGAAGTGATCGCTCAGGTCCCCGACGCAGGCCCCGACGATGTGAACCGCGCCGTCGCCGCCGCCAAAGCCGCGTTCGAAGACGGACCATGGGCCGCAACCACCGCACAGGAACGTGGACGCGTGCTCTTCCGCCTCGCCGAGAAAGTTCGTCAGAACTTGCCCGCGCTCGCCGAACTCGAATGCCGCAACACCGGCAAGCCCATCGTCGAAGCCGAGTTCGATCTCAACGACGTTGCCACCTGCTTCGAATATTACGGCGGGCTTGCCACCAAGGTGGTTGGATACGTGAATCCCGTCCCTGACAACGCCATGAGCCTCACGCTCAAAGAGCCCGTCGGTGTTGCCGGACAAATTATTCCCTGGAACTATCCGCTGCTTATGGCAGCGTGGAAACTCGCACCAGCGCTGGCCGCCGGCTGCACCTGCATTCTCAAGCCGGCCGAGCAGACGCCGCTCACCGCTCTCGAGTTCGCAAAGCATTTTGCCGCTTGCGGCCTGCCTCCGGGCGTCGTCAACGTCATTACCGGGTTCGGCGAATCCTGCGGCGCTCCCCTGGTGCAACACGCCGACGTCAACAAGATCGCTTTCACCGGCAGCGCAGCCGTCGGCAAGATCATCGTGAAGCAGGCTGCCGATACCGTGAAGCGTGTGACGCTTGAACTCGGCGGCAAATCCCCCAACATCTTTTTCTCCGACGCCGATTTCGAAGCCGCGATTGATGGCGCGCTATTCGGAGTGTTCATCAATCAGGGCGAAGTCTGCTCCGCCGGCAGCCGCATCCTCGTGCAGAAGTCCATCTACAAGAAATTCGTTGAGGCCATGACCGAAAAGGCGAAGAAGATCAAGCTCGGCCCGCCCCTGGAACGCGACACCAAGATGGGCCCGCTGGTCAGCAAAGAACAATACGATCGCGTCAGCGCCTATCTCGAGATCGGCAAGAAAGAAGCCAAAGTCGCTTCCGGCGGCGGGCGCGCGGAGAAGTTCGCTAAGGGCTACTACGTGCAGCCAACGATTTTCTATGACGTCTCCAACAGCGCTCGCATCGCCCGTGAAGAAATCTTCGGACCGGTCGCCGCTGTGATTCCGTTCGACGACGAGAAAGACGCAATGAAGATCGCGAACGATTCTCCTTACGGTCTCGCCGCGGCGGTCTGGACGCGTGACATTTTCAAAGCGATGCGCACCGTGAAAACGCTGCGCGCCGGAATTGTCTGGGTCAACCACATGCAGCCCACCTACGTCGAAGCGCCGTGGGGAGGCTACAAGCAGTCCGGCTTCGGCCGCGAGCTCGGCCCGTGGGGCATTGAAGAATATCTCGAAACCAAGCAGGTTTACATCAATCTGAACGAAGCACCAATCGGCTGGTACTGAAAAAGTTCGTGGCGAGTGATTCGTGGCACCTTAAAACCATCTGAATCGCTGACTATTGGGCACCAGCCGCTGAGAACTGGAATTTACCATGTCCACAATCCAACTTCGCACACCGATTCCCGGCCCGAAATCCAGGGCCCTCTCCGAGCGTCGCGCCAAAGCCGTGCCCCGCGGGCTTTCCCACGGCACTCCCATCTATGTCGCCAAGGCCGAAGACGCCTGGCTCGAAGATGTGGACGGCAACCGCTACCTCGACTTTGCCGGAGGTATTGGATGCGCCAATGCTGGCCATCGCCAGGAAGCCGTGGTCACCGCCGTGAAAGATCAACTGGACCGTTTTCTGCACACCTGCGTCCAGGTCACGCCTTATGAGAACTACGTCCGCCTGGCGGAGCGCATGAATGAAGTCACCCCCGGCAAGTTCGCGAAGAAGACCATCTTCGTGAACAGCGGCGCCGAGGCCGTCGAGAATGCGGTCAAGATCGCCCGCGCCCATACCAAGCGTCCCGGCATCATCGCCTTCGAAGACGCGTTCCATGGACGCACCATGATGACGCTGGCCCTTACCAGCAAAACTCATCCTTATAAGGCCGGCTTCGCGCCTTTTCCAGGTGAGGTGTATCGCGTCCCGTTCGCCTACTGCTACCGCTGCTCATATTCGATGAAGTATCCGTCGTGCGATCTTTACTGCGCGCGGCATCTGGAAGATACGTTCAAGCGTGTCGTCGCAAACGAGGAAGTTGCTGCTGTGATCGCCGAGCCGGTGCTCGGAGAAGGCGGATTCATCGCGCCCCCGCCGGATTACTTCAAGGTATTAATCGAGCTCTGCCACAAGCACGGCATCCTCTTTATCGCCGACGAAGTGCAGTCTGGCTTTGGACGTACCGGAGCGCTCTTTGCCTGCGAGCGTTACGGCATCGAACCGGATCTTGTCGTGAGCGCAAAATCGCTTGGTGGCGGTTTGCCGCTCGCCGCCGTCACCGGCCGGGCCGAAATCATGGATGCACCGGGCCCCGGGGGCCTCGGTGGAACGTTCGCCGGCAACCCGCTGTCGTGTGCGGCTGCCCTGGCGGTGCTCGACCTGTTTGAGCGCGAGAACCTGTTGGCGCGGTCCAACGAACTGGGCGATCGCTTCCAGCGTCGTGCCCGCGAGTGGCAACAGCGATGGTCCATCATCGGCGATGTGCGCGGCCTGGGAGGGATGCAGGCCATCGAACTCGTGCAGTCGCAGGAAACCAAGGCTCCGGCCGCGGACGAAACAAAAAAGATCACGCAGTACTGCTATGAGCACGGCCTGATCACGATTACGGCCGGGTCGTACTCCAACGTGATCCGCATACTCGTTCCGCTGGTCATCACCAACGATCAGATGGATGAAGCGCTCGACGTCCTCGAGTCGGCGATCGCGAATGTGTGCGATCAAAAGGGTGTGGTCGCACAGCTGGTTTAAGGCATGACCCCGGACGCTAGTAGAAGCCGCTATATACTTGTTGATTGCGCCTCGAACTGGCAACTGGCACCGGCAATTCTCGGAGGCATTCCCATGACGGTAGCAGCACCTCCAACCATCAAGGTAACGAACTTTATCAACGGCAAGTGGGTTGACTCCCACGCCTCGGAATGGCGCGACGTCGTTAATCCGGCGACCGGGGAAGTCCTGGCCAGCGTTCCGCTCGCGGATGCCGCCGAAGTAAGCAGCGCCGTCGAAGCCGCGGCCGCAGCCTTTCCCGAATGGCGGCGCACTCCTCCCGAAGACCGCATTCAGCCTTTGTTCAAGCTGAAGATGCTCCTCGAAGAGCATATTGACGAGATCGCTCGCATCATCACGATGGAAAATGGCAAGACATTCGCCGAGGCGAAAGCCGAGATGCGACGTGCCATCGAAAACGTCGAAGTAGCCTGCGGCATTCCCATGATGATGCAGGGGTACAACCTCGAAGATGTGGCCCGAGGCATTGATGAATTCATGATCCGCCAGCCGCTCGGCGTCACCGCCGCTATCGTGCCCTTCAACTTTCCCGGCATGATTGCGTTCTGGTATCTGCCCTACGCGATCGCCACCGGCAACACCTTCATTCTGAAACCGAGCGAGCGCGTACCGCTTACCATGCGGTACGTGTACGAACTGCTTGAAAAGACCGGCCTGCCGAAAGGCGTAGTGAACCTGGTCAACGGAGGAAAGGCCGTAGTTGACGCGCTCATTGAACATCCCAAGGTGCGCGCCATCAGCTTCGTTGGCTCGACTCCAGTCGCGCGCTACATCTATGCCCGCTCGGGCGAGCAAGGCAAGCGCTGCCAGTGCCAGGGCGGAGCCAAAAACCACGTCGTCGTTCTTCCCGATGCCGATATGCCCATGGCCACCCAGATCATCAGCGACAGCGCCTTCGGTTGCGCCGGACAGCGTTGTCTGGCCGTCTCGGTCGCCGTCACGATCGGTGAAGCGCAGAAGACTTTCCGCGACTCGATCGCCGATGCCGCCTCAAAACTCAAAGTCGGCAACGGCCTCGAGGATGGCGTCCAGATGGGCCCCGTGATTACGCGGCAGAGCAAGGAGCGAGTCGAGTCATTGATCGGCATGGGCGAGAAACAGGGCGCAAAGGTCCTGCTCGATGGCCGCAACTCGAAAATCCCGAAATACGAATCGGGCAACTTCGTAAGGCCGACAATTCTCGACGACGTGCCGAAGAGCAGCGAGCTTGCCGACACCGAAATCTTTGGTCCGGTGCTGAGCCTTGTCCATGTCGACAACATGGACGAAGCACTGGCTTTCCTCGAGCGCAGCGCGTATGGCAACCAGGCGTCGCTGTTTACGTCGAGCGGATCGGCCGCGCGCCGCTTCCGCTATGAGGCGCCCGCGGGCAACATTGGCATCAACATTGGAGTCGCCGCGCCCATGGCCTACTTCCCATTCAGCGGATGGAAGAACAGCTTCTTCGGCGATCTCCACGGCCAGGGCCGCGACGCTATCGAGTTCTACACTGACAAGAAAGTTGTGGTTGAACGCTGGGCCAAAGAGCACAGCCGGAAATTTTAAGATTCGGTGATTGAGCGATGGGGTTCCGGAATCCTGTACGAACGAGATAGCACTCCCTCAATGACTCAATCGCTCGATGACGGAATCATTAGAGGACCTCATGACTACTACCGTTGCTAGTCCCACCATGACCGGGCAGGAAATTGTTGACCTCACCAAAAAGCACACGCTGTTTGAATGGTCGGCGCAATCAAAGGTGGATCCGATCCCCGTGGCCAGGGCCAAGGGCATTTATTTCTGGACGCCCGAGGGTAAACGGTTCACTGACTTCAACAGCCAGTTGATGTCGGTCAACATTGGACACGGAGACGAGCGCGTGATTGCGGCCATTCACGAACAGGCGCAGACGCTTGCCTACGCGAATCCGTTCATGGCGACTGAGCCGCGCGCGCGGCTGGGCGCGAAGCTCGCCCAGATCACACCCGGCGACATCGACACCTTCTTCTTCACCAATGGCGGAGCGGAAGCCAACGAAAACGCGATCAAGATCGCGCGCTTCTTCACCGGACGTCACAAGATCATGGCGCGCTACCGCTCGTATCACGGGGCGACGGCGGGAGCGATCTCGCTCACCGGCGATCCAAGGCGCTGGGCCGCTGAACCGGGCATTCCGGGTGTGGTGCGCGTGCTCGATCCCTACCACGGCATCGAGCGCGGCTGGGAGTCCGCGGAAACGTCTCTCGCAATGATCGAAGAGACCATGCAGTTGGAAGGGCCGCACACCATCGCGGCTTTCATTCTCGAAACAGTTGTGGGCACCAATGGCATTCTCGTGCCGCCTGATGGTTACATGCAAGGCGTACGAAAGTTGTGCGACAAGTACGGCATCCTGATGATCGCTGACGAAGTCATGGCCGGCTTTGGCCGTACCGGGGAGTGGTTTGCGATTGACCACTGGAAGGTTGTGCCCGATTTGATCTGCATGGCCAAAGGGCTCACAGCCAGCTACCTGCCGTTGGGAGCAGTAGGAATGCGGCATCACATTGCGCAGCACTTCCAGGACAAAGTGTTCTTCGGCGGTCTAACCTATAACTCTCACCCCATGGGATGCGCGGCGGCGCTAGCGACCATTCGCGTGTATGAGGAAGACCATCTGATTGAGAACGCGAAGAAGATGGGCGCGGTCATGAAACAGCTTGGGGCGGAGTTGCAGGCGAAGCATCCGTCAGTTGGGGCAGTGCGTTCGATCGGGCTGTTCGGCATTGTAGAACTCGTGCGGAGCCGGAAGACGCGGCAACCGATGGCGCCATTCAACGGAACGTCGGAAGAGATGGCGACATTGGGTCGCTACTTCCGCGAGCAGGGACTCTATACCCTAGTGCGGTGGAACACGTTCTACACAAATCCACCGCTCTGCATCAACGAGGAGCAACTGCGCGAGGCGTTCGCCACCATTGACAAAGGGCTTGAGATCACCGACAAAGCAGTGAAGGACTAGGACCTGGTCTCGCAGGTCTAGTCCACCTGATCCAAAGAATCGGAGGTCAGCGAGCGATTCCGGGGTCCCCCCGCCCTTTCGCAGCGGCCGGCAATTGCGGGGCTGGTCTCATCTCCCTGGGGTTGATATGCTCCCGCTTTGTCATACTTCCAAGCTAAAATATTTCCTCGCTATGAGTTAACCGCAGCGAGAATCGGTTAACTCTGCAAAATACTTAAAAATCATAGTTTCTAAGTAAAATATTGCCGAACAAGGAGTTGCCAGTGTCGGCGGCCTTCGTTTCGCAACTCGGTACCATGTATTGCTCAGAGCTATGAACGACTTCTCTATTATACGAGGCTGAGGACGGGTGACGCCGACGAAGGGAAGTTTGCTTTCGGGAGAGGGAGTTAGGCTGGAGAGAGTACTATTTGCTTGACAGGCGGAGAGTGTGGAAAACTTTCCCGTTTTGGGCGTGATTCATGCATTTGTGACTGCGGTCACAGACGGCGATGAGAGAGCTCGGCATGCTTGGCGGGTCGCAAGACCTCCCCCTAGGCATGCGCTGGATCAAGTAGTCAGCAGGCGCAGTGTGGACTTTTCGGCACTGTAAGAAGAACATTCTCCACCTACGGCGACGTTGGAGAATGTTTGTGCGGTCTGCGGAAAATTGACCCTGAATCCCATGAAGTGAAAGGTTGGCTATGAGTTTTGCCGATCGAAGGGAACCCTTTCAAACGGCCCAGCACTGGCTGCGGAGCCGGGCGAGAAGATATGAGTTTGCGGTAGTCGCGGTTGCCCTTGCGACGGTTGCCCGCTATGGCTTGGGCGTGGCGGTCGGGTTTCTGCCGCCGTTTGTGTTGTTTTTCTTCGCGATCATACTGGTTGCCCTGCTTGCCGGATTCGGACCCGCAGTTCTCGCCACTCTCCTTTCGGCCACATCCGTTGCGTTCTTCTTTTGGCAATCGCTGCGCGTGTTTGGCGGCGGTCGTGTGCGCGATATCGTCGGGCTGGCAGTGTTCACCGCAATTGGAGGGGGGATCAGCGGGCTCGCCGATCTCTACCGACGACACGAGGCGAGGCTGCACGAATTCGAGCGGGTGGTGGAAACCTCGGAAGACATGATGGTGGTGGTGGATCGTGAATACCGGTACGTCCTTGCGAATCAGTCTTTCCTGAAATATAGGGGAATGCAGCGAGAGCAGGTCATTGGCCGCCCAGTCTCGGAAGTACTGAACCCATGAGTGTTTGAGGCATGCATCAAGGAAAAAGTGGATGAGTGTTTCCAGGGAAAGATGGTGCAGTACGAGATGCAGTACGAATATCCGGCGGTGGGAGTAAGAGACCTTGCCATCAGCTATTTCCCGATTGCGGGGCCCACTGGCATCGAGCGGGTAGCATGTGTCATCCGGGACATCAGCGAGCTGAGGCATGCGGATCAATCGCTGAAGTTGTTCCGCACGTTGATTGACCAATCGAATGATTCGGTGGAAGTTGTAGACCCAGACACGATGCGTTTCCTCGATGTGAATGAAAAGGCTTGCAAGGATCTTGGTTACACGCGGGAAGAGTTGCTCTCGCTAACCGTGTTCGACGTGAATCCGAGCGTGACCGAAGCCGTGCGGACTAGAGTTCAAGAAAAGTTGAGAGAGCGGGGATTCGTGGTCCAGCAGACCATTCACCGGAGGAAAGACGGGTCGATTTTCCCGGTGGAAGTCAGCTTGAGGCGGGTCGAACTGGACCGAAGCTACGTCGTAGCGGTTTCCCGAGACATCAGCGAGCGCAAGAAAGCAGAAGAGGCGCTCCGGGAGAGTGAGGATCAGTACCGTGACCTGGTCGAACATAGTGAAGACCTCGTATGCACTCACGATCTGGAAGGGAACCTGCTCTCGGTGAACCCGGCATCGGTGCGACTTCTGGGATACGAAGCGGAGGAAATACTGAAGATTCCGATGCGGGAAATGATCCCGGCGGAGTATCGCCATTTGTTTGATGACTACCTCGCTCGAATCCAATCGGCTGGATCCGATAAAGGTTTGATGGTAGTGCTAACCCGGACCGGCGAGCGCAGGACATGGGAATACAACAACACCCTCCGCACTGAAGGAGTGGCGTCGCCGGTGGTGCGAGGGATGGCGCACGATGTGACTGAACGCAGACGCGCCGAATTGGCGAGGGAAGAGTCAGAACAGCGGTACCGGTTGCTGTTCGAGAAGAACGTTGCGGGGGTCGCGATCTCCAGCCTGGAGGGGCAGGTATTGGACTGCAACGACGCGTGGGCCCAGATGCTGGGATACAGCGGCGCGGAAGAGGTTCGCGGACGACCGACGAAGGAGTTCTATTTCATCCCTGCCGAGGATGAGCTCCTGCTGAACGACCTGAGGCAGGAGGGTCCGTTTTTGAGCCGGGAGATGCAACTGCGACGAAAGAACGGAACACCAGTCTGGGTCCTGTTCAATTGCACCATGTTGTTGACCGACGGCGGGGCGGCACTGGTTCAGGCCACGGCGATTGATATCACGAAGCGAAGGGAGGCCGAGCAGGCATTGCGATCGCGCGAAGAAGATTACCGGCGGTTCGTCGCCCAGAGTTCAGAAGGAATCTTCCGGGAGGATGTGGTGGATCCAATCCCCATCGATTTGCCGGTGGGCGAGCTGGTTTCCCGCATCCGCCGCGATGCTTACGTTGCGGAGTGCAACGATGCTCTGGCTGCCATGTACGGGTTTGCGTCCTCTCGGGAAATGATCGGGAGACGGCTTGGGGACATGCTGGTGCCAGACGATTCCGGCAATCTCGAGCTGATGCACGAGTACATTCGCTCGGGTTTTCGCATTTTGGAACGGGAATCGCACGAGGTGGATGTACATGGCAACCGGAAAGTCTTCCTCAACAGCATGATCGGGATCGTAGAGGATGGAAAGCTGGTGCGGTCGTGGGGGATTCAGCGCGACATCACGGAGCGAGTGAGGCTCGAGGAAGTTCGGAACAGTACGGAGGAAGCGCTGCGGGAGAGCGAAGCGCACTTTCGCATTCTCGTGGAACAGGCATCGGACGGAATTTTTATCACAAACGCCCAGGGAAGGTACATTGACGTGAACTCGGCTGGCGCCGAGATGCTGGGCTACACGCGGGAGGAGATCCTGCAGCTCTCGATTCCAGACACGGTGGTCACCGAGGAAGCTGATCCGGAGTTGGGCCAGTTCGCAGGGGGCGAGGCAGTCCGGAGTGAATGGGTATTCCGGCGTAAAGACGGATCCTTGTTCCCGGGCGAATTGTCGGGGAAAAGACTGCCGGATGGCCGTTTGCAGGGCATTCTTCGTGACATAACCGAGCGCCGGCAGGCTGAAGAAGCAATGCGCCACAACGAAGAGCGGTTCCGTGTGGCGCTCAAGGATTCTCCGATTACAGTTTTCAATCAGGATCTGGACTTGCGCTACACGTGGATCTACAACCCCCATCTTTACTGGCAGCGTGACATCCTCGGCAAGACGGATGCAGATCTCGTCGGAACGGCGAAGGCGGCGCAGTTGGACGATCTGAAACGGCGGGCGTTGAAAAGTCGCGTCGCGTTGCGGGAAGAAGTGCAGGTCCCGCACAACGGGAAGAATTACGCAATCGATATCACGATTGAACCGCTGTTCGACGCAGATGGAAATGTCGCGGGAATTACCGGGGCTTCGGTGGATATCGCGCGGCTCCGGGAAATGACCGACCGCCTGCAGGACGCCCACGACAAACTGGCGCAGGAAAAGTTGTATCTGGAAGGCGAGATTCAGGCAGAACTTGGGTTTGAACAGATCATTGGGCGGAGTCCGGCGCTGCATGAGGTCCTACGAAAGGCGCGGATCGTGGCTCCGATAGACTCCACGGTCTTGCTGTTGGGGGAAACGGGCACGGGCAAGGAACTGGTGGCGCGGTCGGTGCACTCGCTCAGTTCGCGGAGCGACAAGAGTTTTATCAAACTGAATTGTGCGGCGGTTCCGTCGGGCTTGCTGGAGAGCGAGCTTTTTGGACATGAAAAGGGAGCCTACACGAGCGCGGTTAGCCAGAAAATCGGGCGAATTGAGTTGGCAGACAAAGGAACGCTGTTCCTGGACGAAATCGGCGAACTACCCTTGGAACTGCAGCCGAAGCTGCTGCGGGTTCTGCAGGACCGCGAGTTTGAACGAGTGGGCGGGGTGCGCACGCTGCGTGTGGATGTGCGCATCATCTCGGCCACAAACCGCGATTTGCAGAAAGAAATTCTGGAGAAGAACTTTCGCGAGGATCTATTCTATCGCCTCAATGTGTTTCCGATCCACCTGCCTTCCTTGCGCGAGCGGCGATGCGATATCCCTATGCTGGTCCATCACTTTGTAAATAAGCACGCGGTGCGCCTAGGCAGGCAAATTGAAACCATTCCTGACGAAACGATGACCGTGCTGCAAAACTGGAATTGGCCGGGGAATATCCGGGAGCTGGAGAATATGATCGAACGCATGGTGATCTTGACCAAGGGAAGCGTGCTGGCGCCGCCGCCGGCAGAACTGGATGCGCCGCAGGAAGTGGCGGACGACGATCTGACCGAAATGGAGCGCGAACACATTCTGCGAGTTTTGCGCGAGACCAATGGCGTGTTGTCGGGAATGGCTGGCGCGGCCAACCGGCTGGGGATCAAGCGAACTACACTACAGTCGATGTTGAAGCGGTTCGGGATTGGGCCGGAGGACTACCGGCGGGGAACGGTCACGTAAATTCCGCAACGATCCAGGATCAAAATCTCACTCTGCCGGCTTTGCTCCCAGCGGGCTTTCTCCGCGCAACAGGCGCGAGAGATGGAATCCATGCTTTCATCCACCGCTTCGATTGGGTGCGCCGAGGCTGGCGTACAATCGCAGAAAGCGAGACTTTTTTACGGGGGAGAACGACGATGGAGAGCTGGAAAAAGGCGGCGGTTGCGGGATCGATCGGAGCGGCGGCGATTCTATTCATGAAAAGACGGTATGCGGCGGGCGTACTGGCGACCGGTGTCGGGCTGGCGGTGGTGGCGTCGGAGTTTCCGGAGAAGTTCGAGAAAGTACGGGAAGCGCTGCCGGAGTACTTCGAGCGAGGCATGCGGGTGATGGAAATGGCGGGCCGCGCCGGGCGGAAGATCACGGAAGCCGCGGGCCGGAGCGCTGTGGATACGTGGGAAGAGATTGGTGGATGAGCGGCGGGTCTCAGGGGTTAAACCTCGGAGCTTTACTCGATGCCGAGTTGTTTTCTGGCGTCGGGGCTGAGGCGTTCGGGGGTCCAGGGCGGAGTCCAGACGACATTGACGTTGCAGTTGTGGACGCCGGGGAGTTGCTCGACGCGCGATTTGACCTGTGCGCTGATGTTGACGTGCTCGGGGCAGCCTTGGGCGGTCAGGGTCATTTCGACGGTGACGTCCTGCTTCGCGTCTTCAGGATTGGTTTCGGCAGGATTCGGCGCGGGCGAGAAATTTACGTTGTAAATCAGGCCTAGATCGACGATGTTGACTGGGATCTCCGGGTCATAACAACTTCTCAACGCGCTCAAGACGTCCTGTTCGGTAATGGCTGGCATGGCAGAACCCTCTGCTATCAGTTTACAACGGGCGGGCCTGGAGAGAAGGTGGCGAGGCTGAGGGGGTTCTCGCAGGGCGATCGCGCCCGCAAAAATCAAACGCCGCTCAGTTCGCGGAGAAAATCTGCCCGGAGCGCATCATTGAAAGGGAAGCGTGTGCCTCCGTGCAACCGGAGTTGGCCGTCTGGTAAAGTCTCTGCATGATAAGTCCAGAGGCGAAGCAGAGGATACAGCTAGCGCTGTTGCTGGCGTTGGTGGTTGCGACACTGCGCGCTGGCTACATTCTGTACCAGAGGCACGAGGATAGCGTCGCGGCGGAGAAACAGAAGAAGGCGCAGGACGTCGGTTATTCGAATGCGGACTACTACGTCACTCCCAAGAAACTCTATCCTTACGATCTGAAGTCGGCGATGCAGCTTACGCAGCAGCCGGTGTGGGTGAAGGAAGGGTACAAGTATACCTATTACGGATACGAGCCGGCGCGGAAGCGCGTGGACTTTGCGCACGAGGCGGGGGTGTTGCTGCCGATCGAGCAGCTTGCGATCAAGGATGTGGTGATGGCGGTGCCTCCTGGGCCGGCGGCCCGCAAGCAAGTGATGGCGGTGTTTCAGAAAGAAGGGAAGAGCTACGCGGTGCCGATCGGGGTTGAAGCGGAGGGAGAGTACAAGATTTATTCGGACGAGATGTTTTACATCGAGGATCCGCATCAACTCTATAAGCATTGGCCGGCCGACATATGGCAGGCGGTAGCGCAGCACGAGGTGAAGTCGGGGATGAACGAGATGCAGGCGGATTTCGCGGTGGGCATGGGCATGCCGGACGCGTCGAGTACTTCGTATGAAAAAACCGTTCGCTATCCGAACGGGGGGAAGCCGCTGGTGATCGTGTATCGTGACGGAAAAGCGGTGGAGATCAAGACTGGGGCGCAGTGAGCAGCGGAGTGGACGTGGTTGTCTCAGGGCTAAGGAGCGCGAGTTTTGTGGGGCTCTCACGGCACAACTCGAAGCCGCGCCCTTCCCAGGTTCTATAAGAACGGTCGGAGGATCGCAAATGATGAATCGACGGGAGGCGCTGCAACTGCTGGCAACGGGGGCAGCGCTGCAACTGGCGCCAGGCAGGCTGGGGACGGTACTGCGAGAAGCGCGCGCCGTGATCGCTTCGCAGGCGGCTGCGCATACGATGAACGCCCACCAGAGCGCAACCGTGACGGCCATGGCGGAGATGATACTTCCGAAGACAGAAACTCCTGGAGCCACGGATGTGGGCGCGTGCGACTTCATCGACTTGATTTTGACGGAGTGGTACGACGACGAGGAGCGAACCCGTTTTCTCAGCGGTCTTGCCGACGTGGACGCGCGCTCGCAAAGCCTGTTCGCCAAGGAATTTGTCGGGTGCTCGGCGGCGCAGCAGGCCGATATTCTGGCCGCACTGGGCGAAAAAATGATTGAGGAGGAACGCGCGCAGGAACACTTCCGGCGCTCGACGGGATCGGCGAAGAAGCCGCACCAGAACTTTTATTTCATGCTGCGGCAGCTGACGCTGACCGCTTATTACACGTCTGAAGCGGGGGCCACGGAGGAACTGCACTTCCAGATCATTCCCGACCGTCATGACGGGTGCGTCGAGGTGCATGAGGGCAAAGGAGCCGAGAGCCAGTGAAAGAGGAAATGACCTACGACGCGATCGTGATCGGCTCCGGCATGACCGGCGGCTGGGCTGCGAAGGAATTGACCGAGAAAGGGCTGAAGACGCTCGTGCTCGAGGCGGGCCGCCCGACCGTTCCCGAGCAAGACTACGTGGAGCACGTTCCGTCGTGGGAGATGAGGTTTCGCGGCCTGGGCGATCGCCGCCGCCAGCGAGAAGATCAGCCCATCCAGAGCACCTGTTACGCCTGCGACGAATGGTCGGCGAAGTTCTTCGTCAACGACAAGGAGAATCCCTACACAACCGAAGCGGGCAAGCCGTTCCGCTGGATTCGAGGACGGCAGGTCGGCGGGCGATCCATTATGTGGGGCCGGCAAGTGTACCGCTGGAGCGATCTGGATTTCGAAGCCAATCTTGCGCGAGGGAATCGCCATCGACTGGCCCATCCGCTATGCGGATATCGAGCCCTGGTACGACTACGTCGAGGATTTCGTCGGAATCACGGGCGAGGCGCTGGGCCTGCCGCACCTGCCGGACAGTAAGTTTCTTCCGCCGATGGAATTGAACTGCGCGGAGAAAGTAGTGCAGGCAGGCGATTGCGAAACATTTTGGCGACGAGCGAGTGTTCACGATCGGGCGCGCGGCCGATTCTGACCAAGGATCACCATGGGCGGGCGGCATGCCACTATTGCGGGCCCTGCGAGCGAGGATGCATCACGCGATCGTACTTCAGCAGCGTGAACGCGACGCTGCCCGCCGCGGAGAAAACCGGCAGGATGACGCTTCGGCCTTACAGCGTGGTCCACAGCCTGATCTTCGACGCGGGTACTCGAAGAGCGACCGGAGTGCGGGTGATTGACGGCGAAGTCGCGCGCCGCGGTCGAGTTCCAGCGCAAAGATGATTTTCCTGTGCGCCTCCGCGCTGGAATCTGCGCGCATTTTGCTCAACTCTTCCACTCCGGAGTTTTCCAGCGGGCTCGGCGAACTCAAGCGGGGAACTGGGGCACAACCTGATGGACCACGTGAAGGCCGGCGGTGCGGAAGCGATCGATTCCGGGCAATGAAGATCGCATTGAACTGGGAAGGCGTCCGAATGGAATCTACGTGCCGCGATTTCGAAACGTGAAGACGAAGCAAGCCGGATTCCTGCGGGGATATGGCTTTCGAGGGCGGCGGCTATCGCGAAGGATGGGAGCGCGGCATTGCGCAACCAGGATTCGGTCCGGACTTCAAGAAATCGCATCAGCCGCCCCGGGCCGTGGCGGTTCAGCATGGGAGGATTCGGGGAGTGCCTGCCGAATCACAATAACTACGTCGAGATTGATAAAGAAAAAGTGGACGCGTGGGGCATCCCCGTGCTGAAAATTCACTGTGCCTGGAGCGAGAACGAACTCGCCATGCGGAGGGATATGGCGGTCGCCGCCGCCGAGATGCTTGCCGCCGCGGGAGCCCGCGACATTCAACCCTTCGTCAACGAGGACGATCCGCCGGGCTTCACCATTCATGAAATGGGTACGGCGCGGATGGGGCGGGATCCGAAGACTTCAGTGCTCAACAGCCACAATCAGGCGCACGACGTAAAAAACCTGTTCATCACCGACGGAGCAGCGATGGTGTCGTCATCGTGCGTGAATCCGTCGCTGACGTATATGGCCCTGACGGCGCGGGCGTGCGACCATGCGGTCGGACAGATGAAGAAGGGCGAACTCTAGCGCCATCTGGAGGACCGAGGATGAAGGCCTGCAAGTCGCGCGTCGTGACACTCCTGTTTGTCGGAGTCTTCCTTTTCTTTTCTTCTTTTTCTTCAGTGCGGGCGCAGACGAGTGACCAGCCGTCCGCCGAAAACCTCAAGGCACGACAGGAGTTCCAGAATGCAAAGTTCGGAATGTTCATTCACTGGGGTGTTTACAGCGTGCTGGGGGATGGCGAGTGGGTCTTCCACAATCGCAAGCTGACTGTTGAGGAATACGAGCGGCTGCCGAAGTTCTTTGACCCGGAGGAATTTGACGCGAAGGCTTGGGTAGGTTTGGCGAAGGCTGCGGGGATGAAATACATCACGATCACCTCGCGGCATCATGATGGCTTCGCGATGTTTGGCTCGAAGGTTTCGGACTGGAATATCGTGCAGCGGACGCCCTACGGAAAGGATCCGCTGAAAATGCTGGCGGACGAGGCCCACCGGCAGGGAATCAAGCTGTTTTTCTATTATTCGCAACTGGATTGGCACAATCCCGATTATTATCCGCGGGGCTCGACGGCGTCAGACAACGGCTCGTGGCACAATGGCCGGCCCGATCATGGGGATTGGAGTGCGTATGTGGACGACTACATGGATGGGCAGTTGCGGGAACTACTCACCAATTACGGGCCGATCGGTGGCATATGGTTTGACGGCATGTGGGATAAGCCGGACGCGGACTGGCATCTGCCGAAGACGTATGCGCTGATTCATCAGCTGCAGCCGGGGGCGCTGATCATCCCGAACCACCACCAGGCGCCCAAGCCTGGAGAGGATGTGCAGACTTTTGAAAAAGATTTGCCCGGACAGAACACGGCTGGGTTCAATACCAAGGTCGTCAGCGACCGGTTACCGCTCGAAAGCTGTAACACGCTCAATAACTCGTGGGGATTCAATATACGCGATCACGCCTACAAGAGCGTAGAGGAAGTCGAAGAATTGCTGGTGCGAGCGGCGGGAAGCAATGCCAATCTTCTGCTGAATATTGGGCCGATGCCGAATGGGGAAATACAAGAGGAATTTGTGACGCGGCTGCTCGCCGTGGGCGAGTGGATGGCGCGATATGGAGACTCGATCTACGGCACGCGCGGCGGACCAATTGCGCCCGCGGATTGGGGCGTGACCACCCAGAAGGACGACAGAGTTTATGTGCATGTTCTCCACTGGAACGGCAAACTACTGGCCTTGCCTGCAATGCCAGCGCCGGTTCGAAGCGCCCGAATATTCCCGGATGGTGAGCCCGTTGCTTATAGCCAGAACGGCGATGGAATCGTGCTGACGATTCCAGAAAATAAAGAGCGCAAGGTCGATGAAGTCATCGTTCTCGGTATGGCGAGGTAAGAGCGTCGTTGCTTCCAAGAGCGTCTGGGCAGGCGCGACCAAGCTCCTGAAATCGGCGTGGTCTATTCTTTACGACTTACTACAATCGGGAAGCGCAGGTAGTGGGTTAAGGCGTACGCGCATTTGAGGTGCAGTAGATCGCTACAGGAAATGAGTAATAAAGCATCAGTGCCGCCCGGCCCCCTGGCGACCTTCCTTTGCGTGATGATTGTTATCACCACCATCTGTGATTCACATCACTGAGAGCAAATCGGGAATAGACGATAAACACTGCATTCGGCTGCAGGGGACTGACCAGCGAACCAATCAGGTCAGCCCCAGGAGGGAGAGTCGGCAGACTCGGAGGGATAACGCACCTCACTGGTAAAGCAATCATTTGCTTTCATACCATCTGTCTACCAGATCATCCGACAGTCTCCGCGACGCTCCACACCTCGACCGAATAAAGAACCCTAAGGGCAATCTTGCAGCTTGCGCGGCCCGTATGACATGGGCGCCGTGAAGAGGCGGGGGTTTGCTCTCGGGAGCGGCGCGGCCCGATTGGTTTAGGGCCACGATGCCAGGGAGTCTGTCCATGACGACGGGCGAGCGCGACACGATTGCGGCACATCTGAAGAAGAGTGGTGTATCCCGGCGGAGCTTCTTACAGCTCTGTTCAACCTTGATGGTTGCGGCGCCAGTGGGTCTGAGCCTGACCAACAGGTCCATCGCGCAGGTGGCGCGAATCGTGGGCAAGGCGCGCCGACCATCGGTAATCTGGCTGCATTTCCAGGACTGCACGGGCTGCACCGAGACTCTCCTGCGGACATCGGCTCCCGATGTGGCCCACCTGATCCTGGATGTGATCTCGCTGGATTATCACGAGACGCTGATGGCGGCGTCGGGCGCACAGGCGGAAGCGGCGCTGAAGTCTGCAATCGCCGACAACGCGGGCAAGTACGTGCTGGTGGTTGAGGGAGCGATCCCGGCCAAGGACGACGGCATCTACATGCAACTGGGCGGCAGGCCTGCCATTCAAGTCGTCAAAGAAGTTGCAGGTCAGGCGGCCGCGGTGATTGCCATCGGCTCCTGCGCTTCATGGGGCGGAGTTCCATCGGCTGATCCGAATCCCACGGGCGCCGTGGGGGTTGATTCCGTGGTCGAAGGGAAGCCGATCATCAATCTTCCCGGCTGTCCCCCGAATCCTTACAACCTCCTGGCCGTAGTTCTGGAGTACGTGACGATGGGTCGGTTGCCGGAGATGGATGAGTTCCACCGGCCGAAATTCGCGTATGACCGCGTGATCCACGAAAACTGCCCGCGCCGAGCGCATTTCGATGCCGGACGATTCGCGGCGGCGTTCGGCGACGAGGGACATCGCAAGGGCTGGTGCCTGTACAAGCTCGGGTGCAAAGGGCCAGTCACGCACGCCTCTTGCTCGACGCGGCACTTCAATGAGATGCCGGGAGTGTGGCCGATTGGAATCGGCGTGCCCTGCATGGGCTGCACGGAAAAAGGCGTGGTGTGGCAGATGGGAACGTTCGAAACGGTTCCCATCCACCTGGCGACTCCTCCTGATACGTATCCTCCGATCTTCAGCACGGCGGGCCAGCTGCGAGTCGGCGCGGGAACGCTGGTGGGAGCGATTGCGGGAGCGGTCGGAGGGGCGGCATGGGTGGCATCGCAGCGCTTCCAGAGCAGCACCGAAGCGGGAGTGGCACGGGTTGCGGCCGACATTGCGCACGCCGAAAAAGCGAAAGCGAAGCCGGCGGAAACATCTGCGCCAAGGAAAGAGGACTGACGTGGCCATCACTCGGCGACAACTGTTCACTGGAATCGCCAAGGTCGGAGCACCGGCGGCCGTGGCGGTCGCGGTCGGGACCGATGTGCTGCGCGCCGAAGAGCCGATCCCGGTTCCCAGTGCGGCAGTGGGGCTCCTGTATGACGCAAGTATCTGCATCGGCTGCAAAGCCTGCGTGGCGGCCTGTGCCGAGGCGAATGACACGCCGCCCGACACCCGCGGCGACGCATTGCACCAGGCTCCCTCAGACTTGAACGACCTTACTCGCAATGTAATCAAGCTCTACAAACCCGAGGATGGCTCGGCGTTCTCGTTCTCGAAGCGGCAGTGCATGCACTGTTTGGATCCGGCGTGCGCGGCGGGATGTCCGTTCCAGGCGTTGCATAAGGATCCGGAAACCGGCGTGGTGAGCTGGCTGGCCGATAAATGTATCGGGTGCCGTTACTGCACGATCACCTGCCCGTATCACATTCCGCGTTTCCAATGGGTTGGATTCAATCCGCGCGTAACCAAGTGCGAGCTCTGCAAAGACCGCCTGGCGAAGGGACTGAAGCCGGGATGCACGAGCGTGTGTCCGACGGGTGCGGTGATTTTTGGTCCGCGGCCTGTGCTGTTGATGGATGCGAAGCAGCGAATTAAGGATCATCCCGGGCGCTACTACCAGAACCGGGTGTACGGCGAAATTGATAACGGCGGAACGCAAGCGTTGTATCTGTCGCGGGTTCCATTCGAAAAACTGGGCCTGCCGGAACTGGGACCGGAGTCGGTTCCGGCAAGAACGCTGCGCTGGCAGAGACGGTTCTATCAGTATTTCGCCTTGCCGGCGTTGCTATACGCCGGTTTAGTGCAGGTGATTCGCAAGAGTCTCAAGGGCCATGAAGAAGAAGCCCACGAGCGCGAAAGAGAAACTGGATTGAGGGCACAACTATGAGCAGCCTGCCAGCAAGCGCAGATCCGCAGAGCAGTCGCTGGGAAAGGAACGTGCCGGTCTACGGATTTCCGGTAGTGAACGGATTCTTTCTAGGGCTGTTGGCCTTGGTGTTGATCGCATTCGTTTTGAGCGGGTACCGCGAGTTGGCGGGGTTGGGGCCGGTCAGCGGAATGAATGACGCGTACGGCTGGGGAATCTGGAAGACGTTCAACCTGATGGTGCTGACCGCGCTGGGTTCCGGGGCGTTCGCGGTAGGGATTGCGGCGTGGGTATTCCGGCGCAAGCGGCTGCACTCGCTGATGCGGATGGCGCTGCTTACCAGCTTCCTGGCCTATGCATGCGGCCTGCTTCTGCTTGGAATTGATGCGGGACGTCCGTGGAACTTTTATTGGATCGTCTTCCCGTGGAGATGGAATATGCATTCTCCGCTGGCCGAGGTGGCGATCTGCATGTCGATCTACGCGATGATCCCGCTGGCCGTGGAGAACATTCCCCCGGTGCTCGAGCGGTTGTGGTATTTCGATTCCCGGTTACGGCCGGGAGTGGAGCGAATCGAAAAGAGGCTGCACTACTTCTTCCCCTGGATCATTGCAGCTGCATACCTGCTGCCGGGAATGCACCAGTCGTCGCTGGGCGCGTTGATGCTGCTGGCGGGCGAACGCGTACACCCGCTGTGGCAGACGCCCTGGCTGCCGGTGCTGTACCTGGGCGCGGCGACCTTCATGTCGTTTGGTTGTGTGGCCGGGACGACCATGCTGTGCTGCCTGGTGTGGAAACGGGCGATGGACATGGAAGTTCTGGACGAAGCCGCACGAATCACGGCGTGGCTGATCTTCGGCTGGCTCGGGCTGAGAGTGCTGGACATCGTGTTCCGCGGGGCCCTGGGGACTGCCTTTCATTTCGACCGCTTCGCCGGCGTGTTCTGGCTGGAAGTTGCGTTGGTTTCAGCCGGCGGCTGGCTGCTGCGGCGGTCTTTGAAATATCACAATCAGCAGCAGATGTTCATCGGATACGTCATCAGTTCGCTGGGCGGCATGATCTACCGGTTCAGCCCGACGACGCTGGCGTTCAAGCCGAATCCGCAGGCGTTGTATTTTCCGGCGACGGCGGAAGTGCTGGTATCGCTGGGTTTCATTTCACTCGGCATTCTAGGCTTTCTGGTCGCAGTGAAACGGTTTGCGATTCTCCCCGCTCCGCTGGCGGAGTGGCACAGCATGGCAAGTTATTTCCGGTTCCGGCGGCCTTACATTCGCTGGACTGGGTATTTCAAGTACGGACATTTT
Source organism: uncultured Acidobacteriaceae bacterium (assembly GCA_963819145.1). Classification (GTDB taxonomy): domain Bacteria; phylum Acidobacteriota; class Terriglobia; order Terriglobales; family Acidobacteriaceae; genus Sulfotelmatobacter. The sequence goes on from CAWFVB010000025.1 coordinate 221,996, forward strand.
GGCGAGGACGAAACCGAGCAGGAACCGGCGAGCGGAGACTGAACTCTCAAAGTCACAGCAGGCACCTATGGCAAAGCGAATCACCATTGATCCCATCACCCGAATCGAAGGCCACCTCCGCATCGACGTGGAGGTTGACAACAACGCGGTCAGCAACGCATGGGCATCGTGCACCATGTGGCGGGGTATTGAGAAGATTCTCCGTGGCCGCGATCCGCGAGACGCGTGGCTTTTCACGCAACGCTTTTGCGGGGTCTGCACCACGGTGCACGCCATGGCGAGCGTGCGGTCGGTGGAAGACGCGCTGAAGCTGGAAGTGCCGTTGAACGCGCAATATATCCGCAACCTGATTCTGATCGCCCACGCGCTGCACGATCACATCGTGCATTTCTATCAATTGTCGGCGCTCGACTGGGTGGATGTGATGCAGATTCCGAAGGCCGATCCGGCCGCGACGTCGAAGCTGGCCGAGAGTCTTTCCCCCTGGACGAGGAACTCGCGCAACGAATTGAAGGCGGCGCAGGACCGGGTGAACGCCGTGGCGGCGAGCGGACAACTGGGCATCTTCGCCAATGGGTACTGGGGGCATCCGGCAATGCGGTTGTCGCCAGAAGTAAATCTGCTGGCTTTCTCGCATTACGTGCAGGCGCTCGAATACCAGCGCAAGGCGTTGCAGGTGGTGGGGCTTCTGGGGTCGAAGACGCCGCACATTCAGAACTTGACCGTGGGCGGAGTCGCCAACGCGATTGATCTCGACAGCCCGTCAGCTCTTGGGATGACGCAACTGGAGACGATCCGTACGCTGCTGGAAGAAGTCGTCCAATTTGTGCAACAGGTTTATTTCGTGGATGTGTGCGCGGTGGCGGCGATGTATCCCGAGTGGTTCAAGATTGGCAGCGGCGTGCGCAACTATCTCGCCGTACCCGACCTGCCGCTGGATAGCCGCGGCTCCTCGTATGACCTGCCGGGCGGCTACATTCGCAACGGCGACATTGCGGGCGTCAAGGCGTTTCAGACGGCATCGGATCCTGCATTCCGGCAAGGAGTGACCGAGGATGTGATGCACGCCTACTATCAGGGCGACAAAGCTCTGCATCCGTGGCAGGGTGAGACCGAGCCGGCCTTTACGGGATGGGACGGCGAGCAGAAATATTCCTGGGTGAAGGCGCCGCGCTTCAACGGCGAACCGATGCAGGTAGGACCGCTGGCGCAGGTTCTGATTGGCTATGCGCAAGGACATCCGTTGACTAAGAAATATGCCGGCCTGGCGATCGAGAAAGTTGCGGCGATCGGGGGAATCCGGGTTACGCCCGATATGCTGCATTCCACGCTGGGGCGCCACGCTGCTCGCGCTATTCGTGCCTGTATGCTGGCAGAACTGGCTCAAAAGCATTTGCAACTCCTGACCGACAACATTGCGAAGGGCGACTACACGGTGCACAACCAGCCGGTATTGCCAACGCACGAGGTGGAGGGTGTGGGAACCCACGAAGCACCGCGCGGAACACTCTCGCACTGGGTCGTGATCAAAGACCAGAAAATCAAAAACTACCAGGCGGTGGTTCCTTCGACGTGGAATGCGAGCCCGCGCGATAAGGCGGGAGCGCATGGTCCTTACGAGGCCTCGCTGCTGCACACGCCGCTAGCCCGGCCGGAGGAACCGCTGGAAGTGTTGCGGACGGTGCATTCGTTCGACCCCTGCATGGCCTGCGCGTGTCACGCATTTGATGCGTCGGGCCGGAAGATAAGCGTGGCGAAAATACTGTGAAGACTGCTCTCATCGGCGGCATCGGGAATGTCTTGCTCGGCGACGACGGAGTTGGACCGTATGTGCTGGCTCTGCTGGAGTCCCAGTACACGTTCGGCGACAACGTGAAACTGGTGGACCTCGGCACTCCAGCGCTCGACCTGACTCATCAGATCGTGGGACTCGATGCGGTGATTCTGTTGGATTCGGTGGCGAGCGACGATCCCGCGGGCACGGTTGCGCTCTATCGCAAAGAAGACATTCTTCGCAAAACGCCGGCTGAGAGGCTTGATCCGCATTCGCCGGCCCTATCGGAGTGCCTGTTGACCGCGGAAATGCTGGGCGCGAGCCCGAAGCAAGTGCTGCTGGTTGGAATCGTCGGTGCGAACTACGAACCGGGAAGCTCGTTGAGCGCGACTGTTCAGAATTCAATCGCGCAAGCCATGGAAGCGGTACTCGAAGAACTGGAGCGACTCGGATTCGACTACCAGAAGCGCGCGCTGCCGAATGAACCCGGGATTTGGTGGGGTGAAAGCCCGAACGTGGAACCCCGTCCTCTTCTTTAGCTTCCCTATTTAGGCGACCCGAAAGCTTTTTGCACGAGCGTGTAACGGGCAGCACCGATTAATCCACAATCGTCGTTGAGAATAATTTTAACCGGCACGTCTTTGAGCAGCGTCTCCATGCGTCCCTTATCAAGGAAGGCCTGCATGAAGACTGGGTCTTTCATCCGCTCCACGTTTCTTGACGCAATCGCGCCACCGATGAAGATTCCTCCGGTGGACATGTAGCGCAGGGCGCAGTTTCCGGTCTCGGCTCCAAATACGCTGACGAACAAGGACATGGTCAGATCGCAGATCGGCGCTTTCCCTTCGTGGGCAAGTTGCGAGATCAGCGCCGGAGGATCGGGGGCCGCTCTCATTTGTTCTCCCAGCGATTCTGGTTCTTCCGCTTTGTGCGAGTCTCGCAGGAAATCGTAAATGTTCTTGATGCCGGGGCCGGAGAGAATGCGCTCGCAACTGATGCGGCCGAACTTTTTCTGCAAATAGGACAGCAGTTCAATCTGCAGATCGTTGGTCGGAGCGAAGTCCGAGTGTCCGCCTTCGCAAGCAAAAGGATGATGACGGAAGCCGTCCCAATAGAGCCCCGCCATACCGAGTCCAGTGCGCGCGGAGATCACGGCGCGGTTGCCCTCGGCATCATCTGTGCCTTCGCTCAGAGTGATGAAATCTTTAGATTCGAGCGCGTCGATGCCGTAGGCATAAGCTTCCAGGTCATTGAGCAGGCCGACGGAATTGAGTTTGAGCTGCTTGGCCAACTCACGAGAATCGATGGTCCAGGGGAGATTGGAAATCTTGCTGCGGCCGGAGCGGACGGGCCCGGCGACGCCAAAACATGCGCTGTGAACCGGGATGCCCTCGGTGCGGATGAACTGAGCGAGAATTTCCGGCAAGCCGGCGTGCTCCTGGCTCATGTAAATCTTTTCGACCACGCATTGCAGCCGGTTGCCTTCAGTTTCGAAGGCTCCCAGCCGGGTGTTGGTAGCTCCGATATCGCCCGCGAGGATCATGGCTCAATTTTCCTCCATTGCCGATCGTCGAGTTCCAGTAACTGATCTGCCTCGGCTGGACCCCACGTGCCGGATGCGTAGTTGGGGAACTTGCGCGGAGGCAGAGCCCGCCAGACATCCAGAACCGGGTCGACAACACTCCATCCAGCTTCGACCATGTCTGCGCGCTGAAACAGGGTGGCGTCGCCCATCATGCAGTCATAGAGAAGAACTTCGTAACCGGTATAGGCATCCGCTCCGAAATACTTGGAATACTCGAAACTCATATCCACGGAGCCCACCCGCAAAAGCGGACCGGGAACCTTGGCACCAAAGCTCAGCGAGATGCCTTCCGCCGGCTGGATCTGGATGACCAGCGTGTTGGTGTGCAGTTTGTGAAAGGGTGCGTTGCGGAACAGTTCAAAGGGCATGCGCTTGAAGTGGATCGCAATCTCGGTGTGCCGCTTCGCCAGGCGCTTGCCCGTGCGCAAGTAGAAGGGAACGCCCGCCCAGCGCCAGTTATCAATATTGAGTTTCAAGGCGACGAAGGTTTCGGTGCGGGACTCGGGAGCGACTCCCGGCTCCGAGCGGTAGCGCGGGACCTTTTCTGCACCCAGCATTCCATCGCCATACTGCCCGCGCACGCTGCGCTGCAAAACGTCCTCAGAGTTCAGCGGCTGGATCGAGTGCAGAACCTTGGCCTGTTCATTTCGCACTGCATCCGCGTGAAACGAGACCGGGGATTCCATCGCGGTCAGGCTGAGCAGTTGCATGACATGGTTGGGAACCATGTCGCGGAGCGTTCCCGCATTGTCGAAGTAGGCGCCGCGGCGCTCCACGCCCACGGTTTCGGCATTGGTGATTTGTACGTGGTCAATGTAGCGGCGATTCCAGATGGGTTCGAAAATGGCGTTGTCGAAACGGAAGACCATGATGTTCTGCACGGTCTCTTTGCCCAGGTAGTGATCAATGCGGTAGATCTGATTTTCCTGCAGCACGGATTTGATGTCGCGGTTCAGGGTCTTGGCCGAATCCAGATCATGGCCGAAGGGTTTCTCGATCACGACCCGTCGCCAGTGTCCGTTTTCCTGTTTCGCCAGGCCGGCCTTTCCCAACTGATGGACAATTGGGGCGAAGAACTTGGGCGCGGTCGCAAGGTAAAAAAGATAGTTGCCCTGTGTCTGGCTGTGGACATCGATCTTGGCCAGCCGGTCGCGAAGTGTTGAAAAGGTCTCAGCGTCGCCGAAATCGCCGCGGTGGTAGAAGAGCCGCTGGCGTAGCCAGCTCAGAGGCTCGGCGTTGCCGTCGCCCTGGGGCAGAAACTCGCTGACTTGGTCGCGGAACGAGTCTGGAGTCAGGTCATCCACGGAAACGCCCATCACAGCGAAGTTGTCCGGGAGCAACTTGGCTTTCACGAGGTTGAAAAGGGCCGGAACCAGTTTGCGCCTGGTCAGATCGCCGGCCGCGCCAAAGAGCACAAAAATGCAAGGGCCGGCGGCCTTGCCGGAAAACTCAAGGTCAATCTCCGGGTTTGCTTCGGTGCTCGCTGCCATGCGCGGCGCTCAGTGACGATTCTCCACGGAATGGTGGAGTGGGCAGCATTGTAGGCTAACTTGGATTGATTTCCCAAACGGTGGCAGGCGATCGAGAAATCAAGCGGCGAAGGTTTCAGAGGTGCATTGTGCTCAGCCGTGGCCTGTTTGTGAAACGAACGGACGGCCTGCCACGACTTCGCGAATGGCAAGCGACAGGTCGGAGCTAACGAGAGTTTTTGAAACATAGGCAGAGCCGCCTGCTTCCAGAGCCGAGCGCAGGAGGTCATCTTGTGCGCTCAAGAACACAATGGACGCCTGGCAGCCACTGCGACGCAAGTGCTTCGCCACCTCGATACCGTTCATTCCGGGCATGGAGATATCCAGCACAATTACATCTGGAGCAGTTTGTTCAAACGCGGTGATGGCGGATTTCCCGTTCGAGACAGAGCCGACGATGTCAAACTCTGTCTTCAGAAGCTCAGCGCAAAAGGCGAGAACTTCCGGTGTGTCATCAACGAGCAGTATTCGAGGACGTTTCAAACACCAACTCCCAGGATGGCAAGATTAAGGTGCTACAGGAAGTGCAACCAAACGCGTGCGCAGACATTGATAACGTAGACGAGGTGAACGTTTTTCTCAATTAACCCTGGTCACCCTCAGCAGTTACCGCTGGGAGAAATCCGGAGAGCGGTTCGAACCCTCTGATTTGTGCCGGACTCTGGTTGGACCAAACCAGAGCCCTGTGAGAGAATTTTGCGAATAGACGGCCCGTCGGAGCCGAATGGCGCCCTTGATCTCCACCCAATTTCAGCATCTCCAGCCGCATGCCTGGCTCTCGTTGGTATTAATAGTCTGCTGGTCGCCGCTTCAAAGCGCCGGACAGGCGCGAGAGCCGCTACCACAATCGGCTCCGCAAGGGCAGCAAAGCGGGATGAGCACCGGCGTCGCGCACGCCCCGGTCAAGGACGCGCAGTCGCGTCCGATCACTGCCGGCGGTTTTATCGACGGAGCGCCCGTGATCTTCGCCGACATCACACATGCGGCCGGCATCGACAAGTTCAAGCACAAGTCCGGAACCGCGGAGAAAACTACGATCCTCGAGACGCCCGGCTCCGGCGTTGCATTGCTGGACTATGACAACGACGGCTGGCTCGACATCTATCTTCTGAACGGATCGACATTTCGTGCACTGAAAGGCAAGGAACCCGCTCCGCGGGCCATGTTGCTGCACAATAATCACGACGGCACTTTCACCGACGTGACGGAGAAGGCCGGCGTGGCGAACGAACGTTGGGGATTTGGAGTCGCGGTGGGCGACTACGACAACGACGGCTGGCCCGACATTTACGTTTCCAACTTCGGCAAGAACCGCCTTTATCACAACAACCACGACGGCACGTTTACTGATTTGGGCGAAAAAGCCGGAGTCACTTTGGGCGGTTGGTCTGCCGGGGCGACATGGGGCGACTACGACCATGACGGCCGGCTCGACCTGTTTGTTCCCGGCTACGTCAAGTTCGATCCTGACAATCCGCCGATCGCCGGCAAGGGCGGCCTTCCGCCGGGGTATTGCCAGTTTCGTGGGATCGAGGTGATGTGCGGTCCGCGCGGGTTGCCGGGCGAGGGCGATCACTTGTTCCACAACAATGGCGACGGCACATTTACCGACGTCAGCGTGAAGGCCGGAGTCTCAGATCCGCGCGGCTATTACGGGCTGGCGTCTGTCTTTGTGGATGTGGACGATGATGGCTGGGTCGACCTGGTGGTTGCCAATGATTCGGTGCCGCGGTATCTGTATCGCAACAAGCACGACGGCACTTTCGAAGACATCAGCTACCTCTCTGGATTCGCCCTCAACGATGAGGGCCGCGAACAAGCGTCGATGGGGATCGGCGTGGGCGACTACAATCGCGACGGCAAAGTTGATTTCTACGTCACGAACTTCTCCGACGATTACAACACGCTATTCCGCAACGAAGGCGAAGCCAGTTTCTCTGATGTGAGCTTTGCGGCAGGCGTCGGCAATGTCACGATTCCATTCCTCGGTTGGGGAACAGGCTTCCTGGATTACGACAATGACGGACTTCTCGACATCTTCGTGGCGAATGGGCACGTCTATCCGGGCGTCGATAAGCAAGACTGGGGCACGACATGGGCCCAGCGACCTCTGTTATTCCGCAATCTGAATGGAATGCGGTTCGAGGAAGTTCCTGCGGCTACGGGAAGCGGGCTGGCGGATGTGATCACAGCGCGGGGAGCGGCATTTGGTGACTTGTTTAACGACGGGCACATGGACGTGGTTCTCAACGTCATGGATTCGAGCCCGGTCCTTTTGCGCAATGTCGTGAAGAATTCGAATCACTGGCTCACGCTGAAACTCGTAGGGGGAGCAAAGAGTCCTCGCGATGCGATCGGAGCTAAAGTGTTTGTGACGGCGGGCGGGGCACGCCAGCGGGGGGATGTTTTCAGCGGGGCCAGCTATGGTTCCAGTTCCGATCAGCGGCTTCACTTCGGACTGGGAGCGGCCACCAAAGTCGACCAGATCGAGATTGACTGGCCCAGCGGGGCGAAGGAAGAGATACGAATTCCGTCCATTGACCAGATATTTACGGTGGTCGAAGGCAAAGGGATTGTGACGCCGTGAAGCAGCGCCTCCAATTCATTGCGTTGCGCCTTGCGGCAGGCTGCCTGATATTCGTGCTCTGCTTATTATCCGCTGGGCTACAGACTTCCACGTCAACGGCAGCTAATCCAGGGTCTCCCGGCGCTTTCACTGACGTTACGCAGCGGCTCGGCGTGAATTTTCAATACCGTGCGTCGCACACTTCGAGAAAATACCTTCTCGAAACAATGGGCGCGGGGGTCGCATTGTTTGACTACGACAATGACGGGCTCTTGGATATTTATCTCGTCAATGGCGCTCCTCTCGCCGATCCCACCTCGAAAGGATCGACTCCCCAAAAGACGGATTCGCAGTACTGGAATCGCCTCTACCATCAGAAAAAAGATGGGACGTTTGAGGATGTTACCGAAAAGGCAGGGCTGCAGGGCGCTGGTTACGGGATGGGCGTTGCAGTTGGGGACTTCGACAACGACGGATTCGAAGACCTCTACGTCACCGCCTATGGTGAAAACAAGCTCTACCACAATAACGGCAACGGCACCTTCACGGATGTGACGGAGAAGGCTGGCGTCGGCGGGAGTGGGTGGTCCACCAGCGCCGCTTGGGTCGACCTGGATAGTGACGGGTACCTCGATCTGATCGTCCTGCGATATCTGGATTGGGATTTCGACGACTTCTGGTGCGGCGAACACAAAGAAGGTTTTCGCGCGTATTGCCATCCGGACCATTTCAAGGCCATCCCGCCGCTGGTCTATCACAACAACCACGACGGAACGTTCACCGAAGTGGCTGAGAAGTTGGGCCTGTCGAAGCCCGGGAAAGGGCTTGGCGTGGGCATTGCGGACTATGATCGTGATGGCCGCATCGATATCTTTGTTGCGAACGACTCCATGGTGGAGTTCCTCTACCACAACAAGGGAGACGGCACGTTCGAGGATCTAGGCCTGGTGTCTGAGGTTGCGGTTGACATTGACGGCCGCACCTATGCGGGCATGGGTGTTGACTTCGCCGACTACAACAACGATGGCTGGCCTGACCTGGTCGTGACTGATCTTGCGAATCAGCGCTACGCCCTCTACCAAAACGACGGCGACGGTTCCTTCACCTACGCGAGCAGCGCAGCCGGAATCGGCCAGATGACGCTGTCCCACTCCGGTTGGGGCGTTCGCTTTTTCGACTACGACAACGATGGCTGGAAGGATTTGCTCATTGCCCAGGGTCACGATATGGATACGATCGAGTTGACCTCGCCCAACCTGCGATATCGAGAGCCGCTGCTGCTGGCGCGCAACACCGGTCACGGATTCGCGGACGTGTCCGCGCAATCGGGCGATGTTTTCCGGCAAGCCTGGGTTTCGCGTGGACTCGCCATTGGCGATCTGGATAATGACGGCGGTCTCGATGCCGTCATCACTACGAATGATGGCCCCGTTCACATTCTGCACAATGAAACTCAGACACAGAATCACTGGCTTCTTCTGAAGCTAGTGGGACGCAAAAGCAACCGGGACGCGATCGGCGCGGAGGTCACGGTCGTGACCTCAGACGGCATGCAATCTGCGACCGTCTCTACGGCGGGGAGCTATCTTTCGGCAAGCGACAAGCGTGTTCATTTCGGGCTGGGGAAGAACAAGGTTGCACAGAAAATCGAGATTCGTTGGCCCAGCGGCATCAAGCAGACTCTGAAGGACGTCCCCGCAGATCAGATTCTGCCGATTGAAGAACCGGTTAGTTCCCAGGCTCCGCCAAAGCCATGAAAGTCTGGAAATGCACACCCGCTGTCGCAGGCTGGATGATTGCGGGGCTGCTGTCTCTGCACGGCGCGTTCGGGCAAACCAGCGAGGACTTTGAGCGCGGCATGACCGATTTCCGAGCCGGGAATTATTCTTCGGCGGCAACGAGTTTCGCCCGTGCCGAAGCGGCGGCGCCCGGTTCGACCGACGCTCTTCTCTATGAGGCCAAGTGTTTCGTTCACCTCGATGATTTTGCAGGGGCGGAGAAGGTGGTTCGAGGCTACAGCGCTGTCCATCGGGACTCCGCTGACGCCTTATATCTTCTCGGTTTTGTGCTGCACCGGCAGAACCGGCCCGCCGAATCTCTCGCGGTCTACACCAAGGCCGCCGGCCTGATACAGCCCTCGAGCGATGATCTCAAAATCGTTGGTTTGGATTATGTGCTGTTGGACGACTATCCCGATGCCATCAAATGGCTTGAAAAGGCTGTCGAGTTCGATGCCACCAACAAAGATGCGTGGTACTACCTTGGCCGCGCCTACTATACGAAGACCCAACTCGTGGAGTCGCAGAGAGCGTTTCTGAAGGTGCTTGACCTGGACGCGCGGGATAGCAGGGCGGAGAACAATCTGGGCTTGATCTTAGAGACTAAAGGTCAACCTGCCGACGCGATCGAAGCCTATCGCAAGGCGATCGCTTGGCAACAAGGGAGTGGACACCCAACCGAGCAGCCTTACGTGAATCTGGGGAGTCTTTTGCTGGAGCAGGGCCAGACTCACGAAGCGCTCGAGCCCCTGCGGAAGGCAGTAGAGCTAGCGCCTGGCAATGCCTATTGCCGCCTGAAACTGGGAGCCTACTACCGCAAGACTGGAGAGCTGGACAACGCGCAGCGCGAATTGGAGAAAGCAACGCAGCTCGAACCCGAAAACGCCGCAGCCCATTATCAGTTAGGCCGGCTGTATAAAGAAACTCGGGCCACGGATCGCGCCAAGGCAGAGTTCGATCGAGCGGAAGAGTTGCAGACGCGTGCGGCGGGATCGAGAACCTCTCCTGCAAATCACTGACGTGGAACTACTGCGGATCCTGCGTGGGCGGCGGATCGGCTACGTTCGGATGATCGGCCCGGTAGCGCTCCAGGGATTGCTGTGATTTCTTGGCCGCATCGTCTTTTAGTTGTTGGTAGGTAGCCATCGCGTGGCGCGCTTCATCCATGCGGCGGAGCCGGCGATAGGCAGTGCCAAGCTGGTACCAGGCTTGCTCCACGACCTCGGGATCGGTGTCGGTTTTCACGGTTTGTTCGAAATGCACCGTGGCCGCCTGGTCGTTGCCCAGGAGCATTTCAGCGCGGCCGAGGTTGTAGTCCATATGGACCAAGCCCGGATTTTTGCGCTGCGCCGCCTCAATTAATTCTTTGCCCTTCGCTCCATCCCCCTTTTCGACTTCGATTGCGCCCAGCTTATACGTTGCCAGCACGTTGTGGGGATCGAGCTCAAGCTCCTTCTGGAATGCGGCCTCAGCCTCGGCGATTTTATTTACGGCGCGATACTCTGATCCAAGTTCTTCGTGGAGTCCGGGCTGCGCAGGGGCGAGTTTGATGGCGGCTTCGTATTCCGCAATGGCATCGGTATGCCGCTCAGCCTCCGAGTTGGCCTGGGCCAGCACGCGATGCACCAGCCAGGAGTTGGAATTCAATTTGAACATACGCGCGTAGCTGTTCTTCGACACCAGGAGATGTGCCCGCCCGCGGTGGTAGAAGATGTCTTCATCGTCTGGATTGAGTTTGGCGGCCTTGTCCAGCGCGTCGGCCGCATCTTCCGCCTTGCCTTGCGCCAGACAAACCACTCCCAGCCACATCCAGGCAGAAGCATCCTTCGGGTAGCTAATGGTTTCTTTCGCGACGGCCGCGTGAGCTTTTTCCAGATGGTTCAGTCGAAACTCGGTGATGCCGAGAAACAGGTTCGCGCCATGCAGGTGAGGTTTCAGCGCGAGTGTTTTCTGAAAGCTGGCAATCGCTTCTTCGTAATGGCCTCGCTCTTCGTTGACCAGACCGAGGTTGAAGTGGGCTTCAGCGAACGCGGGAGTTTGCCGGACGACCGCAGCGAAACCTTCCGCGGCCGCGTCGAGGTTTCCTTCCCGCATGGCTGCCGTTGCCTGCTCAAACCGCGGCGAAGCGGCTTCGGTTTGCGTCCAGAGGAAGGAAGGCACGGCGAGAAGCGCGGAACAGAGCAGCATTGCAAAAGGGAAGCGGCACGCCCGTCGGGGCGAGTTATTTCCTCGATCAGCAAGAAGATTATTCATCAGGCTCACAAAGAATTCTAAACCTTCGACCGGGCAGGAATGGCAAAGGCTGGACTCTCGTCCAGCCTTTGGGTTGTTGAGGCGTTGGGAAAGCCTCAGAACTCGTAACGCAGCGTGGCCTGGATCTGTCTTTGCGCATTAATCACGCCGTGGCCTCCACCTCCAGGTACGCCAAAGTAGCTGTCGTAGGGATTTCCGTCGATGCCGCTGTAGATGTGTCGGTTAAAGGCATTTGGAATATCAAGTTTGAACATAATATCCTGGCCCTCGCGTATGGACGTTCGCTTGATAATAGAGAAGTCTTCGTTCTTGTACCCGGGACTTCGCCACCAGGAAACAGCAGTCGGGAGGTTTCCAAAGACGTAGCCACCTCCGGCGCTGAGTGAAGCGGCGCTAGGATCGATGTAGGCCGCGCAGTTCACGGGAGTTGGGTTGGTGGGACTTGCGGCGCTTGCGACCCCGCTATTGAAATTGCAGCCACTGCTGGACCAGCCTCCCGAAAAGTTCGCGCTTCCGTTCGATACCCCAGTGAGCACACGTCCACCGTTCGTAGCCGTTTGTGCTGCGGGCGACCACCTTCCTGTGCCAAATGGAGTGACGCCCCCAACCAGGCTGAACCGGTAGTTCCCGCCGCTGTATGGATTCGACGTTGCGTATTCGTTGATAACAGCGGGCGAACCGCTCTGGTAACGATGGGAACCACTGATCTGCCATCCGCCTAGAACTTTGCTCGGTACGCCGTGACTGAAGTGCCTTTTACCGGGACCGGCGGGCAGCTCATAGAGATAGCTGACAACAAAGGCATGTGGAATGTCCTGGTAGCTGACAGCCTTTTCTCCTCTGAGGTTGTACGGGTTCTGCGCTCCGAAAACATTGGAATTAAATCCGGTTTCGGTAGAGAAGGAGGAATCGGCGTCAGTGATGGTCTTGGAGTAAGTATACGAAGCCAACAGATTCAGTCCGTTCCTGAAACGACGCTCCAGCTTGGTTTGCAGAGCGTTGTACGTAGACTGTCCTAGATTCTCCAGGCAGCAGTTGGTCGTGATGCTGCCGTACTGCGGAAAAGGTCGCAGCAACTGGCCAATCACATTGCTGGAATTGCCGCTGCCCCAGCCGGGAGTGAACCAGGAGGGTACTGTAACTCCCAGGGAAGCTAGGATTGCCGGTCCGCCGTTTCCATCGGAACCGTCAACTTGGTATCCCAAGGCTGCGCCGAGGCTGTTGTACTGGGGATTCGGTGTGTTAATTTGCGCCAGATTCGACCGCAGCCGTGTGCCGTGCTGTCCGATATAGCCGATGCTGAAGATCAAATCGGATGCAAGCTGATGTTGTATTTCCAGATCCCAGTTTTGCACCATGCCGGGCCGCCCGTAACCGGGCGCAACGTAGTAGAGGCCGTTCTGCGTGAACGTATTTAGAGTCGGATCCTGTTCGTTGCTTGGCGGGGTATACGCCGGGAAGCCTGTATCCAGCGACGAGACCGGAGTGAAGTGATCGGGGTTTTGAAAGTTGGGGCTGGCTGTGGTCCCGCTGCTCAGATTCGAACCGAAATCCGAATACGTCAAGGGAGCATAGTAAATGCTGTAAGCACCCCGAACTACTGTGTTCTTGACGAAGTCTGGAGAGTAGGCAAACCCAAGCCGTGGCCCGAAGTTCTTGAAGTAGGTAGAAGCCCCGGTTGCGCTCTTACCATAAATCAACGCCCCCGGTTGTCCCGGCGTTAGCGGATTGGTCGCGGTCAGAGACAGAACCGACTGTGCACCAATGGCCTCGCGCCGTGGCGTTTCAATGTCCCATCGCAAGCCCACGTTAAGCGTGAGATTCTTGCGGGCCTTGAAGTCGTCTTGCACATAGACGGCATAGTAGTTCTGCGCCCAGCGCGAGAAATGCGACGATACTTGCAGCCCTTCCTGGTCAGGCTGACCCAAAAGGAAACTGGCAAACGGATCTCCCGTCAGAGAGGAGTTGGGATTCTGGCTGGCAGGAGCAAACGAAGTCTCATTATTCGTAAATGTATACGCAGGAGACGACGACCCCGGGGAAGAAACCGAATATTGATAGGACCGCCAGTCAAAACCGAAACGGAACGAGTGCCGGCCAGTTGTCCAGGAAACACTGTCAGCCAGTACAAGCGCGTTTGGAATCTGCAGCGTATCGTTGTTGATGCTCCAGTTGCTATAGGACGTGTTGTACTGCGCGCCGTTGAAGTTGAACTGCGGGAAAGTGGGGCCGCTTGCTCCGGGAATGCCGAGCACTGACTCCCAGTCCGACCCGTTTACGCTGGGAGCTTTAGCAGCCGTGTAGACGCGGTTGAGTCCGATCGTTAGATGGTTCAGCACCGAAGGACTGACGATGTAGTCCCATCCCAACCGCAGGTAGTGGGTGAAGTAATAGTTGTAGTAGTCGTTAGGAGTGAGCGGTACCGGCAAATCGAAGTTCGCTCCGTTGAGAATGTTCTGCTCACGGCTATGGTAGGAGAAGAAGATCTTGTTCTTTTGGGTCACGTTTTCGTCGATCCGAAAGCTAGTCTGTGTCGTGACGATGTTCTCCACGGTTGCCGGATTGAGAAAGTTTGATTGAGTTCCGCCCACACCAAGGCTATTGGATGAACCACCAAGGTTTGTCCCCGGCAGGTAACCGAGCACTTTTTGCGCAACACCGCTGATATTGCCAATTTTGTTTCCCGCAAATGGTGTGCGGCAGATTTGTCCAGCGACGGTTTGCGTCGTAGACGGATCGAAGATCTGGCCTTGCAGTACTTGCGTCCCAGTGCAGGGATTGATGATCGGATTGTTGCCGCTGTCCACCAAACCGGGACCCAGTAGAGCGGAAAAATCTCCGGTCCGCTCAGGACCCGTGGGCAGGGTCAACACATCGTTGCTCAGCCCTTGGCGCTTGCGGAACTGTTCCCAGGCAAAGAAGAAGAAGGTTTTGTCGTGACCGTCATAGAGTCTGGGAATCCGGACCGGACCACCGAGCGCCCCACCAAAGTCATTCTGGTGGTCTGCCGGTTTCGCCGTGATTATCTCCAACGCTGCCTCGTTCCCGGGATTGGCAGCATTCCAAGCATTGATCTGGGCGTTATCGTACCGCGCAAGCGCATTGTTAAGATTGAAATTCCACGGCATCGCGTCCAGAGCTTGATTGCGGAACAGTTCGAAGACGCTTCCGTGGTACCGATTGGACCCCGACTTGGTGGTGAAGCTTTCCACACCGCCGGATGTGTGGCCGAATTGCGCAGAGGGGGTGGAGGTCGTGACTTTGAACTCAGTTAGCGCTTCGACCGAAGGTGCCGTCTGGTCAAACGCAGTGCCAGAATCGGAGCGTTGCACGCTGGCTCCATCCAGCAAAATTTCGGCCCCGAAGTTCTGGCCACCCGAGATTTTCGTTTCGTAAACGCCGGCCGACGAATGGTCGCCAGCGGTTCCTTGGCCGATCGTTCCCGGGAGCAGGAAGATGAACGTCTCGGGAGAGCGCACGAAGCTCTGTCCGGTTGCGCCCAGCGACAATGGCAGATCGTGAATCTGCTTGTCTTCCACGACCGTGCCGATATCGGAACTGTCGGTCTGTATGGTGGGAGCGTCGGCGAGAACAGTCACTTCCTCTTTCACATTGCCGGGTTGGAGGGTGACATTGAGCGACGCGACCGTGTTGATCTGAATCTCGACTCCCTTTTGCAGGGATGCCTTGAAGCCCGTGGCTTCGACGGTCACGTCGTAGCGTCCGATCGCCAAGTCGTTGACGCGGTATCCGCCGGTGGAGGTGGATACGGTTTTGTAGACGCTGCCAGTATCTACGCCTTTCAAGGTGACCGATGCACCGGCGACAGCCGCGCCGCTGCTGTCGAGAACTGAACCGGCGATTGCTCCTCGGTCCGACTGGGCCAGCGCAGTGCCCAGCATAACGAGACTCAGTGCCGCAACCAGCAACCCCGCCAGCCGCTTGCTCCCCATATACTTTCCTCCCCAAGGAAAAGAAGATCCGCCATGGGCGGCCCACACTTGCAACCTCGCTTCCCGCCGAAACGCCAAGACGCCGAGGTTCCCGCCCTACGTAGACCTGTGCGCACCTAGTACAAAACCACTACTAGCCGGTTGTCAAGAGAAAGGATCGCCAAAAATGGTGTTTCGGCCCTAAGAGAGCGTTTTAGTAAGCACATATGCTTACTGTATTGTTGCGATATTAACCACAATAAGGGGGGACGGAACACTACGACGAAGAAGCGCCGCGGCAAGCTCAGGACGTTGAATTTCACCGCTGCTGCTTGTAGTCGCAAGGCTTCGCACTATACTCACAGCAAATCCAGTTTCGGGAGGCGCAATTCCCGTGTCAAACAAAGCCACAAGGCGAATGTTCTTGAAATTGTCCGCCGCCGGGCTGGCCGCGACCGCAACCAGCCAATTCGCGTCCGCATCGGCAAGCACCGCAGCGACCCCACCGGCGGGGGACATCGCGGTTCGGGTGACCGGGGGAAAGCTGCGGTACGCTGCGGCCTCATCTATAGCGTGGCGAAGGGGCGTCGCGGGAGGGAGCGCCAACGTCATCGCGATTGATCCCAGCCATAAGTTTCAGGAGATGCTTGGCTTCGGCGCGGCCTTCACCGACGCTGCCTGCTACATGTTCAACCGGGTGCCATCGCCGGCGCGCGAAGAACTTTTTCGCGAATTGTTTCATCCTTCGGAGATGGGACTCAATGTATGCCGCACTTGCATCGGATCGAGCGACTACTCCACGGAGGTGTTCAGCTATGACGAAGGCGAGCCCGATCTTGAGATGAAGCGGTTCTCAATCGCTCACGATCAGGGCTACGTTCTGCCCATGTTGCGGTTGGCGCGGAAAGCAAATCCGGATCTGTTTTTGTTTTCGTCGCCGTGGAGCCCCCCGGCGTGGATGAAGGCGGGCGGTTCGATGCTCGGCGGTTCCATGCGTAAGCGCTACTTCGGACCGTACGCGCAATATTTTCTGAAGTTCCTGCAGGCATATGCTGCCGAAGGCGTGCCGGTGCAGGCGGTCACGGTGCAGAACGAAGTGGATACGGATCAAGATGGCAGAATGCCGGCATGCCTGTGGGGGCAGGAATACGAGATCGAGTTTGTGAAGAACCACCTGGGCCCGTTGCTCCAGAACAGCGGCCTCTCCACGAAAATCTGGCTTCTTGATCACAACTACAACCTGTGGGGCCGCGCCATTTGTGAACTCGACGACGAAGGCCTGCAAAAATACTGCAACTCCGTCGCATTTCACGGCTACGTGGGCAAGCCTGAGATGATGAGCAAGGTGCATCAGGCGCATCCCGAGGCGCAGCTGTATTGGACCGAAGGTGGCCCCGACTACAGTTCGCCCGACTATCTGACCGACTGGGCGAAGTGGGGCGCGACCTTCACTGGCGCGATTCGTAATTGGTGCCAGGCGGTCACCGGCTGGAATCTCGCGCTCGACGAGAAAGGACGGCCGAACATTGGGCCATTCCCCTGCGGCGGATTGGTTACCATCCATTCGCAGACGAGGGAGATCACGCGCAGCGGGCAGTATTGGGCGTTCGCCCATTTCTCGCGCAGCGTTCGGCGGGGAGCAAGGAGATTTGAATCCACGAGCAGATTGGCGGGCGTGGAGCAGGTTGGCTTCGAGAATCCGGATGGGCAGAGGGTCCTGGTGGTGACAAACTCAGGCCCCGCGCAAACAGCAACGTTGAAACAGGCTGGCCAGATCGCTGACGTAAACCTGGCGCCGGATTCGGTCACGACCCTATTATGGAGTTGATCATGCATTCCGTTTTCTTTTCCAGGATGGCCGTCGCTTCTTCACTTTTCTCAATTCTGTTTTGCTGTTGCTTCTCGTGCTCGGGGGGTAGTCACACGATGATTGTGCCCACTGGGCCAACCGTGCAGGTGGTTGAGACGACCGGTGATCGCGCGATGCTCTTGCAGTCGCAGCCCAGCGCGACGTTTGGAGCAGGCACTGCCTCCGGCACGGTCATCACCGTGAATGATGGGACTAAATATCAGCAGATGGACGGATACGGCGCTTCACTCACAGACTCCGCAGCCTGGATTGTCTCCACCAAACTGACTGGAGCACAACAGTCCGCGCTGTGGCAGAGCCTGTTCAGTCCTTCGGCGGGCATTGGCATTACGTTTCTGCGGCAGCCAATGGGGGCCTCGGATTTTTCAGCCAGCGGAAATTACAGTTACGACGACGTTCCGGCGGGGCAAACCGACGTGAACCTCAGCAAATTTTCGATCGCGCACGACACGACCTACACGATTCCACTTCTGCATCAGGCACTAACGGTGAATCCCGCCATTAAAGTTGTGGCCGTACCCTGGAGTCCGCCCGCGTGGATGAAAGTTTCCGCCACCATGAACGGCGGCAACATGAATACCGCGTACTTTCCCAGCCTGGCTCAGTACTTTGTAAAGTTCGTGCAGGGATACCAGCAACAAGGCATTCCGATCTATGCCGTTCTGCCGCAGAATGAGCCGCTGAACTCCAACAGCGGATACCCCACCGAATATCTCGCCGCGGCGGATGAGGCCACATTCATCGGCTCGAATCTCGGGCCAGCATTGAACACGGCTGGCTTGAGCAATGTGAAGATTCTGGGTTACGACCACAACTGGGACCAGCCGTCGTACCCGGAAACGCTGCTGGCGAATTCGACTGCGGCAACCTACCTGGCAGGCAGCGCGTTTCACTGCTACGCCGGCGACGTCGCCAATCAATCTTTGGTTGAGTCTGCATACCCCAGCAAAGGCATCTGGTTCACGGAGTGCTCGGGGACCGTCGGGTCGAGCTTCGCAGGTGACCTGGCGTGGAACGCTGAGAACTTGCTGATCGGCGCCACCCGCAACTGGGCTCGCAGCGTTTCGCTGTGGAATCTTGCGCTCGATCAGAATTCCGGGCCGCAGAACGGCGGATGCGCAAATTGCCGGGGAGTGGTCACGATTGACTCCAGCGTTTCACCAGTGACCATCACAAATAATGTGGAGTACTACGTGCTCGGACATCTGGCGAAGTTTGTCGTCCCCGGTGCGTACCGCATCGACTCGAACAGCTTTGGCCACGGCAGCATTGAAGACGTTGCGTTTCAGAATCCGGACGGATCGATCGTCCTGCTGGTGCTGAATTCGAGCAGTAGTACTGGGAACTTCACCGTGAGCTGGAAGAATCAGATTTTTACCTATAGCTTGCCGGCTGGAGCGGTCGCAACGTTTCAATGGAAATAAACTTCTTTCATGGAGCTACAACACAGATGACCCTCGGTCGCCGGAAGTTGGCAATAGCCGTTGTTCTCCTCTCTTTGCAGTGTGTCCTCGCGCAGAGCGCATCCTCGATCCCGGACGCAGAAAAGCGCGTCGACTCACTCCTGGGCAAAATGACAGTGGAAGAGAAGATCGAGATGATCGGCGGCATCAATGACTTCTACACTCGTCCGATCTCACGGCTTGGCATCCCCTCGCTGCGAATGTCGGACGGTCCGGCGGGAGTTCATGACTACGGTCTTACCACCGCGTATCCGGCCGGAATCGCCCTGGCGGCAACTTGGGATGTGGAACTTGTTCACCGATTCGGAACCGCGATAGGCAAAGATGCGCGCGCGCGCGGCGTACATTTCATTCTCGCGCCGGGAATGAACATCTACCGCGCGCCCATGAACGGGCGCAACTTCGAATACCTCGGTGAGGATCCATTCCTCGCTTCCAGAATGGCCGTTGCGGTCATCCAGGGGATCCAGGGACAGCGCGTCATCGCAACCGCCAAACATTTTGCCGGGAATAACTCGGAGTTCGCGCGCATGACGCTGAGTTCCGACATCGATGAAAGAACCCTGCGAGAAATCTATTTGCCGGCCTTCGAAGCTTCGGTGAAGGAGGCGAAAGTTGGCGCGGTCATGGATGCCTACAACCTGGTGAACGGCGTTTACATGACGCAGAATAATCATCTCAACAACGAGATACTCAAGAAGGAGTGGGGATTTGACGGCATCCTGATGTCCGATTGGGGTGCGACTCACGACGGGGTTGGCGCAGCGCTCGGTGGGCTTGACCTGGAGATGCCCTCGCGGACTTTTATGAACGCGAACGCTCTTCTTCCGGCTCTCGATACGAACAAGCTTCAAGTCGCAATCCTCGATGACAAGGTCAGAAGAATTCTGCGCAAGGCAATCGAGTTTGGCTTTTTCGATCAGCCGCAAAGCGACACCGACATTCCCACCTATAGTCAGGAAGGACGCCAAATTGCCCTCGAGGCAGCCAGAGGGAGCATGGTGTTGCTGAAGAATTCAGGCAACCTGCTTCCGCTGGACGAGAGCAAGGTGAGAACGATTGCGGTCATCGGCCCAGGCGCGTATCCAGCGGTGCCGGGCGGGGGCGGCAGTTCCGAGACCAAGCCGTTCAACGCCGTCAGCTATCTGGAAGGAATCAGCAACCGCCTCGGAACGAGGGCGAAAGTGCTATACGCGGTAGACGCGCCACCTCTCGATGAAGTTTTCGAGAACTCCGAATTTGTTACAACGCCCGGCGGAGAAAGCGGATTGAAGGGCGAATATTTTGGCAATCAAGAATTGCAGGGCACCCCTGCAATGGTGCGCACCGACAAGCACGTCCACTTCGACTGGGGAGAAGGCAGCTTCGCTCCGAACGAACCCGTCGACCATTTTGCAGTGCGGTGGACGGGCTATTTTGTGCCCAAAGAATCCGCGGATTACACGTTCTTTTCGTCAGCGGATGATGGAGTCCGCCTCTACATTGACGACGAAGCGGTAATTGACGACTGGCAACCTCATTCCCAGACTGTGGACAGCTATGTTAGACATTTGGAGGCAGGGCAGGCATACAAGATTCGCTTCGAATATTTCGAAGCTGTGGGGAGTGCGATTGCGGGTTTCGGTGTCGCTCGAGCCGCTTCTTTCACCGGCCGCGCCACCAAAGCGATCGCCGCCAAGGCCGACGCAGTTATCATTTGCGCAGGGTTCGATCCTAAAACGGAAAGCGAGGGCTTCGACCGAACTTTCCGGCTTCCTGGCGGACAAGATGAACTCATCCGCCAAATCAGTGCGGTCAACAAGAACACGATCGTCGTGATAACCGCGGGCGGGAACGTCGACATGACGCAGTGGATTGACCGCGTGCCCGCGATTCTGCATGCCTGGTATCCGGGGCAGGAGGGAGGAACCGCCCTGGCGCAAATCCTTTTTGGCGATTACAGTCCGTCAGGAAAACTCCCCGTGTCGTTGGAGCGCAGGTGGGAAGACAATCCTGCTTTTCACAGCTATTACCCGGCCAAGGGCGAATCGCGCGTTCAATACTCGGAAGGTGTTTTCCTGGGGTACCGGTACTTCGATCGTTCGGAGACGAAACCGCTGTTCGCGTTCGGGCATGGACTTTCTTACACCACGTTTGCGTACAGCGGTTTGTCGGTTACACCCGCGGGCGGAGACTTGAAAGTGCCGGTTAGAGTTTCCTTTGACGTCAAGAACACGGGCCGCCGCGAAGGAGCGGAAGTGGCGGAGGTGTACGTTGGTGATTCTCACGCCAGCGTTCCGCGGCCGGTCAAGGAGTTGAAGGGATTCGTCAAAGTCAACTTGAAACCTGGCGAGAGCAGGCGAGTGACGCTCACGCTCGACCGCCGGGCGTTTTCTTTCTATGACGTCAAGAAGAACGAATGGAGCGCAGAATCGGGCGAATTCACAATCCTGGTTGGAGCTTCTTCCGACGACATCCGGCTGCGCGACAAGTTCACTCTAACCCGGTCCACACCCTGAGAGGCTAAGCTGCGGCGCTGGTGGACTTGCGCACGACCAGTTCCGGATCGATCACAATCTCCCTCGGATAGGCGTCCTCGTCAGGCCGCGCGATGCGCCGCAGAAGCGCTTCAGCCGCGATCATTCCCATTTTCTTCAAGGGCTGGCGTACCGTTGTCAGTTGCGGGCTGTGGTAGGCCGCGCTCTGGATGTCGTCGAATCCCACGACTGAAACATCCTTCGGAACTTCCAGCCGGTGACTGCGTAAGGCTTCGATCGCCCCAATAGCCGAAACGTCGTTGAAAGCGAATAGCGCGGTGAATGGAACTTTGCGCTCCAGCAGGCGCTTGGTAACCCGGTAGCCGAGTTCGGGCGAGGCCAGGTCTCCCTCCAACTGGATCGTGAGTTTCGCGGAAACCTGCAGGCCGAGGCGTGCTGCCACTTTCACGATCGATTCCCATCGAACTGCCGTGTCGGAACTGAACTCCTGCCCTTTGATAAACGCGATGCGCGTGTGTCCGAGCTTCTGCAGATGACGCAGCGCTAGCTCCGCCGCTTTGTCATGGTCGAGGAGGATGTTGGTGACGTCGCTCGCGGGGTTGTGTCCGGAAACGGTGGCAACCGGAATGGGAAGTTGATGGGTCCATGGAGTATCCACCGCGATCATGCCGTCGACCGAGCGCGCCAGGAAGAGGCGCGGGTACTCGTCAATCAGGTCCGCCAGATGGCGATGGCTGGCCACGAAATAGAAATATCCCTCGCGAAGAAGATAGCCTTCGATCCCGCTCAGCACGAGGGCGGCGTAGCCCTCGCTGACTTCCGGGACTAAGACTCCGATGGTGAAACTGCGCGCCGTCCGCGCCCAGCGTGCGGCAAAACTGGGGCGGTAATTCAACTCGCGGGCCGCGGCAAAGATGCGGTCCTGGGTGGCTTTTGGGATGGAGTCGGCCACCGACGCCTGATTCATGACCAGGGAAACCGTGGCCGGTGACAGGCCCAGATGGTCCGCCACCACTTTGAGGCTGACTCGCTTGGGTGGTCCGTCCCTTCCGGAGGCCCCGCGACCGGATTTGGTGCGATTAGGCAAGGCGCAGTTTCGCACAACCGTTTGCCGTCGGCAAGCAACCAACCACGGGCCACTCTATGGTTTTACGTTCTTGACAACGTTTTAGGGTCGGTGCTATAAGCCATCAAATAGTACTAAATCACTTTACTAGTGATTTAGTAAAGACATTTCTTGTTTGTCCAGTGGGTTTTTCAAGTGACTGATCTACAACTGCCGCCGGAATGATTTCGGTAAGGAGGCTCCATGAGGCGCCATCGTTTTGCAGTCCACGTTGCACTGCTCGCTGTCAGTACGTTGTTATTGGCCGCTCTGGCTCAAGCGCAGTATCGATCCTCCATTCAGGGCGTCGTGACCGATGCCACGGGCGCCGTAGTTCCGGGCGCCAACCTCACGTTGATCAATCTCGCCACGAACGAAAAGCAGGTTCGGGTCAGCGATCAGGCCGGGGTATTCAACTTCAATGCCTTGCCGGCAGGCGCGAACTTCCGTCTGGAGGTGCTAAAAGAGGGCTTCCAGAAAAGGGTTCTCGATAATCTGGGGCTCGTCCCCGACCAGCCGAACGCCGTGAATGTGCAACTCGAAGTCGGCACCACGGCACAGACCATCACCGTGAATGCCGAAGGGGCGCCCTTGCTGGATACCGAAACTGCGTCCATCAACGGCGTCGTTTCTGCCAACCAGGTTCAGCACATGCCGTCCTTTGGGCGAGACGTCCTCAAACTGGCGCAATTGGCGCCCGGCGTCTTTGGCGATGGCTCCCAAGGAAAAAGCGGTGGTGGCTACAATCTGCCGGGCACTGAGACCGGTGGCGGTGCATCGGGAGGAGATTCGGGCATCTTCAATACCGAAAATGGCGCTCCGGTTAGCGCCAATGGTCAACAGACCCCGGCTAACGGCGTTGTGATTGACGGCATCAGCACCACCAGCGCCGTCTGGGGCGGAACGACCATTATTACTCCGTCGGAAGATTCCATTGAGAGTTTTAAGGTTGTTTCCAACGACTATGACGCTGAGAATGGGCGCTTCAGCGGCGCTCAGATTCAGGTCACCACCAAAAGCGGCACAAATAATTACCACGGTAGTCTTTTCTTCACCGCTCACCGTCCGGGCCTGAACGCCTATCAGCGCTGGAACGGCCCCGGCGGACCCTCGGCTGATTTGAGGGACCAGAGCCGGTTCAATCAAATCGGCGGTAGTGTCGGCGGCCCGATCGTAAAAAACAAGGTCTTTGCCTTTTTCAGTTACGAGACGATTCGCGAGCACACCAACTCGACTGGGAACCAATGGGGGGATACCCCAGCGTTCGATGCCTTGGCCCCTTCGGGGAGCATCGCTTCGACGTTGGCCAACTTCCCCGGGAACGGCATAGCTAACCAAGGCGTTAATACCGTGGCCTGCGTGGATGCTGGTTTGGTGGAAGGCACAAACTGCCATGCAGTCGCCGGAGGTCTGAACGTTGGTACTCCGTTGGATCCCACGCTCTTTCCGCTCGGACAAATTGGACCGAGCGCGGGTTTCCCCACTGGGGGGATGGATCCTGGCTGGACTAGTTCGTCGGTTCCGGGAACCGGCGGCGATGGCAGCGGTGGACCAGAGAATCTGGGCACCGTAGCCGACATTGCCTACTACCGAACCAGCAGCCCGACTACCAAAACTGACGTTCAGTACGCCGGCCGCCTTGATTATGACCTCAGTCAAAAGGACCGCGTCGGCTTTGCCATTTACTGGGTTCCTTCGTCAACAGACTTCTACAATGGCGCCCGGACCTTTGATCTCTTTCACCACAACCAGATCAACTACGCCTATTCCCCGATCTGGAACCACACCTTCTCTCCGACTTTTCTGAACGAACTTCGTGCCAATGCTGCAGGATGGCGGTGGAACGAAATCACCTCGAATCCGCAATCGCCGGTGGGACTCCCAAATGCGTCCCTCGATTTTTCCATCGGCAACGCATCCATCGCTAATTTTGGACCGAATGTCGGCAGCCATCTGGATCAATGGACATACAGCCTCAAGGACGTGGCCACCAAGATCATTGGCCCCCACACTATCAAGTTTGGCCTCGACCTTACGCGCCTGTCTTACCTGAACGCGTGTTTCGGTTGCGCAATACCCAGCTATGGCTTCTTCAACCTCTGGGACTTTCTCAATGATGCTCCGCGTCGCGAAGGCTTTATCCTCGCCGATCCAAATACCGGCGCACCGACGGCCCAGCGCCAGGATGACCGCGAAAGCATCTACGGCTTCTTTGCTCAGGATAGCTACAAGCTTCGCAAGAACCTGACCCTCAGCCTGGGACTGCGCTGGTCTTATTTTGGGCCGCTCTACTCCAAAGAAAACAACATGTTTGTAGCCCATCCGGGGGCCGGGTCGAGCTACTTGACTGGCCTGACAGTTAGCAAAGGAAATTCCTGGAACGCGCAGAAGAATAACTTTTCTCCCGAGATCGGTTTTGCGTGGAGTCCGACTGTTTTTCGGGATAAGCTCGTCGTCCGCGGCGGCTACGGCCTGAACTACAACCAGGAAGAAATTGCGATTTCGGCGGGCATTCAAGGGAATCCGGGGCTCTCCATCGGGGAGTATATCCAGATGGGCACGCCGGACACGGCGAATCCTGGCATTCTCTACGGGGCCTCCTCGGATCCGCACAACCCCTTCGGCTATCCGGCAAACCCAGCTTTTAAGGGGACCTTCCAGTCAAATGGATTGCCCACCAATCCAGTTGGCGTTGCCATCTGGCCCAGCACTATGCCCACGGCGCGCGTCCATCATTACTCGTTGGATACCCAATATGATCTGGGCCACAATTTAATGGCGTCGCTTGGGTACCAGGGAAGCATGTCGCGCGACCTTATATTCCACCAGAACCCGCAGGCCGTTCCTGTCACCCAAGGTTTCGCTTTGAATCCACAGATCAACGGCGGAGACTACTGGAGTTCTGTCGGCAGCGGCAACTACAACGCCTTGTTGGCAGAGTTAAAGCATAATTTTTCAAGTCAGTTCATGGCTGATGCCCAATTCACCTGGGCTAAGAGCCTCGACGACACTTCGCGTCCATATACGGAACCGTACTACCCATTCGATCCCCACCTGAGTTGGGGACGCTCCGACTACAACGTCGGCAAGGCGTTCAAGCTTTTTGGCATATGGCAGCCCGTGCTCTTCCACGGCAGCAACCATTGGATGGAAAAGATCGCTGGCGGCTGGTCGCTGAGTGGCATCTTCAATCTTCACTCGGGTTTCCCGTGGAGTCCGTTGGTAAGCGTTGTCGGCGGAAACCTCTATTGCGGAAACTGCGGTTATGGGAACGTCTACCCGACGGTCTACTCGGGCGGCGCTGGAACCAGCACGAGCAACGACGCTTTCAAAACGGGTTCGAATTATCCACTAGGTGGCGCGGCGTACTTCTCGGCGCAGCAGTGTACGGCAACGGTGACAACCAATTGCTACACTTCTTTTACCGGAACGAACTCCGGAACCGCACTTCCTCCGTCACCGGGTGTTCATCGCAATTCGCTCAATGGTCCTGGATACAAGGACGTAGACCTAACCCTGACCAAAGGCTTCGGCTTTCCGAACATGCCGGTGCTCGGCGAAAACGCCAGGCTCGAATTCCGGTTTGACGTCTACAACTTGTTCAATAACCTGAATATTGATACAGGTTCGATCTCCAGCAACATAGGGAACTCGAACTTTGGCCAAGCTACGGCTGCTCTTGCAGCCCGTACGGCCACGCTCGGGGTTCGCTTCAGCTTCTAGGTTTTCGCGCTAACGGGCGGTGAGCATGCCTCACCGCCCGTCCCCCAACCTGCTCTTCCGCTGCGAATAGGGAGACTTTATGTGGAAGCGTTACAAAATCGATTTTCTTTTTCTGCTGCTGGCTCCGGTGCTTTTATTTTCTGCCACGCCTCTTGCGGCTCGGTCCCAGACTGTGGAGAACGTGGTAGTGGATGCTGCCGCCCCTGCGCACCCTCTGCCACATTTTTGGGAGCACATGTTTGGCTCTGGGCGCGCCATACTCTCGCTGCGCGACAGCTACCGGCAGGACTTGCGCGAGACCAGGAAGATCACGGCGATTCGGTATGTACGCTTTCACGCAATCTTTCATGATGAGGTCGGCGTTTACGATGAAGACGCGCAGGGCCGGCCAGTCCTGAATTTCTCTTATGTGGACCAGATCTACGACGGCTTGCTGGCCAATGGTGTTCGTCCGTTTGTGGAGCTGAGCTTCATGCCCAGGAAGCTTGCCGCGCGGGAAGTTCTGCACGCCTTCTGGTACAAGCAAAATGTTTCCCCGCCCAAGGACTACGCGAAGTGGGACGACCTGATCACGCAATTCACGAAGCACCTGGTGGATCGTTACGGGCTGGACGAGGTCTCGCAGTGGTACTTCGAAGTCTGGAACGAGCCGAACCTTGATTTCTGGGCCGGGGAGCCGCGTCAGCCCACCTACTTCGAGCTCTACGATCACACGGCCCGCGATATTAAAGCCGTAAACCCGCGGCTTCGGGTCGGCGGTCCGGCTAGCGCGCAAGCCGCCTGGGCCGACGACTTCATCCGCCACTGCGCCGAGAACAAGATTCCTGTGGACTTCGTCTCTTCGCACGTTTATGGCAACGACAAATCCGAAGACGTCTTCGGAACGCACGAAGCAATCCCGCGCGATCGAATGGTTTGCCGCGCGGTCAAGAAAGTTCACGATCAGATCAAGTCGTCAACCATGCCGAACTTGCCGCTGTTCTGGAGCGAGTTCAACGCCAGTTACATGAATGAGCCAGAGGTTACCGACACGTCGTACATGGGGCCGTGGATGGCCGACACCATCCGCCAGTGCGACGGTTTGGTGGATGAGATGTCCTACTGGACTTTTTCCGACGTCTTCGAAGAACAGGGTGTGGTGAAGCAACCGTTCTACGGCGGGTTTGGCCTGATCGCCGCCGGAGGGATTCCGAAGCCATCCTTCAATGCATTTCTACTTCTGCATCAATTGGGCGAGGAGCGCCTGGCATCATCATCCGAGTCGGCTCTGGTTACGCGGCGCGCGGATGGCACCCTGGTGATTGCCGCCTGGAACATGGCTGCTCCCGGTGCGCCGGGCGCGTCGAAAGAAGTAAAATTCCAATTCGAGAACGCTCGCGCTCCACGGGTTCGGGTGATGCGACTCGACCCGGAACATGGCGATGTTCACAAAGCATACGAAGCGATGGGTTCTCCGCGTTATCCGACGAGGGACCAGATTGAGAAGCTTCGCGCCGCCGCCCGGCTTGCTTCTCCGGAAATGCACGATGTGAAAGATGGAGTGGTTACATTGAGCATTCCGGCGCATGGGCTCGTGCTTCTCGAAATGAACAGTACTCACTGAGCGAATGGTCAGGCAGCCATGAAACCGCCGCTATCCAACAGCTTGCTCACCCGCCGCGCAATCCTCGGTTATGCGGCTAAGGTCGCGCTGGCCTACCCGGCCATGAAGTTCAGCATGGGGATGGTGTCTTGCGGCGGCGGCTCATCTGCACCCTCATCCCCGCCTCCGCTCTCGGATGACGCGTTTCTCGATCAAGTTGAACGGGCGATCTTCCTATTCTTCTGGGAACAGGCAAGTCCTACGACCGGGCAGGTCAAAGATCGCGCCCTGGCCGCAGGCAACGACACGCGCACCGTCTCGAGCATCGCGGCCACCGGATTTGGACTTACGGCGCTGTGCATCGGGCACAAACGTGGATACGGCGACCCTGCGCAGATCCAGGCTAGAGTGACCAACACGCTGAATTTTCTGCTCAACCAGCTGCCCAATGTCAACGGCTTCTTCTACCACTTCATTGATATGAACACCGGCGCCCGCGTGTGGAACTGCGAGCTCTCTTCGATCGATACATCCATTCTTTTATGCGGCGTGCTGACATGCAGGCAGTATTTTCAGGATGCGCAGATTCAGAGCCTGGCATCGCAGATTTACAACCGCGTCAACTGGCCATGGATGCTCAACAGCGGCTCCGCGTTTTCGATGGGATGGACGCCGGAAAGTGGTTTCATCTCCTCGCGCTGGGACACCTATAGCGAGCTCATGATGATCTACCTGCTGGCCATCGGTTCCACGACAAACCCGGTTCCGCCCTCTGCCTGGGATGCATTTAGCCGACCCACCCTTACGTATCAAGGCCTCACCTACATTACCAACCTGAACGCCCCGCTGTTTATTCACCAGTATTCGCACGCCTGGTTCGACTTTCGCAACAAGCGGGACAAGTACACCAACTACTTCAACAACTCCGTGACCGCGACGCAGGCGCACAAGCTTTTCTGTCTTTCACTTCAGTCCCAGTTCAAGGATTACGCGTCGAACCTGTGGGGGATCACGGCTTCGGATTATGCCGGCGGCTATACGGCATGGGGAGGCCCTCCTGCGATGGGCCCTATCGATGGAAGTATTGTGCCTTGCGCTGCGGGCGGCTCGCTCGCGTTTGTTTCCACCGACTGCATTGCGGTGCTGCGCAACATTAAGGCGCAGTATCCCCGGGCTTGGCAGCGCTATGGCTTCATCGACGCCTTCAACCCGCTGACGAATTGGTATGACCCCGACGCTTTGGGAATCGACGTCGGCGTCACCATGCTCATGGCTGAAAACCAGCGCAGCGGCCTCGTCTGGAATACCTTCATGGCCAATCCGGAGGCACAAAGCGCTGTTGCCGCCGTCGGCCTGAAGTGAGCCTTAGCCATCCTCTGCTTCTTGCGTCGAGTCTTTCTTGGGCTGCTCTTTAGCGACGGCTGCGATCGGGCCGGGTTGCGTTGGCCGAACGATTTCCTTAGGCGCGGTTGGATCTGGTGGACGAACTTCATTGCGGAGACGGCGTTCGAAGACGGGATATTCCGCTACCCGCGTTCGTAGCCGTTCGATGTGCTGATGCAAAACCTTCTGCAGATCGACAAGTATGGCCGCGTGTGAGTCGTCGTTCGTTGTCGCGAAAAGCTGGCTGCACAATTCGCGAATCCGGTCTTCGGTGCGACGCTGGGCGGGGAGCGGCTCCGGCGAGAACGGCTCCGCCGATGCCGGCAACGGCTCGGCTTTCGGAGAGAGTAAATGTTCAACGGCCGAAACCAGGGCACTGCTGTCTGACTTCGACACGATCTTCCTCACGCCTGCTTTTGCGGCCTCCAGCTTGACGCGGGGAAACGTATATAGAGTGTGCATCAGGATCGGGGTGTCGGGCAGCAACTTATCGATCTGTTTCGCCGCGGTTAGGCCGTCCATCAAGGGCATCACTAGATCGATGATGATGAGACTGGGGTGGAGTTCCTGTGCCATCATCACGGCTTCTTGACCATTTGCAGCTTCAACAATCTCCCAGTGCTCCGCAGCAGCCTCCAAGACTCGACGCATGGCGGCTCGAACCGATGCATTGTCATCGGCAATCAGAATGCGAATGGGCACAGACACAGTCATTCCCAAGGGATTGCGACGGTGGCGCGCCCAACCCTTACTTACTCGTCAGGCCCCCAGAGAGTAGATCAGCCGGGCAACGAGTTTGTAATAGAGAAGATGCTGTAGGTTGCACGCGGCAAGATGCCCAGGGTCCACAACGGAAGAAAAAGTCCCGGCGGTGAGCCGGGACTTAGAAGGCATCAGAAACTCCCGCCTATGATGCGCGACGCTGCTGATCCTGATTTTCGTTCTTTTCTTCCTCATTCTGCCCCGACCCGCCCTTTTTCTGCTGTCCGGGTTGCCAGTTCTGTTGGCCTCCCTGACCGGGCTGGTCTTTTTTGTCATGCTGCCCGGGTTGGTTGCCCGACTGTCCGCCCTGACCAATCTGACCGCTGTGCTGCCGGTTCTTCTCCATATCGTCTGCCACGAAGTAGTCCTCCATTTTGCAGTGCGCATCCATGCGCACTGCGATTTGATCAACTTGCTGAAACTTAGTTGCCGGCGAAGCGGTGAAGGTTGGGGAGGAAAGACTCCTTCGAACCGGAACGGCGGCGCAGTGGGCTAGTTATCGGGCTGAGAGGGAAGCGCGGAGACCTTGATCGAAGGCGGCTCCGGCGAGACGAGAGCCTTCAACCGTTCTAACTCATTCTGCGTTCTCTGCCAGTCCGCAGGACTCCGTTTCGTGGCGATCATGGCGTTTGGATCGCTATAAAACGCCAGAATGTTCTCGCGAAGTTCGGGTGTGACCTGGTCAAAGTCATGTTTTGCCAGTTGATCGAGCAAGCGAGCATATGCTTTGTCGCAGAGAATGTACTCGCCCGCGTGGGACATGCGCCCCGTGTCGAAGTCGGTGTTGGCAAGGCTTAGTTTCTTGGTCCCGGCCTTGGCGAGACGACTTCGGTAATCATCGAGAGTGTGATTCACGCTGGCGATATAGAGATCTTCGGTTTTTTGCGTAGGAATTTTGAAGTCGAGCGCCTTGAATGGCCCAACCTTGGGCACGAAATTGAGAAAGAATGCCAGCACGCGAGTGCCGAATCCCGGTTGCCGATATCCCCGGCCCCATTCGCGCTGGTAGTTGGCCCGCGAGAGGTAATAACGGAACTTGCGGGCATTGAAGTTAGGAGTCTCGGCGACTAGCTCCTTTTTTCGAGCCAATAACGCCACCCTCGTCATCTCTGGAAGCACTTTGCTGATTGCACGCCGGAAGGTTCCGATCGCCAGATCTTCGTCGGAAATCACGTCGCTCAACGGAATGCCGTAAGTATCCAGGAAGGCTCGCTCCAGGAGCGGTTTGTGGATTTCAAATCCGATGAAATCATGATAGCGGTCTGACGTGTAACGATTTTTTGCCACTTGGGTTACGTCGAAGCCAAACTCGGTGCGAATGTGCGCCTTGGGATTGTCGGCGTACGTGACCTCGCTGCCAAACTTCCTGTGAAGCTTTGGAAATTCCAGCGCCACCGCCTGGTTCACCACGGGATGCCCCACGTTATCGGATGAGTAATGCGCCAACGCCCCGAGAGCAAAGGCATATTCGTCCAAGTCCGTCGCTTCATTCATGAGATTGACGATGAAGTCTCCGCTGCGTACGTAATGAGTGAGGTCGCTGAAGTACTTGTTGCCGAACGGATAGTACCCCATGTCCTGGATCAGTGAGCCGCCGTAAGCGAAGGCATGGGCCTTCCTCAAATCCTCCGGGCTGGCAGAAGGAAACCGCTTGGTCAGGAGAGGTTGGATGTCGTCTTTCCATAACAGATCGACGACCTGTTCATGAGTCAGCACGGAGTATGCCCCACATCTTTGTGGCAGGGCGAAGATCAGGCCGAGCACAGCCGGAAGAAGCGCGCACTGGAGAAAGCGGTTCATGACTCTTGTCGCCGAGAACGACATCTTGTTCGCAGAAATAATAAAGGCCAGCATGACTGCTGGCCCTGAAAGAACTCCTGCACGGAGGTTAATTTTGAGAACTGTCCTTCTTCATGGAATCACCCGCCATCTTGAGCGATAGAACGCTCACTTCATTCGTGTCAGCAGAAACTTTGGCCTTCAGCGTGACATGGTGTCCCTCGTGGCCCTTGACTGCGTCTGGATTGCTGATCGTCCAGGTCTTGCCGTCCTTGTCGCTCACGAACGTCTTTCCGTCATCGCTGATTTTGCCTGTGACGCTCGTGGCCTTCGCCGCGGCGTCGGCTTTCATGTTGTTGTCCTGCTTCATTGTGTCTTGAGCCGCCAGGCTAAGAGAGGTCAGCAGGCTCAGCTGCGAACAGAATGGTCATCAGTTTTCTCATCAGAATCTCCTTTTTCAAAACTATCTCCAGCCCGGCGTCGTCCCGGCAAATTCTGAGCCCCGGGGAGGGTAATCGTGAGGGTCCGAATGCCGATTTGGTCCACGACGCTAACCCATGATTACCCCCAGATCGCGTCGTACTCAGCCAAGCTAACGGATGCGTGCGTTTGCATCAATACAGCGAAGGCCGTAGCGGGGGCCGGCGAATACGCATCCACGTTTTCGTACTGGATATACCGTATGGACGGCATTTCGGCCTTGCTCGATGATCTCTGCTGTCTTAATCCTCAACGCTCGAAGGATCGCAAGCCCCAACATGTTTTGAGGAATCTCGATTCGTTTTTCTGTTTCCAGGACGCCAATGAGCAAAATCAAGACGTCGAGCGAACTCTCCGAGGTCACCACGGAGCATCACGCGCACGTTGTGCAGTTCTACAGCGAAGACAGGTTTCTGCTGGACGAGGTGAGCAGTTTCATTGGCACGGCTCTCGCGGCTGGAAGCTCGGCAGTGGTCTTTGCCACCAAGGGTCACGAAGACATTCTTTGCGCGAAATTGAAGGATCAAGGACTCGACCTCGCACAAGCTGTTGCCGCCGGCAGATACATTGCTTTAGATGCCTCTGAGACCCTCCCGCAGTTCATGGTGGGAAACGTGCCCGACGCGGCGCGCTTCTTTGACGTGATCGGTAGAGCGCTGGCTCGCGCTGCATTGGCGGCTCAGGACGAGAATCATCGGGTCGTGGCCTTCGGTGAAATGGTGGCTGTGCTGTGGGGGGAAGGAAAAACAGAGGCTGCCATCCAAGTCGAAAAGTTGTGGAACCAGATCGCTAAAACTCATTCTTTTTCGCTTCGGTGCGCCTATCCCATCCAGGGCTTCGGTCGCGACGAGCATGCGGATTCGCTGTTGCAAATTTGTGAGGTACATTCGGGGGTGATCCCTGACGAGAGCTACAGCGAGCTGACATCGGAGGAAGAACGCCTGCGCAGTGTGGTTCGTTTGCAGCAGAGGATGCAGGTGCTTCTCACGGAAATCGAATCGCGCCGGAAGGCAGAGCAATTCCGGTTGTTCGTCGAAGCTGTGTCGGACTATGCGATCTTCATGCTCGATCCCGAGGGCCGCGTCACGACTTGGAATACGGGAGCGGAGCGAATCAAAGGATACAAGGCCTCGGAGATCATCGGGCAACATTTTTCCTGCTTCTATCCGGAGCAAGATATTCGGGCGGGTAAGCCCAATCGCGAACTCGAGGCTGCCGTCCAACACGGCCGTCTCGAAGATGAAGGGTGGCGTCTCCGCAAGGATGGATCGAGTTTCTGGGCGAACGTGATCATCACGCCGGTTCGAGATCAGACGAACAAGCTGATCGGTTTCGCGAAAGTCACTCGAGACGTTACGGAACGAATGCAGAAAGAAAAATCGTTGCGAGATCTTACTGCACACTTGCTGCAAATGCAGGACGAAGAACGACGGCGCATAGGGCGGGATCTTCATGACAGTCTGGGACAATGTGTTACAGCGATGAAGATCAGCCTCGATACGCTCGCGCAACGCCTGGGCTCGGACGTCGAACTGAGCCAGCATGTCTTGCAGTGCGTTGATCTGGCCGGGGAATGTGTCAAAGAAGTTCGCACTCTTTCGTACCTGCTTTACCCTCCGATGTTGGAAGAGATGGGATTAAAGTCCGCGATCCCCTGGTATCTTGAGGGTTTTACAGCACGAAGTGGAATTCAGGTGTCATTCAGAGTGGCGGCTGATTTCCCGCGCCTGTCTCGCGTTACGGAATTGGCGCTGTTCCGCGTGCTCCAGGAAAGCCTGACCAATGTGCATCGCCATTCAGGCAGCCAGACAGGGCACGTCGAGCTACTAACGACACAAGGAACGGCGGTCCTTGAAATCAGGGATGATGGAAAAGGGATTCCATCGATAATTCTCGATGAAGCAGGGCAGTGCGGGCCACGGGTCATTCGAGTTGGACTCCGTGGCATGCGTGAGCGCATGGAGCAGCTTGGGGGTAAGCTCGAGATCTCTTCCACTCAACATGGCGCCACCGTCACCGCGACGGTTTCGGTTCCTGAGGGAGCTCAAGCCGTAGATCTTCCGCAATCCGCATGATGCGACGGGACGCGACGTCGCCACCTTGTGCGTGCCTGCAGAAATGAAAACTTTCCGTATAGCCTCAGTTTTTCTTTGATTCCCGGGCCACCACTCCAGGACGCAGACCTCGCCCGAACCATCAATCCGATCCTGTAAGTTAGCGGGGGAAATTCCTGCAGGGTTTACGATTTGTCGGACGCACGCTTTCATCTGCCGGGCATCTTGCCCACAACCTCTTCGGACAGTTCGATCTCTAAGCAATTCGGACAGGGTTCGTTCGAAGCCCTGAGAGAAAGCGTTGGCACGTCGAAGCAAGGGCCAACGCCCGTTAGCGGACGGAAGGAAAAAATTGGTTTGTTCCGCTAACTGGTACCGATCAATCCACGCAGCCCGCAGCAGCAAAGCCGTACCGGGTAAGCGAAGGAGGATCGGGCAGGAGAAAGCAATGCGTAAATTTTCCATTCGAGCGGTCTTGCTCGCATTGGTAATGCTGGTCATGTCGGCAGCGTCGTTTGGGCAATTGCGGATATCGGTTTCGTTCGGTCCACCCGCGCTGCCCGTTTATGAGCAACCCCCGTGCCCCGGCGACGGCTACATCTGGACGCCTGGCTACTGGGCATGGAGCGACGACGACGGCGACTACTATTGGGTTCCAGGCACGTGGGTGGAGGCTCCGGAGGTTGGGTTCCTCTGGACGCCGCCGTATTGGGCATGGGCTGACGGTGCCTTTGTGTTTTATGACGGCTACTGGGGGCCGCATGTGGGTTTCTACGGTGGCATTGACTACGGCTTTGGTTATTTCGGCGAAGGCTTCGAGGGCGGGCGCTGGGACCACGATCACTTCTTCTACAACCGCGCCGTCACCAATGTGAACGTGACCAACATTCACAACGTATACAACGAGACCGTCGTCAACCGGACGGAGAACCGCGTGAGCTTCAATGGAGGCAACGGCGGTGTCAGTGCGCGTCCCACACCGCAAGACGAAGCCGCCGCTCGTGACCGCCACATCCCCCCGGCCGCGGTCCAGACTCAGCACATGCAGGCTGCCCGCGGAAACCCAGAACTGCGCGCTTCGGCAAATCACGGGAAGCCTCCAGTCGTTGCGACCGCGAGGCCGGGAGCGTTCAGCGGCGGAGGAGCGATTGCGGCCAAGCAGGCCGGTGCTCCCTATAACCCTCCCCCCAATCGGGGGTCTGCCAATCGAGCGCCTGACAATCGAGGCGCCGCGCAGCCTGAGAACGGTGGCCGGCCAGGGACTGCAGGTCGGTCCGCGACGCCGGTTCATCCAAACGATCTTCCGGCGATGGAACGTCCTGCCCCCTCCAACACGGGAAATCCGAAACTCGACCAGAAATACCAGCAGCAGCAGCAAAAGCTGCAGCAGAAGCAGGATCAGGAACGGCAGAAACTCCAGCAGCAGCAGGACAAACAGCATCAGCGGCTGGCGCAACAGAATGCAAATGAGGCGCAGGAAGCAGCAGGTCGAACAGCAGCATCAACAACAGACTCAGCAGCTGCAGCAGAAACACACTCAGCAGCAGCAGAGACTACAGCAGAGACAACAGCCCAGGCCAAGCGCGCCTGAGCCCAGGCCTCCGAAGAAATAGGCGATCCGCCTGACAACAACGAAACGGGTGGGGCATCGGATAACGACCGATGCCCCACCCGTTTTTAGTAGCAAACAAATAAATTGCGCGAGAGGTCGGGCCGGCGGAGTCTAAGCGAAGAAGAACTGCTTAGATTGCGAGTTCACTGCTTAGAGACTGGCGAGTGTCAGCGTCGTCGAATGGTTTGCGAGGACTGTTTCGATTCTTGTCGCGCTCATTCAATGCTTCGGTCAGTTGGGCGATCAGCCGCATCAGCTTCTCGGGGTCGAGTTCATTCGCCGCTGCCCTACAGAGTTCCCGCCAGTCGTTTTTTCGATCCTGGTCCATGAGCACCTCCGTTGAAGTTGAATACTGGCTTAACTTCCCATCTGTAATGCAGATTACGTTCCAGACTCGGAAAGCACGTGTTTAGAGCAGATTCGAGAGGATTGCAGTCTTCGACCGGGTGAGGGAATTGCCTTGCCGAGTAATTTCGTCCTGCTGACTTTTTCTGGAGGATGTAAGGGGAATCGAGTACAGCAGTGGCAAAGGCACGATTGGTTCACCTGAATGTCGGAAACGAAGAAACCGCGAAGAATGACGTTCATTCTTCGCGGCTTTTTGCAGCGACCCGTAGTTCTGATCCGGTCAGAAACGAATAACGGGACCGAACGTCACTTTAAGATTATTGCGAGCGCCGTTGTCGAAGTAAATACTGTCTCCGGCATCGAGGCGAAGTCCCAGCGGCCCCCAAAAGCCCTCCACGCCAACTCCAGGGTAGATCGCTGGGCGAGTGTTTCCCGAGGTCACCCCGCCCAGGGCCCCGTTGAAGCCGGACGCCGCGCCCGCGCTACTGGTGCTGAAGTTTACGAGCCCCGCTTTGAAGGTAGCAAAAGCACGAAACCGTCCCGCACTGGTTTCGAATTTCGGGCCGAACAGCGCATGCAGCGGACGCAGGTTTGTTCTTACAAGCTGGGTTGTGATTCCGTCCGAAAATTCGCTGCTGAAGTTTCGTTCGAAGTCATAGCTCATCTCGGCTTCCAGTTGGACCCTGGGGTTCACATTGAAGGCCGCCCGCGTACCCACACCGACAAAGTTAATGTGCGGGGAGGTTCGAGAGAGATTGAAATAGTCGGCGAAGACTCCGCCTTCGAAGTGATCACTGCCGCCGGTGTCTTGGGCCGCCAACAGCGAACAGAAGCAAAGCGTGATTGCGAAAAAAAAGGTAATTTTCTTCATCGTAACGGACTTCTCCTATAGAAAGTTGCGATCTCAAAGAGGCACGATTTCGAGGCTATGGGGCGCAGGAAACTGTGGACATCCGGGGAATTCGGTATCGATCAAAACGAGGCAGGGTACGGAGCGGTGGTTATGTTTAGGGAGTGAGCCCAGGCTCAGGGTGAGGGCGCCTGAGGTTCGAAGTAGCGCTGCAGGATGAAGATAATGCTCGGGAAATTGCCGGCGCCTTCCCGACTATGCGGCGGGCGCTACAGGAAACACCTTAGAGCCCGACCTCTATGGTCCGTGGTAGGAATGCATGAGGAGGTTCGAGGTGGGCGGAAGCCATTCCGGTCGCCGGCAACCTTCTGAACTGGAAGTGTGTTTCCCGCGGCGTACTGCTTGAACACGATCGCAGGGCCCGCGCCCCTGATACCGTTGAGATGGACTGCCAGAGTAGTTCATAAGCTGACTGAATCACTCCTTTCACGGGAGGAACGATGAAACGAAACGCCGCCAACGTCATGATGCCCAACGCCGCCGAGGCAGTTCCTCCCTTGGCAAGGAGCAACGGAAAGTCCAAGCCTGCCGACGGCGCCCTGGACCTCACGGTCATTCTGGCCAGCTTGCAGACGATGCGCGATGGTGACTTCACGGTGCGACTTCCGGGCACATGGGTGGGGCTGGCGGGGAAAGTCGCCGACACGTTCAACGAGATTGTCGCCGCCAACCAGCACATGGCGCAGGAATTGAAGCGGGTCGGCCAGGTGGTCGGCAAGCAAGGCAAAACGCGCGAGCGAACCCGGTTCCACGAGTCCCGAGGCGCCTGGGGCGAGATGGAAGTTTCCGTCAACACCCTGGTGGAAGATTTGCTGCGTCCCACGGCTGAAGTGACTCGCGCCATCGCCGCCGTCGCGCAAGGCGACCTGACCCAGACTGTACGACTCGACGTGGATGGACGTCCGCTGGAAGGCGAGTTCCTGCGCTCCGCAAATCTCGTCAACACGATGATTCAGCAGCTCGGCGTGTTCACGGCCGAAGTCACGCGCGTGGCGCGCGAAGTAGGAACCGAAGGAAAGCTGGGCGGCCAGGCGCAAGTGCCCGACGTCGCCGGCACCTGGAAAGATCTCACGGACAACGTGAACCTCATGGCCAGCAACCTGACCGGCCAGGTGCGCAACATCGCGGAAGTCGCAACGGCCGTGGCCAGCGGCGATTTGTCGCGCAAGATCACGGTCGATGTGCGCGGCGAAATTTTGCAGCTCAAAGAAGCCATCAATACGATGGTGGACCAGTTGCGCTCGTTCGCATCGGAAGTGACGCGCGTGGCGCGCGAAGTCGGCACCGACGGCAAGCTCGGCGGCCAGGCGGTTGTGCCCGGCGTCGCCGGAACGTGGAAAGATCTCACCGACTCCGTCAACGCCATGGCCGGCAACCTGACGGCTCAGGTACGAAACATCGCCGAGGTCACGACGGCGGTGGCCCGCGGCGATTTGTCCCGCAAAATCACGGTCGACGTGAAGGGCGAAATTCTCGAACTCAAAGACACCATCAATACGATGGTGGACCAGCTCAACGCGTTCGCAGGCGAAGTGACGCGCGTGGCTCGCGAAGTCGGTACCGAAGGCAAACTGGGCGGCCAGGCGCAGGTGCCCGGCGTCGGCGGCACGTGGAAGGACCTCACCGACAACGTGAACTTCATGGCCAGCAACCTGACTGGCCAGGTGCGAAATATCGCGGAAGTGGCGACGGCCATTGCCAGCGGCGATTTGTCGCGCAAAATCACGGTGGACGTGCGCGGCGAAATTCTGCAGCTGAAAGAAACTCTCAACACGATGGTCGATCAGCTGAATCGCTTCGCCGGCGAAGTAACGCGCGTAGCCCGCGAAGTGGGAACAGAAGGGCGGTTGGGCGGGCAGGCCAACGTGCCCGGAGTCGCTGGAACGTGGAAAGATCTGACCGACTCAGTGAACTCGATGGCCGGCAACCTGACCGGCCAGGTGCGAAACATCGCTGAAGTGACGACCGCTGTGGCCCGCGGCGATTTGTCGCGCAAGATCACGGTCGACGTGAAAGGCGAAATTCTCGAACTGAAGAACACCATCAACACGATGGTGGACCAGCTCAATGCGTTCGCCGGCGAAGTAACGCGCGTGGCCCGCGAAGTCGGTACGGAAGGCAAACTGGGCGGGCAGGCGCAGGTGCCAGGCGTCGCCGGCACGTGGAAGGATCTCACCGACAACGTGAACTTCATGGCCAGCAACCTGACCGGCCAGGTGCGAAACATCGCCGAAGTGGCAACGGCCGTGGCCCGCGGCGATTTGTCGCGCAAGATCACGGTCGACGTGAAAGGCGAAATTCTCGAACTGAAAGACACCATGAACACGATGGTGGACCAGCTGCGTTCGTTCGCGTCGGAAGTGACGCGCGTGGCCCGCGAAGTCGGAACCGACGGCAAACTGGGCGGACAGGCTCTCGTCCCCGGCGTCGGCGGAACGTGGAAGGATCTTACCGACTCGGTGAACTCCATGGCCAGCAACTTGACCGGCCAGGTGCGCAACATCGCCGAAGTATCGACCGCGATCGCGAGCGGCGATTTGTCGAAGAAGATCACGGTCAACGTGAGCGGCGAAATTCTGCTGCTCAAGGAAACCATCAACACGATGGTGGACCAGCTCAACGCGTTCGCCGCCGAAGTGACGCGCGTGGCGCGCGAAGTGGGTTCTGAAGGCAAGCTCGGCGGACAGGCGCAGGTGCCCGGCGTGGCCGGTACTTGGAAAGATCTCACGGATTCGGTGAACTCGATGGCCGGCAACCTGACGGGCCAGGTGCGAAACATCGCCGAAGTGACGACGGCCGTGGCCCGCGGCGATTTGTCGCGCAAGATCACGGTCGACGTGAAAGGCGAAATTCTCGAACTGAAGAACACCATCAATACGATGGTGGACCAGCTCAACGCGTTCGCCGGCGAAGTAACGCGCGTGGCCCGCGAAGTCGGCACTGACGGCAAGCTGGGCGGCCAGGCGCAGGTGCCCGGCGTGGCCGGAACGTGGAAGGATCTCACCGACAACGTGAACTTCATGGCCAGCAACCTGACTGGCCAGGTGCGAAACATCGCCGAAGTGGCGACGGCCATCGCGAACGGTGACCTCTCGAAGAAGATCACGGTCGACGTGCGCGGCGAAATCCTGCAGCTCAAAGAAACGCTGAACACGATGGTCGAGCAGTTGCGCTCATTCGCCGCCGAAGTAACTCGCGTGGCCCGCGAAGTGGGTAGCGAAGGCCGGCTCGGCGGACAGGCGAACGTTCCCGGCGTGGCCGGAACGTGGAAGGATCTCACCGACTCGGTGAACGCCATGGCCGGTAACCTGACCGGCCAGGTGCGAAACATCGCCGAAGTAACGACGGCCGTGGCGCGCGGCGACTTGTCGCGCAAGATCACGGTCGACGTGAAAGGCGAAATTCTCGAACTCAAAAACACCATCAATACGATGGTGGACCAGCTCAATGCGTTCGCTGCCGAAGTGACGCGCGTGGCCCGCGAAGTCGGTACCGACGGCAAACTGGGTGGTCAGGCGCAAGTGCCGGGCGTCGGCGGAACATGGAAAGATCTTACCGACAATGTCAACGTCATGGCGGTGAACCTTACTGAGCAGGTGCGCGGCATCGTCAAAGTCGTGACGGCCGTTGCCAACGGCGACCTCACGCAGAAGCTGACGGTGAACGCCAAGGGCGAAATCGCAGCTCTGGCGGAAACCATCAACAACATGACGGGAACGCTGGCCACGTTTGCCGATCAGGTAACGACGGTCGCGCGCGAAGTCGGTGTCGAAGGCCGTCTCGGTGGCCAGGCAAACGTGCCGGGCGCCGCAGGCACGTGGAAGGATCTTACGGGCAACGTCAATCTGCTGGCCGATAACCTGACGAACCAGGTGCGAGCGATCGCCGAAGTCGCGACGGCCGTGACCAAGGGCGACTTGACGCGGTCCATTCAGGTCGAGGCCAGCGGCGAAGTGGCGGAGTTGAAAGACAACATCAACACGATGATCGACAACCTCCGCCTCACGACGGACCGCAACACGGAACAAGACTGGCTCAAAACCAACCTGGCGCGCTTTACCGGAATGTTGCAGGGCCAGCGCGATCTGGCGACCGTGGGCCGCATGTTGCTGTCGGAGCTGGCGCCGCTGGTGAACGCGCAGCAAGGCGTGATCTACCAGATGGAAACCGAGGAATCGGCGGGCATGGTGCTGCTGTCGGCATTTGCCGACGATGGCGAGGACGGGCACCTGCGCCGCCTGAGAATCGGCGAGGGACTGGTCGGGCAGGTTGCGGCGGAAAAACGCCGCATGCTGATTTCAGACCTGCCGGAAAAGACAGTTCCGATTCGTTCCGGGCTGTTTGAATCGGTTCCGCGAGAATGTCATCGTGCTCCCGGTGCTCTTCGAAGACCGGGTCAAGGCGGTGATCGAACTGGCGTCGTTGAACGCGTTCACCGCTTCGCACCTGGCGTTCCTCGAGCAACTCACCGCCAGCATCGGCATCGTGCTGAACAGTATTGAAGCGACGATGCAGACCGAAGGCTTGCTCAAGCAGTCGCAGCAACTGGCGGCCGAACTCCAGACCCAGCAAAAGGAGTTGCAGCAGACCAACGAGCAGCTGGCGCAAAAAGCGCAACAGCTGGCCGAGCAGAACGTCGAAGTGGAACGCAAGAACCAGGAAATCGAGCAAGCCCGCCGCGCTCTGGAAGAGAAGGCAAAAGAACTGGCGCTCACTTCCAAGTACAAGTCGGAATTCCTGGCCAACATGTCGCACGAGCTGCGGACGCCGCTGAACAGCATTCTGGTGCTGGGCCAGCAACTCAGCGAGAATCCGGATCACAACCTGACGCCCAAGCAGGTCGAGTTCGCGCGCACGATTCACGGCGCGGGAACCGACTTGCTGAATCTGATCAGCGACATTCTCGATCTTTCCAAGATCGAGTCGGGAACGGTGTCGGTCGAGGCGGAGGAAGTCTTCTTCGCCAACCTGCTGGAGATGGTGGCCCGGCCCTTCCGGCACGAAGCGGAGAACCGGAGGCTGGCGTTCGAGGTGCAGGCCGATCCGCATCTCACCCGCAGTCTGGTCACCGACTCCAAGCGTCTGCAACAGGTGCTGAAGAATCTGTTGTCGAACGCGTTCAAGTTCACCGAGCACGGTTCGGTGCGGCTTGCCGTGTCGGTCGCCGACGAAGGGATGGAGCGAAGATCATCCGATTCTCAGCGGCGCGGCGTCAGGTGGTCGCCTTCGAGGTCACCGATTCCGGCATCGGAATCGCGCTCGACAAACAACGCATCATCTTCGAGGCCTTCCAGCAGGCAGATGCCAGCACCAGCCGCAAGTACGGCGGAACGGGACTGGGCCTGGCCATCAGCCGCGAACTCGCCAGCTTGTTAGGCGGCGAAATTCAGCTTCGCAGCACGCCCGGCCAAGGCAGCACGTTCACGCTTTACTTGCCGCTGACCTATGTTGGGCCGTCTGCGTCGAAGCTCGACCGTGTCGGAATGGAAGGCGACGTCGCCGGCCATGCCGCTGCAACTGTCGAACATCGTCGTGTCGGAGCACCCGGTCGAGACAGATTGCGGACGACCGCAACAACCTGCAGCCCGACGACGCGGTGCTGCTGATCGTCGAAGACGATCCGCACTATGCGCGCGTCCTTTGCGATTTGTCGCGCGATAAAGGATTCAAAGTTCTTGTGGCGTTGCGCGGCACGGATGCTCTGGCGCTGGCTCGCGAGTTTCATCCCACGGCCGTTTCTTTGGATGTTTTCCTGCCCGACATGCTGGGTTGGACGGTTCTCAACCATTTGAAACAGGATCCAGCTACGCGGCACATTCCGGTGCAGATGCTGACCCTGGATGAGGACCGGCATCACGGTCTGGCGCGCGGCGCATTTGCTTTCGTGACCAAGCCGTCGAGCCCGGAGGAACTGGAATCGGCATTGTCGCGCATCAAGGAATATGCCGCGCCGCGCCGCAAGCGGCTGCTGATTGTGGAGGACAATCCGGCCGAACAAATGAGTATTCGCGAACTGCTTGGGTACGACGACATCGACGTCACCGTTGTCTCTACTGGCGCGGAGGCGTTGGACCTGGTGAGCCGGGAGGCGTTCGACTGCGTCGTGCTCGACTTGCGCTTGCCCGACATGACCGGCTTCGACATCCTGGAGCGCATGCGCGATATTCCCGCAGGTGAGCGACCTGCCGGTCGTGGTCTTTACCGGCAAGGAATTGTCTCCGGAGGAAGACGCACGGCTGCATACGCTGGCGCGCAGCGTGGTCGTGAAGGGCGTGGAATCGCCGGAACGGTTGCTGGATGAGACGGCGCTCTTCCTGCATCGCGTGGTGGCGGATCTTCCGCAAGAAAAGCAAAAGATGCTCGATCGGCTGCATCGCTCCGACGAGGCGCTGGTGGGAAAGAAGGTGCTGGTCGTCGATGACGACATGCGCAACATCTTCGCTCTGAGCAGCGTTCTGGAGCGCCGCGGAATGGCGGTGTTGACGGCTGGAACCGGCCGCGAAGCGATCTCGATGCTGGAATCCACGCCCGACGTCGCCATCGTTTTGATGGACATCATGATGCCCGAGATGGATGGATACGCGACGATGCAGGTAATCCGGCAGAATCCTTCGTTCCGCAGGCTGCCGATCATTGCGCTGACCGCGAAAGCCATGAAGGGCGATCGCGAAAAGTGCCTGGAAGCGGGCGCATCGGAATATTTGGCCAAGCCGGTCAATACCGAGCAACTGCTTTCGGCGCTGCGTATGTGGCTGCACCGATGAGGAGCGGTTCGGAATAGTCTGAGGCAGCGCGAATGGGTGCGGCATGGCGAATTGAGAGAATGATGAGCGTCCACGAAAAAGTAAACATTCTCATGGTCGACGACCAGCCGGGCAAACTGCTCAGCTATGAGGCCATTCTTGCCGACCTGGGCGAGAACCTGATCAAGGCGACATCCGCCAAGGAGGCTCTCGAGAAGCTGCTCAAGACGGACGTGGCCGTCGTACTGATGGATGTAAGCATGCCGGAGATCGACGGCTTCGAGCTCGCCGAGATCATCCGCCAGCATCCGCGCTTTCAGAAAACAGCAATCATTTTCGTTTCCGCCGTGCATCTTGACCGACCTGGACCGCCTGAAGGGATATCAGCACGGGGCGGTGGACTATCTTTCTGTCCCGATTGTCCCGGAAGTCTTGCGGGCGAAAGTGAGAGTGTTCGCCGAACTGCACCGAAAGAAGCTGCAACTGGAGCGGCTGAACAACGAACTCGAGCAGCGCGTCGCGGATCGGACCCTGGAGTTGGAACAAAAAGCACTGGCGCTGCAGCAGCTCAATCGCGATCTGGCCCAGAAGAACCAGGAACTGGACGCGATTGTGCAGACCGCTCCCGATATTATTTTCAGCCGGCAAGCGGACGGCGCGAGGGACTACATCAGCAGCCGATTCTATGAATATA
This sequence comes from uncultured Acidobacteriaceae bacterium, assembly GCA_963819145.1. Classification (GTDB taxonomy): domain Bacteria; phylum Acidobacteriota; class Terriglobia; order Terriglobales; family Acidobacteriaceae; genus Sulfotelmatobacter. The sequence continues at coordinate 266,398 of CAWFVB010000025.1, forward strand.
CGGGCGCTGCGCCGGGCACGGCGATTGGATTTGGCTGGCTGGAGTATCTGCATCCGGATGACAAGGAACGAAGCCTGGCGCACTGGATGCGATGCGTGCAGTCCGGCGAGGCCTACGAATCCGAATATCGCCTGCGCGGCGCGGATGGGCAATACCGCTGGTTTCGCGCTCGCGCTGTTCCGCTGCGCGATCCGGAGGGAGTCATCGTCAAGTGGTACGGGACGTGCTCAGACATTCACGACAGCAAGCTGCTGGAGCAATCGATTCGTCGACAATGCGATCGAATTGGAGAGGATGGTCGACCTCAGGACTGCCGAACTCAGGCGCCTCTCCAGCCGCCTGATGACCTTGCAGGACGAGGAGCGCCGCCGGATCGCTCGCGAAATTCACGATGGTCTGGGACAAGAATTCGCGGCCGCTAAAATGATCCTGGACGGAATCCTCTCCAAGGATTCCTCGCCTGCCATGCGGCAGGCGGCGTTGACGCGAGCCAATTGGTGGACCGCGCGATCAAGCAAGTCCGAACGATTTCGCATCTTCTGCATCCTCCTCTGCTGGACGAGGTTGGACTCGTTTCCGCGCTTCGCTGGTATCTGGAAGGGCTTTCGGAGCGCAGCGGAATCGAGATTCAGTCTGGAGGTCGATCCACCCGATCTGAGCCGGCTCAAGCCGGAACTGGAAACCGCGATTTTCCGCATCATCCAGGAGGCATTGACCAACATGTTCCGGCATTCCGGAGCGCGCAATGGACGCGTGAGTCTGGTCGAAGATGACGGGCGCATCATGGTCACGGTGCGCGACGATGGCAAAGGAATTGAGGAGCAGGTGATTCAGTTGCGGCCGGACAGCGTTGGAGTGGGCATCGGCGGAATGAGGCAACGAGTCAACGAACTGGGCGGGAGTTTGCGGTTGGCGAATGCCAATCCCGGCACGATTGTCGAGGTTGTCATTCCCTCGAAGCAGGCGCAACAGCGTCTGGTTCCGTCTACGGTGTGAGTGTCCAGAAAACCGCGGAGACACGTCTTCGATTCCAATCCGTGAAGCCGTCAGTGAACCACAATGATTGTCTAAGTGATCTTCCCGATTTTATTAGTCAATCCCGGCCTCTATTCTTGCGGCAAGGCTGGCGGTCTCGTCCTGTTCAGGAGTGACTGCACACGGTGGCCCTCGCCGGGCCTTTGCAGTTTTACCGGCTTGGAAGCCGTCCTTGGCCGCCAGCTCTTAGGCTCCAGGCTCATCTTTTCAGAACACTCCAATACCAGGAATTCTCCAGGGCACTACGGAGTCCAGTTGATGGTTAACTTTGTGGAACCGCAGCACATTTGAATGAGGTCGCTCTATTTGAATCGATTCCACGCTGAACCGTGGGCTCGTGAGGACCATGGAAAGGGACAACATGAAAATACGCAAGAGCATTTTAAGTGTGGTGGCACTCCTGGCGGTTGCGTTGATGTTCGCTTGCTCGAATATGCCCCCGAAAGCGCCCGATGTTACAAGCGACATCCGGCATGCTCTGGACCAGGCTGGCCTCGCGGACGTGAAGGTCAGTCAAGATCGAGAGAAAAGCGTTGTGACTCTCAACGGGAACGTGGCGACAGACGACGACAAGACGCGGGCAGAGTCGATTGCCCGATCCATCGCGGGGACTCAAGTCGTGTCGAATGAGATTGGCGTGCGGCCGAACGGCGACGAAAAGACCGCCAAGAAGGTTGATTCCGACCTCGATTCCGGCATCGACAAGAATCTGGATGCCATGCTGGTTCGCTACAAGCTCAAGGACGATGTCAGGTACGACGTGAACAACGGCGTCGTGACGCTTAAAGGAGACGTCCCCTCGCAGGCCAAGCGAGCCTCGGTGGAAAAGCTAGCCGGCGAAGTACCCAACGTGAAGCAAGTGGTGAATGAACTCGAGGTTAAACGTCAGAAGGCGACTTCCACGAAATAGTGGATTCTTGGGTCTTCTTCGCTCGGATGCAAGGGCCGGCTTTTGGTGAGTTCTCGGGAAGCCGGCCCTTCGTGATGCAGGAGGTTTCGGGCGATCGCTGACTCGTTTGCCATTTCGTCAAGAGGCGGAAAAGGCGCGGCAAAGACAAGAATGACGAGAAACGTAAATGCGGCGCTACCGAGGGCCCATGCCCCGTCTTCCACCACGCTCCGCCTTATTTCCTTTGTTTTCGTGGGTCTGACCCTCATCGCGCTGGCGGCGGTAGCTTATTTTACGGAGCGGGGAATCGCGGTGAGTCGGGATTGGGTAGTCCATACCTATCAGGTGCGCTCTCAGCTCAACGATCTGCAACTGGAACTGATGCGTTCTCAAGCGAGTGAAACTGACAACTTTCGAATGAGAGAGGGCCAGCAGCTTCCGCAATCGCGTGAGGAGGTAGCCTTGGCGACCCACACGGTCAGCGAGTTGCGCCGGCTTACCCAGGATAATCCCCGGCAACAGGAACGTTTAAATGCACTGGGGGCAATACTCAAAGAGAGGGTGTCTCTCATGGAGAGCCAGCCTGGCTCCGGCCGCAAGCGAGAGGACGCGATCGGTGTCCGTCAGAGGCAAGTCGACTCCATCGTTCGAAGCATGCAAGACGAAGAAGAGTCGCTGCTTGAGCAGAGACTGAAATCCTGGGACTACCTGTTCAAACGAAATGTGATGATGCTCGGAATTGCCTTTGCTGTAGTGATTTTGATGCTGGCATACAATTTCCGGCTTCTCGCAAGGGAAGTATCAAGGACGAGGGATACGGAAAAGCGGGTGCGGGACAATGCCGAATCTTATCGTTCGATGAGTGCCAAGATTCTGGAACTACAGGACTCGGAGCGACGGCGCATTGCCCGCGAACTTCATGACAGTGTGGGGCAGTACCTGGCCGGACTCAAGATCAATCTCAATCAGCTTGAAAACGGGGAGCGGGCCGAGCCATTACGTCTGATTCGCGAGACCATCGGGCTCACGGATTGTGCGATTCAGGAGGTGCGGACCATTTCCCATCTCCTGCATCCCCCTTTGCTGGAGGAGCTGGGATTCCTGTCGGCGGCGCGCTGGTATCTGGATGAGTTCGGCAAGCGCGGCCAGGTCAAAGTGGCTCTGTCCGTAGTGGAACCGGTCGACCGCCTGCCCCAGGGAGGTCGAGATCGCGTTATTCCGCGTTCTACAGGAGGCGCTCACCAATGTGTACCGCCATGCCGAAGCCCGATCTGTGGATGTTCGAATCATGTGCCGCGATGGGCATGTGAGTTTAACGGTTGCAGACGACGGGAGAGGGATTCCGAAGGAGGTGCTGGCTCGGTTCCGCGGCGGAGCGGCACTCGGCATCGGCCTGGCAGGAATGAGGGAAAGACTTGCGGAGTTCGGAGGAAAAATCAACGTGGATTCATCAAGCAGTGGAGCGGTCGTAGAGGCGACTATCCCCACGGGGTCATGCGCGACGACTGAAGACGATTCGTTGCCCGCGATGCGAGACTGAGTCAGAGGGTCGAGGTTTTGAGGGTTGAGCCGAGCGCTCCCTGGGGAGCGCTCGACGGCTTTGGGTCAACCACTCTTCTTCAACGGCTCGCGGTGCTGCCTCGAGCTAAGTGGCTAATGAGAGAGATGAGAAACAGCACCAGGAAAACGAAAAACAATATTTTTGCCAGACCCGCGGCTGCAAAGGCTATGCCGGTAAAGCCAAGTACCGCCGCGATCAGTGCGATCACAAAAAACACCAGAGCCCAGTAAAGCATCGTCGCCTCCCTTTCGATTCTTCCCTCCGAGACTAACCAACACGCGGGTGTCGCAAGAATCCACGCAACTATGTATTGATGGCGCTCAATTCCTGTAAGCCTGTGACGCATGATTGCTCATTAATTGGCAGGAAGCAGGTGCCGGAGCTCCCAGTTGACCGGCACCCGCTTGGGGGCGTTGCGTCGAGTAGAAGTGCAGCGTAGTCTGGCCGCGCCACGCCGCACAATACCGTGGAAGCTGTAGCCTGCCCCGTGAAAAACGGGGGAAGTTCTGAGCTCTGGCGACATGCAGATCCGCGCGAGCCCCGGAATCCTTTCTAGCGACGTGTGTTACAGCGTCTCCTGCAGCCGTTTACAGATGTGACCCGATAGAAGGTTCGCCAGTCCTTTTTCTACTCTGTCACCCATGCTCGCGAAATGTCAGAGCGAGCGAACATTTCCGGTACTGAAGAGAAGGAGATCAACCGTGGCGACTTGTGCGATTTCTGCGACCGAAGCGAACATCATCCCCGCGACCGGCGATCGGCGAAGGGCCGCGACGAATCCAGATCAGCCTGGTAAAGCGCGCGCAGGCGGGCGACGAGCAAGCCTTTGCCACACTGTTTCAGCAACACAAGAATCGCGTTTATTCGGTGTGCCTGCTCATGACGAAAGATGTCGCTGAAGCAGAAGATCTGACTCAGGAGGCTTTCCTGCAGGTGTTCCGCACGGTCAGTTCGTTCCGCGGAGATGCTGCATTTTCGACGTGGCTGTATCGTGTCACGGTCAATACGGTGCTGATGAAGCTTCGCCGGCGCAAATCTCCGCCAACGGTTTCGCTTGATGAGCCGGTGCAATCCCGAATCTCCATCTCTGCAGCGCGATTTCGGTAAGAGCGACCCGGAACTCACCGGGGTAGTAGATCGAATCGCTTTGCGTCGCGCGCTGGCGAGAACTCCCGGAGGGCTGCCGGACGATATTCGCTTTACACGAGGTTGAAGGATATCAACACCATGAGATTGCGCAATTGCTGGAATGTTCTATTGGCAACTCCAAATCGCAACTGCACAAAGCGAAACTGAAGATGCGTGCTCTGCTTTTCCCGAAAGCGAAAATCCTGCAGCGACGCGTTCAGAGAACCTTGCCGGTTCCCACGATTCGGGCGACGAAAGCGACCAGAAGTCTGGCTCGTTCACCGCGGACAGTGTATCGGCAAAATGAGGAAGCAGGCATTCCTTCGTCTGATGATGGAAATTAGCCGACATTATCTGGCCAGCGGGGAGGTTTCGTCGTGGTTCGCATTCTTCTCGTCGATGACAATCCCTCAGTGCGGCATTATCTACGCGCAATTCTTGAGCAGCAGGCTTCCTGGCAAGTGTGCGGCGAGGCGCGAAACGGCGCGGAGGCGTTGCACAAAGTGCTCGAAGCTCCTCCCGATCTGATTCTGCTGGACTACCAAATGCCCGATCTGAATGGCGTTGATGTGGCGAAGCAGATTTGCGAGCTGTTTCCCGATATTCCGATTCTGATGGTAACGCTTCACCTTTCGAAGCAACTGGCCGATGCCGCTCGTCTCGCAGGCGTTCGCGGGGCTTGCGCAAAGCAGGACATTGGCTCCGTCGTTGAAGCCGTCGAGGTCGTATTGCGCGACAAACTATTTCCCGACGATGTACTTCCGCGACTGCAGATGCCTGTGGTAATTCGAGATCAGGAGTCTGGCGAAATACAGGATTCCCTGTATTGGACCATGCCCGTTCGGGCGGTAGCTCTCAGTGTTAGACGGTACGCCTTCGCGAGTTGGGTGTCCTAGTTCTTAGCGGTTGGTCAGGCTAGTCACGGACCAGGATAGAATGTGGCGAATGGTCTGGTGTGCTTCCGCGGGGAATGGAAACTGCATGACAATTCGCATACTGCTGGTTGATGACCATCCCATCGTGAGGCAGGGACTGAAGACGCTTTTGGAAGGGTCGCCCAGGCTGGGAAGTCATTGGGGAAGCGTCGGACGGGGCTGAGGCGGTCGAAAAAGCAAAGGACTTGAAGCCCGACGTGATGGTGCTCGACGTCACCATGCCGCGAATGAACGGACTGGAGGCCTGCCGCTTGCTGCGGCAGACAGACGCCTCACCTTGAGATTCTGTTTGTCACGCAACACGATTCCCCACAAATGATGCGCGAAGCCCTGGAAGCTGGGGCAAGGGGATACGTTGTAAAGTCGAATGCCGCCCGCGATTTGTTGGCGGCGGTGGAAGCGGTAAGCCAGCATCGTGTCTTTACCGCGCTCAACGGGCGGCAATGCTGCAGGGTTGCGCTAAGGTCTACAAAAATCGAAACTGTGGTCCACCTTGATCTGATGGGGGTGAATCATGAGGTTAAGAATCCTGTTAGCTGACGACCACGAGATTGTGCGTCGCGGATTGCGTGCCCTCCTGGAAAAACATGAAGGCTGGGAAGTCTGCGGCGAAGCCAGCGATGGCCGCGAGGCGATCGAGAAGGCCTTGCAGTTGAAGCCTGACGTCGTAATCGTCGACATTGGGATGCCGAATCTGAATGGGCTGGATACGACGCGCCAACTGCTGCAGCACGACCCGCAGTTCAAGGTGATCGTGCTGACGATCACTGATTCCGATCAGGTGATTCGTGAGGCTCTGGACGCTGGAGCTCGCGGGTTCGTTTTGAAATCTGATGCCGCGCGCGACCTGGTGTCGTGCGGTCGAGGCTCTGCAGAGCAAACGCATGTTCTTTACGCCGCGAGTGAACGACCTGGTGCTAGCGGGCTTTCTGGAGAAGGGGCACACCGTTCCAGAAACGAGGCTCCAAAGTTGCCGACTCTGACCCCTCGCGAACGGGAGATCACTCAGTTGCTGGCGGAGGGCAACAGCTCGAAAGAAGTCGCCAGTCTTCTGAATCTAAGTACGAAGACCGTCGAAACGCACCGCAGCAATATTATGCGGAAGCTGAGCTTCCACTCGATCCGCGACCTGGTTGTGTATGCCATCAAGAACAATCTGATTCAGATCGAGATACCGTCGCCGACACCCCCCAAAACGCCCACTGGTCCGACGGCGGCCTAAAACGGTTGCGGGGGAAAATCAGAAGACAGGCATGGGATCCCGGATTCGTATCCTGGTTCTGTACGCTTCCGCCGTCCTGGTCATTCCTTCGTCCCTATCGCATCTGATACTCCGTCTTGAAAAACTTACACGAGCCCCAGGAGTTCGCCGCCCGGCGAAACTCATGTAATCGCAAGAGATAAGCGTTTGGCATAATTCTTGCTTTCAGACATTGCGCGCCTCACACCTATACACAATACTTGACCCTCGCCCGGTAACGCCAGCTGATCTGTCATGGAGGTGCGGAATGCTCCGAATCTTGATTGCGGATGATCATGAAGTGGCGAGGCGCGGCATCCGCGCCCTATTGGAGAGTCATCCAGGCTGGGAAGTCTGTGGGGAAGCCAGGGATGGACGCGAGACCGTCGATCTGGCCAATCGGATGAAGCCGGACCTGATTCTTTTGGACATCGGTATGCCGAACCTGAACGGGCTGGAAGCGACGCGGCAAATCCTGGCCGCTTCTCCCGACGCTGTCATCCTGATACTGACGATGCATGACACCGATCTTGTGGTCCGCGAAGTGCTTCGTGCCGGGGCACGCGGTTTCGTGCTCAAGTCGGATGCGGGACGTGATTTGGTCGCCGCGGTCGAGGCTTTACAGAGGCAGCGAACGTTTTTCACCACGCGCGTCAGCCAGATGGTGTTGAACGGATTTCTTGATCGCGGAAATCACGAGAACGGAAATGGGGATATTTGCGGCGCTGCTTTAACCACGCGCGAGCGGGAAGTCATTCAGTTGCTGGCCGAAGGCAAGACGAGCAAAGAAGTTGCGGTCACGCTGAATCTAAGTGTGAAGACAGCAGAGACCCATCGCACCAACCTGATGCGCAAACTCGATCTACATTCCGTCGCCGACCTCACGCGATATGCAGTGCGCAACGGAATCGTCCAGGTATTTTAAGTTTCTGCGCCTGGACCGTGATCTCGCGCTGCGATTCTGCTCGTCAGTCTGCGATCTCATTTGTCGCACCGTCCAAATAGAGGGCCCCCGCAAGTTAATTACGGACTTCACTGGATACACCCCGCTCCTGTTCCTGCGTAGCCTCAACCCAGCATTCTCGCGGCTGCTCGTTGGCCGGAAAGCGGTGATTTCAACATGCTCTGGACAATCATTGCCCTGCTTCTAATCCTTTGGCTGCTCGGAATGGTGACTTCCTACACCATGGGTGGGCTTATTCACATTTTGCTGGTGATCGCGGTGATCGCCGTCCTGGTGCGGATCATTCAGGGGCGAAATCCTGTGGCGTGACAGATAGGTGGGCACTTGGCGGCCGAGGAGATCGAGGGCAAATTACTTACCGAGGAGGAAGCGTGAACAAAGATAGGGTGAAAGGCAAGCTGAAAGACGTTGCGGGACGAATCGAAAGACAAGCTGGAGAGTGGACGGGCGATCCCAAGAAGCAGGTGGAAGGGGCAGCGAAACAGGTCGAAGGCAAAGTACAAAACGCCTGGGGGAAGGTCAAGGATTCAACGGACAAAAAAGGGAAACACTGGAACAGCCTCCAAGCCGGCTCGTCGGGAATCGCACTCGGAAGACCTCGAGGAAGAGTCGTAGCAAAGCAGCTAACTGTTTGTTGTTCCATCTCGGGGGTGGGCTAAATCGAGCTCACCTCTTTTTTGTGCCTGGGAAAACGGTCCGAGGATTCAGGCGCACAACTTAGAGGAGAGGCTGTTTGCGGATTCGGGAACCGCGCGGATCTGAGGCGGCAGGCGCGGCCAGCTGGTCAATCACGAACAGGGCCAGGGCTCCCACTCCGAACAGAAAAACCATTCCGCTCAGGTGCACGATCAGGCTGAGCAGCGAAAACAGCAGAAGGAACGCGCCGAATGCCCGCAGCATATTGTTGGGCCCTCCTTAGCGGACCAGAGCCGGCGAGACTTTCCACAGCCGAGCGAGCGCTCGGGCCGCATCGGTCAGCGCCTGCTTCTCCGCTGCGGGACCACGCTTGCGGTCGAAGATTGGCGTCTGAGAGGAAGGACGCTCTGGCTGTTGAATCTGCGCGATTGCGCTTTCGAATGTTCGCCGAGGATCATCCACGGCCTCCGCTCGTAGGGGCTTGTTTGCTGTCTCCGACATGGCTTGGCTCCTGAACGCATTTAAAACGAAAGCTCGACGGTCAGGAATACAGTGATGCCATCAAACCGCAAGAGGTCGTTCACCTGTTTCTCGCCTAGATTCCTCTAGGGGAAGGTGCTTGGCTGAGGAAAGCGAATCTTCCGCGCCCAGCCGGGCGGTCTGGCCAATTCCATTCGGGAGACTCGCAGCCCGTGGGGGTACAGGACAAACCGTATCGATGGAGGAAAAGCAACAGAGGGTAAAAGGGGTCACACACGATGTAGAAGCTACCTTGCCGGGCAGAGCGGGATCACAGAAAGTGGTTTGGGATCAAGTAATCCCGTGGCAATGGAATTGCGTACACACACCTTGCTGCTTCACCTTGCTGCTTCGTCTTTCGTGAGGTGCTTGTATGAATCGAAAGACAAGTCTGTTCGCCGGAATGCTGTTGGGGCTGACGCCGTTTCTGCTCGGGCAGGAGGCACAGAACCCGCCTCTGCAACCTGCGGGGGATCTTGCAGGCTCGCAGCAACTAGTAGCCTGGTCCTGGCTGCAGAATCCCCGTCCGGTTCCGCAACCTCTTCCGCCGCCCGATAAGGGAGTACCCCAGTCGGATCCGCAGGCCCAGCAACCGGCGCCTTCACAAGCTCAGCAGCCAGCGCAGAGCCAGAATTTCGCGGGCAAGATCGTGAAGGACGGTGACAAATACATTTTGAAAGCCGGCGGCACCAGCTACCAACTGGATGACCAGAACAATGCTAAGCAGTACGAAGGCAAGGACGTAAGGATCGTTGGCACTCTCGACGCCGGTGGCAACACGATTCACATTACCAAGATCGAATTAGTCTCTTGAGCGGTGCCGTCGGAGCCTGGCCTCCGTCGCCTGGCTGGCTGCGGAACAACTCTTGATTTCGCTCGTGTTTTGAAGGGGCGCGGCTTATAGCCGCGCCCTAAATGCCGCAAAACCACTGGCGGCTTTAGCCGCTGAGGTTCGCTGTGGGCCTACAAATGAGATTTTCCGCAGCCTGCTAGGCACCCACCCTATCTATGAACGCGACGGAAAAAAGCCCGCTGGATTGTTCCAGCGGGCTGAGCAGGGACTACCGTTTCGCGACCGCGAACAGCTTACCGACTCTGCGATGGAGTGATATCGACGACATGGAGTGTGTTCGTGTTCGGATCCAGAGTCGCCGTGACCTTCACTGCCTTTCCCTGAAACTGCTTCGCTTTGTCCTGGTCATCCAGTTGATAGGCCGTCTGCGTCGATGTTTCCTGCAGCACGAGCTTATTATCGCCCGCCTTGGTAATCTTGCCTTCGAAGGCGCGAGCGGATTGCTGTGAGTTAGTTGCGTCAGTCTGCTGTTGCTGCCGCGTGGATGGCGTCTGCTGGGCCGAGAGATTGATCCCAAGTCCCATCAGTCCGAGCAAAGCCACGATTGAGAGAAGCCGTTTCATTTTGTCCTACCTCCAGAAATGTAAGTCTCGTGGGTCTGTAAAGATTTGTGCGACCGCACGTCCACACTCATGCAACCGGATAGCCAACTCGGCGCCGCGCGTTAGTGGCCTGATTTGTCTGAGATAGGAGCCGCAGTGAAGGGATGCGCTGAGGAATCGACGCCCCTCGTTGGAAATTTTGTCCTACATGATTTACCTGAGTGCGGGAACGACGCCGATTCTTTTATGGTGTCCACACCTCAATCAGAGTGATTCCTTCATCTTTCGTGCGACCTGACTTGGAGATGTATATGACCCTTTCCGGAGCTGCTGCATATGGGATGTACTCCCGCAATGTTGCCTTGCCTGAAATCGTGGGTACTTTGAATCGTGCGGGCTTCGAAAACGAACACATCTGCATGGTGCTTTCGCCCGCTCATCCCGTCGCTACAGTTGTTCGCGATGCCAGGATCGTCACTGTCGAACAGCACGACAGCGCGGTGAGTGCCGCCACGATTGGATGGTTCTCCGAATTCGGGGCGGTGGTTATTCCGACGGTCGGCTTTTTTATTCGCTCCCAGGCATTCTTCCGCGCTCTGGTGATTGAGCAAGAGTTCAGTGCGCTGTGCGGAGGATCGAGAACCCTTGCAGGTCTGGGATTCACCGAGGTCGAATCCCTAAGATTAGGACGACAACTCGGCGACTCCGGACTATTGGTCTATGTTGCTTGCCCAGATCGCGCAATGGCGGAATGGGCCGCAGAACTGCTGCGATGTGCGGGCGCTCCGGAAGCAGCCAGCATGGAAAGAAAAAACCCAGCAATGGTTCCAGATTTTCGGATTACAAAAGGCCAGGGCCGAATTCCTCTGGCGGAATCCATCTCTTACACGTCTCCGGAAATTCCTTCCCTTGCGGTCGCCATGGCCAACGAGCAGGACGTGTCCTGAATCAGCGGTATTCGTTGCGCCAGCAACAACCTTAGAGCGTTCGACTGAGGCAGACGTTGCTGTGGCATCTCAGTTGCAACAACCACATCGCCAACTCTTTGCGCGCGCCAGGCATCATTATGCTGGCCGTTGCGAGGGCCAGACTGACATGAGAACTCATCGTGTGTGGGTTGAGATCGCGATGCTGGGCACCACCATCGCGTGTGTGCTCGCGATTTTCCTTGCCAGTCTAGGTGCGGCCGCCGGCGCCGTTGGAGAAGTGCTCGCGCCGGAACAGACCGTCCAGGCTGCGGTCGGAATCGTCCATGACGGAGTGATTACATGTTCCCGATGCGGCGCCCGACATTCCGCTGCGATAGGCAAGACGGCGGCGGACTGTGTCCGCACCTGTGTACGCGAGGACGCCACCTTCATCTTGGTCGATGGCGATGAGACATATCTTCTTGAAGGGGATTTAGTCGTTCTGAAACAGTTTGCGGGTCGGCGTGCGCAGGTTATGGGCGCGATCAGTGGAAGGACGATCAAGGTCTCGACCGTAGCCGTGGCCGGAGGTATGGAATGAAAGAAATTCTAGTCCGCCTCTTGTTGGCCGCGGCGGTTACCTTGATGGCAGCCATGCTGCAATCGTCTGCTCCAGCGCAGCAGGCTGATGAAGATCCGTCCCCGGCTACGCCGCGCCAACAACAAACGCCGCAGTCGCCGCAACGTGACGCTGCACAGCCGTCCTCGGGTGACGTACAAACCCAGGAGGCGCTGGCTTTCACTGGCCGCCTGACAAAGGACAAAAAGCGGATCGTGCTGAAAGATCCCGTCACTAAGGTTAGCTACGAACTTGACGACCAGTCCAAAGCTGAAGCGTTCGTCGGCAGGCAGGTAAAAGTCGTTGGCAAACTCGACATGAATAGCAACACGATCCATATCGACAGCATCGAACCATTGCCAGGATCGCGTTGAGTCCTCGCCCAATGCGGGGTAATTCGCGAAAGTCCGGGAACCAAACCCCTGGCTAAGACCGTATGCTGACCTCAACCCGAATTCGTCCTGAGTACGACTTTCCGACTGCGGTGACGTTTCTGTCTGTGGGGCTTTTCCTCGGCGCGATTCTAGCAGTCTTAATCTCGCCCTTGAAGGAAGGCGTTGCTCTGTCTTCGTCCTCGCGGCGGTCTCGCCCTGTGCGCGCGGACAGAGGCGAAGTTCCGTTCGAATAAATCGATGAGCACATCAATGTGGAAGTGAGAAGGTGAAGACGTCGCTTCCGGCTGCGATGGCTACGAACTGCACTCCGCCGACTGAGTAGCTCATCGGCGAGGCATGCATGGTCTGGCCCGTGTTGAAATGCCAGAGAGCAGCGCCGGTCGCCGCATCGACCGCTTCGAACGATCCCGCATCGTCTCCGAACAGCACCAGTCCACCGGCGGTGGTCAGCGTCCCAGCCCACGAATCGCCCTGGCCTACCAGCGGATAGCGCCAAACCGGTTTTCCATCAGGTACTGAGAGTGCGATCAAAATCTTCTGTGCGTGTTCATCGGTGGGGAGCTTGGTGCCCGTACCGTAGTAGGTCTCGCCCGGCGCAAACGGGTTGAACTTCGAGAAAAATTGGTTGCAGTTTTCCAGGGCCAAGACATAGAAGAGTCCAGTGTCGGGATTGTAGGAAGGCGAGAACCAGTTCGTCGCCCCGTTGATCCCTGGGCAGATGAATGCGCCTTTCGCGGTCGGGATCCGACCCGAGAGTACGGGCCGGCCCGATGCGTCGATACTCTTTGCCCAGTTCAATTTTTCTACAAAAGGCGCGGCATTCAGGAACTTGCCACTGGCCCGGTCGAGAACATAGAAAAAGCCGTTGCGGTTGGCCTGCACCAGCAAGTGCCGGGTTTCTCCTTTCGAGGGGAGGTCCACGAGCACTGGCGTTTCGTTGGCGTCATAGTCATATAAATCGTGAGGCGTGAACTGGAAAAACCATTTCAATTTGCCCGTGTCGGGGTCGATTGCCAGGACGCATGCGGTGTATAGATCATCGCCCGGACGCGATTCTCCCGCGAAATCGGGCGCGGGATTGCTGGTCGTCCAATACAAAATGTTGAGTTCTGGATCATAGGTGCCGGGCATCCATGTCGTGCCGCCGCCGTGCAGGTAGGCATCCCCCGGCCAACTGGAGGACCCGAACTCTCCGGGAGATGGGATCGTCCAGAAACGCCACTTCAGTTTTCCAGTCACCGTATCGTAAGCCGCCAGGAATCCGCGCACGCCCGAGTCGCCGCCGGATGTGCCGACGATGACTTCGTCTTTCACCACGAGCGGCGCACTGGTTGCGCCGTAGTGCTTGGATTTGTCGGCGTATTGAATGTCCCAACGCAGGCTGCCCGAGCGAGCGTCGAGGCAGAGCAAATGAGCGTCGTCGGTTTCCATGTAGACGAAATCCTTCCACACTGCGACGCCGCGATTCTTGTGAGCCGCGGCATCATCGAGTAATCCGGAACTCACCGGACGTTGGTGATGCCAAACCACTCGGCCGGTTCGCGCATCCAGCGCGAAGGCATCGTTGGCTGCTGTGACGTACATGATGCCGTTGACCACGAGCGGCGTGGCTTCGAGTCTTTGGGAATTTCCGGGATTGAACACCCACGCCGCTCGGAGTTGCGCGACGTTGGCTGCATTGATTTCGCGCAGGCTGCTATAGCGTCGTCCAGTGTAATCGCCGTTGTAGGAAGTCCAGTTGGCGCCCACCGTACGCGTCTGCAACTCTTCTGCGCTCACGCTGGTCGAGGCAGCAACGTGAGAGTCTGCGTTCTGACTGGTTGCGTACGATCCAGCCAGTGTGCAGACAGCCAGGAATATGAGTGTGCAAAATCTCATGTCAGCGACCCTGCGGTGCGCCCACAGGAACTTCCCCAAGTGAGCCACGGTCCACGCCATTTGAGTCTTCCAGGTGAAGCGAAATGCGTCCGGGCTTTCCTGACGGCGATATTTCCACTTCGAGCGACACCGGTTCCACGGGATTCACATCGACTACGGGAACCGTCCCCAAGCTGGCTCCATGTTCATCATAGAAGTGCGCGACCAGGCGGCCAGAGAAGAAAACCCCGAAGGCTCCTGAGAGTCTGACCTTGCCGCTTTCCAAACGAGTCGCTTGCAACGGGCGCGTTAAGATGCCCGCGTCGCTCACGCCGTGAAACTCGGTCCCCACGCGGGTTGGGAACCATTCCGTTTCGAGATCGCAGCTTTCGCCCGGCCGCAGCCGGCACATCGGAGAATTGATCTCAGCCTCGAGGTAGTAGGGAGACGCGTCATCGCCTGAAGTCATGGAGGGCTCGCCTTCGGCGCTCAAACGGACCTCGGGGCCATTCGTCCAGAAAATGATGGACGCTTTGCCCGGATACGATCGCGATTCCTCGAAATGGAAGCGCTCGACCATGCCATAACGACTGCTGCCATCCACCACCGCGAGCCAGCCCGCGGTCGAGTCCAACCACAATTCCGCGGCCATGTGCACGTAGTGCAAGGTGAAGAGCCCATCGTCTCTTATTGTGACAGCACGATTTTCCGCGGGGCCGAAACGCACGTGATAACGATTCAGGTAGCTGCTGGCTGAATTGGCGGGAGCGAACGTCCGAAATTCGCGATTGAATTGCGAGGGAGCGCTCGAGTTAGGGGAAGTCCCGCCTGGCAAGTTTCGGTTCGCTGTATCGTATTGCGAGACCGACTGCATCGCCCATTCCACCGGATGGCCGGTTATGTTTTTCATCGTGGCGTGAAAACGGATTCGCGGAGAATCCCGGTCAAGCCGTATCGTTCGCGTGAATTGAATGCCGGTCTGCGGATCGACTGGACCCGTAAGCTCAATCTCACAAGTTTGCCCTTCCGAAACTTTTCGAAATGAGAAAGGCCCATCGTCCAGCACATCCGAGTCTCCCACCCACTGCTGTTCGTCGTTATTGCCTTCCGGCAAGAGCCAGAGCTTGTCGCCTCCATAGTTAAACCATTGGCTGGACGTCGGAGGCAGATATTTGCCTCCATACTGGGGATTGACGAAAAGGTAAGGGTGCCCGCCAAAAGTCACCTGGATCAGGCGTCCGCCATTCTGCGGCAGTACAACGAGCTGCACCCACTGGTTAGAGATCTGTTGCGAGTGCCAACCCTTGTAATCCACAGCTTCGATACGACAATCGGATAGCATGGGCAGGCTTGATGGCTGCTTGCCTTGCGCCGGGGCAGGACTCATGCCGATCGAACAGAAGAGCAGCACGAGAACAACATCTCGCATAAGATCCTCGAGCGGAAACCACGCATTCTTCATTGTGCCTCTTTTGAAACGGGCCGGGCGTCGAGCGTAGCATGCACTCCGCAATCTGCGAACTCAGACGCACCTTGTTTATAAAAACGAAACGAAACTCAATAAAACGGAAGATTTCGATTTGCGTCAAGCACATTCTGTGGTATTACGGAATCCGCGCTAAATCACGCGAGTAGTCCGTACTTCCATCCAGCGAAAGTGGGAGATGCAGATGCAGATCAGAGATTCCAGCCGTCGGTCGTTCGTGAAGTTGTTGGCCGCTGCGCCGCTGTTAAGTCAAATTGCGGCGCGCGATCTGTATGCGCAGGCCGCCACGGCGATGGGCAAAGACCCGCGCCAAAATGTATACACGCGCCTCGGTGTTAAGACGGTCATCAACTGCCGCGGCACTTGGACTTATCTCAGTGGATCGCTGGAATTTCCGGAAGTTCGCCAGGCCCAAGTGGAAGCCTCGCAGCACTTCGTGAATGTGCTGGACCTACAACGAGCCGTGGGCAGGCGCCTGTCGGAGTTGACGGGCGCCGAGGCCGGCATCATCACTTCCGGGGCAGCCGGCGCAATGGCCGCCGCAACCGCCGGGTGCATGGCCGGCAGCGACGACAAGTACATCTGGCAACTCCCCGATACCACGGGTCTGAAACATGAAGTGATCATGATGGGAGGCCGCAGCGCTTTTGACAGCGCCATCCGGCTGACCGGAGCCAAGCTGGTTCTAGCCTATTCTCCCGACGAACTGGCCAGCTCCATCAACGACAATACGGCGATGATCTACACCACCGACCTCGGCGAAAAACTGCAGCGGCAGTTGGCGGTCGCGAAAGACCGGAAAGTCCCAATGCTGCTGGATGACGCGGCGGGCATACCACCCGCCGACAACGCCAAGCTATACGCCAAGATGGGCATTGATCTCTACTGCTTCTCGGGTGGGAAGGGCCTGTGCGGCCCGCAGTGCAGCGGCCTGCTCCTGGGCCGAAAAGATCTGATCGAGGCGGCGCTGCTGAATTGCAGTCCGCGCGAAGGAGCAGTGTGTCGTCCCATGAAAGTTGGAAAGGAAGAGATCATCGGCTGCCTGACCGCGCTGGAAACCTGGTTGAACATAGATGAGAAGAAGTTATACGCCGAGTGGAACGGCCGCGTGGATCGCATTCGCAAGCTCGTGGATACGGTGCCGGGAGTGAAGACGGATATTTTCATTCCAGACGATGGCAACCGTTATCCAACTCTCAAGGTTTCGTGGGATCAGCAGGCGTGGGGCTACACTTTGTCAGACTGTGTGCGGGAGTTGCGTGCGAGCGATCCCATTATCGAAGTGGTCGGAGTGGACAACCCAAGCCTGGTGAAGGCGGTGCGCGAAGGCAACCCCAACCGGAAAGAGCGCCATGATCCCGACCACATCGAATTAGTCTCCATGACGATCAAGCCGGGCGAGGAAATCGTTGTTGGACAAAGACTGCGGGCGATCCTGGGCGCGGCCCAGAAAAAGTCCAAAGCCTGAGCAGGGAATGAGATGAAGACTCACTTGCGATTGCTCTTGGTGGGAATGCTGCTATCCGCGGCGGTAATCACGCGGGCTCAGAGTCCAGCCATTGTTCCCGCGCCCGCGAATCGTTTCTACTCGCCCTGCGTTGATGCCGGGGATTACGTCTACATCTCCGCGCAGGGCCCTCGTCGCGCGGATGGCAGTTTGCCGGCGACGTTTGCAGCGCAGGTCCGCCAGTCGCTCGACAACATCAAAGCCATCGTCCAGGCCGCCGGTCTCACGATGGAGAATGTTGTTTATACCCAGGTCTATCTGGAGGACATGGGCAAATACGGGGAAGTGAACACAGCTTTCGCCGAGTACTTCGGGAAGAATCTGCCCGCCCGCGCCGTGCTTGGCGCTGCCCGGATTCCCGACCCGCCACTCCAAATCAATGCGGTCGCGGTGCGGAGTCTGGCAGGCAAGCGGGCCATCTATCCGCCGAATTACAAATCAGACGAGGCTGCTGCGCCGGGGATTCTGACCCACGATCGGCTATTCGTGTCGGGCGTGGCGGGCGTTGATCCGGCCACTGGCAAGGTTCCCGATGACCCAGCCGCACAGGTGGATCTGGCGCTCGACCGGATGCAAGCAGTGGTGAGGGCTGCCGGCCTCGAACTCGGCAACATGGTGTTCGTCAATCCGTACCTGACTGCCGAAATCCCGATGCGCGTGATGAACCAGCTCTACGCGAAGCGATTTGAATTCGGCAATACACCCGCGCGGGCCACCATCGATGTGTCGAGCCTGCCCGGTGGCGCTCACATCGAATACACCGGCGTCGCCGTGCGCGATCTGCACCAGCGGCGCGCCGTGCGTCCGAAGAATATGCCGCCCAGCCCGACCGCCAGTCCATGCGTTTTTGCCGGTGACACGTTGTATTGTTCGGCGAAGAGTGGTTTCATCCCGGGGCCGCACGGCGGCACCTATGGAACGACCACCCAGCATCAACTCCGCCAGACTATGCGCAATCTCCTCGACAACCTCGAGGAAGCCGACATGAATTTCGCTCAGGTCGTGGCTACAAATGTATATCTCGATAATTTGTCGGACACGCCGGCATTTGACGAGGTGTACGCCGAGTACTTTGGCCCTGTTCTCCCGGCGAGAACCACGATCCAACAAATTGCGCCCACGGAACGCAAGCCCGACAAAGGGGACCACTACCCCGATCTCGAACAGGTTTCGCTCATCGCAGTCCGACGCCCTTCCAGCCACTAACTGACCAGCAAGGGACCACAGCCAAACGATCACTAGGCCAACTTTTTTCGCTGCCGCCTGTAATAATCCGCCCGGCCCTGCGTCTTTACCTATGAAAGAGCAGCACTGGAGGCGTACCCTGCTGAGCGTACTAGAGGAACCCGCGATCGCGATTCCGGACGAACTCGAGCGAGCTTTTCGAGCCCACCACGGCCTTGTGTTCCGGACCGCCTACCGGATCACCGGCAATGCCGGGGACGCAGAAGATGTATTGCAAACTGTTTTTCTGCGGCTGCTCCGTCGTGACCGCAGCGCCGATCGGCTCGAAAACCCGGAAAGCTACCTGCGCCGCGCCGCGATCAACGCCGCTCTGGATGTGATCCGATGCCGCCAGGCCGACCAGACAGTGCCACTGCCCGAGGAGCCTTCCGGATCGATCCCGGCTCAGCAGGCGGATGTCTCGGGCCTGCGGCAAGCCTTGACGCGTGCCATGGCGCGGTTAAAGCCGCGTCCGGCAGAGATATTTGCGCTGCGCTTCCTCGAAGGCTTCAGCAATCGGCAGATTGCGCAAATTCTCGGAATCTCGCAAGTGCTGGTGGCGGTTATTGTCCATCGCACTCGCCAACAGCTCCGCAAGGAGCTTCGTCCTTACCAAGGAGAATGATCATGAGCGACCAGAAATTCGACCGTCTACTCTCTGATATCCAAAACGAACCGGTGGATGACCGTGTGGTTGCCGAGGCCCGTGAGCGCGTGTGGAATTCGCTCGCCGCCTCCCCCTCGATCGAGCTCGGCATGCAGAAGCTGAGGAGCTGCGAGGATTTCCAGATGCTCATTCCCGCCTATCTGGGCAGCACTCTGCCGCAGGCTCGCCGCTTGCTGTTTGAAGATCATATGCACCAGTGTGTCGCGTGCCGGCATGCCGTGGAACAGGCTCGCCCGGGACACTCGCAGCCAATCCGCTCGCTCAAGCGGGAGACCTATGGTTTTCATGGGATGCGATGGGCTATGGGCGCCGCGGCCGCACTTGTGGTCGGAGTTGCGGCGGTCGCGCTGCTTAACGGATTCTTCCCCGGCCAGCATGGAGTCCGCGGCGCCGTCCAGAGTGTGGATGGTTCTCTTTACGCAGTGGTGGATGATCAAGTGCGGCTGATTCCGGCTGGCTACAAGATCAAGAACGGAGACGAGATTCGCACCGCGAAGGGCTCGAATGCGGAGGTTCGCCTGCTCGATGGGTCCCTGGTTGAAGTGGGGGAACGCTCCGACCTTTCTGTGTCTCGTGAATGGAGAGGGACGACGATCCATTTGGGCGGCGGCCACATCATTGTTCAGGCAGCGAAACAGCGTACTGGCCGGCTTTATGTCGCAACGGACGATTGCCTGGTGTCGGTGAAGGGGACAATTTTCTCCGTGAACCACGGGACGAAAGGTTCCCGCGTCGCGGTCATCGAAGGCGTGGTTCGAGTGGCCTCTGGCGATCAGACAACCGACCTGCACGCCGGCGATGAAGAGACTTCGGGCGCCAGCGTTTCCAAGGTTCCGATCCAGGACGAGATTGCCTGGAGCCGCAATTCCGCCAGATACCTGGCACTACTCGGCGATTTTGCCTTGCTGCAAAAACAGATTGAGGCAATTCCGGGGCCGGGGCTGCGCTATAGCTCCGACTTGCTGCCCTATGTTCCAGACAACACTGCGGTCTATGCCGCAGTTCCCAATCTGGCGCGCGACTTTGGGCGAAGCCAGCCAGCTTTTTCAGGACCGATTGCAGCAGAGTCCGGCGCTGCGCGACCTGGTGGAAGGAACAGGAGAAAGGGAAAGGTCCGAAACTCGCCGACGTCATTGACCAGTTGAAAACCTTCAGCAGCTATCTTGGCGACGAAATTGTGTTCACTGTGGCGAAAGCAAGGCTCAACGTACAGTTCTCCCGTTGTGCTCGCCAGGGTCACGCGGCCTGGCCTCGAGACCTTCCTGCAGAGTGAGATGAAGAAGCTCAATCCAGACCGCACTCAGGCCGCACTGCAGATTGTGCACGATGCGTCGGCGATATCACCCTCGGCCAATCGGCCATTTCTGGTTTACGTGAGCAACGGCATGCTGGTAGCGAGTCCGGATGTGGCAGAGTTGCAGCGCGCTATCGCGCGAATCCAGCAGTCCAGCCCCAGTCATTTCGCCGAAACGCCGCTCTACCAGCAGGTGCTCCGTTCCTATCAGCAAGGAGCAGGCTGGCTCTTCTGTGCGGACATGGAACAAATTGTCGCGAATCACGTACAAGATGGTAGCAAGCTGCCCACGGGCATCGGAGACGTGCGATTTCTGATGATGGAACGCCGCGAAGTCGGAGGCAAGACGGAAAACAGGGCAGCACTGACCTTCGCTTCCGAGCGGCGAGGAGTGGCGTCATGGCTGGCGGCACCCGCATCCATGCGCGGCCTGGAGTTTATCTCACCCGATGCGAGCATGGTGGATTCGCTGGTCGTCAAGAATCCGCGGAACATTGTCGAGGACCTTTTCCAGATCGCCGGCAGCAGCGACCCGAATTTCCCCGCGGAGCTGTCCAAGTTTGAGGCGAAGACCGGTGTGAGCGTGCTCGATGACATCACGGCACCTCTCGGCGGTGAGGTCACTTTCGCTTTTGATGGCCCAGTGTTGCCTACGCCCCGGTGGAAAGTGGTCTTTGAAGTGTATGATCCGGCGACGTTGCAGGCGACCATTGGCAAACTGGTTGAGAGTTTCAACCGCGAGGCAGGTCCGTCCGAGGGGTCACTTCAGCTGGCTCAGCGGCAGAGTGGTTCACAAACCTATTACACCATCCACAATCCGAAGCAGCCGAACTTTGAAATTGACTACACCTATGTTGACAGCTACCTGATCGCCGGACCTGACGTCAGCACGCTGTCGCGAGCCATTCGAGATCGGCAGTCCGGAAATAACCTGCCCCATTCGCAGACGTTTGAGGCTCTTCTGCCCAGCGATGGGTACACGAACTTCTCGGCGATCTTTTATCACAATATAGGTCCGGTCGTGGGACCACTGGTCGAGCAGATCAAATCCGTCGGAACGCTCACGGCCCAGCAGCAACAGTCGATTGCCACACTGCAGGAAAATACCGCGCCCGGGTTGATCTATGTCTATGGCGAGCCGGAGCGGATCGTGGTCGCCAGTGACACTGGCTTTATGGGCTTTGACCTCGGTACTCTTTTGACGATGGGCCAGGGCGGCACGTTTCCGCCGCAACTGTTTCTCGGCTCAGCAACGAAGCATCCTGGCCCGACCCAGTAGTCCATGAGCACAACCATCCAGCACGGAGCAGCAGACGATGCAAGTCGGGTAGCCGCTGCTGCTCCGCCGACCCCAGTCGTTGAACTGCAGTCGCTCTCGGTCCGCTTCGGCAACCGTGAAATCCTCGCGGACCTCACGTGCTCTCTTCGCGGGCGGGCGATTGGATTGCTCGGCCCTAACGGCGCTGGCAAATCCACACTCATCAATACGCTGTTAGGCTTCTATAAGCCGTCGTCCGGATCGGCCCGTGTCCTCGGGTCCGACATCCGGACGGATACGCGGCGAATCCGCAGCCTGGTCGGCTACATGCCGGAGAATGATGCCTTCATCTCGAAGATGAGCGCTGTCTCGTTCGTGCAAATGATGGCGGAACTTTGCGGTTTGCCTCCTGCGGCGGCGCTCGAACGCGCGCACGAGGCGCTGTTCTGCGTTGGTCTGGCGGAAGCGCGCTATCGCGAACTAGGCACATATTCGCTGGGCATGAAACAACTGGCCAAGCTGGCGCAGGCAATCGCTCACGGGCCCAGGCTGCTGATCCTCGACGAACCAACCAACGGACTGGACCCTTCCGCGCGGCAACGCATGATCCGCATGATCCGCGACATTCGGGACAGCAAACAACTGCAGATCGTCTTGTGCTCGCACCTCCTGCGTGACGTCGAAGATACGTGTGAAGAAGTTCTGATTCTGAACAAAGGCAGGATTGCTCACTATTCGAATCTGGAAGAAGAGCGCAAGGCCAACAAGAGATTCCTGGAACTGGAGACCTACGGGGCCAACGGCGACTTTACCGACGCCATTGAGAAGCTGGGGTGCGAGTGCGCGGTCACGGCGAACCGGTTGAAAATGATTCTCGCGGACGGAGTCGAGGTCCGCGACATTTACCAGATCGCGACCCAAAAAGATGTACGAATCCGGCGGCTCAACTTCCGTCGTGACACGTTGGAAGACATTTTCCTGAAAGCGATGGGAAGCTGAAATGGCCGTCTACAGGCGCACCTACACGTCCTACTCGGGACCGCTAACCCCGGCGTGGTCCCGAAGCCTGGTTCTGTTCCGCTATTCCAGGCGAAAACTGTTTCGATCGAAGCTGCAGACCGGACTCTTCGTGTTCTGCTTTTTCTATCCGCTGGCTTGCCTGCTTATCATTTACATCGCCCACAACCTGAGTTTCCTGCAGAGCATCGGTGCGGGCGGTTCACTGATCACAATCGACAACAGGTTCTTCCTCTTTTTTATCAGAGTGCAGTGCGTGCTGGCGTTTGTGCTCACCGCTTTCACTGGACCGGGCCTGATCTCTCCCGATCTTGCCAATGGCGCGCTGCCTTTGTATCTCTGCCGCCCGTTTTCGCGTGCCGAGTACATCCTCGGCAAGTCCTCGGTTCTGGCGATCGTGCTCTCCGCAGATCACATGGATTCCTGGTCTGGTCCTGTTCGCGGTCCAGGCCTCTCTCGCCGGGCCTGGCTGGGCCTGGGAACATCTCTGGATTGCTGGAAGCTGGTCCTTTCTTCGTTGATCTGGATCGCGATGCTCTCCCTTCTCGCCATGGCGTTGTCGGCGTGGGTGAAGTGGAGAATCGTCGCTGGTGCTCTGCTGCTGGCCGTCTTGTTTTTCGGAGCCGGCTTTGCCCAAGCCATCAATGCCGTCTTGCGCACTCAAGCGGGACACTTCCTCAACATCGTCTACCTGATGGTGACAGTTTGGTCTCGATCTATTTCGGGTCGATAACGAAGCTCGATATCCCCGGGGCAGGCGTGGATCGCCTTGCTTACTTAT
Source organism: uncultured Acidobacteriaceae bacterium (assembly GCA_963819145.1). GTDB lineage: Bacteria > Acidobacteriota > Terriglobia > Terriglobales > Acidobacteriaceae > Sulfotelmatobacter. The sequence continues at coordinate 289,713 of CAWFVB010000025.1, forward strand.
TGCGCGAATTTGCCTCGCGCTGCTGGTGCGAAAAGTGCGGGCATTACGAGGTGGTCAAGTGAGCTCCGGGACCACCGACAATCGCATCGTGTTCGAGGATGTCTCGAAGTTTTACGGCGAGATTCTCGGAGTCAACCGCGTCAATCTTTCCATTCCTCCCGGGGTGACCAGCCTGGTTGGCCCCAACGGTTCGGGGAAGACTACGCTGATGAATTTGATGACCGGGCTGGTGCGTCCAACGCGCGGGCGAATCGAGGTCCTCGGCTACGATCCCGGCGAGCCGGAGAAACTTTTCAAGATCCTTGGCTATAGCACTCAGTTTGATTCTTTCCCAAAGGGCCTTACCGGGTTTCAGTTCGTTTATTCCTATCTTCGGCTCGGAGGCAGCGACTCCCAGACTGCCGAACAGCTTGCCTGGCAGGCAATTGAACGAGTCAATATGGTCGAGGCTGCAGAGCGCAGCGTCGCCGGCTACAGCAAGGGGATGCGTCAGCGCATCCGCCTGGCGCAAGCTTTGTGCCATAACCCTCGAGTGCTGGTCCTGGACGAGCCGATGAACGGCCTCGATCCGCTGGCTCGCGCGGAAATGATCGCGCTGTTTCGCGCGGCGGCGGCTGACGGTTGTCACGTGATTATTTCAAGCCACATTCTTCACGAGGTCGACGCGCTCTCGGACCAGGTAATTCTGCTGAGCAATGGATATGTTGTGGCCGAGGGGCCGATCCACAGTCTGCGCAGCGAAATCCACGAACACCCGGCGCAGATTCTCATCCGCTGCGACCGGCCAAGAGATCTTGCGTCCAGAATCATGGAGTCCGAGCACACCATTGAGGTTCGCATTCATAACGACGAACGTGGCCTCCTGATCAAGACAAAAGATGAAGACCGGTTCTACCTGATGTTGAATCACATCGCTTTGAACGGAGTTACGATCGAATCCGTTGCGCCGGCTGATGACGACGTGAACTCCGTTTACGAATATCTAATCGGCAGCGACGAGGTCGCGCGATGACAAAACTCTGGTGGGGGCAGATCTGCTCGGTCATCCGTCTGGAAATGAAAAAGACTCTGTTTGCGCGGCGCGGTCTTTGGATCTACTTCCTCGCGCTGCTGCCGCTCCTGATCTTCGTTGTCCAGTCGGTCGTGACTTCCCACGATCGTGGGCGAAGCGGCCAACTTGCCCATCAGGGAACGAAAGTCCTGACTTCCCAGGACATTCACGCAGTCAAGCCCAACATGACAACTGAGGAAGTAATCGCGTTGTTGGGGAGACCCCCGCTCCGTTTTAATTGGAGAGAGCAAAGGCGTCTGGATTCGGGAGGCCGCTCACTGGTCGCCCACGAGAGCTTCCGTTATTCGGACGGTTTAGACGACTTGTCGGTCGAGTTCGAAGACGGAAAAGTTGTCGGCATCACGATCCGGCAGGGGATCAACCTGCCCGAGGATTCCATTATTTACGCCGGAGTCTTCCAGTTTTTCTATTTGCGCCTCGCGATCTTCTTCGGCTGCCTTGGAATCTTCATGAATCTCTTCCGCGGCGAGATTCTCGACAAGAGTCTGCACTTCTATTTCCTGGCGCCGATGCGCCGAGACGTCCTGATGGCCGGGAAGTTTCTGGCCGGGTTGCTGGCTACCTGCATTATTTTCGTGACCAGCGAGTTGCTTCAGTTCATCGTCTTCACCTGGAAATTCAGCCCCAGTGCGCGGGAGCTTTACCTCTATCAAAACCATGGTCTTGCTCAAGGGGCGGCCTATCTTGGCGTCACCGCGCTGGCCTGCCTGGGTTACGGAGCCTTTTTTCTGGCAGCTGGCATGCTGTTCCGAAATCCGATTTTGCCCGCCGGCGCGATCTTGATTTGGGAGGCCGCGAATCCGTTCCTGCCCGCGTTGCTCAAAAAATTCAGCGTGATCTACTACCTGAAATCGCTGTGCCCCGTGGATATTCCTACTCCTCCGGGCACGCCGCCGCTGCTCTCGCTGCTGGTCTCGAACCCTGACCCAGTGTCCGCGCCAGTCGCGATTCTGGGCATCGTGTTGGTGGCGATCGTGGTGCTGTATGTCTCCAGTTTTCAAGTCCGGCGGATGGAAATCAATTACACGACCGAGTAATCCGCCCAAGCAGCAGCGCAATTGCACTCTTCGTGAGCAATGCCTTAGCTTAGCCTGACACAGGTCGCATTTCGGGCGCCGTTGTCCGATTCGCTGTGAGGCTTCGGTACTCACGGTGGCGAATATGTTCTGCAAACTAGCCCCATGCTGGGTGAATCAACTATCATGGCCTCGGGTCGGGCGGACGACCGCCGCGCAACGGAGACAGCTGGATGCTTCTGAAGACACTGCGCGAACAAGTGCTGGAAGCGAATCTGGAACTGGTGCGCCGTGGGCTGGTGGTTTACACGTTTGGCAATGCCAGCGGGATATCGCGTAAGGATGGGCTGGTGGCAATCAAACCGAGCGGGGTACCCTACGAGGAACTGACAGCCGAGCACATGGTGATCACAAAGCTTGACGGAGAAACTGTGGAAGGCGATCTTCGCCCTTCTTCCGATCTGGCAACTCATCTCGAGTTGTATCGACATTTTCCGAACATTGGCGGGGTGGCGCACACCCATTCGGAATTTGCCACGGCCTGGGCGCAGGCGGAAAAACCGATTCCGTGTTTCGGAACCACGCATGCCGATTATTTTCACGGGCCGATCCCGGTGACCGAGCGGCTGAGTGCTTCCGAGATTGCCGGCGACTACGAATTGAAAACGGGCTCGGCAATTTGCCGGACCTTTGCGAAACTCGATCCCGACGCGATTCCGGCGGCGTTGGTGGCCGGGCATGCTCCTTTTTGCTGGGGGGCGAGCGTGGCGGAGGCGGCCCATAACGCAGTCATTCTCGAGTACGTGGCTCGCATGGCCTGGCACACGCTCAGCCTCAATGCCAAGTCCCGGCCGCTGGGACGGGCATTGCACGATAAGCATTTTCTGCGCAAGCACGGCGGCAAGGCTTATTACGGACAGGTCAAGACCTAAATGAATCCTGCTCTCCTGGTGTCGAGTTCCTCCACCCTGGTGCACCTCTCGCCAGTCGATTTGGTCATCATCGTTTTCTACTTCGTGCTGGTGCTGGCCATCGGGTTGTATTTAAAAGAGCAGGCCAATACGGGCGAAGACTTTTTCATGGCCGGCCGGGAAATGACGGCGTGGGTGGCCGGCCTGGCGTTCTTATCGGCAAATCTGGGATCGCTCGAACTGATGGGCTGGGCGGGCAATGCCTATAAATACGGCATCCTTGCGGCGCACTGGTACTGGATCGGCGCTATCCCCGCGATGCTGTTCCTCGCTCTGGTGATGATGCCGTTCTACCACATCTGCAAAACCCACTCGGTGCCGGGATATCTCAAGCTGCGCTTTGGCCCGGGAGCGCAGGCGATCTCTTCGATTTCCTTCGCTCTGATGACCGTGTTGATGAGCGGAATCAACATGTACGCCATGGCGGTGGTGATGAGGGTGGTGCTGGGATGGGACATGAACTTCAGCATTTTGGTTTCTTCCATCACGGTTGCCATCTATGTGGCGCTTGGCGGATTGCGCTCGGCGATCTTCAATGAAGTCCTGCAGTTCTTTCTGATCTGGGCTGGAGCCTTGCTGATCCCGATCCTGGGATTGGTGGAAGCAGGAGGCTGGAGCGGTCTGAAGGCCAAGATTCTGCAGAATCTTAGCGAGCAGCATGTGGCGAACCCTGGCTCGTACACGCACGCCTGGTCAACCTTGGGTAATTTTGCCGACAACCCCATGGGGATCAACTGGGTCGGCATCGTGTTCGGCCTGGGCGCGGTGATCGCGATGGGCTATTGGACGACGGATTTTCTGGTCGTGCAGCGCGTTCTGTCGGCGAAAGATCTGCGCTCGGCCAAACTCGCTCCCATCATCGGGGCCGCCTTCAAGATGATGGTTCCATTCATCGTGATCCTTCCCGGGTTGCTGGGCCTGGCGCTGTTGCGCGATCCCCACACCGGCAGCCTGCTGCGACTGGTTCCGGCTGACCTGGCGTGGTCGGCGACTGGACAAGCGCTCGGCCAACACGGCTATGACGAGGTGTTGCCGCTGATGTTGGCTCGTTACTGCGGCCCGGGCCTGCTCGGTCTCGGCATCACGGCGCTGATCGCCGGATTCATGTCGGGCATGGCGGGCAACGTCAGCGCTTTCACCACGGTTTGGACGTATGACATCTACGGCGCACTGATCAACAAGAATGCGTCGGACGAATCCAAAGTGAAGATGGGGCGTTGGGTCACGATTATCGGCGTAGTGGTCAGCATCGGCACGGCCTATCTGGTGATGCACGCGCAGAGCATCATGGATTACGTCCAGTCGCTGTTCAGCTTTTTCATTGCCCCTCTGTTTGGCACGGTGCATCCTGGGCATGCTGTGGAAGCGGGCCACGCCGGCAGGCGGCTTCGGAGTGGACTGCTGGCCGGAACGCTGTCTTCGGTCGGCATGTACGCGTGGGTGAAATTCGATCCCAGCGCAGTCCGTTATGTAGCCCTTTCCCTGCAGGCGCAGGATCAGGCGCAGAACATGTTCCGCGCCCTGTGGTGCTGTTTGATCTGCATGATCGTTACGGTCGTAGTCAGTGTGGTAACAAAACCCAAGCCGGAGGCGGAGTTGAAAGACCTGGTATATGGACTCACTCCGCTTCCTCCCGAAGAGCATGTCTCGATGTTTCATAGCCCGCTGTTCTGGGGAGTGGTGGTGGCAATTGGGTTTGTGATTTTGCAAATCATTTTCTGGTAAGAGGAAGCATGAAATCTGGCGGATCGTTGTCCATTTGGTTCTTTATCGGTATCTCCCTGCTGGTGAATGGAGCCGTGATCCTGGCCCGCGGGATTTACGAGTTGATGTATCCGCCGGAGCATCCGGTGGTGCTCTACGAGTTGCACGCCAACGTCTGGTGGGGCGCGCTGCTGCTGGTGCTGGGCCTGTTTTTCAGCCTCCGTTTTTCGCCCGCGCGGGAACGCGCCCGCATGGCTCGCAACTCCTAAGTATTCCGATTCATCGATAGAGAGGCAATCATGGCTGAAAGAAAGATGACGATGGGCGTCATCATCGGGAACCGAGGATTTTTTCCAGACCAGTTGGCGAAAGCTGGACGCGAAGAGATGATCCAGGCGCTGGCGAAGGCTGGCATGGATTGCGTGGTACTGGGCCCCGAAGAGAGCAAGCACGGAGCCGTCGAAACGCACGAAGAAGCCAAGCGGTGCGCCGCGCTGTTTCAGAAGAACCGCGATCGCCTGGATGGGGTGATCGTGTCGCTTCCCAACTTCGGCGACGAGCGCGCGATTGCCGACACGTTGCGCCTGGCGCGGCTCGATATTCCGGTGCTCGTGCAGGCCACGCCGGACGATGCTTCCAAAATGACCATCCTGCATCGCCGCGACAGTTTTTGCGGAAAAATGTCGGCGTGCAACAACCTCCGGCAATACGGCGTGCCATATTCGCTGACGCGCCTGCACACCGTGAGTCCTGACTCGGACGACTTCCAGAAGGATCTGGCATGGTTTGCGGCGGTGTGCCGGGTAGCCAATGGAATGCGCAATCTGCGCGTGGGCAGCATCGGGGCGCGCCCGGCGGCTTTCAACACGGTACGCTACAGCGAAAAACTTCTCGAAGCCCACGGGATCACCACCGAGACCGTGGACTTGTCGGAAATCCTCGGCCGCATCGCGCGATTGAAAGATGATCACGCCGGCGTGCAAGGAAAACTCGCGGAGATTCGCAAATACGTCACCACCGGCGGCGTTCCAGACTCCGCGCTGGTCAAAATGGCGAAGCTCGGCTACGTCATTGACGACTGGATGAAGCAGACCGATGTGGCGCTGAGTGCGGTGCAGTGCTGGACCGCCATGGAAGAATACTTCGGCGTGGTCCCATGCACCATCATGAGCATGATGAGTAACAATTTGATCCCGGCGGCCTGCGAAGTGGATGTCTGCGGAACGCTCAGCATGCACGCGTTGGCGCTCGCGTCCCAAACGCCGAGCGCTCTGCTCGACTGGAATAACAACTACGGCGACGATCCCGATAAGGCAGTCTGCTTTCACTGCAGCAATCTACCCAAGCACTTCTTTCAGGACGTCCGCATGGACTTCCAGGAGATCATCGCCGGCACGGTCGGCAAAGCCAATACTTTCGGCACGGTTGTTGGCCGCGTAAAGCCGGGAGCGATGAGCTTTGCGCGCTTCTCCACAGACGATACTGCGGGACTGATTCGCGGGTACGTAGGGGAAGGCTCGTTCACGAGCGATTCGCTGAACACATTTGGCGGCGTAGGCGTTGTGCGGATTGGCGAACTGCAGAAACTCCTGCACTACATCTGCGAAAACGGGTTCGAACATCACGTGGCTGCGAACTTCTCAATCACAGCAGCAGCCGTCCATGAGGCCGCCGTCCGATATCTGGGATGGCAGATGTACTGGCACGGGAACTAAGGACGAGGGAATGGCCATCGTCGGGGGAGGACTTTTCGGAACCCCAAGCGCGCGGGTGTCTCTTGCGGAGAATTCACGACGGTCGGGGAGTGGTCGAGTTTGGAGGCACAGGGAAGATTAGGCTGAGGCGTGTCCACGACCGCATTTGCGTAAGACTATGCGTAAACAATTTCGGAAAAATCGGCTGGGGATTAGGATTTAGAGTCAGCGAGCCAGTTTGTGAGATTCGGCTCAACCCAATGAAACCAAATGGAGAAATTGGTTGCGGGGGGTGGATTTGAACCACCGACCTTTGGGTTATGAGTTCAAAGGGAAACTGATAACAAACAACTTACAAGCGCACGGATGACACCTAAGCACCTGTAAGTTTCCCCAAGAAACATGCTGTAGTCCCTCGTTTAGTCCCTCGTTTTTTTGCTTGGACAATTGGGTTCACGACCCAACCAGCGATTCGTCACCGCGTTGCTCGAAGATCAATTTGTTGGGAACGCACTTGCTTTGCGGCGCTGGTAAGGCTGCCAGATGTGCCTCTCCACGAATATACGTCGGATCGAGACAGGAAAGGTTTGCGACGAACGCAATTTGCCCCAACTCGATGGGTGGAGCAGCGTCTTGCAAAATCGTTGAGAGCCTCAGCAGGATTCGCGACAACAAATTAAACTCGTTCAATTCAACCATAATGTTGCATGTCAGACCTCGCGTGCCTAGCGCTATCCGTCGTTAGAGAGCCGTGCCCACTTTCCATCTGTCACGGAGGCGTGTAAACGGCAATGTCCCGTTGAGGCTGAACGTCAATTCCGGCGGCCAACTGACTGGATGACCCGCGCTCGGACAGCTTGTGACAAGTGATTCATCCCAAGGCCCATTGAAACATTGAACCTGCATCGTAGTCGAACCGTAGTTGGAGGGAAATCGGACGGTGAGAATCTGCATCGCCAGACTTCCGACTGAAAAGGTAGCAACCACACCGTTCACTCGCTCATCCTGCTCTTTATTAATGTTCAGCCACACCCGCGTCCCGGCAGCGAAGACGCCGACTTCAGACATTCGACCAAGCCAAATCGTGCTTCGCTCGGGGATGCGGCCCGTCGCGCGAAGTTCGCGACATTCGTCCCGATTATAAAATCTTTTCTCAACAGGGATGGCCGCTTCTAGGACCATCGCTGTCTTGGTGACCCACCGAGATATTGCGCCCTGTGTCTCAACGTCAATCATCACAGCGATGTCGTGAACCATCGCCCCGACAACCGCCCTGACACTGTTTTCGAGGTCACTCATCCACCCGTGATTGCAGTGAGAACAGACGCACTTCATTCGGACATCGCCGTAAAATTCCTTCGGCTCCGATTTCTGGATGACCTGACGAATGGGATGAACCCGCTTCAGTCCTTGGAGTATCCATTCAGGCCAGAGATGTTCCTTCGTCTCCGCTGGGTTATCACAAAATAGGCAGGGCTTCGACATCGGTCCCTAACTGCCGGTCCTTCGGCCTTTTGGAGTGTATGGTCGTGACTCTCCGAATGGTGTCGGGCACTGGGTCTCGAATGGACCAGAAAATAGTCGTTGTGCAAGTTCCCGAACAGCGCCCGTTGCTTCTACCGGTCCACGCCGCCATAAGACTTCAAATCCCATCGAGTCGTCATCGGCGTCATACGCAATTCCGAGAGCTTCACCCAAACGACTGCTGAACTGTGCGGCTGGTAGGAACTCATTCAAGGCACGCACCTTCTCTGTCCGGTTGAAACCAGTAAAGATTGCAAAGACAAAGGCGACCGATCCGAGCATCTGCCTATACAGAAAACAGCCTGATTGCCCGGTTTTCTTTGCTCTTTTGATTCCAGCTTCGAGTCGTCGCCCAATCCATGCCTTGTTTGACATCGGCAGGCCGTTGAGCATTGCCGCCATTCCCAAGTACGCTGACCGCTTTTCGGAAGGTTCGATTAAGTGTTTCAACTCGACGGGAACATAGGACTCAACATCTGGATGCCGAGTGTGGAGTTGATGAACTACCGCGTTGACGAAGGTGGCATGGTGGTTTCTTTCGTCGTACTCTGACATCTTGTCGAACAAGAACATGTTGTGCAACCGCCGCAATTCGTCCTTGTCTGCTGCGACAAACCCGGAAAAGTCATCGTGGGATCGCAGCGTGTAATAGCACAGAAGCGGTTGCTCTTGATTTATTCCGTTGAAGAGATGTGACACTTGCCGTCTGGCATCGAAGTAACGAAAGACATCAAAGATTCCGCCAAGCCACTGAACCACGTTCACGAAGTCGTTGGCCGAGATGTAGTGAATCGGGCACACAGAGCAATCAGGCGGGTTGAGGTCAAAAGAAATTGGAGCGAATAGTTCCTGTGAACATTCGACGATTCCTAAACCACACTTCGGGCGCAACGTCCCCGCTGGGAAGACCCTTGTCTCTCCCCACATATTTGTTGCGGTGATTTCGAGCTTCGCTATTCTCTGCGCAGCCGTCTTTGCGTTTTTGCTTGCCTCGCGGGATTTCTTTGTAGCCCACAAAGGCAATCGTTCCGGGGTCTTATCTTCGCCGTCGGTGCCTTTGACGCTGACGACCATGCAGTCTCGGTCTTGCATGAACAACAAATCCGTCAACTGGCGCTTCTTGCCATTACTCACGTAGGTTGGGTTTAGGAAGACAAAATCTCGCATAAAGAACGTCGAGCTTAGGTCCGCAATAAGATGCTCCAAAGCCGTGCCGCGAGACTCGTGTCGAGTTTCTTCCATGCTAGCGTCCACCTACGTTTTTGCCCGTCCTCTTTTCATTTTACTCAGTCGGCCCGAGCGACTACAGCGTGACCTGTTGGGCTGGACTCGGGTCCCGTGCTTTATACTGGCGGGAAAGGCGGAGACTGCTCCAATTCCGGCGGTCTGGGATCCGATGCGAACTGAAGTCAAAACAATTCGGTGCAAGATTGATAGGAGCCTGCCTTTCGACAAGCTGCGGGAACGGCTGGACGAACAATTGGAAATGAATCACGCGGATGGTACGATACGGCTTACTCCCGACCACGACGGAACCATTCTCCTGGCCTATCGCAACCGCGATGAGGCCGACGCTAAACACGTCTTCCAGATGGTGTGCAACACGGTTGACATCCACGAGGCACAGGCACACGGTCGATGGACGGCCCAATACCCTCCGGTCAAGATAGAGTGGCTAGCGGCAATTAAGCCTCGGCCTGAGGGTGTCTGTACTGATTGCGGCAGCTACACCTTCGCAATTGGGGCTATCAATCAGCGATGTGGAAACGTCGTAGGCAAGAAGCGTTGCAACGGTGTTTATCGCAGCAATATGAATTGGAGAACCTGTCCTTCATGTAATGGCACGGGCAAACCTGCCGCAGATGACACTGAAGCGATTAGGAACAATACTGGTAAATGCTCATCGTGCCAAGGTGCAGGTTGGCAAGCGGTCCGTCGAACTCAGCGATAAAAGCCGGTCCGCACCCCCTACGCTCTCACTCTTGCGGAATAAGGCGAGAGCCAGAAGAATGATGGCGGTTGGCACGCGAATCCGTTTATTTCCCGCAACACTTCTTGTACTTCTTGCCACTTCCGCATGGGCATGGCTCATTGCGCCCGATCTTCTTCCCTAATCTGATGGGTTGTCGAAGATGAGAAACCAATACGTCCATTTTGGCATCCGGCTCCCATTTGCCGTGGAGGCTTACTCCGAATCTTAGCGATAGGTCGTTTGGTTGAATGCAAATCCCGTACCAGTCGTTTGCCTTCTGCGCGTATTTGCGCAACTTGCAATGCCCTTCTAATCGTGGGCCCGCGACTGAAATGGGATCGTCGTTGCAGTGAATCGTTAGCCCTTCATTGGCCTCGACCAACGGCACAGAGATGTCGTGGTTCTTGCCATCCCGCCGCGCCTTTCTAGCGGTTGTCTCTAAAGCTTCGCTTATTCCAAAGACGGCATTCTCACTAAGGGTCAGCAACACGAAACCCAAATCAATCATCGGCGGAACGGGCTGTGCATCTATCTGCTTCAGGAGTTTTCCAACGGCAGTATTCGCAATTCGGGTCAGGATGCCATCGGGTGTGCGCTTTCCGGGCACATTGTCGCGCCTGACCGACATCGCCAAGTCTAAGTCCGCCTCGATGTCATCTTCGAAGAGGACGAAGTTGTACTGCTTCTCGACCCACAAATTTCTCTTTATGTGCAGCGAGAGGATCACCAGTTCGTGCGACGCCATTACCTTCTCGGAATAAATGGCGCGTCTGTTTATGTAGCTGAGGAAATACAGCGGCGAGTCCAACATTTCCGTCATCACGTCAAGCGTGAAAATGTCCATTACGAATGGAGGTTGGATAACCTCGGTAGTCTGAAGTTTCAGAAACTGCCGAGCCTGAAAGCTCAGTGCAGGGTAGTTGTCTGACACGACACATAGGATGTCAATCGTCTTGAATTTCTCCGGGAGTTTGAGTTCTTGACCAGTGCCATCCACGAACTTCAGCCTTGGGCTCCCTAGCAGCGTCGCGCAAGCGTACCCTTGATCGTATGAGTCTTGAACGCTTCTCTTAAAATCATCCTTGATCTGGTTGTCATTTCCTTTTCTGGCCTCAAGAGTCAGTTTTTTTGACTTCGCCTGCAAAATGACAGCGCGGTCGCCAAAAACGACCAGCACATCGATCTCGCCGACCTTCCTGCCTTTGCTTTCGTAGATGTCGACGTTGGAATACACATGTTTCTTGCCGAACACGTGTTCCAGCCGTTCTTGCGAGAACTGCTCAGTAAACCGTCCACGGTGCAGCATCGCCACGGATCGGTACACCGGGTCAGCAATCATCCAATAAAAGGGGGAATCGTAGAGAGCCTCTGAGAGGCTGTATTCCTGAAAATGGACGAAAGTGCCGTCATCAAGTCGGAGCAGAGGGGTTGCGTTTACGACGTTGAAATCATTCAACGCTCGAAACGCATGATTATTCTCTCCTCGCGGAACAGCGAAAGCCTCCACCACTTTCTCAACCGTTGAAACATCTATCCCCGAATACCGAGCTAATTCGTCAATCGTGAGGGAAAAACCGGGGAGGAGTGTCCAGTTGTCGGGACGCGCACGGATGATCTCGTTCATGACGGCCGTAAGTTTCTCAGTATGCAAACGTTCCAACGCACCTATTACATCTGTAGCGGCTTTGATTGAAAAACCTTTGTTCGACTCAAGCCAGCCGTCGTCGGCTTGGTATTTGTTTACCGCCAAATCGCGGTATTGAAAGCTATAGGCTGTCTCCCCACTGTAGAAAATCGGCTCGCGCAGGGCTGCCCCTCGATCAAACGGATCGACACCGCTATCGAGAACCTGCTTCAGATCAAGCCCGCCGAACATGCCCTGCATCATGACACGGTGTATCTCTTTGAGGAGTTCTTGAGTGCGACCTATATATTCGTCGGTGACATCGTGTGGGGGCACAGCGAAGTCGATCTTTGCTTGTATCGTCAGACCAATCAGCGCTGAAATCTCTGTTCTTACCAGTCGTTCAGGGGAATACAGGTTATACATGTCCTCGACCTTCATTTCGTCCTGATAACGAATGATGGTGTCCCTGAAACAGAAAAAGGCGATGACATGGACGTACCCGGGCGAAGTGCATAGTTTTGCTAACTCATCGAAAATCTCTTGCTCTAATCGCATTTTGTGGAGCGAGGTTACGAACGATTCGGGTTTACCGTACACGTCCTGTTTGATGTCGACCCGATATTAGCATTGCAGTCGGTTGGCAACTTTCATAGGCTGAGAGGAAAGAGGACCATGGGCTAAATGCATTACGACCGCATCACCACAACCACCGAGCTAGAGTGGCTGTCTGAGTCATCGCGAGCTCGAAGAAGATCGAGTACCGCCAGGTCAAGCCTTACTGGACGAAACGGTTCGCGAAGGGTACTCCCGAGGGCGAAGCAGGTTTTATCGGCTGAGCTCAGAATCGCATGTCGATCGGCTGTCAGCCGAGACCCATCCACCGACTTTGATGTGGCGTCACGTCACCGTGGCAGCGACTCGAAAAATCTGCTTATCGATGGAGGCACGCAGATTCTTGGGCAGCAGGTCAGCGTGTTCAAGTTTCTTCCATGCCTCCGCAGTGCGTTGCGCTGTTTCGACTGCGATCTGCCATAGGGGACTGGCCGGAATCCGCGCCTTGTCGGCAAAACGTCGCATTTGGCCTTGTGTGACTTCGGCAAGGCTGCGGCTGCCGCCGAAGCTCAGCGCGAGCTTGTCGTTGGGAATGTAAGGGAGCGTGGCTACGAAATCGTATCCAGGCGACAGGATCGGCTTACGCTGGTCAGGATAAAGGAGGGACCAGTTCTTGAGGTGCATGTCGGCGTTGCCGATCACAACGGAGAACACGAGGCGACGGACAAGCTCCGCAACCGCGTCCTCGCCCGCTTCCGCCCACAGGACGGCGGCGATATTGGCATAGCTGTGGTGTTTGTACTTGTCATTTGGATACTGCCCGAACACTTGCGCGAAATCCTCCATGTGAACGGGGGCGGCACCGGCAACACGGTCGAAGCGCTGCACAGCGAGAGCCTTGCCTCCAGGCGCATGCGCCTCCTCAGGCAGCCCCTTGATGTTCCCCAATGCAACGAGGCGGTTGTCGGGCACGGCGATGCCCGCACGGCGCGCGAGTTCCAGCATCGCGAATTCGTTCTCAGGAACGGCGGCGAAACGGGCGGAGGGCAGCTTGACGATCCATGACCCGCCCATGCCACCGGCGGGTATCGTCAAGCCGCCAGATGCTTCCATGACGGCGGAAAACTTCAACTGCACACCCGCGAGGGAGAACCGCAGCACAGCCTCGCGCGGGCGATCATCATCATGATTGGCTTCGTCATGACGGGCATCATCGTCCTTTACGTTGCCCTCAAGCGGCTCGATGACGAGCGCGCCTGGAAGATCGGCGCCGAGAACAGCGAGGAGGAAAAATTCGCGGTCAGGGTTAACATCGGCAAGCTCCGCTAGATACTCTCGCAAGTGACCTTCGGGAAGCAGATTCGAAAAGAAGGGCGGCACGCGGCGCGGTACTGGGCGCAGGGCTGTGACGAGCCCCCCAGTGCGACCCTTGAACGAGAGGCTCAAAGTCGGGCGCTGCGGATCGTCGATATAGTCCTGCTCGAATGCAAAGATCTGGCGGTCGCCCGCGAGGCGGTTGATGACACCGATCTGGCGTCCGTGCAGGCGCACGGCAAGCGCGTTGAGCTTTTTCGAATCAAACTTCATCGCGCGGCTCCTCGGTGCTCTCCTCGTTGTCGGCGTCGTCGGCATAGAGCGAGCGTTCCTCGCCATCGCCCTTCTGGTCCGGCTGCATATGATCGCGGATGAGCGAGTGCACGACCGGGACGAGGGCACGCGGGACCATCAGGAGGTCGTGATCAAGAATGCGGACCAGCTCGAGAAGGGTGTCGTATCGCGGCACGATCTTGCCGGACTCGATGCCGGAGATGTGCGTCTGAGTGAGCCCGACGCGGCTGGCGAGGTTTCTCTGGGTCCAGCCGCGCTTCTCGCGGGTGTCCTTCAATGCCCGGCGCATGTCCTCGGGAAGGGCTCCTAATCGGAGCGGTCTGATATTCTTTGTTATATTTTCATTCATTGTTGATTTAAAATAGCATATCAAGCCATTTGATGTATATGTTATATTTTATATCACGCTAATATTTTGATCTAGTTTAACATATATAGAAATCTTTGCTGACCGATGCTTCTGCTGACCCGAGAGAAATCGGAGCCATAAGGCTAGAAGACCCCTAGCGACCTAATGCCTCTTGGCTTCTGGCTCTTGAAGGTTCACAGGCCCCCTGGCCCTCCGCGCAAACTGACTTCTCCAATTCGGTGTTCTTAGCCGAAGTCTTCTTCCTTTCATTTTTTTCTCCACTCAACCCGCGCCTTTCACAACCGGCGTTACTCCAGCGATGCTCCCCGTCAAGGGTCTGCGATGAACGCGGAAGGTCTGCGCCCTTGACTGGTCCGCGCCGCTGAACGCCTCAAAACCGTCGCGGGTCTCGCGAAAAAAAATTGGTTTTGAAGGAGAATACAAATGCAAAATGCTACCGAAAGAAAAGACGTTTACGGCCGCATCACCGCGCAGATCGTTGAGCATCTGGAGAAAGGCGTCCGTCCGTGGATACGTCCCTGGAATGCCGAACACGCCGCAGGCAGGATTACTCGTCCTTTGCGTCACAACGGCCAGCCCTACTCCGGTATCAATGTTCTGTCGCTTTGGATGTCCGCGTTAGCGCAGGATTTTACCGCTCCCATCTGGATGACATATCGTCAGGCGAGCGAACTAAACGCCCACGTCAAGCAGGGTGAGAAAGGTTCGCTTGTGGTCTATGCCAACGCCATCACGCGCACCGAGCGTGACGACAAGACCGGCCAGGATGTCGAGCGCGAAATTCCATACATGAAAGGTTATGCCGTTTTCAATGTTGAGCAGATCGAAGGCTTGCCGGAAATCTACTACGCAAAAGCCGTCCCGACGCTGGACCCTGTGGCACGCATTGACCATGCCGAAAAGTTTTTCGCCAACTTGGGAGCAACGATTAAACACGGTGGAACCCGCGCTTACTATGCTCAGGAATTGGATTACGTGCAGATGCCGCCATTTGAAGCCTTCCGCGACGCGGAGTCCTACTACTCCACCCTCGCCCATGAACTTGCGCACTGGACGAAGCACCCGCAGCGCCTCGACCGCGATCTTGGCCGCAAGAGCTGGGGCGATCAAGGTTACAGCCGTGAGGAACTCGTTGCCGAGTTAGGGTCTGCTTTCCTGTGCGTCGATCTCGAACTGCACCAAGAAGCTAGCGAAGAAAACGCAGCGTATATCGCGACTTGGCTGGAGGTTCTCAAGCACGACAATCGCGCCATATTTGCCGCAGCCGCTCACGCCCAGAAAGCAGCCGATTATCTCAACCAAAAAGCCGCCGCGCAGGTCCCAGAGACCTGCGCGGCCTGATCTGCTGCCGACAGAGGGCCTTACCGTTTCTCAACACCGATGGTCGCTTGAACCTTAGTTCCGTGCGACCGTGTTGTTGCTTGCTATCATCAGCTCAGTCATTTCGGAGGCTCTAAGTAGTCGGAAGTACTCATGGAGAGACCAGCGCAAGCCAAGTACATCGCTCCCGCAATCCATGCCTTCTTGTTCTTAGCTATGTGTGCTCTTTATGCGGGGTTCGATCAACCTCTACTGGATGGTCCCGCCGCTCTGCCATTCGGCATTCTCTTTATCGCCGATCTTCCGTTCTCGGCTGTCGCCTTTGGAGTCATGTTCACAAGTGCGTCCAACGGCCCAATCGCATTGGCATTATGGGGCGTCGTCGGCACTATCTGGTGGCACCTGCTTGGCCGATACTGGGACTCCAAGACCCACCGCGACCGCGGCAGTTCCGCTGAACAAGACAGAACGTCCGAGCCACGCCAACTTGATTCTGCCGCTCACCATGTGTTGCTCCGTTTCGGTCGCAAGACCTGGTTTGTTTCGTCCGGGGCGGTCAGCGTCATTGTTGTATTGGCCCTCCTTACATCCTGGAATGGCCGCAAGGGCAATTTTCAGGAAGGTGCGATCAGCAGCTTCGCGATCTCACCCGACAACCACTCCCTTCTCCTTGCGCGAACCATCAACAACAATACGTTCCTATACAAGATCTCGCTGGAAACAGGTGCGGCCTTCCGGCTTACCCAAACCCGGTCGGGGATAGAATCCTCGCCATCATTTTCCGCAAGTGGAAAGCAGATTGCGTTCGCCTATCAGCAATCCGCTAGTTCCCCATCGCGCATTTTCGTCGTGAACGCCGACGGCAACGATCTTCATTCACTATTCAAAACCGCGGACGGCAATGACACAGCCCCACACTTCACTCCTCACGGAGCGCAGATCCAGTTCGCACGCATTGCCGAGGACATCACGCCAGACCCACCGGGCCCGAAGCCATGGGATATCTACCTCGCAAGCCTCGATGGTCCGTCTGTTATTCCGCAAACAACTCAGCACTACTCAACAAAATGGGGGCCTTCCTTTACCGGGGATGGTCGCCACGTCGTTTATGGCGTCGGAGGTCTATCCAGAGAATCTCTGTACGTCATCTCACTTGATAAACCAACTAATCCGGGAGATGTCCTCGCCTTCCGTATTCCCAACGGGCCTGACTCCCCAATTTACGGTTCTCCAACATTCGTACCCGATGGCCGTAGCATCGTCTTTCTAGCTGCTTCTCAGGGCAGCAAGGCGTTCGACTACAATGTTTTTCGTTTCGACATCGCGACCAATGTTCTCTCCCAACTCACCACCAATAATGGATACGCAACCGACCTCGCCGTCTCCCCCGACGGGAATTGGGCTGTTTTTCTGCGTTGGACTTCACGCTGGGGCAGTCTCCCAAATTTGAGCCAAATGTATCTGCTCAACCTGAACACAAGAGCGATTACGCCTCTGTCCATCACCGGAAGGCGCTAACCTTCTTGCGAGGTCGATCCACTAGGATGCCGCCAGCAGCCGGCCTGGACAATACGGAATCTGTATCTCTATTTTTCGGACGGGCGCTTGGCGCCGGGTTGGTACTCGCACTGCACAGCCTCTCCGATCGCTTTAGTTGGATAAAGCCAACAGGCTAGTTGGACGCGTGGTTCTGCATGGGATGGATGACGGCTGTACGATGCTGTCATCACGGCGAGATCCGGTACCGGCATCCACGCCGACTCGGGAATATGATTCCGATCGGACCAGAAGTTGACGGTGCACTGCGGCGTATCTTTGCAGAGCCTGTCGCCTACACCTCTGTAGTATCCACCATCTCGTTGCTTCGCCTCAGGGATGACAACGAAATGCAGCGTTCCCCCGGATTCATCCGGCACGGACCGCACAACCTCCCAATCCGGCGAGTTGGTGCGGTCAATCTCGGTCGCAAGCGATCTGTCTCCGATGACGGCGGTGCTGACATCTTCCTTGTATTTCAGAACAGGATTGGTTTCTTTCGTACACCTGTGGTAGGTGTCCCAACCGTTGGCGTTGCGCTCTCTGATTTCGCTCTCGCTGACGACATCGTAGTCTCGGTCTTTTGTAATGAACGTAATGCGCCCTTCACGATCTGGGTCTCCACATCCACCGGGCCCGCAGAAGACGATCGAATACTTTCCATCTGTCCCATGAGGCATTATCTGGAGGCCGAAGGCTTGGTCGCAATCTTCTTTCCAGAATCCGGTGAAATTCTTCGAAGGGTCCGGTTCGCCGGGGTAATCATCTTCTGCAATCTTCTTCCGGATATCGGCAACCGTTTTGTATGGAGCGGGAGTTGGCGCGGTACCGTAATCAATCGCTGTGCCGTTGCCCTCGGTTCGCGTCTGAACTCCGACGCCAAACAGATCCCACCCGCTAAGTGGCATCGAGTCCTCGATTTTAGCGCCTGCGATCTTGAACAAGCGGCCGTCGAAGTTGGCTGTATATTCTCCGCCCCGGCCGGCAGGATTCCCGGTACCTGCAGCTGTTAACCTCAGCTGATACTCAATTACGTTCGGGGCAACGACTTTGACATCCCCGCTCACGCTCCACGGAGCTGAAATAAAACCCTGTGCGCTCGGTGTGGCGAACTGGATTCCCGTTTTCTCGTTTTTATAATCGATCTTGCGCGTTCCTTTGATTTCTTGAGGCCCGAGGGGTAGCGCGGCACCGAGGAGGCGAACCACGAGTTCCTGTTCAAGAATTGGCGCATCCAGTGCATCGATTTCATAGCCGGGCTCGGTTACCGGCCCTCGCGTGGCCAGGACCCGTCCACCAACCATAAAGATCTGCCCTTTCGTGATTTTCTTGCCGTCCGAGACCTCGACGTCGATTTGAATATCGAGGGACTCCTTGTCGAACGTCCCTTTCCAAAACGAATAACCCGGCTCTTTTGGCACGGTCATTTTGAGTTCGAATTTGTTGAACTCGTCCCATGCTGTTGGTTTTCCGCAAGGGTCCCCACATCTATCCTGCTGTGGCACGGCAAACAGGGCAATGGAAGTGAGCCCGATGAAAGTAATGGCAATCACGAGATTAAGAAGCCTGTTCATAAGTATGTCGAACTGCCAACCCGAAAACGGGCTCGGGTGTGTTCCCAGGTATTAGCTGTGCATCACTTCTGGATCATACTGGCTACTTCGCTTTCGGCTCCAAGATTGCGCTGATACAGTCGATCTTAGTGGCCACGATATGAGCGGTGTGCGGGATAAAATGCGGCGAGTCGAAATGCGGATGCGCCCACCCGTGAAGATCGCTGCCGTCTCTCTCCAGCTTGAGCGTGACACCCGTAAAACCATCGTTCCATATCAAGGACACTCGATTTGTGGAATCCACCAGCCAGTACGAAGGTCGTCCTCGTCCGCCAGTAGACTTGCCATGCTCAGGAATCGCGCGAAGCAAGAACCCGTATTGCTCAAATCCCTTGGTGCCGCGTTCAGAGAAGAGCCGGACACGCTGGGGTGGGGTGACGAATGGATTGTCGCCGCTGAATCCCCACGGCCACCAGCGCCCAAGGTTCAATTCATAGCAGCCAACGAATGGCGCTGCCTTATCTGGTTGATTGGTCGTCAATTTGTCTGTCTGAGCAAGAGTCGGGAGTGTTTGGAACGAACAGGCCAAAAAGACCAAGGCAACACAAGAAGGCTCTAGCCCGCCCCATATCCGCAATGCAAGCGAAGGAATCATTGGAGGGTGTAAACGGTCAAAACCTCACGATACGCCTGCGCGGGAATTCCGCTCGGACGCGCAACTACAGCAAAGCGGGACGAATCCCGACTCCATGCGACATCGAACATGTTCGCCACTTTGGGAGACGTGAATAGCTTTTGCCCATCTGCCGTTCGATACAGCGTAAAGCAGTTGGGTTCGTCTCCCACAGGTTCAATCGCGAGATAGTATTCCCCGTTTGGGCTATATTCGCTTCGACGATTCGAGTTTCTGGGAGCCGTGTCTGGCAACCAGCTTCTTGTTTCCAACGAGAATCGCTTCCAGTGTTCCGTGAATATCATCACTTCATCATTCCCAGCAGGCTGGAATGCGGCACCCCACAATTTATTCATGTCGGCCTGTCCCATGGGGAAAATCTCGTCAATCTTTGGAAAGACGGATACGAGGCTCAGTTCGTAATGGCTGGCAAGATACATGTCCCCTGCGATTGGCTCCGGCTTGGCCTGCAGGACGAGCAGTTTGTCGCCTGCCATGGCAAAATTCTCCACCAGCGTCGGGAAACTTGACGACAGCTTCGTATTCCCCTGCGAGCACATCATCGTTTGGAATCCCGTCAACTTCACTGATCCGTCGGTCGGGCACGGAACAGCGGCTTTGGACTCGCTTGTGAGCAGAGAATTAGTCTGTCCACCGTTCAGTTCCACCCGATTAATACCGACTGAGCCTCCCATTGCACCGTTGACCGCCTCGTTTACGGTAAACGCAATCGAATGTCCATCAGGCAAGAAGCTCGGATTATCGAAGTATCCCTTCGGTGGTTCTGCAATT
This sequence comes from uncultured Acidobacteriaceae bacterium, assembly GCA_963819145.1. GTDB lineage: Bacteria > Acidobacteriota > Terriglobia > Terriglobales > Acidobacteriaceae > Sulfotelmatobacter. Next base: position 309,697 of record CAWFVB010000025.1, read on the forward strand.
GTTCTTGCGTGTCCGCTTTCGCAATCGAAGAGTTGAATGTTATTGCCCGCTTGCGTCTCGGCGAGAGTCCTCATCCCAGTGAGTGGTTTGAGTTGGCGGGAAAACACGATGGTCCTGTTATCTGCGGCAATGCGGGGACTTGTGCCGTACCGAGCTTCGCAGACTTGATTCCCGTTGAGATCAACCACCCGGACTATCGGATCGGAAAAACGTGGTTCGCGCTGCTTCCTTTGTTCGAGCTTCTCGAACACGGATTCAGGCAAACCCTCAGCTTCGTCCCCGTCCGGCCAATGCACGCGCGTCACCAACACTATGACGCTGCCGTCCTGGGAGAACTCGGGAAGCAATCTCGTTGTTAGGAAGCGACCAAACCAGTTCCTTTTTCAGCGACACATTGGGCTGACGCTGTGCTGTCGCCGATGCTACCGACAACAAGAGGACGGCCATACCAAGACCTACAGTCCGAATCGCGTCCTGACTGATGCGGAATGAGCGCCGCGCAACTCGTAGATCCGCGATCAAATGTGGTTCCTCTTTCTCAGCGCGAAGAGCGAAACGCAATAGCAAAAAGCCGATAAGGCCAGTGCGTACCCAAACGCAAAAACCAAGTATTTCCATTCGCTGCTCAGCACTCGAAGGCTAGTGTGAATGTTTTGGGTTTGCTTATCGAAGGGGTACACAATCGGCAGGAGAATGTACAACGAATGGAACAGTCTCTCGACGATCCGAAGCGCGAAACTCGAATTCCCAGATCGGATGGCGGCCTTGGTCCACAGGTCAAACTGGTAGAAGAGGTCAGCGTTGAAGATGATGGCAACAATAGCTGCCACGGCCGGGTGCATAACCATTGCCAGCAGGATCAGGTATGCGATCAACCCAAGTGAGGCAACGAACGTTTCAGCGGAAGCGAAGATCAAACCCACTCGAACTGGAAGGTGCCACAATGCGGATAAAAGCACTCCAGTGGCCAAGACCACGATGTTGAGGAATAGCGACATCGCTCCCGCCGACAAGAAGGCGGAAAGCAGCCAAATCTCAGGGCGACAGGGCTTCGTAAAGACCATCTTCAAGCTGCGATTGCGCAGATGGGAGGAGATGATGAGGAGCCCCATGCCGGCAGAGAGAATCAGAATGAAGAAGTTCAGAGTAGAGACAATCTGCTGCAATGAATTGAAGTTCTGAACACCGGAGTTCATGAACAGTGGCGGCAGTGATTGCAAGGCTGTTATCAGAAGGAAAACGAGCGTGAATGCAAGCAAGAGCCTGCTGCGCCGATAGAACGTCACGTCAGTCAGAATATTTGCCTTCAACAATTCCGCCATAGATTTGACCCTATGAACTGCTGACTCCGCTTCGGCCGTTCGCATTCTCTGCGAGCATTGCCTCACCCTTAATAATGTTGAGAAAGGATTCCTCCAGAGATGTCTTTTTCAGAGAGCACTCGTGCAGCAACAGCCCTGATGTTCTGACGACCTCCATAAAATCAGATAGCTTTGCCTTGGGAAGGAACGCTCGCACGAGATGTCCGGTGCGCTCAACCGCTGTCAAATATTCTGGGACTGCACCGTTTCCATTCCCATCAAAGATGACCCTGTAGAGTTCCTGATTGAGCGTCAGCAAGTTCTGCAACTCGTCCTGAACGACGACCTTACCGCTGTCGATAATAGCGACCCGATTCGCGAGCATCTCTATCTCTGAAAGTACGTGCGAGTTCATCACAATGGTCGCGCCACGCTGGTGAATCTCGCGCAACGTTTCACGGAACTCCCGAACAATCAGGGGGTCTAGTCCACGTGTCGGCTCGTCCAAAAACAGCACCTTCGGTTCATGAATGAGGCACTGCGCGATGCCGACCTTCTGCTTCATTCCCTTGGAACATTTAGCAAGGGGAAGCGTCTTGAATTGTGCCAATCCGAGTCGTTCTAGGCTCTCATTAATGGCTTTGTCAGAGACGCGCTTGCCGGACAGCGAACTGTAGTAGCGTGTTGCCTCCTCAACCGTGAGGTAGAGATGGTAGTGCGGCTCTTCAGGCAGGTAGGCGATGTCTTTGTAGAGACCGCACCCAAGCTCCGGCATCTGTCCCATGATTTCAACCTTGCCCGATGTCGGTCTCAGCAGACCGAGGAAGCAGTACATGGCCGTAGATTTGCCCGCTCCGTTTTGACCGACGAGGGCAAAGAAGTCTCCATCCCGCACTTCCAACGTTAGCCCGTTGAGCGCCCGCACCTTGCGGCGAAGAAATCTTGTCCGAAAATGCACGTGGACATCTTCAGCGAAAATCACATTGCCCCCGAACAGAAACGCTTATTCAAAGCCTTGATAACTTGATCGTCCGACTCGTCCTTAAAATCCTCTGAAGCAAGGGCTTTCTTTATCTTTTTAGCTGTGTTGCAGGAACACTTCTGAACCGTATCGTCGCAACCGCAAGGACAAGTCATACGCGCAACGACCCTCTTGCCTCGTTCATCCAGTTTGAATTCCTCCTTAGAATCGGAGTTCGCTTCTGGCTGCCTCAGCGGTAAATTCGGTTGATTCTGGGCTGCCTGAAGATAAGCGTCAGGCGAAATGCTCTGTCCAGCCTGCAAAAGCTTCTGGTTTTGTCGCAGCAGGTTGTCAAAAGCAACATCGGCATTGAAGAGTGCGCCTGTCTCGTAAAGTTGAACCTTGCCGTCCACGCCGATCACGACCGTAGTCGGAAACGACTCCACGCCGTACTGTTTCCGAATTGGCCCCTCATCCACCCCTGCGGGGAAATCGACTTTGAGCTCGTTGAGAAACGCATCGACGCGGTCGCCCTTTTCCTCGGCATCGATCCCCAGCAGCATAAAGGGCTGTGACTTGTGCTCATTGAAGTAACGATTGAGTTCTGGCATCTCCGCACGGCACGGGCCACACCATGTCGCAAAGAAATTCAGGACGATGATCTTCTTACCCACGTTGTCGGATAGTCGAAAACGCTCGCCGCGAGTAGTCGTGATTTCGAAGTCCGGAGCAATGTGGTCACGCCAATTAACTCCACCGCTCATGCCCCAGCTTTGATCGCGGATTTCTTTCTCCGTAGGAACGGGCTTGAGTTTGTAATGTACGGCTGTGAGAAGCACGCCCGTTACGAGGATCGCGACCTTGAGACCCGAACTGTTCACATTCCCTCAGAATCCAACTGGCTGTCCCAGCATTACTATGACTGATTTTCACAGCTTGCAGCGATCTGAAGCCAATTACGAAAGTGTTGCTACGAGGTCGTTTCCATTCGAGTGGCCGTTCGCGGTTTTCAAGTAGGTTCGGAAGTTCAGCGCACCGGGATGCGAGTGTATCAGCGCACAATGGAACGTCCCTCTGAACCTCCAAAGCCAATTCATGCTCGGGCTGACCGGCCAGATACCCAACCGCCCGGTCCAGCGCCTTTTTGACCGACTGCGGATCAGGTTTTCCCAGGAATTGAACGTTGGGTTCTAACCAGTGCTTCTGGAAGAGGTGCCCCTCGAACTCCCACAGACAGGCAGGGCCGCCGCCTTCATCACGCGTCCATGCCGCAAACACGGGATTCTCGTTCGGCTCATACATCAGACACGAGACATATTGCACGGTTGCGACAGCTCTACCGACGGTGTCGGTTGACGTTGACCACCATGCCATCCAGAGTTGACTTACATCGGGCAGGAGGATGCCATGTGTTGTCAATGCTCTGATCCAACGATACGGTCGGACACCCATTCCTTTGTATGCAAGCCCGGCGTTGATCGTCGATTTCGGCGAGAATCGACTCGCGCATGAATTGCGATACAGCCAGAGCCTGACCATTCGTCAGATACCGATCAAGAACATGCTTGTTCGCCAGAAGTGGATAGAAATGCTCAACGAAGCCACCGTAGCCGGTGTGTGCGCCCCGAAGGTTGTCACGCCACGCTTCCAAACAGTACGGCAGCAGGAATGTAAGCAGAGGACCCTGAATTTCCCCACTATAAAGCAGGTCTTGTGTGTACTCCCACAAATCGCTCGGCTGAGCTCGGTCTCCGGGATGTAGCCTCGCGAGCGCGCCCAAATGCTTAGGGCCACTGTCGAAAAATTCTTGCGTGATGTGACTCGGTGGCTTAGATGGAAATGCATGCCGAAGTTCAACATCGCCGATCGTCATATTCGTACCCATACTGAAGCCACAAATTCAGGAGCGATAGCGCCTAAGATTGCAACTAGCCAACCGCGCTGCAACAAACTACCGGTACTCGCGCTTATAGAGCCTCTCTCAACCCGACCATTGACATCGAACGATATTTAATCTTGAAAAGCCAACCCGCTCTTCATCGAAATGCCCCCAGAGCGTGACCGATAGTTCATGTGACTTGATCGAGCGATTCGCTTCCAAGTAGGAATGGCCAGCACCCGAGTATTTCTTTGCAACCTGGATCAGATGAGGTGACCACGTCAGCCAGTGCCGTCGCCTTTAGGGTGACTGGGTCATACACGTAGCCGAGGGTGTCCGCGCTGCCAGAGGCGTCGTTAACGAAGAAATGACGGCTGTCCGGGGACCAAGAGATGTCGAGGCTGCGCTCGAAATCACGGACTAGCACTCTGTCGCTTGACCCTCTAGGCTGTATCCAGAGCTTTCTTATCTCGTCTTCTCTCTGTGCGGCAATCGTCTGAAAGCGGTTTGTTGCCGCTGGGAACTCGAATATGAGCATCCACTTTCGGTCTGGTGAAGGGATGCGAGTCACGGCCCCTTGTGGCAACGTGACGACTACGGGTCGAGAACGGGCCGCCCTCGTTTGTCCTGCCCCGGCAAAGGTCAGGAAAAGAAAGGTCAGCGAAGCCAAGAATCTGGCCGCAGGTCGATGAGCAACCATGCATGAATGCTAGATGAATGCGAATCGCGCGTCCATGTTACCTTCGGCTAGGCGAGGTCGCCGGGCATACATTTCCCAGTCGCACCAGAACGATGATGATGTTCGCCCTCGTTGAGCCCGAGGAGGGGGATGACCACAACGTTTTTGTGGACGGGCTCCTCATGAGCCCAGGTAGTGAGAACTACGAGTCGCCCCCAGGTCTAGAGCTGCTGACAGAGTTTCGCCGGATCTTGGACAGTCAGGCCCTGGTCGAACAGGGCGCGTAACTGTCAATGGACTCCCAGACGGGTCGGGTTGGGGTTGAGTTCTGGAAAACGCTGCTTCGCAGCGGCTGACGGATGACACGCCACCCCTGAAAGGGTGCTGCGCAGCAACCTGCGGTTGCTGCACGGTTCCCACTGATAACAAAGCAGATGTCTGAATTCAGGTTGCGGTGCAGCAGCCTAAAACCGTCCCCCGAGCACTAGGAAGTGCTCGAAAACGCGGTGTCGCCGGTTGACAACTGCCCATGAAATGTATCACTATGCATTTGTATGTCATACATTTTGGCCGAGTGTATGGCATTGAGGCTTCATTATGCCAGATCAGCCCCAGACTCAGACTCTTTCGCTTCGAATCAGCGAGGGTCTGCGCAAGCGCTTGGATCACATCCGAAAACTTACATCGTTGCGGAAAGGCGAGGAAGTATCAACGTCCGAGATCGCCAAGCAACTTCTGGAATCGTCGCCTCGCTGACCGGCTGGAAGTGAGCCGATCTGTTACAGGAACCGACCGAGATGCTTGTTGCGGATTCGGAAGAAATGCGAAGCCGAGCAGCCGCTCTCATTGGCAGAGTGGACGGTGTTCGCGTACTACGTTCAGCAAGGTGCGGACGCCTTCGACCATACTCCGGTTTCCACGGAGTCCTGTATCGCCTTTCTCGAAGCTTTTCAGGCAGTTCATAGGTTGAGGAAGAAACCGAACCCAGGCAAGGACGAGTATTACCTCAAGAATCTTCCGACCGAATTCCGACCAGGAGAGAGAACGTACCCTGCCGGTGCCGATGCGGTGCGGCAGACCGTTGCCGAAACAATACGACAGCTTGGCGACGCGACGATGAAGTGGAGACCCACCCTAGCGGCGCGAAACCTTTACGTGCTTCTCGATGGCGATGAAGTTAACGATGCCGATGCCGTGAACCGGGCCCTTCGTCCCTACTGGGAAGCGCTTTGGCGGATGGCCGCGCGCGGGCATTACTTTCTCTACAAAAAGCCGATCCGCGGAAAGAGTCAACCCCAGTGATTCCGTCGTCCAGCCTGCGATCCCGAACTGTTTTCGAATCGAACTTCGTGCTTTCCTTCGTGCGCGGCAAGGGCAACGATGTAAGCCTGGCGTTTAGCTTTCCCGGCCCACGCGGTCCCGTGTACCCCATGAGTTCCTATCCGCTGATTCAGGAGTTTCGCGCGATGTTGGACGGATTAACCGTGAAGTCCCGACACTGGGAGGGAGAATACTTCTTTGGCTACACATGGGATTTGGAGGGAGAGACCACGTTCTCCTTTCGCGCAAATGCAAACGACATCACGTTTGGATTTTCCCAGGAAGAGTGGAACTCTGTGCGAAGACTCTTCCGGCGGGCTTGGGAGAAGCCAGAACTCCGAATCACATGGGACGAACTCACGATGCAATACGGTGACTTATGACAACTGCGCCGTCAATCCGCGCGAAATCACTCACCACCAAGGTCACTGAAGAGGAGTATGCCCGGCTTCAGGAGATAGCTATCGCGGCGGGCCAGAGCATGGGTGAATGGGCGCGTACGGTTTTGCTCGCGCAAGTGAATTCCAGCCAGCAGATCATTCTCGCCGAGATCCTCGCGCTGCGAATGTTGTATCTGAACACAGTGCAAATTCTTGGACAGAAAGGTGAACTGACGACCGAGAAGCTCCGCGAACTGATCGAGCGCGTAGATCGGGAGAAACAACGCAAGGCGCAGGACCGGCTGAGTGGACAAAACGGCAATCAACCAGCTTTAGAGAAATCGGCAGACGGCTCCGCCATTGACCGAACAGAAAACGGTGGCACTGCTGGTATTCGGGAATCGTCTGACTCGGGAGAGAAAGAAGTGCAGCAGTGAACAGAAAATGGGGGCGCGAAGAGACTGATGACTGGCCGAGCCACAAGCCACTGTGGACGATCAGTGCCCTTGCGATTGGCGTACTGGTTTTCGTTGGGATGGCGATCTATCAGGCCGAGCTGCGATGGACGCCATTGCAGCGCTATTGGTTCCCGAATTACTTCAAGATGGACTTGGCTGCCGGCCTCGGTTTGTCGGCGAGTAATTACCGACTCCCTGAAGTGGAGGACCACCTGGGCCGTCGCCGGTTAGCGCTCGAAACAGACGTGGTGCCGTGGGAAGGTTCCTTGCCACAGGCAGGGACTATTCCGCTGATCTTATCTGACGAAGCCAGACGGCAAGGTCTGCGTCTCGTGCTGGAACCAAAGGGTCAGTACAAGAACATAAACTCCGCGACTACGTCAGGCACTGGATTTACCAAGACCAGACTTGGGGAGATTTTCTTTATTGGCCGCTCGTGACCAGTGGGACAGTTTTCTGCTGGATATTGATATTCGCGATTCCCAAAGACTGGCAGCGGCGGCGTGTCCTCAAGTATGGCCGTCGGACCAAGGGTCCAGTCTTCGCGACGGCAGCGCAATTCAGCCGGAGCCAACAATCCGATGGCAGATCCTTCATCACCAAAGAACCGCGCCGGTGGGCGAGTTCTTGCTGCGGCGCGAAGGCAACATCGTACGCATCCCGCGCGTGCGCGAGAGTTCTCATTTCATGATGATCGGCGACACCGGTTCAGGTAAATCCTCGCTCATTCGCCAAATGCTTTTGCAGGTCGAAGGGCGTGGAGAAACCGCCATCGTTTACGACCCTGCCCTTGAATACACGCCGCAATTTTACGAACCAGGACGGGGCGACGTGATCTTGAACGCCGTAGATGCGCGAATGCCGTATTGGTCGCCGTGCGATGAAGTTGAGCATGAGGCAGAAGCAGAGGGACTGGCGGCGGCACTTTTTAAAGATGATCCTCGCACCAATCCGTTCTTTGTGATGGTGCCGCGTCAAATCTTCGCGACTTGCTGACCGAGCAACTGAAACGGACGCCGCAAGAGTTGCTGGCCATTTTGCGAGACGAACGTGAGTGGCAAAGCGCATTAAAGGTACCGAGCACGCGGCGGCAATCTATCCCGATGCAGGCCGCAACGCGGCGGAATAATCGCGACCCTCAACAGCGTGAGCAATGCACTGAAGCTGTTGCCGCGAAAAGACGAAGTCAAAACGAAGTGGACAGCGCTGGAATGGGCACAGCATCGACGCGGATGGTTGTTTATTACCAGTCCCCCGGAGTTCCGCGAGAGACAGCGACCTCTAATTAGCATGTGGCTGGACATGTTAGTGCTGCGCACGATGAACCAGGGAAAGCCGGGAGTGCGCCCGGTGTGGTTGATCCTGAACGAACTTCAGAGCTTACACGCGTTGCCGCAATTGCATACTGCGATACCGAAAGTAGAAGGCCAGAAACCCTGTGGTGCTCGGGTTCCAAGGACGCAGCCAACTTGAAGAGCTATACGGACGCAAGGCGGAAGCAATGCTCTCGCAGCCAGCAACGAAAATCTTTTTGCGCACGGATGAAGCCAACTCCGCGAAGTGGATTAGCCAGACCATCGGGGAAGTCGAGATCGAACGACTGCGGGAAAGCCGAATGGAAGGTCACTTCCAAGAAATCGACGGATTCGCGCAACTATAGCTTGAACGTACGACCGAGCCGTTGGTGATGGCTTCGGAAATCCAAGGTCTTCCTGATCTGCGCGCTCATTTGAAGAGCGGCAATATGGTAGTTCCTCTGAGCTTCCCGTATATGGATCTCCCAAAACGTCACGAGGCGCTCATTGAGCGAAAACTCCCTGCAAAAGAGCCAAGCCCAGAACGAGCGCAACCGGCAACAGTGTCGGGGAATAGCAATGAACGCCCTCAGACGCGCAGCTTACCGCCACCGATCCCGCCTCGGCGTCAGCAGCGCGTGACACCACCAGCGGCACGGCCAGTGATGACAACCTGCCTTTTTTGGAATAACCCATGCTCACGATCTCCAAACCGTTGTCATCGGGCCAGGCGCAGGCATACCACAAGGAGGAGTTTGCCAATGCGCGGGACAACTACTACTCGGAAGGCGACCGAGTTCACGGTGAGTGGCACGGCCAACTGGCCAGACAGTGGGGCCTCAAAGGCGAGATCGACGAGGAGCACTTTGCGCGGCTCGCGGACGGTCGGCATCCGCTCACCGGCGCTCAACTCGTACAGCATCGCGCGGCAATGGAGTACCTGAACGAGCATGGTGAAAAAGTGAAAACGATGGAGCGCCGTGCGGGGTGGGATGCGACATTCTCCGCGCCAAAGAGCGTCAGCCTCACCGCGCTTGTTGGCGGAGATGAGCGAGTACGTATGGCGCATCAGGAGAGCGTCGGCATCGCCCTAGATGAACTCGAAAGGTATGTGCAGGCCCGCATCGGCAGCAATCATCCAGCGGAAACAACGGGCAAGTGGATTGCCGCGAAATTTGAACACGACTCCAGTCGCCCGGTTGACGGCTACGCCGCGCCGCAGCTTCATACGCACGTCGTGTTCTTCAACATGACTGAGCGTGAAAACGGCGAGATGCGGGCTCTACAACCACGAGAACTCTATCGCTCACAGCAGTACCCACCGCCGTATACCGTTCGGAGTTAGCACTACGCCTGAGAGGACTGGATACGAGATCGAGCAGAGCTCCCACGGAGCGCCGGAGATTCGAGGCTACTCGCAGGAATATCTTGATGCCAGAAGTCCCCGCCGCCAACAAATCAAGGAGCACTTAAGCCATGAAGGGTTGACGGGGGCTGAGCCTGCGCAGATTGCAGCTCATCGGACTCGCGAAGCGAAACTGAACATTACGCACGAAGAAATGCAGCGCCAACATCGGCAGATGGCAAAGGAGTTTGGAAATCAGCCGGAACAAGTTGTGCGCGAAGCGCAGGCCCGTCTCCAGCACATCGAAATACCGACAAAGATCGAATCGAACAAGTTACCCAACAGTCAGTCGCGTATTCAATTCAGAAGAATTTTGAGCGTGAAGCCGTGTCGGATGAACGCGACCTCATGCGCGACGCGCTTCGACGTACCATGGGAGATGTGCTGGTCAGCCGGGTTCGTCAGGAGCTTGAACGGGAAATGAGGATCGCGCTGTCTTGCGAAAAGATCAGGATCGTATTGGCCCGAGCCGTTTATTCACAACCGACGAAATGATCGGACTGGAACCGGAGAATATTCGTTTGATGCGCTCCGGCCAGGATCAGTATCCACGCTAGTGAGCTTGGAGATGCGCCAGCAGGTTCAGCGAGATTACAGTGCTTGAGCAACAACCAACGCGTGGCGGTAGCAGAAATCTTCAACAGTCGGGACCAAATCACCGGGCTGGAAGGAGCGGCGGTCGGGAAAAACTACTTCCCTCGCTGCCATCCGCGACGCAGCGGAACGTGAAGGGTATCAAGTTCAGGGGTTCGCGCCCACGTCGGGTGCAGCTCGAAAACTCCAAGAGGCTGGAATCCACGCGACTACTTTGCAGCATCATCTTGTGCGAGGCGAGAACCGTGGACCGCACAAAAACACTTCTACGTCCTAGACGAATCGAGTCTCGCCGGCACTCGCCAGATCAATGAATTCTTGCGTGCTTTGCAACCGCACGACCGAGTGTTGCTCGTTGGCGATGTGCGCCAACATGAAGCAGTCGAGGCAGGCCGACCCTACCATCAATTGCAGGGAGCCGGAATGCGGACAGCCCATCTCGACGAGATCATCCGGCAAAGAGACCCAGCGCTCAAAGAAGCGGTCGAGGGACTCGCCCGCGGGGAAGTCCACGAAGCGATCGGCAATTTGGACCGGCAGGGACGAGTGCATGAGATCGAGAACCGTGATGAGCGTCTCGACCAGATAGCTCAGGAATACGCCCGAAAGCCGGACGGCACGCTTGTCATCTCCCCAGACAATGAGTCCCGGCATGAAACAAATTTGCGAATTCATCGCGCTATGCAAGACACCGGGCAAGTCCAGATTGATGAAACGACTGTTCCGTTCTGGAGGCTCGGCAGGATTTGACGGGAGCAGAGCGGGCTTGGGCTGAGCGATATCAGCTTGATGACGTGCTCAGGTACTCCCACGGCAGCAACCTGCTAGGGATTAGGGCAGGCGGATATTCAACAGTGACCGATGTTGATGCCACGCAGAATCTGTTGACGGTTCAAACGGCGAATGGCGAAGGCGTGACGTACGATCCTCGTCGCTTGCAGGGAGTTCTGTTTACCGCGAAAGCCAACGCGACTTCTCTGAAGGGGACCGCATTCCGTTCACGGCTCCTTCCAAGGATTTGCAGATCGCCAATCGAGAGCTGGGATTGTTGTATTCGCCGGCAGCGAAAACGAGATGGTAAGGATGGACTCCGGTCGTCTAATTCAGGTTGATGTGAGCAAACACCCGCATCTGGATTACGGCTATGCGTTGACGAGCCACAGCAGCCAGGGTCAGACCGCCGACCGCGTCTTGATACACGTGGACACTGAACAGGGACCGCAATTGGTGAACTCCCGAATGGCTTATGTCGCGATTTCGCGTGGACGCTATGACGGCCAAATCTACACCAATAGCAAAGCGGACCTGGCGGACCACCTGAGTCGAGACCACTCTCACAGCACCGCCATCACTTCAAATCAGCACAATCAGCAGGGATACGCGTCTCTCGGAAACAGTGCGGGACACGAACAGGCGGGAACAGCGCAGTCGCAAGGGCACGCTCAGGGCATAGCTCAGGGCGGGGGCATTGGAGTGTGAAAACAGACTCAAAAATGGAGCAGTACCGTGAACCGAGAAGACGACAACGAGCCGTTTATAACTCCTGAAGAAGCAGGAAAATTTCTCAGGATCAGCCCCGTTACCGTAAAGAAGATGGCACGGGAAGGAACCTCCCCGCCCATTCGATAGGAAACGGGCCTCGCAAGCGCTGGCGCTTTCGAATTTCTGAGCTGGTTTCCCACATGCGCTGTCGTGTACAGTCAGAATCGTCATCCGTGCGCGCTTTAAGGAGGAAAGCTTCTTGAAACGCACACAGCAAGACGTAGGAACAATCGTCCGTAAGAAGAGAGCGCGAGGACCGGATGCCTGGGTTTGGCGCTTTTATGAAACGGACGAAATGGGCATTATGCGAAAGCGCAGCATAATGCTGGCGGGAAATGCGGAGGGTTGGCCAACGGAAGCTCATGCGTGGCAGGAATCGAGAGAATTTCGAAACCAGCGAATGGAGCAGTCTTGCGGCCAAACGTTCGGAACACTGGTAAGGCGATATATGCGCGAAGCAATGCCCGAACGGTATTCAACCAAAAAGTCTTACGCATCCATATTGAAGAGACACATTTTGCCGCAGTGGGAGAACGCCCCTGTGGCAGAAGTGAAAAAGCCCTTCAAGGTGGAGCAGTGGTTGAAGGAACTGAAGCATTCTCCCAAAACGAAGTCCAACATAAAGGGTCTCCTTCATCGCATTTTTGAGTATGCGATGAAATGGGAAGTCTTGGAGACTCAGCGGAACCCGATGCAGCTCGTAGAGATCAAGGGTGTCACGAAGCGTATTCGCAAGAAAATCGTCCTCACGGTGGAGCAATATCATGCTCTTCTCGCTGAGCTTCCGTACCACATTCAAGTGATGGTCATGATTGCGATGTGCCTGGGTTTGCGCATCAGCGAGATCAGGGCATTGCAGTGGCAGGACTTTGACTTGAAAAGGCGGATGCTGACTTTGTCGCGATCCATCGTGGGCCGGTACGTCTGGAACGGAGGGAAGACCGGGGCTTCAGAAGATGAAGTGGCTCTGGATTCCAGCTTGGTTTCCGTTCTGGAAGATTGGCGGAAACGTGCGTACCCACACCGGAGGGCTGGCTATTCGCGAATGTGGACACGAAACGGCCAGTTCACGGCGACGTGATTCAAAAGACTAGTTGCGACCGGCTGGGGAAAAGATGGGGCTGCAAGGAGTCGGGTGGCATTCGTTTCGACACACCTACCGGACCGTCATTGACGATGTGGGCACGCCTCTTGGGGTGCAGCAGCGCCTCATGCGACACGCTGACATCAAGACCACGATGAACACCTATGGATCGGCGTTCGAAAAAAGCAAGCGCCGCGCCAATAGCCGGGTAGCAGCGCTGATTCTGCCACCCGCGATTAAGAGGCAAATGAGGGACAGTGCGAAGGATGTTTCTCTGCAGACTTTGAAGCCCGAAACAGCCGCAATCCAGTGATTTGAGGATTGGGGACTACGCCGGTAGTCCCTCAAATCTGTAAATGGTTGCGGGGGGTGGATTTGTTCCCCAGCCGCTCATTGATTCCTCGGAACTTATTGATTCTACGATGGTCGCGAATGCCAAGGATGGCCACAAAGGCAAACTGCTCATTCAGTTTTCATTCAGTTCCTTCTTTTGCCATGAAGCGCATGAGTCTTCACACCGCCTTCGGCACAGCTTCGTGAGATCAACCCACGACCTCACGAAAGATGATTTGTAGTGTCAGCCACTGGAGCCGCAGGCGATCATCGTGCAAGACTGCCCGCCGCCGTCGCCACTGGAGCCGCAGACCTCAACCGGTCCAGTGCCACCAGCACACTCTGCCAACGAACCGAGTCTTTTTTCGTTTCAATTGCGGCGGAAGGGTCAGAATAGAACTGCAGGATGTTATTGCGTAGCTCCGGCGATGTCAGATCGAACTTCCGGTCCGACAAGTGAGCCAGCAACTTTGCGTAAGCATCGTCGGTGAGCGAGTATTCCGCGGGTTTCGTCGGCTGGCCGCTATCGAGATCGCAGTTGGGGAGCACTAGGGCGTCGCTGCGCACTTCTTCGAGAAATGCCCGGTACTGGTCGACCGTCGTGTTGATGCTTTTGAAATACAGGTCTTCGGTTTGCGGAGTCGGATTGTTGAACGCCAGTCCTTTGAAGGGGCCGACTTTCGGCATGTATCGCAAGAGCGCGGACAATATCCGGGTGCCCACGCCCGGCTTGACGTAGTCCTTTCCCCACTGCTTTTCATAATCAGAACGAGAAAGACGAAATAGAAATTTCTTTTTCGCGAAGTTCGGCGTCTCCCGCATCATATCCTTCTTGTGAGTTTGTAGTGCGACTTGGGTCATTTCTGGAATCATCCGGCTGACCGCGAAACGATAGGAGCCCACGGCCATATCCTCGCGGGTCAAAACGTCCTTCAACTGCATTCCATACACGACAGGAAAGACCCGTTCCAGCAGGGGCTTCGACACTTGGAAACCGATGAAATCGTGGTACTGCTGTGAAGCGTAGCGATTCTTCGCGACCTGCACAGTGTCGAACCCGAATTCTGTTTTCAAGTGCGCCGTCTTGTCTTGGGCATAGCGGACGGACTTGCCATACTTCGCGCGCAGCTTCGGGTACTCGATCGCCACGGCCAGGTTAACTGCAGGATGACCGGCGATATCCGACGCATAGTGTGACAATGCGCCGAGTGCGAAGGCGTATTCCTTGACATCCTGACTTTCGAGTAGCAACTCGCGGACAAAGTCTCCGCTGCGGACGTAGTGCACCAGGTCGCTGAACTCTCTGCTGCCAAACGGATAGTAACCAAGATCCTGGATGACCGCGCCTCCGTAGGCGTAGGCGTGCGCCTCAGTGATCTGCTGCTCGGTTAGTTCCGGATAACGCTTGAGGAGGAGAGGCCGGATCTGATCAGCCCAGAGCAAGTCCACAATTTCTTCGTGGGTGAGAACGGAGTACGCGAACAAACGCCCGCTGCACACCAGCACTGAGAGAAGAAGCACTACCGCAGGGATGGAAAACAGGCGCCACACTCCAATTGTGGCGCCTGCCGCCATTGCTGGGTCGCGCATGACTCAAATCCGCCCGAGAACTAGAAGAATGACAACAACGCAAAGGATCAGTCCCAGGCCGCCAGTTGGGGCGTAACCCCAGTCCCGACTATGCGACCACCGTGGCAACGCTCCCAGAAGGGCCAGAATCAGAATCACGATCAGTATGGTTCCAAGCATGTTCGCTCCTTTTTCCCTGCGATTAGGAAGGGCGCGGGCCCAAAGGAGCCCGCGCCGATCATTCGTGGTTGATGAGGTGAGTTAGAGCGTGACGCTCAGAGTGATGTTCACACCCGGATAGTTCGCGTTGCACAGGTAATACACGCCGTCGATTTCGATAACGTAAACGTCTTGCGTGTACAGCCAGTTGTTGGGCCACTCGCCCTCAAATCCAAACCAGTAGCCACCGTATTGGAAGCGGCGATTGCGATAGTCAGATTCGTTGACATGGAACCTATGCTCCCGTCCGAAATTGGCCTTGTAGCGGTCGTCGGGAATGCGGCCACCGCCGTTAGCACGGGCATGCTCCTCCTGCTTCCCGGCTTGGCTTCCTGTGAGTGTTGCTCCTGCACGTTTTTCTCCCGTTGGCTGCTCTTCTCCTGCTGCGCCTTCTTCTCTTCCGGCTTGGTGTTCTTGTCTTCCTGCCGAGCGTTTTTCTCCTCTGGCGTTTCGCGGGTTTCTCCGGTTGTGCCTTCTTTTCTTTTTCCTGGGCAGGCTTGTCTTTGTTTTCTTCCTGCTGTTCGTGCTGCTCTTGCTGTGCGTATGCCGGAATACCGATTCCGAGGGACAAAGAGAGAACTGCTGTGCTGATTGCTCCAACGAACTTCATAAAGTGTTGCCTCCGTTATCGAATCGTCACCTATTCTTGCCTTACTGCAAGCTTCCTGTGGCTTGCATGCACCGGTTTGCCGATGTCGTCGCCGTACACGAGAAGCTCCACTCTCGGTTTATTGATTGCCAGCTTCCGTCACGGGAACATGAGCGTGCCAACATGGATCCGGGACAGCGAGTGAAACAGGCCGAAAACATTGAGCAGCCATAAAACCACGGCGATGACCACAACGCCATTCAGGATTGATTTGATGGATCCCTGCATGGGAATGAAGCGATTCACCAGCCACAAGAGAACACCCACCACGACCAGAACTTCCAGGAGTTGAATTAACGGCATGATCTTTGACCTTTCTTTTCGCGGGTAAATTTCGCGGGCTACGCCTCATCCGCCTGGGGATGTTGCCCTGATATCGATTTTGGGAACTCTTAGAGTCGAATCGTGTTCGCCGCAAGGTTTGGCGGCCTGCACGGGCGAAATGCTGACGAATCCCGACTCCGGCTTAAGAATGAGAGCTGCGAATGAAATCTCGCGGCTCGTACCCACAGTCAGTACAAGAAGAATGACAGGTTCGCTCTGGTGAGTCTGAGCAACATAGCTCACATGTGAAAATCGAAGTTGCGATGTGAGGCTGGGACAGCGGAATGCTTAGAGCGCAGGATCAGGAGCCGCGTCTAAGCGGCTGATCGAGAACCTGCGGATCGAACCGGCGATTCTGCGTCCGGCAGGTCGAACTCCCGACCACAATCGAAGCAGACTTTGTAGGTGCGGTGCTTGATCGTGAAGACGCGGCTCAGGTGACGGTGACGACAGCCAAAGGCAAACTGGAAAATCCAAAGCAGCGGATTCACAAGTCCTGCCCCCGCTGGCGGCGCTCGCAACTTCCATTGGCGTCCAGCCAATCCAGCAGAGAGCGAACACTGGCCCGAGCCAGGGCAATCGCGCAATCAGCCGCACCGTAATAGATGTTGAGCGTGTCGCCATCAGCGTCCATCGTATAGCCGCATGGGAACACCACGTCATCCACGTCGCCGTGGCGCTCGTACTCCGCTTCCGGCCCGAAGATCCACGAATCTCCTCGGAGCAGGCATTTCTCCGGATTCTCCAAGTCGAACAGGGCCAAGCCCAAACGATACAGACAACCAGAGGGCGTATGCCTTACTCCGTGGTAGAACACCAGCCATCCTCTGGACGTCTCGATGGGCGGCGGCGACAAACCAATCTTGTTTGCGTCCCACCAGGCGCCGCGGCGAGCTTCCAGCATGAGCCTATGCCGGCCCCAATAGCGCAGATCAGGTGAATAGGAAATCCACATGTGCGACCCGAGAGTTGTCATGGGTCGATGAATTAGCGCCCAGCATCCGTTGATTCGCCGGGGCAGAAGTGCAGAGTCTTTGTCATCAGGCGGCATAATCACGCCGTAACGTTCGAAGGTGCGGAAGTCTTTGGTCAGGGCCAGCGACACACCGGGGCCGCCCCGCGAATAGGACGTGTAAGTGACCACGTATTTCTGCAGTTCGGGAACGAAGGTGATCCGAGGATCTTCGATGCCCCAGATTTCTTCCGGAAAATTCTTGGGATCGGCCATCAACGTGGGTTCTTGGTCGATTTGCCATCCGTCGACCCCGTTGGGAGATCGCGCAGCGCAGAGATGCGATAGTCCCCGTCGATCTTCCACGCGGCAAAGCAGCAGAGTCGTTCCGTCTGCAAGGAGTGTTGCGCCCGCATTGAAGACGCTGTTAATGGGATAGGGCCAGTCCTTACTCGTCAGGATCGGGTTTGTGGGATGACGATGAAGGAGAGGTTCGAAACGAGTATTCAGCAGGCTCACCTGCTTTTCTGCGGGTACGGTCATGAAAGGATTTCCTTTTGTTCTGGCTCTTGCAGCGAGCGCATTTCGAGGAGTGCCATCAAGAACGACAGCGTTGACTCCGCTCCCTGGTTTTCATTGGCGCGATCGGGGTGCAGGCCGTCGCGGCATCCGCCGGTGACGGAGTCATAGAGGGGCAGTTGCAGATCGTTGTCGCCGAGGAACCAGTTGAATGCCGACCAGGCTTCATTGCGCCAGCGGTTATCACCAGTTACACGGTACGCTTGCAGGCACGCAGAAACCGCGCCTGAGGCTTCGAGCGGTTGCTGATCGAAGCGGGCTTTCTCCCCATCCTGGTGATAGAAGCCTTGCGAACCGATCGGAACAAAGTGCCCGTTGGCTTCGCACCGCTGCGTTTCTAGCAGCCACTCGAGTGATTCGAGGCCGGCGGACACCATACGATCGTCCGAGCAAGCGGAGCCCACCAGCAACATGGCTTGCGGAAGTCTCGCGTTGCCGTACGCCAGAATGTTCTCGAACCACTTCCACTCAGAACGGCGGATCGACTGATACATTTCGAGCAACCGACGGCTGAGGGCGGATCGCACTTTCTGCGCGTCGCGATCTCCGGGATAGGAAGTAAGGTATTCCTGAATTCCGAGCAGGGTGTAAGCCCACGCCCGCGGACTATGGAATTCCAGCACTGCGGGCAAAGAAAACTCGTACAAGCGCCCGGCTGCGCCACGTAATCCCTGATCTTGCGATCGGCCTAAGACCGTTCCAAGAGCCCACAATGCGCGTCCATGGGAGTCTTCAGAGCCGACAGGTTCGCTCCACCGGCGATCGTAGCGAAGGAAGTTCTTGAATCTCGCCTTCACTGGGTTGAATGCATGCTCCAGAAATGCCGAATAGCGAAGAGCCGACGCTTCGGTGGATGCATCGACCTTCCCACCCTGACGCTTTTCCTTTTGTCCCAACAGCACGGCAAAAATGAGAGCGCGCGCATTGTCGTCGGTGGTGTATCCCTCTCGACGGTTTGGGATTGTGAAGATCGAGTGCTGCAGCATTCCGGTATCGTCAGTCAGGCGATTCAGGTGGTTCAACTTCAATTCTGGTAACTGGCCGAGCGATTTTTGAGTCATACGGGCCGAGAACTGGACTCTTGGACTCGCCATGCGATCGCTTCGGACCCGCGCGAAACTTTCCATGTAACCCTGCGCCACTCTTTTCCACACCATCTCCCGTGCGTACAGGTAAGCGCGCTTGCGCATGGCATGGCGGATCGCAGGAGTGTCGAGCAGTTCGATTGTCTTTTGCGCGATAGCGCCGGGATTCTGGAATGGGACCAGCGCGCCTCTCCGGTCGTCCAACAACTCGATCGCGTGCCAATACGGAGTCGAGATGATCGCCTTGCCTGCACCCAGGGCATAGGCGAGCGTGCCGGACACCACCTGGGCCTCGTGGCGATAGGGAGTAATGTAAATATCCGCCGCGCCGATGAATTCGACCATTTCCTCCGGGCTGACGAAGCGGTTGTGGAAGATCACTTGCGATTCCACTCCCATTTCCTTCGCCAAAGCCTGCAGACTGGCTCGATACTTGTCCCCCTCGCGACGCAGGATGTGAGGATGGGTCGCACCGGCCACGATGTAGACCACATTCTTATGTTTCGACAGAATGTCCGGCAAAGCCTGAATTACGTTCTCGATTCCCTTATTCGGAGACAGCAGGCCAAACGTAAGCAGAACCGCTTTCCCTTCCACGCCAAAACGATCCTTGTAGAAGTTGGGGTCCAGAAATGGCAGGTCGGGGACTCCATGAGGCACCATGTCGATCTTGCTGCCCGGAACCTTGAAGATTTCCTGCAGAAACTGAGATGACAGCTGGCTCATGACAATGAGTCGGTCAGAGAGCTCTGCGATCTCTTCCATGACCATCAGTTGGTTGCCATCGGGCTCTCGCAGAACCGTATGCAGCGTTGTCACCACAGGCATCTTCAGGCCACGCAACAGATGCAGGATATGGCTTCCCGCCGGGACCGCCGAAGATTCCATATTCGTGCTGCAGGCACACCATGTCGATGTTATTGAAATTCAGGAACTCGGCCGCTTCTTGATACGACCTCACGTCGTCCTGGGCCAGCGACCATCGTACCCGCGAAGGATAGTCATAGCCTTCGTCGGTGTCGTTGACGGGGAGCGCCAACAGTCGAGCTGTCCCATACTCTGCGGAAATGGCGCTGCACAGATCGGTGGTGAAGGTGGCGATTCCACAATGCCGCGGGAGATAGTTCCCGATCACGGCGATCCGACTCGGCAGGGATGGCTTCAATTGCGGTCGTGCCTGAGGCGGCGCGACCTGTTTCCGAATCAGGGGGCGCGGCCCGACAACTTCCAGAAGGGCCTTCGGTACTAGTGTGCTCGGTAACGACATGGTGCCCCTGACTTCAATGAAAAACGGTTTATGAATGGCCAATTGCCAGATGACCCAAAAACAACACCAGCGCTGGTTGGAATTTCCTGTCGTAAGTATTCACCGAAGGCGAACATCAGGACTGGTCACTATTGACCATCTTGTTGCGGAGCAATGGCCCATCTTGTAAATCATGAAAGCCAAAAAGAAACTGGCCCTGTCGGTTCGTTGTCCTACCTGCGGCGCAAAGCCCGGAGAGAAGTGCGAACTGAGCACGGGTCTCCCTCGCACAGACCCGCATCGGGATCGGCGTCTGGAAGCTGCGGAAAAATGATGGGTGGCGTCCGGTTGGAACCGCGACTCAGCCTCTTGCCCACGCCGCGTCGCTCTGAGAAGTGCGCCGCGCTTCAGGGCTGTCGAGCTTGCAACCCTGTTGCATATGTCGAGAATGGGCGCACACGGTCACATAGGGCACGCCGAGGAAGCGCCGGGCAGTAATTTCAGTGACCTGCAGGCCGTTGAAGTGCTGCGGCTTCACCTTGGCCAGTATCCGTTGCACCGCGCTCTGTATCTTGTCTTGTCCAAGAATACCCAGGAACCTCGTCTCGACTTCCGTAGCCATGAAAAAGAAATTCCATCCCTGAGCGTGGATCTGGCGATCCAGCGCGAATGCATCCATCACCTTGATAAGGCTCCACTCCCCGAAGCAGAGTTCAGTTTCAAGCGCGGGACACTGTGGCATTCCGACCCAGTCTTTCATCTCCATTAGAATTGTGCCGACCTTTATGGCTTGTGGCATGCGCGTTGTTGTCTCTCCCTTGTGCTGTATCGAGGTTGAACCGACGTGGAAACAAAAGCTGCTCAAAAGTGACCACTCCGGCGAAGGGCGCTAGTCAGTGCGGATCGTTCCGAATGTTGGATACTGGCGATTTATGCGGTTTCTGCCGATCCCGGACTATACTTGTCGAAGATGCCTCCTGCGGTAGCAGCCAAGAAGAACGGCGGGTTCAATCCTGACACCTTTCTCGCAACCATCGGCGAAGGCAGGAAGATCCTGATTGCTCCGAAAAAGCAAGTGATATTTGCGCAAGGAGATGATGCGGACGCGATCTTCTACGTGCAAAAAGGTAGAGTGAGGCTCACGGTTGTATCCAAGATCGGCAAGGAAGCGACGATTGCAATCGTCAACGAGGGAAACTTCTTCGGGGAGGGTTCGCTGGCGGGCCAACTGTTGAGAATGGGATCCGCCGCGGCAATGTCAGATTGCGAAATTCTCCGCGTCGAAAAACAGACGATGATGGAAGCTCTTCATCGTGAGCCTGCGCTGTCTGAAATGTTCGTGGCCTATTTGCTGGCGCGGAATATCCGTTACGAAGAGGACCTTGTCGATCAACTGTTCAACTCCAGCGAAAAACGCCTGGCCCGCGTGTTGCTCTTGCTCGCTCACTTTGGCAAGGAGGGCATCCCCGAAACCGTGGTCCCGAAGATCAGCCAGGAAACGCTGGCCGAGATGGTTGGGACGACTCGTTCGCGCGTCAGCTTCTTTATGAACCGATTCCGGAAGCTGGGCTTCATTCACTATGCCGGCGGAGCCGAGGGCGCCCTGCAGGTCCACAGCTCGCTGCTCAATGTAGTTCTCCACGACTAGGATGTAAACCCAAAGGGGCACCCTGACGAGTTCAGGATGCCCAGAGTATTCAATCCAAGCCTCCAAGATTTCCCTACTGCGGTTTCTCGTTCTGCTTCGGTTTTTCTTCCTGAGACTTCTTTTCTTTCGGCCTGGGCGCGGGTTGTGGATGCTGTTGTTGCTGTTGCGCCCGTGCTTCCGATGGAGGCACGGTCCGCTCAGGTTGCGATCGCTCGCTCGGCGGCGTCAGCGGCCGTTGAGAGGGTTCACGGTTGGGCTCAGGCCGATTGTTCGGCTGGGCTGCTGGCGTACGATTGGTTTCCGGCTGTCGTTCCGGCTGCGCTGTGGGCTGTCGGCTGGGTCCCGGCTTATTCGGTTCCGGCTGATTCGGTCGCGCTGTCGGCGCACGATTCGGTTCCGGCTGATTATTCGTAGCAGGCCGGTCCGAGCGACCGGCATTGTTCTCCGGATGCGCAACCGGCGTGTTGACCGGTGGCTGAACCGCTGCGCGATTCACCGGCGGGCTATAAGGCGCGCCAGTTTGTTTCGCGTGCACAACCTCGTGGTCGCTGAATGCTCCAGGCTTCGGAGTCGCAGCCACTGCCGGCGTGCCATGGTTCACGGAGGCTCGCTGCTCTGGATTGGTGCGAGCAGCCTGCTCATGTTGCGTTTGAGCGGCCACGGGCGGGATGTGCCTCTCGTGTGCCACCGATTCTTGCTGAGCAGTAGGACGAGCGCTGATGCCACCGTTACCACCGTTGTAGCTGATACGGTTAATTGTGGTGTTGTTGATTACGGTCGTGTTGTACACGTTGTGAATATTGGTGACATTTACGTTGCTCACCGAACGGTTGTAATAAAACTGCCGGTTCTGCCAGCGCCCACCTTGATAGCCGTCACCGTAATATCCATAGCCGTAGCTGACACCGCCATAGAAGCCGACCTGCTCGCCCCAATAGCCGTTGTTAAAAACATATCCGTTGCCGCCCCAGCTCCAATAAGCAGGGGTCCAGAGCAGTCCAGGTTCCGGAGCCATGACCCATGTGCCCGGCACCCAGTAATAACCGTCGTCATCGCCCGCGTAGGCCCAGTAACCGGGTGTCCAGATGTAGCCCTCGCCAGGGAGCAGCGGTTGCTCGTAGACCGGCAATTCCGGTGGAGCGAATGATACGGAGATGCTGAATTGCGCGTAGGCTGCCGCGGAGATGGCGAGCAGCGCGAGCGCGAATAGCGACGAACGAATGGAGCGCGTGATACTCATTGTGATTCCTTTTGCCCGATGATCCTTCGCGTGCCCGGTAATGCTGTGCCGCTGCGGGCTGCGCGGATGGAGTGGGATGATTTTCCAGCCGAGACGTACTGGGGAACCCCTGTCTCGTTCGTAAATGATTCTGATAGAAACCTTCTCACCTTCGATAGGTCAAGGTCTGAGCAAGATAGCTCAGTTTGCGTCTTTTGCCGCTTCGCGGGCCGCCTCAAGCAGTTCTGCGAGATTGAGCGCGTCCACGAAAACCTTTGCCGGGCTCAACCCCTTACTCCATTCACGGGCTCCCATGGCATCGGCATCAAATGACGGGCGCGCGCCGGTTCGGTCGCTGCACATTGCCGATTGCCGCACGAGAGACAGATCGCTCCCACTTGCCGAATATCGGTCTCTTTTGATATTTCGTTCTCGCGCACACCCAGCGAGCCCGCGATCACTGGGCCGGCGCAAGCGTCACACGGGTATGCGGAGAGGTGAAGGTACTGTTTCCTCATTGTGGATTCCTCGGAGATGAAGTGAGATGCCCAATGCTAGACCCGTGCGGTTACGATATCTGGTCACAATTGCTCTTGCCTTGCCAACCCTCGGATTGAGTGCGGTGAGCAATTTTGGGCAGAATTGCGGAAATTCCGTGTGTATACCTGAGTGAAATGGCTGACAACGGTACTTTGCTTTGTATCCACAGGGATCCGGCTCAATTAAGTCTGTTGCAAGAAAACGGATACGAACTGGTTACCGCTACTAACGGCTCGGAGGGCCTACGGCTTTTGAGGACGCGCTCCGTGGATGCAATTGTGCTCGAGTGCCATCTGGGCCTACTGGATGGTGCGGTCATCGCAACCGAGATCAAGAAAGCCAAGCCGCAGCTCCCCATCGTCATGCTTGCCGACCACCTGGAATTGCCTGACGGAGCGCTGAAGTCTGTCGATGCCGTCGTGACCAAGGCCGACGGGGCCCACTTTCTATGGGCCACCGTTCACTTTATCTTGAATGTGAAGCGCAACCTACGCGAGCGAGCAACGCCGAGTACGCAAGCGCCGATACGGCATCGCCGTCCCGAACAGTTCGCTAGGAGGAGATCGTAGCCAGGCACATCCCCCTAACTGCGCAACAGACCAGGGGGTATCCGCATTTCTCCCCAAAGAGCGCGGAGAATCATTCTCGATCGGAGCATGGCTTTTGATCAGAACAGCCTCCTTTGTCTATCCTTGTTTTGCTTCTATCCTCTCAAGGGAAACAGCGCTGACCGACTTCCCGCATTCGAGGCAAACTCGCTTGGCTCGTGGCGTGATCAGCCCGCAAAACGGGCACATCCGTTGTGATCGAACTTCCTGGGTCCGCGGCCTAAAGATCGTTAGTATCTTTCCAAGGAATTCTCGCAGGGACGCGAGGCGCCGGCGGAGGGGAGGACGATACGGTTCCATTCGATTCACCTTTGCGCGAGTCTCGGCTGATTTCGCTGAGCTCTGACAATTGCAACGATGACAGCATAAGTCCCGGGATTCTGTGCAGGATTGCTCACATTGCGCTGACTCTTCAATCAGTCGTTGCAGACGGGTGAGCTGTGCAGCTTGAGAACTGAGCAATACAGACCAGCTATCGCTTTCTGACTAAGCGATCATGATTATTGAGACGAGCTCTTCCTCTCTCTCTTTCAGGTCCTCTGAGCTAAGTCAGCTATCTGAAGTTGTCTCTTCTTAGTTCCGAAGCACCTAAAGGAAAACTCTCAATGAAAAAAACAATGTCACTGTTGCTGATGTGCGTAATTGGTATGGTTGGAACGTACGCGTTTGCGGGTTCAGCCCGCGAAGATTCCGTGGACCGCCTGGACAGGTCTGTGAATGTTCTGCACGCGATCATGGCAACGCCTGACAAAGGTATCCCGGAAGAAGTGCTGAGCAATGCAAAATGCATCGTGGTTGTGCCCGACTTGATCAAAGGCGGCTTCGTCTTTGGTGGCAAGCATGGACGGGGTGTGGCTACCTGCCGCACGGCGAATGGTTGGAGTGCCCCCGCATTTGTCTCCGTGGGTGGTGGAAGCTGGGGATTGCAGATCGGCGTCGAAGACGTAGACCTGGTTATGCTGGTCATGAACGACCAAGGCTTACAGCATTTGCTCTCCAGCAAGTTCCAACTCACCGGTGAAGGATCCGTCGCAGCGGGTCCGGTCGGTCGCCACGCATCCGCCGGAACGGACTGGAAGATGAACACTGAAATGCTGACCTACTCGCGCTCCAAAGGCGTGTTCGCTGGCTTAACCCTGGAAGGTGCAGTTGTGGAGCAGGATAACGACTCTACTCATGCGATCTATGGCAAGCACATGATGTTTCGGAACATCCTTTCTGGAAAAGCAACGACTCCGCGAAGCGCGGATGCCTTCCTGAAAGCCATTTCAGAAGCAGGCCAACAGGCCAAGATTGCCGAAGCCAAAGAAGACGCGAAGTAGCTGCAACAGGAAGCTGTAAGTAAGACGAACTTGCGACTGGCCGGAACGCATGCTGGTTCCGGCCAGATCAGCAAACATTAAGGACTCGGCCTCTATTACTGGTGGAGCGAATCTTGCACAAGGCGAAAAACATGAAAACTAGTCTCCGGAAACATCTTTGGGCGCAAGTAGCCTGTCTTGGTCTCTGTCTATCGCCGATTCTGGCGTTTGCTCAGGCGTCTGACGTTGCGCAAAATCTGGATGCCTGCAGGACGGGCCGTGAATCCTGTGATCAAACCAAGTTGAGCGCCGTGCAGTTGGCGGATACAGCTCTCGCCGCTCATGGGCGCAATGTCGCGAACTGCAGAAATGGTTACGATTCTTGTGATCGCTCAAAACTCTCCGAGCCGGAAACGATTGCGTTGGCCGTCGCCGACCACCAGAAGAATGTGACCGACTGCAATGACGGAATGCAGTCTTGCAACCGCTCTAAACTCACCCCTTCTGAGTCTCGTGAGATGGCGGCAGCAGGGAAGCGGCGGAATCTTGCTGCCTGCAAAGATGGAACCGGGGCTTGCGAGCCCTCCAAACTGACTGTGGCGGAGACTGCGGAAGTGAACATTGCCCGGCGCCAGCTCAACGCATCCGATTGCGAGAACGGTTCTGGGCAGTGCGATCACGCCCAGTTATCCCCTTTGCACAGCAAGGGCGCCTTGGCCGCCGAGAAACCAGCGCAACGCGCAGAATTGCAACAATGGCTGGAACGAATGCGACCACTCTAAACTCACTCCGTTGGAGGCAAGACAGACAGCCCAAGCGGAGCACTTGCGCAATCTAACGGCGTGTAAAGATGGGCAGGAAACTTGTGACTACACCGCGCTGACTGTCTCGGAAGCCAAAACACTAGCTGACGCCGAGCATAAGCGGAATTACGCTGCTTGCCTGAAGGGATACGGCTATTGCGATCCTTCCCGGCTTACCGTTGACGAAGCTCAGACGATTCATCCTAGCAACTAATCCTCCGGAGTGTGGGGAGATGTTCCTTCTGCAGGGAGTTCATGATTCACCGACAGTGTCCCAACTGCAGTCGGGGTGAAGACCATACCAGCTTCGGCTGTGGCCGTCTTTGTCGGCACAGAATTCGATTCGCTAACAGGGCGGGCTTGTCTTTGGGGAGGAACGAGCGGATCACTTCGCTCGACGGCGCGGTTAGCTCTTGGTCATGCTTCTCTACCGTTGCGAAAGCCTCTTTGCCGCCAAGCTGAAATGCGATCTCGCCCCAAGGAGTTTTTCGCAGCGGAGTTCCGTCCTTCCCGCCGCGACATGGAATGGCGCGCGCCCACCGAACTGCCATCGTCGTCGCCCGGCCCCGCACGCTCTGGCACATTCCACACAAACGTGTGCGTCTGCCCAAGCACAACCAGTCCCGCGCCGTCCATGCTCGTATCAGGATAAGGCGTGCCCTCGGAGTTGCGCTCATAAGAGACACCGTGAGGATGCGTGCACTATTTGCAACAGAATATCGATGCTCACATTCAAGATCCCAAGTCGCTCAACAAGTTAGACGCGGTACCGCTGGACCTCGAAGGAAACTTCGATCCAGCGGGCCAGGGCTTTAACACCGCTAAGTTCAAGGCTTCGATCAATGGATTTATTTTTGGAAATTTACCGATGCCCACCATGAAACGCGGTGAGCACGTCCGTTGGTATGTGATGACCATGGGCGGTCAGGCCAATTACCACACGCCGCACTGGCACGGAAACGTGGTCACGGTCGATAAGCACCACACCGATATCTTCTCGATTCTGCCGGCGTAATTCGTGACCGCGGACATGGTCCCCGATAAAGTCGGAACCTGGATGTTCCACTGCCACATTGACGAGCACATGGAAATGGGCATGATGGCGATGTACCGAGTTCAGCCGTAGCCCCTACAGTGCATCAAGTGATTTCTGGGTGGATGACGGGCTACGCCGAAGTTATGCCCGGAACAGACTCTTGACGACGCGGGTCAGAAGTCTTAGTGCTGTATCTGAAGCGCCCCCCAGCGAAGAACTGGGAGTTGAGATGCTGTGGAGGGGCGCTTCAGATACAGCGACTTGAAGGAAGCCGTCCCTGGGGACTATGGGATTTGTTTCTTGATAAGGCGGTCGCTGTCGTTTGCGGTGTGGGTCTTGCTGTCGGTGCGCTTCCGTTTCAGTTGCTGGTGGCAGAGAGAATGGTCGTAGGGCGGCACGTCGGAGAGTCTGGAGTGCGCCACCAAACTG
Organism: uncultured Acidobacteriaceae bacterium; assembly: GCA_963819145.1. Lineage (GTDB taxonomy): Bacteria > Acidobacteriota > Terriglobia > Terriglobales > Acidobacteriaceae > Sulfotelmatobacter. Next base: position 337,135 of record CAWFVB010000025.1, read on the forward strand.
CGTTCTGAGGAATGGGAGACAGAGAACCAGTGTGCGCGCCGAAGCACGAGCGAGATTCGAGGCTGGAGATGTGGATTCATGCGGCGCACCGGCTGAGAGGAGGCGGAGATCGGAGGAGGAGTTGCGCGGCGGAGAGGCGCTCGACAACTTGCATGGTCCCGCCGCAAAGCGGACATCGCCACAGCGAGTGAATGGGCAGTGCGGACGACGCGGCGCCTGCTGCTGGCGGATCGGATGGCTGGAGCAACCGGAAACAGAGTGGAAGAAACTCCGCTCGCCGTCGGTTAGCAAGAAATCCGAAGTTGCGGATGCGCATGAAGCCGCGCGGCAACAGGTGCAGCAGGAAGCGGCGCAAGAACTCTTCGACCGGCAGGATCATGAGCCGTTTCTTGTTGCCGTGAGCGGAGTCGCGCCAGCGAAAGGTTACGTTGCCCTCGGAGAGAGCAACCAACCTGCTGTTGGAGATGGCGACGCGATGAGTGTAAGCACCGAGATAGCGCAGCACATGTTCTGGCCCGCCGAAAGGCCGTTTGGCGTAGACGACCCAGTCGTGACGGAACAGAACCCGCAGCCACGAGGCGAAGGCGCGCGGTTCTGCAAGCGGTAAGAGATGTCCGTGGAACTGGAGTGCACCCGCATGATAGGCGGTCTTGAGTCCGGCGATAAACTTGCCGCGGAAGACACGACTGAGCACCTTTGCGGGAAGGAAGAAGGAGCAGCGCGAGGAGATCCAGCGGGAATGATCCGGAGCGAGACCGCCGGCGGCAACCACGCAGTGGACATGGGGATGATGTTGTAGTCGCTGGTCCCAGGTATGGAGCACGCTGAAGAAACCGATCTCGGCTCCCAGATGCCGGGGATCGCGAGCGATCTCCAGCAGGGTTGCAGCACTGGCGTGAAACAGCAGGTTGTAGATCAGCCGTTTATTCTGCAATGCGAGCGGAGCCAGTTCCCGCGGCAGCGTGAAGACGACGTGCACGTAGCTGGTGGGCAGCAACTCCCGTTCCCGCGCCTGGAGCCAGCGCAGACGGGAGTTGCCCTGACACTTAGGGCAGTGCCGGTTTCTGCACGAGTTGTAGGAGATGGCAGTATGTCCGCAGTCTGAGCACTGATCGCGATGCCCACCCAGCGCGGCGGTGCGGCAGCGTGTAATGGCCAGCAACACTTTTTCGTGTTGGCCGTTGATCCACCTACGGCTGCGCTCAACGAAGGACTGTCCTGCACAGCGAACGATGTCGGCCACCTCCAGAGGAGGCGGGTTCATACGCTCTGCGTCGGTTCTCCTTCTCCTCGGATCGTGAGCGCATCCAGCGGACTGCCGGTAGCGCTGAGATGCCGCCGGGAGAGATGCAGATAGATCGTCGTTTCCTCCAAGTCGCGGTGCCCCAGCAGCATCTGGATGGTACGCAGGTCGGCACCGGCTTCGAGCAGATGCGTGGCAAAGCAGTGGCGCAGAGTGTGGGGATGGATGCGCCTGTGCTCAAGACCGGCGCGTTCGGCGGCCTGCTGACAGGCGTTCCAGAGAACCTTGGTGGAGACCGGATGACTCGCCGTATGCCATCGGTTACCGGGGAACAGCCAATCGGTGGGCTTGCGTTTCAGCCCGCGCCAGTAGACGCGCAATGCCTCGAGCAGCTTGGGACTGAGCATGACATCACGGTCCTTGCGTCCCTTGCCTCCCCGGATATGAATGACCATGCGTTGGCTGTCGATGTCGCTGATCTTCAGGTGCGTCACTTCTGCGCGACGTGCGCCCGTGGCATAGAGGGTCATCAGCAGAATGCGATGAAAGGGAAACTCTGCCGCGTCGATCAGACGCGCCACTTCGTCCTGGCTCAGCACCTGCGGCAAGTGCAGAACCTTCTTCGGATACGGTGTCTCGGCAACGCTCCAGCCACGCTTCAACACCTGTACATAGAAGAAGCGCAAAGCGGCCAAGCGCTGCGTTACGGTGTTGGGGGCCAGTTTCCAGCGCGTGAACAACGCGGCCTGATACTGGCGAATATGCTCGGGGCCAAGCTGATCGGGTGAGCGATGGAAGTGTCGACTGAAATGTTCAACCGTGTGAATGTAAGCGTCGATGGTGGACTCGGCGTAGTTCCGGCGATGTAGTTCCTCAAGCATGATCTGGCGTAGATGGGTCACAGAGAGTTCCTCCTCTGCGACAACAAACTAGCTCAGATCACCTCGACCGTCGGCTCCGCAACACGCGAATGCGTCCGCCGCAAAGCGGCTTAGTTCAAGTCGGCTTGGGGGCCGTGACCATCTCAGGTGCCCTCCAATCCGAGTTTGTCGTTTACCGCATGGCTGAGTCTCTGCTTGCATCCGAGATACCGCTCGGTTGTCTCAACCGACACGTGCCCGAGCAAGAATTGAATCTGCTCAAGCTCTCCGCCAGCCCGGTGACATAACCGTGCGCAAGTGCGGCGTAAGTCGTGCGGAGCAAGGCTCTTGATGTCGGCTCTCTTAGCGGCTGATCTCACTACATGCCAGACTGCCTTGGGTGTGATTCTATCGCCCCAGATCTTGCCCAGCCGATTTACTCGCCGAAGCCGCTTTGTCCACTCATCGACAGCACGTTTCGCCCACAACGGAACTGGGACGGTGCGGATGTGCTTTCCCTTGCCAATCAAGTCAGCGATTACCCAGCGCTCTTCGCGAACCTGGAAATCCTGCGTTCTGAGTCCAACTAGTTCGGCGCGTCTGAGGCCGCAGCCAATCAGGAGGGCAAGAATCGCCCGATCACGTTTGCCTCGGAGGTGGTCTGCCGGTGGCCCAACGAGTAAGGTCTTGGACTGATCGACAGTCAACCAATTCCCAATCCGCACGCCCAGACGATTGGCGCCTTTTACTCGACGGATTCCGGCGGCCAGGTCAGGACTCAGAAGGCCGGTATCGGAGGCTTCATAGGCTAGCCGCCTCACCGCGGCTAGGCGCACGTTGATGATGGAGGGCGCCAGGTTCTTTTGTTCGAGAAAGAACCGATAGCGAAGGACAACAGTTCGGTTGAATGACAGACGCGGTTCCGAGCAATACCACCCGATAAACTCGTCGATGGCATGACCATATGATTCTTGTGAGCTGGCTGTGCCGAGCGAATGAAGGACCGCATTCTTCGACTGCTCTAAATCCGCTAGTCGAAGCATAGTTCTTGCCTTCGAGCGTTTAGATTTCTTCCGATGTGCCATACTGGCGGCCTCCTAGGCCGCAGTCAGTATGGTCGTTGACTTTGAGGCTCATGGTCTCGAAGCCCGTTTCTGGATCGTTTCCGGTTTGCCGACCAACTGACCCTGTACTATCTAGTGATGGCGGGTCGGGACTGCTCCCTGACTGGCGACGACTAGCTCAGTAGACATCACCGTGCGGGTGCACCGCTCTGCAGCGAGTTCGGTCCTGAGTGTCCAGATAGGTTGAAGAACATGTGCAAACGCCGTCTCCCCGGACCACGACCAGTCCGGGGAGAGAGTTCCTCAGAAAATCAGCTTGAGTGCGAGCTGCATGACTCGGGGATCGCGGGCACTGCCGATTTTGCCGAACAGGCTGCTTCCAAATCGCGTGCTCAGGAAACTGTTGAAGTTTGTGTGGTTTAAGAGATTGAAGGTCTCCGCCCGGAACTGGATGGAGACACGCTCGGTCAGGTTCGTGTTCTTGTAGAGGTTCGCATCCCACCGCGCCATTGGCGGTCCGACGATCGTGCCGCGCTTCTCGTTGCCAGGGCGAATTTGACCACTGGGAACAAAGGCAAACGCGCTGGTGTTCAACCATTGACTGATCGTGTGAGGCGCCCTGACTGTGGATCCCCAACGATGATCTGGGCGCGCTCCTGAAAACGTGTTGCCGTTGAGTCCGAGGCCACCGGGATCTTGCGAGAACGTAGAGGCCGTCGCCGTGTAGTGCAGCCCGGTATTGAGATAGCCGATTCCGGACAACTCCCATCCTCCCAGCACATGGCCCACGAGGCCATGTTGTCCCTTGTAGAAAGGTAGCGTGTAAACGTAACTGCCCGTGAACACATGACTGCGGTCAATGTCCGCGGGACCATTTCGGCGAGGAGGTTATACGAATACTGCGGCGCGCGGTAATCATTCGACGCCGTTGTCAGGTTCTTCGACCACGTGTAGTTGGCCGTGATCAGTCGAATTGTCGGTAAGTGCTTTTGGAATTGTGCCTGCAGTGAGTTGTAGTTCGACGTGAATACAGGCACGAAGCTGTTGATCGCATCGAACCCTTTATAAGGCCGCACCAGATTCAGCATTTCCAGATTTGAAAAACTTCCGAGAAATGGCGGTGTAATTCCCGCGTTCTGAAAGGCGCCAATCTGCGGCATATTGACGTCAATCACGCCAACGAGATGCCGCCCAGCGAGCCGTAGTAGCCAATGTCGATCATGGTCTTCGAGCTGATTTCGTGCTGCACGTCCAGGTTGTACATCTGCGAATAAGGCAAAGTCCAATTGTTTGGTGAAGGTCCGCCAATGGTTCGAGGATAAGGATTGACGAGTGGTTGACCGGTGCCGGGATTCGCAAAGTCTGGGTTGGGAATATTTCTTTGCTGGACGATGGGTGGATTCTCGCTGGCAAATTGCTCGACGGAATTGACCGCCGGCGAATCGAAAAAGATGCCATAACCGCCGCGGACGCTGGTTTTTCCATTGCCGCGCGGGTCCCAGGCAAAACCGATACGCGGTCCAAACCCACCGTGGAATGTTTTAGCGACCGCCTGGCCGAAGGGAGAATTCTTGCCACCAACAATGATTCCGTTGGTGTAAGTCCCAGAGTCCACGCCTGCCGGGAACGTGCCGTCGGGATTGAGAGCTGGCGTATTTGTGGAATCGAACTGCTTGGGGTCGAACGTGGAGAGTTCTCCATTTCCATACGTCGGAGCCATGAAGAGTGAGTAGCGAATGCCGTAGTTCAGCGTCAGGTTGGGCCGAATACGGTATTCGTCCTGCCCGTAGAATTCGATTTCCTGCTGGTGCACGAGCGCGCGAAAGTCGATGTTCGATTGACTGAACTGAAAAACGCTGCCCATCAGAAAGTTCGCCCACATCTGCTCAAATGTCCCTTCCGCCGGGCCATTCCCCTGGGGACTCCCATCGAAGAAATAGTAGGCGCCGTTCGCTCCTCCTCCGCCGTTTACGTTCTCATCCTTCGTGTAGTAGTTGTAGCTCGCGCCAAATTTATAGGAGTGATGGCCTCGCACCCAAGTCACATTGTCAAAAAAGTTGTGGTTTTTGTTGTAGTCGCGATAGGGGCCAAATCCAGTCAATCCTTGCCCACAAGCCACTGCCGTGAAAGTGCATAAGTCAATATCGGGAACGCGTTTCACTCCGGTGTTGTACAGCAGGGTAGGAGTGATATCCGGCGAGTTTGCCTGGCTCAGCAGTCCCGTTGGATTGCTGACCACCGCTCCCCAGGAGAGTGCGTATCCGGCGTCGTTGACCAGGGTCGGACTGATTAGGTACGTCACGTGTGCCGCGAAGTTGCGGCCCGGTGCATTGGTCGATGTGGTCGCAACCCCGGGAACGCCCAGACCTGTGAAAAGACCCGCCGGTTCCTGCGTAGGAATCGCGTCGTCGAGGTATCGTCCGAAGATGCTCAGCTTGGAGTTGAACGTGTGGTCAATGCGGACGTTTTCTTCACGGTAGTTAAAGATGTTCCGGCCCACCCACGTCAGGGTTTGGTCGGGATTGTTGGGTGCGGTGATCTTTCCGAAAATATCCTTGACGTACCCGGCCGCGACAGGATTCGCACTCGCAATCGTCGTTCCTGTCGTTGCGCAATTTCCACCAGCATCGTAAGAAGTGCAGACCGTGATCGGCAACGTGCCGCCCAGCTCCGCCGCCGTTGGCAGTTGGCAGCTGGTAAACGTGGTGTAGGTGATAATCCTGCGCCACTCCTGCGAATAGAAGAAGAACGTCTTGTTCTTCACGATTGGCCCGCCCAGGGTAAAGCCGAAGTCGTTCCAGCGCAGCGGCGGCCGCTTAATCTGATCGAGGTTGTTGAAGTAGTTGTTGGCCGCCAACACATCGTTGCGGAAGAATTCATAGGCGCTGCCGTGAAAAGCATTCGTGCCAGAGCGGGTTACAACGTTGACGATACCGCCTGAGCTCCGCCCGTTCTCCGGCAGATAGTTGGACCGCAGCACTTTAAATTCAGCAATGGAATCGACGCTGGGGAAATTCAGCAGCGTGAGGTTCGCCCCGCGATCGAAGTTGTCGGCACCGTCGATCGTCCAGCCATTCTGAGTCGGGCGCTGGCCGTTCACTGCGAAGTTTACTTGCGCCGATGTCCCGCCGGGGTTCGAGACTCCGACGTAGATTTGATCGGATGCCAGAGCGGTGGATACCCCGGGCTGCAGAACCAGAAGCTGTTCATAGTTCCGCGTTGCCAGCGCCAGTTCTCTGACCTGCGTTCCGTTCACCAGCCCTGCTGCTTCTGACGTCTCCAGGTCCACTGCAACGGGAGACTCCTCCACCGTTACAGTGTCGCCGACGCTGCCGACTTGTAAGTTGGCATCTATAATGCGGTGATCGCTGACATTCAGGATGATGTTGGCGCCGACAAACTTCTTGAACCCGGCAGCTTCCACCACCACTTGGTAATGGCCCACCGGCAAGTAGGGCGCCACGTACGACCCATCTGGCCCGGTGGTCAATTTGCGGATCGTCTCGTTACGATCTGTGTTGTTCACCGTCACCTTGGCGCCACTCACCAGCGCGCCACTCGGATCCTTCACCACACCACGAATGTCGCCCGTGATCTCCTGGGCGGCGACGGAACCAGCGATCAGTGCCACAACTGCCACGACATACGTAAGGCTTAGACGGTTCATTGTTCCTCATTTCTCTTGTTTGTGGGTGGTTTGACCGGGTGTTTCCGGTGATTGCCATCGCCAGCCGTTCGCTCCCGGCGAGATGAGAGTGCTTCTTCATGGGCAACGATGACCGGTTTACGAGTGATCTCGCTGCTTCCTGTGTTCGGGTTGGCTTTAAGGTTGCTAACGAGTTTCCAGCGGTCGCCCCGGTAGGTCGAACGGACGAATTCGACCGGTTGGCCGCTCTGGGCATAAGAAATCCGGGTCAGTACGAACACCGGGCCGTCTTTCTTGATCCGCAACAAACGCGCTTCTTCTGCGCGAGCCAGCGAAGCCTCTGCCACCTCGTCTGCCGCCGCCATTCTGATCCCATAGCGCTCGGCCAGTACCCGATACAGCGACGTTCGAGGGTCAAAAATCTCCAGCAACCTGGGAAACAGCTTTGCCGAGAGAAAGCTGTCCTCGATGCTCATCGGTACCGAGTTGGCCATTCGGACTCTCTTGAGCCGCACGACGGTTGCTTTTGGCGTCAGGTGCAACGCGCGCGCCACTTCCACGTCAGGTGCGACCTGCTCGAACGCTAGAACCCGCGAAGCCGGCCGCCCGCCCCACGCCTGCGTTTCTTGGGTGAAGGAGAGCAACTCGGTAGACGTCTTCTCCTGTTTGCTGCCTGAAACGAAAGTGCCCAGCCCGCGCTGGCTATAGGCGACTCCGGCGTCGCACAAAGTCTTCACCGCCTGACGCGCAGTCATCCGGCTGACGCCCAGGCTGCCGGCAATCTCCGGCTCGGACGGAATCGCCTGTCCGGGCTGCAGAGTGCCCGAATGAATCTGCTCCAGCAGATGCTGGTAGATCTGGTAGTAGAGAGGAACGGCGCTCCTATGATCGAGAATCACAACGAAAAACTCCTCTACAGTTCCCTAGACAACTAGCGTAGTAGACGCTTGGGATCCAGTGTTTGTCAAGACTCTCGGAGTGTGGAAATCTAGGAAAGCCCCGTCGATGGATCACCCAACATCCTTTTGCCGTTCAGTGGACCGACCTGCCTGAAATGGAAGATCTTCGCGGTATATGGAATTTCTGCAGTTCCGCTACTCCTCGCGCCCGAGGTGTGCGAGCGGGCCGACGCGGGCCAGAAGTCTTAGTGCTGTATCTGAAGCGCCCCCCAGCGAAGAACTGGGAGTTGAGATGCTGTGGAGGGGCGCTTCAGATACAGCGACTTGAAGGAAGCCGTCCCTGGGGACTATGGGATTTGTTTCTTGATAAGGCGGTCGCTGTCGTTTGCGGTGTGGGTCTTGCTGTCGGTGCGCTTCCGTTTCAGTTGCTGGTGGCAGAGAGAATGGTCGTAGGGCGGCACGTCGGAGAGTCTGGAGTGCGCCACCAAACTGCGTTCTGAGGAATGGGAGACAGAGAACCAGTGTGCGCGCCGAAGCACGAGCGAGATTCGAGGCTGGAGATGTGGATTCATGCGGCGCACCGGCTGAGAGGAGGCGGAGATCGGAGGAGGAGTTGCGCGGCGGAGAGGCGCTCGACAACTTGCATGGTCCCGCCGCAAAGCGGACATCGCCACAGCGAGTGAATGGGCAGTGCGGACGACGCGGCGCCTGCTGCTGGCGGATCGGATGGCTGGAGCAACCGGAAACAGAGTGGAAGAAACTCCGCTCGCCGTCGGTTAGCAAGAAATCCGAAGTTGCGGATGCGCATGAAGCCGCGCGGCAACAGGTGCAGCAGGAAGCGGCGCAAGAACTCTTCGACCGGCAGGATCATGAGCCGTTTCTTGTTGCCGTGAGCGGAGTCGCGCCAGCGAAAGGTTACGTTGCCCTCGGAGAGAGCAACCAACCTGCTGTTGGAGATGGCGACGCGATGAGTGTAAGCACCGAGATAGCGCAGCACATGTTCTGGCCCGCCGAAAGGCCGTTTGGCGTAGACGACCCAGTCGTGACGGAACAGAACCCGCAGCCACGAGGCGAAGGCGCGCGGTTCTGCAAGCGGTAAGAGATGTCCGTGGAACTGGAGTGCACCCGCATGATAGGCGGTCTTGAGTCCGGCGATAAACTTGCCGCGGAAGACACGACTGAGCACCTTTGCGGGAAGGAAGAAGGAGCAGCGCGAGGAGATCCAGCGGGAATGATCCGGAGCGAGACCGCCGGCGGCAACCACGCAGTGGACATGGGGATGATGTTGTAGTCGCTGGTCCCAGGTATGGAGCACGCTGAAGAAACCGATCTCGGCTCCCAGATGCCGGGGATCGCGAGCGATCTCCAGCAGGGTTGCAGCACTGGCGTGAAACAGCAGGTTGTAGATCAGCCGTTTATTCTGCAATGCGAGCGGAGCCAGTTCCCGCGGCAGCGTGAAGACGACGTGCACGTAGCTGGTGGGCAGCAACTCCCGTTCCCGCGCCTGGAGCCAGCGCAGACGGGAGTTGCCCTGACACTTAGGGCAGTGCCGGTTTCTGCACGAGTTGTAGGAGATGGCAGTATGTCCGCAGTCTGAGCACTGATCGCGATGCCCACCCAGCGCGGCGGTGCGGCAGCGTGTAATGGCCAGCAACACTTTTTCGTGTTGGCCGTTGATCCACCTGCGGCTGCGCTCAACGAAGGACTGTCCTGCACAGCGAACGATGTCGGCCACCTCCAGAGGAGGCGGGTTCATACGCTCTGCGTCGGTTCTCCTTCTCCTCGGATCGTGAGCGCATCCAGCGGACTGCCGGTAGCGCTGAGATGCCGCCGGGAGAGATGCAGATAGATCGTCGTTTCCTCCAAGTCGCGGTGCCCCAGCAGCATCTGGATGGTACGCAGGTCGGCACCGGCTTCGAGCAGATGCGTGGCAAAGCAGTGGCGCAGAGTGTGGGGATGGATGCGCCTGTGCTCAAGACCGGCGCGTTCGGCGGCCTGCTGACAGGCGTTCCAGAGAACCTTGGTGGAGACCGGATGACTCGCCGTATGCCATCGGTTACCGGGGAACAGCCAATCGGTGGGCTTGCGTTTCAGCCCGCGCCAGTAGACGCGCAATGCCTCGAGCAGCTTGGGACTGAGCATGACATCACGGTCCTTGCGTCCCTTGCCTCCCCGGATATGAATGACCATGCGTTGGCTGTCGATGTCGCTGATCTTCAGGTGCGTCACTTCTGCGCGACGTGCGCCCGTGGCATAGAGGGTCATCAGCAGAATGCGATGAAAGGGAAACTCTGCCGCGTCGATCAGACGCGCCACTTCGTCCTGGCTCAGCACCTGCGGCAAGTGCAGAACCTTCTTCGGATACGGTGTCTCGGCAACGCTCCAGCCACGCTTCAACACCTGTACATAGAAGAAGCGCAAAGCGGCCAAGCGCTGCGTTACGGTGTTGGGGGCCAGTTTCCAGCGCGTGAACAACGCGGCCTGATACTGGCGAATATGCTCGGGGCCAAGCTGATCGGGTGAGCGATGGAAGTGTCGACTGAAATGTTCAACCGTGTGAATGTAAGCGTCGATGGTGGACTCGGCGTAGTTCCGGCGATGTAGTTCCTCAAGCATGATCTGGCGTAGATGGGTCACAGAGAGTTCCTCCTCTGCGACAACAAACTAGCTCAGATCACCTCGACCGTCCGCTCCGCAACACGCGATCGCGTCCGCCGCAAAGCGGCTTAGTTCAAGTCGGCATGGGGGAAGTGTGAAAAGGATGTCTCGAAGCCCGTTTCGGGCCAACTGCTGAGTTGCCGACAATACATCCGGAACAAAGACAGAGCACCGTGGTTGTGCACTGATGTTTCTTCCTTATAGCAGGCCCAGATGATCCGGGTACTTGGCCTTCAACGCGCTGATCAGGAGTTCGAACTCGGGAAGACTTTGCAAACTCGCAAGGCTGGGATCTTTCAGGAAGTAAGGCCAACAGGCAAACCCGGTGCTGACGCTTCGCTCCAGCCAGTCAAAAGCAGTTTCGCGCCTTCCGGTCAGGGCCAACGTGGCGGCAATCTGATAATAAGTATGATGCGCATGCCCAAAGGAGTTTGGACTGGAACAGGCCTTGGTCACACACTCGATCGCCGCGTCCTGATTTCCCATCAAGGCGTGCAGCAGGCCGTGTAGGCTGACGATGAGGGGCTCGTTCGGCACCAACTGCAGCGCTTCCGCCATCAGGCGGTTCGCCTCTTTCCAATCCCCAGTCATCATGGCTGGATAGGGGGCAAAATAGAGGGGATACTTGTTGCCGGGACTCTCCGCTCGCCAGATCTGAATCTGCTGGCGCGCCAGGTCGTATTCCTGGCCCCACACATAGACTTGGACGATGCGGCTTCGAGGAGATCGCCGTTGATCTCCTCCAAGCCCGTTTCGGGACCCTCCAAGAACTGATTGGATTTCATCTTTCGGGTGACCAAGTTCCCCGCTACCTGCTCTGGGAATCGCAGAAAATTCACTTGTATTTCATCAGAACAGTCTAGGCTGTAGAGGACGTCGTGCAGCGCAACGCCTGCACTCAATTCCTGGAGAGCATTATGGTCGGTACAACTGAGGTTTCAACGCCACTTTCACCCGAAGAGCTGAGAAAGACAGATGCTTACTGGCGCGCCTGCAACTATTTGTCGGCAGGCATGATCTACCTTCGCGCCAATCCTCTTCTGCGCGAACCGCTGAAGCCTGAGCACATCAAGAACCGGCTCCTCGGTCATTGGGGCTCGGATCCCGGTCAATCTTTGATTTGGGTGCACTTGAACCGCCTCATCCGGAAGTACGACCTGAATGTCCTGTATATCTCCGGGCCCGGCCACGGCGCGCCCGCCACTCTCGCCAACTGCTATCTGGAAGGGCACTATTCCGAAATCTATCCGGATAAGAGTTGTGACGAAGCGGGCATGCTGAAATTCTTCAAGCAGTTTTCCTTCCCCGGAGGCATCGGCTCGCACTGTACTCCGGAGACCCCAGGTTCGATTCACGAAGGTGGCGAGCTCGGATACTCCATCTCGCACGCCTACGGAGCGGCGTTCGACAATCCTGATCTCATCGTCGCGGTCGCGGTGGGAGACGGCGAAGCCGAGACCGGTCCGCTGGCGACCTCCTGGCATTCCACCAAATTCCTGAATCCCATTCGCGATGGCGCGGTTTTGCCAGTGCTCCACCTGAACGGTTACAAGATCGCAAATCCCACCATCCTCGCTCGCATCCCGCATGAGGAATTGGAAGCGCTGCTGACCGGATACGGTCACAAACCATATTTCGTCGAAGGCAGCGACCCGTTCGCGATGCATCTGGCGATGGCTTCAACTCTGGAGCAATGCATTCTCGAAATCCGTTCGCTACAACAGCACGCTCGTTCCACTGGTGACACCACCCGTCCGCGCTGGCCGATGATTGTGCTGCGGTCTCCTAAAGGTTGGACCGGACCAAAAGAAGTAGACGGCCACAAAGTGGAAGACTTTTGGCGCTCTCACCAGGTCCCCGTGTCCGACCCGGCCACGAATCCGCGCAGTCTAAAAATCGTTGAGGACTGGTTGCGCAGCTACAAACCTGATGAACTCTTCGACGCCCATGGAACGCTCGTGCCCGAACTACGGGAACTTGCCCCTACGGGCAGGCGCCGCATCTCGGCGAATCCACACGCGAATGGTGGTGTGCTACGCAAAGATCTCGATTTACCCGACTTTCGCGACTATGCCGTCCAGGTGAAGGCTCCGGGCTCCATTTATGCGCCACCCACCGACGTACTCGCACACTTCCTTGCCGAAGTCATGCGCCGCAACATGAACTCCTTCCGGGTTTTCGGGCCAGATGAGACGGCATCCAACCGCCTTACCGCAATCTATGCTTCTTCCAAAAAAACCTGGCTTGCCGAATTCAAGCCCGAAGATGCCGACGGTGGCGAACTCGATGTGTTCGGACGCGTCATGGAGATGCTGAGTGAGCACACCCTCGAAGGCTGGTTCGAAGGCTACGTTCTCACCGGCCGTCACGGTTTCTTCTCAACCTACGAAGCTTTCGTGCACGTAATCGATTCGATGTTCAACCAGCACGCCAAGTGGCTGGAGAAATCGAAGAAAGAACTGGACTGGCGCGCGCCAGTGCCTTCCATCAACATCCTCATTACTTCTCTCGTCTGGCGGCAGGATCACAACGGCTTCACTCATCAGGATCCCGGATTTCTTGATGTGGTCACCAACAAGAGCCCGGACGTGGTCCGCATCTATTTGCCGCCCGACGCGAATTGCCTGCTCAGCGTCGCAGACCACTGCTTGCGCTCACGCGACTATGTCAACGTCATTGTTGCGGACAAGCAGGACCACCTTCAGTATCTCACCATGGAAGAGGCCGTAACGCACTGTACAAAGGGCATCGGCATCTGGGGCTGGGCTTCAACGGACGATTGCTCGGACCCCGATGTAGTACTGGCCTGTGCAGGCGACATCGCCACCATGGAGTCCGTCGCTGCGGTTGCGATTCTGAAGGACCGCTTCCCCGATTTGAAGATCCGCTTCGTCAATGTCGTCGATCTCTTCCGCCTCATGCCAGAGAGCGAGCATCCGCACGGACTCTCCGACCGCGACTTCGACTCTCTTTTCACAACCGACAAGCCGGTCATCTTCAACTTCCATTCCTATGCGTCGCTCATCCACAAGCTCAGCTACCGCCGCAGGAATCATGACAACATTCACGTGCGCGGATACAAAGAAAAGGGCAACATCAACACTCCGCTCGAACTCGCCATCCTTAACCAGGTGGATCGCTTCAACCTCGCCATCGATGTCATTGATCGTGTTCCGCATCTGCGGCCAACCGGCGCGCACGTCAAGGAATGGCTGAAGGATCAGATCATCGAGAGTATCAATTACGCCCACACCGAGGGCATCGACAAAGCAGAGATCCGCAATTGGAAATGGCCGGGATAGGCATCGTGGAAATATCGACCCCAAGAGACGACCTCATCCTCGCACTCAACAGCGGCTCGTCTTCGCTCAAGTTCGGCCTATATCGCCGCGTTGCCAGTGACAGTGATAACGGCAGCGACAGCGAAGAAAAACCGCTGCTGACCGGAAGCGCGGAGGGGATTGGAAGGGGCAATGGTTCTTTTCAGATATTTTCTTTCGGTGGAGACCCGCTCGTCCAGCGCGCAGCTGACCACCAATCACAAACCGACGCCCTTGCCACTCTCGCCACAGAACTCCGGGATTGCATTCACATCGCTCCGGTAGCCGTAGGCCATCGCGTTGTGCACGGCGGCCCAGAACTCCGCATGCATCGACTCATCACTCCGCAGGTCTTCGACCAACTTCGTGCCGCTACCCACTTCGCGCCGCTGCACATGCCGCAGACTCTGGCGCTTATCGCCTCCGCGCAATCCATCTTTCCCGCAGCCGCGCATTTTGCCTGTTTCGACGATGCTTTTCACCGCACCATCCCGGAAGTGGCATCGCACTTACCTCTTCCGCAGCAATATTTCGACGCAGGTGTCCGGCGCTACGGCTTCCACGGTCTTTCCTACGAGTCGCTCGTGCATCACTTTGGTGCGCGCCTTCCCGCGCGAGCCGTCTTCGCCCACTTGGGGAACGGAGCGAGTCTCTGCGCTGTTCGCAATGGAGTCTCCGTCGACACTACCATGGGACTCACTCCCACCGGCGGCATCCCCATGGGTACGCGCTCCGGTGATCTCGACCCCGGCGTCTTCCTCTACCTGTTGCGCACCGGGAAACTCAGCATCGATCAGCTTGAGAATCTGCTCAACCATCAAAGCGGCCTCTTCGCTCTCTCTTCCGGTGAGAGCGATGTGAAGGCGCTCGAAGAGAGGATTCGCTCCAACGATCCCCGCGCCGCTCTGGCGCTGAACGTCTTTGCCATTGCCGTGCGCAAAGTGATAGGCGCATATGCAGCGCTCCTCGGTGGCATCGACCTGCTCGTCTTCACCGGTGGCATCGGAGAACACAGCAATCACATTCGATTCTTAGCCGCCGACGGTCTCGAGTTTTTTGGCCTCACCGCAGACAAGATTCAGATTGTCCCCGCAGAGGAAGAACTGCAAATCGCGCGCCACTGTCGAAGAATAATGATGACGAAAACTCGCTGAAGCAAGGTCCTCCGAACAGCAGTCGGTGAAGGATTTCATCCAATCGCTTCTCGTTGGCAATGCAAGAGGTCAGTTAATTGCTACTATCATCGCGAATCCCCAGAACTCGGACTCGAGGAAATTTCCTCGAAGCCCGTTTCCGGGTCGCCGGATACACCAGGAGCCCGCGCCCTCTGCAAAGTGGTGCGTAAGTATGGGTTGAGCCTCGTAATTCAGCGCCGCCGTCGGTCGGTAACGCTGTGCTCGACGGCGGCCTGCGCATCTGGATTAAGTAGCCTCGTGAACAAGACAGATTCTCTTTAGCCTGATTCTCCATCATTCTTCGTAGTTGGCCCCACTGCCGCTGATGGCCGCGACCGGCGCGGGCTTCACAGGCCGGGTTGTGCGCACAACTACATGTGACCTGCATCACAGACGGCGGTATGGTGGTTGGACCATAACAGGAATCACGTTCGTAAGTGCTACTCGGCACGAGAACGTGGGCGGCGCATTCGAACGAACATTCGATGTTGTCTCAGGGGTGAGTTGTGGAAGTCTTCCTCACCGCAGCGTCGAAAGACGCGCCCCTTCGGGGCTGTTATCCCGCAGACTGTCGGTCCATCCAGCACCTGAGGATCCGCTCGCACGGTGATTCCATAAGACTGATTTTGGAGGATTCGGATTGGAACCGGTGTCTTTCCAGTTGGAGGCGGAGCCTCGCTCTTTGCTGCAGCCGTCACAGAGGCCGCGCCGGCAGGCAAAGGACGCCGTGTCAAACGCTGTATCAACGGATCGTCGGAGACAAGAACGAAGCAGCACCAATTCATGTTTGGTAGGGAGGTACAGCATGGCAGCTCGACTTGCCGCAGAATGGTTCGCCATTTGTGGAGGTTGCGAGGTAACAATCCTCGACATCGGCGAACCCCTGATCGATGTACTCAAACAAGTTGAAATCGTGCACATGCCAGTCCTGATGGACCACAAGCTTTACGGTCAGACTGGCGAGGGTGCGGAGATGGAAATCCCCGCGGCGGATGTCGGGCTGATATCAGGAGGAATCCGCAGCGAAGAGCACAAGAAACTGGCGCAGGAGATGCGCAAGAAATGCAAGACCCTGATCTCTCTCGGTTCTTGCGCATGCTTTGGCGGAGTGCCGGCGCTGGCAAATCAGTTCAGCACGGAAGAACTGATGGAGAAGGTCTACCGCGACAGCGTGACCACCGAGAAGAACGGCCTGCCTCACGAGCAGATTCCCGAACTTACTGACAGAGTCTATGCGGTGCACGAGGTCGTGAAGGTGGACGCATATCTGCCTGGATGTCCCACCACGCCCGAGATGGTAGCAGGAGCGCTGATTGCTCTCCTTGAAGGCAAGCCGCTGCCCGCGCTGGCATCAAAGAGTGTTTGCGACGAATGTCCCACGAAGCGCGAAAAGAAGGCAGTCACAACGTTGAAGCGCCGCCTGGACGCGCCGGAATTCACGCCAGGAGCGCCACTGAGTGAAATGCGTTGCCTGATGGAGCAAGGTTTCCTGTGCCTGGGACCAGCGACGCGCGGGGGCTGCGGAGGCAGCGAGGGTACACCGCGCTGCATACGGGCGAACATGCCGTGCGAGGGTTGCTTCGGTCCTCTTTCGGACAAAGCCAATCCCATGGTGGACATGATGGGCGCGCTGTCGTCCATCGGACTTGATCCCAAGCAGATTCCGGATCGAGCCGCAACTTTCAACCGCTTTGCTGGCGCTGGCCGTCTGCGGCCAATGCCTCGGAGGTGATGCATGGCAACGACACTCGTCATTCAACCGGTCACCCGCATCGAGGGCCACGCGAAGGTGACCATTCAGCTAAACGATGCCGGCAACGTGGACACCGCCCGCGTGAACGTGATCGAACTGCGCGGCTTTGAAAAGTTTTGTCTCGGAAAGCCGGTGGAAGACCTGCCGCGCATCACGCCGCGTATTTGCGGAGTGTGCCCGTGGTCTCATCACCTTGCTTCAGCCAAGGCATGCGACGCTGTCTTTGGAGTCGAACCGCCTCCAGCCGGCAAGAAGCTGCGTGAACTGTGCAACAGCATCGCCTACATGGAAGAGCACATCCTGCACTTCTACATTCTGGCGGGGCCCGATTTCCTGCTCGGACCAGATGCTGACTATTCCGTCCGCAATGTCATCGGCGTGCTGAAGGCCGCGCCGGACATTGCCAGAAAAGTGGTGAAGGTGCGGCACCTGTGCGCCAAGATGTTGGAAACCTTGGCGGGCAAATCCATCCATCCTCAGGCCGCCGTTCCCGGCGGATTCAGCAAGCCACTGGCTCCGGCTGATCGTGACGTTTTGCGCAAGCAGGCCGAGGACACACTCGATCTTGCCAAGTTTTCGATTGCTTTCGCCAAAGAAAATGTCTTTCCCAAGTACCTCGACGTGGTGAAGTCTCTGGGAGTGATCAACACCGGCTTCATCGGCACAGTCAAAGAGAACGGGGCTCTCAATCTCTATGATGGAAAACTTCGACTGATGACGCCGAATGGCACCTATCAGGACTTCCCGACGGATCGCTATACGGAGTACATCGCCGAGCACATTGAATCGTGGAGCTACCTGAAATTCCCCTATGCCAAACAGTGGGGCGAGGGGTTCTCCATGGATGTCGACAATCCCAAGGGCATCTACCGCGCCAACACGCTAGCGCGCATTAACGTGTGCGACTTCATCGACACGCCGCTGGCGCAGGTCGAACTCGAAGAGTTTCGCGCGAAGTTCGGGCGGCCCGCACAGCTGACGCTGCTCTATCACTGGGCGCGGCTGATCGAACTGCTCTACAACGCCGAAAACACCATCCGCTTGCTCGACGATCCCGACATTACCAGCACGGAGACCCGGGTGAAATGCACGCCGCGGGCAGCGCGAGGCATAGGCGTCACCGAAGCGCCGCGCGGCACGCTCATCCACGACTACACCACCGACGCCGACGGCCTGATCACGAACGTGAACCTGATTGTCGGCACCACGCACAACAATGCTCCCATCAACATGTCGGTCACACAGGCCGCCAAGAGCTTGATCCATGACGGCAAGTACGACCAGGGAGTGTTGAACAAAGTGGAAATGTCGATCCGTGCCTACGACCCATGCTTGTCCTGCGCGACCCACCGGCTGGACGGAAAAATCTCCATCAAGCTGGACATTTTCGACGCGGAGGGCAAGTTGCTCGACACGCTCGGTAACTGAACGCTAGGCGAACAAGGAGGAAGCGTGCGGGAGATCGATCAATCCGAGATCGAGCAATCCGATCTTCCCGACTTCTGTCGGAAGCCGACCGTAGTGCTGGGTGTTGGGAACATACTGTTTGGAGATGACGGTTTCGGGTGCGCGGTAGTCGACTATGTCGAGTCGCACTATCGTGTACCCGACTCTGTCTGTTTGCTGGACGCCGGAACGGGCGTGCGCAAGCTGTTATTTACTCTTTGCCTCAGTTCCCCTCGTCCGCAGCGCTTGCTCATCCTGGATGCGATCGATGCCGGACGCAGTGTCGGTGAGATATTCGAGATCGATCCCGCCGAGATTCCTCCGGTCAAGCTCGACGATTTCTCGCTGCACCAGTTGCCCACATCCAACTTGTTGCGCGACTTGCAGGAATGTTGCGGGGTTGAGGTGCGGGTGCTGGCCTGTCAAACCGGGCCGCTGCCGGAAGAAATCTCGCAGGGTTTGTCGGAAACAGTCAGCGGCGCCGTGTCGCAGGCCGCCGACTGGCTGGTCCGCGAATATTTCCCCCGAGATACAGCGCCGCCAGTTAAGGGTGTTTTCAACGCATCGTGCGAACAGGCTGGAGGCGTCATATGAGCCCGAATCTCGTAATGACCAGCGATGGCAACAAGTTCATGTGGGATGGACATCTCTACGAAAACAAAGACGAGGCCTCAGGCGCGGCCTCGGCATATCAAGGTGAAGGCTTTCAGATTCAGATCGTCGAGGAAGGCGGGAAGTTTCTCGTGTACACGCGGAGGACCACCAAGGAAGTCGCAGTCACTATGCAGTAGGTAGAGGTGGCACATGGCAGCAGGCACATTGCCAGTTCAAAGCGATCCGATGTTGCTCGGCGAGATTCGGCGATATGGAAAGTTCGATCCCACGGGCTGCTATCAATGCGGAAGCTGTACGCTCTCCTGCGATCTGGTCGGGGAGTCTGTGACCTTCCCCCGCCGGAGCATTCGGTATGCTCTGCTGGGACTGAGGCAGCCGCTGCTTGAAAACCTTGATCCTTGGGTCTGCCATGATTGCGGAGACTGCTCTGTGGTCTGCCCGCGTCAATCGGAGCCCAGGATCTCCATGCAGACCCTGCGGCGTTTCCTTTGCGTGCAGTACGACTGGACGGGCATCGCAGCCAGGCTGCTCCAATCCAAGGCATGGTACCTCGGTTCATTGATTTCCGTGGCGGCGATCGTGGTCTTCCTGATTGTGGCTTACCACTTGTGGTATGTGGGAATGGCGACGAAGGATTTCACCACGACGGCGTTTGGGCTGGATCACATGTTCCCGCTCATGACCTACTACACGCTGGCGGTGATGCTGCTTCCGCTGTTGCTGTTGTTCTCGCGTGTCTTCCGCATCTGGCACCTCACCATGGCTGGCGAAAAGCCAGCGCGAGCACCCCTTTCACTCTACGCGCTCGAGGCCTGGGTTTACGTCTACCAGTCGGTGACCGATTCACTGATGAGGAAGTGTCCGGAAAAAGGCCGGTGGCTGGGGCACTGGATGCTCGCCACTGGCGTGGTCATGATGCTGACCATCAAGGTCTTCGCGTTGCGGTGGTTTCAAACCGACAATCTCTACCCCTTGTACCATCCTCAGCGCTGGCTCGGATACCTGGCGACGGGACTCATCCTCTATGGCCTGGGAGATATCTTCGTTGGGCGTCTGCGGGCCCAGAAGGAAATCTACAAAGAATCGTCGTTTCAGGATCTCATCTTTCCCACACTGCTAGTGTTAACCGCGGTGAGCGGGCTGGCGGCCCACATATTCCGTTATGCCGGCTTTGCGCTTACCTGCCACTTCACGTATGCGCTGCACGTCGTCATCGCCACGCCGATGCTGCTGGTAGAGATGTCGTTTGGAAAGTGGTCGCACATGGTCTATCGACCGCTGGCCTTGTATTTCCTGGCGGTCCGGGAGAAAGCCGCGCAGCAGGCTTCCGCAGCGGAGGTGGTTTCCCATGCCCTCTGAGAAATCTCAAACTGTTCCGGTAGGTGCTGCTCTTGTCGTGGGAGGCGGGATCGGCGGCATGCAGGCTGCGCTCGATCTCGCCAATGGCGGCATCAAGGTGTATTTAGCCGAGCGCGGCCCTGCCATTGGTGGGGTCATGGCACAGCTCGACAAGACTTTTCCCACCAACGATTGCGCCATGTGCACGATGGCGCCCCGTCTGGTCGAGATCGGCCGGCACAAGGACATCGACATTCTCACTCTGACTGAGGTGGAACGCGTCGAAGGGCAGCCGGGAGATTTCACGGTCACCATCAAGACGCAGCCGCGGTTTATCGACGCAACGAAATGCACAGGTTGCGGCGCTTGCACGACGGATTGTCCCGTCACGCTCCCTTCAGAATTCGATCAGGGGCTGGGAGATCGGAAGGCGATCTACCGCCCATTCCCGCAAGCGGTTCCCAACATCTTCGGCATTTCGCGCCGCGGGACCTCCCCTTGTGAGGCTGGATGTCCGATCCATCAGAGCGGACAAGGCTATGTGACGCTGATCGCGCAAGGACGTTTCGACGAGGCGCTCCAGGTCATCCTGCGAGACAATCCGATTCCGTCGATCTGTGGCCGCATCTGCACGCATCCTTGCACCGCTTCCTGCACTCGTACCAACGTCGATGATCCGGTGAATCTGCCGACGTTGAAACGTTTCGTGACCGACCGCTTTCCCGATTACAAGTTGCCGCAACCCACCGTGCCGGATCGTCCGGAGAAAATTGCTATCGTAGGCTCGGGGCCGGCCGGTCTTCTCTGTGCCTACGAGCTTAGACAGAAAGGCTATGGCACGACCATCTTCGAGGCACTACCAGTAGCAGGGGGGATGCTGGCGGTCGGCATTCCTTCCTTCCGATTGCCCCGGCCTTTGTTGAACGCCGAACTGGATAGGCTGCGCGCTATCGGGATCGAAATCCTGCTGGAAACGCCCGTGGGCCGCAGCATCTCGTTCGAAGAATTGCGCAAGAGCTACGCCGCGGTGTTCGTTGCCATTGGAGCTCACGTGGAACGAAGGCTCGGAATTCCTGGCGAAAATCTGCCGGGCGTGACGGGCGGCGTGGAATTCCTGCGGCGAGTCAACCTGGGGAATCCAGTAACGCCAGGGCAGCGCGTACTGGTGGTGGGCGGAGGCAATTCCGCGCTGGACGCGGCGCGCGCCGCCCTCCGTTGCGGAGCCGCAGAAGTGACCATCGTCTACCGGCGAACACGGGCGGAAATGCCTGCGGATCATCGCGAGATCGAGGATGCGGAACGCGAAGGCGTCAAACTGATGTTTCTGGCCGCGCCCCAGTCGTTTCGACCCGGCCCCGGCGGGCGCGTCGCGGGCCTCGAGTGTGTGAGGATGAAACTCGGTCAGCCCGATGCCAGCGGCCGGCCAGCCCCGGTGCCCATTCCAGGATCGGAGTTCATCATCCCCTGCGACGCTGTCGTCGCCACGATTGGCCAAGTCCCCGACGTGAATACTCTGGGTGAACGGCTCGGTCTGGGGACCACAAAATCGGGAACGCTGCGCGCCGATCCTCTGACGCTGGAAACTGAGCTGCCCGGTGTCTTCGCCGGCGGAGATTGCGTCACCGGTCCCGACGTTGTAGTAACCGCCATGCTCGCGGGAAAGAAGGTCGCCAACTCCATCGATCGCTGGCTCAATGGCCGGGACCTCCGTGCCGATCGCGAACTGGAAGGCCCCTACCACACCGCGTACACCGTGGATACCGCAGGCGTGCTGATGCAGCGGCAGATCCCAGTACAAGCCCTCGACCCCAAGACTCGTGGGAAGACCTTTGCAGAGGTCCACGTTGGCTACACGCCGGAAGAAGCGATCGCCGAGGCGAAGCGTTGCCTCGCTTGCGGTATCTGCAGTGATTGTCACATCTGTGCGACTGCGTGCCAGGCCAATGCGATTGACTATGCGCAGACACAGAAGACTCGCGAGCTGAAAGTTGGCGCCATCGTCCTTGCACCTGGATTCGAAATCTTTGACGCACGGTTAAAGAAGGACTTGGGGTATGGCCGCTTCCCCAATGTGCTCACGTCTCTGGAGTTCGAACGGATCCTCTCCGCTTCGGGGCCCTACTCCGGCCATGTGTGCCGGCCCTTCGACCGCCAGCAGCCTAAGCGGATTGCCTTCCTGCAATGCGTGGGTTCGCGAGATTTCGAGCACGACTACTGTTCCTCCGTCTGTTGCATGTATGCCACGAAAGAAGCCATCATCGCCAAAGAGCACCTTGGCCAAGGTCTGCAGTGTGACGTCTTCTTCATGGACATGCGAGCCTTCAGCAAGGGTTTCGAACAGTATTACCGCAGAGCGCAAGGGCTCGGGGTGCGCTACATCCGTTCTCGCGTGCCGAAGATCGAGGAAGTCCCTGTCAGTCGAAACCTGATCGTGCAATATCTCGGCGAGAACGACAGAAGACTCTCTCAGGAATACGACTTGGTTGTCTTATCCGTGGGCATGCAGCCCCCCAAAGACGTCAAGGTGCTAGCCGAACGATTCGGCGTGGCGCTGAATAATTTCAGCTTCTGCGGGACCTCCACATTCCGGCCCGCAGAAACTTCGCGGGAAGGAGTCTTTGTAGCCGGACCGTTTGCCGAGCCCAAAGATATTCCAGAAACGGTCATGCAGGCGTCGGCGGCCGCTTCGCAGGTGCTCTCGCTTTTGCGAGATGCCCGCGGAACGTTGATTACTCCCCGAGTCTACCCGCCGGAAAGAGACGTGAAGGGAGAAGAGCCGCGCATCGGAGTTTTCGTCTGCCACTGCGGAACCAACATCGCTGGGGTAGTCAACGTTCCGGAAGTTGTGGAGTATGCGAAGACCCTGCCCAATGTCGTTTACGCGGAGAACAATCTCTACACCTGCTCCAACGATACCCAGGACCGGATCAAGGAGAAGATCGCCGAGCACGATCTGAATCGTGTTGTGGTGGCATCGTGCACTCCGCGAACGCACGAGCCCTTATTCCGAAACACGATGGCAGAAGCCGGCCTTAACCCCTACCTGTTTGAGATGGCCAACATTCGCGACCAGTGTTCATGGGTGCACATGCATGAGCCGGAGAAAGCCACGCAGAAATCCAAAGACCTGGTGCGAATGGCACTGGCGAAGTCACGACTGCTGGAGCCGCTCCAGCGGCAAACGGTCAAGGTAGAAAAATCGGCCCTCGTCATCGGCGGAGGAATCTCTGGCATGACCGCCACGCTGGGACTGGCCCGGCAAGGCTTCGACGTTTATCTGGTGGAAAAGGAGAATGAACTGGGCGGGAGTCTGCGCTACACCCAGTACTTGCTTAACGGAGACCGGCCGCAGGACGAATTAGCCCGCCTGCGCGATGAGATCGGACAAAACGCCAAAGTTCATCTCTTTACCGGCGCCGCCATCGAAAAGATCGAAGGCTCAATTGGCAATTTCAGGACAACGATCGTAGTCCACGGCGAAACCACCGAAGTCGCGCATGGAGTCGTCATTGTGGCCACCGGCGCGAAGCCGTATCAGCCGAAAGAATATTTGTATGGGCGGGACGACCATGTCATCACGCAGCGTGAACTCGAAGCAAGACTCGCTTGCGATGATGGCTTCCTGCAGCGAGGAAGCAAGCGGTTTGCCAATGTCGTGGTCATGATCCAGTGCGTAGGTTCGCGCGACGCTGAGCATCCTTACTGTTCGCGGGTGTGCTGTGCCGACGCCATCAAGAATGCTCTAAAGATCAAGACGCTCTCCCCTGCAACCAACGTGTACGTACTCTACCGCGACATCCGGACTTACGGTTTCAAAGAGAGCTACTACACCAAGGCGCGCCAGCGAGGTGTCGTCTTTGTGCGCTACGACGAGGACCGCAAACCTGAGGTGTCGCAACATAGCGAAGGACTCGAGGTCACGGTCTATGACCAGACTCTTGGGATGCCACTCGCCATCTCAGCGGACTGCGTAGTCCTGTCCGCGGGCATTCAGCCCCAAGAAGACAACCGGAAGATTGCGCAGTTCCTCAAGGTTCCGCTCAATAGCGACGGATTCTTCCTCGAAGCTCATATGAAACTGCGACCGGTAGACTTCATGACCGACGGTGTCTTTTTGTGCGGGCTTGCCCATTCTCCAAAGGGCATCAATGAGTGCATTCTGCAGGCGCAGGCGGCGTCCGCGCGAGCGGCATCCGTCCTGGTCAGGGATACCCTTGAGCTGGGGGCGAATATTTCGCATGTGGTGGAAGAGAGCTGTGACGGTTGCGCGTATTGCGTTGACACATGTCCGTACAAAGCGATCACGCTGCTCGAATACAAGTGGCAGGGCTCGATCAAAAAAGTTATTGAAACCAACGACTCCATTTGTAAGGGTTGCGGCTGCTGCCAGGCTACATGTCCCAAGAAGGGCATATTCATCCGTGGATTTACTCTCGATCAGATCGAGGCCCAGATCCACGCTGCTTTGGGAGTAGAGTGATGGACGACACCTTTCAGCCTTTGATCATCGCCCTATGTTGCAACTGGTGCTCCTACGCCGGAGCAGACCTTGCGGGTGTCTCGCGGACGCAATACCCACCCAGCATCCGCATCGTCCGCGTCATGTGCTCAGGAATGGTGCATCCCAACCTGGTGATTGACGCGTTCACCAAGGGGGCCGACGGCGTGCTCATGTGCGGTTGTCATCCTGGCGATTGTCATTATCAGGAAGGGAATCTCAAAGCCGAAAAACGTGCCGACGCGATCCGCCTGATGCTCCCTGATTTCGGTATCGAGGTAGAGCGTTTTCGCCTGGAATGGGTTTCGGCTGCCGAAGGACCGAGGTTTGCGCAAGTGGTGCGTGAGTTCACCGAGCAAGTGCAGAAACTGGGAGCCAGTCCCTACAGGTCGTAAAATGATCAGCCAATGGGTTGCACCCATTATTGCTTGGGCGGTTGTCATTGCCTTTGCCGTGGCAGTCGTAGGGGCAATGCTCGCCGAATGAAGGGGTAGCTCGGCTGGCTCGCCTCAGTGAATCGCCTCCGAAAGGGAGGTGAGCGGTGGTCTTCATCATTACCGGAACACCAGAGTCAGACAGGAATACGGTCGGCAGTCTCTTCGCAGAGACTTTGGCATGGGAATTTGTCGATGCGGAGAATCTTCGTGCGCAGGGCGACGTTGTTCATCCGGATCGAACCTCGCGCACAGAAGCATTATCAGCCGCCATTAGCCTCTGGATTTATGAATGGCGGGATGTCGTGGTTTCGTGTCCGGCGCTGACAGTGGGAGAGCGCCGGCAGATGTCCACAATATCCTCGCTGGTTAAGGTCGTCTGTCTCGAGGAAATCCGTGCCGCCGGCCGCGCTCGCGTGTCTGACGGGTCAGCCGGCGTTGCCGTCTCCCTGTCGCCTTCCGGATCGCACGCTCCTCGCGACCCAGACAAGGACGATTCCACTCTGGAGAAGTCTCAGCCGGTAGAGGAGATCATCGCGGAGTTGACGTCTGCCCTGGTGACGTAGAAAGCCACGATTGCCCAGCATCGAGGATTCCCTTTCTTCGAGCAATATCTAGCAGGAAATCGTTTCCCTTGTTCCGCGAGTCCGCGTGCTTTGATCATCACGCACAGACGCAGAGGTCGATCTTCGATTTGACTTCCGATTACAACAGCGGCCATCGATCGGTGACTGCGTTTGATGCATCGCGGAAAAATCTGAGACTCCGGGCTGCGAGCAGCCTGCCGATGTGTCAGCGTTCGCGCCGCGCCACTGGAATCCCATCAATTAACAAGGAGGGCAGCCCGAGTTGTTCGGCCAGATAGGTCGTGACTTGTTCGGCGGTCTCTACTTTGAGCAGATATTGCCGAAATTCATCGTTGATCAACTTTCGAGCGAGCGAAGAGAAAACTTGCATGTGAGTGTCGGCGCCTTCGGAATCCCGCAATGCGAGCAGGACGACCATGCTCACTCGCTCTGGGTGGTCGGTGTCCCAAACGATGGGCTCCTTAAGTCTCAGGACGCAGATCGAATTGGCGGTCACGGCGCTGGTCTTGCAATGCGGAATAGCAAAGCCATCGCCCAAGCCGGTCGAGCCCATCGCCTCACGTGCCCACAGCGCTTCTTCCAGGAGTTGACGATCGTCAGTCCGGTTGGTGACGTAGAGTGCATCTACCATCTCCTGGATCACTTCTTCCTTGGTCCGGCTTGTGCTTCCCAGCAGCACCAGTTCGTCGCTGAGCAGTGACTCCCGTTCATGGGGATGTTGCGTCGCCAGAAGTTCTTCCACTTCGATTTCTTTTCCGCAGGAGATGGCCCGATCCAGGAGTTCGACAGAGTCCGCGGCCCGAAACTGACCGACAGCTCTCTTGAATTCGTGGACCTCCGCAGCCGGAACGCTGATCTCATCTAGCCCAAGACCAAGCAGGAGAGGAAGATTGCGAAGGTCCGCAGCCATCTCCCCGCACATGCCGACCCATTTTCCGGACCGGGAGATACTCCCGACCAGTTGCTTCAAGAATCGAAGGAAGCCAGGGTGACGAACGGAGAATAGCGACGCGATCCTGGGATTGCCGCGGTCGGCGGCGAAGAAGTATTGGCTAAGATCGTTGGTGCCGATACTGAAGAAATCCACTTCGGCGCATACTTGGTCCAGACTGAAGGCAATGGAAGGCACCTCGACCATGATGCCAATCTTGATATTGGAATGAAACGCAATGCCACCTTCTGTCAGCCGCTGTTTCGCTTGTGCAACCGCAGCCTTGAACTGCAAAACTTCTTCTAACGATGAAATCATCGGCGCCATGATCTGCACGGATCCTACCGCCGAGGCGCGAAGGATAGCGCGCAATTGGGACTGCAATAGTTCCCGATGGTCGGGGTAGATGCGGGCACCACGATATCCGAGAAACGGATTGTCTTCGTGCGGGAGATTTAAGTAGGGAACTTTCTTATCGCCGCCAACATCAAGAGTCCGGATGATGACGGGCCGGTTGCGCGCGGTGCGCGCGGCTTGTGAGTAGATGGCAAACTGTTCCTCTTCCGAAGGCGCTTCCTCGCGGCCCAGGAAGATCATTTCCGTCCGAAACAAGCCGATGCCGTCAGCGCCGTTTTCGAAGGCCAAGACCAATTCCTCGCCGGAGGAGGCGTTGGCACCAATTTCAATCCGCTTACCGTCCGATGTCAGGGCGGGTTGTACAGATTGGTTGGACCACATTTGTTTTCGTCGCTCCAGCGTTTCTTGTTCGCGCTCGTAGAAGCGCCGAACCGCTGGTGAAACCTGCGCGACGACAAAGCCGCGATTGGCGTCCACCACAACCTCTCGTCCCGGCGTCAATGCCAGGCGGGCGTTCCGCACTCCCGCCAGAGCCGGAATGCCGAGCGAACGGGCCAGAATGGCTGCATGGGAGGTGGCTCCCGAATGCTCGAGCACGAGCGCACTGAGCCAGCGACGGTCGAGCTCCAGGAGTTGCTGCGGAGCGAGTGTCTCGGCAACGACCACGGAAGGTTCGAATAGTTCGACTGTGGCCGTCGCCGGGCCGGTTCCGTCGACTTCCTCCAGCAACTGCAGACAGATTTCCTCGATGTCGGCCGAACGCTGGCGGATGTATTCGCTCTCCGAGTGTCCCAGGAGATCGATGAAGAATCCCCCCGTTTCCACGACCGCTTGAGCCGCGGATTTGCCCCGCAAAACTTGTTCCGTCAGTTTTTCTACAAGGAACACGTCGCCGGCCATGGCCAAGTCGGCCTGAAGCACAGCTGTTCCGGTGGCGCTGAGCGAGTGTTTAAGTTTTTCGCCAATCCGGTGGCGGACCGCAGCGATGGCTTCTCTGATCCGCTCCACTTCCTGATGTGGATTGCCTGCCGCCTCAGTTTGCGGCGTTTTGGGCAGTGCCCTGCTGTTCAGGATTGCTACTTTCCCTTGACCAACGCCTCGGCCCACGCACACTCCGAAAATGCAGGTCGCATCTGCCGCCAGTAACAGCCGTGGCGGTGCCGCGCTGTCACTCGAAGTAACAACCTTTGCGAGGGGAACATCGCAGTGCAGGAGATCTTGCTCAACAAACTTCCGCAGGGCGGCGAACGCAGCTTGCTCATCCGATCCACTCACGTGCACTGCACAACGATCGCCGTGGCGGATGTCTGCCGCAATGATTCCCAATACACTCTTGCCGTTTGCCAACAGTCCATTGCGTAGATTCGTCAACGAGCACTCAGCAGAAAACTGACTCGCCACCCCAGCCAGATGACTGGCAGGGCGAGCGTGCAACCCGCTCGAAAGCGGGCACGAGAATTCGTACTGCAGCGAAGTGTCAGGCTTCCGCATCATCTTTAGCGTTGGAGCTTCGAAAAAATATTCTCGGGGTTCTTCAGCGCTTCCTGAAGCGGCACTTGAATCACCTTTACACCGTTGAATCGATCGCGGCCTTCAACTTCAATATCAACGGCGAAAATGGCGATTTGTGCCTGGCCGATATCGTTCTCGGTGAGCTTGTTTTCAATCCCCATCGCGCCCTGGGTCTCGACTTTGATTTCGTGGCCGAAGGTCTTCGCAACTTTCTCCAGCCGGGCCGCGGCCATGTAGGTGTGAGCGATGCCCGTCGGACAAGCGGTGACGGCGACGATTTTCATGCAGGCTCCTTCTCTTTTTCCGTTCCGTTGCTTTTCAGTTTCAGCAGAGTGATCAGAATCGCGGTCACGAGAGTGCCTGCCACTATGGCCAGCACGTACATCAACCGGTGGTCGATCACCGGCAAAACAATAGGACCTCCGTGGGGAGCGTGATCTCCAACGCGCCCGACCATTGCAATGACCGCTGCCACCGCGGATCCGGCAACAATGCTAGGGATGACGCGAATGGGATCGGCTGCGGCGAAGGGAATCGCTCCTTCGGTGATGCCGATCAATCCCATTGCGATCGCAGCCAACCCAGCTTCACTTTCTTCTTCGTTCCAGAGCTTCCTGTGGATAAGCGTCGCCACTCCCATTCCCAACGGAGGTGTGCAAATGGCCGCCGCGCACGCCCCCATGATCTGATAGTTGCCCTCGCTAATCATCGCGGAGCCAAAGAAGAACGCGGCCTTGTTCACCGGTCCGCCCATGTCGAAAGCGATCATGGCCCCGAGGAGGAGCGCCAGGAGCACATTGTTTCCGGTGCTCATCGACATGAGGGTGTGGTTGGCGTGGGCCATGAAGAGTGCGATCGGTACCCCGATGACCTTGATCATCAAAATGCCGATCAGGCCGCCTGCGAGAATTGGGATCACCAGAATCGGCATGATGGGCCGAAGATATTTGGAGACTGGGACTTTCTTAAGAGCTTCGACGACATAGCCCGCCACTAATCCCGCAAGCATCGCGCCCAGAAAACCAGCTTTCACCTGGCCCGATAGATAACCGCCCAAAAACCCTGGAAGAAGCCCTGGCTTGCCTGCAATGGAATAGGAGATATACCCGGCGAGTACCGGCAACATCAGCGCCAACGACGCTGTGCCGATATCAAGGATGAGTTTGAGGCGCGGAGCACTTGAAAAATCCGGTCCCGCAGGCGTCATCAGGCCATAAGCACTGGCACCCGCAATTGCGCATGCGATGAGAATGCCGCCGCAGGCGATAAAGGGAATCGCATGCGAGACGCCAGTTAGCAGGTGCTGCCGCAACTTTTTGATTGTTTCAATCATTGAGATCGGCGCTGCGCGAGGAGTGCTCCACATTGTAGCCAAGAAACCTGCATGCGACTGGTCAACCCCGTTCCGCACATAGAGATCGCGGCTGGTATCTCGTTTTCCACGGCCTGTAGGTCTAGACTGTCAAGCACCTTCAAAATCGACGGTCCTGTCCCCGCTTTCATGCCGCGCACAAAGACGCAGCCCCGTAGTATGTGTGATTCGTCCTAGTCTGAAAACAGGAGAGATGGAACGTTTGTTGCACAAAAGTAACGTTTCGTGCTCAATGCCTTCGACCTCATCGAGGTCACCTGTGCGGTGTTGTTGGCGCGGTACTCGGTCGGCGTGACTTTGCACGCCTTTTTGAAAACCCGGCAAAAATAGGCGACATCGTTATAGCAGCAACTGGCGGCAATTTCTTTCAGCGTCACGTTGTAGTTTTGCAACATGAATTTAGCCCGATTTACGCGCACCAGGTTCAAGTAGTCGTTAAATCGCATAAAGCCCTCCTTACGAAACACGCGCGAGATGTGGTTGGGAGCGAGGCCAAAATGGTGGGCGACGCTCTCCCGAGTGAGCGGAGTGTGAAAGTTCTCCTGCACGTATAAACAAATCGATTCGTAGGTGCGGATTGCCTTGCGAGGGGCCTGCTTCTGGGGCGATTTCAAGAGCCGGAGGCAGGCATGCAGCAGAGACTCGGTCAAAAGGCGCGCGAGTGGCCCCTTGGCACGGTCCGCGGCCAACACCATGAGTGCCGCCAGAACACTATGGGTCGGCACATCATAGCCGCCGTGAACGCTGGCTTTCACCGCGGTGGCGGGGACCTGCGAACCACCTTTATGACGCACCAGGCTTATCCCGACCTGTTTCACTCCAAATAAGAATGTGAGCACCTCTACGTGACCCGACCAGTCGGGCTTATTCCATGCATGGTCGGGCACAAATACAGCGTGACCGCGAATGGGCTTAATGGTCGTGGCCCTGCCGCCTTGTGCTATTTCCATCGTGTGACAGCCTGCCAAGGGCACCGAGAGACGTGGGAAGTTGGTTACATAGGCTAGCGGAGGCGGGGCAGTTGTTCCGTCGCCGAAGTGCACGTGGCGGACCCTGGTCTTGCGCAGGTACTCCTCTAGTTCGTGCGCGATCGCCCGATTGCCGGAGGGCAGCCTGGGACTCGATGGGGCCTCAACCGATTTCACGGAACGTTACGTTAGTGCAATTAATGTTAAATGTCTACTATTTCTTTTCCACCTCGCACCCCCCATACTTGCCAACCGAATCAGAGATGGATTACGCGCGAAAACACTGCACGCCGCCGATACCGGCACAGGGGAGAGCGTGCATCCTGAAATTCCCAGCAATATCGTTATGGTGAACCAGACGAGGCTTCAGCTACAAGCAGGGACGCTCAGGCGCGACCGTGGGAGGGGAACAGCAATGAATTGGGAGTCCAGTACGAGAGAGTACGAGACACGGGTGATTCTCGCTTCAGCCCGAGGTGGACTATGAGTCGCAGAATCGTGCTGTTGTTTTTTGCAGTCCTCGGCCTTGCCGTTCTCAGTGCCTGCGGCAACGGCATCGATAAGTTGCCCGGCGTGTCGAGCGGGGCGCTCACTGTTCAGATTACGCAGCCACCTCCGGCGAGTTTGCTGGCGGGAACCACGGCAGGGCTTGTCGCGAACGTAGTCAATGACACAAAGAGCGGGCAGGTGACTTGGAGTTGCACGCCAGTCGGCGCGTGCGGAACATTCAATCCGTCGACGACTGGCTATCAGATTGGAACGCTTTACACGGCTCCCGTGGCGCCGCCGAATGGCCCGATCACACCGAACCTGCAATACGGCGTCGTTATAACGGCAACGTCGGTGACCGACAGCACAAAAAGTGCGAGCGCGAACGTCACAATTCCACAGCGCTATGCCTTTGTCCTGGCCGGATACGCCTCACTGGGCATGGTGGGCAGCATAATCCTCGACGGAAACGGAAACGTCACGAGTGGAGAGGCTGACTGGTCGCAAAACGGTGCCTATTCTGGGATGTCGCTAACGGGAACCTACTCGCTGGATGCAAGTGGTCATGGCTTCCTCTCGCTAAACCTGGTCAACACGATATATGGCACTTTTCCTCAGACTCAGGGGATCACGGCAACGTCGAATTCGCATCTCGTCATTGCCGAGGAAGACCAGTTCAACGGGCTCACAATCGGCGGCGTGGGGAGCATGGATTTACAGACAGCGGCTCCCAGTTTCTCGATGTCTCAAATCTCCGGCGGCTATTCATTCACTCTGGCGGGATACAGCGCCGCAAAATCGGCAAACGCAAGTTGGGGCGGCGTGTTTACGGCCGACGGCGCAGGAAATATAACAGGCGGCATCTTCGACGAAAACGGCGGCGGCGGTTCAGCCTACAGTTCCGTGCCGTTCACCGGCACCTATACCGCGCCGGATGCCAGCGGGCGCGGCATCATCACACTGAGCGCTACCCCCGACACTCCCAACGCCAGCACGCAGTACGCGTACTACATCGTGACGCCAGGAACACTGCGCCTGACCACGATGACCAACGTCGGGAATGCGGCGAACACAGGCAGCGCGATTGGCCAAGGCGCTGTTGCCACCACCAATTCTGCCGTCAGCGGGAACTTCATCTTCAGCGATTACGGTTTTACCAGCATCGCCAACGGTGGAGAGCAGGGAGCAGCGGCAGGCCAATTTGACGCAGACGGCAGCGGACACATCACGGCCGGAATCATCGACGTCAACTCTTTCGGAACTGCGACGACGAGTTCTCTGGCCGGCTCCACTTACTCGATCTCGGGGAGTCCGCGAGGCACCTTCACCGCCTCGACTGGTCAGACTTACAACGTGTATCTCACCGATCCGACGATCAACCTCCTCGACCCCAACAACACCAGCGGAACCGGCGGTGCGTTGTTTCTGGAAACCGACGCGGCGACCACAGTCGGCGTCGTGATTCCTCAGTCCGATCCGACAGCGATGCCGAGCGGCGACTACGCGATTGTCCTATCTGATCAGGAGAATCCGCCTAATTCCGACGGCGGTTTGACCGGTCAGTTTGCGGTCAGCACGACAAACGCTGGGACCTACAGTGGCGAAGGTGATTTTCAGGGCACAGGGTCGAGCAACGCAACGCCAATCGTAGGCCCGCTCAGCGGCACGTTCACCGCCGACGGCGCCAACCCGGGCCGGTTTACCGGTTCCATCACGACAGCTCCTGCATTCCCGGCGGGCCCTATCGGCAGCGCTACGCCCGGTACAGAGAACGTCTCTTACTACATGGCGAACGGCTCGCAGGGATTCATTATCGAAACCGATTCCATTGCGCCGATCTTCGGCGTGCTGGAAGCACAAGGCACGGTCCAGGCGGCGCAGAAAAAACAACGCGCTATGCCACAGAGTCGTTCTTCAAAGGTATCGAACCGGCCCGTTAACGGCACCAGTAAGCAGAGTGAGATTTCGAGGAGGTCTCGATGAAGGTTCTGGCGAACATTGAGCTTCTTGATCGTCGCGGCATCTGCCGGATCGCAGTCGCGGCCGGCATGGCTGCCTGCCTCCTGCTACTGGCATCTCCGCGACTTCTGCTCGCGCAGGAATTTCGCGCCACGCTGACGGGACAGGTGACGGACTCCTCGGGCGCCATCGTGGCCAAGGCAGCAGTCAAGGCCGTCAACAACGACACGGGTTCCATTTACACGGCCGAGACGAGTAACGCTGGTGTCTACTACATCCCCTACGTTGTGCCCGGAACGTACACCGTTTCGGTGAACGCGCCCGGCTTCAAGACCGCGATCCAGGACAAGGTGTTGCTGCTCGCGGGCAAGTACTTCGGGCAAAACTTCACGCTGCAGGTTGGCGCCATCAACGAGAAAATCGAAGTCACCGCCGAACCCCCTATGCTCGAGACTGCCAACGGCTCGGGCGGGACCATTCTCGATGAGAGAACCCTGCAAAACGTTCCCGTCAGCGGCCGCCAGGTTTATAACCTCATCGGCACCACGCCGGGCAGTCAATACACAGGCGGCGGCAATAGAGGATTCGACAATGACAATCAGTACATCATCGGCGGAGGAGTCAACCCCCACACCCAGGACAACAGTTACAACTCGGGCGGTTTTAATCAATTTACTTTGAACGGGACGAACGTCACGCAACAGATTGCTTATGGCAATCAGGGGTCGGGAGCGTGGAATGTCTCGCCCACCCTGGACGCGGTTCAAGAAGTCAACGTGATGGCCGACACCTACGATGCCCGCTACGGGCGAACGACTGGCGGCACCGTGAGTGTTGTAACCAAGAACGGCACCAACACTTTTCACGGCGAACTGATCGAGAATTACAACGACGGCCACCTTTTCAACGCCAACAGCAACACGAACGTTTTCATCTCCGGCCTTCCTACCCAGCAACAGGTCATCAATCAATTTGGAGGAAATGTCGGCGGTCCGGTCGTTAAGAACAAGATTTGGTTCTTCGCGAGCTTTGAAGGCTACCGCCAGTCGACGTTCAACACCGTAACCGGCAGTGTGCCTCCGGCGTATCTGCGGCCAGGATTCGTTTCAAGTGCTTTCCCAAACGGTAATCCTGGCGTCGATTTTGGTTTGGTCGCAGACGCATGGATCCTGGTCTGGTGTCGGGTGGTGTGCAGACCGATCCTTACGTCTTGTATGGTCTTTCACTGTTTCAGCCGGGGGACAGCGCGAATGCGAGCAATCCAAACAATGCCGTATGCGGTCCCTTTGCCAATCCTACCGGCGGGCCAGCGACCTCCTGTGGAACCGGCAAGAACGTAATTCAATTTCCCAACGCGTACACCGGTGGCACCGTAAATCCTCTGACAAATACAGCCGGCAGTATGCTTCCCGCCGCTCAGATCAGCAACACCGCGGCGCTGATGTTGAAGGCGGGATACATCCCCTTGCCGAACATCAAGGGCCTCGAGAACTATGTGGGGGGATTCGGCGAGCCTTCCAATTTCTTCGCGACTGCGCCCGATGAGACCAGCTACAACCAGCCCATGTTCCGCGTGGACTACAACACCAGCGAGAATACGAAATGGTACAGCTTCTTCGGAATGCAGAGAGGGCACGAATTCGTCAGCCAAAATGGCCTCACGGGTGTCGCCGCGAACGGAAGCTACATTGAGCGAGACAGCTACACCGCGACCCAGGACATGACCCACACCTTCTCGCCCACGATGCTGGGCGACTTCAAGTTGTCGCTCAGCCGTTTCCAGAACAGGAATCCGAACGGCATCATCGGGGCCGCGAAGCCGGGCAGCACCATCGGAATCAACATCGCCCCGCCTCCAACTTCTACGTTCAAGGATGTGCCTGAGATTCACATCGCCGGCTTTCCCGATCCAGACTCGGGAGGGTTGGGACAGATCTTCGGGAATTCCAACGACCTGGAAGCTTCCACAAACGTTTCTTTCGATACCGATTTCACGTGGGAGAAGAAGGCCCACAACGTCCACTTCGGCGGCGGGATTTTCTACTACACCTACGGGAATCCAATCAACGGCACGGTGGCCAACAACGCGGACGGCGAGTTCGGGTTCACCGGGCAATGGACGCAATTTGATCCGCTGAACGGCAGCTGTTACCAGCCCGCGAGCTTTGGTCTTACGCCGAACGCGTCCTGCAACGGTACCTTTGCTCCGAACGGCTCCGGATGGGCCGACTTTCTCCTGGGCCTGCCCGGCAACGGCCACGTCAACTGGAATGACTCTCTGTTCGACTATCAGCCGGTTTGGAACATCTATGCCCAGGATGACTGGAGGATTAACCATCGCCTGACGCTAAACATTGGGCTGCGTTATGACGTGCAGGTTGGATTGAAAGAACGTTACAACGAACTTCCCCGCGGCTTCTGCCAGACCTGCGTGAACCCGATTAGTGCCGACGGAATTTACCTGTCGAATGTAGCGAACCCCTCCAACGTGGCCGCGTGGAAAGCGGCGGGCATCACCGTCCCCACTCAAGTTCTGGGTACAGTCGCTCCCGCCAGCATCAACGGCGCGCCACGAAACGCCTACAACACCGACTGGGGCAACATCGCGCCCAGAATCGGATTCGCCTTCGCGATTGACCCAAAGACGGTGGTGCGCGGAGGCTGGGGATACTTCTACGGCGGCGGACTGGAAGGCGGATCGCCGATCGGGTACCAGCAAACGACGAACTATGTGGGTTCGACAGATGGAGGAGCAGACCCGCTTCAGGGCGGAGCCGCCGTGGGAGCCCCCACGGCCAGCCCCTACGGTATAGGAATACCATTTCCCGCAACCCCCACGTACCCGCTCGGCTTGCAACCTCCGGTGGGCGTGCTCGGCCTTCCACTAGCCGGCGTGGGCGGTGGTGGCCTGCAGGTGGATAGTCCTCTGCGCAAGATTCCCCGGACCCAGGTGATGACGTTTGGGTTCGAGCGCGAATTGCCCAGCCAGATGGCGCTCGATGTTCACTTCGCCGGCAACTACGCCAGCCGTTTCCGCGCGACACTCTGGTACAACGGCACCGTTACTTATCCCCAGCTGCAGTATGCGGTCTCTCCCGGTGCGAGCAATTACAGCCAACTCCTGCCCAATCCCTATTACGGAGTGGATGCGATGTCGTTTCCGGGCGGCTGCGGACAGTCGCAGACGATCACGGCGCTGGCGCTGCTGCTGCCATGGTCGCAGTACTGTGGAACCGGTGGTGGCGCCCCTCCAGTCGGAATCTACAATGCGCCGATCGGGAAGAACTGGTACAACGCCCTCGAAGTAAAACTGAACAAGCACACCTCCCACGGCCTGACCTTCAACCTCGCCTACACCTATTCCAAGACCATGGACGGCAGCGGATATCAGAACGGCTATCCGTATCAGGACGCCAACGAGGTGCATTACATCTCGCAATTCGACCGCACGCACGTGCTGGCTGTGACCGGCGTGTATGAGTTGCCGGTGGGAAAAGGAAAAATGCTGCTCGCGAATGCGCCGCGGCCTGTCGACTACGCCCTGGGCGGTTGGATGCTGGGTTGGAATTTCGCCGCCCAAAGCGGCACTCCGGTCAATCTCAATCAAGGGTTCAACTACCTGTGCCCGCTTGCGCCTCCGCACGGAACTTCTGTTGCGCAATGGCTGAATCCGAACCTTACGAACCCGAGCTGCTATTCAAGCGCGCCGCCTATCGGGGGGACCGGATTCACGTACGTAACCACGCCGAACTACTCGACAGCGGTTCGTACTTACACGGTTCCGAATCTTGATCTATCTCTGCAGAAGACCTTCAAGATTACGGAACGATTCAGCTTCTCGCTGCGGGGAGAGGCTTTCAATTCGTTGAATTCCGTGCTTCTGGGTGGACCAGATAACACTCCAACCGACGGGGCCGCGGGTGTGGTCTGCAACCAGACGAGCAAACATTGTTACTGGTCGGGATTTGGAGCTGTCGGTCCGAACCAAAACAACAGCCCCAGAAATCTGCGGGTTTCGGGCCGGCTAATTTTCTAGGCTTGGGACACGGCAGACGAAATTTGCAACTTGCGCGCGAACCCATCGTGGAAGGGAAGATGGAGGAAAGAGGAATGACTACGAAACGAAACTCTTTGGCCATGCTCTTTCTGCTGGCGGCGGTTTCGGCGGTTCTATTGTTGACCGCGCCCGTGCACGCCCAAAATGTGCCGATCGATTTGACGACATCGTGCGGTGGTGGCACGTGCTTCAACGTTGCCGGTCTGTTCACGAACGGCACGAGTTTCCTCGGCACGCTGGGGATGGATAACGGTCAATCGAACGGATGCACAACGTCGGGACCCTGTCCGGCTGCATACTCTGCCACGAATCTGGGGTTGACGATCCCCGCCCAACCTGCCCTCCCGACTTTGACTGTGGGTGGAGTTCCTTTCGACTTCGGTCTGGTGAACGCAACCGCATGCGGGCCGGCAGCCGGCACCCAATGCACCACCGACGTGCTCCAAGTGCCGAACGCTGCTGCAGGCATGACTGTGGCGATTCCGCCTGCGATCTACTCCACGGTGATCATGTTGGGAGCGGCCGTGAACGGCCACCACCAGGCTTCCATCACGATCAACTACAACGACGGCACGAGCGATCCGGCCATCGTACAAACATTCAGTGATTGGTGTGGCGCCGCGGCTGGCGGCACTGAAACTCTCGCTGTCGGCTCCATCAAGCGCATCAACGCGCAGGGCAGCCCGATCGGACCCAACTGCAACCTTTATCAATACACCTATCCCGCCAACGTCAATAAGATGGTGTCCAGCGTCACCATCGGATCCGCTGACGATTGTTCTTCCAACGGCATTCCATCGTGTACGTACGTTGTCGCCGTGACGATGAAGCCTCCAACCTACACGATTGACGGAGGCGTGCCGAGTCCTGCCACCATTCAAGCTGGCGGAACGTCTACTGCAACCATCACGATCAACCCCCAGACCGGCTACACGGGGACGATTACCTTCAACGACTGCAGCAAGGGCATCACGCCAGTCATCGTCGGCGATCCTGTGTCTGCGGCCACGGCGCCGACGTGCTCATTCAGTTCATCCACCGTGGTTGTCTCGGGCGGGGCACCGCCGACCGTAACGCTGACTTTCAATGCCGCTGCTCCAACCAAAGCAGCCCTGCAACCGCCATCGAACATCCTCTACGCTCTATGGTTGCCGGTCGCAGGGCTGGCACTGACCGGGCTTGGTTCCCTCGGATCGCGGCGAAAGAAATTTCTTGGCTTGTTGATTCTGGGCTTGGTCCTGACCGCAGTCCTCGCCTTGCCGGCGTGCGTGAGTCGTACGCATCTCGGGAATGTCGGAACGCCTCCGGGTCAATACACCATAGCGATCACCGGTGCGGATGAGAATGGCCTCACTCAGGCAAGCAATCCCGCTGGGACCTCGAACACCGTCGTCGTCACCGTAACCGACTAAGTGGAGCGCGATCCGAAGTTGACAACTGAGGCTGAGAAAAATGATCCGTTGTCGATCTGTCGCCGATGTGGTGTTGTGTGCATTGCTGGTCTGCTGGCTGGCGGCGCCCGTTGCCGCACAGCGGCAAGCTCTGCGAACTCAGGTCGCGGCCCCTGCCGGCGCACAACTGATCGGACGGCTTCCTGGTTCTCAGCGCCTGAATCTCGCCGTCTCGCTGCCACTGCGGAATGAAGATCAACTCGACGCGCTTCTCCAGCAACTCTACGACCCAACCAGTCCAAACTATCGTCGTTTTCTGACGGTCCAACAATTCACCGAACAGTATGCTCCCACCGTGGTGGACTACCAGCGGGTGATCGGGTTCGCGCAATCGCATGGACTGAAGGTGACGCACACGTTTGCGAATCGCCTGGTCGTCGACGTGAGCGGTACCGCTGCCAACGTCGAACGGGCATTTCAAGTCACGCTACAGGTCTACCAACATCCGACCGAAAACCGGACGTTTTACGCGCCAGATGTAGAGCCCTCGGTCGAAGCTGGCCTGCCGGTGTTGAGCGTCGAAGGTCTTAGTACGTTCAGCCTTCCCCATCCAATGTTAAAAAGAGCGTCGCCGGCCGAAGGAGTTCTCGGCAATACCACAGGCTCCGGCCAAGGCGGACAATTTCTTGGAAGTGACATGAGGGCAGCCTACGGCGGAGGGACCGCACTCAACGGCTCCGGTCAGGTCGTCGGACTGATTGAGCTTGGTCCGTATCGTCTTGGCGACGTCATTAGCTACTTCACCAGTCTCGGCCAACCGCTGAATGTCCCAATCGTGAACGTGCTCGTCGGCGTTACTGGAGTCTGCGGTGTTGGCTGCAATGACGGCGAGGAAGCAATCGACATCCAGCAGGCCATTGCGATGGCCCCTGGTCTTTCGGCACTGCTCGTCTACGAAACCAACGGACCCAGCACAGACGCGCTGAGCGCGTATTCTCAGGCGGCCTCCGACAACATCGCCAAGCAGCTGAGCATATCGTTCGGCTGGGGTGGTACGCCCGGCACTGAGTCCGGCTATGAACAAGTGTTCAAAGAGCTCGCTGTGCAGGGGACGAGTTCGTTCGTGGCTTCGGGCGATGCAGGTGCGAGTCTCTCGGGGGGATACCCGGGCAACAGTCCCTATATTACCGATGCTGGAGGGACCGATCTCACGACTGCAGGCGCCGGTGGCGCATGGCAGTCCGAAACTGGTTGGATCGGCAGCGGGGGCGGATGGAACACGCAATCCCCAATTCCAACCACGCCTACCTACACATGGGATCAAGTGCCAGCGATCAACACTTCGAACGGCGGCGATGCCAGCTACCGCAACATACCTGACGTTTCGGCCGAGGCGAACACCGACAATTATTTCTGCGCCAACGGTTCGTGCCAGGGAGGAATCGGTGGTACCAGTCTGGCCGCGCCGCGATGGGCGGCATTCATGGCGCTCATCAATCAACAGGCCGTTGCCAACGCCACCACGGCCGGCGCCAATCCGACTTTCGGATTCCTCAACCCAACCATCTACACCCTGAGTAGCGGCAACTATTCCAACGGTTTTCACGACATCACCACCGGTAACAACGCCACCAGCACGACCTGCACCGTCGGAACTCCCGGTTGCCTTTCGACCGGATTTGTTGGTTTCGACGCTGTCACCGG
This sequence comes from uncultured Acidobacteriaceae bacterium, assembly GCA_963819145.1. Classification (GTDB taxonomy): domain Bacteria; phylum Acidobacteriota; class Terriglobia; order Terriglobales; family Acidobacteriaceae; genus Sulfotelmatobacter. The sequence goes on from CAWFVB010000025.1 coordinate 377,411, forward strand.
TTTTGATCTGGTCACTGGATGGGGATCTCCGAATGGTCCCACTGCATTCAACGCGCTGGCTCCGACTTCGTCGAATCCGAATTTTTCAATGTCCGCCACGCCCAGCACGTTGCCCCTCACGGCGGGCAACGGTGGAAACTCCTCGATCGCGGTCACAGCTTTGAACGGATTCAATGCCGCCACCAGCCTGGCCGTGGTGATTCCGGGCACGGGTTCGCCGAGCTATGCGCCGCCCGGCTTAACCGCGAACCTCGCGTCCGCATCGATCCCCGCCGGAGGCGGTCCCGTTTCGCTGATGGTTGGGACGACCTCTCAGACACCGGGCGGAAGTTACGTGATTGCCGTCGTAGGCACCAGCGGCAGCCTGACCCAGACCGCCTATGTGACGGTCGCTTTGCCGGCTTTTGTCGGCATCAGCGTCAGTCCATCCGCCGGAGTCGTCCTGAACCAGGGCGGAACCGCGACCGCGACGATCACAATCACGGGCATCAACGGATTCAACGGCAGCAGTGTCAATCTCTCGGCAACCGGCTTGCCGAGCGGTGTGACCGCGTCGTTTACGCCAGTCAACTCCACGACGACTACGCTGACCTTGTCGGCGACCAACACGGTCGCACTCACGCTCGCCAGTCAGCCAAGCGCAGTGACGATTACGGGCAGCGCAGCGGGAAGCACGCAATCGACCGTGCTTAAGGTTTTTGTGAACCCTCCGCTCACCGGCGGCGCCGGGACACGGGTCGATCTTTCCTCGGCTTACAACGTCTACAGCTTTTATACAGATGCCGATGAGTCCGCCATCACCGCAAGTCACAGTCTGGATGGAGTCGGTTTTGCCTTCTCGGCGAACCTGTTGGGATCGGGGCTCGATCTTAAAGGGACTCAGTTCACCTTCGGCCAGCCCAACCAGGCCAATGCCGTCTCGGGAACTGGTTCCGCAATCGCATTGCCTGCCGGTAGCTATGCGACGCTCCAACTGCTCGCGACGGGAATCGAAGGCAACCAGACTTCGCAAACCGTGACAGTGACCTACACCGATAGCACGACTTCGCAATTCACACAGAGTTTCAGTGACTGGTGCAGCGCGTTGAACGGTGGGGGCTGTGTCAGCTCCGGAGGCAACTCGGGCGAGTCCGTTGCCGTGGCCATGCCTTACCGTGACAGCGCGGGTGGTCCCGATAACCGCGTCTTCTACCTCTACGGCTATTCTTTTGCCTTGAACACAAGCAAGGTCGTTCAGAGCCTGACCTTGCCGAACAACCGCGACGTCATTGTGCTAGCGGCAAGCCTGACCGCCCCGGCCGCCAGTTATTCGCTGTCTGCGGGAACAGCGAATCCAACATCTGTGAATGCGGGAAGTTCGTCAACTGCGATGGTGACGGTGACCCCTGCGAATGGCTACGCTGGAAGCGTCACGCTCTCGTGCAGCATCTCGCCCGTTGTCAGCGGGAGCGGCGCGCCGACTTGTAGCCTGACGAACCCAGTTTCGATCACGGCCGGCGCAGCCACTTCGACTCTGATGTTCAACACCGTTGCCCCGGGAGGAGCCGCCGCCCATCAGGCTGCCAGTGGCCGGGCTGTGAATGTTCCGACGCTCTCCGCTCCTGGTCCCCGGAGTGCGTTGTACGCCTCCTGGATTATTTCCGGGCTGACATTAATCGGCTTGGGCGTCGGATCCCATGGTTCGGTTAAGAATAGCTCGCACAGAAGGAAGCTGCTGGGCTTCGCTCTCTTCTGGACGATATTGGCCGGTCTCATTTTTCTTCCGGCTTGTGGAGGTGGCTCGGGTGGAGGCGGCGGAGGCGGCGGATGTTCTTCCGCGCCAAGTGTTCCGACTGGACTGGCGGCGTCATCCATCACCAGCACAGGAGCGACGCTGACCTGGACGGCATCCAGCGTGGGCTCGGGATGCAGTGTGAGCGGCTACACCGTGTATCAGAATGGCGCGTCGATCGCCACGGTGGCCAGTCCGTCTTACAATGTGACGGGCTTGTCCGGTTCAACGCAGTACAGCTTTTCGGTAGCCGCGAGCGACTCGGCAGGGGCATCCGCGCAAGCGACCGCCATCAACGTCACGACGCTCTCTTCAGGAACTCCATCGGGAACCTATACGATCACCATCACAGGAAAGGATGCGGCTGGTGTGACGCAGAGTGGCAATCCTGCTACCGTCACGGTGACTGTCAACTGACTGCCGCTGGCATTTGGCAGACTTGAATCACGCGGGTCATCCTTCCGCACACAGGCCAGAATCTGTTTGGAGAATCACAATGCTGCGACGCTGCAACGTTATTGTTCCAGTCCTCATAGTCTTATCATCCCTCTTGAGCGGGGTTCACGCGCAGACATCTGAGAAGCCGGACCTCAGCAAGCAACCGACCCTCTACGTAGTCGGCTATGCGCACCTCGATACCGAGTGGCGATGGGAGTATCCCCAGGTCATTGACGAATACATCCGGAAGACTATGGAGGAGAACTTCAAGCTTTTCGATAAGTATCCGCACTACGTTTTTAATTTCAGCGGCGCCAATCGCTATCGTTTCATGAAGGAATATTTTCCGGCTGATTTCGCCCGGCTGAAATCCTACGTGGATCAAGGCCACTGGTATCCGGCAGGTTCGTCGATGGAGGAAGGGGACGTGAACGCTCCGAGTGCCGAGGCCATCATCCGCCAGATCCTGTATGGAAATGATTGGTTCCGCAGGGAGTTCGGCAAGGCCAGCGCGGAATACATGCTGCCCGACTGCTTCGGGTTTCCCGCGTCATTGCCCACGATTCTCGCGCACTCGGGCGTGAAAGGTTTTTCGACACAAAAACTGGTCTGGGGTTCTTCCGCCCCCGGTGGGGGCAGGCAATCATTGGAGCGAACGCCGGAAGGAACTCCCTTCAACGTTGGTGTGTGGGTCGGACCAGATGGAGAGAGCGTCCTTGCAGGAATCAATCCTGGCAGTTATAGCGCCGGAATCGAAACGGATCTCAGCAAGCCACTGCCGCCCGAGCCGCCAAACCCAGCGTTTGAAGATTTGCAGAAGAAGATCGGCGACCTGCAAAAGAAACTGCAGCAAGCCGAGCAAACACATCAACCTCCCGATCAGAAAGAAATCCAGGAATTCTTCAGCCTGCGCAGCGAGCAGGATGCGCTTCAGCGGGCGCAGCGAGACCGTGCCCAGCGCCGCTATCAGGACGATTGGGCTACACGCGTTGCCACCAACGGAAAAGTCAGCGGTGTGTTCACCGACTATCACTACTACGGCACCGGCGACATTGGCGGAACTCCTGACGAGGACTCGGTGAAACGGCTGGAAGCAATCGTGACGAAGGGAACTGTCGCTCTGCCGCCCCAAGGACAGTTCTTCTTCGAGCGAGAGCCTCACCCGGAGTGGCCTGCGGTGAAGGTCGGCGACGGACCTGTTCATGTGATTTCCTCCACTGCAGATCAGATGTTCCTCGACATCACGCCGGCACAAGCGGCTGGCCTTCCGCGCTACTCCGGAGAGATGGAACTGACCAATCACTCAGCCGGCTCTTTGACGTCACAGGCATATCAGAAACGCTGGCTGCGCAAAGAAGAACTACTGGCCGATGCCGCAGAGCAAGCTTCGATCGCCGCGGAATGGCTGGGTGCGCGACCCTATCCGCTGCAGCGTTTGAACGATGCATGGACGCTCGTAATGGGTGGACATTTTCACGACATCGCCGCCGGCACCGCGACTCCGAAGTCCTACGAGTTCGCGTGGAACGACGACGTGATCGCGATGAACCAGTTCGCGGGCGTCCTGACGAACGCCAGCGAAGGCGTCGCGGCCGGGTTCGACACCCAGACCAAAGGAGTCCCTCTGGTCGTTTTCAATCCACTCAACATTGCACGCGAGGACCTGGTCGAGTCCAGCGTCGACTTCCCGGGCGGGATGCCGAAAGCCGTGCACGTGATTGCTCCCGACGGAAAGGAAGTGCCCGCGCAGTTGTCGGGCGGTAAAGTGTTGTTCACGGCTCGCATCTCGTCCGTGGGCTATGCAGTTTATGACGTCGAGCCTGGCGCGGATGCGTCAGCACCCGCACCACGTCTGACAGTCTCGAAAGAGGGATTAGAGAACGAGTATTACCGCGTCCAGCTAAACGCGGACGGCGATGTTTCCAGCATCTTTGACAAATCCATCGGCAGGGAACTGCTCTCGGCGCCGGCGCGCCTAGCCATCTCGTATGACAATCCCGAGGAATGGCCGGCGTGGAATATGGATTGGGAGCAGGAGCAAGCTGCGCCGAAAGCGTTCGTGGCAGGGCCGGCACAGATTCGTGTGGTCGAAGACGGCCCCGTGCGCATCGCGGTGGAAGTCACGCGGGAGACGGCAGGGTCGCGCTTCGTTCAGACCGTGAGCCTTTCTGCTGGCGACGCCGGCAAACGCGTTGTGTTCGGCAACGTCATCGACTGGAACACGCGAGAGTCGAACCTCAAAGCGACGTTCCCGCTCACGGCCTCAAATCACGTGGCTACCTATAACTGGGACATTGGGACGATCGAACGGCCCACGGCAGAGCCGAAGAAATTCGAGGTGCCGTCGCACCAATGGGTCGACCTTACCGACGTGAGCGGCGAATTCGGTGCGACCATTCTTACCGATTGCAAGAACGGGTCGGATAAACCGAACGACAACACTCTTCGCTTGACGTTGATCCGGACCCCCGGCACCGCCGGAGGTTACGCGGACCAGGGCACGCAAGATATTGGGCACCACGAATTCACCTACGGCATCGCTGGCCACACTGCGGGCTGGCGCGACGCACAGACCGACTGGCAGGCACTACGCTTGAATGCTCCGCTGATTGCATTCGCAACTTCAAAGCATCCGGGCACGATGGGACGCACGTTTTCGCTGTTGAAAGTCAGTAGTCCGCGGATACGGGTTCTCGCGGTGAAGAAAGCGGAACACGGTGACGAGATTATCGTCCGTCTCGTGGAACTCGATGGCAAGCCTCAACCCGATGTCCGCGTCTCGTTCGCCACGCCGATCACGGCAGCGCGCGAGGTCAACGGGCAAGAACAGCCCGTCGGTTCGGCGAAGCTCTCCGATGGAGCCCTGGTAACGTCGTTCAGTGCTTATCAACCGCGCACATTCGCGATCCGCGTCGCTGCCTCGTCTACCAGGATTCCGGGTGCGCGGTCTACTCCTGTCGCATTGACCTATGACATAGCGACTGCCAGCAACGACGGTATTCGTTCAGAGGGTGGTTTCGACGGCCAAGGCAACACGTTACCGGCGGAGATGCTGTCTGAGCAAATCGTCTTCAACGGTGTTCAGTTCCGCCTGGCAACCGCGAAGTCCGGCGCAGCCAACGCGGTTGTTGCCAGGGGGCAGACAGTCAATCTGCCTGCCGGTTCACACAACAGACTCTATCTGCTGGCAGCTTCAGCCGCCGGGGATCAGGAAGCTGAATTCGACGTTGCCGGCAAGAAAGTCAAGCTCAACATTCAAGACTGGGGTGGATTCATTGGACAGTGGGATGATCGCCAATGGAGTTCGAAAGATACCTCGCACGACGACTATGGCGACATGATTGGCCTGAAGCCGGGGTACATCAAGCGCGCGGATCTCGCCTGGTTCAGCAGTCACCACCACGATGCCGCCGGAGAGAACGTCTCGTATTCTTATTCGTATTTGTTCAGCTATGAGATGGATCTGCCGGCCGGAGCAAAGACCATCAAGTTACCCGACAACAACAAGGTGCGCATCCTGGCAATGTCAGTGGCCGATGAGAATCCGCAAGTGAGCCCGGCGCAGCCTCTCTATGACGTGCTCCCTTCGCCCAACGCCGGACCGAGCGACTTCACGTTGTCAGCATCTTTAACCGAAATTTCTATTCCGCAGGGCCGGAGCGCCACCGCCAGAGTTGCCGTGATGCCGAGAGGCAGTTTCCATGGCAAGGTCCAGTTGACCGCGACCGGCCTGCCCCAAGGAGTTGTGGCCGCGTTCGACCCCGCGAACACAACGGGAACCAGCACGCTGACGTTGACTGCCGACGGTTCCGCGACCCCGACGACAGCGCAGGTTACGATCACCGGAATGTCCGGCTTGTCGCACACTGCCGCGACCAGTGTGACCGTCACTGCTATAACCGCGGGTACTGTACCCGTTGACCTGTCTTCGGGCTACAACATCACGGGCATCTATGACGACGGCTCGACCTTCGCTCCGGATGCGAGCCTGGACGGCGATGGGTTCTCCTTTTCCGAACAACTCCTGGGCCAGGAAGCGGTGGGAGACTGCGTAGTGTTTAAGCTCGGGCCACCCAACGCTCCGGACGCCGTCACGGGCAAAACAATCACGCTTCCGGCGGGGAAATTCAGCCAGGTGAAGATCCTGGCGGTGGGCGTAAACGGAAACCAGGAACTTCAGACCTTCACCGTGACTTATGCCGACGGGACGTCCGCATCGTTTTCGCGAAACCTGAGCGATTGGGCATCTCCGAGGAAGTTTTCCGGCGAGTCGGTCGCGATCAGCATGCCTTATCGGATTACCGCCGACGGTTCGAAAGACACGCGCACGTTTTTTGGCTACACGTATTCCCTCGACGTTGATAGCGGTAAGGTGGTGCGAAGTCTCAGCTTGCCGAGCAACCGGGACGTCCTGGTTTTCGCTGTGACCCTTGTGCCCGGCAGGGAGTAGCCTTAGAGTTTTTCCTAAGAGATTTGAGACTCCAGACGACAGCGAAATATATGTTTACGGACCTACACTATTGCTTATCTTCTGATCCAGTGAGCGGCGAGAAAACTGTATTGAGTCTCTGCTGCGCCGCATTTCTGCCCACCTTTTCGCGGCAACGCTACTTGGATACCTCCGTCGGCTTCCCGTTCACCGCGGGATCAGGCCACGAGTCGGTGCGGAATGGAGATGCCGGGAATCCCTCAGCATTGAAAAGGTTACACTCGGGGCTATCGCCCCAGGCATAGCGAACGGCCACCGGAACGGCAATCTCCGGACTGGAAACGATGACTGAGTCTCCTTCGATTCGCGCCGAAGCCCAGGAGAACCTCCGGTCTTCCCCCGCAATGGCAAATCCGCGAAGAGCACCATCTTTCGCCTCTAAGCCGCTTCCGATGTTTGCGAACCGAATCCTGACCGCGTTCCCCTCATGGGCCATGGATTCGTACAGCGGCCCGGAATAAACGATCTTTCTTTGATAGGTGGTTCCGAGTGCCCAGAGCGCCAACCGTTGCCCGACCTCAGCCTTGCGGTGCGGATGCAGATCCTTGGGATCGCCGACGTCGATTGTGACCGCTAAGCCCGTGCCAGGAACCTCCTTCACTGTTAGGAATTGCGCTTCGCGCACCTCCGCCCACGCGGATTCCGATGGCTGGTCAGGCACGGCTCCGTGATTTGGCAGTTCGACAATCAGAAATTGCATTTCGGGCTGATGAGACGCAGCACGCCAACTCTCGATGAGATCAGTGAGAAGCCTGCGATATTGTGAGGGTCTCCACGCGTTGCTCTCTCCCTGGTACCAGATCGCCCCCCGAAAGCGATATCCAACGAGCGGTGCAACCATGCCTTGAAAGAGCCCGGTCGCGGGGCGGGAAGGATAGCCTAAGGCGGCCGTAGGGCTGAATGTCGCCGGGAATTCCGCCAAAAGTTTTGGTTCGCCCCTCTGACAAGAAGCGTGAATACAACGCCTGCACCTTGGCAAACCAACGGGCGTCGTCGTCCGTCAGAAACTCAAGACTGCCGTAGACGGTATTCACCCAACCGCCGCGCGCCATCATCAGAATCAGCGCCCCTTTCCAGGCGTGGGTCTTGCGATAATAGATCGTGCCCGTGTTCCCCAGCATGAATCCGGTCGAGTCAATTCGCTCAAGCGGCAGAAAACTCTGCTCGTATCGCCGGACCATGTGATCGCTGTAAATATCCACGGATCGCCAGAAATTCATCTCGGGCACATCCGAGGGCCGAGGATCTCCAGAGTACAGAGAATCGAAAACTTCGAGCCAGCGCAGGTCGACCAGGTTTTGAAAAGGAAAAGGGCCGGCGGTGGACTCGACGTCTCCTCCGAAGCCGTTAAAGGCGACCAGCACCACGTCGGGATTTCGTTGACGGAACTTCTGGAGCGCTTCGCGAAACGCATTCACATTAGCCGCGCGAATCTCTTCTGGAGTCTTCTTTCTTGCAGTCTCGGGTGTAGCCGCGCCGAAATCGACAAAATCAAATTTATAGATGCGAATACCGCGGTCGTACCAGTACTGTAGTGTCTCCATGAAATTGGGCAGGAAGCCGCCCTCGGAGAACGACATCGATCCCTTCTTCTCGGTCAGAGAGTCCTGCCACTCGGGAGCGGCGTTGATTTTGACCAGCGTGTTGGTGCTGAACCAGAGGCCGGGCAGAATCCCGTTGTCGCGGCATTTGCGAATCCACGCGTGGGGCCCGTTGGGCCAGTTCGGCTTGCGCCAGGTACGGTATCCGCCATCCGGATCGAACCAAAATGCGTCAATCGTGTAGTAATCGAAACGAACTCCAAAACGCCGCAGACGAAGGACTTCATCCAGTTCCTTCATCGTTAATTCTTCGGTCAGAGGAATGTTGTCGGAGAGTTCATCGTACGCGGACCAATTGTTGTAGACGAATATCGGATCGCGAACCAGAGGAGCGCCCAGATGGGTGGGCATCCAGGGCGTCGGCTGCGTGTGGACCTTCTGCGCCGCATTCTGTGCAACTAGACCCGTGCACCCAAAGAAAGCGATGGCGGCCAGAAAGAAGCTCGACCGCATGGGGCTTTGAACCTTGGCAATGTGAGTGAAGAGTTGCTTCATTTAATTCCCTTAGCTTCCCCGCAGCCATTCTATCTGAGCGCTTCCAACGATGTGGTCAAACAACTCCGCACACGTAGCGGGCTTCAATCAGGTCGCCGCGATCCGCAAGCACAGGAATGGATGGCTCGCGCAGTTGGACCCACAGACCATAAGGGACCCGAAGACGCTCGAGTCCAAGAACCCCGGCTGCGGTGGCACCACTGTCACCTCGCTGCCGGTAGCCATACGGCTTCCATCTGTTCCGACATTCAGCCGGGTCCCAGATGCAGGAGGTCACGGGCGACTTGAAACAGACGCAAAGCTTTCTTGGGCACGCGAGTATCGGGATTACGAGTGACGTTTACGTTCACTTGCAACCCGACTCGGAAGTTGAGTCAATGAAGAAGCTGGAAGAGACTTTTTTCAGCGAGTTGTGCTCAACTGTGCTCAGAACAAGGGGCGAAGGTCAAAAGGGAATGGTTAATTAGGAGAAATGCTTGTGAATCGCAGCGTTTGTAACCCTAAAAGACTCAAGGGATTACCGACCGTTTTGGTCAGCAATCCCATTGGTTGCGGGGGGTGGATTTGTTCCCCAGTCGCCAATTGATTCTTCGGAAGTTGCTGATTCTATGATGGTCGTGAATGCCGAAAAAGGCCAAACGGCAAGTTCGTCATTCAGTTTTCATTCAGATTCCTGCTTTCGTCGTTCCAAACGAGATCTTGCTTGCGCTATCACGCAGTAGGGTCCAGGATGGTCGCTAGGCTTGATCGGAAACGCCTCGGGCAGGACACTCTGGCATCGAAGTGGAACTCGATCCGAGGCGTTTTCGATAAGCAGACTAGGAGGAAGCCGCTGGTGTTTGCGGCGGACGCGGTGCACTATGGGATTTGAACGGCGGTTTGGGGCGCAACAGGTCTATGGGTGGGCAGCGGAGAAGCCGATCAAGAGGGTGTGCGGCGCTGCAGAGAGCTGCAGAAGTGTTGGCGGAGGGTGGTGAGAGAGGTCGTGAACCTCGGGTGAGCAGACGAATGCATTGGCGTGCCGAAGCACCTCCTTGGGTCGCGGCTGAGGAACGGGTTAGGAAGAATCGAAGTATGTGCATGCTGATAGTTCCGCAGCCGTGAATCTCTGAATCACGGTCATCGATGCGCCGCAGCGCGGGCAGTGCCAGAGAGAAGAACTGTCGGGCACGTCGTGTGCTTTAACGTGCTGCTCTGTTGAGCTGCCGGAGGCGAGCAGCTGTCGGCCCAATGCCAGGCGGGAAGCACGCCAACGATTGGCGAGAAAGCCGAAGTGACGGATGCGGACGAAGCCTTTGGGCAGCACGTGCAGAAAGAAGCGACGTAAAAACTCGGTCGCGCCCAGAGTCATCTTGCCCTGCTTGCCACCGTGGGCGTAATCCTTCCAGCGGAAAGTCACGCGCTCTTGGTCGAAGGCCAACAAGCGGTGATTGGAAATGGCCACGCGATGGGTATAGCGACCGAGATAGCGCAACACCTGCATAGGGCCGCCGAAGGCGGGCTTGGCGTAGACCACCCAGTCGTGGCGATGGAGACGACGCAGTAGTTTTGCGAACTGCTTGTAATCGACGAGCGCCGCAGCCGGGCCGGCGCACTGTAGCTTCTTGCGGCGGTGGAGGCGTTTCAGGCCGGCGAGGAACTTGCCGCGAAAGACACGACTCAGGACTTTGACGGGTAAGAAGAAAGGATAGCGCGGGCGGACCCAGCGACGATGATCCAGCGAGAGCCCGCCGGCGGGAATGACACAGTGAATGTGGGGATGGAGGAGCAGATTCTGTCCCCACGTGTGAAGGATCGCGACGACACCGATCTCAGCTCCGAGGTGTTCGGGATCGGATGCGATTTCCAGCAAGGTTTGTGCGCTGGCAGTGAACAGCAGATCGTAAAACAGACGCGGGTTTTCCAAGGCTAGCACATTGAGTTCGTGAGGCACGGTGAACACGACATGGAAATAGCTGGTGTCGAAGAGTTCGCGTTCTCGCGCTGCCAACCAGCGCTCGCGGGCCTGCGCTTGACACTTGGGGCAGTGCCGATTTCGACACGAGTTGTAGGAGATGGCCTGATAACCGCAACTCGGGCAAGCATCGCGATGCCCGCCGAGGGCAGCCGTGCGACAGCGCTGAATGGCCCGAAAGGCTTTGAGCTGCTGAAAGTCAAAGCCCGATCGATAGCGCTCCAGGAAGCGATCGCCTTGCGCACGCAGAATGTCGGCCACCTCAAGGGTGGGCCGAGTCATTCTTTGTCTGTTCGTCTAAAGCGACGGCTGATGTTCTCGCTGCTGGACAGAGTGAGCGTGTCCAGCGGATTGGTGACAGCCTGCAAATGCCGTTGCGATAGATGCAGGTACTGCGCTGTGGTCTCCAGATCTTCGTGCCCGAGCAGAACTTGGATTGTGCGCAGGTCGGTACCCGCTTCTAACAAGTGGGTGGCCCAACTGTGTCGCAGGGTATGAGGTGTGATGCGTTTGTTGATGCCGGCCCGACGTGCCGCCTCACTGCATGCGATCCAGACGGTCTTATCCGAAATTGGCTCTTCGCTCTTTACGCGACGCATGCGCGTGGGAAATAGGTAGATCTTCGGCTTGCGCCAGCGCCAATACTCCCGCAGGGTTTCTAGCAGGGTTGGGCTGAGAGGCAAATCGCGATCTTTGCCGCCCTTGCCCGCGACGACACGGATGATCATTCGTTGGCTATCAATGTCGCCCACCTTGAGGTGTGCGAGTTCGGAGCGACGCATGCCGGTGCCGTAGAGCGTCATCAGTAGCGTGCGTCGAAACAGCGTCCCAGCGGCGTCGATGAGACGAGATACTTCCTCTCGACTGAGCACAGTGGGCAATCGGCGTCGGTCTTTGGGATAAGGCAGGAACTCTCGATACTGGGGTCGCTTGAGCGTCTTTATAAAAAAGAACCGCAAAGCGGCTACACAGTTGACCGCTGTGCCGGGTGTCACCTTGCGCTCTCGGAGCAGGTAAGCTTGATAACTTCGCAGCTCATTGGGTCCGAGCCGATCTGGCGGCTTGCCAAAGTGGCGAGCGAACGCAGTTACGTACTGCAAGTACTTGCGAGTTGTGATCTCGGAATAGTTGCGGCGCTGGAGTTCCTCCAGCATCATCTTGCGTAGACGAGTCATAGGAACCTTCCTTTCCTACGACCCACACTACGTCAGCAGTGCTGGAAATCTCCGGGTTCACCCCACGCGTAGCGTCCGCCGCACCAGCGGCTTAGTCCTGGTCGGCCAACCTGCCACAACCGCCCCCAACTCAAGGATTAGGCTCGATGCCAATGCGATCATTA
>CAWFVB010000026.1:0-365866 GCA_963819145.1 uncultured Acidobacteriaceae bacterium
AAGTGGCGACAGCGGTTTGTCGAGCACCGCTTGGCCGGACTCTATGACGAGTTGCGTCCGGGTCGGCCGCGCAGCATTGAGGACGAGCAGATCGCCGCTTTGCTCAAGCGCACGCTCTCCCGCAAACCCGCGGCCGGCACGCACTGGAGCATTCGACAAGCCGCCCAGGTCAGCGGGATTTCCCGCTCCACCGTGCACCGTTTGTTTCAGGCGTTCGCCTTGCAGCCCCATCGCAGCCGCAGTTTTAAGCTCTCTACCGATCCCTTTTTTATCGAGAAAGTACGGGACATCGTAGGCCTGTATTTGAATCCACCCGACCACGCCCTGGTGCTGTGCGTCGATGAAAAAAGCCAGATTCAGGCCTTGAACCGTACTCAACCCGTGCTCCCCATGGGTCTGGGCTATGTCGAGGGCATCACCCATGATTACGTCCGCCACGGCACCACCACTCTGTTTGCTGCCTTCGACATCGCCACCGGCGCCGTGTTCACGAAGTGCAAACCTCGCCACCGCCACCAAGAGTTCCTCTCCTTCTTACGTCATCTGGACGAGTCCATGCCACCGGAACTCGATCTGCACCTGATCGTCGATAACTATGCCACCCACAAACACCCCAAGGTGCGGACTTGGTTAGCACAGCGGCCTCGCTATCACATGCACTACACACCCACCTATTCCTCTTGGCTCAACCAGGTGGAACGCTGGTTCGGGCTGATCACCCAACGTGCCATTCGCCGGGGCTCGTTCACCAGTGTCCACGACCTGGTCCAGAAAATCGACGCCTTCGTAGAGCGCTACAATCGTTCCAGTCGCCCCTTCGTCTGGACGGCTACGGCCGATTCGATCCTCCAGAAAATCGCCCGACTTTGTTCGCGTATTTCCGGGACACCACACTAGCAGGCTGTGGAAAAACTCTGATTTTGTCCTCGTTATGAAAGGGCGGGGCTTATAGCCGCGCCGTGAGTGCTGCCGCTCTACGGGCGTCTACGAGCTCCCGATCAGAACGCCCGTGATGAATACCAGCACGCCGCCCAGCCCCACCTGCAGCGCAGCCGTCATCCAGGGCGTGTCCATGTAGCGCTGGCGAATCCACGTGATGACGCCGAGTTCGGCCAACACCACGGCGCCCGCCGCCCACAGCGCTGCGCGGAAATCCTTGAATCAAAAACGGCAGCGTATGTCCGATGCCGCCCAGCGCCGTCATCGCCCCGCAAATCACTCCGCGCACCCACGGATGTCCGCGCCCGGTAAGGCTGCCATCGTCCGACAGCGCTTCGGCGAATCCCATGCTGATGCCCGCGCCCGCCGAAGCCGCCAAGCCCACCAGAAATGCGTCCCAGCTTTTTTGCGTGGCGAGCGCGGCAGCGAACACCGGTGCGAGCGTCGAAACCGACCCATCCATCAGCCCCGCCAGCCCGGGCTGCACAATCTGCAGCACGAACAACCGCCGCTGCGCGACTTCTTCGTCGGCCTTCACATGGGCGGGCAGTTTTTGCTTGTCGAGTTCTTGTGCTCGCTCCTCGTGCTCGCGCTCTTCGTTCGCCAGGTCATCGAGCAGTTGCCGAATGCTCGCGTCCTGCGTTCGCGCCGCAGCCTTCTCATAGAAACGCCGGGTCTCGACCTCCATCGTCGAAGCCTCCTTGCGCACAGCCTCAATCCGCAGCGGACGCACCAGCCAAAGCGCCGGGCGTTCGACGAATCCCCGCACATCCTGCCGCCGGATTAGCGGAATGTGTTCCCCAAACTTTTTCTGAAACAGTTCGAGCAGGCGGCGCCGGTGTCCCGATTCTTCTTCGCGCATCCCGTCGAACATCGATGCCGTGGCGGGATAATCCTGCCGCAGACCCTCGGAAAAATCGGCATACACGCGCTCGTCTTCTTCTTCCAGGGCGATGGCCAGCGCCAGCACTTCGCGTTCCGTTAGCTCTTCGAACTTTTTCATGACGCAATAGCTTACCTGCCCGCGCGGGCCCTGCACAATCTGGATTTCGCTTTCCACGCTAAGAAGATTCAAATTCCGGGACGGCCGTATCTCAAGAAGCAATCCGCGACCGTCAGCGGAGCCGCCCCTTCGATGCTACTATCCAATTTATGAAGCATCGGCAGTCCTCTCGGCCAGCCCGCAAAAAGGCAGTGCGCCGCGGGAAAAAGACTCCTCGTTCCTCCGTCCAGCAAGCCGCAGAGCTAGTCATTATTACGGGCATGAGCGGATCGGGGAAGGCCTCGGTCCTGAAAGCTTTTGAAGATCTCGGCTATTACTGCGTAGATAACCTGCCGGTGGAGTTGATCCCGCAATTTGCCGATCTGGCCATGCAGTCGAGCGAGATTCGCCGCACCGCGCTCGTGGTGGATGTGCGCGAAGGCTCCAAGCTCGAACAACTGCCCGGCATCTTGAAGTCGGTCCGGCGCATGATCCCCACCAGAATAGTCTTCCTCGAAGCTTCGGACACGGTGCTGATGCGGCGTTTCAGCGAGACCCGCCGCCCGCATCCCCTCGGCACCGATGCCCCCGTAAAATCGGCGCTCAAAGAGGAGCGCCGTCACTTGGGATCCATTCGCCGGCTCGCCGATTTCGTCATTGACACTTCGAAATTCAACGTCCACGAACTGCGGGATCACATCAACGAGCGCTTCCACGAGCAGTCGCCGGAGAAGGGCATCCTCGTTTCGTGCGTCAGCTTCGGCTTTCGACAGGGCGTTCCCGAGGATGCTGACCTGGTCTTCGATGTGCGCTTTCTGCCCAACCCGCACTTTGTGCCTGAGTTCCGGCCACTCACGGGACGCGATCCGCGAGTTGCCAAGTACATCCGCTCATTCCCACAGACGCAGGAATTCATCTCGCGCATTTCCGATTTGCTCGTCTACCTTCTGCCGCACTACATCCATGAAGGCAAGAGTTACCTGACGATCGCCTTCGGCTGCACCGGAGGACAACATCGCTCCGTCATGATCGCCGAGGACGTGGCGAAACACCTGCGCCGAGCCGGTTATCGCATCAAGGTTGTGCACCGGGACAGCCCGAAGTAGAAGAGCGCTCCAATGACAACGCCTCCCTATCCCATTCATCCAGAGCCCATGCAGAAGAGTTGGCTGGAGCGGCACGCGCTGTGGAAGATTCCACTCGGCTGTCTGACCCTCTTCTTGTTGCTGGTCGTGTTTGTGGCGGTCCTCTTCACCGTCATCACAGGTTCCTTTCGCAGCAGCGACGTTTATAAGCAGGCAATGACCAGGGCTGCGGCGAGCCCTGACGTGCGCGCAGAGATCGGCGAGCCTCTGCACGCGAACTGGTTGCTTACCGGGCAGCTCAATGTCAGTGGGAGTAGTGGCAACGCAGATCTGTCGATCCCCGTCTCCGGCCCGGGAGGGAAGGGCGTGATCCGCGCCGTAGCATCAAAGAGCGGGGGCGTCTGGCGGTTTGCTTGTCTCCAGGTTAGTGTGGAGGGCCGGACCGGAACGATTGATCTGTTGTCCATCCAACCGCCGGCCGCTCGTGATTTCTAGAGTTGTGTCGTGCGGTAGGCTGAAACGTCATTCTTCCAGCCTGCGACTCAAGTAGAATAGGGCCTTGCACCTCATGTCCATTCGACCGGCAGCAAGCGATTGCGCCCTGCCCAGCGCGGGAGCCCGATGCGGCAACTGACGCGCCTCATCCGCTACGTGTTTCCGTTCTTGTGGCAGTTGTTGCCCGGCGTGTTCCTGTTGGCCTGCGTGGGTTTCCTCGAGGCCTTCCGCCTGGTTCTGCTCAAGCCCGTGCTGGACCGCGTGCTGAATCCCGCGTCCGGGTCGGACAATATTGTGCTGTTTACCATTCCCAGGCTCGGGAAGACTATCTATCTCCAGGCTTTCGTTCCCTCGCACTTCCACAATGCCTGGACCATCGTGGCCTATGCGCTTGTAGCCTCGACCGTGTTGAAGGGCATCTGCGACTATGTCGGCACTTACCTGGTCAACCACGCCGGCTTCGGCATGATCACGAACCTGCGCAATGATCTATACAACTCGGTCTTGCGCCGCTCGGCAGCTTTCTTTCAGAAACACACGACCGGAACCCTCATCTCGACCATCATTAACGACATAGAACGTGTGCAGTACGCGATGTCGAGCGTCCTCGCCGAGTTTCTGCAGCAGATATTCACGTTCGTTTTTATCGCGATCGCAGTAGTGATTCTTGGGCGGGATCTCGCCTGGGTGCTGCTCCTGTTTATTCCGGGCATAATTTTTTCGGCGGTGCGAATCGGCCGCCGCGTTCGTTCCACTACGCGCACTGGGCAAGACCAGTTGGCCGATGTTCAGAATATCCTGCACGAAACCATCACCGGCAATCGAATCGTCAAAGCCTTCGGAATGGAGTCGTGGGAAGTCGCGCGATTCCGAAAGGCCGCGCAGCGCTTGTTTCATGCCAATCTTCGCTCGGTTGCCGCTGCCGCCATCAGTTCGCCGCTGATGGATATTTTTGGTTCCATTGCGATTGCGATGCTGTTGCTTCTGGGACGGGAACGCATCGCTCACAACCAGCTCTCCCTGGGCGACTTTGTTACGTTCGTCGCCGTGGTCCTCAGCATGTACAACCCCGTCCGCAAGTTCGCCGTGTTCAACAACAGTTTTCAGCAGGCCATGGGCGCGTCGTCGCAATTGTTCAAGTTCATGGACACTCAAGACGTTGTCCTCGAGAAGCCTGGCGCAAGAGCTCTCCCGCGATTCTCGCAGAGCGTCGCACTGGCGGGTGTCTCTTTCTCCTATGAATCGGATGGCGACGATGCTCGCCAGATCCTGCACGGCATTGACCTCGAAGTAAAGCGCGGCGAAGTGCTTGCCGTGGTCGGCTCTAGCGGCGCGGGGAAGAGCACGCTCGTCCACCTCATTCCACGCTTCTTCGACGTGACCGGCGGCAGCCTCCTCATCGACGGCCACGACGTGCGCGATGTCACGCTGTCCTCCCTTCGGGCGCAGGTTGGCATCGTCACGCAGGAAACCGTCCTCTTCAATGACACGGTGCGCAATAACATCGCCTACGGCCAACCTCAGGTTCCGCGGACCGAAGTCGAGGCCGCGGCCCGCGCCGCCCTTGCGCACGATTTCATCCTCGCCCTTCCCTCGGGTTACGATACCGTCATCGGGGAACGGGGCGTGCGGCTTTCCGGAGGCGAGCGACAGCGTCTTGCCATCGCCCGGGCGCTGCTCAAGAACGCACCGATCCTGATTCTCGACGAGGCCACATCCGCGCTCGACAGCGAATCGGAAGCCCTGGTGCAGACCGCCTTGCACAACTTGATGACTGGCCGCACCGTCTTCGTCATCGCCCACCGCCTTTCCACCGTTCGCCGAGCGGACCGTATTGTCGTCATAGAAAATGGCACCATTGCCGATATCGGCACGCACGAAGAGTTAATGCAAAAATTAGGCACGTACCGGCGGCTCTACGAATTGCAATTTGCCAGTGCGGATCCGCCGAAAGCAGTCGCAGAACGCTAAGAAAAACTACGGCCCCTATGCCCATACGCTCGATGACAGGATTTGCCCAGGTGCGCGGTGAAATCCAGCGCCTGGATACCGGAAACAGCCGTGCAACCGCGGCCTCGAACGGCCGGCTCGCCTTCGCCCTCTCGCTCAAAGCCGTCAACCATCGCTTTCTGGATCTTCATTTCCGCCTGCCTTCGGGCACCGATTCCCTGGAGATGAACCTCCGCCGCCTGTTGAAAGAAAAAATGGCGCGCGGCCACGTCGAGGTGACCCTTAGCCTGGAGCGCTCCACCAGCGAGACCTTCGCCATCAATCGTGAGATTATCGGCGGCTACATTGCCGCATTTCGCGCCGCTGCTGCCGAATTTTCGTTGTCTGCCGATCCCGATCTGAACGCTGTCCTGCGCATCCCCGGCGCCCTCGATTCGGCCAACGACAGTGCCGACGGCGAGATCGAAGCCGCGGTTATGTCCAAGGTCGGCGACGCTCTCGATCGCTTGAATCAGATGCGCGAGGAAGAAGGCCGCGGTATCGCCCGCGAGTTGCGCGATCGCATGGCTCATCTGGTGGAAGCGAGCAAGAGCGTGCAGCAGCATCGCCGTGCCGTTTTGCAGAACTACAGCGAACGGCTGCAATCCCGCTTGCAGGAATTATTGGGCGCAACGGTCGACAAAGAACGAGTTCTGCAGGAGGCCGCGTTGCTTGTCGATCGCAGCGATATCCAGGAAGAAATCGTGCGCCTCAACAATCACGTGCAACATTTCCTGGGACTTCTGGAACAAGGCGGCGAAATCGGGAAGAAGCTCGACTTCTTGCTGCAGGAAATGAACCGCGAAGCCAATACTCTACTCTCAAAGACTTCCGGTCTGGCCGGCGAAGCTCTGCAGATTACAGAAGCCGGTCTTGCCATGAAAGCGGAAATCGAAAAGTCCCGCGAACAGGTCCAAAACCTGGAATGAATTCATCCCACAAACCACTCGTCTATATCGTCTCCGCGCCCTCTGGTTCGGGCAAGTCGACCCTGGTCGAACTCCTCCTGAAACTGGTTTCCGATCTGGAGTTTTCGATCTCTTACACGACGCGCGCTCCCCGGGGCAGCGAGCGCAATGGCAAGCAATATCATTTTGTCCCCCGAGCTGAGTTTGAGCAGATGATCCGCGACCGCGAGTTTCTCGAGCACGCCAACGTGCACGGAAATTGGTACGGCACGGCCCGTCGCTTCATGCGCGATGCCGAACAAAAGGGCCACGACCTCTTGCTCGACATTGATGTGCAGGGCGCAGCCCAGGTCAAGCAGTCCCTTCCCGATGCCATCAGCATTTTCGTTCTGCCCCCCGACCGAAAGACGCTGGAATGGCGACTGAGCAATCGGGGCGAAGATGCGCCCGAAGTCATTCGGCACCGCTTGGACACGGCCAAACGGGAGATTGAGAATTATGACAAGTACGACTACATTCTGATCAACGACAAGCTTGAGGAATCGTGCGAGGACCTCCGCGCCATTGTATTGTCGGAGCGCCTCCTCCGGTCGGCACCGTCGCCCTCAGTGCCGCCGTCGGAACAGGAAAAACGAATCACCGATCGCGCGAATCGTTGCCGGCTTGCCAACGTCAGGGAACGGGTGCAGCCCATCCTCGACTCGTTCCGCGATCCCCCACCCCCGGCATAGTCGCCGTTTTCGCGGTATCATTTCAGGTGACGCCGGACCGGGTGTTGCCGTGGGTACCAGAAGAACCATCGGGCTACCCGCGAAAAGCTGGTCGGGTTCTGCTAAACATTCAAGTCCGATGCCCGGCGTTGATTCGACTGCAAAACTGGTTGTCAAGGGAGAGTTCCAATGAAGTTGATTGAAGGCTTTGACAGCAACTATCGGTACATTCTGGTGGCGGCGCGGCGTGCGCGGCAACTCCAGTCCGGTGCCCCACCCGTGGTCGACACCAACTCCCGCAAGCCCTGCCGCATCGCGCAAGATGAAATTCGCGCCGGCAAAGTGAAGTGGGAGATTCCTGAAACCCGCTCCGCTGCCGAGCAGGCCGAAGAAGCTCTCGACAAGGCGCTCGGCCAGGATTGACAGAGCAAGGCGCATTTGCCTATTTTGTGATTGTTGATCATCGATTTCGAGCGGCAGAATCGGACTCGCGTCCAGTTGTGAATCAGCCGTCAAGAGTCAACCATCAAAGACCCCATGAAGATTGCCCTCGGCGTCACCGGCGGGATCGCAGCCTATAAAGCCGCCGAAATCGTTCGCCTGCTGCAGGACCGTGGCATTCGCGTGCAGGTCATCATGACCCGCGCGGCCCAGCAGTTCGTTCGGCCCCTGACCTTTGCCGCTCTTTCCGGAGAAAAAGTAATCACTGGCATGTTCTCGCCCAGCGAAGAACATGAATCCAATATCGACTCCGCCATCGAGCACATCGCCGTCGCGCAATCGATTGACGCCCTTGTGGTTGCCCCCGCCACGGCCGATGTCCTCGCCCACTTCGCACAGGGAATTGCCAGCGACTTTCTGACCACACTTTTTCTCGCCACTACCGCCCCCGTTGTGGTCGCGCCTGCGATGAACGTCAACATGTGGAACCATCCTGCAACGCAGGCAAATTTGGAGATTCTCCGCAAGCGCAACGTGAAGATCGTGGAACCCGGCGCTGGATACCTAGCCTGTGGAATGACGGGCGCTGGACGCCTTGCGGAAAACGAAACGATCGTCGCCGCTGTCCTCGAAGCTCTGGGCGCCTCTCAGGACTTGACGGGGGAGACTCTTCTCATCACCGCCGGTCCCACCCGCGAAAGGATCGATCCTGTCCGTTATCTGACCAACCGCTCCAGTGGACGCACGGGCTACGCTCTCGCCGAAGCTGCTTTGCGCCGTGGCGCACGGGTTCTTCTGGTGAGCGGGCCAACCTCGATCACACCGCCTGGGGCCGCCGAAGTTACGCGAGTCGATTCCGCCGAAGACATGTGCAACGCGGTTCTGACGTTGTTGCCGCAGTCGAGCGTTGTCATCAAAACTGCGGCCGTCTCCGACTATCGCCCAAAGGTCGCGGCCGGTCAAAAAATGAAGCGCAAAGGCCCCATGGCTCTCGAACTCGAGACCACGCCCGACATTTTGAAGGAGCTTTCCCTCAAGAAAGCCGCCCAGATTGTCGTGGGCTTCGCCGCGGAAACAGAGAATGTGCTCGAGAACGCGCGCCAGAAGCTGGTTTCGAAAAATCTCGACGCCATTGTGGTCAACGATGTTTCTCGCGAAGGCGTCGGCTTCGACTCTGACCGCAACGCGGTTACGATCATTTCTCGCGACGAAGTGGTCGAGGTCCCTGAGACCACCAAATGGGAAGTAGCCCAGCGCGTTCTGGACCAGGTAGTGCGCCTCCGCCAGCACCGCAAATCGACGGTGAAGGCGTGAAGTCTCTCTCTTGTCATGCCGCGAACTGACGAGGAACCTTTCGCTGTGCCACCACGGCTGCTTGCTCTGCATTACAATCTAGAATCCGATGCCTACCACTCTCGACTCGAACCTGCGTCGCGCTCTCTCCGAGCGGGTTCGCTACTATCACGAACTGGGCATCTACGATTTCTACCGGCGCGAGCCGCGAATCTCTGAAGCAGGCAGTGATGCGGCCGATCGAGCCCTGTCTCCCCCATCCCAACTGGAAGTGCGAGAGGAAATGCCCCGAAAAAAGTCCGCCGCAGTCGCCCCCGTCGCCGACGAAAACATCTCCGAGGTTGCGTCCCTAAAGCCCGAGCACGGCGTCGCCGATCCCGTCGCGGCGCTCAACCTGATTCGTGAAGATCTCGGCGACTGCACTCGCTGCAAACTGCACAAGCAGGGCCGCAAGCAGATCGTCTTTGGCGTGGGCAATCCGCGCGCTGATCTGATGTTCGTGGGCGAAGGCCCCGGCGCCGACGAAGACATGCAGGGCGAGCCCTTCGTGGGCCGCGCCGGACAACTCCTGAACAACATGATCAAGGCCATGGGGATTCGCCGCGAGGACGTCTACATCGCGAACGTGGTCAAGTGTCGTCCCCCGGGAAATCGCACGCCCGAGCGCGACGAATGCGAAACCTGCTCCCCATTCCTGATGCGTCAAATCGCAACCATTAAGCCCAAGGTCGTAGTGGCTCTCGGCGCGGTGTCAGCCAAAAATCTGCTCGCGATCAACGCCCCCATGTCCGAACTGCGCGGCCGCTTCTACGACTTTATGCCCGCGGGCGCACGCAGCAACGATCCTGGATGGCAAGGCGCGAAGCTCGCCGTCACCTACCATCCCGCATTCCTTCTCCGCGACCCGCGCCAAAAAGGCGAAGCCTGGAAGGATCTGCAGATGGTGATGAAATATTTGGGCCTTGAGCCGCCGAAAAAGGCCGAATAAGGCTGCGATTCCCCGTTCCTCACGCGTCGCTGCTATCCTCTGAGATCAATGCCCGAATTCTGCGACGTCGCCGTGCCCGTGCCGCTGGATATGGCCTTCACCTATCGCGTCTTGCCGGAAGCCACGCCGGTGGTCGGCGGACGCGTGCTGGTTCCATTCCGCCAGCAGCGCCTGACAGGCATCGTCGTCGAACTGCACGACCGCAAACCTTCTGTCGTCACAAAAAAGATCATCAGCGTCCTCGATCTCGAGCCGGTGCTCGACGCCCAACTCCTGCGCCTCGGCCGCTGGATCGCCGACTACTATCTCGCCCCGCTCGGCGAAGTTTTTCGCACCATGCTCCCTTTGAGCGCCGAGTTCAAGCGCTCCATCGGTTATCGCCTGACCGACGCCGGCCAGATGGCGCTCCATCTCGCGGGAATGACCGGATCATCCGCGCGTTCCCGGCGCACTCCCGAAGAGCAGGCAGCCGAATTCCGCGTGCTCGACTATCTTGCAGGCCGAGAACCGGCTCCCGAGGAAGCAGATCTTGTCCGCGAAGAAACTCTTCGTTCCGCCACACGCGTCTCCAGGTTTGTTCTGGGTGGCATGGTCCGCAAGAAATGGTTGCAGCGCGAGGATGCCTCCGCGCCGCAGGACGCCACGCGCACAACAAAGATCGCGGTTCTGAAGTCCGCCGACGGCAAACTGAACGACAACCAGCGGCAAATCCTCGATAGTCTGGACGCCGCTGGAGGCCGCCTCGCGCTCCCCACGCTGCAGGCACTGAAAGTCCCCCGTACCACCCTCGGCACGCTCGTCAAGCGAGGCCTGGTCGAGATCACCGAAGAGCCGGCGGATTTCACTGTCTCGCGCAGCAAGCCGCGGTCCACTCCCTTTGCTTTCGATTTGAACTCCGCGCAACAATCCGCACTCGCCCGCGTGCGCCAAGGCGTTGAAGCCCGAAAATTCTCCGGCATCCTGCTGCATGGCGTCACCGGGTCCGGCAAGACTGCGGTCTACCTGGCAGGCATGCGCTCGGTGCTCGAGGCAGGGCGCTCCGCCATCTTGCTCGTTCCTGAAATTGGTCTCACTCCCGCCGTCGCCGCGGATCTGCATCAGACTTTCGGCGACGAGGTTGCTATCCTTCATTCCGCGCTCTCCGATCGCGAGCGCGCCGAACAGTGGCATCGCATCAAACGCGGCGACGCGCGCATGGTCGTCGGAACGCGCTCCGCGGTCTTCGCCCCGGTCGGAGATCTGGCGCTGATCATTGTCGACGAAGAGCAAGACTCTTCCTACAAACAGGAGGAAACGCCGCGCTACCACGCCCGCGACATCGCTGTAATGCGCGCCAAAATGGCCAATGCTGTCGTCGTGCTCGGTTCCGCAACTCCATCGCTCGAGACCTACTTCAACGCAAAGAAAAATAAGTACGCCCTCGTCGAGCTCCCCGACCGCGTGGAGCAACGGCCTCTACCCGAAGTCGAAATCATCGACATGCGTCAGGAGTTCCAGGAAACCGGCCACGAGCAGGTCGTCTCGCGCAAACTCGCTGCTGAAATCAAGGATCGCCTCGAACGCAAAGAGCAGGTCATGGTCCTGCTCAACCGCCGTGGCTATTCTCCCGTGGTTCTTTGTCGCACCTGCGGCAAAAAACTCGAATGTAAGAATTGCGCCATAGCCCTCACGCATCACAAACGCGAGCACAAAATGGTCTGCCACTATTGTAGCTACACGGCCCCGGTTCCGAAATCGTGCATCCATTGCGGAAGCGAATACGTCTATTTTCTCGGAACAGGTTCCGAGAAACTCGAAGAATTGCTGCACGGAATGTTCCCGCTGGCCCGCATTGCCCGCCTCGACCGCGACACCGTCCGCGGTCATGAAGACTTCGAGCGCACCCTGAACGCCTTAAACGAAGGCGCGCTCGATCTGCTCGTGGGCACGCAGATGATCGCCAAGGGCCATGATATTCACGGCGTGACGCTGGTCGGCGTTGTCGGAGCCGATGTTGCCCTCGGCCTCCCCGACTTCCGCGCCGCCGAGCGCACCTTCCAGTTGCTGACCCAGGTTGCCGGACGCGCCGGGCGCGGCCTGACTCCCGGCAAGGTCGTCCTGCAAACCTACTTTCAAGATCACTACGCTGTGCAGTATGCCGCGCGCCACGACTTCGTCGGCTTCTACGACAAAGAACTGGAGTTCCGCAGTTGGATGCACTATCCGCCTTACTCCGCCCTCGCCAACGTGATCGTGCGCAGCGACAAACTCGACGACGCTCTGCAGTGGTCAGGAACGCTGGGAAAGTGGTTCGACGCGACCCGCCACGAAGGCGTGCGCGTGCTAGGCCCGGCGCCCGCGCCGATCCTGCGCCTCAAGCGCGATTACCGCTACCACTTTGTTCTGAAGTCGCCAAGCCGCGAAAAGCTCAACACCACATTGCGCGCAATGCTGGCGCATGCCGCACAACAAAAAATCCCTCGCGCCCAGATCGTTGTGGACGTAGATGCATTGTGGCTGATGTAGCGAAAACCGCCACCATTCCTGGCTATCGCCACGGAGTCTTGAAAGGTGTGATGGTAAAGGTGAGTGCCAGCAGGACCAACGCCACCACTGCCAGAACCCAGCGGCTCGCGGGAAGCATCGGAAACTCCGGTGCCTGCTCATGGCGGGAGGTAAGGACGTTCATCACTGTGACCAGAAAGGCCCACAGCCACCACGAGTAGTTGAAGTGAGCGTCTACGTTCAGGCCTCCCTGCGCGTGCCCATCGACCTTCAGGCTCCCCAGATAGATCAGGCCAATCACTGTCAGCCACGAAACAATACGGTGCACTCGCGGTGCCACCGCATACACGATGTGTCCTCCATCCAACTGGCTGCTGGGGAGCAAGTTCAGAGCGGTGGCGAACATTCCAACCCAGGCGGCCACTGCCGTCGGATGCCAATAGACGCGGTTCAGCGGAATTGAGGCGATCGCATGGCCCGGCGCGACGCTGCGAAGCAGGCTATGCATCAGGTAGAAGATCCACGGAAACCCTAGATGCAGATCAGACGGACCTATGCCTGGCGCCAGCGGTTTTGAAAGGTTCATCGCCACCGCCAGCACAGCCACTGCCACAACAAATCCAGCAATCGGTCCAGCGATCCCGATGTCAAACAGCGCAGCCCGCGTCCGGATTCGCGACTTAATTCGAATCACTGCTCCCAACGTCCCGATCAACGTCGGCGCGGGAATAAAGAAAGGTAGCGTCGCCCGCACGCCGTAATAGCGGCAGAAAAGGTAATGCCCCATCTCATGCGCCAGCAGGATTACCAGCAGCGTCGCCGAAAATGGAATCCCCAGAAGAAGCCGAGAGGGCTGCGCCCACACCCACTCGATTGGAAAGAACGGAATGTGCTCGTCCCCTATCGCAAACGGAGGTAGATTGTGCAGGAAGTTGAACTCCATCCGCGCTCCAACCACCAGCGTGGTGAACCCAGTCGCCAGCAGCAACAGCAGGTGCAGCCAGTACCGCTCCCGCAGCGGTCGCCCCTGCGGTTCCGGCAAAGAGCGGTAGAACTCGAGCGTTGAGGTGGGAATCGAGGAATTTGGATCGGACATGCGATTCGCCGGTCCGAAACATGAACCAGGACCGTTCTTTGATGCTACTACGAGCGGAGAAGACGTGGGCGAGAGGCGAGGGCCTTTGAGATAAAGCCGAATCGGAAAGGGCACAGCTTGAGATCATGCCGGAAGAGCTCACAAATTATGCCGCCCTTTAGCCGCTGAGGGACGCTTTTCAGCCCCGGGTCGCGCCCCATGAGCGCTAACTAAGGATCAGAGTTTATGTGGAAAGCGACTTCCTGGAATGCGGGTTTCCGCCCAGTTTTCCAACTGCCGACAATCGTCCAGAACTTATACTTTCAGAATTCCATTCCCACGGGTATCGTAGATGGGCTCGCACAACCGAAACCCATGCTCATCGCAAAGACCCAGGCCAACAGCGAATATACCCGAAGAATTAATCGGGTCATCGACTATGTTCGCGAGAATCTGGATCGCCAGTTGAAACTCGAGGAGCTGGCTAAGGTGGCCTGCTTCTCGGATTTTCATTTTCATCGGATTTTCAGTGCGGTTTCAGGCGAAACCCTGAATAGTTTTACGAACCGGCTTCGTCTGGAAAAGGCGGCTCGTCTTCTTCGATATTCTGGCCAGAGTTTGACCGACATAGCCTTCGATTGCGGGTTCTCTTCATCGGCCATCTTTTCGCGTGCCTTCCGATCCGGCTACGACACTTCACCGAGTCAGTTTCGAAAAAGCGGCGAGATCAAGAAAAGCAAGATTTGCAAAGAACTCTTCTCGGCGCGCGAATATCTTCTCCCGATGAGTGCGGAGGAAAAAAGAGCTGCCTTTCCAGTGAGATTGATCGACGTTCCCGAGAGGCAAGTCGCCTATATCCGGGTCGCGAACGCCTTTGAAATGGACAGGGTGCTTGCCGCTCTCGACATGATGATCGAATGGGCCAAGTCCCAGGATATTTTTTCGCAAGGAATTCTTTTCGGAATGTCGGCGGACGATCCGCATGTGACCCCTAAGCATCTTTATCGATACGAGGTTTGCCTCGCCTCGTCCCTTCCTTTCGAGTGCACCGAGGGAATATCGAAAATGAAAATGCCAGCCACGCGATATGCCACCACCAGGGTTTCCGGCGACATCCGCACAGTAACTACGGCCACGGACTACCTTTTCAGGGGCTGGCTTATCAATAGTGACTACGAGCCTGAGCACGCGCCCGGACTGGAGATTTTCCTGGACAAAGAAAATGCGATGGATTGGTCACATTTCGAATTGGATCTATGCATACCGGTTCGAAAAATGGCAGAGACGACGAGGACAGCATGAGCCTTTCCAGGCGCCAATTACTTCAATCGTTGTCGTATGCTGCCGGCTCGAGCTTCATGCTGTCTGAGAATAAATTCGTCATGGCGGCACAGAACCCCGCTCAGCCGGCGAGTTCTGCTCCGTCGGAGAAAGCATCTGCTAAACATGCATCGGGAGGAACACAAATGGAAAAAGTAGCCGGAATCGGAGGGCTGTTCTTTCGAGCTCATGATCCGAAAGCGCTGGGGAACTGGTACCTGCAACACCTGGGGATCGCGCTCACACCAACGAGCGAGGGTGGAACCGTTTGGCAGCAAGAGGCTGGACCAACCGCGTTCAGTCCCTTTTCCGAAAAAAGCGACTACTTTGGGGATCCTAACAAGGTCTGGATGGTGAACTTTCGAGTGCATGACATCGACAAAATGGTAGCCCAGTTACGAGCGGCAGGAGTTGAGGTAAAAGATCCGGAAACCTATGCCGGCATTGGGCGCTTCACCCGTCTGCATGACCCTGAGGGAAATCCCATTGAATTGTGGCAACCAGCATGATTCGACCGACGATTCGGGAGTTGGAGAGTTCGGGTACTTGCGCCTATTCCTCCAGCAATGCTCCAAACGGCGATTGGCCCGCTAGCGCAACCTTGAAACCATACAACGCGAGCAGGAACAGGAAGCCAACTACAACGAGTCCCCGCCACGCATACCAGCGGTAGAAATCGGTCGTGAGAGGGGCGAAAACCTGAGATGTAATCCAGGCGACTGCCGAAGCGAGCAGACCGAAGCGCAAAAGGCAACACAGCATCGCAGTGACAAACAGTGCCGCCACTGGTATATCGACGGCCAGGTTTTCGCCAATCAAATTGAACGCGCAGAGAAGAAACCCCACCGCGATAATTCCAACCCACTTCCGGCGCGTAACGCGGGCTACAACGAATATCAAAGCAAGTGTACCCATGGCATTCATCAGCGCTTGAGACTGAAGGCAAATGCTTCCCAGGAGCGCAGGAACCGTGCCCAACTGGCTTTCGATTCCTGCGCCGGCACTTAGATCTGCGATGGGAAACCAATACGGAAGAGCAACTCGAGCCAAGGGCGCAATCGATGCGGCGACGCCGAAGAGAGTCCCGATTAGCAGATCGCGCCCCACCAGCGGATCATGCCATCCACCTCCAAGCAATCGACTCCACGAAATCAACATCTCGGGCCACGTCCGCCTCACATAGGGCTCCAGGGCCAAATAGAAGGCGCCAAACGTTATTGCCGTGCCAGCGGCCAGACCGAACTCGACTTGGAACCAGGTCCAGATCCAACCGGCAGAGCTGCTGTAGTGTGGAGTCAGCAGGAAGCCAATGAACACAGCGATAAGAAAAAAAATCGAGGCCCGCAGCGCACCACGCCAATCCCCCCTGCCGAGCTTCAGATTCTTGCGCGCGAATACCAGGCACAAGACAAACGCACCCATGGCGGCGACGACAAAAATCCCGAATCCAATGCGTCCCGCAAGCGGAGCGAATACAGGACTGATGCGGCCGGGCTGTGCCCAGGGGGCGAGTACGCGAAAGAACACAATTTTCCCGTGGTACATCGCACCTATGACCCGGGTACTTTGCGCGCTGCTGGCCGTTTCCCACGCGAAGGTGTGGTCGGCCGGAACATCCGGCATCCAAGTGGCAGTTGCGGAGTGGCTCTGCGACCAGTCCAGGCCCGCTTCGCGAAACAGAGGCTGCCAGTCAGGCGGCGCATCGCCATTCGGGAGAGTATCTTTTTGCGGCGCGATCGCCGCGAAGTAGTTCAGTCGTCCAGTTGAGTCCAGCCCCACCTCTGCCTCGCCGGAGTAGTAGAGCGCCGGGTCTGTTTGGTCCACGCGAAATGGGTCATGCGTGGGCTCCAGCGCTTGGGGACTCTGGCGATACCAGAACTGCAAAGGCGAAGGGATTGCTGTGGCCAGAGTTCGATAGCGCTCAGGCGAAGGTATCCTGGAAGAGTATGGAAAATAAGCGGCATCAACATCGAACCAATATGCCTTGTCGTTCGCCCGGTCATAGCCAAGGGATGCAGCGATTTGCTGGCTCCGCTCCACCAGCAGCGCAGGATCCTTACTGGGAACGAGATTGACGAGCATCCCGCGTTGAGCCAAAAAAGCGACTATTAATAAAGCCACAGCCACACTCGCCAGCAGACTCCATGCCCTTGCCGGGGCAATAGCTCCGGTCTCCCCGGCCGCGGCTACCATTTCGGGGGACGGAGTTTCACCCGCGGCGATCGCCAGGGCCAAAGGATTGCCTCCGGGTAGCGCAGCCGCGACCTGCAAGACTGACGAGGGGCGACTCCCCGGATCTTGTGCAAGGCATCGCAGAATAATCCGATCCACCGCAGCATCGATTTCCGGCGCGTGATGTGACGGCGACGAGGGTGGAGTGGCCACCTGCCTGCGGCGTGAGTCCGATGCTGGTTGCCGGTCCCACGGATGTTTCCCCGTATACAGTTCATACAACACGATTCCGAGAGCATATAAGTCGCTCTGCACCGTGGCAGGCTTTCCCTGGAACAACTCCGGCGCCATGTAAGCCGGGGTACCCGCCAGTTCGCCGGTTTTAGCGGTGTCCGCCGGGACCGCCAGGCCGAAGTCGGTGATGCGCGCGTGACCTCGCCCGTCGATCATGATGTTGGAGGGCTTCAGATCGCGATGCACGACCTGTCGTGAATGCGCCGCCGCTAACCCGGCGCACAACTCGTGGGAGATCTCCAGCGCCTTCGCGGGAGGCAGCCGTCCTATGCGCCCTAACAGGGTTGCCAGATCCTCGCCATCCACATACTCCATGCTGAGAAAGTAGTGGCCTTCCAACTCGGCAATGTCATACACGCGGCACACATTGGGGTGTGAGACCTGGCGTGCGATACGCACCTCGGCCAGAAAGCGATCGAGGTCATCTTTGTTCTGCGCCAGCGATGTTGGCAGGAACTTGAGCGCAACCGTCTGCCCGAGTTTCAGGTCGTCGGCACGATAAACCAGCCCCATCCCTCCGCGCCCAAGAAGGTTGAGAATTCGATAACGCTCAAGCAGAACCGCTCCGGGGGACAGGTTCAGTGCTGACAGGCCCGCCGTGTTGTCGGTTCTTGCATCCACATTGTGCGCGGCTGGGGATACTTCATTAAAGGAAAGCGTCGGAACTACCAAGGGAGAGCTTGCCGGGCGGCCACAACTTGAACAGAATTGCGCATCTTCCGCAAGCTCAGTTGCGCAATGAAGGCAGGGCTTCATGAGTGTGGCCACCTCACAATGCGTTCACAACTTTCTCGGCAAACCACTTTACAGCCTCCGTATTATACGGACAGACTGATATACCCGGGTCCTGCCATTCGCCAATTCATCCGTCCCTGCGGCAGGGCGACCTTTCGCTTGCACGCGCAGTGAGATGTCTCTTGGCCGGTCCTAAAGCGGACGGCTGGCCGACTCACCAGATACGCACGCGGTCAGCGGGGGCGAGATAGCGCTTGTCGCCGGGCTTCACATCAAATGCCGCGTACCAGCGTCGAGGTTGCGCGCCGTAGCTGGCCGGAACTCGTCCGGGGAATGAACGTTGGTCATCACTACCTGTCGAAGAAACGCTTCACTCGACTTTGAACACT
Organism: uncultured Acidobacteriaceae bacterium; assembly: GCA_963819145.1. Taxonomy (GTDB): domain Bacteria; phylum Acidobacteriota; class Terriglobia; order Terriglobales; family Acidobacteriaceae; genus Sulfotelmatobacter. The sequence goes on from CAWFVB010000026.1 coordinate 18,300, forward strand.
GGCTCTGGGCGAAGGCAAGGAAGAACTGCTGGTCGCCGGACAAGCCGTTCTCGATGGAATCAGTCTTGCCCGCGAGGGAGGCGTGGTAGGCGTCGTAGGCGGCGAGACCGCCGAGGTCGGCGATATTTTCGTTAAGCGTCTGCTTGCCATTCACGGCAAGGTCGGGAAGAGGCTTGTAGGCGTCGTACTGCGCGACGAGACTGGCGGTGGCGGCGTTGAAATGTGCAGAGTAGTAGCATAGCGGAAGAAATCGTCACCGGGCTTGACCGAGCGGTCCATGTTCGCGACGACTATGCCGTGGGTCTCTGGCGCGGGCGCGTTCTGTGAAGAGGGAGTCAGAAGAGCCAGCCGCCGATTCAGGCTGCGCTCAAAAGCTGGGAACCGGTCTGCGTGTGGAGTCGGCCGCTGCTTGACCTCGTGTCCAAGCTCCTGCGCCTGATCCGTCGTTGTATCGTATTTCGGCCACGGCGGCAGTCCCGGCCTGTTGGGATCGCCAGCCTTGGCGAACTGCGTCCAATATCCCGTCATGAGATCGATCATCCGCTGATCGTCTGCCGTAATCTCGCCCCATGTGCCAGGAAACCATCCAGTGAGGAAGCGACCTTCAATGCCGTGGAACGCGCCCAGCTTGATATAGGACTCGGAGTGGCCGACGTAGGTGAAGTAGTAAAACCAGGCCTTCTGCCCGGCTCGCGCGACATTCCATGCGAAACGATGCGCTGGAAATCCAAAAGCATAGTCGGTGTCGAAATGGGCAAACGAGTCGTGCACTTCCGCATCGCTGGCCGCGGGATACAAGCGAAACAACTCGTCGGCTTCCGTTTGATTTCCAAATTCGTTTTTCAGGTAGGCCTTGTAATTCGCCAGCGTGGGCTCGGCCTGCAAGTCTTCTTCGACGTTCACAGTGCCCTCATCGGAACTGCTACCCACAATCACTGGCACGCTGGCCATACGTCCGTGGGCAAGTGCAACCGCGGGCTGCTCGGTCAAGAACCAGCCGTCCACGGTAGCCTCAACCAGCACGGTATTGTAGTGGCTCGTAGCGTCCACGATTTCTTTTGCAGGCCTGGCACGCAGTTTGGCCAGAGCATCCGGGCCATCGGCGATGCCCAAGTCGCGCATGACGCGCAAGCCAATATCTTCGGCCGAGCCTTCCCCCGCGAGATAGTGGGTTGGCGTCTTCAACTCCGGGTTGATGAAATCGGTACAGGTGGCGCTTTCCATGATGCCGCGGTGAAACAGGCCACGAGCCAGCGGAGACGCCATCAGGTAACAAACATCCGCGCTCCCCGCCGAAAGGCCGAAGATGGTCACATTCCCCGGATCGCCGCCGAATTTCCCGATGTTCCTCTTCACCCACTCCAGTGCCGCAATCTGATCCAGCAATCCATAGTTGCCGGACGAGTGATGCGGCGACTCCGCCGTCAGCGCCGGATGCGCCATAGACCCGAGCACTCCGAGCCGGTAGTTGATGCTCACTGCGACCACACCTTTTCGCGCGAGGGCTGGCCCCATTGGCTGATAGGGCCCTTGGCTGGCGCCATCGAGATTGCTGCCGCCATGAATCCACACCATCACCGGAAGCTTCTCTGATGGATGATCGCCGGGCAGGTTGGTCGTCCACACGTTCAGGAAAAGGCAATCTTCGTCGGTATGAAAGGAGTAATAAGGCTGGAAGGCCATGAATCCCTTCACGAAACCGGGGGATATGGATCGGTCCTTCTGGGGGCAAGCCGCTCCGTAGGCGTCGGCTTTGCGTGAGCCTCCCATTTCTCGACCGGCTGCGGAGGCTTCCAGCGGCGCTCTCCAGTCGGCGGCGCAGCGTAGGGAATGCCAAGAAACATGACTTCATTCGGCGCCGGGCCAAAGTTTGCGCCTTGTAGCGTGCCGGAGTCGATGGTTGCCGACGGGGATGTATCGCGAGTAGCGACGACAACCCCGTGGCTCTCTGGCGTGGCTGCGTCCTGCGAACAGGCCCGCAGAACGGGGACAAAGAGTACGCAGGCAGCGGCGATCGCGGGCAGGCGTCTAAAAGTGAATCTCACAAAGAAATGCTCCACCGCTCTTAGCTTGACAGTTTGGCACTGGATTATAAAGCAGTCCGCCAACATCTGACTTTGCACAGATCGGACTGCGGCATTAATCTATCGCGGAATGGAAAGGAACGTCTTGCACAAGGCAATCTGCCTTCCACAAGAGCACAGAGTTCCCGCCGTACCAAAGCCGGCACTGTCATCCACGGGAGTCGCGGAGATCGTGCTAGAAAAGAGCTCGCCATACGAGAGAACAGTCCGATTTACCTTGCCGGTTCCCGTCAACCGATCGCCGGGAACCCGCACGACAGCGGCCGAGAGGAGAGTGGGAGCCAGCAAGGCTAACATCGCCCTCAACAAGTGCCTCTTCAAATTTATAGCGACGTCTTGGGACTGGAACTTGCTCACGTCTTCGCAGAGAGAAAGGGTACATTCTACCGGATAGGGCGTCGAGGAGATTCCGTGCTCGGGCTTTGGGTGGCGCGAACGGGCCCACGACGTTTGAGGGACCGCGTCCCATCAATCAATCGACTGCAATTCTTTCCCCGGCTTGAACCTCACGGCCCTTCCTGGCGGAATGGACACCTCGGCTCCGGTGCGTGGGTTGCGCCCGATCCCTGTCTTGCGCGGACGCACGTTGAACACGCCAAATCCACGCAACTCAATGCGGCTGCCCCCGGCCAGGGCCTTCTTCATGGTCTCGAAGACGGTTTCCACGGCCAACTCGGCCTTGGTCTTGGTGATGCCGGTTTTGGCCACCACTTCATTGATGATGTCGAGCTTGATCACAAGCGGCTCCCGTGTGCAGGGTCGAAATGGTCCTTCAAGTTATTGATGCTATGGGAGATAACGGAGATTGTCAACGGGAGCACCAATCCCGTAAACTGGCAGGCACCAGCCCAATAGATTGAGTAATGGCGTGATCGGGTAATTGTGTAATTTTCGAATTGCCAGTGAAGCCCAGTTTTTGCCCGAACGCATTTCAATTACTCAATCACAAATTACCAATTACAAATTGTCAATTACTCAGTTTCCCCAAGGAGTTTCATGCTGAAAAGTGACCGCTGGATTCGCAAGATGTCCCAGGAACACGACATGATCAATCCGTTCTCCGAGAAGCAAGTGCGCGAGGGCGTGATTTCCTATGGGCTGTCGTCGTACGGCTACGACCTCCGTGTGGCCGACGAATTCAAAATTTTCACGAACGTCAATTCCTCCATTGTCGACCCCAAGCATTTCGACGAGAAGTCCTTCGTCACCGTGCAAACCGACATCTGCATCGTGCCGCCCAACTCGTTTGCCCTGGCGCGCTCGGTCGAGTACTTCAAGATTCCGCGCAGCGTGCTGACCATCTGCGTGGGCAAGAGCACCTACGCGCGCTGCGGCATCATCGTCAACGTCACGCCGTTCGAACCCGAGTGGGAGGGCTTCGTGACTCTCGAGATTTCGAACACTACGCCGCTGCCGGCACGCATCTATGCCAACGAAGGCCTTTGCCAGATCCTGTTTTTTCAGTCCGACGAAATCTGCGAAATCAGCTATGCCGACCGCAAAGGCAAGTACCAGTCGCAGAAGGGAATCGTGCTGCCCAAGCTGTAGATGGGGGTCGCGCCGCCCCACTCGCTTCGTCCAGGGAAGTTGGTTTGCGTAGCCGCGGATATCTGAACACTTGTAGGGACAGCCGCCCTCGGCTGTCCGGCGGCCCAGGTGTATCGGGCCGCAGCGCCCTCAAACGCTCGCCCTCGCCTAGGTAACTTTCACATACGTCGTATACCCTTCCTCGCCAACTTCCGTGAACGGTAGCATCTTCATGACCCCACCCGCCGTTTCCACCTGCCAACTCTGGGCAGGCGTCTTCTTCGCGGCCAGCAATTGCGCGCGGCTCACCGCCGGTTGCGAATCCGTGATCGCAAACAGCACCAGCGGTCCTGCCAGCAGCGCAACCGTGTCCGCATGCTGCGGGTCAATCGCCTCGAGCCGCGTCGTCATCGGAAGTTCCAGGTCAATGTGGTCGCCGCTTTTCCACTTTCGCTCGATTCGCGCGAAGCTCCCGGCCTCCACAGGCTGCCGTTTCCCATTCACCAAAACCGAAGCCTTCTCCGCCCATGCCGGAATCCGCACATTCACCGCAAACTCGCTCGCGTGCGATGTCTTCACTTCAAGCTGCACATGCGAATCGTAGGGATACCCGCTCTTCTGCGTCAGCTCAACCTGCGCCCTGCCTTGCGTCCATCGCACCGTCGAAGGAATGAAAAGGTTCACCCAAACGTCTCGCCCATCACGAAAATAGGTGTTGATGCGATAGTCCGCCGCCACCTGCGGCAGTGTTCCCGAGCAGCATGCCCATCGTTGCTCGTGGTAAACCTTCCGCCCTTTGAAGTTGTAATCCGAGTAGTAATAAGTCCGCCCATCTGCTTCCAGGGGTAACGATCCCAGCACGGTGTTGTACATCACGCGTTCCATGCTGTCGCCGTAGCGCGAATCGCGCGTCACGCGCAGCAAGTAACGCGTAAGCTTGAAGTGAGCGTAAGATCCGCACGGAGTCTCAAAACTCGAGTGCGTGCCAATCAGGCTTTTATAGATTTCAGCGCTGCCCGGCGCGCGCAGCGTTTCGTCCGCTCCCCAGCCACCGGTGGCAAAGCTCTGCGCCGCGATCATATCGAAGCCGTTCCGAGCGGCCCTTAAATACTTTTCGTTCCCCGCCGTCAGATATGCCTGCATCGCCGAGCACAGCGCATTCACGTGACTATAAGCGTGGCGCCCTTCCAGGTCGCTGCGCCCCTCCGCCAGCGGATCGAAGTAAATATCGTCGAGATACTGCACCCCGAGAGCACGATATTGCTCTCCTGCTCCTCGCTGATACGCCAGAAATAAATTCTCCGGCATCGTGTACGACTCGTCCCACGTGTAAGAAACGTCTGGGTGGTTCAAACGCCACTGTTGCCCGTGTTCCACCGCTCTCGTCGGCAAGTGAGGCAACGCAGTCTTAGTGGTCTCCTCTAGAATCGCGAATGCATCTGGATCGCCCGCATACTTGTGCGAGTCGATCAGGCCGCAAACTAGCTTGTCGTAGCTATAAGCAGGGAAGCGAGTGTTCTCGTAGAAATCGCCCCCGATCGTCCTGGCATACAAACGATTCAGCCGGAGTACCTTCTCGCGCGTCTCCGGCGAGCGGTTGATGGCATACGATCGAGCCAATGCAGAAACCCACTGCCCGAAGGTGCATCCCGGGGCGAATCCGGTCTCAAAAAGACAATCCTCGTTGTGAGCGTCGTACTGATACCATCCGCCCAATTCCTCGCCCGGCGCCGGTTGCCCCACCATCTGCCGAAACGGCTTCAGCAGGCTGTCCTCGCTCAGTCCCATCAACAGGTCGTGCGTTTGTCGCAGTTGCTGCTCGTGCGGCGGGCTGTTGAGCGAGACGTCGCCATAACCAAATTCTTCCAGCGGGGCTGATCTCGCGCTGACACGGCCCGATCCATGCGTCAACGCTGATCTGCTGAAATGGGGAATCACGCTCAAGGCCGATGCCAGCACCGCCGACTGAAGAAATTTCCTGCGGGAGACTGCTTGCGAGGAAGCCATTGTTTCCCCCAACCTTGGGGTTCGATTCAGAAGGAACCGTGTGCCCCCATTTCTCGCGCTTCTTTTGCGCGACAAACCTCACCTGTGCGAAGTCAAAGGATGGGAGTTACCTCTGATTTTCCCCTTCTTTATACATGTACTTGATCGCCGGCTTGTAGATCATGAGGTTCGGCTCGTCGCTTTCGCGGATCACCTTGATGCAGTTCCGGTCGTACCATTCGATGATGCCGTGAACTTCTTCGCCGTCGCGCAGCACAATTACCATCGGCGTCCGCGACTGCATCTGCTTCTGGTAATAAAAATTTTCAGCGTTAGTCTGCTCCGGAGGCGCGGGCTTCTTGCCCCCCCCTCCGCCTGACGCGCGATCTCCGCGATCGCCGCGATGCTCGTTGCGTTCCGCTCTGTCATGCCTCTCCGGGCGGTCCCGCCGTTCCTGCGCCTGCACCGGCGCGGGATTATGATTGCCGTGATTCTCTCCCCGAGGCAGAATCGGCCGAATCAGTTTGCGGTTCGCGAAGTTTTCCTTTTCCGATGTCGTTTGGCCGGCCGGTATGGGTTCCATAGTGTCCTTCATAGTGGCGCTACCTCAGGTACACGCATTCGCGCAACCACAACACTCGGGGGAGGCTATGAATGTAATTATTCGAAGGCGTGAAATTTTACTTACCGTACCACAGGATTCTCCCCATGACAATGCTCTCGTAAGGGCCGCCATCATGGTATGAACAACGTTGCACACACTGAGAATATCGTTTCGGCTGTCGTTCGTGGCCCGCGCACTCGCCCGCGAAAAGGCCGTGGCTGGGAAATGCCGAGCGACGTTGCGTTTCTAGCGCCCCTGTCCAGTATTTGACAGATCGGCTCCACGCCGTTCTCGCCCGCTCAGCGTCACCATCGCCACCAGCCCGGCCACGATCAGCACCGTCCACGCCAGCACCGGCGGGTATCTCCCGCCATAACGTTGCTCCGCCAACTTCGCCTGGATTACCGAATTGCGCGAGGAAAGCAAGTTGCCCAATTGGTAGGCAAATCCCGGAAGCGTGCCTCTAACCGCGGATGGCGAGAGTTCATTCAAATGCGCCGGAACCACTCCCCACGCCCCTTGCACCATGAACTGCATCAGAAACCCGCCCAGCGCCAGCATTGGAACGGTATGCGAATACGCCCACAGCGGAATGACAGGGATCGCCAGCAGCGCCGCAATCACAATCGCCCGTCGTCGCCCGATCCGCTCCGATAGTGTTCCAAACAGAATCCCTCCCAACAGCGCTCCGATGTTGTAAATGATCGCGATGAAGCTCACGGTCTTCGGAGTGAATTGCATGTTCTTCTGCAGAAATGTCGGATACAGATCCTGCGTGCCATGGCTGAACGAATTGAACGCGAACATCAGCGCGATCAGAAAAAGGAAAATACCCGCGTGCGACAAAATATCTTCGCCCAGGCGACTCGCGTCTCTCGCGATACCCGCCCCTGCAGCCATGCCGGCGATTCGTCTACTTTCGTACGAATGTAGATGACCAGAAACGCCGGCAGAACGCCAATCACAAACATCCCCCGCCATCCCACGAACTGAAACAGCGTCCCGTACGCCAACGCCGCCATCAGGTACCCGACTACGTATCCTTCTTGCAGCAATCCTGAGAAGAACCCGCGTCCCTCGGCCGGCAGCGTCTCAAACGCCAACGCCGCTCCCACGCCCCATTCTCCGCCCATCGCAATTCCGAACAACGCCCGCGTGATAAGAAAGACTTTCAGCGAAGGCGCGAACGCCGAGGCCAACTCAAACACCGAATACGCAATGATGTCCACCATCAGCGTCGGACGCCGTCCGAACTTGTCCGCCATCAGCCCAAACAGGAACGCTCCCACCGGCCGCATCGCCAGTGTCAGAAAAATCGCCTCCGTGATTGCCGAAACCTTCGTCTGAAACTGTGTGGCCAGCGCGCTGACACAGAAGATGAGAATGAAAAAATCAAACGCGTCCAGCGACCACCCCAGAAAGCAAGCGATAAACGTATTCCGCTGCACGGGCGTAAGCCGCCGAAAATGTCCCATGAATTCCATAGCAGTTGCTCAGGTCTCGCACGACCCGAAAAGAGCCCCGAGTTAGAGGGCCTTAGCCCTGGACGGCGGCCCCTCGCGGCAAAGTCCAGCGGATGCTAGCATATGCTTTCAATTACCAATCGAAAATCTCAAATCTAAAATTCCAACTCTCATGCCCGACCTCGATCTTGCGCAACGCCAGGTGACCGACTCGCTGATGCTCACCGGCTTCTGGTATCGCGCGCTGCCCGCCGATCAGGTCCATCGCAACCAGTTGCACAAAGCTACGCTACTCGAGATCCCCCTTGTAATCGGGCGTGACCGGGTGGGTAAGCCCTTCGCCCTGCGCGACGCCTGCCCTCATCGCGGCATGCCCCTGAACTGCGGCCGCTTCGACGGAGAGAATCTCCAGTGCGGATACCACGGGTGGCAGTTCGACGTCTACGACGGCCAGTGCCAACTCATTCCATCGCTTACCGCCGATCAGAATCTCAAAGTAGATCGCATCTATGCCGGCAGCTATCCCTGCGAAGAGCAGGACAATTTCATCTGGGTCTACATCCCCGATCCGCCCCCGCCCGGCGCCGGATTCGCCCCGCGCGCCGAGCCTGCCCACGAAGCACCGCAAATCGAAAAGTTCTCTGCAAAATTCAAGCTCGCCTACCTGCAGGCCGAAATGCCCGTCAGTATGGACCACGGCATCATCGGTCTTATGGATCCTGCGCACGGACCCTTCGTTCATCAGGCGTGGTGGTGGCGCACGCAGCATAGCATTCACGAAAAGCAAAAACATTTCGAGCCCATCCCGAACGGCTTTCGTATGAGTGCGCACACTCCCAGTTCCAATTCCGCGCCCTACAAATTGCTGCGCCTCTACGCGGACGCCGATTCCATCACCACAACCATCGATTTCGTTCTGCCCAATATTCGCACTGAAACCATTCGTGCCGGCAAGTACTGGTTCTCCAGCCTTACCACGGTCACTCCCATCACGCGCAATCAATGCCGCATTGACGTGGTCGCTGCGTGGAATCTGTTCCGCTGGGTGCCCTTCGTTCCAGATTTATTGAAATTCGTTTTCGCGAAGTTCGTCGAACAAGACCGCCGCACCATGGAACTGCAGGCCGAAGGTCTGAAGCACAACCCCCACCTCATGTTGATCGACGATGCCGACCGCCCCGCTAAGTGGTATTTCCAATTGAAGGCGGCTCACCTGGAAGCCAAACGAACAGGCGTCGAAATGAAGCACCCAATGTCTGGCCCGGTCACCTTGAAATGGAGAAGCTAGGAATTTGAATCTGAGACCTGAGACCTGAGACCTGAGACCTACTCATCTACCAGCCAGTCCATCGCTTCTTCTCGCGTCTTGAATGTCGGAAAATCCCGCTGCGAGAAGCTCTTGAAGTGCTCGTAGAAAACGTGCGGCACGCTTTCCGTTCCTACCCACGCCGACCGCTTCACGTACGGACGATCCAGCGTCAGAACCTCCTTCATACGCGTGGCCACGTTCTTGTCAAATTGCGCCCCTGCGAAATCGGCGAGCGTCAGCATCGAGCCCGGCGCATGTCGCGACACATGCAGTCTGATCATTTCGATCAGCAGCAACATTTCCTTCGCAGTACAGTGGCTGAAATCAATGGAGAAGATTGCGTGACCCTTGTGCTTGATGAACCGCAGGCGTTCGTCGAGAGAGACACCGGAAGTCATCCGAGCAATCCCTCCACCACCCCGTAAGCCCCGTCTAGAGCCGCATCCAGAGCCGCTGCGTCTTTCCCGCCCGCCTCGGCCAGATCCGGCCGTCCCCCGCCTTTGCCCCCGACCTTCTGCGCCACGGGCCCAATCACTTTCCCGGCCTGCACGCGCCCAGTCAAATCCTTCGTGACCCCCACAATCAGCGAAACATTTCCATTGGCAGCCGACCCCAGCACCACCACGCCCGAGCCAATCTTGTCGCGCAGCTGATCCACCAAAGTCCGCAACTGCGCCCGCTCCAGATTGTCCACCCGGTGCGCCAGCACCTTTACGCCTTTCACTTCTTTCACCTTGTCGCCGATGTTGGTCGTCGAAGACGACGCCGACTTCATCCGTGCCTGGTCCAGTTCCCGCGTCAGCCGCTTGATCTCCGCATCTTTCCGATCAAGCTCTGCCTTCAACGCTTCAGCAGGCGAAAACGAAGTCTCTCTGTCAGGGGCGATCTCGGAACCGGGTGCCCCATCCTTTCGCGATTTTTGCGAAAGGGTGGGAGAGACGAACGCAGACACTACCCCTTCGAGTTCGTGATCCTTGCGGAAGTGTCGTAAGGATCCTTCCCCCGTCACCGCCTCCACCCGCCGCACGCCCGACGACACGCTGCCTTCCTTCAAAATCTTGATCAGCCCGATCTCGCCCGTCGCCGCCGCATGCGTCCCGCCGCAAAGCTCGGTTGAAAAATCCCCGATTTTCACGACCCGCACCTTGTCGCCATACTTTTCCCCGAATAACGCCATCGCATGATACTCGTTCACGGCCACGTCAATCGGCACGTCCACGATGGTTTCGACTCGCTGGTTCCGCAGCAGTTGTCGGTTGATGATGTCCTCAATGTCCTGCAACTCTTCGTCCGCCACAGCCGTGAAGTGCGAAAAATCAAATCGCAGATGATTCGGCGCCACCAGGGACCCCGCCTGTTTCACATGCTTGCCCAGCACTTCCCGCAGTCCCGCATGCAGCAAGTGCGTCGCTGTGTGATTGCGCATGGTCGCCTGGCGAACCTCCGTGTTCACGACCGCATCCACTTTGTCGCCCACGCGAATCGCCTTCTTCGCCAGAACCTGATGCGCCCGCACGCCCTGAATCGGGTAATAGCATCCCTTCACTTCCACGGCCACCGTGTTGTGATCGTCCGAATAAAACCATCCCCGGTCCCCAACTTGCCCGCCCGCCTCCGCATAAAACGGCGTGTGATCGAGAATGACTTCGCCCTCTTCACCAGCCTTGAGTTCCTGCGCCCCTCGCCCGTTTCCCTTAGAAATGATGGCCAGCACTTCACATCCATCCGAGCGCGTCTGCCGGTACCCTTCAAACTCAGATTTCGGAAGCTGCTGATACGCCGGATTCGCCGTCTGCTTCGCCGCTCCTTTCCAGGAAGCGCGTGCGCGCGCCTTCTGTTCATCCAAGGCGCGATCAAATCCCGCCTGATCGAAGCTGAGTCCCTGATCCCGCGCCGCATCCTGAATGAAGTCGAGAGGCATCCCGAACGTGTCATAGAGCTTGAATGCCTCTTCGCCCGCGAGTGTTCCCGTGGACTGTTTAAGCAGCGCTTCCAGTTTTTCCAGCCCGACATCCAGCGTATGCGCGAATCGCGTTTCCTCCGCCTGCACGGCCTTCGCCACCCGCTCCGCCGTTTCGTTCAACTCCGGATACGCATCCCGCATCAGATCCCGAACCGCAAACACCATCTGATACAGAAATGGTTTCGTCTGCCCCAGGAGGCGCCCATGCGTAATCGCTCTCCGAATAATCTTCCGCAGCACATATCCGCGCCCCTCGTTTGACGGAAGCACGCCATCGGAAATCAAAAACGTCGCCGCCCGCGAATGGTCGGCAATCACGCGCAAAGACGCCGCTGACTTGTGGGTTGCTTGAGTGGGGACAGCCGCCTCCGGCTGCCCGGGCGAGCGAAGCTCGCCTGCATTCCCGGCACTCGACGTCAGCTCCGCCGCGCGCTTGATCAGCGGCGTAAACAAATCCGTCTCATAGTTCGAAATCACTCCCTGCAGCACCGACGCAACCCGCTCCAACCCCATCCCCGTATCAATCGACGGCTTGGGCAGTGGCGTCAGCTTCCCGCTCGCATCGCGGTCAAACTGCATGAACACCAGATTCCAAATCTCCACGAATCGCCCGCAATCGCAGGTAAACGCGCAATCGGCATGCCCCTGATCCGACGCCGCGGGCCCCATGTCGTAATGAATCTCGCTGCACGGCCCGCAGGGCCCGGTGTCGCCCATCTGCCAGAAATTGTCTTTCACTCCGAGTTCGAAGATGCGCTCCTTCGGCACCCCCTGCGCAGCCCACAAGTCGTAAGCCTCGGCGTCGCGTGGCACAGCACCTTCGCCGTTAAAAATGGTCACGTAAAGCTTGTTCGAATCGATTCCGTACCATTCTTTCGACGTGATCAACTCCCACGCGTACGCAATCGCATCCTTCTTGAAGTAATCCCCAAACGAAAAGTTCCCCAGCATCTCGAAAAACGTGTGATGCCGGTTCGTAAATCCTACATTCTCCAGATCGTTGTGCTTCCCCCCGGCGCGCACACACTTCTGCGACGTCGTGGCCCGCGAGTAGTCGCGCTTCTCCAGCCCCAGAAAAACGTCTTTGAACTGGTTCATTCCCGCGTTCGTAAACAGCAGCGTGGGATCGTTCGCCGGAACGAGCGACGACGAGTGCACTTCCTTGTGCCCTTTCCGCACAAAGAAATCCAGGAATTTGCGGCGGATTTCAGAACCGGTCAGCATGCAGACGTAATTCTAACCGATAACTAGCAGCCTTCAGCCTTTCTGCGCCCCGCACAAAAAAGCACGGAGAGCTCAGCATTCTGCTCTCCGTGCCGCCGTGCTTTAACGCGGTTCTGATTACTTCGCGGGATCGGCCGGCTTCGTGGTGGGCTTATCGTCGCTCTTCTTCATTTTGTGCCCCACGTCCTTCACGCCGCTCTTCACCGCGCTGCCAGTTTTCTTGGCCGCTTTCTCCGTGTCTTTCGCCGCGGTCTTCGCGCCCTTCTCGGTTGCTTTCGCCGCTTTCTTCGTGGCGTCGCCCGTCTTGTCGGCGGCTTTCTTAGTTGCGTCACCCGTCTTGTCGGCGGCTTTCTTGGTGGCATCGCCGGTCTTGTCCGCCGCTTTCTTGGTTGCGCTGCCGGTCTTGTCGGCGGCTTTCTTAGTTGCGTCACCCGTCTTGTCGGCCGCTTTCTTGGTTGCGTCGCCTGTCTTCGTAGCGGCCTTCTTGGTGGCGTCGCCCGTCTTGGTGGCGGCCTTCTTTACATCTGCCCCCGCTCCGGCGGATTTGCTTTTGTCCGTGCTCGCTGCGTCCTGACCGTAGGCAAACGTCACCGCGCTCAGCAATGCAGTCACAAGAATTGCTGCCAACTTCGTTTTCATACGCCCCTCCTAAGGTTGTAAACCGGGATCGGTTTTGCAGTATGTACCATTTCGTGCCCCGGCGCAAATGTCGCGGAGCATAATCCACTGGCGCTTAGTGTCATTAGATGCGAGAAGTCCTCAGACTGCCTCACTGAAAACGTCGCACTCAGCCCGTCTCGCCTTCCAGTGCGCTCAGTGTTTCGTCGTCCACATCCCATTTCTTCAGGATGGCAAAGATCGTCTTCGTCCCAAATCCCGCCCGCGCCAACTGCCGGAAGATGCGCGCCGTCTGCTTCTGATCCTTCGGTTTCTCCATCCGCTTCTTCCGCAGAAAGTCGCGCGCCTGCTTCTCGTCGTTCACGCCCTCGTACGCATCTTCCACGGCCTTCTCGATCACCGCCGCGTGCACGCCCCGCGTCTTCAATTCCGTCACCACCCGCATCCGCCCAAGTTTTTGGTTATCACGGCGCAGCGAAGTGTAGTAAGCCGCATACTGCGAGTCGTTCAGATATCCCTGGTCCTTCAGTCGCCGGATCACCAACTCCATCAGCGTTACTCCATATTCCGCTTCCGGTTCTTCGATGCGTGCCCGCATCAGTCGCTTCAACTCCGCCACCGTCCGCATCCGCCGCGCCAGCGCCCCCACTGCATACTCATACAATTCGTCTTCGGAATACATCCGTCGCTTGGGCCGCGCAAACGCCATACGCTAACGATAGCGCAAATCGGTGCATAGCTTGAAAGTAAAGAGCGCCCAAAACGGGAGAAGAGAAGGCCTTCCTTCGTGGAACCCGCTCCCATCGTTGGCTATCGTCTTGGCTATCGCCTTCTTCCTGTTTTGCCCAAAGAAAAAGGGCGCGATTTCTCGCGCCCAACTTGCAATCTTGCAACTTTGCTGCCCGCTACCGCCCTCCAAACCCCGCCGACTGCATCGACTGCCTCGAAATATCGGCCGTCGACGCAATACCCTGCATGCGCAGCTTGAAGTCGTCGGCGTTGGAAGCGTTCTCCAATGCGGTTTCGTAGTTAACCAAGCCCGCCTGGAACAGATCCCACAGCGACTGGTCAAACGTCTGCATGCCATATTGCGAAGTGCCCGCCGCAATCGCGTCCCGAATGGACCGCGTCTTTTCCGGCACCAGCACGCACTCCCGGATGTAAGCGGTGTTGATCATCACTTCGACGGCAGGCACGCGTCCGTCAGCGTCGCAGCGCCGCACCAGGCGTTGGCTGACAATGGCTCGCAGTACAGCCGCCAGCTGCATGCGAATTTGTTTCTGTTCCGGCGGCGGGAAAATTGAGATCACGCGGTTGATGGTTTCCACCGCGTCCAGCGTGTGCAGCGTCGAGAACACCATGTGGCCTGTTTCGGCCGCGTGCAGCGCCGTCGAGATCGTTTCCAGGTCGCGCATTTCGCCCACCAGAATCACGTCTGGATCCTGACGCAAAGAAGCTCGCAGCGCCGCTCCAAACGATGGCGTGTCCACCCCAATCTCGCGCTGGTTGACGTATCCCTTCTTGTCGCGGTGCAGAAATTCGATCGGGTCCTCAATGGTCACAATGTGTTCCGCGCGCGATGAATTCACGCGGTCCACCATCGCGGCCAGCGTCGTCGATTTACCGGATCCCGTAACGCCCGTCACCAGCACCAGCCCGCGCGGCATGTCGCAAATCTGCTCTACCACCTTTGGCAGAAACAGTTCGTCCAGCGCCCGAATCTTGGTCGGAATCACGCGGAGCACCAGTCCCACATTCCCGCGTTGCTGGAAAATATTCACACGGAAGCGCCCCAGTCCGGCCACGCCGTACGCCATATCAATTTCCGTGGTTTCTTTGAATTTCTGTTTTTGCCGCGCCGACATCATGCTGAACGCCATGTTCAGCATATCTTCGGCGCTGATCCGCGGCTGGTCCGTCAACGGAATCAGTTCGCCATCAATCCGCAGGTGAGGATAGTTTCCCACCTTCAAGTGCAAGTCGCTGGCTCGCCGTTCCGTCGCTATCCGAAGCAGGTCATCAATGTTCATGAAGGAGTTTTCCGTGACAGCTCTTTAGCATGATGACCTGAATCGTCACCTTCCCCAAGATGACCTAGGTAACGGCCCCGAAGCGGCGATCGGACACCGCCTTAAGTGCCTGCCGCACCCTCCCTCCGCCAATCGGCATTTCCGTTTGTATAGATTTGTCATTCCGACGCGCGATTCCCGCGCGAGGAGGACCATGCTTTTTCCCGTGCATTTCTCATATACTTGAATCCGCCTCGCTTCTGGCCGAATCTATCCTTACTACGGGGCGTGGTAACTCAAATTAGACTTTCGCCCTACCCGGGCTGGAGAGCTGTTCGACCAATGTGGATTGTTGCCTTAGCTCTTAGGCGCCCTTATACCTTCGTAGTCATGGCGTTAGTGCTTCTGCTCCTGACGCCCCTCGTCATTGTTCGCATGCCGGTAGATGTCCTTCCCGACATCAATATCCCTGTCATTAGCGTCGTCTGGAGTTATTCCGGGCTATCGCCTGAGGAAATGGCCGATCGCATCGTCTCCAATTCCGAGCGCGGCCTCTCCATCACCGTCAACGATATTGAACACATAGAGTCCCAGTCTCTGAACGGGATTGGCGTGCTCAAGATTTTCTTTCATCCCACGGTCAACATCCAGATGGCGCTCGCGCAGACTACGGCGATGTCGCAAACCATTCTCCGCGGTTTGCCTCCTGGGACGGTCCCGCCGCTCATCATCACCTACTCCGCTTCCTCCACTCCGATTGTGCAGCTCGGCCTCAGCAGTAAAACGTTGCCCGAGCAACAACTCTTCGACCTCGGCAACAACTTCCTCCGTACCCAACTCGCGACCGTGCAGGGCGCGGCGACGCCCTATCCGTACGGCGGCAAGATTCGCCAGATTCAAGTCGATCTCGATATGCCCCGGCTTCAGGCGAACGGCCTTTCGCCCAACGATATTGTGAATTCGCTCAATGCTCAAAACCTGATTCTTCCCGCCGGAACCACCAAAATCGGTTCTCTCGAGTATCAGGTCGAGATGAATGGCAATCCGCAGACCATTGCGGAATTGAACGATCTTCCTGTCAAGACCATGAAAGGCTCGACCATCTACATGCGCGATGTTGCTCACATCCGCGATGGCTTTGCGCCGCAAACCAACATCGTGCGAATGGACGGCGCTCACGGCGCTCTCATGTCCATGTTGAAGGTCGGCAGCGCCTCCACCATCACCATCGTCGAGGGTGTCAAGAAAGCCGCCCTGCTTGGCGCTCAGTCGCTTCCGCCGGAGATGAAGATCACTCCGCTCTTCGATCAGTCTTTGTTCGTGCGAGCTTCGATTCGCGGCGTGGTGCTCGAAGCGTTGACCGCCGCCCTCCTCACCGCGGCCATGATCCTGCTCTTTCTCGGAGACTGGCGCCCCACCATCGTGATCTCCATCTCCATCCCGCTTTCCATCTTCGTTTCGATCCTGATCCTCAGCGCTCTGGGGCAGACCATCAACATCATGACCCTGGGCGGTCTGGCGCTCGCCGTCGGCATCCTCGTCGACGACGCCACCGTCGAAATCGAGAACATCGAACGGAATCTGGCCCAGGGTAAGGAAATGAAACAGGCCATCCTCGATGGCGCGGCACAGATCGCCGTCCCCGCCTTCGTTTCCACCCTTTGCATCTGCATCGTCTTCGTGCCCATGTTCTTCCTGACGGGCGTCGCGAGGTTTCTGTTCGTGCCGCTTGCCGAGGCGGTCGTCTTCGCCATGCTCGCCTCCTACCTCCTTTCGCGAACGCTCATCCCCACCCTCGTCATGTACATCATGCGCGGGCACGAGCACCGCGTCGCCGGACCGAAGACTATCTTCGGCCGTTTCCAGCGCGGCTTCGAACGTGGCTTCGACAAGTTCCGCGCCGGCTACTACCAGCTCCTCGAAACCACCATTCTGCACCGCAAGCTCTTCGCCGCCTGCTTCCTCGCCTTCTGTCTGCTGTCGCTCGGCTGGGTCTTCTTTCTGGGAGAGGACTTTTTCCCCTCCGTCGACGCCGGCCTCATCCGCCTCCACCTGCGCGGACACGCCGGCCTTCGCGTCGAAGAAACCGCTCGCCTTTGCGACCAGGTCGAGCAGTTCCTGCATCAGGATCTCCCCAAGGGCGAGATCGTGAACATGCTCGACAATATCGGATTGCCCAACTCGAGCATCAATTTGTCCTATAGCAATTCCGGCGTGATCGGCTCCAGCGACGCCGAGATTCTCGTCGGTCTCAACGAGGCCCATCAGCGCCCCACCGCGGAATTGGTGCGCGATCTGCGGCAGGAACTTCCTCGCCGCTTTCCTGGAGTCGAGTTCTTTTTCCAGCCCGCCGATATCGTC
The DNA here is from genome assembly GCA_963819145.1 of uncultured Acidobacteriaceae bacterium. Classification (GTDB taxonomy): domain Bacteria; phylum Acidobacteriota; class Terriglobia; order Terriglobales; family Acidobacteriaceae; genus Sulfotelmatobacter. The sequence continues at coordinate 35,448 of CAWFVB010000026.1, forward strand.
ACCCAGATCCTCAACTTCGGCCTGCCCGCCCCTATTGATATCCAGGTCATGGGGGCGGATATGCAGTCCAACTACGCCATCGCCCAGAGGATTGCCAACCAGTTGCGCCGCGTTCCCGGCACTGCCGATGTGCACGTGCAGCAGATGCTCGGCCTGCCCACCTTGCATCTCGACATGGATCGTAACCTCGTCACTCAAGTTGGCATGAACCCCCGCGATGTTGCCCAGAGCGTCCTTGTTTCTCTCAGCGGCAGCTTTCAGACAGCGCCCGCTTTCTGGCTCAATCCCAAAAATGGCGTCACCTATTCCATGGCGGTGCAATCTCCCCAGTACCGCATGACTTCGCTGCAGGACCTGCTTGATATGCCGGTCAATGATCCTGCAGTCCCGAACTCGCAGGTGCTCGGCAATCTTGTACAACTGGCTCCCACGGCTCGCCCCGCGGTCGTATCGCACTACAACGTGCAGCCCGTGATTGACGTTTACGCCAGTACTCAAGGCCGAGACTTGGGCGCTGTGGCCCGCGACACCCAGAAAGTTCTGCAACCCTTCATCGACACGCTCCCGCGTGGCACCCACATTGAAGTTCGCGGCCAGGTCGAAACCATGCAGTCCTCTTTCGTCGGCCTCGGCATCGGCCTGCTCGGCGCGATCCTGCTGGTCTATTTCCTCATCGTCGTAAATTTCCAGTCGTGGCTCGATCCCTTCGTCATCATCACTGCCCTCCCTGGCGCTCTTGCGGGAATCGCGTGGATTCTGTTGTTGACGCACACCACCCTCAACGTCCCTTCCTTGACCGGAGCTGTGATGTGCATGGGAGTCGCTACCGCCAACTCGATCCTGATGGTTTCGTTTGCGCGCGATCGCATGCAGGTTGGTGTACCCGCCGTGCAGGCCGCTCTGGAAGCGGGTTATACTCGCGTCCGTCCCGTTCTCATGACCGCTCTCGCCATGGTCATTGGCATGTTCCCCATGTCCCTCGGTCTGGGTGAGGGCGGCGAACAGAACGCGCCGCTGGGCCGCGCCGTTATCGGAGGCCTCCTGTTTGCAACTGTGGCAACATTATTCTTCGTACCCTGCGTCTTCGCCATGGTCCACAGCCGCAGGGAAGCAAGGGCCGAAGCCAAGTAATGCAGGAACTAAGCAGGCAGAAAGAGAGAACATTAACCGGGCCCCGAAGGGCGAAAGAAGCATTACTAAAATAAGAATTCTGAACCGGTAGAGGCTTAATCACTCATCATGAGCACGGAACCCGAAACCCATCAAACACCCCAAGTGACGCCGCCGCCGGAGCTTCCGGCTGCCTCTCCTCGTAAGGCCATCTTCATCGTCATGATGGTCGTGGTGGTCCTCGCCCTGAGCGGCGCCTTCAGCATGTTCAGCCGCGTCCGCGCCGGACGCGCCCTTGCCAAGGAAACCGAAGTTGATTCGGTCGCCACCGTCGTCGTTGTTCATCCCATTGCGGAGAAGCCCGACGAAGAATTGGTTCTGCCCGCGTCCTTGCAGGCCTACGAAGAGTCACCCATCTACGCTCGCACCAGCGGATACCTTCTCCACTGGTACAAAGACATTGGCAGTCGCGTCAACAAGGGAGAACTCCTCGCTGACATTGATACTCCAGAAGTTGACCAGGAGCTGTCGCAGGCCCGCGCCGCGCGCCAGCAGTCTGCCGCTCAGCTCGAGATTGCGAAGATTTCTGCCGATCGCTGGCAGAACCTGCGCAAAACAGACTCCGTTTCCCAGCAGGAAACCGACACCCAGACCAACGCTTACCAGCAGGCGGTCGCGAACCTTGCCGCTGCCGATGCCAATGTCCGCCGCCTTGAGCAATTGGAATCGTTCAAGCGCGTCTACGCTCCCTTCTCGGGCGTGCTCGTCAAGCGCAACGTCGATCCTGGCGCCCTGATCAACGCCGGATCCGCCGGAGTAGAGTTGTTCATCCTTGCCCGCGTTGATCCACTGCGCGTCTTCACCAACGTTCCCCAGGCCTACTCGCCAGCCATCAAGACGGGCGTGCCCGCCTACATCACTCTGCAGGAAATCCCCGGCGAAAAATTCCGTGGAACTGTAGCCCGCACCGCTGAGGCCATTGATCCCGCGACCCGCACTCTGCTCACCGAAGTCGACGTTCCCAACCAAAACGGCCGCCTGCTCCGCGGTTCCTTCGGCGAAGTGCATTTCACTCCCAAAATCAACGCCGACAAACTCACCGTCCCGGTCAATGCCATGCTCTTCCGTCAAGAAGGCACGCGCCTGGCCGTGGTCGGATCCGATAACAAAGTTCAGCTCCGCCCCATCACAATCGGCCGTGACTACGGCGCCACCCTGGAGATTGTGGGTGGCGTCACCGCCGACGATCGCATCATCATCAATCCCCCTGACTCGCTTGAAGATGGTCAGACGGTTCACGTCTCAACGGAGAATCCGGAGGGCAAGCATTCATGAGGTGGTCCGCAACTGCGGCGCTGGCGGCCACCGTGTGCCTTGCGGGTTGCGCGGTCGGTCCCAAATATCAGCGAGCCTCCGTTCCCAGCCCTCCCGCCTGGGAAGCCGAAGGCTCCTGGCGCGAGTCCGCTCCCAAAGATGCCATTCCTAAGGGCGTCTGGTGGGAGATTTTTCGCAACGACGAACTGAACGGCTACGAGCAACAACTGCTAGCCGCGAACCAGTCTCTCGCCGCCGCCCGCGATCGCCTCTATCAAGCCCGGTCGCTTGCCCAGATCGCTTCTGCCGGTTTGTTTCCCACCGCCACCGTCGATCCCTCGGCATCTCGCAATCGCTACTCTGGCAATCGCCCCCAAAGCCCCAATCCCGGCGCTCCTCTCACCCAAAGCGCGTATCAGATTCCATTCGCCGTGAACTACGAAGTGGATCTCTTCGGCCGCGCTCGCAAGAATCTGCAGGCCTCCAACGCCGCCCTGCAGGGCTCAGCCGCCGACCTGCAAAATGTCCAACTCGTTCTCACCGCGGAGTTGGCAGCCGACTACTTCAACCTGCGCGAACTCGATTCCGAATCTCAAGTTGTTCAGGAGTCCGTCAAGATTCAGCGGGAAGGCCTTGCCCTCGTCAATCATCGCCACGAAGGTGGCATCGCTTCTGGCCTCGACCTCGCGCAGCAGCAGACTCTGCTCGACTCCACCGTCACGCAGTTGTATTTACTGCAGCAGCAGCGCGCCCAGTTCGAACACGCCATCGCCGTGCTCACCGGAAACCCAGCTTCGACCTTTAGCGTTCCTGTTGCTCCACTGCGCGCGGCTCCCCCCTCTGTTCCTCTTGGAATGCCCTCGGACCTGCTCGAGCGCCGTCCCGATGTCGCCACTGCCGAGCGCGCCATGGCCCAGGAAAACGCGCTCGTTGGTGTAGCCAAGACCGCGTTTTACCCCCAGTTCACCATCTCCGGCGCCGGCGGCTTCCAAAGCATCAGCCTCGGTTCGCTCATCACCGCTCCCAGCGCATTCTGGTCCCTGGGCGGCGACCTGCTCCAACCCATCTTTAACGGCGGACGCAATCGCGCCAATCTCGCCGCCACAAAATCCGCGTACGACGAATCCGTCGCCAACTATCGCGAGTCCGTGCTCACCGCGTTCCAGCAAGTCGAAGACGGATTGTCGAACCTCAACACCTTGTCGCAAGCTGCCGAGAGCCAGACCGCCGCCGTCACCGACGCGCGCCGCGCCCTCGAAATCGCCAACAACCGCTACGTCGGCGGACTCACCACCTTCCTCGACGTCATCACCGCCCAGTCCGTCCTGCTCACCAATGAACGTCTTTCCACCCAGTTGCTCGGCCAGCAGATGGTCTCCTCCGTCTTCCTGGTCAAGGCCTTAGGCGGAGGCTGGGACGCGTCGTCTATCCAGACCGAGCAAGTCCATCCCAAAGCCGTGCAAGCGGTCCAGCAGTAAGTGAGCACCAGAGGAATAGCTGGTGACGGCAATCACTGACGAGACCTGCGCCACAGTGCTAGCCTCAGCAACTGCTATCGATGTAATACCTGAGCCCCTGCCTTGAAAGTCTCTGCGAGGAGAAAGAAATCATGCGCTGCCGTCGCCTTCTTCCGAGTTCTCTCTACCTGTCCACAATTCTCGTCAGCGTATTAGTACTGGTTGTGCTGTCTCTGGCAGCTTACGCTGCGACCAACATCAGCGGCACTTGGAATGCTAAGGTGGATCTGGGCGACTATAGTGGCTCACCTACTTTCGTTCTTAAGCAGGACGGTGAAAAGCTGACGGGCACCTATTCCGGCAAACTGGGTGATGCCGTTCTCACCGGGACGGTGAAAGGCGACAAGGTCACCTTTGACTTTGACGCCCAGGGAGACAAGGTCCACTACGAAGGCAAGGTGAATGCTGACGGCATAGCGATGGAAGGCACCTGCGACTACGGCGGCGAGTTCAGCGGCACCTTTACTGCCAAGAAAGCTGACAAGAAAGCGGAGAAATAGGGCCGCCAAAGGATTTTGAAACACTGAGTCCCGATTAACAGGCCGTCGGGCGGCTTTTCTTTTGCATTCCCTTAATGGGGTTGCGCCGTAACTTCTGTTATCAGGCCACTTCACTCAAAACCGCTGCCCGGGAGTGCGGGCCTAGGAAGCCCGTTCAACGAGATGCATCCGCGACCGGTGTTCTTCTTTCCTCTGTTCGATCGAGAGGACTTTGCGCCCCAGGTTTGAGAGCTGCAGAAGTTCCTGCTGAATTTCTTGCAGACGTTCTTGTCTCTGCCCGTGCGCTACTTGCGCCTCGGTTGCATGCCCGCTCCGCAGCCGGTACTGTTGATTCAACTCTTGAATCTGGGCGATCTCCGCCCGTAGACTCCCGATCTTTTCGCGCAAAACCTCAAGATGATCCATACCCTACTAGCATAGCATCCGCGCCCACGTCTTTTCGCACCAGTTCGCGAGAAGTGCACGTTCGTGTTTTCTTCGTGTGCCTTGAACGCTTTCGGGCTGGCCAGGCTGCCCCATCCTCCTCCACCTTCTCCGGTCGAAATGGGTGTACAATCGCTGCCGCTTTCGAAGTCAAAACGAACCCGCGAGGTCCAAACACCCATGAACTGGAAAGCCAGAGTTGCTCTTGGAGTCCTCACTGCTCTCGCCATGATGTTGCTGACATTTCTGCTGCCCAGAGGAGGCGCCGTACGCGACGCGTCTCTGGTGCAGTTTCCCACCACGGTTGGAATCTGGGCGATTTTCGTCCTCCTCTTCGTGAAGCTGAAATAGCCACGAAACTCGCTTCCTCGTCGAAACTTCAAGGGCCACAAGACGGGAAGTGCACCATGAAACGGGAAGGGCACGGTTTCAACGTGTGCCGTTAAGCCCACAGAACGGGAAGGGCACGAGTTCAACGCGAGCCGTCAAGCTCACAGAAACGGGAAGGGCACGAGTTCTACTCGTGCCACCAAGCCGCTTAGAAGTTGAGCGCTTTAGCGTCTGAGGCTCGCTCCAGCCCAGGAAGTCGCTGCCCTCTGGTTACTTGTCTCGACCCTCCGTTCGCAGTCCAATAACCTGTGGAGGGTACCATGGGCCGTGTTTTCGGCTTTCTCAGCCTCATCATTGCGGTGGGCGTTGGCATGTACATTTATTCCCAGCAGGCGCAGAGTTCTTCTCACGCCGCCGGCGCCAACAGTCCCAAGGCTGCCATCAACATCACCGGCGTGCGGAGCGATCTCAACAGCATCGCCCAGGCCGAGCGTCGCTACTTCGCCAGCGAAGGGAAGTACGTCTCTCTCGATGAACTCATTTCGGCGAACTACATTTCTGTGGCCCGCCAGCGTCCTCCCTACTCCTACGATGTCGAAACCAGTTCCAACGGCTTTCGCGTTATTGCGACCCGTTCCGGCGACGACGCCTCCGGAACACCCGCCCAGCTTTCCGTCGACGAAAACATGGAATTCCACACGTCGCAATAGCTCGCGACGACTTTCAGATTCTTAGACCAATAAAAAAGCCGCCCGCGGGCGGCTTTCGCTTTGCACCGCACAACTAAGCGGCGGTTTCTTCCGACGCTGGTGGGTTGAACGGCTCATCGGCGCTGCCACCATAGATCGAAGGCACTTTCGATCCCATCGGCCGCAGATAGGTTGCCAGTTCGCCGCGGTGATGGATGCTATGGTTGTTGAGGAATCCGAGGTAGAAGACGGAAGGCATGTTGAATACGCCGAAGAAGACGACCGGTGTGAGCAACTGGTCCGCCGTCATCGCTTCGACGCGGGCGACGCCGCGCTTCACGTTGTCGTCGTACCACGCCACCACTTCCGCGGTGGTCTCGGGCTTGGTCTCGGGGTTGGCCATGTCGAACTGCAGGCCGGCAATGCCATCCAGAAACTGGATGTCGGTGTTGGCGATATGCCACGCCAATTCCTTCGCCGTGCGCGCCTTCGGATCGGGCCGGTAATCGGACTTCGCATCGGGCACTGCGCCGAGCACTTTCTTGGTGGTTTCTGCTTCACGCTTGAAGCCGTCGAGCATCACTGCTCGCAAGCCGAGCACAAATTCAGGAGTCAGTTGCTGGGACATTCTTTCCTCCTCGTTGATTGTGTTTTGTTATCCGGGCCAAAAGGTATTCGTGCAACGCAGTAAGAGGGGCAGCTGTTCACGCCCCTCCGCATAGATGATGCTGCGTAGATGATGCTGCCTTGAAACCGTCGCAAATTATACGCCGACGGGCTGCTTGGCGCGCACCGGAACCGGCGTCAGCCAGCGGTGCTGGTCGCTCTTCTCGCCGCGCACGATGGCGTAGAACTCCTTCTGCAGCGCCCGGGTGATGGGACCGACCGTTCCGTTGCCCACCTTGATCTTGTCGACCGACCGGATGGCGGTGACTTCGGCGGCCGTGCCGGTGAAGAAGGCTTCGTCGGCGATGTAAAGCATCTCGCGCGGAATCAACTGCTCGACGATCGGAATGTTCAAATCGCGCGCAATCTGAAGAATCGAGTCGCGCGTGATGCCGGGCAGCACCGAGTTCCCCAGCGGCGCCGTGACCAGCTTGCCGCGGTGCACCAGGAACATGTTCTCGCCCGAGCCTTCGCTGACGAAACCGCTCACATCCAGCGCAATGCCTTCGACGTATCCGTTGACAATGGCTTCCATCTTGATGAGCTGCGAGTTCATGTAGTTCGCGCCGGCCTTGGCCATGGCGGGCAGCGTGTTGGGCGCCAGCCGCGTCCACGACGAGACGCATACGTCCACTCCCTCGTCCGTGCCACCCAGATATTTACCCCACGGATAGTTGATGATGTAAACCTCAGTCGGCGAGTTGAACGGGTTCACGCCCGCTTCGCCGTATCCGCGCATCACAATCGGACGCACGTAGCAGGGCCATACTCCATTGTGGCCAACCGTCTCGAGCATTCCCTTGACGATCTCGTCGCGTGTAAACGGGACGTCAATGCGGTAGACCTTGGCCGAATCCAGCAGTCGCTGGATGTGCTCGTCGGCGCGGAAAATCGCCGGGCCGGCAGGCAGTTCGTAGCAGCGGATGCCTTCGAAGACCGAAGAGCCGTAGTGGATGACGTGCGACATGACGTGAATGGTCGCGTCGTCCCAGTTAATCAACTTGCCGTTATGCCAGATCTTGTCGGTCTTCTGAATTGCCATCGAAACTCCTTGGTGGGTACGTCATTGTTCCAACATTATAGCCGAGGGTCCGGGGCCCTCGTAGGGCACGGCCCATGTGGGGACAGCCGCCCCCGGCTGTCCGGCGGACCGGGTGTATCGGGCCGCAGCCTGGTGCGCTTAGGGGAGGGGAATGTTCCGTACGGAACATAACGTCATGACAGCCAAGTCGAAGAAATCAAAACAGCAGAAGGCGCGGCCCAGCGTCGCGGGGATAAGGAACGCCAACCCTTTGCAACAAACACGAGGATGGGGAACCCGGCGCGAGATTTGTCGTAGGTGGCTGCGGAAAAACTCCGATTTCGCTCGTGTTTTGAAGGGGCGCGGCTTATAGCCGAGCCGTAAATGCCGCAAAATCACTGGCGGCTTTAGCCGCTGAGGGTCGCTGTGCGCGGCTGCAAATGAGTTCTTCCGCAGCCTGCTAGTGTGGTGTCCCGGAAATACGCGAACAAAGTCGGGCGATTTTCTGGAGGATCGAATCGGCCGTAGCCGTCCAGACGAAGGGGCGACTGGAACGATTGTAGCGCTCTACGAAGGCGTCGATTTTCTGGACCAGGTCGTGGACACTGGTGAACGAGCCCCGGCGAATGGCACGTTGGGTGATCAGCCCGAACCAGCGTTCCACCTGGTTGAGCCAAGAGGAATAGGTGGGTGTGTAGTGCATGTGATAGCGAGGCCGCTGTGCTAACCAAGTCCGCACCTTGGGGTGTTTGTGGGTGGCATAGTTATCGACGATCAGGTGCAGATCGAGTTCCGGTGGCATGGACTCGTCCAGATGACGTAAGAAGGAGAGGAACTCTTGGTGGCGGTGGCGAGGTTTGCACTCCGTGAACACGGCGCCGGTGGCGATGTCGAAGGCAGCAAACAGAGTGGTGGTGCCGTGGCGGACGTAATCATGGGTGATGCCCTCGACATAGCCCAGACCCATGGGGAGCACGGGTTGAGTACGGTTCAAGGCCTGAATCTGGCTTTTTTCATCGACGCACAGCACCAGGGCGTGGTCGGGTGGATTCAAATACAGGCCTACGATGTCCCGTACTTTCTCGATAAAAAAGGGATCGGTAGAGAGCTTAAAACTGCGGCTGCGATGGGGCTGCAAGGCGAACGCCTGAAACAAACGGTGCACGGTGGAGCGGGAAATCCCGCTGACCTGGGCGGCTTGTCGAATGCTCCAGTGCGTGCCGGCCGCGGGTTTGCGGGAGAGCGTGCGCTTGAGCAAAGCGGCGATCTGCTCGTCCTCAATGCTGCGCGGCCGACCCGGACGCAACTCGTCATAGAGTCCGGCCAAGCGGTGCTCGACAAACCGCTGTCGCCACTTGCCCACGGTCGCATTGCGCCAGTGCAGACGACGGGCGATGTGAGTGTTGCTATGTCCTCGAGCCGACCAGAGCACCAGTTTGGCACGCGCCACCAGAGCGTGGGGCAGAGTGCGGGAAGCCGCCAGGTTGCGCAGTTGCGTTTGTTCGTCCGGGGCAAGAGTGAGGGCAGGCTTGGGGCGTCCCGTGATCATGCACGAAGCTTATCCCAAGCCTGTTACTTATGCTAGTTATTTATGGGACACTACACTAGTGAGCTTCTGCCGAGGTGACTGCAGGAGCTACGGACGCCTGGACGGCGGGCACGGGCAACTCGTCGCCGCGGAAGAATCTATCTTTTGTCTTTGCGTTCTCCAACTTCATGTCAGGCATGGCGGTGAAGGGCTTCGAGTAGTCGTTGGCGGCGTTCCAGAATAAGAATCCGACGCCGCCCTTCTCCTTGGCGGTTTCGACTTGCACCTTGATGTATTCGGGCGAGTAAGTCTTGGTGCGCCAGTGGAACGCCTGCAGCCAGGGGCGGATGACCACGCCGCTTCCTTTTGTGATCAGCTCAAATCGATCCATGGATTCGCCGATGAAGTGCGCGGGCTCGTCGCCGGGATGGGCAATGTTGTCCATGCCAAAGAAGTGAGATGGGTAGATCATGGGGCTGAGCACGTCGCAGTAGCGAGCCATCTGGACGATGTCCTGACCGGTGTGCGCGAGGTCGACGGGGCGCTGCCAGGCCATCACGCCGAAGACGTCGAGCGAGAGCAGTACGCCAGTAGGATGGAGTTCGGCATAGGCTTTCTTCAAAAAGCCGGCAATGACGTCAGAACGCTGCGGGCCGCGGGGAGCGGCGGGTTTTGCGGCTACCGGACACGGGCCCTTTTGCGGCTCGGTGGCCGGGGAGATCCCGGTGCCGGGGGCGCCCTTTTTGTGGTGCTTCACCACTTGGGTCACGCAGGTGGAGTCGTTGCTCACCGCGTTTGCTTCGGCGTCGGCCGGGACCGGCTCGGGCTGGCCGTTCTGGTACACAAAAGCCGCATCTTTCTGGTCGCCTTCGGCAGGGAAACGGACATAGTCGAACTGGATCTCATCCACGCCGAGTTGGGCGACGTATTTAGCGAGGGCGATGTCGTAATCCTGAACCTTGGGGTTCGAGGGATCGGTCCAAACCAGCTTGCCGTTCTCGCGCCAGGCCTGCTTGTCCTTGCGGGACTGGACGGCTAGCTCGGGATGTTGGACGACGAGGCGCTCATCGCGGAACATGGCGATGCGGGCGATGGCGTGCATGTTCTGCTGGTGGAGGAAGTGAACGAATTTGGGCACATCGTGAAGGTAGACGTCATGCTTGCCGAGCAGCGGGTGATCCCAGGCGATGGTGACGCTGCCGTCGGAATCCTTGATGTCGAAGACGACTGAGTTCCCGCCGACTTCCCGCCAGTGACGGATGACGCGGAGCCCGTGCTCGCTGCCGGCCATGTAGCCGGTCAGGTAGATGGCTCGGACCTCAAAGTCTTTGCCCACCGGGATCGTGTGCTCGACCACGGGTGCGGCGAGGATTCCAGGGATCACGATGTTTTCATTGGCTTTGAGAATGTTCGACGCGTCAGCCTTGTGGTTGGTGACCCGGATGGCGTCCGCCAGTTCACCGCTGGTCAAGTACGACGTGCGGCTGAGGTAGCGGTGGGCGATGGTGGGGATGGCTTCTCCCCGCTTCGCGGTGTAGATTTCGGTGCCGGGAGCAGCCACCGGCCTGGGCTCGGGAATCGTCACGGGCTTAGCGATTGTCGCGCTGGTGGTTTGCAGCCGGGGCGCCTGACCCGACGTCTGGGTGGCAGGTTTTACGGTTTGGGCCTGCGCGGCGAATGGGGAGGAACCGTGTGAGCTGGCGCGCCAGATGGCTGCGCCAAAAAGAAGACAAGAAGCTGCCGCAATGATACGAACCCATGAAAAGCGCAAGCGATTCCTCCGCGAACCTATCTGATTTCGATAGTAGAGGCGGGGTTGCATAGCCGCTAGTTACGGGGGGAGTAACACGTTGGGGGCTGGGTTCCCGAGGCAGGTTTCAAGGTTTCTAAGGCGCGGAAGTCAGGCGAACGGGTCTGAACTTGGAAGCTGCGCAACCTTGAAACTTTGAAACCTCGTCGGTAAATGTTCCTTCCCGAATGGTGCAAAGTATTTCGCATCGACCCTAAGTGCGGAACGGATGGGCGCTGCCCATCGGGGGTGCGATCGCGCTAAGCCTCGGGCGATACAGGGGTTCCGAATTCTGTGGTAGGCGGGCGGCGCGTGGCCAGCCATGTGCTTATTTCGATGTCACCCGGGAGCAGCCCAGTCTCGGGATGGAGGGTGGAAATGGGGGAGCCTCCAGAGAACCGGGCTGAAAGACGGAATAAGGCCCACAACGTTCGGAAATAAATAGGAAAGACCCGAAAAAATCGGCCCAACGAAAGGGATAAAGTCCGGTAAGATGCAGGGCAGCGACTTATGAGAACGAACCTCGCAACAGTGCTCGATCCGAACCGTCGTAGCAGCGATGCTGGCGAGTTTGATGCCGCGCTGCGCCGCCGCATTGTAGGGCAAGATCAGGCTGTCGAAAAAGTCGTCGAAATTTATCAGATGTTTCTGGCCGGCCTGAATGCGCCCGGGCGTCCGGTGGGGAACCTGCTGTTTCTGGGACCGACGGGATCGGGCAAGACGCGGGTTGTGGAAGCGATGGCCGAGGCGTTGTTTGGCGATTCGCGGGCCTGCATCAAGATCGATTGCGCGGAGTTTCAGCATTCGCACGAGATCGCGAAGCTGATCGGTTCGCCTCCGGGATACTTGGGACACCGGGAGACGCATCCGCTGCTGACGCAGGAAGCGCTGAACCAGTGGTTCACGGAAAAGCTGAAGCTCTCGATTCTGTTGTTTGACGAAATCGAGAAGGCGTCGGATTCGCTCTGGCAACTCCTGCTGGGGATTCTGGACAAGGCTACGCTGACGCTGGGCGACAACCGGCGCGTCGATATGTCCCAGTGCATCATCATCATGACGTCGAACCTGGGCGCGTCGGAGATGACGGAACTGGTAGACGGTGGCCTGGGATTCGCCCCGAAGGTGGTCGAGGTCAACGGATCGTTCGACGACAAGATTCAGCGCACCGCGGTGGAAGCGGCGCGGCGCAAGTTTACGCCCGAGTTCATGAACCGGATTGATAAGACGGTAGTGTTCAAGACGCTGCGCGATGAGCATCTGGCGCAGATTCTGGATATTGAACTGGGGATGGTGCAGCAGCGCGTGCTGGTGGCGGCGGGCACGAATCAGTTCGTGTTCAACTGCACGCCGGCGGTGAAAGAGTATTTGCTGAAGGAAGGCACGGACCCGCGATACGGGGCGCGCCACCTGAAGCGCGCGATCGAGCGCAACCTGGTGTTCCCGCTGGCGAACCTGGTGGCTACCGGACAGGTGAAGCTGGGAGACTTCGTGCGGGTGGACATGGCTTCCGATAGCAAGATGATCTTCGTCAAGGAAGCCGAGAACACGATGGCTCCGGTGATGCTGGAACGCTACGGGGCGGCTGCGGTGAACCAGCCGGCGGCGCGTGCGGCACGGACCGCGGTGAACAGCCGGAGGGACTTCGGGGCTCCGTCGCCGGGCGTGGCGGAGAGCAAGTAGAGTTTTAGCAAAACCGAATTTTTCCTTCTCGCCTGACCGCATCTCGCGAGTCGTATTGAACGGGCGCCGGGACTTCCGGCGCCTTTTTTTCGGATTCAAAATCAAAGACAAAATCTCAAAACGCCAAGGTCGCTAAGAAGGAACGCCAGGGTCGCGAAGCAAGGCTGGGCGAAGTTCTTGGCGAGCGAAACCTGGCCGCCTGACGATTGTTATTACCCTCGTAACTTTAGATGACCTTACCTTGCTCGTAGAGTTTGTGGTAAGGCAATGAATTTCCAATCACTCTTGGTTTGTTCGGACGACCGGACGCTGCGCGTGCTGCGCAACGTGCTGGGTGAATTGGAGATTGAAGTCGAGCACTGCGCCGACGCCGCCGTTGCCACGCGCAAACTGGCGCAACAACACTACGAAGCCGTCATCATTGACTGCACCGATAAGCGCGACTTCTCGCTGCTGCAGGGAGTTCGTTCCGGGCAACACAATCGGAAGTCGATGGCGGTGGCGATTATTGACGCCGATACGAATCTGCACGCTGCTTTCGACGTGGGCGCGAACTTTGTGGTGTACAAGCCGATTTCGATTGGGAAAGCGAAATCGAGTTTTCGCGCCGCGCGCGCGCTGATGAAGCAGGAACGGCGACGCTCGATTCGCCTGAACGTGAACATTCCGGCCTATTTCCGCTTCCACAATGGAGACGGGGAGCAGGCGACGATCACAGGACTGAGCGAAGGGGGACTCTCCGCCCGCTTCGGTACCCCGCTGCGGAAAAAGCCCGGCGTGATCGGCGTCTGTTTTGCGCTGCCCGATACGACGATCGTGGTCGAGGCCACGGGGATGATGGCGTGGCAGGATTCGCGGCGGCGAGCGGGCATTCAGTTCGCCACGCTTTCCGAGCCGTCGCGGCTTGGGCTGAAAGAATGGCTGCGAGGGCAGAACGGAGAGAAGCACGATCCTCCGACCCCGTGCGTGCTGAGCGCGCTGAGTCTGGGAGGATGCTTCCTGCGGACGGAATCTCCTTTTCCCGCGCAGACGAAGGTCGAGATGCTGCTGCGCGCAGCCGATTGTTCGGTGAGAACACAGGGAAAAGTGCGGTTCATGGATCCGGAACTGGGGATGGGGGTTCAGTTCGTCAGCCGGACCCGCGAACATCGCGCGCGCCTGGAAGAGTTAATTCAACGAATCACGCTGAGTCCGGAGACCGTGGCTGAGGTGCTAGTGGAGCCGGAGGGGCTTGATTGGGAGAGCGCCGCGGAGGGTTCGCAGGACCAGGCGACTGCCGGGCGGGAAGATGCTCTGGTGGAGTTGTTTGGGCACGCGGCAACGCTCTCGCGGGAAGAGTTTCTTGGCGCCCTCGAGCAGCATGAACTGGCGGCCACGGCGGGAAGCGAGCCCGCGCCGAACTCAAGCTTTGCGCACCGTCGCGAACCTCGAATCGCGGTGTCGCATCCCGTGCAGATCTGGTCGCAAGAAGCGGTGCCTCAAATGACTTCGATGATCGAGGTCAGCCACCATGGAGCGCGAATCGATCCGACTCCACTCGGCCTCAAGGCCGGAGACCTGGTGCAGCTCGTTTCGGACGGGCAGGACGCTCGCTTTCGCGTGATCTGGGTCGGAGAGGCCGGAACTCCGCAAGCCGGTCAGGTTGGGCTGCAGAGGTTGACGCAGAACGACTAACCTCGCCGGCCGCGTTCCTTCTTATTTCGCAACCTGCTTCACAACCCTGCATCGCGACACTATGATCGTTCCCGCAGAGTCTTACACCCATTCGATCGTTGAGGGCAGACGTAGCGGAGAGAATCAAGATGCCCGCGAAAAAAACGATAGGGAAGAAAAGAACGCCGAGGAAGGCTTCAAAACGCAGGGCGCGTGGCAAAGTGTCGGGCGATGTGCCGCAGTTGTTCCGGCTGAATGTCGAGGTCAGTGATTTGGCGGCGGCGACGAAGTTTTATACGCAACTGCTGGGCTTGCCCGCCCGGATGCAGGCTGGGCGGCGGTGCTACTTCGAATGTGGCGCTGTCACGCTGCAGGTGGTGGATGTCTCGTCGATGGGGCCGCCGCATCCGGCAGCGAAGGCGCTGTATTTTTCGGTGAAGAATCTGGAGGCGGCATTTGAGCGGGCGAAGACACTTGGCTGCCTATCGCCCGAAGACGTTCACGACGCGCCCGGCGGCGGAATTGTGGTGCGGCCCTGGGGCGAGCGATCGTTTTATGCTGTGGACCCGTGGGGGAATCCGGTGTGCTTTGTGCAAGAGGAGACGATGTACACGGGGAGAGATTAGGAAAGACTCGGTTGCCTAGTTGGCGGCTTCGCCAGCTTGCGTGTGGACCGACCGACAATGCGCATCGAATTGGGATTGCAAGGACCGCTTATGCTCCTCGCGGTCCGGGCGGTGAGTGGTACCCTGGGCTCGGAAAACGACTCCGCAACAGGCAGTGCACGTGGCTTCCACGGGAATGTCGGCTAGCCACTTCGTGACGCGGATGGTTGGCTTCCTCACCTGGTGTAATTTCCTTATCCAAACAACTGGCCCTGCGCAGGCGGCTCCAGTTCGATGGGCTGGGCGCACTCTTCATCGTCGTTCAGCACTCGATTGAGCCTGGTGCTCACGGGATAGCGGCGCATCGGCAGAGCGTATGGCGCGAGCATCCGCAATGAGCTCTCGCTATCCAGGGGCCTGGGGTTGAGCCAGCGACTGTAGTCCTCGGGTCGAAGAATCACGGGCATGCGATCGTGGAGGTCAGCCACGAGAGAATTGGGAATGGTCGTCAGAATTGTGCAGGTCTCAACCACTCTGCCTTGCGGGTCGGTCCACTGATCCCAGAGTCCGGCGAAGGCGAAGAGTTCGCCGGCGGCAACTTCGAAGCAGAAGGGCTGTTTGCCGTTGCCGCCTTTTTGCCATTCATAGAATCCGTCGGCGGGAATCAGGCAGCGTTGCGAGCGGAAGGCGTCGCGGAATGAGGCGGTGGTGGTGACGGTTTCGGCGCGGGCGTTGATGGTCTTGTAGCCGATGGCGGGATCGGTCGCCCACGAGGGAATCAGTCCCCAGCGCATGACGGACAATTCGCGGCGGGCTTGGTTCGGCCGCTGACGAACGACTGGGACGGGTTGCGAGGGCGCGATATTGTAGCGAGGGCGCCAGTCTTCGGCTTCGTCGCTGGCTGGGTCGGAGACGGCGTCGAAGCGCTCCTCGAGGATCTGTTTACGCCGCGACAACCGGTATCGACCGCACATCGGACGATTATGGCAGATCGGCGGGAGGAATTTCGCGCGGGAGGCGCGGGGTCGATGAGTGTAACGCGATGTTACGACAACCAATCTCCCCAAACGCGCTGTCGGTCTAGGAGCCGGGACTAGCGTACAATCGGTTCCGTTCTTCAACCGAACACGGGAGGTTCCGGATGGAGCGCATCTTGGATTTAGGGGGATTACTCGTGCCGATTGTCTCGATCATCGTCGGAGGCGCGATCACAGTGGTCGTGCTGATCCTCCGGCACAACGAACGAATCGCGAAAATCGAACGCGGGATTGATCCGGACGCACACCGGTAGCCGGGATCGGGTCCCTGAGTGGAACATCCAGGTTCTTACGGAAGCGTTCTTCCTGCCTTGGCGCGTAGCGCGAGAAGTTCCAGGACCAGCTTGTTTTCCGCCTGCGCAAGCTGCTCGACCGATTGGCCGTTGGCTTCCTTCAGCACACCTTCGATAATCGTCTGCGTCAGTGCCGGCGTGACGTCGGGCATTTCGAGTTTCTTCATCAAGCCCGCGAAACCATCCATGAAGTGCTCGACAAAGTGCTGGATTCCGCCCGGCCCGCCGCCCAAGTGCCACTGAAGGCTCGGGCCCATGATGCCCCAGCGAAGGCCCAGCCCATAGCTCACAGCCAAGTCCGCATCCTCAACGCTGACCACGCCCTGCTGGATGAGAAAGAGGACTTCCCGGTAGAGCGCCGCCTGCAGGCGGTTCCCAACGTGGCCGGCGACAGCCTTGCGCAGGCGGATGGGCTTCTTGCCGAGCGATGCGTAGAAAGCCATGGTTCGTTCGATCACCGCCTCGGAGGTCTTGGCGCCGCCAACCACTTCGACCAGCGGAATGACGTGCGGAGGATTAAAGGGATGGCCCGTCACGCAGCGCTCGGGATGCTTCTTGCAGCCGGACTGAATGCTGTCCATGGTGATGCCGGATGCGCTGGAAGCGAGGATCGTATCCGGAGGAGCTACATCGTCCATCTGCGCGAAGACCTTGGATTTCAGCAGGAGTCGCTCCGGGACGTTCTCTTGCACGAAGTCGGCCTTGGATACGGCGGCATTCATGTCGGGAGTGAAGGTGAGCCGGTCGCGGCTTGCACCGGGAGCGAGGCCGGCGACGCTGAGTAACTCCCACGCCTCATCGACCCACTTGCGCAGGTTGGCTTCCGCGTTGGGCGCGGGGTCGGTCGCGATGACGTCAAAACCGCTAGCGAGATACTGGGCCGCCCAGCTCGCGCCGATCAGGCCGGTGCCGACGACCGCAATGTTCCGAATGTTGGTATTCGCCAAGTTGTTCTCCGTAGTGACGACATCTTAGGGGGGCGAGCGGAGGCAAGTCAAAGCAGAGGGCAGATTGCAGCGCAAGTCCCGATGAGAGTGTTGAAGGCCGCTGATTCCGGGCAGGCGAGGAAATTCTGCACCAGTGTTTCTTCGATGTGCGTCGCATGGCAGCCGACTGCAGCTCGGAGACAACGAGCGCCGCGCCAGCCAGTTAACGCGTAGCGGCAGCTTGCTCCTTGGCGCGAGGCCAGGTGGGAGCTACCAGCTCCGTGCGCCACATCGGCCCGCCCATATACGAGAGGGTTTCCGACTTGACGAAGGTTGGGGACTCGCCGCCGAGAACCCAGATTTGCGAATCCGGGGGCTGCTTGCCGATCCACGGCGCAACCAGTCCGGCCAGTCCTCCGATCTCGACCTTAATGGAGTAATGCAGAGCCTCGCGTCCAGCGCCCGCCAGAGAGAACGGCTCCTTGCCTTGGCCGTTGATCGCCAGTTTCACCAGGCGCGGCTTGGGTGTGGCAACGAGCATCGAGACTTCAAGCGGTGGTGCATCGTCTGGCAGATTTTTGAGCAGAGTCGGCACCAGACCATTGGCGAGGTCGGGCGGCAGCTTCAGATGCTCAGTGATCGTTTTCTCTTTGCCGTCGTCTTCGGTGTACTGCACGGTGACCTGGCCGGTGGAAGCCTCGATCGAGACCTCGGTCGGATGTTGAAACACCGGGCCCTTTTGCACCAGGTGATAGGTGATCAGACGAAAGTTTCCGCGCTGAGAGAATACGGCGGTCTCGTCTTGCAGCGAGCCGTCTTTGAAGTGGTAGGTCAAACGGCTGGTGATTTGATTGCCGTGAGGGATCTGAGTCAGATCGCCCTCCGCAAGATGTTCGCCGTCGAGAGTGCTCAGGACTAGGAACCCATGCACCACTCCCTCCTTATGACGCACCGCCACGGGCGACGCGCCAGCGGACGTTGCTGCAAGGATGAAGCCGCAGACCAGCAGAAGTGCAGCCGAGCAAGAACGCACTGAGTCGAACCTCCGGCGAAATAGCGCCGCTTCTTCGATGCAGTTGCCGGGATTACGGTTTGCGATCTTCGGATCGAGGAGGTACGGAGGTGCCGCGAGGCTGGTCGGTGAGAGGTAAACATCGCGAACGGTACTCATCTAGAGACAACTGAATCGCGGCTTGCAGCCTGCGCTGGTCGTCGTCGTAGAGTCGGACGAACTTGAAGGGCTGCAGGTTCCATGAGATCGGACTCAACATTTCCGCGGCGCCAAGCACCGACCCGGTCGCCGTCAAGAACATCAGCTTCACCTGGGAGCCCTGATTCAGAGGCTTAGGCAAGCACAGCAAGCCGCCGGTGACGGAGATGACCTGCAATTTGCCGGGCACGCGACGGCCGTCCTGGCAGCGCAGGACCGCGGGAGTGGTTTCGGCGAGGAACGTGCGCGGGGCACGCTGTGTTTGCCCTTGGGGGAGGCATGTCATGTCGGCTGAGTCGAGTATGCGACGAGGTCCGACGGAATGGGAGATTACGGAAGGATGCTAGCGACGGGCAATTGGACTGGTGGCGGGCACTGACCAGTGAATCTTGAGCTTTGTCACCGCCCATTTTTCGCCCAGCCACCAGCAGTCCTAAGCTAATCGCCGCATGGGTAGTCTCGAAATGGCCAGAACGTGACCCTCCCTGGCACCGTCGTACCATGTCACGGAAACAGGCCTAACGACTCGGTGGTGCGGCGGTTTGTCGTTCTTAAGACGCTGTCATCATCCCGACCGCAGCTGCTCTTTCAGCGCAGCAAAGCATCTCCCACTCATTCGGTCCGCACGCCACCCAGATTGGACCACCACCGAAGTTGGTTGCCTTCATCTGGGTCAGAGTTTGGAGTCAGGGTTTGCTCGGGTCGTTCTTCGGCCTAGGTGTCAGGTGGCGGATCAGGAATTCCTGCAGCAGATTGGTGGCGGCGCTTTCGCCGATTCCGATGGCGGTATTGTTGAGCGTGAGTCCGAAGCCGTCGCGATCCTGCGCTGGATAGTAAAGATTGGAGATTCCGGCCGCGGCCATGCTGCCGAGGACGCCGGAGTAGTTGGGTTGCCAGCGTCCGTTGTCGCCCTTGCAAATCACGGCATTGGCTACCGCATACAGGAACCGTGATCCTTTGCTGCCAGAGCCTTTGTAAAAGTAGCGCGGGTCTTGCTTGAGGATCGAGGGCAGGATGGCGCCCCCGATGAACGTGCTGGTAACGGTGTCGGCATAGGCGGCGCCGAAGCGCTTGGCATACCCTTGTGCGCCCTGCCCGTAGCCACGGAAATGATTTTGCGCCTGCTCGACTCCCGCTGCGCCTCCTACCACCACGAAGGTGAAGGGGTCGACCACTGATTTCACGGCCAGCTCGAATTTTTGTCTCGCGGTCAGCGACACTGCCTCGGGATCGTAGGTGACGTAAAAATTAGGGATGGCTCCCAACACGCGCTGCTTCTCTTCCACCTTGATCTGCTCTTCGGCGACTTCGACCTGCGTAAGACTGACCTGGACATCGGTGATGTTTCTGGCAACCTCCAGGACCACTCGCGGGAGGGTATCCACCTGGCCGGGCTGCAGAGTTCCAGAGACAACCTGAGCGGCGAAGCCAGCCGCGCTGATCGTCAGCTGGAAACGTCCGGGAGCGATGCGAGGGAAAAAGAACTGGCCATCGGAACCGGAAACGGCCGGGCTGACGGATTGATTCTGCGTCGTGATCTGCACCTGGGCGCCGGCTACGACGGCTCCAGACTGGTCAACCACCGTACCGTTGATGCTACCCGGCGGTTGCGCGCCCACGGCCACCTGCGATTCCTGCGGTTGCTGTTCCGCAGCCGGCCCGGTCGTGGGCTGAGGTGTCTGCCCAAAGCCGGAAG
Organism: uncultured Acidobacteriaceae bacterium; assembly: GCA_963819145.1. Classification (GTDB taxonomy): domain Bacteria; phylum Acidobacteriota; class Terriglobia; order Terriglobales; family Acidobacteriaceae; genus Sulfotelmatobacter. The sequence continues at coordinate 55,435 of CAWFVB010000026.1, forward strand.
ACGACCAAAGGAAAGCGAACATTGCTGGGATGATGAGGCTGGTCTTGAGCTTCAGGAACATGAATGGCTTAACTTTATCCTCTCCCGTAGTTCCGATCCAATCACCAAAGATGATCCCCTTCCGCGTTTTCTCGCGGCGGGACCAAGAGCGGCTTTCTGAAATTTGGATGCCTGATCGTGATCGCGCGTTTGACGTGCACGGAAACGATAGGGCCACAGGGATTTTGCAATGGGGAGGGGTGCCGGCGGTTGATTTGCGGTTCTAAAGAATCTGGATTCAGGCGGTTAGGGGATGAGATGAGATTGATCTGGCGTGCATTGTCAGCACGGCAAGGCCGCGCTAGAAGTAGAGGTGCAAGGCGTCATTTGTAAAGAGCGAACCACATTTGTCTAGGGCCGAGGAGAGGTTTCTGATGAAAACGATCCGCGTTGTTGTTGCCAGCTTGATTGCCATTTTTGCCGCCGAATTAACCCATGCGCAGCAGACCCAGGAGTGGGTTCCGCAGGGGGTCGAGGCATTGCGGGAAGGCGCGACATCGAAAGTCGAATTTACGCTGGACCATTCTATGCTGGTGCTCGCCGCCAAGCTCGACGCGGACAACGAGGACTTCCGGCGCGTGATCGCCGGGGTGAGCGGCGTGTCGGTGCACAGCTTCCGCTTTCCGGGACGACCCTGGATGTATGACCCGGCGACCTTGAGCGCGGTGGGACAGGAGTATCAGGCGGCCGGATGGAAGCGGTTCATGAACCGGCGAGAGAAGGACGGCGGGCCCGGTGGGAGCGAACTGTGGATTCGGTTCGACCATAACGCGATTCGCCATGTCGCGATTCTGCTGGCGCGGTCGAATGAAGTGAACTTTATTCTGGTGTCCGGATCGATCAGCCCACTGGACCTGACGCATCTGGGCGGGCATTTCGGGATTCCGAAGATTGAGGGCGGGGTGCTGGTCCCGAATGAAGAGAGACGGTAACGGCTGACGGGAAGAACCTTAGCGTGGAGCTAACGACCTCGAAGGTTTTCACGTAAGGAGTCGAGTCAAGGAGTTTTGCGAGAATCTCAACTGCTCCTGAAAAACCGCTGCCCTGGTACGCCTCGGCGTTCGCTTGATGATCCCAGAAGCTGATCGTGGCGACCTCGGTGCTGCCGGGGACCGACAGGATGATCAGATCGAGGAAGCCTTCTTGTGTGCGGAGCCAGGGAATTATCTGGCGCTCCATGAGATCGGTAAATTGCGGAAGAGCGTCCGGCTTCAGCCGAGCAGCAACCTTGCGGGCAAACATAAGCACCTCCCGACGGCTGGCTTCGTTGGCCGAGGTAGATTCTAGTCCCCTCGATGCCTGTTCGGTAGTGCGTTGTCGCATTAAAACGTTACAGCAGAACTTGAGCGGATGCGTTACGTTCGCGCCATGTTCGCCGCCGACCAACTGCTTACGAATTTCCCCAGCCGGTCCAGCGCCTCGGGAAATTTGTCGGTCAATGCCGCAAAGCCAAGGCGGAAATGCGAAGGCGCATCGAAACAATCCCCGGGCGCGAGCAGGATGCCTCGTTCCGCGGCGGCCTGGCAGAAAGCATGGCTGTTCTCTCCGCTCAGAAGCCAGGGAAATACGGTCATTCCGCCACGAGGAGGAATCCAACCCAGCGTCTCGCGATGCTGCCTCATGAAAGTGTCAAGCAGTAGCAAGTTTCGAGCTGCGGTTGCCTGCGTCTTCGCGAGCACCGTATCCCGGTGACGCATTGCGAGCTCGGCGAGTTTCTCCCCGGCAGTATTGTTTGAGATGGAAAAATATGCGCGTGCATTCCAGTACAGCTCGCGGCGTCTGGCATCGTGCTCGATCATCCAACCCGTCCGGATCCCCGACAGCGGAAAAGCCTTCGAAAAATCATGGATCACGGTGGCGTGCGGCAGGCGGGCGGCCGATCTCGTCCCCTCGCCATGGTAGATCGGGTGGTAGACCTCATCGCTCAGAAGTTGAACTCCACGCGCCGACGTGAACTCGTGCAGGGCGTCGAGGTCCGCATCGCTAATCGTGGCGCCCGTTGGGTTGTGTGGGCTGTTGACGAGAATCAGTTTTGTGTTTTCGTCCGCAAGTTTCTTGATCTCGTCGACGTCGATGCGGAAATCATTTTCCTTCCGAATCGCGTAGTGCCGGGTCTCAACGCGCAGCGATTCGGGCAGAGCGGAAAATGTGGTGAAGCCCGGTCGCGGCACGATGACGTTGGCTCCAGGCTCAGCGGCCAGCCACATGAGAATGAGCAGGGCTTCAGAAGCACCGGTCACGATTTGTACGCTGTCGATACTAACTCCCTGCATCTCGGCGATCGCCGCCCGTAAACCCGTGGCGCCCGCTGGACGGCTATAAACGAGATTGTGGTGCAGGAACCGCTGCCGCTCTTCGTCACCGGCGAGGCTCAGTATCTCATTTAAGGTCCAGCACGGCCCGGTGCTTGCAGCCAGGTTGAATTCGATGTCGTGCTCGTATTTGTCGAGCCACATATCCAGCAGGAAGGGTTTCAGTTGCACGTTGCGCCTCGAAAAATTAGATCAGGCGATCGTCAGGCGGGCTTCAAATCTTTCACGGGGTTCACTCATTGGCTCCGGTGGGCTGGAGCCAGTGAGCGAAATCGGTTGCGGCATGCCGTTACACTGACGGCTTCGGTTCGCCGGCGGCGCCGCCGAACGGTCCGCAGCTCCCGCGGATGCCCTGGCGGAATTTCTCGCGCTCTTCCGGGGTCATGTGGTCCCAGCGTTCTTCCATGCGGCGACGAAAACGCGAGCGGCCGTTATGGCGCCAGCCGTGTCCGCCGAAAAGGATACGGCACAGCGCCAGCAGCGCGAAGGCTTGCCAGAAAGTGATCTGGCGCCAGCCGAACAGCGGTGGCAGCAGCCAGTTCCACAGGTGCATCACCAGTTCGCCCCCGAGGAAGATAAAGAGCGTAATCCCCACAATTGCGGCTGGAGCGATGAAAAACCACTTCCATTTCTTTCTCATATTCAGTCCCTCATGCTTTCGTAAATTCGTCGTAAATGCCTTGCAGGCGCTCGCGAAGATGCAGGATCGCGTAGCGTTTGCGTGAAAGCAGCGTATTCACGCTGAGGCCGGTGTCGGCCGCGATTTCTTTGAAACTGAGCCCTTCCAACTCATGCGCCACGAACACCGAGCGCTGCTCCTCGGGTAGTTCGTCGAGCGCAGACTCGAGTTCGGCGAGAAGAACGCCGCGCGCATAGAGCGCTTCCGGCCCGGCGTCGGGGGAGGGAAGCAGGTCTTCGAGCCGCGCCAGTTCGCCGTCTTCATCGTGGCGCGGGTTGGCGGCTTCGCTGAAACTTACCGGCTTCTTCTTGCGGAAGAGGTCGGTGATGCGATTACGCGCCACGCGAAACAGCCAGCCGGTGATGTGCTCGATGGGCATCAGCAGGCGGTTCGCCTCCACGAGTTCGTAGAAGACGTCCTGCAGAATGTCCTCCGCGTCGCGCGGATCGGGCACGCGCCAGCGGATGAAGTTGCGCAGCCGCGACTGCTCGCGCTTGACCACTTCGGAGATCCGCTGGTCCTGTTCGAGAGTCATTCGCTCCAAGCTTCGGTTCAGGCTCGCCGTGCCGATCATCCTTCACCCACGGATGTAGACGATCAGGGGCTCGGAATATTGTAGGTCTTCCAGATTTATTGACGGCGGGAAAGCGTGCGGGGCACAAAAGCGGTTGTAAGCGAGAGCAGTCTTCGCCACTCTTGATGCAGAGAATCGGAGTCGATCGGCCCGCATTTCCGGCAGTGGTGCAGATTGTCGTTCTCAAGAAGCGGCGTCATCCGGAGCGGAGCCGTTTTTCAGGAAGCGAAGGACCTCGCTCTCATCCGCTCTGCACGCACGCCAAACAATTGCCGTGTAGCGCCGGCTCAGAGGCAAATTTGCCGTAGGCGGGGAAATGAGGGGACCTTCGGGAACTGCAATCCCGAAGATCCCCCGCAGATTACTTATGCTTCGGTGGTGGCTGCTGCCTTTGCTGCAGGTGTTGCTGCTGCTGCTCGTGACGTTGCTGCAGTTGCTGGGTCTGCTGCTGGTGGCGCTGTTCGGTCTGCTGCTTTCTGGCTTCGTTGGCGCTCTGCTGGGCCAGTCGCTGGTGTTCCTGTTCCTGCCTCTGCTGCAGTTGCTGCCGCTCCTGGTTCTGCTTGTTGAACAGCTTCTCCTGCTGCTGCTGGTATTTCTGGTCGCGTTTCGGGTCTCCGGTGTTGGGGGCGGGGCGACGCTCCATAGGCGGAAGTTCGTTCGCGTGGGTGAAGGGGCGGGGCGCGTTCTCGCCGCGCGGCTGGGCTCCGCCGCGATTCTCGGGCGGATGATAAGCGCCTCCGGCTTCGCGGGCGGGCACAACTGCGCCGCCGCGAAATTCTCCAGGGCGTGCCGTGGCGGCGATGGGCGGCGTGCCGTGATTGGCAGAAGCGCGCAATTCCGGGTTTCCCCGCGCTTCCTGAAAATGCCTGGTTTGAACCTCGGCAGGCCCGATATGCCGCTCATGCTCCGCTCGCTCCTCTTCGGGCCGAGGACGGGCGCCACTGCCACCGGGACCGCCGTTGAAGCTGACGCGGTTCTCGGTTCTGATCTCCACCCGTTCGTTGTAAACGTTGCGGATGTTGACCACGTTCACGTTCATCACGGACCGGTTGTAGAAGAAGTGGTCGTGGTCCCAGCGTCCACCGACGAAGCCGTCACCGAAATAGCCGAAGCCATAGTTGATTCCGCCGTAGAACCCGATGTGCGGTCCCCACCATCCTTCATGGAAAAAATAGCGGCCGCCTTCCCAACCCCACCAGGGCGGAGTCCAAAGGTATCCGACCTCGGGCGCCCCGACCCAGGTGCCCGGCACCCAATAATAGTCGCCGGCATCGTCATCCCAGGCCCAATATCCGGGCGTCCAGAGATATCCGTCGCCGGGACAAATCGGCTGCTCGTAGACGGGAATCGCCGGCGGGCCGAAGTTGACCGAGATGCGGATTTGCGCCGACGAGGCAATTGATATCGTTAGCAGGGCGAGCGTGAATAGCGCAGTGCGGAGAAACGGGATCAAACGCATTGAGGTCTCCTTTGCTCCTATGGGCCCTATCGATTGAGAAACTGGATTCTGAAAGCTAGAGTTGTACATCTTCATTCTGCGATGCTAGCACCGTTCACCAGGGTTCCCTTAATCACCGGGACACGCCACTGGTGCGGATTGTAGCAATTCAAGCGACGTCTTGGTGAGGGCTTCCCGGCGTACCGGTTCGTAGTTCCCCCGACAGACAGCCAGCCCGGCGTATTGGTACTCTCCCGGTGCTGCCATTCAACCGCCAAAAAGGAGGCCGTTCGGTGACTTCCGAAGAACGACAACGCATGTACGATCTTTGTGAACAAATCCAAAAAGAAGCCGATCACAAGAGGTTCACGGAACTCGTACTGGAACTCAACGTTCTGCTGGAGCGCAAGGGTGACCGGCTCAGTCACCGTAGCGACGACTTCAACGACCTTGAAAAAGGGCCGCCCGGGATCGTCAAGTAACCGGCGCCTCACCACATCTCTTCCGTTGGCTGATTCGCATAACTGCCTGCTGCGGCCGCCGCGTTTCGAAGTTGCCCCGAGCCTCGCGCCGGGACTCAAATACGGTGGAGACCCTAGAGCGCAACAATAAAGTGCCGAGTCCTGCCAGGAATGTTCCCCGGCGACACGTCTGAGCCCGGACGCATCCAAAAAAAAGCAAAATCGTAGATCAACTCTCAGAGGCAACCTTGCGCAAAGCAAATCGCATTGTCGTGATGAATCAGGCAGTCCAACTTTTGCATCCGGGAGAACGCACGAACGCTGCGGGAAAAGCAGTGGCCAACGCCATCTTGCTGTCGATTCCGGATCATGAATTCGAGCCGATTCGCCCTCACCTTCAGCTCGTTACCTTGCGCTCCCATAGCAGTCTTCACGAGCCGAACCGAAAAGTTGAGTACGCCTATTTCTTGAATACGGGCATGTTATCTCTGGTCTTCACAACTCGGAGTGGAGCAAGCGCCGAGGTGGGTATCGTGGGAAACGAAGGCTTTGCGCCGTTACCCCTGGCCGCTGGTTTGACAAGAAGCCCGCATCGCGTGGTGGTGCAAATCGGCGGAGATGCTTTCAAGCTGAGCGTCAGCGTGTTGGAAACAATTTTGCGAACAAGTCCCCAGTTTCAAAGGTTGCTGAATCGGTATGCCGCGTTTCACGGAATGCAAGTCGCACAGACTGCCGGCTGCAATCGCTTGCACAACCTTGAACAGCGTCTGGCTCGATGGTTGCTCCTGACCCAGGACCGGGTCGAGTCAGGCTTGCTGCGCCTCACTCACGATTTTCTCGCGACCATGCTCGGAACGGATCGCCCGAGCGTGAGCTTGGCCGCCGGCGCGCTGCAGAGAAAACGGATCATTCAATATACCCACGGCGCCGTGAAAATCCTGAACCGCAAAGAACTCGAACGCTCTGCTTGTGAATGCTACGGACTCGTCCAGCAGTTCAGCGGTGAGATGGCGCTGAAATAGCGAGCAAGGCAAGATCAACTTCCCGCGCCCGCGCCTGGCTCAGGGCGCCTCCAAGTGGAAGATCTTGACCGATCATTCGTCTTCGACTCGGCGCCGTTCCTCGCCATTTTTACAGTTAATCGGCGCAAGGGCATAAACTGGGGATCGTAAGACGCCGTTTGCTTGGGGCTGACGGGACCAAGGGTGGGTCATGTCCATGGCATGGACATGGTGACGACCTGCGCCCGACTGGAGAGTCAGCCCGTGCCCAGCACGACTCAGCTCGCAGGAGTGTTTCTGGCTGTGTTCCTGGCCGCCGGGAGTGGAGCGCAAACCACCGGCGCTGGTGAACCCGGCAACGAGGCGTGCGCGTCCTGCCACGCCGCAATCTACACGTCCTATACGAAGACGGTAATGGCTGGCGCCAGCGGGCCCGCTAGCGACGGCCTCATTACGGGAGAGTTCAAGCACAAGCCTTCCGGTGTGTTGTACCGCGTGTATCAGCAGGACGGCCGCACCTGGATGAGTTACGAGCGGGAAAAGGAAAAAGACTTTCGCGGGCGGCGCGAGCTCTCGTTCTTTCTCGGATCAGGCGTCAAGGGGCGCGCGTACTTATTCTCCGTGCAAGGATTCCTGTTCGAGACCCCGATCAACTGGTACTCGCAGGAACACCGGTGGAACATGACGCCGGCGTACACGGAGGCGCGGGAGATTCCGATGAATCTGCCGTCGTATGTGGATTGCCTGAACTGCCACACCAGCGGGATGCAGGTTCCGCTGCCGGGCACGGACAGCAAGTTTATCGACAAGCCGTTTCTGCATGGTGGAATCACGTGCGAACGATGCCACGGCCCGGGGGAAGCGCACGTGGAGGGAAAAGGGGCGAGCCTGACTCCGACGAGATTGCCTGCGGAGCGCCGGGATGCTATCTGCATGGAATGCCACTTCGAGGGCACGGTGGCGATCGAGCAGCCGGGCAAACGGCTCTACCAGTTTCAGCCAGGTGACAAGCTTTCCGATTACGCTCATTATTTTTTGCTAAGTGGAAATCCGCAGTCGGATGCGGTGCAGGCGCTGAGCCAGGTCGAGGCCTTGTCTTTGAGCGTGTGCAAGCGCAAGTCCGGAGACAAGATGTGGTGCGGGAGCTGCCACGATCCGCACATGGAGCCGAGCGCCGGGGAGAAAGCGGCGTACTACCGGCGCAAGTGCCTCAACTGTCATGGTGAGAGCTTTGGAGCGAGGCACCATGCTGACCGCGTGGATTGCACGCAGTGCCACATGCCGTCGCTGCCCAATCAGGCGGTGGCGCATACCGAGTCGACGGACCACAGAATCATGCGGCGCCCGAACGCGTTTCAGCTGTCGAAGCCCACGTTGGCGGGGCCGAGGCTGATTGCGTTTCCCGAGAGTGATGAACCGCTCGCCACCACCAGAGACTTCGCTCTGGCATGGGAGGCGCTTGCCCAGCGCAAGGTAGATGGCGCTTCGCACCAGGCGGAACAGTTTCTCCGCAAAGCGGTCAAAGAAGAACCCGACGACGCGCGAGTACTGGCAGCGCTTGGATTTGTCGAGCAGGAGCATGGACGCGAAAATGAAGCGCGCGAGCTCTATGAGCGCGCTCTCAAGGTTGATCCGATGAACAACGACGCGGCCACGAACCTGGGGACGCTGGAAGTGCGGTCGGGGCATGGGCGGCGCGCCGTGGAGTTGTGGCAGGGAGCGTTCGACCGAGTGCCGAGTCGCAGCGCCATCGGGATGGACCTGGCCATGGCATTTTGCGCGGCGGGGCAGAAGGATACGGCGAGGCGCTATGTGCGGCGCGTCCTGGATTTCAATCCCGATTTCACGAGTGCGAAGAGGCTTTGGGCGCACTTGAATGAGGATCCGGCGAAGTGCAAGCCGTGACGGAGTTGGCGAAAATCCGGCCTTCGCCTGGCCGCTCGATAGCCGAGGCGGCTGTCTCCAAGGGATCCTCTATCCTTGCTTGCGACGCTTCTTGGCGAATAAATAAGTCACCATCAGGACGCCGAAGCACGCGAGCCCGCTCCACAGATTCATGCGCGGGTAGAGCAAGTTTTGGATCAGGGCAACCGTTACCATGACGAGGCCGATTACCGATCCCCACTTCCCCAGCGGTGAACGCAGGGGCAGCAACGCGATCTCTTCGTGCGTACGGAGGGTTCGGAAACGGATGTGCGCGGCCAGAGATACCAGCCACGAAAGAATCATTCCGGTGAATGCGGCTCCGATCATATAGCGGAAGGCGTTTTCTGGCGCCCATAGGACGAGCACGAGCGCGAACAGGATTCCAAAGGCAGAGAGCGCGACGGCGTATTGCGGCGAGCCTTCGTGATTGAGGCGGCCGAGGCGCGCCGGGGCCCATCCTGTGCGGGCGAGCGAGAAGATCATGCGCGAGGCGGCGTAGAGCAAGGCATTGGCGCTGGAAAGCGCGGCGGTCAACACGACGAAATTCATCACGCCGCCCGCGTTCGGAATCTTGACGGTTCGAAACGTGGTGACGAACGGACTCTCGGTCACGCCGGCATGGTTCCAGGGCATCACGCCGAGCAGGACCACGATTGAGCCGACATAGACGAACGTCAACGTGAGGAACGTCAGCCAGACGGCGCGCGGCGTTTCTTTCGGCGAGAGCGACTCGCCGGTCGTGACCGCAACCATTTCGACTCCACCGAAACTGAAGACGGCGAACGTCAGCGCCAGTAGCGGAGACCAGGGGCCCCTGGGGAAGAATCCGCCTTGGGCGCTATACTGCGGTGCGACGCGGTCGCCGATCAGCAGCGCCGCGCCGAGCACGATGAACGCAGCGATGGTGACGAGCTTGATCATCGACATCCAAAACTCGACCCGTCCATAAGAGCCGACGCTCCGCAGATTGATAAACAGCAGCAGCGTACCGAACAGAAGGACCCAGACGTACGCTTGCACACCGGGGAACCACTTGGACATGTAAGTAGCGATGGCCACCATCTCAGCCCCGATGGCGAGTGCGAGCCCGATGGGGTATCCGGCGCGGGCAATGAAACCGGCGAAATGATTGAGATAGATGTCGCCGTAAACGCCGAACGATCCGGCGGCTGGATGCGCGCAGGCCAGTTCGCCAAGGGCCATGGCGACGGTCCAATTGATAAAAGCAGCAACAATAAAACTAAGAATGGCGGCGGGCCCGGCGACTTCGATCGCTGCGCCGGAGCCGAGCAGAAGCCCTGTGCCAATCGATCCGCCAACGGCCACCATCGCCATTTGCCCGGCGGTGAGCTGGTGGTGAAGTCCTTCTTCGTGGATGAGGGCCTGGTTGGCCAGAGTCTGACTAACTTGCGGCGGAGCAGGCTCCAAAGGCATGCAGCACGATATCAAAAAGAAAGAACAACGCAAGCGGGAGATCCCTGTGCCGCAGATTCTCCGCCTCGTTGCGGAATGGCAGGCTTTCTTCATTGCGGGGAATGCCAACATCAGAAACGGCCGCTCTGGCGGCCCCAGTGACTTTCGTAATCGTGCCGGGCCGTTACCGCATTGCTGGCGCCGGACCCCGCTCCTAGAATCGGAGCAGGACTTACTCCGCTCAATTCCGCATGCCTGAGATTACAAAACGACTGGACCGGGCCGAAGTGGCCAAGCGCGTCGAGCGCGCGGAGAAGCTCTTGCAAAAAGGCAAGACCGCCGAGGCGCTGGAAGACTATCTGCTGGTTCTGCGCGACGACCCGGAAAACGATGTAGTGCGGCAACTTGCCGCCGACTTATGTCTTTCTCTTAGCCGCAATGTAGACGCTGTGCGCCTGCTGGGCGAGCTTTTTGAACGGCAGGTCGGTGCCGGAGACGCGACGCGCGCCAGCCTGACTTACAAAAAGCTGGCACGGCACGGCAGCCCGACCTGGCAGCAGAAATACCGCTTCGGGCAGCTGCTCGAGGGATCGAACAAAAAGCTGGCCGTCGGTACCTATGAAACGGCGCTCTTGGATCTGGCCAAGCTGGGGAAGAAGGCCGAGTCGGCGGAGATTCTGGGGCGGATTGTGGCGATCGAACCCACCCAGGCCAACCTGCTGCGGGTGGCGGAACTGGCGTCGGAGTCGGGAAATCGCAAGGTGGCTGCCGGCGCATTTCAGCGTGTCGCCCAGTTAACAGCGGCCGAGGGGGGCGACGCCGCGCCGTGGTACGAGAAAGCCTATCAGGAAGATTCCACCGATCTGGCCATTGCCCTCGCCTATGGCAAGTCTCTCCTTACGCAAGGGCAGGTTGGCGCGGCAATTTTCATTCTGGAGCCGCAACTGAACTCCGAGCAGGTGACGCCGGAGTTGCGCGAGACCTATGCCGGCGCTCTGGTAGCTGCAGGACGCTACGCGGAAGCCGAACCGCTGGTGTGGCAGCTGTTTGAGGCCAATCCCGCGCGGGTGCAGCAGGTGATCGCCCTCATCGGCCATTTACTGGACGGCTCGCAGGACGATGCGGCGGTAGGTCTGGCACGCAAGCTCGAACAATTCCAGCGCCGGCGAGGCGAGCGGCGGCAGTTCATCGCCATCATGGAAGACCTGACGACGGCACACCGAGCCTCGTCGCAGATGCTGGAATTCCTGAGCGAGCTCTACAACTCGTCGAACCGCGAAAGCGACTACTGTGGGACGCTGTTAAAATTGTTCGATCTGTATTGCAGCACGAGTGAGTTCGCCAAAGCGGCAGAGTGCCTGGACCGGGCGGCCGAAGTCGATCCCTATGAACCTGGACATTTGAAGCGACTGGACCAGATCAAGGGCAAGGTCGACCCCGGGCGTTTCCAGGTGATCGCGTCGCGCTTTAACAACACCGCCAAAGCGGCCGACGAACCAGTACACCACGAAGAGCCGACGCTCGGGGCTGGGACGCTGCAGGACCTGATGCTGCAGGCCGAAATTCTGGTGCAGTACGGAATGCGCAACAAGGCCGTCGAGCGGCTGCAGAGAATTCAGGAACTCTTTCCGCGGGAAGAAGAAAAAAACGAAGATTTGCAACGGTTGTACCTGTCGGCAGGCGTTACGCCGCGGTATGCAGGGTCTGCGCCTTTGCCTCCGGCGGCAGCGGCAGCGCCCGCGGCTGCGGCGGCGAGTGCAGCGCCTGTGGCGGCGCCCGCGCCCGATCCGGCGGCCGATGTGCGCAGCTTCACCCGCGTGGCCGAGATCACGCGCAAGTTGTATCACCAGGGGACGGCTCCCGCGGTGCTGAGTACGGCAGTGAAAGAGATTGGGTCGCACTGGGAAGCAACGCGCTGCGTCGCGGCGATGGGCAAGAAGGGTCTATCTCCGACCGCGATGGACGAATTTTGCGCCGAGGGTTACAAAAAAGCGAGCCCGGCGGCCATTGCCGAACTGGTCGCGTGCCTGCAGCAGGCGATTGACGGCCACGAACCGCTCGCGATATCGGATGCTCCGAAGAGCGCTGCACTGCAGTCGGCGCGCAAAGCCGTGACCGACTTGGGAGCGGCCTCGATTCTGGCCATTCCCCTCAGCGATGGCGAGGAGACGGTCGGGGTCCTGGTGCTGATTCACAACCGGCCCAGGTCGTGGCAGCAGGCGGATATGGTCGTGCTCAAGACTGTGGCCGACCAGATGGTCATTGCGCTAAACAATGCGGGCCTGCGGCGCCTGGTGAAGAACCTGTCCGTGACGGACGAAAAATCCGGGTTGTTGAAACGCGCGTCCTACATTGATCTGCTGTTGGCCGAGAGCAAGCGCGCCATCCAGAACGCATCCGCGCTGTCGGTGCTGTTGCTGCAGTTTGGCAAGAGTTCGGCCATGATGAAGGAGTATGGCGAGGCGGAAGTGCAGAGCGTGATGGAGAGAGTAGGGCAGTTGTTCGCCGCGAACATCCGCTCCAACGATCTGGCCTTTCGTTATGACACCACCACCATCGCGATTCTTCTCGGCGAGACGGCGGAAAAAGAAGCCATGCTGGCGATCGAGAAGCTGCGCAAGATCATTTCTGAAGTGCGCTTGCCTTCCAAAGACGGCGCAGTGAAGGGCCCGTCGGCTCAATTCTCGGCAGGGCTGGCCGAGGCCGTGATCCGCACCGAATATGATCCCATCGACGTGGTCACCGAAGTGATCAATCGCGCCGAACATGCCCTCGGCCATGCGATGTCGCAGGGGCCGGGCAAAATTGTGGCCGAAGCTCCGGCCAAGCTCGCTGCCGGCGCCGTCGCGTAGACGATTGCGTCACTCAAGTTTTTCCTGCTTCCATTCTCCGCGATGAGCAAATTTCCCGCCTCGCTGCTAAACTAACAAGTTTGGCTGATCGACTTTCATCGGTTCTTACAGGTCCTGCAGGGAAAAATCATGTTGAAACCAGGTGACATTGCCATCGTCAGCGGGGCGCGGACGCCCTTTGGCCGCTATTGCGGCAAATTGAAAGACTTCACGGCGCAGGAGTTGGCTGCGGTCGCGGCCAAGGGCGCGATTGAGCGCGCGGGCGTGGATGCGAAGGAATTCGATCACGCGGTGTTCGGCAACGCGCAGCAGACTTCTGGCGACGCGCTCTATGGCGCGCGGCACGCTGCGTTGCGGGCGGGGCTGCCGATTGAGACTCCGGCGTTGACGGTGAACCGGCTGTGCGGGTCGGGCATGCAGGCGATCGTGAACGCGGCGCAGATGATTCAATTGGATGAAGCGAAGATTGTCCTCGCGGGCGGGATGGAGGCGATGTCGCAGGCTCCGTTTGTGATTCGGGGGCGCGACGGGTTCACGCTGGCTCCGGGCGGCAAACTGGAAGATTCGCTGATGGTAGCGCTGCTGGATACTTATTGCGGGTCGTACATGGCTAACACTGCGGAGCTCTATGGGTCGGAGCAGGGAATTACCCGTGAGATGCAGGACGAGCTGGCGCTGCGATCGCAGCAGAAGGCCGATGCAGCTTACAAAGAAGGACGCATTCAGGAAGAGCTGGTTCCGGTGCCCCTGCGGAATTCGAAAGGCGAGGCGACCGGGGAATCGCTGACCGAAGATGACCACCGGCGCCCGCAGACCACGATCGAAGGGCTCGCGAAGTTGAAGGCCGCATTTGGCAAAAATGGGACGGTCACGGCCGGAAATGCGAGCGGCATTGTGGATGGCGCGGCGGCCGTGGTCGTGATGTCGCTCGATGAGGTGCGGAAGCGCAATATGGCGCCGCTGGGGCGAATCGTGAGCTGGGGCATTGCGGGTGTGGAGCCGAAGGTGATGGGGCGCGGTCCGGTGCCGGCGACAAAGATCGCGTTGCAGAAGGCGGGGCTATCGCTCGACTACATTGATTTGATCGAAGTGAATGAGGCGTTCGCGGCGCAGTATCTGGCGAGTGGAAAAAGAACTGGGGCTCGATCGCGAGAAGGTGAATGTGAATGGCGGGGCGATCGCGCTGGGGCATCCGCTGGGCGCGACCGGGACGCGGCTGGTGATCACGCTGCTGTACGAGTTGCGGCGGCGGAAGAAGAAGTACGGGCTGGCGACGGCGTGTATCGGCGGCGGGCAGGGGATCGCGATGGTCGTGGAGAGCATGAGCTAGCTTCTTTGCCACGGATGTACGCGGATTTTCACGGATCAAAGCGGCGTTGTCATCCTGAGCGGCGCTTTTTGCCGCGAAGGATCTATGCATATTGCCGGCGTCGGCTGAGTGCATAGATCCTTCGCTTCGCTCAGGATGACAAGCGTATTATTTTGAGGAAGCAATTATGGAAATTAAAAGAGTTGGCGTTCTCGGTTGTGGGCTGATGGGGTCGGGCATTGCGCAGGTTTGCGCTACGGCTGGATTTGACGTCACAAGGATTCTTGCAATTATGTCGGAGTCGGCAGAATTGCATAGGTGCTGTGACTCTGTCGGTGAGATTGACAGGGGAATGGAATGAGGAAATTATGGAAATCAAGAAAGTTGGCGTTCTGCGGTTGCGGACTGATGGGGTCGGGCATCGCGCAGGTTTGCGCGACGGCTGGATTTGACGTCACCGTGCTGGAAGTCGAGCAGAAGTATCTCGACAAGGGGTTCGCCGGGATCGAAAAATCTCTGGCGAAGTTTGCGGAGCGGCCGGTGGAGAAGGGCGGGATCACGGCGCAGCAGAAAGGCGCGGTCCGGGCACGGCTTCACGGGACGACGAACAGATCCGACCTGGCCGATTGCGACATCGTGATCGAGGCCATCATCGAGAACGTGGAAGAGAAAAAGAAGATGTATGCGTCGCTCGACGGCGTCGTGAAGAAGGATGCGATCTTTGCTTCGAATACATCTTCGATTTCGGTGACTGAGCTTTTGACTTCGGTGAAACGGCCGGAGCGGTTTATCGGGCTGCACTTTTTTAATCCGGTGCCGCTGATGAAGTTGGTGGAAGTGGTGCGGACCATTGCCACAGCGGATGACGTTTACGAGACGGCGTATGCGTTCGCGAAAAAGCTGGGCAAGGTTCCAGTGCGGACGTCGGACAAGACGGGATTCATCGTAAACCGGCTGCTGGTGCCGTATTTGCTGGATGCCATCCGCGCGTACGAAGAGGGTGTGGGGTCGATTGAGGATATCGACAACGCGATGAAGCTGGGCTGTGGCTATCCGATGGGGCCGTTTACTTTGCTCGACTTCGTCGGGCTCGATACGACGTATTACATTACGCATGTGATGTATGACGAGTTCAAGGAGCGGCGGTTCGCATCGCCTCCGCTGTTGAAACGGATGGTGATGGCAGGTTGGTACGGGCGGAAGTCGGGCAAGGGGTTTTATGATTACTCGGACCCGGAGAAGCCGAAGGCGAATAAACTTTAGCCACGGATTTGCACGGATTCACACGGATTCTTGATTGTCATCCTGAGCGGCGTCGTTTGCCGCGAAGGACCTGTGCAGTTTGCGGGCGCCGGCAAAGTGCATAGGTTCTTCGCTTCGCTCAGGATGACAACAACTCTGAAATTGGAGTCATGATGGACGTTAACCGCGAGCCGCGTCGTTTCATATTGGCACAACTGCTAATCGGCAGCTTGGTGACATTATTCTTGACTTATCTGGGGATGGCGATCAGCGATCGGCCGACAACGCCGCAGCTTGTGCGGTGGGTAATCTCGCCGGGATTTGTGCTCGGCATGCGATTTGCCTCCGGCGAAGGGTTCCTAGAGAGGCTCGGCAGTTTTGCGCGCATTGCTATTACAGTAAACATGATCTACTACGGTTTCTTTAATTTCCTTGTATTTAGAAAATCAACTGGCCAAACTGCTAGGAATCCTAATCATCGTTTTTGGATGGAGCGTTAGTCTCGAGGTCTTTTAAGAGCTTCTATGAACTTCGAAAATATTCTTCTCGAAAAGAAAAACGCGATTGCTTACGTCACCGTGAACCGGCCGAAGGTGCTCAACGCACTGAACATGGCCACGATGGAAGAGTTGCGGGCCGCATTCCATGACATCAAGAACGACGCGGCAATCCGGGTGGTGATTTTTACCGGCGCGGGCGAGAAAGCATTCATTGCGGGCGCCGATATCAGCGAGCTGGCGGGATATGAATCCGTGAGCGGCAAGGAATCCACGCATCGTGGGCAAAACGTGCTCAATTTGATCGAAAATCTTGGGAAGCCGGTGATTGCCTGCATCAACGGGTTCGCGCTGGGCGGGGGGTGTGAAATGGCGATGGCATGCACCATGCGCCTCGCCAGCGAGAATGCGAAGCTGGGACAGCCGGAGGTGAAGTTGGGAATCATTCCGGGATACGGCGGAACGCAGCGGCTGCCGCGACTGGTGGGCAAGGGGCTCGCGATGCAGCAGTTGCTGACGGGCGAGATGATCACGGCGCAGGAAGCGCATCGCATCGGGCTGGTGAATGAAGTGACGGCGCCGGCCGATCTGATTCCGCGCGCGGAAGCGATTGCGGCGAAGATCATTGCGAACGCCCCGCTGGCCGTGCAGTACGCGATGGAGGCCGTGAACAAAGGCATGGAGATGACGCTGGCCGAGGGGCTGTATCTGGAGGCCGTGTTGTTCGCGGTTGCGTGCGCGACGGAAGATAAGAAGGAAGGGACGACGGCGTTTTTGGAGAAGCGGCGCGCCGCAGTTCAAGGGGAAGTGAACCAAGAATGTTGAATAGCGTAAGTATCGGCCGCTACGTCGATCCAGCCGACTGGGGAAAACTGGCCGACTTTTTCGAAGCCATCGGATTCGTGCGAAGCGTTCCCGACAAGGACGTTCTGGGCTTCCAGACCGCATCGTTCGCGACTCCGCTTGCCACGATCTCTATCACTTCGTGGCCCGCTCATCTACCGGAGGATTGGCGAGCGACGCTCGCAATGCCGCATACTTGATTGGGTTGGAGACTTCCGATCCGGCCTTGATTTACGAGACCGCAAAGCGGATGAACCTGCGCATCGCTGCGGGATTCCGAGATTCGGTGGTCGGCCAACGAGCCTTTTAGCGTCTGGTTGCCGGGAAAATTATTCTCGGCGTCCGGCCGAAGCGAGATGATCGTGAGTTTTCCGGGAGTCTGAATGCATCGGGGAAACGGTTTGGCTAGTCGTTTCCCGCTTTAACTCGTTCATCACCGAGCGGCTGTTGTTGAGCGCTTGCGACGGGCTGCTGCGGACTGGCGCTGCGAAGAAAGATATCGACATTGTGCGGGTGCCGGGAGCTTTCGAGATTCCTTCTGCCGCCCGCACGCTGGCCGAAACGAAGAAATACGACGCCGTCATCTGCATCGGATGTCTGCTTCGCGGCGATACCGCACACTACGACGTCATCGTGAACGAAGTCACGCGCGGGATTGGGCAGTCGGCGCAGGAAACCGGCGTGCCGCATGCGTTCGGGGTGCTGACTTGCGAAACGCTGGCGCAGGCAATCGATCGCGCGGGATTGAAGATGGGGAATAAGGGATTCGAAGCGGCGTTGGCAGCAGTCGAGATGGCCTCGCTCACGGGCGCTATTCGGCTTCCGGCTACCGGCGCGGGGAAGAGCGGCGTCGGGCGTCAGGTGCCGGGCGTCGGCAAGAAGCAGGTTCTTCCTTCTCGCGTCGCGAGTCGTCGGGATGACAGAACAAAGAGTGCGAAGAGCAAGAGTGCGAAGAGCAAGCGCAGGTAGCCCGCCCGCAACGCCCGCCAGTACAGTAAACTGACAACAGGGAACGTGGAGAGAGTGAGGCGCGGGTTTCGCCCGCGGGACGGACGAAGGCGCCCGTCCCTACACGAGCTATGGGTACACGACGCAAATCCCGGGAACTGGTTCTGCAGATGCTGTTTCAGTCGGATATGGGCAAGCAGGATGCGGAACAGGTGCGGCGGACGTTCTGGGCCGAGCACGGAACGGCGAGCGCGGAGGTTCGCGGATTTGCCGACGATCTGTTTCGCGTGGCGGGCGATCGCAGTGCTGAGATCGATGGACTGATCGAGCGTCACGCGGAGCACTGGCGCATGGAGCGCATGGCGGCGGTGGATCGCAATCTGCTGCGTGCGGCGGTGGCGGAATTGCTGGCTTATCCGGAGACGCCGCGGGCGGTGGTGATTAACGAAGCGCTCGAGATTGCCCGCAAGTTTTCGACTCCGGAGTCAGTGCACTTCGTCAACGGAGTGCTCGATAGTATTGGAAAAGAGTTGAACGTTAAGAGCACTAGCGGCTAGAGGCAGTTCTCAGTTGCCGGATGCCAGTTCCTCGCCCGGTGTTCCTTTTTCCTCATCAAATAAATCAAAGAGCCCAGATTCCGCATCCGGGCCCGTCGATCTCCTCGACACAAACTGAAAACCGAAAACCGAGAACTGAGAACTGTTCTACGGTTTGACCACCATCAAATCGAACTTACACGGGCCTGACGGGTCGAAGGTGCAGAACGCGTTCAGGTAGTTGGGCAGGGGCGGGAACTGGATTTGCACCGCGTCGTTGCCGCCGTTGGCGGTGCTGACTTCATGCAGCTGTCCATCGTTGCCGGCTACCATAATCGTTCCGGAGTCAACGGTGATGTCGGCGCTGAGCGGGACCGCATTTCCAGCCAGCAAAATGCCGGTCACAGCGCCGGTGCCGAAATTGTAGACGAGGATGCTGGCGCGGTCGCTGGCGGCGACATACAGCTGGGAACCGTCCCCGGAGGCAAAAACATTGATGGGATGGATGGCTCCCTGCTGCTGCAGGCTAATGGTCTGGCGAGTGTTCAAGACCGTCATCGGACAGATGGAACTGGCGGGCGCAGTCGGAGTTGCCGCGGGAATCCCGGTGACGGCTGCAGTGATGTAATCAATGTCTCCGTCGCCGGCCAGGGCGACGAAGTGAACTCCGTCGTGCACGGCCTTGAAGGTAATCGGCGGCGACGACAGGGAAATGATCTGCGGAATGACTTGGTTCGCGCTGTTCACGCCGGTTGCAATCTGATTGTTGCAAGTGTTGTAGACGGTGACGGCGGGTCCGCCCAAGCTCCCCAGATTCGGCTCGGCCACATAAGCAAAGGCTCCATTATCGGAGAACGCGATTGCGCTCACGGTGGTGTTGGCCGGGAGTGGGATGGCCTGCAGGGACTGCTGCGTCGAGTAAATGTAGAGAGTCGGGTTCCGGTTGGTGTCGAAGCCGAAAATGAAGGCCTTCAGTCCATCGGGTGAGAACGCGGCCGTCGACGCGTTGGAGATGGTCAGCACGATCGGCGCGGCGTTCGAGGTGATCCATATCTCGTTCCCTCCCGGATTGGAGAAGATCGCGGAGCTGCCGTTCGGAGAGACCGCCAGCACAGTACCTTCAACGGCTCCGAGCGAGGAAAATGCCGGGTTGTTGGAGTTTAAATTCGCGGGAGTGAGCGACAGCGCGCCGAAATTGCTTCCAACGTATGCCCTGTCGCCCGCGAGATCGAACAGCAATGAGTTGGGCGAACTGAACATGGGAGTTGCGTTCCCCGCTGAAGCCCTTGCGGTGGTGATGCTGTAGATGCTGGTGATACAGACTGGGGGTTGGGAAGTCTCGTTCTGGCAATCCACGCTGCTGGCCAGCACTGTCGCCGGTGACGGAGCTCCGGTGACAATTCCGGTGATCGGGATCGTGGCGTACACCGGGAGCGGAATGAATTGCTCGCAACTGGTCAGACCGAAGTGCAGAGTTTTTACGTAGGATGCGCACGCGGCCAATGAGCCCGGGGTCAAGGCCGGGGGAACTTCCGGGAAGCCCACGTTGCAGCTCGGCGGCGAGCAAGACGCGGTAACGGTCCCGGCGCCGGGCGACGGAGTAGTGATCGTGCAGGCCGCGGTTGTGCAGGTCGTGTTCGTTGCGACCACCCCCGGTTGAGATGCTGTCCAAGTCAGAGGAATCTTGCTCAACACGATCTGGCTATTGGGATTGGGCAGCGAGCTGTTTCCCATCACGTCGGTCAGAATCGGCGTGACCGTCTGCGTCGTCCCTTTGGGAACGATGAAACTGGTTTGACCGTTCTGCTGCGATCCTGCGGGACCAAGCTCCAGGGTAATGTTCTGGATCGGGCAAGTCTCGAAGAAGTCGAAGATGACTGGAGGGGGATTGGGGGCGGACAGATTTGGCTGCTGGAATGTCGTGCTGAACACGTTGCTCGCCGTGGCATAGATCTGGGTGATTCCCGGGGTGACGGCGGTTGCCGTAGCCTGGTTTGTCGCAACGTAGTAGGTCTGACCGTTCGCAATGAACGGAGTGACGATCGGAACGATTTTGACCACGCTTGCGTTATTTGCCGACCAGGTGAAGGGACCGACCGCAGACGTGATGTCGGAACCCTGGCTATACGCATAGGCCTGCAGGGTCATCGTCTGGCTTTGGGAGAGGCAGGGCTCCTGGATGGGCAGGCCGGTTGGCAAGATTCCTTTCACAACAATGTTGTCGATGGGCGGATGCACGAATACGAAGGTCGGCTGACTGGTTGCTCCTAGAGCCGTCGCGGTTATCTGGACCAGCCCTGTGTTTCCGGGCGTGCAGGTGGCGAACGCGGCGTCCCAGTGTCCGGCGCAGGCCACACCGTTGGGAGCAATATTCATGATCGAGGTGTCGCTCGACGTGTAGGTGAACGGAACGTTGACGGCACCGTTGGAGGAATTGTTCGCCGACGCGGTGAAAACGAAAAAGTTACCCAGCTGTACCGATAAACTGCCCGCAGGGTTTAAGTTGACCCTCGCCGGGAAGGGCGACGCGCCCGGCGGCCTATGGCCGCCACAAGCGCTCAGACCCAGACAAATCATCGCAACCGTTGACCGCCAACCGCGAGAACGCAAACCGCGCATGCACCCCTCTTTAAGCCCTGGTTCCAGTCCCGCGCCTAGAATGACTGCTGGAAGAACCATTCGTCATGAAGTGGAAAACCTGTAGTGTAGAGGCTGGCGGCGGAATCGGCAAGCGCTGGCGGGGCATATGGTTCCAGGAAAATAGTTCGGAACCGCGACGGAGCAACTGCTGTGCTTCCGCAACGACGGCCCAAACTCCCGTCGCCGATTCGAAAAACCACGTCGCCGGCTCGACTCCCGGCCACCCGATACTGGGATGCAAAAACACGGGTTGACGATGTTTGTGACCACTTGCTATAGTAGTTTGGTTCCGCGAGTACATCCAGGCTTGCTGTGTGCTGTGGGTTTCTTGAGCGATTGTGTGCGCAGGGGACTCGCAGTTGAGCTATAGAGAAATACGTTTCCGAGAGCTGTGCAGGTTCGGAAGCTTTCCTCGCTGAAACGTTCCTGCGGTGCCTTCCGCCCTATTGTGGAAGGATATGCAGGGCAAGGCTGACGAAACGGAGTGCCCCCGGAGTTTGGCCGGGCGCCACCGTCGGCAGCGATAGTCTGAATGGGAATCCAGAATCTCTCCGGCGCGAGCTGTTGGCATTAAGCTGCGCGGCGAGAAGTAATGGTTGGCGGTAAGCCGGCCATGACCACGGATGCGCGTCTTAGAACAGCTGGATTGAAGGATTTGAGCCGGTGCGCGCCTGCGCTGCAATCAGGTTGCGCGCCGCTAAGGAGTGGCGAAGAGTGCCTACGTTTAATCAGTTGGTGGCTCAAGGCCGGAAGCGGCCCCGGTACAAGACGGCCAGCCCTGCGCTGCAGGGATGTCCTCAGAAGCGCGGAGTTTGCACCCGCGTGTACACGCAGACGCCCAAGAAGCCGAACTCGGCTTTGCGGAAGGTGGCGCGTGTGCGACTGACGAATGGAATCGAAGTCACGACCTATATTCCCGGCGTCGGCCACAACCTGCAGGAGCACTCGATCGTGCTGATCCGCGGAGGGCGCGTGAAAGATCTGCCGGGCGTGCGCTATCACGTGATTCGCGGAACTCTGGATGCCGTCGGCGTCGCCGGCCGCATGCAGGGACGTTCGAAGTATGGCGCCAAGCGGCCGAAGAAGGGCTGAGGAAGCTGATTCATGCCAAGAAAAGGACATATCGCCAAGCGGACCGTCCCCTCCGATGCCGTCTATCAATCGGATCTGGTGACGAAGTTTATTAACTCGATGATGTGGCAGGGGAAGCGCTCGACCGCCGAGGGCATTTTCTATGAATCGTTAAAGCGCCTGGAGTCCAAGGGCGGCGACGAGGCTCTGAAGCTGTTCAAGAAGGCCGTCGAGAACGCCAAGCCGCTGCTCGAAGTCAAGACCCGACGCGTCGGCGGCGCCAACTATCAGGTGCCGGTGGAAGTGAATGCCGACCGCCGCACCTCGCTCGCGATCCGCTGGCTGATTACGTATGCCCGCGGCCGGGGCGAAAAAGGAATGATCGACAAGTTGACCAACGAATTGCTCGACGCCGCTACCGGCAAGGGCGCCGCCATCAAGAAGAAAGAAGATGTACACCGCATGGCGGAAGCCAATAAGGCCTTCGCGCACTACCGGTGGTAGGGAAAAGCGCTTTTGGCTATTGGCTCGTTGGCCATTAGCTAAAAGCCAAAAGCCAAAAGCGAATTTTTCAGAGCCCAGAAAGAGAATCAGGTCGTGCCCAGAACAGTCCCATTAGAACGCTGCAGAAACATCGGCATCATGGCCCACATTGATGCCGGCAAGACCACTACGACGGAGCGCATCCTGTTTTATACGGGACGGACGCACCGCATCGGAGAGGTGCACGAAGGCACTGCGACCATGGACTGGATGGAGCAGGAGCAGGAGCGCGGCATCACCATTACCTCCGCCGCCACGACCTGCACCTGGCGCGACATTCGCATCAACATTATCGATACCCCGGGCCACGTCGATTTCACGGCGGAAGTCGAGCGATCGCTGCGAGTTCTCGACGGCGCGGTTGCGGTGTTTGACGCGGTTCACGGCGTGCAGCCGCAGTCGGAAAAGGTCTGGCGCCAGGCTGACAAGTACGGCGTCCCGCGAATTTGTTTCATTAACAAGATTGACAAGATGGGTGCTGATTTCGAGCACGCCGTCGACACCATCCGCAAGCGCCTCAGTGCCAAGCCCATCGCGATTCAAATCCCCATCGGACAGGAAGCGAAGTTCATCGGCGTCGTCGACCTGATTGCCATGAAGGCGATCATCTGGAAAGACGAGACCATGGGCGCGGAGTACGTGACAGAAGAAATTCCCGCCGATCTCAAGAAGAAAGCGGAAGCGTTCCATGCGCAACTGGTGGAGAGCATCGCCGAAAACGACGATGAGGTGTTGCACAAGTTTCTGGAAGGCGAAGAGATTACCGCCGATGAGTTGCGGGCGTCGCTGCGCAAGTCGACCATCGCATTAAAGGTTTTTCCGGTTGTCGTAGGTACCTCGTTCAAGAACAAAGGCGTGCAGCCCCTTCTGGATGCGGTTGTGGACTATCTACCTTCGCCGCTCGATGTTCCGGAAACGCACGGGATCAATCCCGACAACGGCGAGAAGATTTTCCGCAAAGCTGACGACAAAGAGCCGTTCGCCGCGCTGGCGTTCAAGATCATGGCCGATCCGTTTGTCGGCCAGTTGACCTTCATCCGCGTTTACTCGGGCCAGTTGAAGACGGGCGACTCGGTGCTGAATGTGCGCACTACAAAGACGGAGCGCATTGGCCGCCTGCTGAAGATGCACGCCAACAAGCGCGAAGAGATCAGCGAAATTCTGGCGGGTGACATTTGCGCTGCGGTTGGGCTGAAGAATGTCGGCACGGGCGACACGATTTGCGACGAAGACAAGCCCATTGCGCTCGAGTCGATCACGTTCGCGGTTCCCGTGATTTCGGTTGCGGTGGAACCGAAGACCAAGGCCGACCAGGAAAAAATGGGCATGGCGCTGGCGCGCCTGGCCCAGGAAGATCCCACCTTCAAAGTTCACACCGATCCCGACAGCGGACAGACCATCATCAGCGGCATGGGCGAGTTGCACCTGGAAATCATCGTCGACCGCATGATGCGCGAGTACAAGGTCGAGGCCAATGTTGGCAAGCCGCAGGTGGCGTATCGCGAGACCATTCGCAGGCATGCCGAAGCGGAAGGCAAGTACATCCGCCAGACTGGCGGCAAGGGCCAGTACGGCCACGCCAAGATTTATCTCGACCCGCAACCACCGGGGACTGGCTACGAGTTCGTCAACGACATTACCGGCGGTTCGGTGCCCAAGGAATTCATCAAGCCGATCGATCAGGGCATCCGCGAAGCGCTCGAAGGCGGCATCCTCGCTGGCTATCCCATGGTCGACGTGAAGGCCACACTTTACGACGGCAGTTATCACGACGTCGATTCGAACGAAATGGCATTCAAGATTGCCGGTTCGATGGCGTTCAAAGAGGCCGCCCGCAAGGCTTCTCCCGTGCTGCTGGAGCCGGTGATGGCGGTCGAAGTGGTGACTCCGGAAGATTATGCCGGAACCATCATGGGCGACTTGAGTTCGCGCCGCGGACGCATTGAAGGCATGGAGCACCGCGCCGGTTCGCAGGTGATCAAGGCCATCGTTCCACTGGCGGAAATGTTTGGCTACGCGACCCATATGCGTTCTTCGACGCAGGGCCGCGCGGAATACTCCATGCACTTTGCCCGCTATGAGGAAGCTCCGCGATCCGTTGCGGAGGAAATCATCGCCAAGGTGCAAGGCACTGCGAAGTGACTCCGAGCGCCGCGGTTCGTCGTCGACCGCAGGTTTTGGGTCAGAGAAGCGAAGCAGGTTGAGTTTGTAAATGTTTTTCGGGCTGAGGGAATCTGGGCGCGGTTTTTGCGGCAGGCCCAAGGCTACATCGCGACGGAAGTATATTGCGAGTCTCCCAGCGATGGGCGGTATCGAGTGCGGGACTTCTGGAATTGGCATCGCGGGTTTGAGGTTTTTCGCGAACGCTGCTCGGAAGATTTTGCACGGTTCGACCGGGAGATTGTTGAGGCCATGGTCGAAAAACAGGAATTCGTTGGCGCGTATTACGAAGCCGACGGCGACGATTTTGGTTTTGAGCTAGAAGCGAAGAGCTAGGAGCTAAGAGCTGAGTTATGGCGAAAGAAAAGTTTGATCGGACAAAGCCGCACTGCAACGTAGGGACGATTGGTCACATTGATCACGGCAAGACGACGCTGACGGCGGCGATCACGAAGGTGTTGTCGAAGCACAATCCGAAGAACACGTTCCGGTCGTTTGATTCGATCGACAACGCTCCGGAAGAAAAAGCGCGCGGCATCACGATCGCGACGGCGCACGTCGAGTACGAGACGGCGAACCGGCACTACGCGCACGTGGATTGCCCGGGCCACGCCGACTACATCAAGAACATGATCACGGGCGCGGCGCAGATGGATGGCGGCATTCTGGTGGTTGCTGCCACCGACGGTCCGATGCCGCAGACGCGGGAACACGTGCTGCTGGCGCGGCAGGTGGGTGTGCCGTATCTGGTGGTCGCGTTGAATAAAGTGGACGCGGTGGACGATCCGGAGTTGCTGGAACTGGTTGAACTCGAAGTACGCGAACTGCTGAAGTCGTACAAGTTTCCGGGCGACGACGTGCCGGTGGTGCGGGTTTCGGCGCTGAACGCGCTGAATGGGGAAGCCAAGGCGGAGGGGCAGATCGACGAGTTGATGGCGGCGGTGGACAAATATATTCCGCAGCCGGCGCGTGAGTTGGACAAACCGTTCCTGATGCCGATCGAAGATATTTTTTCGATCTCGGGCCGCGGCACGGTGGTGACGGGCCGCATCGAGCGGGGCAAAGTGAAGGTGGGCGAGGAAGTGGAAATCGTGGGCTTCCGCGAGACGCGCAAGACGGTGGTGACGGGCGTCGAAATGTTCAAGAAGCAGTTGGACGAAGGCATGGCGGGCGACAACGCGGGACTCTTGCTGCGCGGCATTGGCAAGGACGACGTGGAGCGCGGCATGGTGCTGGCCAAGACGGGATCGATCACGCCGCACACCAAGTTCAAGGCCGAAGTCTACATCCTGACGAAGGAAGAAGGCGGGCGACATACGCCGTTCTTCAAGGGATACCGTCCGCAGTTTTACCTGCGCACGACGGACGTGACCGGAGTCGCAGAACTTCCCGCGGGCACCGAGATGGTGATGCCGGGGGACAACGTGAGCCTGGTGGTCGAGTTGATCACGCCGGTGGCCATGGAAAAGGGCCTGCGCTTCGCGATTCGCGAAGGCGGCCACACCGTAGGCGCCGGAACGATCGCCGAGATTATTCAGTAGGAAAGCGCAGTGGATGAAATGCGTGGCTGGTCTCCTTCACTCCGCGCGGGATTGATTGGGAAGCGAAGCAAGTCAGGCCAGTGCCGGATTCGGAGATGCAGCGAATCTGGAAAGAAGAAGGCGTTCCGGTCCCACTCGACGGCGAGAACGTCAAGAAGTATTGGAAGCAGATTCAAAGCGGCGTCAAGGACTACCTGATTCGCGAGTACTGGAACCTTGAGGCCAAAAAAATAACGCGGCTTGCAACATGCCGCCAGTTCTTTCCTCCCGGGGTTTGTGAAGACCGGCGGGAGGGGTTAGCGAGATGACACAGTGATTGGAAAAGAACGAATTCGCATCCGGTTGAAGGCTTACGACTACCGCATCCTCGACCAGTCGACCGGCGAGATTGTGGAAACGGCGCGGCGCACCGGCGCGCAGATTGCCGGGCCGATTCCCCTGCCCACGATGAAGAACAAGTACTGCGTGCTGCGTTCGCCCCACGTGGACAAGAAGTCGCGGGAGCAGTTTGAGATCCGCACCCATAAGCGCCTGCTCGACATTCTCGAGCCAACGCAGCAGACCGTCGACGCGCTCATGAAGCTCGATCTGCCCGCGGGTGTGGATGTGGAGATCAAGGCGTTCGGGAAAGAGCATAAGTAAACGCGCTGACGCGCGCGGAACGGCCTAGGGCGGCCGTTCCCACACGAGCAGAAAAGCTCCCCAGCCAATAGCCGGCGTTGAATGACGGCGAGCCAAGCTGGGCACGGAGAGAGAAATGGCAACGAAGGTAGCAGGCATCCTGGGCAAGAAAGTCGGCATGACGCAACTGTTTGACTCGAAGGGCGACGTTCGCCCGGTCACAGTGCTGCAGGCTGGTCCGTGCGTGGTCACGCAGCACAAGTCCTCCACGCGGGACGGCTATGAGGCCGCCCAGATTGGCCTGGTCGAATTTGTGAAAGAGTCGCGGCTCACCAAGCCCGCCAAGGGGCACCTGGCGAAGAACAATCTTCCGCCGGTAAAGTTCATGCGCGAAGTGCCGCTTGAAGTCGAAGGAGCGGCGGATGGCGCGGATGGAAGTTCGGTGAAGGTCGGGGACCGCGTGCTGGTCGAGATTTTCGAAGGCGAGCGTTTCGTCGATGTCGTCGGAATCAGCAAGGGGCGCGGGTTTCAGGGCGTCGTGAAGCGGCATCACTTCGGCGGCGGTCCGAAGTCGCACGGTTCCATGTTTCAGATTACCGGTTCGATCGGATCTTCCGCGTTTCCGTCGCGCGTGTTCAAAGGGATGCGGATGTCGGGACACATGGGCAACGCCCGCGTGACCCAGCGCAACCTTAGGGTTCTTGGTGTTGATAAGGATGAAAACCTGCTGGTGGTCGAAGGCAGCGTGCCCGGCCCCGAGGGCGGATACATCGTCATCACCAAAGCGAAGAAACCGCCACGAGAGCGCCGTGGATTTGCAGGTTCGGCGACGGTTGATCCGTTGAAGGCCGCGAAGCGAGCGGCGAAGAAGGCATAACGAGAAGCATATGGCAACGATAGACATTCACAATCTGAGCGGCGAGAAGGTCGGAACGTTCGATCTGGCCGACGAAATCTTCGGCGCGGTCAACGAAGATCTGCTCTGGGAAGCGGTGAAGCATTACCGCGCCAGCCAGCGCGCCGGAACGCACAAGACCAAGGGCCGCTGGGAGGTTTCCGGCTCCGGCAAGAAGCTCTGGAAGCAGAAGGGCACAGGCCGGGCCCGCATCGGGTCGATCCGTTCGCCGCTGTGGCGACATGGCTATACGGTGCATGGTCCGCAGCCGCGCTCCTACGACTACACGTTCCCGCGCAAGAAGTTGATGGGCGCGTTGCGCTCGGCGCTGGCCGCGAAGTTTGCCGGCGGCAAGCTGATCGTGGTGAACGCGTTCGACGTGAAGGAACCGAAGACCAAGGAATTTCGCAAAGCGCTGAATTCGTTGAAGGTCGATTCCACGGTTCTGATCGTCGAAGAAGCGAAGCACGAGAACCGCAACCTGGGATTGAGCGCGCGCAACATTGCGGGGCTCGAACTGGTGCGAGGCAATGAAGTGCATCCCTATCATCTGCTGCGTTACGACCGCGTAATTTTCTCGCACCCGGCGATCGAGAAGCTGCAGCTGTCGCTGAAGTCTTCGGCGTCGAAGCGTCAACATAAGTCGGGCGAAGATGAAGGCGCGAAGAAGCCGACGCAGGAACGGCGGCGGAAGGCGCGGCATGAAAAAGCGGCGGAGGTGGCCTAGGGCCTGATCAATATGAAGAGCGCATACCAGATCATTCGCCGTCCGGTGATTACCGAGAAGGGCCTCGCCATCAAGGAAAACCAGAACACGCTGGTCTTCCAGGTGGCGCCGAAGGCGACCAAGACGGAAATCAAGGAAGCGGTGCAGTCGATTTTCAAGGTGAAGGTGCATTCGGTGCGCACTGCCACTTATCCGGGAAAAGAACGGCGGCGCGGCAAGTTTGCCGGCTACCGCCCGGACTGGAAAAAGGCGTACGTGCGGTTGCGGTCCGGCGAGAAAATGCCGGAGTACGCGCAGAATCTATAAACCGTCGCTGGCCATTCGTCGCTAGTCGTTCGCCGATTTTGCCAACGACAGACGACCAACGACAAACGACAGCAGTGAAGAGCTGATTATGCCAATTAAGACATACAGACCGACGACGCAGACGTTGCGCTATCGCACGACGCTGGTCAACGACGACATCACGACCAAGCATCCGCACAAGCCGCTGGTCGAGCCGAAGAATCGCACCGGCGGGCGGCGCAACTCGGGCGACATGACGATGCGCTTCATCGGCGGCGGTCACAAGCGCAAGCTGCGCATCATCGATTTCAAGCGCGACAAGACCGGGATTCCGGCCACCGTCACCACGATCGAGTACGATCCCAACCGGTCTTCGCGCATCGCGCTGCTGGCTTATGCCGACGGCGAGAAGCGCTACATCATTCAGCCGGAAGGTTTGAAGGTCGGACAAAAAGTGGTCAGCGGTCCCGAAGCGGACATCCTGGTAGGCAATGCGCTGCCGCTGCGAAACATTCCGCCCGGCACGCAGATTCACAATCTCGAACTGAAGCCGGGCAAGGGCGGCCAGATGGTGCGCTCGGCGGGGGGTTCGGCGCAGTTGGTCGCTAAGGAAGAAGAGTACGCGCTGGTGAAGCTGCCCTCGGGCGAGACCCGCAAGATTTCCCAGGACTGCATGGCGACGATCGGACAGGTCGGCAACATTGACCACGAGAACGTCACCATCGGCAAAGCGGGACGGTCGCGCTGGCTGGGCAAGCGTCCGCATAATCGCGGCGTTTCGATGAATCCGGTGGACCATCCGCACGGCGGCGGTGAAGGCAAGACTTCTGGCGGACGGCATCCGGTAACGCCGTGGGGCCAGCCGACGCGCGGATACAAGACGCGGAATAACAAGCGCACGGATAAGTTCATTGTGAGCCGGCGCAGCAAGTAGGGCCCGGAAAAAACTGTCAGCATAAAGCTGACGGCTGAAAGCTGAGAACAGAATTTATGGCACGTTCAACGAAAAAAGGCGCGTTCGTGGATGCTCACCTTCAGGTGAAGGTGGACGGCATGAATTCGCGCAACGAGAAGAAAGTGCTGCGCACCTGGTCGCGGCGTTCCACCGTGGTGCCTGAGATGGTGGGACACACGATCGCGGTGCATAACGGCAAGAAATTTATCCCCGTGTACGTCACCGAAAACATGGTGGGGCACAAGCTGGGCGAGTTCAGCTTCACGCGCAACTTCAAGGGCCACTCCATGAAGGCGGCGACGGAAGTTGCGGCCAAGCCGGCTGGAATCCCGGGCGGTCCTGGAGCGATTTCTCCGGCGGCCCCGTCGGCTCCCGCGGCGCCGAAGGCGTAAGGAAGAGACACGATTATGGAATTTCGAGCTGAAATGCGTTACTTGCGCGTCTCGCCGCAGAAGGCGCGGCTGGTGCTGGATCTGATCAAGGGACGGCGCGTCGAAGAAGCACGCAACACGCTGCTGTTCACCAAGAAGCGAGTTGCGGCGCACGTGGGCAAGCTGCTGCAGTCAGCGCTCGATAACGCGAACTTTCTCGCTACCGAGAAGGGACTCGATGTCGAGATTGACAACCTGTACGTCAAGAGTGCGATTGCCAACGACGGTCCGCGCATGAAGCGCATCCGTCCAGCGCCGCAGGGACGCGCTTACCGCTACCAGCGGCGCATCGCGCACATCGAGCTGATCCTGGCCGAGCGCGGCAAAAACGGTGCGGTCGCGAGCCCGGCGGGTGGCGGCGAACAGGCGGCGGCTGCTCCGGCAAAGGCCAAGCGGCGGGCTCCGGCGGTGAAGGCGGCTGGCAAGAAGAAAGCGGCTGCGAAATAGAGTTGGGTTGGCGTAGGTAACGATTTAGATGGTTTCGATTTAGGAGAAGCAATGGGACAAAAAGTCCATCCTTATGGTTTTCGCCTCGGCTACACCAAGCCGTGGAAATCGCGCTGGTTTGCCGAGCGGGACTATGACAAACAGCTGCACGAAGACGTCAAGCTGAAGGCTGAGCTGAAGGACAAGCTCAAGTCGGCGGGCGTGAGCTCCATCGAAATCGAGCGGCCCGGCAACAAGCTGCGCATCATCATCAAGACAGCGCGGCCCGGCATCATCATCGGCCGCAAGGGCGCGGAGATCGACAAGCTGAAGGCCGAATTGCAGAAGCGTACCGCGGGCAAAGACATTTTTGTCGACATCCAGGAAGTGCACAAGCCCGAATTGGATGCTCAGCTCGTATCGGAATCGATCGCTCTGCAGCTGGAAAAACGCGTAGGATTCCGCCGCGCGATGCGCAAGGCCGTAGACTCTGCGCTGCGTTTCGGATGCAAGGGAATCAAGGTCCGCGTGAGCGGTCGCCTGAACGGAAACGAAATCGCGCGTTCCGAATGGTATCTGCAGGGCCGGTTGCCCCTGCACACACTGCGCGCCGACATTGACTACGGTTTCACCGAGGCCCGCACGACCTACGGCGTGATCGGTGTCAAGGTCTGGGTGTACAAAGGCGAGATCCTGCCGGCGAAGAAGCGCGAACCGCAGGCGGCTGCCGGCGGATTTTAAGGTCTTGGTTGTAACTGACAACTGAGAACCGGGAACTGAGAACTTTTTATGTTGATGCCAAAGAAAGTGAAGTACCGCAAGCAGCAACGCGGCCGCATGTGCGGCAAGGCGTGGCGAGGATCCACGCTGGCGTTCGGAGACTTCGGGTTGAAGGTGCTCGAGCCCGGATGGATCACCGACCGGCAGATTGAAGCCAGCCGCGTCGCGATGACGCGCTTTGTGAAGCGCGGGGGCAAGATTTGGATTCGTGTGTTTCCCGATAAGCCTGTCACCAAGAAGCCCGCCGAAACCCGTATGGGCAAGGGCAAGGGCGCGCCAGATCACTGGGTCGCAGTCGTGAAGCCGGGGAAGATTCTGTTCGAGATGGAAGGCGTGACCTTGCAGGACGCGAGCGAGGCGATGCGACTGGCGTCGCACAAGCTGGCTCTGCGGACCACGCTGGTGAAGCGCGAGAACGCGGCGCACTAGGAAAGAAGCTGTCGGCCGCTTGAGGAATTTATGAAAGCAGACAAAGTCAGGAATTTGACGGAAGAAGAGCTGAAGCACCAGGAAGGCGAACTCGCCGACCAGCTATTCAAGCTGAAGTTTCAGCTCAACATGGGCCAGACGGAGAGCCTGAAAAAGATTCGCGGCCTGCGCAGAGACATCGCGAGGGTGAAGACGATCATCGGCGAGCGCGCGCGCGCGGCCGCAACGGAGAAACGATAATGGCCGAATCAACAGCGAAGGCGCAGGGCCGCCGCAAAGAAGTTGTGGGAGAAGTGGTCGCCAACCGCATGCAGAAGACGATTGTGGTGAAGGTGACTCGCAAAAAATCGCATCCGTTCTACGGGCGCGTTGTGGCGCGCAACAAGAAGTTTTACGCGCACGACGAAAAAAACGAGGCGCACGTCGGCGATGTGGTGCTGATCGAGGAAACTCGTCCGCTTTCGAAGCTGAAGCGCTGGAAGCTAAAGAACATTGTGCGCAAAGCGGCGCTGGTCCCGGAAGCCGCGGTGGAAGTTCCGGGCGTTCCGAGCAACTGAGCGCGAGCGAGATGAGAGAGGGAGACTGACGCCATGGCTGTGATGATGAGATCGATGCTGGAGGTCGCCGACAATTCCGGCGCGCGCAAGCTGCAGATGATTCTGCCGCTCGGCGGCTCGACCGGATTGAATGCCGGGCTGGGCGACATAATCACGGCGGCTGTGAAGGAAGCGGCGCCGGAAGGCCAGACGAAGAAGGGGAGCGTGGTGAAGGCGGTCATCGTGCGCACGCGCAAAGAACACCGCCGTCGCGATGGAACTTACATCCGCTTCGACCAGAACGCGGCGGTGCTGATCAACGATGCGGGCGAGCCCGTGGGGACCCGCGTGTTCGGTCCCGTTGCCCGCGAGTTGCGCGAGAAGAAGTTTCTGAAGATCGTTTCGCTGGCGCCGGAAGTGATTTAGGGCAGGTTCCAAGGTGGTCTTGACTTTTGCAACCTTGAAATTTTGAAACCTTGAAACGGAATTTTATGAGAACTGTAAGCACTGAAAACAAGCGAGTGGATATCCGGCGCAATGACACTGTCAGGGTGATCACGGGCCGCGATAAAGGCAAGGAAGGGCGCGTGCTGCGCGTGTTTCCGAATGACAGCAAGCTGCTGGTCGAGCACGTGATGATGGTGAAAAAGCATGTGCGCCCGAACCCGCAGCGCAACATCAAGGGCGGCATTGCCGAGCAGGAGAGCCGCATCGCGTACTCCAACGTGCAACTGGTCTGCCAGACTTGTGGCCCAGTGC
Organism: uncultured Acidobacteriaceae bacterium; assembly: GCA_963819145.1. Taxonomy (GTDB): domain Bacteria; phylum Acidobacteriota; class Terriglobia; order Terriglobales; family Acidobacteriaceae; genus Sulfotelmatobacter. The sequence goes on from CAWFVB010000026.1 coordinate 88,304, forward strand.
GCATCGGACATGAAGTGCGCGGCGACCGCAAGGTGCGCGTGTGCAAGAAGTGCGGAACGACGTTGGATAAATAGCTGTTGGCTCTTGGCTATGAGCTTTTGGCTTGAGGCCGGGATGCGAACCGCGAATTGAGAATTCACGAACCGGTACACGTTGAGCGAAGAGCCAAGAGCCAAGAGCCGACAACACTCCGAAACCGTGAGAGGAAGTTGACGAAACGACATGGCAAAAGACAAAAAGTCGCAAAAAGAATCGGCGCAGGAGCAGAAGGCCCCGGACCAGGCCCGGCATAGCGCGAAGGAGCGTCCGCGGCTGCGCTCGAAGTTCGAAAAAGAGGTTGCGCCCGCCCTGGTAAAAGAACTCGAGCTGGGCAATCCCATGGCCGTGCCACGCCTGCACAAGATCGTCGTGAACATGGGCGTAGGCGAGGCGACGCAGAATGCAAAAGTGCTCGACCCGGCCGTGAATGAGTTAGGCCAGATTACCGGGCAGAAGCCGGTGGTGACGCGGGCCAAAAAGTCCATCGCGGCGTTCAAAGTGCGCCAGGGACAATCCATCGGAGCGATGGTGACCTTGCGCGGCGACCGCATGTACGAATTTCTCGACCGGCTCGTGAACATCGTCCTGCCGCGCGTGCGCGATTTCAAGGGAGTTTCGACCAAGTCGTTCGACGGGCGCGGCAACTTCACGCTCGGACTGCACGACCAGTTGATCTTTCCCGAGATCTCGTATGAAAAAGTAGACAAGCAGAAGGGAATGAACGTCACGATTGTGACCACGGCCGCGAACGACAACCAGGCGCGCACGCTCTTAAAGCACCTCGGAATGCCGTTCAGGGCGTAGGTTTCAAGGTTTCGAAGTTCCACGGATAAGCAGGGATTCGCTGAGAGCTGACGGCTAAAAGCTGGCAGCTGGGACTAGAAGGGAAGCATGGCGACAACAGCAAAGCGAGTAAAAGACGGCGTTGGGTTGCATCAACGGCCCGAAGACGCGAAGAAACCGAAGTTCTCCACGCGCAAGCACAACCGCTGCAACATTTGCGGCCGCCCGCGCGCTTTTCTGCGCAAGTTCGGCATCTGCCGCTTGTGCTTCCGCCAGCTCGCGCTGCGGGGGGAGATTCCAGGGGTTTCGAAGTCGTCCTGGTAAACGCGTCGTTGGCCGTTCGCGGCAACCAGTGCAAGCCGACGGCTAACGGACTAACGACGAACGACAGAAGTGCACGAGCCGCTGCAGGTTCTCCGCCAGACGCGGAGCGAACGGGCGGCAGAGGAGAAGCAAACGATGAGGTTGACCGATCCGGTCGCAGACATGTTGACGCGAGTGCGGAACGCACTCCAGGCCCGCCACCAGAAGGTGGATATCCCCGCTTCGCGTTTGAAGCTGGAGATCGCCCGCATCCTGAAGGAAGAGGGCTACATTTCCAATTTCAAGGCGACGGAAGAAGAAGGCCACAAGGTGATCCGGGTGTATCTCAAGTACGGCGCCAACAACGAGGCGGCCATCTCGAAGGTGGAGCGCGTCTCGCGCCCCGGCTGCCGCGTCTACGTACGGCGCAGCGAGATTCCCCGCGTCCTGGGCGGCATGGGGATCAACATCCTCACCACGCCGCGCGGGGTCATGACCGGCCGCCAGGCGCGCAAGGAAGGCGTGGGCGGCGAGTTGCTTTGCGAGATTTACTGATAAACCGCTTTTGGCTTTTGGCTCTTGGCTGTTGGCCGGAGCAGAATGCCAGGGCGTAAAGATTCTAGCTAAGAGCCAAGGGCTAAGAGCGACTTATGTCACGAATTGGAAAAAAGCCGATCCCGATCCCCAAAGGGGTGACGGTCAAAGTCGAAGGCAACACCGTCCTGGTGCAGGGGCCGAAAGGCAAGCTGGACACCGCGCTGCCGGCCGGCATCAAGGTCGAGCAGAAGGACGGAAACATTGTCGCCATCCGCGAGAACGATTCGCAGGCGGCGGTTCACGGACTGGCGCGCGCCCTGGTCAACAACGCCGTCGAAGGCGTCACCAAAGGCTGGACGCGCGAACTGGAGATCGTCGGCATCGGCTACCGTGCCGAAATGAAGGGCAAGACGATGGTCGTGTTCAACTTGGGCTACTCGCATCCGATCGAGTACCCGTTGCCGACCGGCGTCGATGCCACAGTCGATCCCAAGCAGACCAAGATCGCGCTGACGGGGATTGACCGGCAGAAGGTCGGACAGGTCGCTGCGGAAATGCGCTCGCTGCGTCCCCCCGATCCCTACAAGAACAAAGGCGTGCGCTATGCAGGCGAGCGCCTCAAGAAGAAGGTCGGAAAGACCGGAGCGAAGTGACGCTGTTAAGCGGGCGTGAGCGAAGCGGGAGCCCGCTGGCGTCATCCTGAGCGTTCTTTGCGAAGGATCTCACGCTTTCTGTCTGTGAAGAGGGACTTAGAGCTATGCTGACACGAATAACCAAGAACGAGAAGCGCGGACATGTGCACGATCGCATCCGCAAAAAGATGCAAGGGACCGCGGAGCGTCCGCGGCTCAACGTGTACCGTTCGCTGAACCACATTTACGTGCAGGTCATTGACGACCTGCACGGCAAGACGCTGGTGTCTGCCAGCACGGCCGAAGGCAAGAAGGAAGACCGGCGCACCGGCGGTAACGTCGCGTCGGCCAAGGCAATCGGCAAGGCCATCGCCGAACGCGCCAAGGCCAAAGGCGTTACCAAGGTCGTGTTCGACCGCGGCGGTTACCTTTATCACGGGCGCGTCAAGGCTCTGGCCGATGCAGCGCGCGAAGCGGGATTGCAGTTCTAGGAACAGCGCTCTTGGCTTTTGGCTCTTGGCTATTCGCCAAACCAAAATCGTAAGCCAAGAGCCAATAGCTAAAAGCCAAAGGCTGGGTTTAATAAATGCCAACAGTGATCAAAAAGCTTGATGCAGGTTCGTTCCAGCTCAAAGACCAGGTGGTCGCGATTAACCGCGTGACCAAGGTGGTCAAGGGCGGCAAGAACCTTTCGTTCGCCGCGCTTGTGGTTGTGGGCGATCCTTCGGCCGGAGTGGTGGGTTACGGTTCCGGCAAGGCCAAGGAAGTTCCGCAGGCGATCCGGAAGGGAATCGAGTCGGCCAAGAAGAACCTGATTAAGGTGAATCTGACGCAGACCAGTATTGCCCACCTCGTTCTCGGACGCTATGGCTCCGGCAAAGTACTGCTGAAGCCGGCCCCGGAAGGCACGGGTGTGATTGCCGGTGGAGCGGTGCGCGCGGTGATGACTTCGGCGGGAGTGCAGAACGTGCTGACGAAATCGATCGGCACCACCAACCCGCACAACGTGATCAAAGCCACCTTCGACGCCCTAAAGCAGCTCAAGAGCCGCGAGAGCGTCGCCGCCATGCGCGGCAAGACGGCTCAGGAACTGTAAGGCCCTCAGGGGCTAAAGCCCATTACGCTGGCTGGCAATGGGCGGCGCGACTGGAAGTCGCACCCTTTTAAAACGAGGTTTAGAAAATGACGGCGAAGAAAACGAATTCGGGCGGCGGAAAACTTCACCTGAAGTGGGTGCGTTCCGCCATTTGCGCCCCGCTCAAACAGAAGCTGGTGATCAAGGGGCTGGGATTCACCCGGCTGAACCAGGTCATCGAGCGTCCCGACACGGCGGCCATCCGCGGGATGGTGGCCAAGGTTCCTCATATGGTCGAGTTGGTCGACTAGCGAAACGCTGAGAGCTGATATATGAACTTATCGAACATTCGAGCACCGAAGAAGGCGACGGAAAAGCGCAAACGCGTGGGCCGCGGTATGGGCTCGGGCATGGGCAAAACGTCCACCCGTGGACACAAGGGCCAGCGCTCGCGCACTGGTTCGCGCATGATCCGCGGGTTTGAGGGCGGCCAGATGCCGCTGCACCGCCGCATGCCGAAGCGCGGCTTCACCAACATTTTCCGCAAGGAATTCAACATCGTGAGCCTCGAGCGCCTCGCGGAACTCGGCGAGACCACCATTACTCCCGATGTGCTGCGCAAGGCCGGCGTCATCAAGACCAAGCATCCGGTCAAGATTCTCGGCGATGGCGAACTCAAGATCGCGCTCACCGTGAGCGCGCACAAGTTCTCGAAGTCCGCTCAGGAAAAGATCACCAAGGCGGGCGGCAAGGTTGAGGTCCTGCAGTAATGTTCGACAAACTGGCTAACATCTTCCGGATTCCGGACCTGCGCAGGCGCATCCTGTTCACCCTCGGGTTGCTGTTTGTGTACCGGCTGGGCGGGCACTTGCCCACTCCCGGAGTGAAGTGGGAACAGCTGGAACATTTCTTCGAGCAGAACCGGGGCTCGTTCCTCGGCTTCGTCGACCTGTTCTCCGGAGGCCAGCTCCGCCGCCTGACAATTTTCGCGCTGGGCATCATGCCCTACATCACCGCGTCTATCATTCTGCAATTGCTGACCGTGGTGTATGAGCCGCTGGCCAAGCTGCAGAAAGAAGGCGAGCTCGGGCGCAAGAAGATCACGCAGTGGACCCGCTACATCACCGTCATCCTGAGCGCGGTGCAATCGTTCGGCATCGCCGTTGGCCTCGAAAAGAGCGGGGACTTTGTCATCAACCCCGGCTGGGGCTTCCGCCTGATGACCATGCTGACTCTGACCACCGGCAGCGCATTCATCATGTGGCTGGGGGAGCAGATCACCGACCGTGGTGTCGGCAATGGAATGTCTCTCCTGATTTTTGCCGGAATCGTCGTTGGCTTGCCGCGTGGTGTGGCGGACCTGTTGGAAAAGGCCAAGAACGCGACGTGGGGAGCGATGACGTTCCCGCTGATGATCTTTTTGGTCATCTTCATGATCGGAGTAGTGGCTTTCATCGTTTACGTCGAACGCAGTGAACGGCGAATTCCCGTGCAATACGCCAAGCGTGTGGTCGGGCGCAAGGTGATGGGCGGACAGTCCACGCACCTGCCGCTTCGCGTCAATGCCGGCGGCGTGATGCCCGTTATTTTTGCGTCTTCGATTTTGACCCTGCCTCAGACCATCGGATATGGCTTGCGCAACAATCGTTACGTCGGCGACCTGATTCGCCTGCTCGGATGGGGCGAGCCCCTCTACACGCTGCTGTATGCGATCGGCATTATTTTCTTCGCCTACTTCTACGTTTCCATCGTGTTCAATCCCAGCGAAGTTGCCGACAACATGCGCAAGTACGGGGGATTTATTCCCGGCATCCGTCCGGGAAAGCGCACCGCCGACTACATCAACGAAGTCTTGACGCGGATTACGCTTGTCGGCGCCCTCTACCTGATCCTGATTTCGTTCATTCCCGAGTGGATGATCACCGGTATCCACCTCAACCACCTTCCGTGGGTATTCGGCAGATTCTTCGAGTCGCTGCCGAACTGGGTGACGAATGGCTTGGGCGTGAACTTTTATTTTGGCGGTACGTCGCTGCTGATCGTCGTGGGAGTGGCCATGGATACGGTCACGCAGATCGAGGCGCAACTGATCATGCGCCACTATGACGGATTTACGCCGCGCAGCGGACGCATTCGCGGCCGCCGCACCTGGTAGTTTGGAACACGGCGGGGCGCGTGGGTTTTGGGAGTTGTGGGGGTTGCTGCACCTCGGCTGTAGTTCTGGGCGCCGGGGAGACTGAGCTCGGGAGGCTTTGTCCAAGCCGATGGCGCAGGAAACCTCGCGTGACGTAGGGCCCGTGGTGCTGCTCGGACCGCCGGGTGCCGGAAAAGGCACTCAGGCCAAGCGCATCATGGAGCGCTATGGAATTCCCCAGATTTCCACTGGCGACCTCCTTCGGGAGAACGTCGCCCGGGGGACAGAACTCGGCGTGGCTGCCAAGGCAGTGATGGCGCGCGGGGAACTGGTTTCGGACGATCTGGTTTGCAATATGGTTCAGCAGCGGCTGCTCGAACCGGATTGCAGGCGCGGCTACGTTCTCGACGGATTTCCCCGGACTGCGCCCCAGGCGGGGTGGTTCGATGCGTTGCTGGAAAATGGGCTCTTTGAAAACTCGCGTCCCACTCGGGCGTGGCCAATTGTGATCCGCCTCGACGTGGACTATAATCAATTATTGCTCCGGATTACTGGACGCCGTTCTTGTCCCACCTGTGGACGGATCTATAACGTCCACCTCCAGCCGCCTCGCGCAGACGAAATTTGCGATGAAGTTCACGGAACGAAGCTGGTGACCCGCAATGATGACCGGTTGGAAGTGATTCAGCCACGACTCATGGCATACCAGGAGCAGACCCGGCCGGTAGCGGACTATTACCAGCGCACCGGCAGGTTGGTTTCGGTGAACGGCGATCTGCCGATGGACGATGTGACAGATCAGATTTTCCGGATACTGGAAGATCATCACGCTTAAGCATCAGTCAGTCTTAAGAATGACGAATGGCGATTGTGTGTAAATCGGCGGGCGAGATAGAAAAGATGCGGCATAGCGGCCGCATCGTGCGCCAGGTTCTCGACCATGTGAAAACGCTGGTCGCCCCGGGCGTGTCCACGATGGACCTGGAGCGAGCTGCCGAGAAGAAGATTAAAGAGCTCGGAGCCAAGCCTGCGTTCAAGGGATACTACGATTATCCGTGCGTGTTGTGCACGTCGGTGAATGAAGAGATCGTTCACGGCATCCCGTCGGAAAAACGGCTGCTCAAAGAGGGCGACATCGTTTCCATCGATTGCGGCGTCGTTCTCGACGGCTATTACGGCGACGCGGCCATCACGGTTCCTGTCGGCGGCGGGCTGAAGCCGGAGTTGCAGAAGCTTCTTGAAGTCACTGAAGCGTCGCTGTACCGGGGCATCGAGCAGGCGCGCATTGGTAACTCGGTGGGCGATGTAGGAGCGGCGGTGCAGGCGCACGTCGAGGCCGCGGGATTCAGCGTGGTCCGCGAGTTTGTCGGACACGGCATCGGCACTCGGTTGCACGAAGAACCGCAGGTTCCGAACTTCGGCGCCCGTGGCCACGGTGCCCGGTTGCGCGAAGGCATGGTCATCGCCATCGAGCCGATGGTGAATTACGGCAAGCCGGAAACGCGGGTGTTAGACGACAAGTGGACGGCCGTGACCGCGGATGGCAGCTTTAGCGCCCATTTCGAGCATTGTGTCGCGGTGACGAAAGACGGCCCCGTGATTTTGACGCAGTAAACATGCTCCTGGCCTTTGGCTCTTGGCTTTTAGCTAAAGGCCAAAAGCCAAAAGCCAAGAGCCGCAAGGGGTGCTGAGCAAAGAAGACGCGATTGGAGTTGAGGTGTCTTGCGGGCGTGAGCGAAGCGGGAGCCCGCAGCCGAAATCCTGAGCGAAGCGAAGGATCTCTCGTTCAGAGAACGTAAGGAGTCGATGAGCAAAGAAGACGCGATTGAAGTGATGGCGGTGGTTCTGGAACCCCTGCCGAACGCCATGTTCCGGGTGGAACTGGAAAACAAACACCAGGTGCTGGCGCATGTTTCCGGCAAGATGCGCAAGAATTTCATCCGCATTCTACCGGGAGACAAAGTCGCCGTTGAGCTTTCGCCCTACGACTTGAATCGCGGCCGGATTGTGTATCGTTATAAATGAATTTCGGGTTCTGTTTCTTTTACCGAGAACTGAGAACCAAGAACTGAGAACAGTATGAAAGTACGAGCATCCGTAAAAAAGATTTGCGACAAGTGCAAGGTCATCCACCGCAAGGGTGTGGTGCGCGTGATCTGCGTAAACTCGAAACACAAACAGCGCCAGGGGTAAAAAATTGCCCTTGGCCTTTGGCTCTTGGCTTTCAGCTAAGAGCCAAGAGCTAAGAGCCAAAAGCGGAGTCTAGAAACATGGCACGTATTGCAGGCGTCGATCTTCCGCGCCAGAAGCACATCAACATCGCGTTGACCTACATCTACGGAATCGCTCATCCGCGCGCCGGCCAGATCCTCGACGAGGCCAAGGTCGAGCCCATGAAGAAGGTTCAGGACCTGACCGAAGAAGAGGTCAACCGCATCCGTACGGTCATTGAAGCCCAGGGACTGGTGGAAGGCGATCTGCGCAAGGAAGTTTCGATGAACATCAAGCGTCTCATCGAAATCGGCTCCTATCGCGGATTCCGCCACCGCCGCAACCTGCCCGTCCGCGGACAGCGCACGCACACCAATGCCCGTACCCGCAAGGGTCCGCGCAAGGGAACAGTCGCCCAGAAGAAAAAGGCGACGGCTAAAACCTAAATCTGCTGTTGGCTGTCGGCTCTTGGCCGTTGGCCTGGAGCTAAGAGCTAATAGACAAGAGCTAAAGGCGAATTATGGCGAAACCAGCAGCAGCGGGCGGCGCAGCAGCAGCCGCACCCGAGAAAAAAGGCAAGAAGAAAACCTTCAAGAAGAAGGAACGCAAGCACGTCCCGCACGGGCTGTGCTACGTGCAAGCGTCCTTCAATAACACGATCGTCACCATCACCGACATGAACGGCAACGTTCTGTCGTGGAAGAGTTCGGGATCGCTCGGCTTCCGCGGGTCGCGCAAGGGCACGCCCTTCGCCGCCCAGCAGGCCGCGTCGAATGCCGCGAACATGGCGCGCGATCACGGCGTGCGCAGCGTCGATGTGCGCGTCAGCGGCCCCGGTTCCGGCCGTGAGTCGGCCGTTCGCGCTCTGGCCGCCTCCGGCATTGAAGTGCGCTCGATTCGCGACGTCACGCCAATTCCGCACAACGGCTGCCGTCCGCCGAAACGACGCCGCGTGTAAGAATCGTCGCTGGCCGTTCGTCGTTAGTCGTTGGCAAGGATCCCGACGGCGAACGACAAACGACCGAGGACCAACGACAGTTTTTCGTCCGGGACGAAGGGTGAAGCCAAACCTGTAAACCGGTCATCTAAAGGAGAAGAAACTTGGCCCGTTATACCGATGCAGTCTGCCGTCTATGCCGCCGCGAGGGCATGAAGCTGTTCCTCAAAGGCGCAAAGTGTTTCAGCGATAAGTGTCCCATCGAGAAGCGCAACTTCGCTCCCGGACAACATGGAAAAGACCGCAAAGCCAAAATCGTTGGCTACGGCCTGCAGTTGCGCGAGAAGCAGAAAGCCAAGCGCATCTATTTCACGCAGGAAAACCAGTTCCGCAACTACTTCGAGAAGGCTGCGCGCTCCCAGGGCGTAACCGGCGAGAAGTTGCTGCAGCAGCTCGAGCGCCGTCTCGACAACGTGGTGTTCCGCCTCGGATTCGCCCAGTCGCGGCGCCAGGCGCGCCAGTTGGTGCGCCACGGGCACGTTGCCGTCGACAACCGCAAGGTGAATATTCCTTCGTATGAAGTGAGCGCCGGCGAAGAAATCGTCATCCGCGAAAAAAGCAAGAAGCTCACGGTGCTCGAACTGGCCAAGGAATTCGCCAGCCACGGCACGCTGCCGAACTGGCTCGAAGTCGATCGCGATAATTACAAGGCAAAAGTTCTGTCGCTGCCGAAGCGCGAAGATATTCAGCTGCCAGTCAACGAACAGTTGATTGTGGAACTTTACAGTAAGTAATGTCCGTTCGCTTGATTTTTGTATCACGGCTGTCGGAAGAAAGTTCTGCAGCTAAGAGCTAAAGGCCAAGAGCCAATAGCTGGTTTTTCTGGTCCACATTTCGTGCCAGATCAGCCTCTGCTGACGCCCGACCTGAATCCGGACCGATTCAGGGAGTCAGCACTGAGCCAAACGGCCGAAGGAGAAACACATGCTTTGGAAGGGTTTTCAAAAACCGAAACGTCTCGCTGTTGACACCTCCACTCTTACCGATAAGTACGGCATTTTCTGGGCACAGCCGTTTGAGCGCGGCTTCGGCACCACCGTGGGCAACGCCCTGCGTCGCGTGCTGCTGAGCTCGATCGAAGGCGCGGCCGTCACCGCCGTAAAGATGGAAGGCGTGCTGCACGAATTCCAGTCAATCCCGGGCGTCGTCGAAGACGCGACCGACATCATCCTCAACCTGAAGCAGATTCCGTTCAAGCTCTCCGGGGACGCGCCGAAGGCCATCTACCTCCGCGCCGATCAGCCGGGTGTGGTGACCAGCGGCATGATCGAAGCCGATGGCGACGTCGAGGTTCTCGATAAAGACGTCTACATCGCGACCGTCAGCGAGGGCGGCAAGCTCGACATGGAAATGCGCCTCAAGCGCGGCCGCGGCTACACCTCCGCCGACAAGAACTTCGACGAGGACCTCGGCATCGGATTCATTCCCATCGATTCCGTGCACTCGCCCGTGCGCAAGTGCAATTACACGGTTGAAGCGGCCCGTCTCGGTCAGATCACTGACTACGACAAGCTCACGCTCGAAGTGTGGACCAACGGCTCCATCACGCCCGCCGATTCCATCGGCCTGGCGGCGAAGCTGCTGAAGGACCACATGAACATCTTCATCAACTTCGAGGAAGAAATCGAAACCGGCACGTCGTCGTCCGACGATCGCAAGCCCGAGATCCACAACGAGAACCTCAACCGTTCCGTCGAAGAGCTCGAGCTTTCCGTCCGCAGCTACAACTGCTTGAAGAACGCGAACATCCAGACCATCGGCGAACTCGTGCAGAAGACCGAAGCCGAAATGCTCAAGACCAAGAACTTCGGTCGCAAGTCGTTGAACGAGATCAAAGAAATTCTTTCCTCGATGGGCCTGAGCCTGGGCATGAAGATTGACGAGCACGGCAACGCGGTGCCCGGACCTACGTCGAACGTTCCGTTGCCCGCGTCCGCATACGGACCGGACGACCAGCTGTAAGAAACAGGTTTCAATGTTTCGAGGTTGGAAAGCACTGGGAAGGGCACGGCTCTTAGCCGTGCCGCCCCAGGCAACAAAAGACTCGCGGCTTTAGCCGCCAAGGTGTTGGTTTTTGATTTAGCTAGAAGCTAACAGCTAGAAGCTGAGGTTTCCCATGCGTCACAAAGTTGCAGGATACAAACTCGGACGGAACACATCGCACCGGCGCTCGCTGCTGCGCAACCTGGTCACCTCGGTGATCATTGAAGAACGCGTCGAGACCACCGTTCCCAAGGCGAAAGCGGCGCGCCCGCTGGTCGAGAAGATGATCACCCTGGGCAAGCGCGGCGACCTCGCGGCCCGGCGTTTGGCGATGTCCTATCTCATGACCGATGCCGCCGTCGTGAAGTTGTTCGACACCGTCGGCCCGCGCTTCGGCGACCGCGAAGGCGGATACACCCGCATCATCCGCACCGGATGGAACAAAGGCGACGGCGCCGACAAGGCGTTTCTCGAACTGCTCGGCAGCGAGAAGATCCTCGACGAGAAAAAGGAAAAGCGCTCCGAAGCCCGTGCCAAGCGCGCCGCCGAAGCCAAGAAGGCCATGGAAGAGGCCGAGGCGCAAGCCCAGGTCGAGAGCGAATCCGCTCCTCCCGCCGAGGGTGGCGACAAGAAAGAGTAGCTTTCTCACTTCTTCACAAGGCGCGGTCTTCGGATCGCGCCTTTTTCTTGGCTCCCTCCTTCGCGCGCGCCCGTCCCCGCTCGTACATGTACGACTGCGGCCCCCACTGGTAATCTTGCGGGCACTTTCGCATCGTCCATAAACTTCCTTTAATGGCCTTTACAAAGACGCAGATCGGAATTGCCGCCACTGCCGGTGTGCTCCTCGTCGGAGTGTTTGTCGGCTACTTGTGGTGGTTGAGCAATCAAGGACCGCTGTTGGCGCGGTCGGAGGATCACGACCCGCTGACTGGCCTGCCTGTCAGCATCAAGATGAATCCGTTGCGCGACCGCTCTACCGAGAAGGCTGCTAACAAGTTCCTGCGCGCGTTGCGCGATGGCCATTGCGACGATCTGCTCGCCCAGTGGGAGCACGACTACCACAAGAAATACGCGCGCTACATCTGCAAGTCCGAGGCCGAGCACCCGCTGCTCTCCTGGGAACTCGTAGATTGGGAAGATGCGCCCCCGCTGGTCATCCTTCACTATCGCGGCAAGCGACCCAGCAACGCGGGTCCGGCCCAGTCGGGAATTGATCAGGATCTCTTCACCCTCACCGTCGTGAACAAAGGCGGCGAGTGGGTTGTGACCAAGTACGACTCGATGTACTGAGACGCAGTCCCCAGGTCCCAGCCCTCCGTTCTTAACAAACCTCTTTTCAACTCTGAATATGTTGTGCTTTCTTTATTGTCCTTTCTCCGCACCTCCGTCCCTCCGTGGTAAAACTTTTCTATGCCCACCCCGCCCTCCGAGCCTCAACCATCCACTGCGCGTAACATCTACGCCTTCGGCATCACATCCTTCCTGAATGACACCGCCAGCGAAATGGCGTATTGGGTGCTCCCGGCGTTTCTGGTTTCGCTGGGCGCGGGGCCGGCGCAGTTGGGATTGATCGAGGGCCTGGCCGAGAGCGTCGCATCGTTCGCCAAGCTTTTCTCCGGATATCTCACCGACCACTTGGACCGCCGCAAGCCTCTGGTGGTCGCCGGCTATTTCGTAGCGAACGCCGTAAAGCCGCTGCTGGCCCTGGCCACCGCGTGGTGGCACATTCTGCTGATTCGCTTCACCGACCGTCTCGCCAAAGGCGTGCGCGGTGCGCCGCGCGATGTGATGGTCGCGGAGTCGGTAGGGAAGGGCCGGCTGGGCTCGGCCTATGGCCTGATCCAGTCGCTCGACTCCGCGGGTGCGATTGCCGGGCCACTGCTCGCTCTGGTTCTTCTCGCCCACCACGGAATTCGAAGCGTCTTCTGGGCGGCGTCCGTTCCAGGCGCGCTGGCGATCCTGGTTGCCTTCTCCCGCATCCGCGAAACCGGGCGCCGCAAATCAGAGAGGGCCGGTGCAACCACGGTCGCCAACCCCGCCAGCCAAATTTCTGCCGTGCCGCTCGCCACAAACAAAGCCCTGCCTCGCTCCTTCTATTTTGTGTTGGTCGCTGTGGCTTTGTTCTCGATGGGAAATTCCAGCGACATGTTTCTGGTATTGCGCGCCCAGACCGTGGGCATTCGTGTGGCGTCCGCGCCCCTGCTCGGACTCGTGTTCAACGTCACCTACACGCTCGGCTCGTGGCCCGCGGGATGGCTCAGTGATCACTTTTCCCGCCGCTCGATCGCGGCCCTGGGTTACCTGATCTTCGCCGCCGTCTATCTTGTTTTCGGACGAGCGCCGTCAACCATCGCCATCTGGATCACCATGGCCGTCTACGGACTGTACTATGCCCTGACGCAGCCGGTGCTCAAAGCGTTGATCGTAGAAACCGTCAGGCAGGAAGTGCGCGGGCGCGCACTGGGCGTGTACTTTTTCGTGACTAGCGTGGCTACGCTCGCCGCCAGCTTGATCACCGGCGAGTTGTGGAAGCACTTCGGGCCGGGCGTGCCATTTTATTTTTCTGCAGGTTTCGCGGTGGTGTCAGCCGCGCTTTTGCTGACTAGCGCCGTCACTCCACAAACAGATCGAGAAAATCAATCGCATTTCTGAGAGGCCCCGGTTTACTTCAGACGGTGGATGCTCGCCGGCCTGCTTTTGCCTGAGCGGGCTGTAGCAGCTTCGCGACGTAGCAGTCTTCGTGTACCGCGTCTCCGTCTTCATCCGTCTTGCATCGTTCCAGTTCCACGGGATGACCACAGATCGCGCAGTGGGCGAGACTTGTCCGTGCACGGAGAAGTTCCTGCCTCGCAATTTTCATTACCATCGCGAGCGGAACCTGCTCGAAATGCGTCTTCCGTTTCCTCATCGAATTCTCCTTGGCCTGTTAAGAACGTAGCAGGCGGCGACCGATACGGGTTACATCTTTTGGCAAGTGAAACCGCTGTCTCTCCCACAACGCATCGCAAGAAAACGAATCCGGTCGTGGTCTATACCACATGGCAGAGGTGCCGCATTTGAGGTTTAGTTTATGAAATGGTAACGATTGCGTAATGCATCCTATAGTGATACGATTACGTCACGTTTGTTTAACGTTACCCTATTCGACCATGGAGGAGATCAGCGATGGGACCCCGGCACGTGAACCCGCCTATGAACTTCCGAACTATGTCTGTTCCCGACGTTCCTCAAGGGCGGAATGGAAAGCACAAGGAGATCGTTACTCAGATTCTTTCTGACCTCGATCAGGTGCATGAAGGCATAGCCCTGAAGGTGCCTCTCGCGGACTTGGCGGAGAGCAAGGAGAAAGTCCGGTCGGCGCTGAACCGCGCCACGCGCAAGGCTGGGCGTAGCGTCGCCACCGCCAGTGACTCGAATTTCCTATACGTTTGGAATGAAAAAGATGGAGATCTGGGCGAGACTGGCTAACCCAGCCCCGCCCGCCCTTTACGTCTCAAACTAAAGCGACGGCGTTCCGCCGTTCTCAGCCTCGGGCTTCGCGGTGCCGTTCTTGATCGCTTCGTCGAGAAGTTCCTTCATCTGATGCGAGGCTTTCTCCGCCATTTCGCCCTGCTGGCGGCCCAGTTCACCTTGCTGTTCCCCAAGTTTCCCTTGTTTCTCTCCCAGGACGCCCATCTCTTCACCCAACTTCGATTGCTGGTCGCCGGCGTGCGATTGAATCTCCCCAATCTTGCTTTGCAGTTCTCCAATTTCTGACTGAAGCCTGCCGACTTGTTCCACGGTTGCCCCCGAACTGAGCTGCTTCAATTCCGCCTTCAGCTTGTCCACCTCGGCCGTCATGTCCGGAACCTGTACATGAATTTCTTCCATCCTCTTGCCCAGTGCTTCCTGTTGTTTGCCAAGTTCTTCCTGCTGCTTGCCGAGTGCTTCCTGCTTCTTTCCCAGCTCCTCCTGGGGGGCCCAGAGTTTTCGCGCGCGATCGACGGTGGCTTGATCGCGAATGATGTAAGACTTCTCGTCGCGCTCAAACCAGATAAAGTCTCCGGGAATTTGTTTCCTGAGTTTCTCGGCGTGGCGGGCCTCTTCGGAGGAGCCCGACATGGTGAGAGAATCAGACTTCCCGGTGACAATGACGAACCGCTGATCGTCGTCGTAGCCGTACGTGTAGGAATTGCCGTGGCCGTACGATGAAGTTGCTTGCCTGGCCCACGTGGCCAGGGTAGCTGGTCGGGCCGGCGTTGGCCGTGCCATTGCAGTCATTGGAGTCATCGGCTTCATCGGCGCGATCGGGGCAATCGGCGCAACCCCACTGTCCCAGAGACGCGCCGCAGGCGGCGGAGGTCCTTGGGGAGCGGCGGGAGCCAACGCCGCCGCGGGAGCCCCGTCGAGTTGCTGTTCTGACGCGGGGGCGGGCGCAGCTTCAGGGGCAGGAGCCGGTGTGGCGCTCGGGGCTGGCGCCGTCTGAGCTTGCGAACTCCGTTCGGCACTGGCCGGACGCACCGAAGCTGCGAGATATACAGCAGGAATTGCCAGCGCGATGATCGCGACCGCTATGGACCTCTTCAGATTCGATTTCACACCCATGGTGACTGCTCCTCTCCAAGCTAAAATTCTTTCCAGTCTCTGTTCCGCCTGGCCTGACTTGGCCATGGAAACGCCCTGCCACCACACGCGTCCCGGAGTGGCGTGCAGAGATTCGAAAAAAGCCAGCAGCGTTCTGGCGTAATCGTTGCGGTCCGCGCCGCACGCTAACGCAGCTTCGTCGCTGGCCTGCTCCGCCAGGTCCGCGAGATGCCGGTCGAGCCACCAGGCCAGCGGGCTGAACCAGAAGATCGCGCGATGCAGAAGCGACAGCCGTTGAGTCAGAGCGTCGCGTCTCGCCACGTGCGACATTTCGTGCGCGATGATCGCGTCGAGCTTCGCATCATCCCAGTCGCGCCAGTCCGCCGGCAGCAGGATCGTCGATTGGAATGTGCCCATCGTGACCGGCACGGAAATAAATTCGCACGCTGCGACCTTCGGAACGACCGCAAGGCCGCACGCCTGCGTGCGGGAGGCAAGTCTCTGGGCTATGCGCGAGTCGTGAATCGTATGCGACGCGCGCAGCAGGCGGTGACTGAAAACGAGTCCCACGCCAAAACGCGAAAGCAGCAGCAGAGCGCCTGCGAAATAAATTGCGGCAGCAACCACACCCCACGGAACCTGCGCCGTGCGAAGCGGAGCATGATTCGCCGCCACGGGCAAAGCTTGTCCTGCGTTCTCGCTCCGAGACCTTCCGCTGGTCGCGTCGGCCCGGGTAAGGGACGCGGGCTTCGCGATCGTAGAAATCGGCGCAGGGGCGTTCGCTGAACTCTGGAACTGGCTCGCCTGCGTGGAGTCATACCGAAGAAAAGCCGGAATTGGAATTGCCATGGGCGGCAGCATCCACCCCAGCACTGGCATGGCAACAGCGCCATAGAGGACCGCGGTCCATGTGAACAGGCGCAGGGAAGCGGCCTTCACTCGAAACGCAGCCAGCGCCAATCCTGCCGCTCCAGCCAGTACGAGCGCGCGCGCCGCAGGATTCGCCAGTTGCGCAAGAAGGTTGCTGGACGCTTGAAGAGTTGGCGTCATAACGTTTCCTTTTTATCTGCGACCTTTCTATCTGCGCTCGTTCTCTCCGCGATCTTGCGTGCCAGGCGTTCCAGTTGCTTGCGGTCGAGCACGGCGTTGTCCACCATGCCGAGCACGAGTTCCTCCGCCGACCCTCCGCAGAAGCGGTCAATGATGCCCTTTACCGCGCGGACTGCGACATTCTGCCGCGCGTCCGAAGCCTTGTAAATGAAGGTCCGGCCGTCGATCGCATGCGTCAGGTAGCCCTTTTCCTCCAGCCGCCGCAGAACGGTGCGAATGGTGGAATCTTTCATCGGCCGCGACGCGGCTAGCGCTTCGCGACACGCTTCGGAAGTAGACGGGCCGTGGGTCCAGATGTAATCCATGACAGCCTGCTCGACGTTGCCCAAGTTCTTTAGACGTGCCTGCCGTGTGTTAGTCATTGTAGCGTTACAATGTGTAACGGATATCGGGGAGGCTGTCAAGCGGAAAAAATGAAGAGCAATGTCAAACCGGCTAAAGCCGGTGTGAAGGTTAGAAGTGAGGGAGGTTTGTAAGCCTAACCGTTTATCTGGTCAAGGTCGGTTAGGCTAGTTTAGGCTTGGCGTGGCCTACCGGAAGTCCCTTTGATCCACCAGCAGCACCAGAACCTGCGCCCCGATCCCGGCGCAGGTATCAAGAAAAACGTCGTGGATGGTCCCGGTGCGCGACGGAATATAACTCTGGTGCCACTCGTCGAGACTGGCTACCAGCGCCGTACCCAGCACGGCAATGTTGGCCCAGCGAATCGTCCATCGCGGATTCCCCAGCGCCGGCAGAGTCTGGCGCCACGCGCGGAACAGCAGGATGCTCAGCAAGCCGTAGCCGAAAACGTGGCCGCTTTTCCGCATGTAGAAATGCCAGTGCTCGAAGCGGGCGTGGTTCCAGCCAAACAAGAAATGCAGCAGCGGATAAAGAATCCGGCTGGTGTGTTGCGACGAGCCGAAGTCGCTCGACTCAAGGACAATGACGATCAGCCACAGGATGAGGGCGATCCAGGCCTTCAGAGCTTCCTTGCGAGCTGAGGTCAAGCGTGATCCGGCCTTGCGGTGGCTGAAATGACTGCGCTGGGCGAATGGCCCCGCGCGCTATTCGATCGCATAGTTCGGAGCCTCGCGGGTGATCATCACGTCGTGCACGTGGCTCTCTCTCAGTCCGGCGCCGCTGATGCGCACGAAGCGCGTCTTCTGCAGCAGTTCCGCAATCGTTGCGCAACCGCAATACCCCATGCCCGACTTCAACCCGCCCACCATCTGGTGCACAATCATCGCGACCGATCCGCGGTAAGGAACGCGTCCTTCAATGCCTTCCGGAACGAGCTTGGCCAGCCGGTTCGATTCGCCATCCGCGGCCGAAACAGCCGCCGAGGAATCGCCTTCCGTGCTCTGGAAATAGCGCTCGCTCGATCCTTGCGCCATGGCGCCGATCGAGCCCATGCCGCGATACGACTTGAACGAGCGGCCTTGATACAGAATCAACTCGCCCGGACTCTCGTCTGTGCCCGCAAACAGCGAGCCGATCATCACCGCGCTCGCGCCCGCAGCCAGCGCTTTCGTGACGTCGCCGGAATATTTGATGCCGCCGTCGGCGATGATCGGCACCCCGGAATCTTTGGTCGCGCGGTAGGCTTCGGCGATGGCCGTGATCTGCGGCACGCCCGCACCCGTCACAACGCGCGTCGTGCAAATCGACCCTGGCCCGATGCCAACTTTTATGCCGTCGGCTCCGGCTCGGGCCAACTCGCATGCGCCATCGAAGGTCGCCACGTTCCCGGCCAGCAGGTCCACGTGCGGCAGCTTCGATTTCACAATCTTCACCGCTTCGAGCACTTTGGTGGAGTGGCCGTGCGCGCTGTCGATGGCGAGCACGTCCACTTTCGCTTCCGCCAGTTCCTGCGCGCGCTCCAGAAAATCTCCGGTGGCGCCAATGGCCGCGCCTACGCGCAAACGTCCCTGGGAATCTTTCGCTGCGTTGGGATATTTCAGTTTCTTCTGGATGTCTTTGACCGTGATCAGGCCCTTCAGGTTGTACTTGTCGTCGACGACGAGCAGTTTTTCCACGCGATGCTCGTGCAGAATCTTTTCCGCCTCTTCGAGCGTTGTGCCCACGGGCACGGTGATGAGATTTTTCTTGGTCATCACCTTATCGATGGGAATGTCGAAGCGGGTTTCAAAGCGCAGGTCGCGGTTGGTGAGAATGCCGACCAGCTTGCCGTGCTCGGTGATGGGCACGCCGGAAATCTTGTACTTGCGCATGACTTCGAGCGCGTCGCTGACCTGGTCGGTCGGCGACATGGTGACGGGATCGACAATCATGCCGCTTTCCGAGCGCTTCACCTTGTCCACTTCGTTGGCCTGCTGCTCGATGGTCAGGTTGCGATGAATAATCCCCAGGCCGCCCTGCTGCGCCAGCGCAATCGCCATGTGCGACTCGGTGACGGTGTCCATGGCGGCGCTGACGATGGGAATGTTCAGGCTGATTTGCGCGTGAGTTGCGTCTGCGTGCTGGCCTGCGCCGGAATTACATCGGAGCGCGCGGGCAGAAGAAGGACGTCATCGAAAGTAAGAGCCTCAGGAACGGGAAAATGAATCATAAGTTTCTCGGGATCTCCCAGCCGCGTGGGTAATGCTTTTATTCTAGAGAGGGCGGGGGATTGAGGCAAATGGAGCGATGATGCTGGGTCGAGTGTCTGTAACGGCTGTGTTGCCGTATGTCTGCACCGGGAGCGATCAATCGCTCGGCGTAGACCGCGACTGAATGCCAGCGTCCCGATTCTGGTGATGACGTTGTGCAAAGTCGCCCGTCATGAAGGCCTACATACTCATGCGACCAAGTCAATTGATGGCACCTGCCAGGATCGAGAGGAATCCTGCCGTCATGCCTGAGTGCTCTGGCTGCGATCGACCAATTTTTCCTCGCCGATCTTCACGGATGAGCCGCCTTGCTTTTCTCGTTTCGTCGTCAAGACTGACACTCGCGGGGTACGCTCCCCGCACGTATACCAGACGCTTCGCCAACATGCGCCAGCGATCGGTTTGGCAGAACGCTAGATTTCAGCGCAGACTCGTATGCGCTACGAATACCTCTCCGCCATCGGTCGGGCGGAACTACCCAGGACGCGCTGCTTCGATGGCCGACAAGAACGGCCGGGACGTCGCTGTATTTCAGTTGCCAATGTTGCGCGAACGCGTCTGGCAAGTACGTTCGATGACGCATTCAAGCGAATGAGTTCGACGGCGGAGCGTTGCTCAACGAAGCAGCGCTCCTGCAAGCAGCAATGTGAGACTCGCGCGTCTCCGTTCCTGTAAGCAGGAGCCGATAGCCGCTCAAAATCCACTCGCCCCGCATGTCCAGCTGCGCCGGTTTGTCTTTTTACCCTCCCCGGGCGTATATTAAGTAACTGAGAACTGTTGTGTACTACCGGCATTTGGCGAAGCACACCAGTGGGCGCAAGCCCACTTTTTAGTTTGGAGCCCATCGGTGGTCGCGGCCAAAGCTTGTAAGTTATTGGATTCATGGCGCTTGACGTTGATCGTGTGCGGGAAATCGCGGAGCGGGTGGCCGCCTCCAGCGGGCTCGAAGTGGTCGAAGTCGAGTTCCTCGGCGGAGGCAAGGCGCGCATGCTGCGGGTGTTTCTCGACAAGCCCGCGGCGGGCGCGGACCCGCTGGCCGGAGTGACGCACGAAGACTGTGCGAACTTCAGTCGCGAGTTCGGCACGATTCTCGACGTCGAAGACGTGATGCCGGGTTCGTACACGCTGGAAGTTTCGTCGCCTGGGCTGGATCGGAAGTTGATCAAGGCGGCGGACTTCAGCCGCTTCACCGGCAGCCGCGTGAAGTTGACGACGCGGCAGCCGGTGAATAATAACCGGCATTTTGAAGGACGGCTGGAGAGTTTCGAGGACGGCCGCCTGACGCTGGATCTGAGCGTGGCCAGCCACAAGTCGCGCAAGAAGATGGGCGCGGCGGCCGGCGAGAAGATTGAAATTGATTTCGCCAACGTGGAGAAGGCGAATTTGGTACCGGAGATTTGAAAGCGGACGTTCGGATCGTCAGACCGCGGACTTCAGCAGAACACTGAGATCCTGACGGTCAGCTGATCACGAAGTACTGAGGTACCGATTTTTTATGGCAAGCGAGCTCTACAACACGATCGACGCACTCAGCCGGGAAAAAGGGATTGATCCGCAGATTGTAGTCAGCGCGGTGGAAGACGCCATTGTTATGGCCACGCGCAAGTACTACAAGTCGCAGGAAAATCTGCGCGCCAAGCTCGACAAAGAAACCGGCAAGATCAATGCCTTTGCGGTGAAGACCGTGGTCGAGACTCCCGAGCAGGTGGAAGATCCGAACCTGCAGATCACGCTGGAAGACGCGCGCAAGGTCGATCCCAGCCTCGAAGTCGGCGGCGAGTTGCAGATTCCGAAAGTCACCGAAGGAATTCTCGGACGCATCGCGGCGCAACTGGCGAAGCAGGTGATTTTCCAGAAGGTGCGCGAGGCCGAGCGCGACACGGTTTACAACGAATACATCGGGCGCGTGGGCGAAATCGTCAACGCCACGGTGAAGCGCGTCGAAGGCCCGGATGTGATTTTCGACATCGGCAAGGCGGAAGCCCGCATGCCGCGCAAGGAACAGTCGCGGCTGGAGTCGTTTGCCATCGGCGAGCGCGTGCGGGTGGTGATCGCCCGCGTCGAGCGAGCATCCAAGGGCCCCGGCGTTGTGGTTTCGCGCGCCGCGCCGGAACTGGTGCAGCATCTGTTCCAGACCGAAGTTCCGGAGATTTACGACGGCACGGTCGTGATCCGCGCCATTGCCCGCGAAGCCGGCGAGCGCACCAAGATTGCCGTCATGTCGAAAGACAAAGACGTGGACGCGGTCGGCGCCTGCGTCGGCATGAAGGGCATGCGCGTGCAATCGATCATCCGCGAGCTGCGCGGCGAGAAGATCGACATCATCGAGTATCACGAGGATGCCGTCACGTTCGCGGAAAAAGCGCTGCAGCCCGCGAAAGTCAGCCGCGTGACCATCGTCGACAGCGGCGAGAAGCATCTCGAAGTCGTTGTCGACGACAGCCAGCTTTCCCTCGCCATCGGCAAGAAGGGCCAGAACGTCCGCCTGGCCGCGAAGTTGCTTGGCTGGAAGATTGACATCAAGAGCGAGGAAGAGAAGCGGCAGGAGGTCGAGCTGCAGATGGCTGCGATGGCTCCGCCGGCGACGACTCCGCTCGAGAACGTTCCTGGCCTCGGCGAAGGACTGGTCGAGAAGCTCAGCGCGGCTGGCGTAACCACCGTCGAAGCGCTTGCCGACATGACGCCGGAGCAACTTGAGGCCATCGAGGGCATCGGTCCCAAGACGGTGGAAAAAATCAGCCTTGCGGTGAATAATTATTTTGCCAGCCTGGAACAGGGCGAAGCGGCCGCTGCCCTCGAAGGCGAAGTGCCGGCCGAGGGCGTGGCCGCGGAAGGCGAAGTCGCCGCCAAGAGACTGCGCCGGAAGCCGCCGCTGAAGCGGTCGAGAGGCGAAGTTGCCGCGGAAGATGAAGCAGCGTCGCGGCTCCTGAGGCGACCGGCGGAGGCAGAAGCCGCCTCGGAAACGAAAACGACGAGCACGGGCCGGAAGACGGCTCCGCTCCCGAAACAACTGAATAGTCATGGCGCGCGCGGACATCTTCGATGGCGTGCGAGTGCAGGACACTGACTCCGTGAGGCTGCAATGAAGACTTAAGCACAACGCGGGGTACAAGAAAGGCCGGATGAGCAAGGTTCGAATCAACGATCTCGCCAGGGAACTGGAAGTTAAAAGCAAAGCCATTCTCGACGTGTTGACGCTGGTCGGGGTGACGGAGAAGAAGACGCATTCCAGTTCTCTCGAGGACATGAAGCGGAGAAAGTGCGCGCCCACTTCCGCGGCTCGTCCGAAGCGCAGACGCCGTCTGCCCGCTCCGCGCGCCCGCTGCGCGGCGAAGAAGAAATCAAGACCAAGATCGATTTGTCGCACATCTCCCGGCCCGGAGACGTGCTGAAGGCAATCACGCAGCAGAAGGAAGCAGTAGCGCCTGCCCCTGCCCGTCCAGCCGCGCCCCCCGTTCAGCAAGCCTGCGGTCGCACCTCCGGCCGCAAGACCAACGCCGCCTCCGGCAGCGCCCCCGGCCCCTGTTGCGGCGCCTGTTGTAGCCCACCGCCGGCGCCGCGCCCTGCGGTCGTGGCTCCTCCGGCGGAAAGGCCGGCAGCGCCGCCTGTCTCCGCCGACGCCCTGCCGCACCGTTCGGCTCGGCTCCGCCGCGCCCCAGCCGCTGCCTCCGGCCGCAGTGGTTGCGCCTCCTGCGCCCCGCCGCGCCTTCGATTACGGCTTCTGCCGCGCCGCAAGCTCCAGCAGCGCGCCTCGTCCCGCTGCACCGCCTGTTGCCGGCCCGCCGCAACCGCCAGCTCCGCGCATGATCGTGCCGCAGACCGGCCCGCGTCCGGTTTACAAAGCGCCGCCGCCGCGTCCGGTCGCCCCGACCGCGCAGACCGGCGCACCCGCTGGGACCATGCGTCCCGCGCCTGGCCGTCCCGTGCCCGGCCAGCCAATTTTTCAGCGCCCGCGTCCGCAGGTCCCCGGCAGCGGAGGTCCACCGCGCCCTCTGCGTCCCGGCGAGCGCCGTCCCATGCATCCCACGCGCTCGGCTCCTGCCGGCGCGCGTCCTCTCGGAGTTGGTCCGGGGCTTCCGCCTCCGGGCCCGGCTCGTCCCGGCGCCCGGCCCGGTGCACCCGCGCGCAGGCCCGGCCAGCGCTACGTTCCGCGTGGCGTAAAAGAAGGCCCGATGAAGGGCTACACGCCGCCGCCGCGCATGGTGGTGTCGAACGAGCCGATGCCGATCACGCGCAACATCACGATCACCGAAGGCATCAGCGTAAAAGATCTGGCGGAGAAACTCGACATCCGCGCGAAAGATTTGATCTCGCGCCTGCTCGGCCGCGGCGTTTTCGCCACGATCAACCAGACGCTCGACGCCGAACTCGCCAGCGAGATGGCGCGCTTCTTCGGCGCCGAAACAAACGTGATCACGTTCGAAGAGCAGGCCGCGAAAGACATCGACGCCGCCGCCGCGACCGAGGAGACCGCGGTCGAGGTCTCGACCGCGTCCGCCTGTGGTCACCATCATGGGCCACGTCGATCACGGCAAGACCACTCTGCTCGATTCGATTCGCCTCACCAACGTCGCCGGAGGCGAAGCCGGAGGCATCACGCAGCACATCGGCGCCTACAAAGTTCGCATCGCCGACAAGGAGTCTCCCGCCTTCGGGCGCGAGATTGTCTTCCTCGATACGCCGGGTCACGAAGCCTTTACCCGCATGCGTTCCCGCGGCGCCAAGGCGACCGACATCGTCGTGCTCGTCGTTGCCGCCGATGACGGCGTCATGCCGCAGACGCTCGAAGCCATCGATCACGCGCACGCCGCCGAAGTTCCCATCATCGTCGCGGTCAACAAGATCGATAAGCCCGAAGCGCTGCCCGACCGCGTGAAGAAGCAACTCGCCGATCGCGGCCTCGATGCCGGAAGACTGGGGCGGCAAGACCGTGTTCGTCGACGTTTCGGCGAAGAAGAAAACAAATCTCAATCTGCTGATGGAAATGATCTGCCTGGTCGCAGACCTCGCAGAACTCAAAGCCACTCCGGAACGCGCCGCCACCGGCGTAGTTCTCGAAGCGAAACTCGATCGCGGCCGCGGACCCGTCGCCACCGTGCTGGTGCAAAACGGCACGCTGAACGCCGGCGATAACTTCGTCGTGGGCAACGTTTACGGCAAAGTTCGCGCCATGTTCGACGATCGCGGAGCTGCGCTGGCCACCGCACCGCCCTCCACTCCGGTCGAAATTCTCGGCATGGAAGGCCTGCCGCAGGCAGGCGATCAGTTCGTCGTCGTTGCCGATCGCGACAAGGCCCGCGGCATCTCCGAATATCGCGAGCAGAAAGCCCGCGAAGCCGCGCTGGCCAAGAGTTCGCGCGTCTCGCTCGAAGGCCTCGCCGAGCAGATCAAGACCGCCGGCACCAAGGAACTGAACATCATTCTGAAGGGCGACGTGGGCGGATCAGTCGAAGTTCTCAGCGATCTGCTGGCGAAGCTCTCGAACGACAAAGTTCGCCTCAAGCTGCTGCGTTCCGGTGTCGGCGCCATCACCGAAACCGACGTGCTGCTGGCCTCGGCCTCGAACGCCATCATCATCGGCTTCAACGTGCGGCCGGAGCGCAAGGCGCAGGAACTCGCCGAGCAGGAAGAAGTCGACATCCGCCTGCACTCGATCATTTACGAACTGCAGGACGAGATCAAGCGCGCCATGAGCGGCCTGCTCGAACCCACGATCAAAGAAACCTATCAGGGTCGCGCCGAGGTGCTCGAAACCTTCCGCATTCCGAAGGTCGGAACGATTGCCGGTTGCCGCGTGACCGATGGCGTCATCAAGCGCGACTCCGAAGTCCGCCTGCTGCGCGACAACGTGGTCGTGTTCAAAGGCAAAGTCGGATCGCTGCGCCGCTTCAAAGACGATGCCAAGGAAGTCACCAACGGCATGGAGTGCGGCATCTCCATCGCCAACTACGGCGACATCAAGGCCCGCGACGTAATCGAAGCCTTCGTCACCGAACGCATCGCCGCGGAAGTCATCGCGTAGAAGAAAGTTCTCAGTTCTCAGTCATCCGTTCTCAACGGCAGCCACGTGGCTGCTGCTCGAGAACTGACAACTGAGACCTGAGAACTGAAATGCCCATCGCTTTTCTCACCCTCGAACTCCACATCGAAGCCGCGCAATCGATCAAAGATCGCCGCCAGGTCGTTCGCAGCCTGAAAGACCGGCTGCGCATCAGTTTCAACGTTTCTGTCGCTGAACTCGATGCCGCCGAACTGTGGAATCGCGCCACCATCGGCGTCGTCAGCATCTCCAACTCCCGCGACTACCTGGACGGCCTGATGAAGAACGTCGAACGCGCCGCCACCCGCATCGCCAACAACCACGGCGCCGAAATCGCCGACTCCTTTGTCGAATACCTCTAGACGCTCAACTGGACTCGCCTCGACTGTTGAGCCCCAGCCCAGCCCGCCACCCCTAACGCATTGTTACCTCCGTACTTACCTGCTCTCGCGAAATGCAGGCGACAATAGCCGTGCCAGACACAACACTTGGGCCCCATTTTCTGATATTCTCATGCGTTTTACTGTGGGGTGATGTCAGTGGAGAAGCGGGCCCTGAAGTATCATCGCGGGCGGGTTGGCGAGGCCCTCCGCGAGGAGATCGAGACCCTCGTCGAGGGCGAACTCGCCGATCCCCGCATCGGCCTGGTGAGCGTGACTGCCGTCCACATCGCCGATGACGGCCGCTCGGCGGAGGTTTGGGTCAACGTCGAAGGCGACGACGCGGATGCGGATCAAAGCCTGGAAGGACTCGAAGCCGCCCGCGAATATATTCGCCATGAACTGGTCGAGCGTTTGCGTCTGAGGCGCGCTCCGGAATTGTATTTCCGGCTCGATCGCGCCGAGCAGGATAAAGCGCGAGTCGAAGAATTGCTGGCGCGGTCAAGAAAACGCAGCAGGCCGCGCGGGAAGTCCGGTGGAGAAAAGGCATAGCAATATCGACGACGTACTCCGGCAGATCGGGCAGCACGAACGCTTCGTGCTGACCTCGCATGCCCGGCCCGATGGCGACGCCGTCGGATCGGCGCTCGCCTGCTGCCAGGTTCTCCGCGCCATGGGCAAGCAGGCCGACGTCGTGCTGCATGACGGCGTTCCCCGCATCTATCGGTCGCTTCCGTTCGCCGATGAAGTCGTGCAGTCCAGCCGCGTCATTGGCGCCTACGAAGCCGCCATCATTCTTGAATGTGACAGCATCCATCGCACGCGCCTCGAAGGCCTCGAAGACCGCGTCCTCATCAGCATTGATCATCACGTCAGCGGGCGTCCTTTTGCCCACATCAACTGGATCGATCCCCATGCCGTGGCCACGGCGGAAATGGTGTTCCGCTTGGCCCGCGAAGCCGGCGTCAAGTTTTCTCCTGAAATTGCCACTTGCCTTTACACTGCGCTGATGACCGATACCGGTTCGTTCATGTTCCAGGGAACGAATGAGAATACCTTCGCCCTCGCGCGCGAGCTCGTGCTCGCCGGCGCCGATCCCGCGCACTGCGCCCGCGGAATTTATTTCGCGCACTCCATCGGCAAGATCCGCTTGCTGGGCGAGGCGCTCCGCAATCTGTTCGTTGAAGGCCACATCGGTTACGTCTGGGTTACGCAAAAGCAAATGGAGCGCTCCGGCGCAATCGAGGAAGACTGCGAAGGCCTAGTGAACTACGTCCTCTCCATCGGCGGAGTCGAGGTGGCGGCCTTCTTCCGCGAGTTGCCCGACGGCCGATACCGGGTAAGCTTGCGCAGCAAAGGCAAGCTCGACGTCGCCCACGTGGCCGAAAGCTTCGGCGGCGGCGGCCACGAGTGCGCCAGCGGATGCTCCGTGGACGGCCCTCTCGCCGAGGCCGTCCGGCAGGTTCTTCTCCAGCTTCGCCGCGGGCCTTCCGTACAATAGAAAACGATTGCAGATTTCGGATTGTCGATTGCAGATGGAAGAGGTTCTGTGCGGGGTCGCGGCTTTCAATCCAGCCGCAGCAGAAAAATCTCAAAATCTGAAATCAACAATCTGAAATCGCTCGTCCCATGACCAATCGCACCCGCACCGACGCGTTGCTCCTTGCTGGTTTCTGTGCGTTCCTTTTCTTCTACGGCATGGGACAGTTCGGCCTGATCGGCGCCGACGAGCCGCGTTACGCCCAAGTCGCCCGTGAAATGTTCGAGCGCCGAGGTCACATCGATGGCTGGATTACTCCAACCCTCAGCGGCCGCCCCTGGCTCGAGAAGCCGCCGCTCTATTACTGGCAGGCCATGCTCGCCTACTCGGTGCTCGACGTCAGCGACGTATCCGCGCGCATTCCAGCAGCCGTGGATGCGACCCTGCTCGTGATCGGCATCTATCTTTTCTTCCGCCGCTTCCGCCGCGGTGTGGAGGTCGATGCCGCGTTGATCACGGCGTCCTGCGCGGGAATTGTCGGTTATGCCCGCGCCGCTTCCATGGACATGGCGCTAGCAGCGACTTTCGGGATTGGGATGCTCGCCTGGTGGGCCTGGCGCGAGAGCCAAAACAGAATTTACCTCGCGCTCTTCTACGCTTGCATGGCGCTGGGCATGCTGGCAAAAGGCCCGGTCGCGCTGTTTCTTGCCGCCGTGGTGATCGTGATCTTTGCCGCCGCGACGCGCCAGTGGCGTCTCGTCCTCAAGACACTTTGGCTCCCTGGCATTCTTTTGTTCTGCGCCCTCGCGCTACCGTGGTATTTGGCCGTGCAGATGCAAAACCCGCAATTCTTCGGCGAATTCATTCTGCGGCACAATCTCGCGCGCTTCTCCAGCGACCTCTACCACCACCGCCAGCCGTTCTGGTACTACCTGCCCGTCACAGCGCTCGCGCTCGTTCCGTGGACTGTCTTCATGATCGCAGCCTTCCTCCGCACCCTGCGCGTCTGGTGGTCCGAGCGCCAGTCAATCCCGGGTGAGCCTGATCTCGAGTTTGAGTTCAGCCTGTTCGCCTGCTGCTGGCTCGTCGTGCCCGTCGTATTCTTCTCCATTTCGCAGTCGAAACTACCCGGTTACATTCTGCCTGCGATTCCAGCGGGCGCGATCTTGCTCGCCAACTATTTGCTTCAGCACTTTGAAGACGAGAAAGATTCGCCCGACAAAACTGAGCCGATCTCGAAGTGGCTGGCCGTGCTGCACGCTCTCGCCGCAAGTGCGCCCATCGTCCCCGCGCTTCTGATCGTCTATCTCGTGACGCAGCGCGGCATGCCCTCTGGCCGGCCAACGGTCATAGCGGTCGCCATCGCCCTCGTGCTCAGCATCGCGATCGCAACTACGCTGGTCAGCCGTCTCCAATTGCGCATCTTGCGCTTCGTCACTCTGATTCCAGTCGTGCTCGCGGTGGCCGCCGTGTTAAAGCTCGGATCCGTCGCAATCGATCAGACTCTCTCTGCGCGTCCCTTGGCCGTCGACCTCGCCGGCATTGAGACGCATCGCTTGCCCCTTGCCGTTTGCGGAGTGCAGCGCGAACTGGAATACGGACTCGCCTTCTATCGCAATCAGACCATCACCCGTTATGAATCGGGCAGCGTCCCGTCCGAGGAACATCTGCTGGTGGCTCCGCCTGCATGGAGAGAAAATGTCGCGCAGCAAACGGCCGGCCGCCGCGTCTCACTCCTCGGCCACTACACTCCGCAAGACGTCGATTATTATTGGGTCTCGGCTGCCGGAACGAAGCCCTAGCAGGCTGCGGACAAACTCTGATTTCGCTAGTCTTTTGAAGGGGCGCGGCTTAGAGCCGCGCCGTAAATGCCGCAAAATCACTGGCGACTTTAGCCGCTGAGGTTCGCTGTGGGCCTGCAAATGAGTTTTTCCGCAGCCTGCTGGCGCACCGTACCCAGGATCTTGGGAGAAATATTGTCGGAACACCGGACGAGCCGGAATGGTCCTTGAATTCAGTTTCTACTCGTTCGAATACGCCAGCGCTTCCACCTCCGGCTTCGCCGGAGCCCCCGCCACCGCCGTGTTGCCGTACTCAAATCCTCTCTCGAATGCCTTCATGTTCAACTCGCGGAAACTAGCCGGCACCGAGTCGGCCACAGCTTTGCGCACGGCATCGGCGCTGAGCAGCTTTGTGACAGCGGTGAAGAATCCTACCATCACCGAGTTCAGCACCATGCGCTTGCCCAGTTCTTCGGCGATCCGCGTCGCCGGAATGCTGTAAACCTTCTTGTCATGATTCAGGTTCGATACCCGCACTAAATCTTCTTCCACGATCAGAAGGCCTTGCGGCTTCAGTTCTGGCGCAAACCGGTTGTAAGCTTCCTGCGACATCAACACCATAATGTCGGGTTGGGTCACATAGGGATACAGAACCGGCTGGTCGGAAAGAATCAGCTGCGCGCTGCATGCCCCGCCCCGCGCTTCCGGACCAAAATTTTGCGTCATCGTCGCGAAGCCATTGTCATAAATGGATGCCGCTTTCCCCAGCACGATGGCCGAAAGAATCACACCCTGGCCTCCAAAGCCCGCCACACGAATTTCGGTTAGCCGCATACGCACTCCATTTCAACCTCGTCGCCGAGGTAACGATCGCCCAACGCTTCCACATACTGCGCGCGCATCATGGTTTGATAATCCGGACGATCGCGGTCCACAAACTTGCCAACCGCAATCTCTCCGTTGAGGGTGAGTCCGACTTCGCTGGTGGGCGCGCCGTGCTTCACTTTGCTCTTTTCCTTGTAATACTTCATGGTGTCGAGCCCGTCGCCCATCTTGTTGCGCCGCTGGTAGAGTGTCGGGCACGGCGAAATCACCTCGATGAACGAGAATCCTTTTTTCTGGAACGCTTCCGCCATCGAGCGCGCCAGTTGCCGCACATGAAAAGTCGTCCACCGCGCCACGTACACCGCGCCGGCCGCCTCGACCAGGTGCGGCAGGTTGAACGCCGGCTCAAAGGTCCCGTAGGGATTCGTCGAAGTCGTTGCGTGCCCGGGCGTCGTCGGCGCCGTCTGCCCGCCTGTCATCGCGTAAATGAGGTTGTTGACGCAGATCACTTTTAGATCAATGTTGCGCCGCGCTGCATGAATCAAATGATTTCCGCCAATCGCCGACAGATCGCCGTCGCCGGAGTACACCACAACATTCAGTTTCGGGTTTGCCAGCTTCAACCCTGTGGCGAACGGGATCGCGCGCCCGTGCGTGGTATGAAACGAATCGAGCTTCACGTATCCCGCCACGCGCCCCGTGCAGCCAATCCCTGACACCAGCGCCAGCGAGCCCAGATCGATCTTCGAATCAATCAGCGCGTGCGCGAAAGAGTTTACGGTGGTCCCGATCCCGCATCCCGGGCACCAGATGTGCGGCATGCGGTCGGTGCGGAGAAACCGCTCCACGGG
This sequence comes from uncultured Acidobacteriaceae bacterium, assembly GCA_963819145.1. Taxonomy (GTDB): domain Bacteria; phylum Acidobacteriota; class Terriglobia; order Terriglobales; family Acidobacteriaceae; genus Sulfotelmatobacter. The sequence continues at coordinate 118,619 of CAWFVB010000026.1, forward strand.
GTTTGCAGTCTCGTCGATAATATTCAGCATCGGCTTGCCTCCACGATGGCGTTCAGAATTTCCTCAGGGTTGTGGACTCCGCCGCCCGCGTGCGACACGGCGTAGGTCTTGGCCTTACCGTTGGCGGCGCGTTCCACTTCGCGCACCATTTGCCCCAGGTTGAGTTCCGGCACAACGAACGCTTTAACGTTCGCCGCCAACTCCTTGATCTTTTTCTCGGGGAAGGGCCACGCCGTGATGAGCCGCAACTTTCCGACTTTCAAGCCGCGCTCTCGCGCCGCATCAATTGCCCGTTGCGCCACGCGCGAAGTGATCCCATACGACACCACCACCACTTCGGCATTGTCCAGTTGATCCTCCTCGAACAGGCAGACGCGCTCCTCCGCTGATCGAATTTTGTTCTGCAGTCGTCGGACCAACTTGTCCTGCGTCTGCGGCGTCATGTTCGGATAGCCTTTTTCATCGTGCGTCAATCCCGTGACGTGGAAGTTGTAGCCTTCCCCGGCATGCGCCATCTCCGGAACCATGTCGCCGTTCGTCCCGTAGGGCAGGTAATCTTCCACCGACTTTTTCGTGTGCTTGCGCGGCACCACTTCAATCTCCTCGGCCGGAGGAATCACCACCTTCTCCGTCATGTGCCCAACCACTTCGTCCATCATGAACATCACCGGCACGCGGAATTCCTCCGCGAAGTTAAACGCCTTGATCGTCAGGTCAAAACATTCCTGTGGGGAGTTCGGACACAGGGCGATGATTTCGTAGTCGCCGTGCGATCCCCAGCGCGCCTGCATCATGTCCGCCTGCGCCGGAAGCGTGGGCAATCCAGTCGAGGGTCCCCCGCGCTGCACATCCACGAATACGCACGGGGTCTCCGTCATCGCCGCGTAGCCGATGTGTTCCATCATCAGCGAGAACCCCGGGCCCGAAGTCACGGTGAACGCCTTCGCCCCGCCCCACACTCCGCCCTGCAGTGCGATCGAGGCCGCCAGTTCGTCTTCCATCTGAATGAAGCATCCGCCCACGGTCGGCACGCGCGCGGCGAACCGCTCTACCACTTCGGTCGAAGGCGTAATCGGATATCCCGCCGCAAACCTCGCTCCCGCCGCCAGCGCGCCTTCACAGCAGGCGTGGTCGCCATCTATAAAATGAGTGCCCGATAGAACTCCATGCGGATCGGCTTTCATTTCTTGCCTCCATCGGCCTGCGCAGCTTTTTCTTCTTTCAGTTTGTTTCCGTAAATCGCGAAGTCGGGGCAGTACATCCCGCACAAATCGCAGCCGCTGCATTTTTCCGGATGCACCACGTGCGGCGGATGGTAGCCCTTGGAATTGAAAGCGGACGAAAGCGCCAGCACGTGCGTTGGACAGAACTCCACGCAAAAGCCACAGGCCTTGCAGCGCTCAACGACGATCGAAACATGTCCTTTTGCCACGTGAACCCCCAACAAGGAGTGACAATCACTCCGGACGTTTCAACTGCAGGATGTGATTATGCTTGGGAAGGGGACCGCAACGGTGTGACGGGCGTCACAGGAGATGGTGAGGCGAAGCACGCGTGGTCCCGAGCAGGGAAGCTGCATAACTGCCTGTGCACGCTAGGGTTAGCAGATTTTGTCGGCGTCATGCGTGTTGTCGATTACGCGTTTCGCAGCCCCACTCCGTGACCAGCAACACCGCCGCCCGTGAGGCTAAACACAAGCCGTTCCCCGCCAATCGCCCTTGTTGCCGCCCCGTGTTCATCCCGTTTGCCTCTGTTCGGCGAACCAACTACACTCGGAATTTTGCCGCGAGTTTCGCCGCCGCGCCTTGGCGGTCGCCCCGCTGCAGGAGCCCTTTGGAAATTCTTGACCTCAGGCATTTTTCTTCCGTGGACCTGCGTCCGCTGCTCCAGGACGAGACCCAACTCTGGTCTCGCCTCCTGTCCTGGGATTATTCCGGCTCGGCGGAAATGATTCTTCGCTATGTCGACGCGAAAATCCTGCCCGGCTACGCCGCTGTCGATCGCGGCCGCGTCTTCGGCTATTCCTTCTTCGTCTACGAGGGCAGCAAGGGAGTCATTGGCGACCTTTACGTCATCAATGGCACTCGCCTCCCGAACGCCCGTGAGGTCGAACTGAAACTGCTGGCTCATGTGATCGAAACGTTGCAACAGTCGCCGGGTATTCATCGCGTGGAGGCGCAACTGCTGGCCCACGAAGCCAATGCCGTCTCGCGTCCGTTCCTCGATACAGGATTCCAGCGTCACCCCCGCCTCTTCATGCTTTTAACACTGGGTAAACCTGCGGCAGAAAAACTGCCCACCCATCCGGACGTTGAAATTCGTCCCTGGACCGACGCCGACTACCAACCTTCGGCCGCTGTGATCACCGCGGCCTATCGCGGCCACGTCGACGCGCAGATCAACGATCAGTACCACACGCTGAGTGGGTCGCTGCGCTTCCTCAATAACATCGTGCGATTTCCCGGATGCGGCATCTTCGACGCCGAGTCGTCGTTCGTGGCGCTCGATCGCAAGGCCAAAAACCTGATCGGGCTCATCCTGTGCTCCCGCGTGCGCGGCGACGTCGGCCATGTCACCCAGGTCTGTGTCCTGCCGGAGTATCGCTCGAAGGGCATCGGCGAGTCATTGATGGCCGCGAGTGTCGCAAGCCTCCGCCGGCGGAACTTCTCCCTGCTCTCGCTGACCGTCACAGAAGCCAATGCCCGCGCCGTAGCGCTCTACCGCCGCCTGAATTTCGATACCCAGCGAGTCTTCGACGCGTTCGTGTGGGAAGGATAAGGATAGAAACGAGCTTTAGCGGTTGACTCTCAGTTTGTCGCTGTAGATGCCAAGGTCGCAGCGCGACTTCCCGGAAGGCTTTGCATTTGGCCAACAGCCAAAAGCCAACAGCCAAAAGCTACCTTCGTAACAGCCACATCACCCATCCGGCAGCGAGTGCTCCGCCCAGAAACATCGCGAAGCAATACAGCCCGTAGCGCACCATCTCGCGGGTAGTCTCGCGGTGCGTGATACCGAACACGATGGAAGTGAACAGGGCAAACACCGCCGCCGCGCTGAAGTGATTGAGTGTGATGGTCACTGTATTCGGATCCCCGGCCAGGTCCTGATCGAGCCCTGGTTCGTCGCTGAAGGCCGCCTCACCGTTTCTTCCCAATCGCGATGTGATAAGCGTCCGCGACCGAAATAAAATTCAGTAACCCCGCGACGATCATGAATTTTGTCCCATAGTCGGCGGTGGCGAAGGCGATCGCGCCCTGTCCCCAGTCCGCCGCCAGCGTCAGAATGTAAAGCCCGCCCGCTCCGACATCGCCGATGAAGCCCAGCATGTCGAGAATGTCGCCGCCATTTGCCTTGTAAATCCGGCCCTGCATCGCCAGTCCGAGCAGGAACAACGTCACAATCGAAATGAACAGCAGGCCGCCGCGAATCCAGCGCTTCTGGATCATGTGCCCCGCGCCCGGTATCAGCCAGCCGATCGCGGGTGCGAGCACGCCCATCAGGTTTGCGGGCTGCGCGGCATTCGTTTTTTCTGTCGTCGAATTTGCCATTCAGATGGTCACAATCTCACGTTGGATTTTCCCCGTAACTTCCGCCGACTTCGCGCGCACCAGCACATTCACCTCGCTGCGCACGCCAAATTCCGGCAGGTAGATGCCGGGCTCGATCGAGAAGCAGGAGTTGGGAAGAATCTGGCGCTCGTCGTGGATCTCGAGATCATCCATGTTGGCGCCATTGGAATGGACGTCGGTGCCGATCGAATGGCCCGTGCGATGAATAAAATAATCGCCGTACCCGGCCTTCTGGATGTGGCCGCGCGTCGCCCGGTCCACTTCCCATCCCGCGATGTGCCGTCCCGCGTTGATTGCGTCCAGAACCGTCCTTACCCCCGCGTCGCGCGCGTCGCGCACGATTTCAAAAACCTCGCGCTGCCTCCCCGACGGAGCGGACCCTACAAATCCCATCCACGTAATGTCGTAGTACACCGCGCCCGGAGTATTCTTCTTCCCCCAAACATCGAGCAATACCAGGTCGCCCTCGCGTATCGCCACGGGATGGCTCGCGTGCGGCTCGTAGTGCGGGTTCCCGGCGTTCGCATTCACGGCCACGATGGGCGGGTCGTCGGTCAGCAGATTTTCGCGGGCGAACGCTTCCATGAACCATTGCTGAATCTCGTGTTCCTTGGCGCCCCCGTTGCGCACCCGCGCGCCGATTTCCTTGAACGACGCCGCGACAATCGAATCGATGCTGTCCCGCGCCGCGAAGTGCGACTCGATCTGGTCCGCGCTCCATGTGGATTCGAATTGCGCCACCAGATCCGCCGAACTCACTACGTTCTTTCCCAGCCCCCGCAGCAGGTCAATCGTTCCGCCGTCCACCAGCGATATCGTGAACACGCTATTGTTCGGTGAATACTGCATCGCCAGGTCGCGGTGCCGCGCCAGGATCGCCTTCAGCTGATCGAACAATTCTTGCCAGCCTGAGTACTGATGCTTCTTGCCGGGGAGGGAGTCGAGGTGCCCGGCCTCGATCTTGTGTACCAGTTTCACCGGCTCGCCGTCCGCCGGAATCAGGTAAAACCACCGCCGCGTCACCATCAAGCTCGTCGGCAAACCGAGCACGCGGTAGGCGATGGGATCGCGATGATGGTGGTCATAAAACAGCCACGCGTCAATATTGCGTTCGCGCAGCGCAGACTGGATGGCAGCAAGGTCCATGGGCAAACCCCTATTGTAAACAAGACCGCCAGTTTGGGCGAATCGGCCGAAATTGGGGTAGTGGGCTACTTTGAATTTTCCTTCGACGGCAGCAGTAGCCACACCAAGAAAGAGTACGCCGCAACGGAGATAAGTAGGAGCCACCACGGATGAAACAGGATCGGAAAGAATGCCCATAGAGCAATGAGCAACCACAAACGCCAGCCTTTTGGCATAAGCTATTTACGCCGCTCTTTCCGCCCTCCGAGACTCGTAAGCCTCCCAGAGTGCTACCAAGTCCTCTACGCTCCACAGACGGTCTGTAACGCCAGCGGCCATGGCGGGGGACAAGTGTGTCGTGAATCTTGATGAAATTGTAGGCGAAATAGTTGAGAGCCGTGGCAGCAGCGTGATTCTCTAGCTGGCGCGAGAATCCACCACTACCGAATCTGGACGCGTGAAAGCAAAGGGCGTTTCTTGCTAAACTACCCCGCCAGATGACCACGCTGGCCGAATCCGTTGCTCCGGTGTCTCCCGTCGCCGGCAAGCGCGCCCGCATCGAGTCGGTCGACGTCGTCCGCGGCGTGATCATGATCCTCATGGCGCTTGATCACACCCGCGACTTCTTCGGCAATACCGGCGTGAACCCCACCGACCCCCAGACCACTACGATCTCGCTCTTCTTCACCCGCTGGATCACCCATTTTTGCGCTCCGACCTTCTTTCTGCTGACCGGCACGGGGGCCTTTCTCGCGCGCCGAAGAAAGTCAACGCCCGAGTTGTCGCGATTCCTCTTCACCCGCGGTCTCTGGCTGATCTTTCTGGAACTGATTGTGACGCGCTGTTTGGGATGGCAGTTCAACTTTGATTATCACGTGCTAATACTTACTGTCCTGTGGGCGCTGGGCTGGGCGATGATCGTGCTGTCGGGCCTGGTGTACCTGCCTCCGTGGGCGGTGACGGCGTTCGGAATCGTCATGATCGCGACCCATAACCTGTTCGACTCGGTCCAGTCGAGCAATCCACTGTGGACGATTCTGCACTCTCTGAATTTTCTGCTGAATACGCCGCAGCACATCATCTTTGTCTCTTACGTACTCGTTCCGTGGGTGGGAGTGACGGCGGTAGGCTACGGTCTCGGACAAATCTATAGCTGGCCCTCTGACCGTCGGCGTGCATTCCTGATGCGCCTGGGACTAGCCGTGACCGCGGCATTTGTCCTGCTGCGCGCCATCAACGTTTACGGAGATCCGGTGCCCTGGAGCACGCAAAAATCTGCGGCCTTCACTGTGCTTTCCTTTCTGAATGCCAACAAGTATCCGCCGTCGCTGCTTTATTTGCTGATGACACTCGGTCCCGTCATGATCTTCCTCTGCGTGATCGACGGAGGAACACCGGGCTGGCTTCGCCCCGCACTCATCTTCGGTAAGGTGCCGATGTTTTACTACCTCCTGCACATTCCTCTAATTCATCTGATTGCGATCTGCGTTTGCTACGCGCGCTATGGGCACATTTACTGGATGTTCGAGTCGACCGATCTCCGCAGTTTCCCCATCACGCCACCGCCCGGATGGGGATACTCGCTTCCGGTCGTGTACCTCGTATGGGGTGTGGTCGTGGTCACGCTCTTTCCGCTGTGCCGCTGGTTCGCCGGCGTGAGGCAGCGCCGCCGCGACGCCTGGCTGAGTTACCTGTAAGGCGGGAGTGCTCCGGTGGCGCAGCGGCGCGACGAATCGTGCGGACAACGATGTTACGACTTCGTTTCAAGAATCCGCTTCCGCGCCGTCGCCGACAGAGTTTCGCACGCCGTCCGCAACACCAATCGCGGAGCCGTCCGGCGAATCTTCATCAGATACGGCACCGTCCGCTTCGCATCGAATTTTGCCGTCTCGCGCAGCAGCCAGCCGAGGCCTTTCTGCACCATATCGTCTTCGTCGTCCAGCAGGGAATTCGAGAGTCTCACAATCTCTGGGAAGAACTTTGTTTCTCGCGCTCCGCGGATCAGCGCCACACAGGCCGCCCGCCGGTGCCAGCGATCGCGTGATTTCGCCCAGCGAAACACCGCCTTGGCGCGCGCCGGCTTTGCCATGATCATCGGAGCAATCAGGTCGTGCACTAGCGCATCGTGATCGGCCCAACTGCTGATGCGCCTCAGCCACACTTCGAACATGCGGAATTCCCGATCCCCAAGCTGAGCATGCAGGTTCTCCAGCAGTAACACCGCCGCGATCTTTTCTTCAAGCACCGCTCCAGAAAACAATTTGTCGGCAACCTCGACCAGAAAATCGAAATCATCTTCCCGCAGAATCTCGCGCCGCCAGCCTCGCGCCGCCCGCCGCAAATCGGCCGTGTACCATCCGTGCGACTTGATCTCATCCTTGAAGAACCACTGCACTCCAGCGGCATGCCCGCTCGATCCGCCGGTCGCGAGCGCGCGCCGAATCTCCGCGGCCACGTCCGCCGTGCTCTTACTCGTCGCCATTGAACGCAACTCCCGAAAGCCAAAAAAGGCGGCCGCTCAGGCCGCCTCTCGTCTATCCTGACCCGCTGTTGCTTACGCGGCTCGGTTCGCGGTGGTCGCGGGCCGGTATCCGCTCTCCCTTGCTTTTTTCAGGGCCTGTATCGCTTCGTCCGGAGTAATGAGTGGTGTGGTCTGCACCGACTTGCAAGCTCCGCCGGCTGCAAAAGCCATGGCGATGGCCGCTGCGCTTACGTTGTCCGGCAGTTCAGCGATCACAATCACGTCATAATCCCCGAACGAGAACCACGCAGCCTCGATCTTGCCTCCCAGTTTCTCAATCGCCGGCCGCACGGCTTCGATCCGGTTCTGTGGGTTTGCTACCAGCGCTTCCCATCCTTCCGGGGAATACGCGACTTGCTGCAGGTAGTGTGGCATAGCGCCTCCTTGCAATTCGCTAACTGGGGGCGAATGATCCCACGCGCAAAAGCCGAAGTCAAGCCGCGGCGCCCTCGTCCCGCCGCACAAATCTGTCATACACCCAGAGCCCTGCTGCCGTTGCCAGGCCGATGCCGGTGACCACCCACCACATCTGCGTCGGCCGCTTCTCGACTTCGCCAAAATGATGCAGAAAAAATCCCCCCAACGGCCCGCCAATCAGCGATCCAATCCCGATCGGCACAAACGCAAATCCCATGTACGTCCCCTGCTGCCCCGGTGGTGCCAGCCGCGAAATGTATTCGTAGTAGCGCGGCGCTTGCGTGATCTCTCCGATCGCCAGAAAAAACAACGAGCACACCGCTCCCCTAATCGTCGGATGCAGCGCAAGAATCAGCCATGACAGCGACGTAATCGCCGTGCCCAGTATTACCGCGGCGAAGGCGGGGATCTTTCGCGTGACGTAGTTCACCAACAGCGTCAGGCAGATCACGGTCACGCCGTCGACCACGAGGATCATCTCGACGTCCGCCCTCGAGTTGATGTACCCGTGGATGAAGCCGGGCAAGCTGATGTACTGCTGCCAGAACACAATCCAATAGCCGGTGAAGATCACCAGGAACCACATGAAGCGGCTCATGCCGGCGAGCGCCACCACCAGGAAGGCGACCCACGTCCACCACGGCACCGACCACGCCGGCCGCGCCCACAGCGCAATCCGCAGCAGCAGGGCAAACCCCAGCACCGGCAACACCAGCCGGTAATTCCCCAGAACGACGCAAAAATTCCGCGCAACGGTCGCGATGGACGGCGGCGGCGCATCCCCGGCCTTTCGCGGCTCCCGGAAGAAAAACAGAACTACAAAAAACATCGCAAACACGCTCAGCGCCGCTACGCGATAAACATTCTGTACACCCAGGTGGCGGTGAGCCCACGATGCGCAATACGGCCCCGCCGCCCCGCCGATGTTGACCATCGTGTAGTAGATCGAGTAGCCGATGGAGCGGACATTCTCCTTCGAAGCTCGCGCCGTGGTGCCGACCACGCACGGTTTCACCAGAGAAATTCCCAGCGCCGGCAGCATCAGAATGAAGCCGACAAACAACCCGAGCGGTACGGCGTTGCGCACCGGTGCAAGCCACGCCGCTCCGATCGAACCAATCAGAAAATACGCCGCGCCCAGGATGAGATACGCCACTGAGAGCGCCCGTCGAAATCCCATGCGGTCTGCGGCCGCCCCACCAAAAATCGCGAGAAACCACACCATCCCGCCGAAAATACCGGTCAGGGTCCCCGTCTGCTCGGTCGAGAAATTCAGTTGTTCCTGCAGGTACAGCGCGAGCGAGGCAAATGCCCCGTAGTATGCGAGCCGCTCGAAAATTTCCGTGATGTTTGCAATCCAGAACGGCCGTTCAAACCCGGTCCGTATTTCCTCAAAGCGCGTTGAGAAAGACAAATTGTCTCCTGGTAGCTCGTGGGGTTCGGGCACCGTTGCCCACGATGTGTAGTGCCGCGTCCCGCCTGCGTCGCGAGGGCCCCTTGCCCCCGCTGCATTTATCCTGCAATCTTGTCGCGCACTGCCTGCGCGGACACTCCAGCGATGCGAATGACTTTATTCCGGCTAGTCTGGCCGGACGCAATGGTAACGGAACTTCGCGGTACCTTCAAAAGCTTTGCGAAAAACGCTATGCAGGCTTCGTTGGCACGCCCTTCGACCGCAGGCGTGGTCAGGGAAACCTTCAGAGCGTCGCCGAGTTCGCCAGTGATCGCGTTCTGCTTGGCCCGCGGATGGATCTTCACCGCAAACGTCACTCCTCCAGCCGACTCCCGGACAGCAATCACTCGTCTCTCCTTGAGCGAAAAGCCTGTTTCCAACAACAACAGCGCCGCTACTGCCGGAATTGGCGCGTACACTAACGTGCGCGTCAGTCCGATGCTTGCCATCAGCGCGATAAGGAAGGCTAGCATGGCGACATTGCCGGTTACGCAGAACATCTTCAAACCGCGCATCGCGTATCCGTTCTGCAGTCGCAGCAGGTTGAGCATTGCCGTGAAAAGCAGCGCCAGGTCCGTCCCGTATATCCAAATGCGGCCTGTGTACGTCTTTGGAATGAACAGGGAAGCGGCAATCGCCGCAAGAAAAAGCGTTCCGGCGCAAAGCAGGTCGAACAGTTTCATGACCTTCTCCCTTGTTCGCTGGGATTAATCTTTTTTCCTTTCCCCGAAAACCGCCGTCCCCACCCGCACACAACTCGACCCCTCTTCGATCGCCACCTCGAAATCATGCGACATCCCCATGGACAGCACATTCATCTCCACCGCCGGAAGTTGGCACGCAGCGATCGCGTCGCGGAGCGCGCGCAGCCTTCGGAAGTAAGGCCGGGCCTCCTCAGGATATTCGGTGAACGGAGGCACCGTCATCAGCCCGCGAAATTCCAAAGCTTCCAGCCGAGGCGCAGCCAGCAGCAATTCGTCTATTTCTCGCGATTGGGGCGCGACCCCACTCTTCGCTGCCTCTCCCCCGACGTTGACTTCGATCAAGATTTTCAGCTTCTTGTTCAGAGCCCGAGCGGCCGCGTCCAGTTTCTCCGCCAGCTTCACCGAATCAATCGAGTCCACTGCGCTGAACAATTCCGCCGCTTTGCCCGCCTTGTTCGTCTGCAGGTGCCCAATCATGTGCCATTCGGCCCCAGCCAAATCGGCGACTACGCCCGCCTTTCCCGCAAATTCCTGCACGCGATTTTCCCCGAACAGCCGCAACCCGGCGTCGTAGGCCTCGCGAATGCGCTCCGTCGAGTGCGTCTTACTGACCGCCATCAGCGCAATCTCCTCTGCCCGCCGCTCTGCCCGCCGCGCCGCCGCAGCTATCCGCTCGCGCACCGCCGCAATGTTGTCAGAAATCGACATACGAACACTAAAACACAAAGGGCACAAAGTTACACGAAGGAATCCCAAGTTTTCCTTCGTGCTCCTTCGTGCCCTTCGTAGGCAAAAACCTTACATGATCGCCGTTGGCGGTGCCGGATCTTCCGGCCGGCCCGCATTTGCCAGCGGCAACTGGATCATCACAATCGCCAGCACTGCCAGCGCCCCCAGCGCCAGCAGGAACGGCGATGTCCAGTGAAACAGCGTGACGTCGTGGTTCGAGCCCACCAGTCCCGCAATCACCAGCCCGCACAGTGCTTCGCCCGCGATCATCCCCGACGCCGTCAGCACCCCCGCGTTATCCACGCGTGCCTTCTGCGCGTCGTTAAAGCCGCGCCGGTCGCGCAACGTGTCGGTGATCCATCGGATCACTCCGCCCACGAAGATCGCGAACGTTGTTCCCAGCGGCAGGTACATGCCCACCGCGAACAGCATCACGCTCTTCACTTCGATCATGATCATTCCCAGCCCCAGCAGGATGCCCACGATCACGAGCGGCCACGCCATGTCTCCGCCCACAATCCCCTTCGACAGCATCGCCATCAACCCAGCCTGCGGAGCCGGAAGCGCCGGGCTTCCGAAGTGATACGCCTTCGCCAGAATCGCGATCGGGAAAAACAGCACCAGCGACGCGACTACCACGCCGAATAAATCCCCAATCTGCATCTTTGCCGGCGTGCCCCCCAAAATGTGTCCCACTTTCAAATCCTGCAACATCTCGCCCGCCACGGCCGACGAAACGCACACCACAGCCGCCACTCCCAGCACCGCCGCCACTCCCCCCGTCCCTTTCACGCCCATCGCCACCATCAGCAGCGCCGCAATCACCAGCGTGCACAACGTCAGCCCGGAGACAGGATTATTCGACGACCCGATCATTCCCACCAGGTTGCCCGAGACCGCCGCAAAAAAGAATCCCACGATAATCATGACCCCAGCCGCCACCAATGATCCCGACAGCACTTGTGCCCCGGTCAGCGTTCCCGCGCCGCTGATGAAATAGTGGTACAGCACAATCATCGCCACGAACACCACGGCCACCCCAGCGAAGATTGCCTTGGCGGGCAAGTCACGCTCGGTGCGATTCGTCGCGGCTTGCACGGCCGCCGATTTTTTCAAATCCGACACCGCGCGCCCCATGCCCAGCGCCAATTGCTTCCGCATCTTGAACAGCGTGTACGAAGCTCCCACCAGCATGCCGCCGACTGCAATTGGGCGCACGATCGAAAAATAGATGGCCCCTGCCAGCAGGGTCCAGGGAATCGGTTGCCCCGCCGGTTGCCTCTCCTGAAGATACGGCCCGATCGTGAAGGTCAGGAGCGGAACCAGCAGCCCCCACGCCAGCACTCCGCCGGCAAAGTTCAATGCCGCCAGCCTCGGTCCGATTATGTAGCCGACGCCAAGATACGCCGGGCTCACGTCCGGCGCCGTGAACAGCGTTGTGCCGCCCGTCATCGTCGTGGCCACGTTCGGATTCGTGCTGGTGCGTAACAGTAACTTCTTTCCCAGATCTCCAATCGTTACCGGAAATGTGTTGTTCGGATTAAACACATTGATTGCGCCCAGCAGGTACATGAAGCCGCCGAAACCCATATTTGCGAAAAGAATCTTCGCCGCCGTCGATCCCTGCTGCCCCGCCTTGTGAATCTCCGATGCCGCCACCGACTCCGGATAGGGAAGATCCGGATCCTCCACCATCACTCGTCGCAGCAGCGTAACGAACAGAATCCCCAGCGTTCCGCCAATCATCATCAGCGCTACCGATTTCCAGTATTCCGGCGACGCCATATCCGGCCTCAGCGCCGGCCAGAGATCGGCCATCACAAACGCGGGAATCGTGAAGATCGCTCCCGCCGCCACCGACTCGCCAATCGAGCCTACGGTTCGCGCAATATTTTCTTCCAGCAGCGAGCCTTTCATCAGCCGCAGCAGCGCCATGCCAATCACGGCCGCCGGATACGTCGCCGCGATCGTCATCCCCGCTTTCAGCCCCAGGTACGCGTTCGCCGATCCGAGCAACGCCGTCAGGAACAACCCGATCAGCACCGCGCGGAAGGTGAACTCCTTCATCTCCATGGTTTCGGGCACGTACGGCACATGTTTCTTGCGCGGCTCGCCGCTTGCTGGACTGCTCATAGGTGGAATCCTTTTAGGGCGTGGGATGGAATCGTATTGCTTTCTCGAACCGATTCAAAACACTGGAACGGCGCACGTTAGCACGCGGCAAGGGCCCATTACAAGTGCGCTTGCGATCTCCTCTAAAATTCGGTCCGCCCTACTGCAGGGGCGCCCAAGTCCGGCATTGCGCTGCACTGACCGGCGCGATCAACATAGGCCCGACCTTGAAGCGCACCACGGTGTCCGAAGTCGCACAAAAGTTTCTCGACCCCGTATTGCTGTCGACCGGTGTGGCAACCACGAAATATTCCCGGCACGTTTGCGTCTTGCACGCCGTCCCAAGCATGAACCGGTATCCAGATTTCGTGCACCAATTGCCCGCGGTACAGCTCGCATTCGCCAGCGTAGAGTCGATTAAACCAGCGTGCGCGGGTGAAAAAGTTTTTGTTCCGTCGGGACCCGGGCCCAGCGCCGCCAGATCGCGCGCAAAGCCCCGCGCAGGATACATAGCCGCATAAGTGACCTGCGCGGTATTGATCGTGCGTATCGAGGCAGCCGCGCTGGCTTCATTCGCCGCCATTCTCGCCCGCAACAGGTTGGGAATCGCAATCGCCGCTATCACCATCATCCCGCCCGCGTCCATGCTCGCGCTTTTGCTGGCCGTACGAATCGCGCTCTCCTCGCCATACGCGCTCATCACAACCGGCGCACTTTTTGTGCTCACCTGGGAAAACAGCCCCACCATTTCCGGCGACGCCTGCCGCATAGCCAGCGCCATCATCGCCATTGGATCTTCATAGAAAAGCCCTGACGCTTCGGCCCACCGGCCCGATGGCAGCGCTGCCAGAAAATTCTGAGACTTGGCCAGCGACTCGCCGCTGCGGTGCAGTCGCACCGACTCCGCTGCTAACTTGCGTCCCGATGCGATCACCATGTATCCGTCCACAAATACGTAGCTGATTTCTGTCGCCCTCGCTCCCGTTGGAACTTGCAGCGTGTTGTAGATCAGCCCTTCCTCCTCGGACTGGTCCACGCCGATGCGGGGTCCCGCCAGCATCTTGGTCAGCACCGTTTGCAGGTGGTTCGGGTCGTTTACTCGCAGGATGATCTTCCACGCCGGGCCCGGCGGAGCGAAGCTGTCGATCTCCCATGCGATTTCTCCTCCCAGGCGGTTGAGCACATCGTCCTTCAGGCTGATGCGCAGTCCCTCCTCCATTTGCGCGACGGCAGCCAGCGCGTTTGGATTCGAAGCGGTTGCGAGATCGCTGATATCGTCAAAAATGTCTGCTGGATTCTTGAGCAGTACCGCGCCCGCCATCACCGCTTTCGGCGACACAAAATCCAGGCTACCCATCGGCCCGGGCGCCGCGAGCCACGACGCCACACCCCTCCGCTTCCCAGTGAAACTCACTTCGGTCTGGCTCGCAGGCTGGCCCGCCGCGCTTTTGTGCTCCCAAATCACATACTTTGCGTCGGCCAGTCCCGTGCGCCGGATCGTTCTCCAGTCCGGGACCTCTTGGTTCGGGACCAGTGCCAGCATCCTCTCGATATTTGCAGCTCCTACCATCACCGCTCCGCTCTCGTAGGCTCGCGCCACCCTCTGGCCAAACTCGCTGGACGCAAACTCGCGGCTGCCCTTGTCCAGTTGCTCGCTGAAGCTGCGCAGCGTCGCAACGTTGAGCGCCCCAACCACATAGTCAGGGCGCACCAGGATCACCAGCCCCTCCTCTGCGTGCGAGTCTTTCGCGGCGGCAAGTTCTTGCGGATCCAGCACGCGCACCGGCGAACTCGACTTGCCGGAATATTCTTTTACCGCCTGTTTGAGAAATTCCTTCAGCCCCGGTTTCTGCACTTCAGCGAGAATCAGCACGTTCGGGTCCTTGCGATCTCCCACCGCGCCCGACACAACAATCTCGTCCCCCAAATATTGAGAGAACTGATAGAACTTCTCCAAGTACTCCATGAACTTGGGTCCGCTTGCTGCGATCTCGCCATGTTGCCACCAGTCGCGCAGCACTGGGCTCTCATCCAATTCGTGTTGAAAGGTTGTCAGCGCCTGATGCGATGCGTCGCCATAATTTGGGAGCGCGGCGTAGAAGATGGTCGACTCCGGCAGCAGCGGCAATAGGCGGCTCTGGCTGCGCTCCGGTGGAAACTTCACTTCCTGCTGAAGCTTCGTCTGCAACTGTCCAAACTCATTCAGCAATCCCGGATACTTCTTGAAGTCCTGAGGTAAAGGCGACTCGGGATGGGCCGGCGTCCCCTGTGCGGCGCCCGCCAGCGTCAGAGCAAGAATGCAGGCAACGACCGCAGAGCACTCTCTCAAACCGCGGCGCCGCACCATCTCCACAACCCGCCCTCGCCCTTGATTCTTCTGCGATTCGTCACGGAGTCTCAGCCCCAATGTCAGCATTGCATCGCCTCCCGGACCCAAGTTGTAGGATCGTACCAAACCGCATGCCTTCCCGATATGCGTCCAGTCACGATTTATCGCTACATATCCTGAAGGTGACTCCCGGCCCACTCCAGGCCCCAGCGCTCGCCGATCCACTGCATCGCTCGAAGGCTTCCCGACCGGCCAAGACGAGGTAGTAGTGCGGTTTGTCGCTCTCGCACCGTCATCCGAGCGAGGCCGCTTTTCAGGCGCAGCGAAGGGTGTCCCGCTCACCCGCCCTCGCGCGCCAGCCAAACCGCCCCCTGGTTCCACCCACCCCCCGAAAGGTGTAAACTAGCCTCAGTCTGTCGACCGCCCCTTCGATCCACTCGCTGTGAGGTGTCTAGATGAGCGACTCCCCCGATCGGCCTTTGTTTTCCACGTACGAGTGTCGCGACTGCGGCAGCGAAACCGGCTTTCGCTCCCGACGCCGTACCTTCACAGAACGATTTATTCTCCCGCTTCTTCTTCTGCAGCCCGTGCGCTGCGGAGAGTGTTTCCGCCGGGATTACCGGCTGATTTTCACTCCGGTTCGCCAGCGCCTGTCGGACCCTCCCAGAATCATGCCGGGGAAGGCTTCGGCTACGTCCAACCGAAACGTTGCCTAGCGGCAGGGATCGCCGTTATACTGCGAGAGTAGTCGGATTTGGCCCGCGGGAGTTCTCTGCCAGCGGGAGCGCGAGGAGGCCGTCTTCAGCAGTAGTGAGGATGAGGACCGAACCCGGGCTAGCCAGGGTAGTACAGCGGTAGCAGGGCCGAGTATTGTTTCGCGCAAGCCCCCCATCGGCCGAATTTGGGCCACTCGCGCCGCCGAAAGTCTCTTCTCCGTTCTGTTTCCTTCCGACTGCCGCATCTGCGGCGAACCTCTTCTCAATATTTCCCGCCTGCCTGTCTGTCCCGTGTGCCTTGCTCACATTCACTCCATCCGCGGTAAGGTTTGCTCCATTTGCGGCGAGCGCGTCCTCTCCATTTACGCTGAGTGCGATGCAGCGGGATTGAGGACGTGCCCGGTCTGCCGCCGCATCGACCATCCCTTTCACCGCGCCGTGGCCTACGGCAGTTACGATGGCGGATTGCGCGAACTGATCCACCTGCTCAAGTACAACGGCGTGCACCCCGCGGCTGCCGTCTTAGGACGCATGCTGGCCGAGTCGATCGCCGTCCTCGAGCCTGCCTTCGATAGGCCGCGCATGTTCAGCCCGCCGATTGCCGTCGTCCCCGTCCCGCTCTTCAAAACCAAGTTTCGCCAGCGCGGCTTCAACCAGGCGGAACTCATCGCCAAGGCTGCCCTGAAGCTGCTGCCAGCGCGGGCCAGTTTCGAACTGGTTACCGGCCTTCTGCAGCGCACTCGCGATACGCATTCGCAGATCGGCTTGACCGGCCACCAACGCCGCGAAAACTTGCGTGGCGCTTTTGCCGTCCCCTGTGCCTCGGAAATTATTGGCCGTGAAGTCCTTCTGGTGGATGATGTCTACACCACGGGCGCCACCGCATCGGAATGCGCCCGTGTGCTGCGACGCGCCGGTGCGTCGCAGGTCTGGGTCGCCACGGTGGCCCGCACCCTGAACCTGGCAACAAAGAATCTGGAGACTCCCGATGAGGCGGGAGCGGAACACCACGACTCGATCGCAGCGCGAGCCGTCAGTTGAGTGAGGTTTCAAGTTTCCGAAATTCAGCTGGACCTTCGGAACTTTGGATCATGGAAATTGGATTGAAGTCATGTCACTGAGGATGGAACATTCCGACCCGATCTCCCGGCACGCCGCCGGCCTGTTCTCCCCGGTGGCCGCGCACCGCGCCGGAGACGGCCATGCTCTGCTCGCGCCCGTACTCGTATTGAACGCATCCTACGAGCCGATCAACGTTTGCGCCGCTCGCCGCGCTCTGGTGCTCGTTCTCAAGGGTGTCGCCATGACCGAAGAGGAAAACGGACACTTCCTGCACGCCGCCCGTGTCGCCATGCGCGTGCCCTCGGTGATCCGCCTGCTCGAGTACCGCCGCATCCCCCACCAGAGTCGCGCTCTCTCCCGCAAAAACATCCTCCTGCGCGATCGCAACACCTGCCAGTACTGCGGCACCGTACTGCCCTCAAGCGAACTAACGCTGGACCACGTCATCCCGCGTTCGCGCGGAGGCCTTTCCACCTGGGAGAACCTCGTCGCCTGCTGCCACGCCTGCAACCGCCGCAAAGGCAACCAGCTTCCCATTGAAGGCGGCATGAAGCTCATGCGCGAACCCCGCGCCTTCAACCTCCACACCAGCCGCCACATCATGCGCCTGATGGGACGTAGCGACGACAAGTGGCGGAAATACCTCTTCTACTAGGTTTCAACGTTTCAAGGTTTCAGGGTTTCAAAGTATACGCAGCCAGTGAGCAGTTTCCTCGTGCTGAGACCTATGGATTAACGTCTCAGATCAGGCGAGCTGCCGTTTCTGTGGCGTCGAACATAGCGGAAGGGCAAGGCCGGCTCACTCCGGTGACTTTCTGCATTTCCTAGGCCAAGCCCGTGGTTCGCTTCTTGAACTCGATACGCAACTCGCCATCGGTCTCGATCTGGCTTATTTAGCGGCGAATCAACACGGTGTTTTGGCGCAAGAACTCTATCGGGTACTCGGCCTACTGAACCGCCTGATCGAATCCCTTCGAAGAAAGCAATCCTAAGTTGAAGTCACGCGAGACTTTGAAACCTTGAAACTCTGAAACTTTGAAACCTATTCCCACTCACTTCTGCGGATTATTTGGATTCTTGTCGTCCGGCTTCTTCTGGTCCGGCGGCGTTGCGCCCTTCGGAATCTCTTTTCCCTCGTACAGAATCTTCACGTTCGTCCCGAAGCGCTTGTAGTCTTCATACTTCACAATCTCTTTGATGTGCACATCTTCCAACTTGAAGTGCAACTCGTCATCGGCCTTGGTATACACCGGAAACCAATACTGGCCGTCAATCTGCTGCCGCCACGTCGTGAACTTCGGAAACAGGTTCTCCTCATCGCCGTGCTTCTTCCGGATGTCCGGCACCGTCTTGCCGTAGGTCTTCACAATCTGAAAGTCGTGGTCGTCCACCCATACCCGTCCCTGGAAATACCGCTTCTTGCCTTCAATCTTTTTGGGAGCGATGTCGAACACAAAGCAGTTCAGTTCGTCTTCCTTCTGCTGCCCGACATAAAGGATGTTGTATTGCGGCAAATCGTCCGTGGTCAGCACAAACGGCAACTTGTGCCGGATGTCCTCCATGTCCTCCTGCGACATGTAGATCTTGGTCAGGCTCGATTGCGGCGCGAACACCACGTTCTCGATGCGCTTGCCTTTGCCATCGAACATCACGTCGAACACTTCGTGATATTGCCCGTCCACCGTGTCGCCCTCGAGAGTCGAGACCGTGACGTCCTGGCGGTATGTGTACTGGTCGCGTGCCTTGGCGAACTCGGTCTCCTTGGCTGCGAAGTGCTTGATGATTTCCTCCGGCGTCGTGCCCTGCGGAGGAGTGTTCTCGAGCGGCCCTTCCTGGGCCCGCGCGGCCGGAACCGCAATCGACCCAGCCACCAGCGCCAGAAATAGCAATGCCGTGCCGTGTGACGTTTTCATATTGTTTAGTTTATCGGATCAGAGGCCGTTAGTGAGACGCTGCTTGCAACGTCTCTGCTATCCCATTGCGGATGCAGGAGCCAAACGCACCAGACCGAGGCAGGCATTACCGCGGCGACCCTTCCCTCCAACCCCTCTCCGCTCAGTGAGGCTGAAGGGAAGGCCGCTGCAGTTCTGCCAAACAATTGGATGCGACGCAAGTACAGAGGTTGCCGAACGTGAGTAAGGTTTCGAGGCGGCCGTGCGCCTTTGCACTGGCCGGCAGTGATCAGTCCCCGAACAAAAGCCGCCAAGCTGACAAGGCTTAAAAGGTAGCCGCCCCTGGCACCGCAACCTCCCCCCTGCTACACTCATCCGTTTGCCAACGCATCATCAACGAGGTGCCCTCATGCGCCGCCTTTTTCTCTCTCTTCTTGTTCTAGCTTTCTCCCTCCCCGCCCTCGCCCAACCCAAGCATCCCTTCACCTTCGAAGACATGATGAAGCTCAAGCGCGTGGGCGAGCCCGTGGTTTCGCCTGACGGCAAGTGGGTCGTGTTCAGCGTGGTCGACGTCGACCTCGACGCCAACACCAAGACCCCGCACATATGGATCGTGCCGTTGACCCCGGACCATGTGGGGACGGCCGCCCCCGGCCATCCGGCCGAGCAAAGCTCGGCGGGTTCTTCGGCCGCGGAAAGAATACTCATCGCCGATCAAGACGGCGACCGTCCGAACTGGGCGCCCGACGGCAAGCGCTTCGCGTTCCTCTCGACGAAGGAGGGCGGATCGCAGATTTGGATTGCCGACTTCGATGCCGGAGCCGGAATGGTAACAGGTGTACACAAGCTGACTTCGGTTGCGACGGAAGCTGGCGGCGAGCTCTGGTCGCCCGATGGAAAGAACATTCTCTTCACCTCTGATGTTTATCCTGAATGCGACGGCACTCCTGACGACGAGGCCGTCTGCAATGCAAAGAGGCTGGAAGAGCATGAGAAGTCGAAAGTCAAGGCTCTCGTCTTCGAGCATCTTCTTTATCGCCACTGGAACGCCTACAAAGAGGGTAAGCGTAGCCACATCTTCGCGGTTCCTGTCGATGCTTGTGTGGGGACAGCCGCCTCGGCTGTCCGGCCCAGCGAAGCCGGGCAGGGTGTTGCTGGTGGCGGAGAGAAAGGCAGTCGAGCTGCGCTCGACCGGACAGCCGAGGGCGGCTGTCCCCACATGGTTTATCTCGACCTCACGCCCGGCGACTACGACGCGCCTGTGTTCTCGCTTGGCGGGCAGGATGACTATGCCTTCTCGCCGGACGGGCAGGAGATTTGCTACGCCTCGAATCACGACAAGAACCCCGCGGCTTCCACCAACAACGACCTGTGGATCGTCCCGGTCGGCTTTCCGCACGATGCAACGCCGGCGCAGGTATTGGCTAAGACCAAGAACATCACCGCCGACAATCCCGCCAGCGACACGTCGCCGCTCTATTCGCCCGATGGAAAATACATCGCCTACCGCGCCCAGCAGCGTCCCGGATACGAGAGCGACCGCTTTCGCCTGATGCTCTATGACCGTAAGACTGGCGAGAAGAAGAATCTGACGGAAGATTTCGACCAGTGGGTGGGAACTTACCTGTGGTCGCCAGATGCGAAAACGATCTATTTCGGCTCAGAAGATAAGGGAGAGGCACCCATTTATCGCCTTACACTCGAGCATCCTCTCGCCATTGCTAAAATCACTGCGCTTTCTGGATACGACGATGGCTTGCAAATTGCGTCCGATGGTAACACTCTCCTATTCGCCCACATGTCCCTCAGAGCCCCCAACGAAATTTATCGAGCGGATCTTCCGAAAGGCGACCAGCCCGGCGGTCGCGGTCCGAATGGCGAGTCCATGGTGGATCTGCGGACAGGAGTGTCGCACATTACCCATTTCAATCGAGATTTACTTCACCAGGTCGACACGTCCCCGCTCGAATCCTTCTGGTTCACCGGCGCTGGCAACGACAAGGTCGAAGGCTTTTTGGTCCGGCCACCCAACTTCGATGGCAGCAAAAAATATCCGCTGAAATTCATCGTTCACGGCGGGCCGGAAGTACCGATGGGCGACCTGTGGAGCTATCGCTGGAACGCCCAACTCTTTGCCGCCAGCGGCTACGTCGTCATCATGATCAACTTCCACGGCTCCCCGGGCTACGGGCAGAAATTTATCGACTCGATCAACGGCGATTGGGGCGGTGCTCCCTTCGAAGACCTCATGAAGGGTCTCGACTACGCGGAGCAAAAGTATCCCTTCATTGATAAGACCCGCGAATGCGCCCTCGGCGCCTCCTACGGCGGATACATGGTCAACTGGATTCTCGGCCACACCGACCGCTTCAAGTGCATCGTCAGCCACGATGGCATGTTCAACGCCGAGTCCGCCTGGGGCACCACCGAAGAACTCTGGTTCAACGACTGGGAGTTCAAAGGCACTCCCTACGACAACCGCGAGAATTACGTGAAGTGGTCGCCGCACCAGTACGCGAAGAATTTCAAGACGCCCACGCTCGTCATCCACGGCCAGCGCGACTACCGCCTCGACGTCAGCGAAGGCTTCCAGCTCTTCACCACGCTCCAGATGGAAGGCGTCCCCTCAAAAATGCTCTACTTCCCCGACGAAGGCCACTGGGTCCAGAAGCCCCAAAACGGCCGCCTCTGGTACAAAACCGTCAACGACTGGGTCGACCAGTGGACAAAATAACCGCCGCCGCTCCCTTCATCCGGAGCGTACCTGGGGACTGAGCCCCAGATGTTCAGTGCTGGGTTGCGGCCGAAAAGGCAGAGTCACTGTCCCCCGTGAAACCGTGCAAACTTGTGCGCAAGCATGACCGACTCCGCCACGGTGCCCGCCCCGAGGATGAGCCGCAACTCTCGCCGTAATACTAGTCTCCTCGCAGCCGGCGCTCCCACACCTCCTTTCTGCAGCCCTCCACCGGCCAAACACTCAGACCCGGCAGTCGTCCAACCGCCGGCTCGATCCAAGCCGTGTTCCCGCCGCCCGCAGCCGGAATCAATTCCAGCCGATAGTCGAGCACAGCTCCAGTCCCCGCAGTAACCGTCACATCCACCTCCACCGGAGCGCTGAAGCCCCCGGCCGACGGCACCATGCTCGCCAGCCCGTTCACATCGGTCGTCGCGCTGCTCTGGCTTACCTGCAGAATGACCGGCATCGCGCCGCCTCCGCTCCCAGGCGCCGTTCCTCCCGGACGGAGCGCTGTAGTTTGAAATTCCACCGTAGCGGCGAGCACCGGATCGGGGGGAGACGCCGAGTCCACCACCCGCACCACGACCGGCTGAAATGTCTGGCCCGTCGACACCTGCCCGCTCCCGGACACCGCCTGCAGTTGTTGCTTCGCAGTCGGCACGACAAACGCGTAAAACGGCGTGCACGGATTATTCGCCGGAGCCACACAGGCGCTCACCTGCATTTGGGTCGCAAGTTGCGCCACCGATAAATTCACTGAAGCGTAGCCGCTCGAGTCGGTCTGCGCGCTGCCCGCGCTCAGCGTGCCCGTCCCGCTCATCAGCCCAAAGCTCACCGTCGCGCCGTTCTGTGCCACGCCGTTGCTCATGACGCGCGCCGTGATCGGAACGCTCACCGTAGCTCCCTGCGCGATCCACACATGAGACTGCAGCACTCCAATGTCGGACGCAGACTCGGCTCCGTTCAGCGTCGTGCTGACCGTTTTCGAGGAACTGTAAACGCCCGGAGCCAGCGTTGCCGTGACGATTGCGTTGCCCGTTGCCGCCGGAGTCATCCATGTGCTGGCGCCTCCGGCCTGGTCGGTCGTGACCGTGCACGACGACGCGCCGTTGCAGGCAGAAAGCTGCAGCCCGTTTGTCGCGCTCCACCCGATCGTCGCGCCGTTCACCGCAGTCACGTTGTCTGCCGCCAGGACCTGCACTCGGACGGGGTTTCCCGCCTGCGTGCCGACCGGCGTCGATGGATTGACGGCGCTCCGCAGGAAGATGTTGTCGCTGGCGGCCGCACCAAACGTCACCACGTTCGTCATGGTGGTGGACGCCCCGCTCGCCGGGTCCGTAATCGTGATACTCTGCGGACCATCTGCGAATCCAGGCGCGGCAATCACCATCTGCCCCGCGCTCACGGCCACCGGAGTCGCCGCTGCGCCCCCGATCGCAGCCTTCATCCCCTGCGCAAACCCCGTGCCTTGCACCGTCACCGCCCCGCCATTCACGCTCAATCGCGCGGGCAGTGCGGTATCGGCGTACAGCACGTGCGCCAGGTAGTGGTAGTCGGGACGCCCATCTCCCCGCACGTCCGCGATGCTGATCACGAAGCTGGCCGTGGCGGCCACGTCCGCGTCGAGTCGCGTCACCCCGAACACCGACGTATTGAAAGACGAAGGCGTGAAAGCCCCAGGAGCCGTCCCCGGCGGGTCCGACCAGGCCCACATCCCAATCACCGGCAGAGCTTTCCCCGTGCTCGCTTTCCCCGAATCGTCGAGCGCCGTCACCGCTACCGACATCGTCCGGTTGGCCTGCGCCGGTAGCAGGAAATACGCGACATCGTCATAGGGGCTCAGCGATCCCTTCCACTCGCCTCCCGCCGGTACGGCCCCGGGAGCCGCCCACGTCTCCGACGCCGACCATTGCGGCACCGGCTGAGCGCTGTTCAACATAAGGATGTCCTGCTGCACATCCTGCCCCGCCGTCACCGTCACCACGACCGGTGAAAACGCGCCCGACGGTGTCACCTGGTTCGGCGCGTAGGGCCCCACTCCCACCGACCATGTCGCATCCAGCCCTTCCACGCTCAGCTGATATTGCGCGCTGCCTCCGTTCGGTAGTTGCAGTCCGCCCAGATCGAAGAATCCTTCCACCGTCGCATCGCTCGCGCCCCAGTCCAAATACGGCTCGCCCAGTTCGTCCTCCGTTCCGGTGACGGGGTTGCCCTCGTTTCCGGCAAACAGATATCCCGAGACCGACGAGGCCGCGTACCGCCGCGACGGCTTCCCAGTCGTCGGATCAATCCACCGCGCCACCACGTTCACTCCCTGCATCGGCTGTGTCCGCTTCCCCCAACCGTCGACAAACCACACGGACCCGTGAATGCGCGCCGTGACTGCTGAGAAGATCTGCTTGCCCGGAAAGTTCGCCTGATTCTGAGCCGTCACCGGATACAGCCGGGAGATCGCCGCCACGTCATCCATCGCGAGCTGGCCCGCATTGGCGTAGCACAGCGTGATGGGCACGCAGTTCGCGGGATCGGTGGAATGCATCAGAGGAAATCCCGCATAGTCGTTCGCGGTCGGCGCCGGCGTGCCCGTGAGCACATTCACATTCAGCTGCGACCATCCCAGGCCCAGCACGCCGCCGATCACCCGCAGCAGCCGGTATTCGACGTCGCCAACCTGCGAATTATCCTGCGCACACTGCCCGTTGATCACGATGAGCGCATGCTGGTAGGTGGCCAGCGTTCCGTAGTTGTCATTGCCGCCGAATACGGCGTTCGAGAAGCACTGGCTCCCATCGCCCGCGCCGCTCCCCATCAGGGCATTCGTCACCGACCCGTCTTCGTCGTACACCACTCCCACCGGCGTCGCGGTCGCCGTCGGTTGAATGTCGGCCGGAATCGAAATCGTTCCGTCCCCATTCACGATCACGTTGCTGCCCCTCACATCCTCGGCCAGCGGACCGCCGCTTGAGGCCGCCAGCGCCGCCGTTGCCACCGAGGCCCACTGGCTGAACGCGTTCCCCACCATCGTGTTCGCCGCAGCATTCGGCAACATCGGGCTCAGATCGCCCTGATCGGTGAAGTAAACAATCTGTCCCTGCGGCCACGCCAGCGGCTGCCCGCTAACCGTCGCATCGAAGTAGCCGCTTCCCGCAACCCGCTTCGGCCCACCCGCCCGCGAAACCAGCGCCAGCACCAGCACGATCCCCACCATCAGGGCCAGCCTGAGGAGGAATGACTGAGCGGCAAATGCCATGCGAGTGATCATGGTCACCTCCTTCACCGCGCTCATTCCCCCTCACCGGCCCGTCGTACCGCCAAGGCGAAATCGCTGATTCGCGCGCGCGATTTCCCGCCCAGGACGGGATCCGCCCGGAATGCCGATAGATGTTGTGTTGTAAGCAAGACTCGCCCCGCCGGATCGACCGCGAACCGCCCCATCGGCGCGGCCACGCAGCTCGTCAGTCCCAGCTTGCTCGGAGCATACAAAAACAGCAGCACCCGCTCCCCCACCCGGTAGCGCTGCCCGCTCGACCACAGCCCGATCCACTGCGAGATGGTCAGGTTCTCGCCCGGCGTGGCTCCGCGAATCGCTTGTTCCACATGAAAGGTGATGGCTACGGTTTCAATCGCTTGCGCGCGCGTTGCCGCACGCCGCGCCACGCTCGTCACCGTGCCCGAGAAAATGATCCCCGCCGCCTGCGCCATGCGCGGAAACCCGATCGGCCCCCGCGGCACAATTGGTGGCAGTGGCCGGAACCGCGAAACTTGCGGGCTTGGCTGCGTTTCCCCAGATTGAACCGAAGCCGCCGAGCGCACGAAATCCGCCACCGCCTGATCGGCCCTCGTCCGTTGCGACGCAGCTGAATCCGTCGGAGCTGGTCCTTGAGTGATTTGCTCGCCGTTCACCCGCGGGGCAGGCTGACCCCCGCGGCCAGCCTGCCCCCTCGCCAACACCAACGCGAGCGTCACCACCAACCCTACGAGCACACACCTGCGACTTCCCCCACGCATAGGGAGACCTCAAAACTGAAACATCTGCTCGGAGGGCCGACGGGAATCGCCAGCAGGGAAGCGCCAACGGGAAACCGGATCCCGGGAAACAGCTGAGCCTACGCTCACCTCTGGACTGAAGTCAGTGACACATGTCACAAAAGGCTGTGGATTTCGAAGCGGAATTGCGAAACAACCTTCACCCGCCGCACCGTTTTCCACTAAATCCCATTCCTGTGACATCTGACCCTGCTCCACAGCCTCGATACGCGGCCGGAGGCAGAGGTTTCGCGCAGGCTTTCCGCGCAGGCTTTCCGTGCAGATTTTCCGTGGAAGAGCGGCCCTTCAGGGCCGCGTAAGTCGTTTTGGAATTGCTGTGGGCTTCAGCCCCTGCTGAGTCCTCGATGAGAAGCCCTGGGTTTATGGGACAATACACGCATATGCTTAAAGCTCTCACTTCTGCACTTCAACTACTTGCGGCCGCGACGATCTTGTCGGGCCTTGCCTCGGCCCAGACTCCCGCGCCTGCCACCACTCAACCCGCTGCCACCCAGGCGGCTCCAAAACCGAAGACGGCAGCGACCGCGACTCCCGCGAAAAAGGCTCCTGTGACCGCGAAATCCGCAACTACCCTCACCCTCAAGACACAGAAAGAGAAAGCCAGCTACGCCCTCGGCATGAACCTGGGCTCCAACCTCAAGCGGCAGGGCGTGCAGGGACACGTGGATCCGGCCCTCGCGGCCCGCGGCCTCAAAGACGCTCTAGCGGGCAACAAGTCTCTGTTGACTGACGATGAGACGAGAAACGTCCTCATGCAGCTGCAAACCGAACTCAACCAGCAGCGGCAGGCTCAGGCTCAGGCGGAACAAGCCAAGGCGCACGAAGCCGGCGCGCCCAATCGAAAAGCCGGCGAAGAATTCCTTGCCGCCAATAAGACCAAGGAAGGCGTCGTCACTCTGCCCAGCGGTTTGCAGTACAAGATCCTGAAACAGGGCGATGGACCGAAACCCACCGCGGCCGACACCGTGACCTGCAACTATCGCGGCACTCTGCTCAATGGAACCGAATTTGACGCGTCCGAGAAACATGGCGGTCCGGCCTCGTTTCCCTTGGGGCGTGTGATCAAGGGATGGACCGAGGCTTTGCAGCTCATGCCCGTCGGCTCGAAGTGGCAGCTGTTTATCCCTCCGGACCTCGCTTACGGCGACGCCGCCCCGCCCGAGATCGGACCGGGCAGCACGCTGATCTTCGAAGTCGAACTCGTCTCGATTGGAGAGCCGAAGAAGTAGGAGAACGTTGTTTAGTCGCGGGCGTTAATGCGCGTTTCCCCTGCTGCCGATAGAAAAGGCAGCGGGGAGGAAGCGCGTGAGGATTCTCTTAGTCGAGGACAGCAAGCCCATCCGGCGGGCTAACACGTCGGCGCTGCAGGAGGCCGGTTACGAAGTGATCACCGCCGAAGACGGCGAGTCGGCGCTCCAGATGGCCCGCGAAGGGCATCCGGACCTGATTCTGCTGGATATGATCCTGCCCAAGATGAGCGGGCCGGAAGTGTTGCGCCATCTTAAAAAAGAAGCGGCCACAGCGCCGATCCCGGTGATTGTGGTCAGCAGTTTGTCGGAAAGGAATCGGCAGAAGCTGATTGAAGCCGGCGCCGAGGATTATCTGGAGAAGACCGACATCATGCTCGAGCAAGGCAAGAACCTGTTGCCCAAGATGCTCGAGAACATTATCTGCCGCATCAATCGCAAGCGCGGGATCGCCTTCTCGGAAGTTCCTCTGCACGAGTGAAGAATCTATAACGAGTGTTGCAAGTGTTCTTCGGCGGAAAGATTGGCGCCAGCCAAAAGCAGCAGGCCCGACAGGAATGCCCAGAACATCATGCTCACCGAGAGCGCGAACGGGCCGTACACTTCCTGAAAATTGAGCCACGGCAGTGCGAGGATGTAGGCGTACTTCAGCGCCTCAGAGAGCAATCCCATGATGATGGCGGCCGGCAGCACCGCGCGCGCCGGGACTTTGCCGTTGGGCAGGAGCCAGTAAATCAGAAAGAAAATGCCGATGCTCGCGGCGATGGCGAAAATCTTCATCATCAGAAATCCCACCAGCCGAACGAAGCCCGTGCCATAGCCGCGGAGGATGAATTCCATGAAGGCGACCGGGCCAGCCGTCAGAGCGATCGAGAGCAACGCCAGCACGCCGCAGGAAAAGGCCAGCCCGAGCGAGATGACTTGATTGCCCAGGTAAGAGCGATTGTTTTCGAAACGCCATACGCGGTTGAGCGCCACTTCGAGCGGAAGGAAAACGCCGGAGGAGGTGATCAGCAGAATGACGAGAGAGACGAGTTGCACGCGCTGCCGGGAACTGACCATGGCAGTGAGGTTGCGGATGACGAACTCCTGCCCTGCAGGTAGATAGTCGCGGAGCAGTTCGACGACCACGTCATACATGACCCGGGAATGGAAGACGCGGCGGATCAGGGTCATCAGCAGAACGACGAAAGGGAAGAACGCGAGGATGGAATTGGCGGCGACAGAAAAGGCGAAGGTGTGGACGTCGGTCCGCATGAGGTACTTGAGGGTCGAGATCACCAGGCCCGGACGGCGGTGAGGTGCGGGGCGAACCGGGCGCGGCGGCGCGGGATCGGCCTGGGAAAGGGCGGGACTGGGAGGAGTGGACACCGGCAGTCAATCGTACCAGAGGGGGGCTTCTAATGATGAGCAAATGGGCCGCTGGGCGGGGAAACTGAAGTTTTGGAAGGGGTTACGGAGCTATTTCTTAATCTGTGTTAAAGTTATCGGGAATTGACCGCAGGTCATATTACGATTTCTTTCAATTTGTCCTTGCGAATCGTTTTAATAGTGCTTATTATCTGTTGCTCAATGCCGGACATATGGTCCGGTGGTGAGACCGGAAGGTTGATCTTTGTAGGGGTGTGGTTGGAAACGCGCCAAATTGTCGGGCTCCTGAAGTTCACGCCGCGAAACATAACTTCGGCGATGAACTGAGGAGTCTTTTCGTTTTTGGAGGTCATTCATCCGCACTGGTCCGGAAGCAGGCATAAAGTTCCGACGGTTTCTTCGAGGGGGGCTTCAGTAGATCGGGGCGACGATCTGAGAGGCCGCGGAACCATACCCAGCACTTAGGCGAAAGGAGTTTTTTCCGTGAGAGAGAAAGGTACAGTCAAGTGGTTCAACGGGGCGAAAGGATATGGATTTATCCAGCGCTCCACGGGGGAAGACGTGTTTGTGCACTTCTCCGCGATTCAGGAGAACGGCTACCGCACGTTGAACGAGGGTGAGACCGTGGAGTTTGATCTGCTGAAAGGCCCCAAAGGCTTTCAAGCGGCCAACGTCGTCCGCGCATAATCTGCGAACCATTCGAGAACCCTCCCGTTCCCAGCGGGAGGGTTTTTTATTGGGTAGCCAGACGAAGCAGAGGTCAGAAGTTTTCCAGCAGCCAGCAAGTGGAATCGAAGGTCTGTTGGCTGAATGCCAGGCGGCGACCGTCCGGCGAAGGGGTTGCAAGACTCAGCCACTGACTTCTCCCGCGATCCAGAAGGATAGTAGTTTTTCCGTCGAGGTCCACCCGGGCGATGAAATATCCCTTGGTTTGGAGGGCCAGAATCAAAGCTGTGCTATCCGCCGTCCATTCGACGTGCCAGATGGACCCTTGAAGTGGGACCTCGTGCTCAGTGCCGCTGGGCAAGTCGAGGATTCGAACCAGGTTGGCGTCTTCGGACACTGCGATTCGGCGTCCATCCGGGGAAGGGACCCAAATAGGTTCGTGGTCCATCTTGGTCCGGGCCACCTCGTTTCCCTTTCCATGGATTGGGTCGAGCTTGTAAAAGACCAATTGATCCCCTTCGAATTTGTCCATGAGGCAGGAACTGCCGGAGGCAAAAGGGCAGTGGAAAAGGAAGGCGTCAGCCCCAGGGACTTGCAACACTTGTTCTGCCGCTCCAGACGAAACAGAAAAGCGCATCAAACGGGCTGGGTCGGATTGGTCGTGGGGAGTCGACCAGTAGAGGATCCAGGCACCATCCGGAGTGAACGCAGGATATTCCTGGTCGTCCACGCCGGGATTCAGTGCTTCGGCAGTCTCGCGTTGCAGTTCCTGACGAAATATTTGCAGTCTTCCGGTGCGGTCGGAAGTGAATAAAACGGATTTGCCGTCG
The DNA here is from genome assembly GCA_963819145.1 of uncultured Acidobacteriaceae bacterium. Taxonomy (GTDB): domain Bacteria; phylum Acidobacteriota; class Terriglobia; order Terriglobales; family Acidobacteriaceae; genus Sulfotelmatobacter. The sequence goes on from CAWFVB010000026.1 coordinate 148,146, forward strand.
TGAGTCCAAACCTGGAAATAATCCACGCTATCGCTGACCGTCAGCCGCTTCAGCGAATCCAAATGCGTGGCGTTTTTCGTGAGGTCGCCGATATACACATCATCCCGCCGGTGGCTCTTGGTCACCACCAGACGTGTTCCATCGAGACTCGCGCTCGGTTCAAAAACGTTGGGGCCGTCCCAATTCGTTATCCTCGAGAGCTGTCCGGCCGGTTTTCCAGTGCGAGGGTCGATTGTTTCTGCCCAGATATTTGCTTTGGCCGTACCCGCGGCTGTTGCCAGTGTAAAAATCAACCGAGTGTCGCGCAGCCAGACAAGCGTAGTGGACTCCGTATACCAAAGCCGCGGGTCAGACAAGACGGTGGTGGCTGGCCCTCCGTCCAAGGAAACGGTTTCAAGGGTGCCGGAAGTCTGATCGTCTGTGATCTTGGCGTATGCCAAGCGCTGACCCGTGGGAGACCAGGTCAGGGCCGCGCACCAAGAACCCTTCAGTTCAACGATCTTGCGGGGATTTTCGGCGTTGGAACCCATCAGCCAGATTTCCCGGGAGTGGGCGGTGACGAAAGCGATCGAAGAACCTTGTGGAGAGACTGCCGCGCTGTGAGTGTGGCTTCGGAGTTTGCGGGCGGCGCCGCCATACACCGAAACCGACCAGATCGCATCCCCCTCATTCTCCGTCTCAGAGGTAATCAAGAGATTCTCCCCGTTCGGGAACCAACTGACGTTCCAGAGACGGGTTCTGATGTCGTCGGGAAGCGGGATGTCGTGGACTTCTCCGGTGTCGATCACGCTTAGGTGCAAACCCTGTGTGTCGGTGAAAGCGATATGCTTTCCGTCGGGAGAGATCGCGCTGCCGAGCAGCCTGTTCTCCGGGGGGTTATGGGTCAACAGCCTCTCGCTCAATGGAGCGTGCGGCCCAAAGTGCTGTGCCTTGAACCAGCCATAGGCAAAACCGCCTGCGACCAGAAGAATGGTCATCAACGCGGCATAAAGAAATATCTTCCGGTATCGCCCTGCCCGCTGAGCGATCGAAGATTCGGCGGGCAACTGTTGCTTCGCGGACTCGGTGTCGCGCTTCAGTCGCTGCAGGTCGGCGCGGATCTCGGATGCGTGCTGGTAGCGGAGGCTGCGATCTTTCTCGAGCGCCTTGCTGACGATCTCTTCCAACTTGGGGTTCAGGTCGGGATTCAGGCGCACGGGAGCCACTGGGTTGCGGTTCAGAATGGCATCGAAGATCAGCGCCGACGTGTCACCGCGAAAAGGCAACTGGCCCGTCGCGGCCTCGTACAGTACGACTCCGAACGAGAACAGATCCGTGCGGGCGTCCAAATCCTTGCCGCGCACTTGCTCCGGAGACATGTAGGCCACGGTTCCCAAAGCAGAGCCCGGACTGGTGAGGTGTGGCTGGTCGAAAGACTGCGTTTGTGTATCCGTGGCCGCAACCTGGCTGGCTGATCCGGTGACTGGAACGACTTTCGCCAATCCGAAGTCGAGAACCTTGGCGTGGCCGCGGTTGGTGACGAAAAGGTTTGCCGGCTTGATGTCGCGATGCACGATTCCGGCGGCGTGGGCGGCATCGAGGGCGTCGGTGATCTCGACCGCCAGGGAGAGGAGTGTCTCCGTTTCGAGGGGACGTCCAGAGATCAAGTGTTTCAAAGTGACGCCGTCCAGAAACTCCATAACAATAAAGGACTGGTCGTTATGTTTTCCGATTTCGTAGATGGTGCAGATGTTGGGATGGTTGAGGGCGGAGGCGGCGCGGGCCTCGCGGCGAAAGCGTTCGAGGGCTTGGGGATCGGCGGCCACGTCGTCGGAGAGGAATTTCAGGGCGACGAAGCGGCCGAGGTCCGTGTCTTCGGCCTTATAGACGACACCCATGCCGCCCCCGCCGAGTTTTTCGACGATGCGGTAGTGCGAGATGGTCTGACCAATCATGGTCTGCTCGATGGTTGGGCCGGGCGCTGGGGAGGAATGGTACGTGGAGAAGGCAGGGAGGTCAACGAGGGGTCGAAGGAAGGGCCGTTCAGATTTGCGTTGCCAATCGCGTTTGGGGTTACTTAGAATCGCTTTTCTTTTCGTGAGGCTGGGAGGATGACTTATGTCTGAACATTTCTTCAGATTCGCCAGGACAGCGGCCATCACAGGGGCGATCGCTGGGATTACGGTTGCCGCTGTGGGGCAGAGTGCGCCGGGGGCGGGTGGCGGCGCGGCGCACAACGAAGTTCTGATCAAAAATGCTGTGGTGATGACGGCCACGCACGGCAACATTGCGGGCGGCAGCGTTTACATCAAGGACGGGAAGATTGTGGCGGTCGGGAAGGATGTGAGCGCTCCGGCGAACGCGACCGTGATCGACGCGGGCGGGAAATATCTGACGCCGGGGATTATCGATTCGCATTCCCACATCGCGATGGATAACGACGTGAACGAAGCCACGAGCCCGGTGACGCCACAGATGATGATGATCGATGCTTTCGATTATCAGGACAAGCAGATCTATCACGGGCTGGCGGGCGGGGTGACGACTTCACTGCTGCTGCATGGGTCGGCCAACATGATTGGCGGGCAGGCGGTGGTGATCAAACACAAGTACGGCGCGGGTCGCGATGCGATGCTGTTTCCGGGAGCGCCGCGGTCGATCAAGTTCGCCAGCGGGGAGAATCCGAAGCGGGTGTACGGCAGCAAGGATCAACTGCCCTCGACGCGGATGGGCAATTTCGCGGTGCAGCGCGAGGCGCTGGTGCAGGCGCAGGATTACATGCGCGAGTGGGACGCGTATGACGCCAAGGTGAAGAACGGGGATAAGGAGGCGAGTCCTCCCAAGCACGATTTGAAGCTTGAAGCACTGTCGGACGTGTTGCGCGGAAAAGTGATGGTGCAGATTCACTGCTACCGCGCGGATGAGATGCTGACCGAGATCGCAATGGCCAAGGAGTTCGGCTACAAGCTGCGGGCTTTCCATCACGCGCTCGAAGCTTACAAAGTGGCCGACCAGTTGGCGGCAGCGGGCGTGGGGATTGCGACATTCTCGGACTGGTGGGGCTACAAGCAGGAGGCTTGGGACGCGATTCCATGGAATGCCGTACTGGCGATGCGAAAGGGAGTGAAAGTGGCGATCAAGAGCGACTCGGAGGACTTCGCTCGGCGCCTGAACCAGGAGGCGGCGAAGACGATGCGTTACGGTGGCGCCACCGAGGAGGAGGCTTTGAAGATGATCACGCTCAACGCGGCGTGGATTATCGGGGTGGAGGATCGGGTGGGATCGATCGACGTGGGCAAGGACGCGGACCTGGTGATTTGGGACGGGTACCCGCTGTCGAGCTATGGCGTGCCGGATAAAGTGTTCATCGATGGCGACGTATATTTCGACCGGTCGCTGCCGGGTTTTGGCATGCCGCGTTATAAGGAGGGAATGTGATGCAGACTTCGAGAGTCGTTGGTCGTTGGTGGGCGGTCAGCCTGTTTAGCATTGTTGTGTTGTTTAGTATCGCGGCTGTGGCCCAGCAGAAACCGGTGGCGCTGCGCGGAGGGAAATTGCTCACGGTTTCCCACGGGACGATCGAGAACGGTGTGCTGGTCATTGAGAACGGGAAGATTGCGGCGGTCGGCGCGGCGAGTTCGGTGCACATTCCGAAGGATGCCCGCGTGATCGACGTGACGGGCATGACCGTGTATCCAGGGCTGATCGATTCAGAGACGGCTCTGGGGCTGACGGAGATTTCCGAAGAAGATTCGACCAACGATCTGGTCGAAACCAGCGACGAGATCATGCCGCACATGCACGTCTATGACGCGTTTCATCTGGAGTCGGAACTGATTCCGGTGACGCGACTGAACGGGATTACGAATGCGATTGTCGCTCCGGCAAACCGCGACACGCTGCCGGGGCAGGATTCGTTCGTGCAACTTGCCGGCAAGTCGGCGGAAGACTCTCTGCTGGTACGCGACATCGCGATGCCGCTGAATTTCAGTGGAGAGCAGCGACGGAACGGGTCGTGGCAGAGCAGGAAGTTTCCCTCTACCCGCATGGGGCTGGCGGCGCAGTTGCGACAGGCGTTTCTTGACGCGCAGGATTACGGCCAGCACTGGGCGGACTACGACAAGAAGAAAGCGGATTATGAGAAAACGAAGGGCGAAGCCGCGAAGCCGGATGATAAGGATAAAGACAAGAAGGGGCCACCGAGCCCGCCCAAGCGGGACCTGAAGCTGGAAGCGCTGTTGCCGTATCTGCAAGGCAAGAAGCTGGTCGTGCTGGCTGCGGAAGAAGCGAATGATTTGCAGACCGCCGTGGGACTGGCGCGCGAATTCAATTTGAAGTTCGTCTTGAACCACATCAGCCACACGCAGTCGGTGCTCGATTATGTGGCCAGCCTGAAGGTTCCGGTGATTGTCGGGCCGATTTATGAGGATCCCAAGCCGGCTGAGCGGTTCGATGCGGTGTACAGCCTGCCCGCGGAACTGAACAAGCGAGGAGTGAAGATTGCATTTGCGTCGTTCGACGCCCACAACTCGCGGAATCTGCCCTACCAGGCGGGGTTCGCGACGGCATTTGGACTGCCGTATGACGACGCGCTCAAGGCGATTACGTTGAATGCGGCGGAGATTTGGGGAGTGGCCGACAAGCTGGGATCGCTCGACGTGGGGAAGACGGCGAACGTCGTGGTGGCGAATGGTGATCCGCTCGATATGAAGTCCGATGTGAAACGAGTGTTCATCGAAGGGCAGGAGATTCCCATGACCAGCCGGCAGACGCGGCTGCGGGACCAGTACTCGGGGCAGTAGTGCCAGCGTGACAGACATTTTCGGCGGCGAGGAAAGCAGGTTCCTCGCGCGATAACGCCTCGCGCCGGAATGACAGGTTATGCACAGATGGCTGCCCCTTCCCCCTGGCAGGCTGCGGAAAAACTCAGTTGCAGGCCCACAGCGAACTTCAGCGGCTAAAGCCGCCAGTGATTTTGCGGCAATTACGGAGCGGCTATAAGCCGCGCCCCCTCAAAACACGGGCGAAATCAGAGTTTTTCCGTCAGCCTGCTAGAGGTTGACTATCTGGACTGCCTGCGGGTACATACCTAGTTCCAAATAGCCAATGCCACCGTTTTGAGGGAATTCTACGCCTCGTAACAGTGCAGCGAGCTCAACGGGATCGCCTGCTGCGGTGTTCGCTAGGGCCCGGCACACAACTCCCAGGCCGGCAGGCGACATCTATCTGAGTCTAGGAACTTTCCAGTCCGGGTGGCCGTATCTTCAGAGGGCAGAGTCTGGGGTGCGTTGACGTAAAGGGCCACAATTTCTTTCAACCGTTTTCGATCCGGCTTGATCTTTTAAGTATTGACCTTTCATCATGCGGGCGGTTTTCGACATTTTCGGGCAGATTTTTCGCAACTTGTGGGCGCACAAGCTGCGCTCGTTCCTCACCATGTTCGGGATCGCGTGGGGAGTGGGATCGTTGCTGTTGCTGGTGGGAGTGGGAGAAGGATTTCGGTCGGGGAACAAACGGGAATTGGCCGAGTTCGGCAAAAACATCATGTTTATGTTTCCCGGTCGCGCGCCGGCGGTAGCAGGCAGCATGAACTCCTCTCGTCCTTATTTACTTACGTATGAGGATTACATGGATGTTCGGACGCAGGCACCGCACGTCCGCATGGCGTGCCCGCTGATTTCCCGCACCGATCTGAAACAGGTGAGCGAATTCGCCAGCTCCGGGGTCGAAATTCTGGGAGCGGAGCCGCAACTCAACGAGATCAGCTACCTTCCCCTCATGGAAGGGCGCTGGCTGAACGAAATGGACATTGCGCAGAGACGAAACGTGATCGTGCTGGGGAATCAGCTGCTGAAGACTCTGTTTCCCGGGCGGCCGTCGCTGGGCGCGTTCATCCTGATCAACGGCATACGGTTCGAAGTGGTGGGTAGCATGCCGCATCTCGGGCGTGGCGACAACACCTGGCTGAATTCACGGGGCTACATTCCGTTTCCGGTGATGGCCACATTCTTCCCGCTCAAGGGGGAGAACCATCTGAACTCAATTTCGTTTATTGAGTATCAGCCGGACACGACGGGTGAGCACCTGCTGGCCAAGGCGGACGTCCATAAGATCGTGGCCAGGAATCACGGATTCGACGTCAACGATCAGAGTGCGTATGACGAGTGGGATTCGATTCAGGAATCGAAAATGGTGGGAACGATTTTCGACGTGATGAGCGAGTTTCTGGGGGCCGTGGGAATGATCACGCTGGCGCTGGGGGCGATCGGCGTCATCAACATTATGCTGGTCGCGGTGAGCGAGCGAACGCGCGAGATCGGACTGCGCAAGGCGCTGGGCGCGACCAATCGCAGCATTCTGCTGCATTTTTTTCTGGAAGGGTTGCTGCTCACGCTGGGCAGCGGGATGATCGGCATGGGGCTGGCGGCTGCGCTCATGGCGGCGATGGGAACGGTGCAGGGACCGGGGGGATTCGATCCGCCGAAACTGGTGCCGATGTCGGCGCTGCTGGCGATCGGCAGCCTGACGCTGGCGGGGGTGGTCGCAGGGCTTTATCCCGCGCGCAAGGCGGCGCTGCTGCAGCCGGTCGAAGCGCTGCGACAAGAATAGGTTTGGCTTGCGCGCTTTGGGGTTTAGGCGTGATGGCGGATCAGTAGGAGATTCTTCGCTTCGCCCGAAAGACCCGCTTAGGATGACGACCCCTTTTTTAATTCTTTTGAGAACGACAAACTGCACTGCGACTGCGAATGGTGGGAGTTGAGACGGGACTGGGATAAACATGACGTTGCATGATCTGTTCCAGGAAGCCTACGCCGCGATGCGTCACAATCGGCGACGCACGGCGCTCACCATGTTGGGCATGGGTTGGGGCATCGCCACGGTGGTAATGCTGCTGGCTTACGGGGACGGCTTCGGACAAGCGTGCGCCAACATCTTCGCGAACTTCGGCACGAAGCTGGTGATCGTCGTTCCCAACCGGACTTCGATGCAGGCGGGCGGTCAGAAAGCCGGAGTCCTGGTCCGCTTTACGCAGGATGACCTAGACACCCTGACCACGAACCTGCCGCAAATCACCCGCATCACCGGGGAAGTGAGCAAGCAGGCCAGCGTGCAGTACGACACCCGCGTCTTCACCTGGGCAGTGAGCGGCAATGAACCGAACGTGTTCGACATCCGCTCGCTCAAGATGGACCAGGGGCGGTTCTACAACCTGGAAGACCAGGTGCAGCGGGCGCGCGTGGCGGTGATCGGGTCGGAAGCGAAGGAGAAGCTGTTTTCAGGACGCAACGCCCTCGGCGAGCATATCCGGCTGGATGGGCTTAGCTTTGAGGTCATCGGCGTGCTGAGCCCGAAAATGCAAGAAGGAAATGACGACATCAACCGCGTGGTATACGTGCCTTTCACCACGATGAGCGACCTGAAGAGTACGCACTACCTGGACGCCATCTGGTTCAATTACCAGACGCCGCAGTATGAGGAACTGGAAAACACGGTGCGTTCGATCATGGCGACGGAGCACAAATTCAACCAGACGGACCACGAGGCCGTGTTCGTCTTCAACCTGATGACGCAGGTGCACCAGTTCGAAATCATTACGATTGGCTTGAAGATTTTGATGGGCTTCATTGGCACGCTGACGCTGGGGATCGGCGGCGTGGGGCTGATGAACATCATGCTGGTGTCGGTTACGCAGCGCACGCGCGAGATTGGGGTGCAGAAGGCGCTTGGCGCGCCGCGACGCTACATCCTGATGCAGTTCCTGGCTGAGGCGCTGACCATCACTTTTATTGGCGGAGTGTTCGGAGTGGTGCTGGCCTACCTGGTGGCGCTGTCGGTGGGCAGGCTAACGTTGTACAGCGCCTTTGCCAAGAACGGGGAAGCTGGAGACATCCGCCTGATCATTGCCCCGGGAACACTGATCGCGTCTACGCTGATTCTGGGAGCGGTGGGACTGATCAGCGGGATGATTCCGGCGTTCCGCGCCTCGCGTTTGGACCCGATCGAAGCTTTGCGGCACGAGTAACGCGCGACGCTATCGCCCGCGATGGAACCGTCAGCCTAGGCGGTCGGAAACGAGATTCCCCAGAAACCCTGGGAACGGTCATCCTGCTCGACGAATTCGATTCCGTAGGTGAGGAGTCCCTCGACCGCGCTGATCAGCGCGACGACCTTCGCGGAAACCTCAATCCCGCGAGCATTGCGGACGACCACGGTCGAGCCCACCGGCAGTTCACGCGTTAATTGGATAGCGGCACCGTGACGGTTAAGGTTGGTCGCCTTGGAAGACGCCTTGAAAGAGGCCTTGTGGCGGTCCTGGCCGGAGAGCGCTACCGGGGCGCTGAGAGCCATGCGATTGCTGCGGCGCTTCGAAATCAGATTGCGAACGATGGGTGCGGAGTGCTTGTGTTTTGGAGCCGAGTGATTAGTCATTGGGGATGATTTGACGACATTAGGGCATCCTAATCTGCGTGGCAAAGTACGCCGGTCACCAGGGGGTGGTTACCCTTTGGCGAGTTATAAGTTATTTGTTATGAGTCAGTTACATTCTGCTCCGTGCTACTGCCAGAGGCCTCGCCCCTTACAGATTCGTCACCCTGCGGCCCGCGGTTGCGGGGCGAAGGACCTATGCACGGACGGCCAGTTACATAGGTCCTTCGCCGCAAAGAACGCGGCGCAGGATGACAACGCCAACGTCGCTGAGGACGACAGGCAAGTTAAGCTGCTGACTGGACTAGAGCAGGGAGCAGTGAGCGGAAGCCGACGCGCAGCTCCTCGGAGAGGAATTGCGGCTGCTCCCACGCGGCAAAGTGTCCACCTTTCGGTAGCCGGTTGTAGTGGATGAGCTTCGGAAACGCCTTCTGAGTCCAACTCCGCGGTGCCGGGTAGAGTTCGTCAGGGAATACGCTGACGGCCACCGGGACCGACACGCCTTTTGCATTGAAGTAGCCGAGCTTGCCCCAATTCTCCCAGTAGAGACGGGCGCCGGAAAGCGCCGTGTTCGTCAACCAGGTGATCGTGACGTTATCGAGGATGTCGTCGCGGGTGAGGCCTTCGGATTTTCCCTCAAAGACGCGTGCGATCAGCTCGTAGCTGCGCGCGTCGTGATCGAGGAAATAAGCCGCCAAGCCGACGGGCGAGTCCGCGATTCCGTACAACGTCTGCGGCCGGAGTCCCATCTGGTACCCGTAGGCGATTCCCTTTTGATAAACGAACTGCAAACGCTCATAGGCGACCTTCTCATCGGCGGAGAGACCCGATGGCGCCGGCGCCCCGGAAGCGGCCGCCTTGTCAATTTCGGCCGGAAAGATGCCGGGCATGTTGGTGTGAATGCCGATCAACTCCGGAGGCGCCTGCACGCCCATTTGTTCGGTGATGACCGCGCCCCAATCGCCGCCTTGCGCCACGAATTTTGCATACCCGAGGCGCTTCATCAACACGACCCAGGCACGCGAGATGTGATCGACATCCCATCCGGTGGTGGTTGGCCTGCCTGAGAATCCATAGCCTGGGATGGAAGGAATCACCAGGTGGAACGCGTCCGCTGCGCTGCCGCCGTGTGCGGTGGGGTTGGTCAGAGGATCGATGATCTTCAACTGCTCGATAATCGAGCCCGGCCATCCGTGCGTGACGATGAGAGGCAGCGCATTTTCATGTTTCGAGCGGACGTGAATGAAGTGAATGTCGAGTCCGTCGATCTCAGTGATGAACTGCGGCAGAGCATTTAATTTCACCTCAACTTTGCGCCAGTCGTACTCCGTTCCCCAATAGCGTGCGAGCGCCTGAATGGTCGCGAGCTGCACGCCTTGCGACGTATCTGGAACCGTCTCTTGTTCGGGCCACTTTGTGGCGTTGACGCGGTTGCGCAATTCGGTGAGTTGCGATTCAGGAACATTCACGCGGAATGGGCGAATCGCATTGGCGGCCCCCTGCTGTTTTTCAATGGCTTCGATCATGTTGCTCTCCTTTTTGAGTTTCGGGTTTGTTTCTCCGCGGCGCGGGATCGGGTTCAATGTACTCGCCGGCCATGTTTCGGGAAACCTCAGGAACTACAGAATGCGGCCTAGATTTTTCTGCAGGTGGGATGGTAATGATGCCGAGGGCTTGCGTGTTGGGGCGGATAAGAGGGAGGTCCTTCGCTTCGCCTGAAATGCGGCTCCGCTCAAGATGACGGCGCTCTGGGTTTCGACAGCGGTTAGCGCAGTTCGAGAGAGACCAGGTCGCCGTCGGCTAAGCCGCCGGGCTTGTAGTTGACGGTGACCTGAAGGTTGGTCCATTCGCAGGAGAAACCGTCGGCACCGATGAGGGTGAGGGATTTGTAGTCGGGGGCGCGAAGTTTCAGGACGGAGTTTCCGGCTCGGACGGTCAGGATGGCGGCGGGGGAAGAGGAGCAGTCTACATCGATGAGGCGCCCCTTGAGGAACTTGGTGACGCGAGTGTCGGTGCGGCCGGTGGATTGGGCGGCAGTCTCGGTGGCGGAGCGCTTGGCGGCGTCTTCTTCGAGCACATCGAAAGGCGACTTCTGTGGGGCGGGCGCGGATGACCTGGCGGTCCCGCCGGCGGGAAGGTTGTATTTGCGCTCGGTTGCGACTTGCTCGAGGCGATCGCGGGCTAGCGCGGCGATCTGGGGATTCGTGCTGGTCTTAAGACGTTCGAGAAGAGCCTCTGCGGCTTCCCATTTCTTGCTCGCGATATAAATCTCGACCATGTGGTAGGCATAGAGTTGATTGCGAGGGCTGAGATTCATAGCGGCGCGCTCGGCTTGCATAGCGGCGGCGGGGCCTCCGCCCTCGTTGCGGGCGAGGGCGAGCAGGTCGTAGGCATTGGCCATTTCGGGATACCACTCGAGCACCGCTTTGAGGTCGAGCATCATGTTGGCCAGGCCCTGCATATCGGCATGCTTGGCCTGCGACAGGCGGTACTTCAGCAGGGACAAGTAGTAACGCAGCCAGAGGTCGGCGGGATTGAGGGAACCGGCGTCGATGATTTCAGCGTTGGCTTCATCGAACTCGCCGTGCTGAATGTGGTCCCAAGCAAGCACCCGGTGAGCGATCTCGTTCCCGATGGCGCCGTTGAGGAGTTGTTGCCCGGCGTCGGCATCCTCGTTGGCTTTTTTCTGTCGTTCCTCCTGTTTAGCTTCGGCCTTCTTGTCGGCGGCGGTCGTGGTGGTGGCGAGGATTTGCAAGTCTTTCAGGCCGAACTCGCGGCGTTCGGGAATGCGGATCTGAATCTCGGCATAAATGGCGCGGGCATCGGACTCAGGGAGCGGCTTGGAGTTGATGACCATATCGTCGGGCCCGAGGGGCGCCGGAAATTTGTTGGGCTGCTCGGAACTCACGGCCCCCGCAGGGCCCGAACTTGTCAGGCGAGCGGCATTGAGGGCCGCTTGCAGAGCGGTCTGGGAGCGGAAGTAATCTTTTACAGCCTGCTCCAGTTGCGCGGAGGTCATGCCGTAGGCTTTTTGAATCGCATCTTCCACGGGGACGTGCTGGTTCAGCACTTGATCGAAGTAGGTGCCAGCCTCGGGGAGTTTTTGCTCGTGGAGCAGGTAGTGAATAAACATCCACGATTCGGCGTAGAAGAGCGTGTGATGGGTGCCCTCGTTGTAGGAAGACCTGTCGTGCTTCATGGTGAACAAATCGGGCAGAAAGAGCCAGACTTGCGCACCTAGTAATTCGGTGAGCGACTTGGGCGGACGCGTGTCGCGCTGGTTGGCGAGCAAATCTTCGGTGACGGCGGGGCGAAGTTCGGGGTCGCCACCGATCTCGACCTGTTTGTTGTCCACGCGAATGGAGGTGAAATATTCCGCGAGGCCTTCGTCGAACCATCCCTGAGCCGGGGGATAGTTGTAGTCGAGAAACATGTGGGCGAAGTCGTGGGCGACGGCGCGCCAGGGCTCGACTTCGAACAGGTTGAGAACGATGAAGTCTTGATCGTCGCCGGGAAGAAAGAATCCGGGGACGTCAATCGGCTGACCGTTTCGGAGAGGCGCGACCTGGTAGTACGACTTGTCGCTTCTCAGGGCGAGGATGGTGAGTGGGTGGGGCTGATTCAGATGATCTTTGCCCAGGAGCGTGGCGAAGACGGTGCGCATTTGCTCGAAGCGGAGGGCGACTTCGAGTCCCTTTTTTTCTCCGGCGTCGGTGATGACAGTGAAGTGGACGGAGTGGACTTCGAGCCAGGGAGGCTCGGCGGCGCGGGCGGGGATTGCAGGTAGAGCGAGGAACAGCGCCGATAGCGCTGCGAGGTAGAACGAGATGGAGCAGGTGCGGAGCATGGAGCATGGTTGCCGGCGGAGGGGAGCTTAAGGGAAATGCTAACACGGCGCTTTGGGGAGCGGTGCTTTTCCGGCACGGGGAGCAATGGAGTTGGACCAAGTCCAGAGGTCCTTCGGCCCGCAAAGAGCGCGACTCAAGGATGACAACGTGTTTGTTCGGGTGCCTTGTTACGCTTTTCGCATTGCAACTACGGGAAAGCTGCTTTGAAATGCGTCTTGGACGGGTGCACACCCTTATAATTCCGGGTAATGCTCTTTTGCTTGGGAAATCGGTTTTTGGTGGTGTGCGCGAGTGCAGTGTTATTCGCGACACAGGCTGCTGGCGCGGTTTCCGGCGCATCGTGGAATGGGACGCTCGGCGACAGCGTGGGAAAAGCTGTAGTGGGCGCCGTGATTGTGATGCACCCGGCCGCCGGCGGGCATGACTACACAGCGCCGACTGCCGCGGATGGGAAGTTTGCGTTTGCCGATATTGCGGCGGGTTCCTACGAAGTGTCGGTTCAATTCTCAGACAACAACTGGAAAGCGTCGGCGACGGTTACCATCAGCGACGGAGCGGCGTTGACGATGGCGCTGCAGCTCTCCGCGCAGGGACAGGAACTGCACGTTCTTTCGACCGAGACGGCGGCCAAGGCCGGCGGCGGTGAGCATCTTTCGAGCAGGGAAGTTTCAAGCCTTCCGCTGAACGCACGCGATTTCAGCAAGCTGCTGCTGCTGGCGGCAGGGACGATGACCGACACCAACGGAGCGGCTAATTTCACACAGCAGTTCGCGGTGAACGGGCAGCGCGGGGCGGCAACGGTATTTGCGTTGGATGGGTTCGATACGACCGACTCGGAGTTGGGCGGGGCGACATTTTCGAATTTCAACGTGGATGCGATTCAGGAAGTGCAGTCGAGTTCGGGAGTGATGCCGGCTGAGATTGGGCACGGGGCGGCGAGTTTCACGAATGTGGTGACGAAGTCCGGCGTCAACAATGTGCACGGCAGTGTGTTTGAGTTTGTGCGCAACGCGGCGTTCGACGCGCGCAACTACTTCGACTTCAATCCACCCGACGTTCACCGGCTCATTCCTCCGTTCGTGAGGAATGAATTTGGATTTACGAATGGCGGCCCGGTCGTGCTGCCGAGTGTCTATGACGGGCGGAATCGCACATTTTATTTTGGCGAGTACCAGGGATTTCGGCAGGTGCTGGGGACGACGCAGGTTTTTCCGGTGCCGACCGCCGACGAGCGGGCAGGGATTGATACGGCGACCTATCCGAAGACGGATACTTCTCCGGGCGACACGCTGACGATTCCCGTGAATGCGGCGATTGTGCCCATTCTGAACCAGTATCCTTTGCCGAACGAGCCAGGGGGATCGTTTGGCGATCGCACGTACGCGACGTCATCGAAAATCTACACGCGCACGGATCAGTTTTCGGTGCGGATCGATCACCAGATTTCGGACAAGGCATCGCTGATGACGCGGTTCAGTTTGAATCAGGTGACGGGGCCGCTGACCAATCCCGACCAGACGGCGATCGATCCGAGTTTTGGGGTGCAGTTTTTTGACCACCAGCGCAACGGGGGCGTGAAGTATGCGCGGACGATTTCGCCGCATATGACTTCAGAGGCTTCTCTGGGATTCATTCGCAGCACGCCGTTTTTCCGACGATCAATCAAAACGCAGCCGGGGATTGGATTCGGGGATGGGCTGTTCGATGGCTTCAATTCTCCGGCCGGCTCGATTTTCGGATCGTATGGGAATCTTTACCAGTTCAAGGAGGATATGACGCTAGTGCGCGGGACGCACAGTTTCAAGTGGGGCGTGGAAATCCGGGTGAACCGCGACTCGACGATTTTTGGGACGAATCCGAATGGGGCCTACGAGTTTGGCGGAGGCCCGGCTTACTGCTGTGGGGACGGAACGAAGACGGTCAACATAACGTCTGCCAGCGGCACGCACAACATCACGAATGGGGATCCGCTGCCGGATTCGCTGGTTGGATTGCTCACGGCGACACCGTTTTCCTACACGATTACGGCGGCGGCCGACATTACTCCGATCGGCGACAAGTTCGATGAGGCGGGAGTGCGGCGCGAGGCGTACAACTTTTATTTCCAGGACGCGTGGAAGGCGACTCCGCAACTCACGGTGAATTACGGGCTGCGCTATGAAGTGAATACCCGCATTCATGAGGCGACCAAGCGGACGTCGCTTCCGATATTTGTGGGAGCGGACGGGAAGCCGGTGGACTACCGGGATCGCAACGCGCAGCAGATTCTGCTGATCAACCCGCAGCCTCCCTATGACCAGGATTGGAACGGGTGGGGGCCTCGGCTGGGGCTGGATTATGCGGTCGGGCAGCATACGGTGCTGCACGCGGGTGGAGCGGTGAATACCCTTCTGCCGAATTTGTGGCAAGACAATTTTCTGACGGCGGCGATTCCGTATGTGTTCGCTCCGTTCATCAACGCGCTGCCGGGAGTGCAGGTTCCATTTCAAGACACGTTCACGCCGGTAAATCTGCCGACTGCCTACAACGTGCAGGGGCAGCCGATTTTTGCGTCGGGGCGAACCCAGGACGTGCCGGCGAACACGGTGGTTGATTTGCCGCGGTTCCAAAGCGAACTGGCGGGGCAGACGCCGGGAAACCAGGTGCAGTTGCTGACGATCACGGGAATCGCCAAGAATTTTGGCAACGGATATGTCGGGAGCTGGACGGCGGGGATCGATCATGATTTTCGCGACGTGAAGGTCAATGCGTCGTACGTTGCGACGGCGGGGATTCATCTGGCGAGAGTGTATTCGCCGAACAGCTACGGCGGGGCGGACGCAGCCCATGCGCCGTTTACCCAATTCGACGCGACGGGGCACGCCACCGGAGGATACGGACCTGAGGTCATCATGACCACCGGTTCGCACTCCACGTATCACTCGCTGCAGGCCAGCGTCACGAAGAACTCGGCGCGGTCGGGTTTGGGCTTACAGGCAAGCTATACCTATTCGAAATCGATTGATGACACGAGCGCGGTGTTGGGCGGACTGTTCGGCACCGCGGGAACCATTTTGCAGACGTCGCCGCAGGATCCGTGGAACCCGTCGGCGGAGAAAGGGCCGTCAACGTTCGATGTGACGCATGCGTTCAATGTGAGCGTGATCCAGTTGTTGCCGCTGGATCGGGTTCGCTTTCTTCAGCGGTTGGCAAAGCCGCTGATCAAGGGCTGGCAGTTTCTGAACATCACGACCATGACCACGGGGTCGCCGTTCAGCGTGTATTCGGGGATTCAACAGACGGGGGCGGGTGCGGGCGGGGCGGACCGTCCGGACCTGGTTTCGATGCCGCACTTTTCGACGAGCCGGGCGGTGCGCGATGATTATTTCGGGTTAGGAAAAAATAATGCTTCGTTCTTCGACGTTCCGATTAACGTGCCCGGTGGAACGGGCCCGAATCTGGGCCGATTTGGCACCTTGGGAAGGAACACGTTTCGCGGGCCGGGGTATCACGACTTTGACATTGCGATGATCAAAGACACTCCGTTTGGGCGGCGAGGCAACGCGGAACTGGGGACGGTGGAGTTCCGGGCGGAATTGTTCAACATCTTTAACACGGTGAATTTTAGTTTGCCATCGAACATTGTGCGCGGGAGCGGGTTTGGAATCATCAGCAAGACGGCAGGATCGTCGCGGCAGATTCAGTTTTCGCTGAAGGTGATTTACTGAGGTTGGGGCTTTGCGGAGTGACCACTACTAAGAAAGCAAACAGATGAGAAATGTAATCTACGCAATCAACACCACCCTGGATGGCTGCTGCGACCACACCAAACAATTTGTCGATGCGGAGACACTTGAGTATTTCACGAACCTCACGCGAGACGCTGGCCTGCAGGTCTTTGGGCGTAAAACCTATGAATTGATGGTTCCGTATTGGCCTGACGTCCTCAAAGGCCAATCTGAGACAAAAGCAGATACCGACTTTGCTCGAGCATTTGTCTCCGTCAACAAAATTGTTTTTTCACGATCGTTAGACAGCGCTGAAGATAACAATACGAGAATTGTTCGGGGAAACCTTCGCGACGAAATACTCAAATTGAAACGAGAAACAGGCGAGAAGATTTTAGTCGGTGGCGTAGATATTCCCTCCCAACTTCTGCAACTTGGCCTGATTGATGAATTTCTTTTCCTTGTTGGGCCAATCGTTGCCGGGCCAGGCAGACGGTTATTCGAAGGTGTTAGCCTGCCAGAGAAATTGCAGTTGAGACTGGTTGAGTCAAAGATTTTTAAATCAGGATGTGTTGCGCTTCATTACTTGAAACAGTGACCGCCGGGCTTAGTCGCCGCTGGCGTGGTTCTGTGTGATTTACCAGGCCGCGCGCCAGAGGCCGATTCCACGGTCCTCGCGCTCACTGTATTCTTCCTGGGGCGTCCAAACGACAGCACCTCGGAGACTCCTTGAAAACTCTTCTGGTTATTCTGGCGTGCGTATTTTCGTTCGTGAGTTGGGCCGCGGCGCAGACTGCCCTGGATGCTTCTGCTGTGGCTGCGCGGGTAGACCAGTGGATCCAGCCTTACGTGGATGCCGGCGACTTCAGCGGGGTGACGCTGATCGCTCAGGGCGATCACATCCTGGTCGAGAAGGCGTACGGCAAGGCTGACCTGCAGCACGACGTCGCTAACCAGATTGCGACGCGCTTCCGCATTGCATCGCTTAGTAAGACGTTCACCGCGGCCGCGATTGAACTGCTGATCGCGCGGGGAAAGATCACGCTGAAAGATCCCTTGAGCAAGTACGTGACTGGGATTGCGAACGGCGACAAGATCACGGTCGAGCAGTTGCTGGAGCACGAATCGGGCGTGGGAGAACTGGATGCGGAGGATGTTTATCGCGACTGCTTGCCCAACAGCGAATTGATTGAACGGCTGAGAAAAGTGCCTCCATTGTTCCCGCCGGGGGCACAGTCGCAATACAGCAACGAAGGATATTTCCTTCTGGCCATGATTCTCGAAAAAGCGACGGGAGCGTCGTTCGAGACGTTTCTGCGGGAGAATATTTTCGAGCCGCTGAAGCTTGCGAATACGGGGAGTTCGTGCAAGGAACCGCCGCCGGGCCTGAATGCCATTGGCTACGTTCCGGGAGACAAGGCCCGCAGCGTGGTGCCACTGCCATTTCCTGAAGCGGCCAAGGTGGGGCCGGGTTCGCTGTACTCCAACGTGGGGGATTTGTACTCATGGCTGCGAGCGGTGGACACGAATTCCAATTTTCAAACAAGCAAGCTCACGTATCCGTATGGATGGGGAAAGCGCAACTATTCGGGACGTGACCTGATCGAGCAGTCGGGTATTCACGAGGGCTTCAACGCGCATATGGCGCTCTATTCCAAGGAGCATGTGTATGCGGTTGTGCTGAGCAACGTGCAATCGGGCCTGTTCAACCGAATCCCGAAGGACCTGGAGGCGGTGCTGTTCGGGGGAGAGACCTCGCGTCCTCCGGAGGTGAAGGCTACCGTAGTGAACGAGAGTGCGATGCGGGAATACCAGGGCGCGTACAAGACGGAAAGCATTCCGGTTCCGCAGAACCTGGTGGTGCGCGACGGAAAACTATTTATGCAGTGGGGGCGCTATCCGTTTCTGAGGATGCTGACGCCGACAGGAAGGGACGAATTCTTCTTTCGGTATGAATATGCGAAGGTGAAGTTCGAGCGCGACAGCAAGGGAGGTATTGCGAAGATGACGTGGCAGTGGCCGCAAGGAGAACCGCTGGCATTCCTGCCGGTGAAGGCGCAGGGAACCGATGGACGTTAGTCGCCGCTGGCGTGGTGTTGTGTGGGAACTAAGACCAGGCGCGGGCGGGCCGGTTCGGGCAGCGACGAAGGGCCGAAGCTGTGCAGAATGCAGAGGATCGCGGCATACGCGAAGAAAACGCCGAAGCTTACGGAAGCGACGACGGTAGCGAAGAGAACAAGAGGCATCACGAGCGAGTTCACGATCAACCAACCTTAGAGAAGTTCAGAATCTGTGCCGCGGCTCCATCATCCTTAATTGTCCTGGCGCGTCGTGCGGGGCTTCTGCAGGCCTTTTCAATCTAAACCGCGTTGACGCTCCGCGCTGTTGACGACTAAGATACGGAGTAGAGCTGTGCATTCCTACTTTCGAACAATTCTGGTTACCTGTCGACGTTACGGAAGGGACTTGACCCTGGGTCCATGATGGCGATTACCAAGATTTCTGTCCGTGGCGCACGGCAGCACAATCTGAAGAACATCGACGTGGAGATTCCGCGTAACACCCTGACGGTGGTTACCGGACTCAGCGGGTCGGGGAAGTCATCGCTGGCCTTCGACACGATTTATGCCGAGGGGCAGCGGCGGTACGTGGAGACGTTGTCGGCCTATGCGCGGCAGTTTCTGGACCAGATGGAACGTCCGGATGTTGATGCTATCGATGGACTTAGCCCGTCCATCTCGATTGAACAGAAAACCACCAGCCGCAGTCCGCGATCGACCGTGGGCACGATCACCGAGATCTACGACTATCTTCGCTTATTGTTTGCCTCAATTGGAGTGCCGCACTGCCCCAAGTGCGGGCGGGCGATCAGCCGGCAGTCGGCCGACCAGATCGTGCAGCGGGTGATGGCGCTGACTCCGGAAGACCGGGTGATGGTGATGGCGCCGATCGTCCGCGGTCGCAAGGGCGAATTCAAGAAAGAGTTGGAGACGCTGGTCAAGCACGGCTATACGCGGGCGCGAATAGATGGCGAACTTGTCAGCCTGGACGACGAGACGGAAATCAATCTCGACAAGCGGAAGAATCACACCATCGAAGTCGTGATTGACCGGCTGTTGGTGAAACCGGGGATTGAGCACCGGCTGGAAATGTCGGTTTGGCTGGCGATGAAGCTGGCGGGTGGATTGGTGGCTGTCGCGGTAGTGGGCGGGGAAGAGCAGCTTTATTCGGAGAAGCTGGCGTGCCCGGATTGCGGGATCAGCGTGCCGCAACTCGAACCGCGGTCGTTTTCGTTTAACAGCTTGTATGGAGCGTGTCAGGAATGCCACGGGTTGGGCAGCAAGTATGACTTCGACCCGGCGAAGGTGATCAGCGACTGGTCGAAGCCGTTGCTGGATGGCGCGCTGGGGCCAGGATCGGCGTCGCAGAATTTGATTCATCAGCTGCAGATTGTGGCGGCGGCGTATTCGATAGATCTGAGCAAGCCATTTGAGAAGCTTCCGGAGAAGACGCAGGACTTTCTGCTGAATGGCGAGCCAGGACGCGGGGGCAAGACCGGGTTTCACGGCATCTTCGGATATTTGAAACAGAATCTGGAAGAGTCGACGTCGGAAGGCTATCGCGACTGGCTGATGGACCACATGTCGGCGACTGAGTGTCCGGCGTGCCAGGGAAGGCGGTTGCGGCCGGAGAGTCTGGCGGTGAAGGTGAATGGGATGTCGATCGCGGAGTTCACAGCGATGCCGGTCGCACGCTCGGTGGAGGTGGCGCGGGGCATCAAGCTGACTGGCCGAGATGCGACGATTGCCGGGCGCGTTATGCATGAGGTGAATGAGCGGCTTCAGTTCTTGAATGCGGTGGGGTTGGGATATATCTCGCTTGACCGATCGGCGGCGACTTTGTCGGGAGGCGAGGGGCAGCGGATACGGCTGGCGACGCAGATTGGATCGAAGCTGCGGGGCGTGCTGTATGTGCTGGATGAGCCTTCGATTGGGCTGCATCATCGCGATAACGGGCGGTTGTTGACTGCGTTGGAGAATTTGCGCGACCTGGGGAATACCGTGCTGGTTGTCGAGCATGATGAAGAGACGATCCGACGCGCGGATTACGTCGTGGATTTGGGGCCAGGGGCGGGGCGGCATGGTGGAAGTCTGGTGGCGCATGGCACGCCGGAAGAAATCATGCGCGAGCCGAATTCACTGACCGGGGCGTATATCTCGGGGAAGATTGCGATCGAGATGCGGCCCGAGCGTCGGCATGCCAACGGGGCGGCGCTGACGATTCTGGGCGCGAAGGAAAATAATCTCAAGAATCTGGATGTGACGTTTCCGTTGGGCGTGATGACCGTGGTGACAGGAGTGTCGGGGTCGGGGAAGTCGACGCTGGTGAACGACATTTTGTATCGGGCGCTGGCGCGGCAGCTTTACCGGTCGCGCGAAAAGGCCGGGGACCACAAAGCGATTTCGGGGGCGGAGAATATTGACAAGGTCATCCGCATTGACCAGTCGCCAATCGGGCGGACGCCGCGGTCGAACCCGGCGACGTATACGGGAGTGTTTACGGCCATTCGCGATTTGTACGCGATGCTACCGGAATCGCGCGAGCGCGGATACAAGGCAGGACGGTTTTCATTCAACGTGTCGGGCGGGCGCTGCGAGGCGTGCCAGGGTGAGGGACAGCGGCGCATCGAAATGAATTTCTTGCCGGATGTGTACGTGCTGTGCGAAGTGTGCGGCGGACGGCGATATAACCATGAGACGCTGGCGGTGAAGTACAACGGGAATTCGATTGCCGACTTGCTGGAGATGCCGGTTTCGGATGCGCTGCCGATTCTTGAAAACATTCCGCAGGTCAAGCAGAAGCTGCAGACGCTGGTGGACGTGGGGCTGGGATACATTCATCTCGGGCAGTCGGCGGTGACGTTGTCCGGGGGCGAAGCGCAGCGCATCAAGCTGGCGCGTGAACTGAGCAAGCGGCAGACGGGGAAGACTTTGTATCTGCTCGATGAGCCGACGACCGGGCTGCACTTCGATGACGTGAAGAAACTGCTCGACGTGCTGCACCGGTTGACCGACCTGGGGAACTCGATCATCATCATCGAACACAATCTGGATGTGATTCGGAATGCGGATTGGATTATCGACCTTGGCCCGGAGGGCGGCGAAGATGGCGGGCGTCTGGTGGCCCAAGGCACGCCGGAGCAGGTGGCGCGGGTGAAGAAGTCATATACGGGGCAGGCGCTCGCGGGGTATTTTTCAAAGGGCGTGCCTAGAGCAATTCTGAGTTCTTAGCAGGCAGTCGTCAGTTCTCAGTTGAAGGATATCGTCCTTGTCTTCTTCGGATAATCCGCAGTTTGAGCCGCGGCAGCCTCAGGTGAGTTCTGAGGCGCAGACGGCTTCGTCGAGTGTGCCTGATCCGCTACTCGCCGCGGCCTTTCCTCCGCGTCCAATCCCGCCACCCCCAGTCGAGAATCCTGTGTGGAACGGGTGGGACGTGCTGTTGATCACTGGGCTGACGCTGGTCACGATGTTCGTTTTGCAGTTTGCCGTGCTCGTGGTGGCGTATTGGCTGGTGCGGCCCCACGCCACAATGGCGGAATTGGTGCAGAGACCGATCCTGGCGCTAGTCTCGCAATTCCTGATCTACATCCCGGTCGCAGTCTGCATGATTTTGCTGGTCGAGGGGAAGTACCACGTGCCGTTCTGGCGGTCGATCCGGTGGAATTGGCCGCGCGCGGAATGGAAATTCCTGGGGATGGGGCTTGTGCTCCTGATTGCGTTGGCCATTCTGCAAGGCTTCCTGCCCATTCCGAAAGACACGCCATTCGAGCACCTGTTCGACAGTCCGCGCGATGCCTTCCTGCTCTCGATCATTGCGGTCAGCATCGGGCCCCTGATGGAAGAGCTATTCTTTCGCGGGTTTCTGTATCCGGTGCTGGCGCGGCGGATCGGGGTGGTGTGGGCAATCCTGCTCACGGCGCTGCCCTTCGGGCTGATTCATTTGCCGCAATATGGTTGGGCCTGGGGCGTGGCGTTGGTGATTTTCTTGGTGGGGGTGGCGTGCGGCGCGGTGCGGGCAGTAACGAAGTCGGTCGCAGCCAGCTTCCTGGTGCATGTGGGATACAACGGGACACAGATGATCATCCTGGTGGTGCAAAGCCATGGGTTCCGGAACATGCCAAAGGCTCTCGCTTCTCTCTGCCTGCCTTAGGCCGTAGCAGTTTGGGATTTGTAGGCCGACGGCGAACCTCAGCGGCTAAAGCCGCCGCTGGTTTTGTGGCATTTACGGCGCGGCTATAAGCCGCGCCCTTTCAAAGCGCGCACGCTGCGCCCTGTCAAAACACGTAAGCTGCGCCCTTTCAAAACGTGGACGAAATCAGAGTTTTTCAGCGGCATACTCGCAACAGAGTTTTGCAGTATATTATCCAGACCGTTTCCCCGACGTCGTGAAGTATGAGTGAACCGACTCTTCCAAACCAGCACAGAGAGTCCGCGCCGGCGCGAACGGTGGCTGAGACGCTTCTTTCGACTTCCATTCTGGAAGCGATTCCTGACGCCGTGGCAGCGGTGAACCAGCAGGGCTTCATTATTCAAGTCAATTCGCAGATGGAGGGTCTGTTTGGCTACACGCACGAAGAGCTGATCGGGCAGAAAATCGAGATTCTGGTGCCGGAGCGGCAGCGTCCGCAGCACGATCATCATCGCGAGCAATTCCACGCGAGGCCCAAGATTCGCCGGATGGGAACGGGCCTCGATCTTTTTGGCCGGCGGCGCGACGGCTCGGAGTTCCCGGTCGAGATCAGCCTGAGCCCCGTAGCCACGGCGGATGGAATGATTGTTTTGAGCGCCATCCGGGATATCAGCGACCGCAAGTGGATTGAAGAAGAACTGCGGCGTGCGAACGAAGAACTTGACCGACGCAAGAGCCGGGAGCTGCGAGATTCACAGAGCCGGCTGGCGCTGATTGTGGATTCGTCGCAGGATGCGATCATCGGCAAGAATCTCGATGGCATCGTTACGCATTGGAATAAAGGCGCGGAGCACATTTATGGATACACGGCGCAGGAGATGATCGGGACGGCCGATCGCGGCGCTGGCGCCGGCGGATCGAGCAGACGAGATTCCGGCGATTCTGCAGAAGATTCGCGCGGGGGGCCGGGTGGAGTACTTTGAGTCCGTTCGCGTTACCAAGGACGGGCGGAATCTGCAGATGTCGATTTCTGTATCTCCGATTCATGATGCGGACGGCAGGGTGGTGGGAGCGTCTACGATTGCGCGGAACATCACGTCGCAGAAAAAGATTGAAGATCAGTTGCGGCAGTCGCAAAAAATGGAGGCAGTGGGGCGTCTGGCGGGTGGAGTGGCGCACGATTTCAATAACCTGCTGGGAATTATCACGGCCTGTTCAGAACTGCTGCGAAGCCGCGTGGCCACGGATGGCGTCGAGTACATCGACAACATTCGCGACGCGGCCAAGCGCGGTTCGGGGTTGACCCGGCAATTGCTGGCGTTCGGGCGCAAGCAGCCAACTCAGCCCCAGCTGATGGATCTGAACGAGCGACTCAAGGATGTGAGCCGGCTCCTGCGGCCGCTCATGGGGGATGACGTAGAGGTTGTTCTTTTGGCGAGATCTCCGATGGCGATTGTTGAGGCCGACCCCAGCCAAATCGATCAAGTCGTTGTCAATCTGGCAGTGAACGCTCGCGACGCCATGGCGCGCGGCGGAAAGCTGGTGATCGAGACTGCCGTGTTCGACTGTGATGAAGGGTTTGCCCGTGAACACTCGATGGCCGCCGGCCGCTATGTGATGCTGGCGGTGAGCGACAACGGGACGGGTATGGACGAAGCGACACGGTCCCGCATTTTCGAGCCATTTTTCACGACGAAAGGAATTGGCAAAGGGAGCGGACTGGGCCTTGCGACCGTCTACGGCATCGTCAAGCAGAGCGGAGGACATATCTGGGTCTATAGCGAGCCGGGCCACGGGACGACATTCAAGATCTATTTGCCCAGCGCCGACGACAAGCTGGGGACGGCGCCAGAGGTTAAGGTGGAGACGCTTCCCGCGAGGCGTGACGGAGTGACGATTCTGGTGGCAGAAGATGATGCGGTCATGCGCCGACTGACGCGGAAGATGCTGGAAGAGCACGGCTACAAGGTGCTGGAGGCCGAAGACGGAGTAGCTGCCATGGAGCTCATCAGCGCGAATGAGGGTGTCGATGTGATCCTTACCGATGTCGTGATGAAGGGAATGACTGGACCCGAGTTGGTGCAGCGGCTCGCGGGTTCCCATCCCGCGGCGAAAGTTATTTATATGTCGGGCTACACGGGAGAACTCCTGGTGAACCAGGGAGCCGACGGCGGGATTCACCGGCTGGAGAAGCCATTTACCCGCGCCGACTTACTTCGTGCGATCGACGCGGTGCTGGGCTGACTACTATCCGAGGTCGTAGCGCCGGCTCGGTTTTGGGAAGCTGGCCGTACATTTCTGCCTTGCACTTGTCTTGCACTGGGACGCCGCCTTCTGCGATACACTGGCTCCATGAAAGGCAATCCAAAAGTAATTGTTGAGCTGAACAAGGCGCTTCGCGAAGAGCTGACAGCGATAAACCAGTATTTCCTGCATGCGGAAATGTGCGAGAACTGGGGATATCACAAGCTTTCCGAATTCATCAAGAAACAATCCATTGGCGAAATGAAGCACGCCGAGGTGCTGATCGAGAGGATTCTGTTTCTGGATGGCAGCCCGTCGATGCAACCGTTGGAGCTGACGGTCGGCGGTACAGTCAAGGCGATGATCGAGAGCGATCTCGCGTTGGAGGTGGGGGCGGTTAAGGCGTACAACGATGCCGTCGCCATCGCCACAAAAGAAGGCGACAACGGCTCGCGCGATTTGCTGGTGCAGCTGCTGAAGGATGAAGAGGGCCACGTGGATTTTCTCGAGGCCCAGATGCATTTGATCAAAGAGCTCGGATATGAGCGGTATTTGACGCAGCAGATGGGGGAAGGACGAGGAAGAGTGAACCGTTAGCGCCGCTCGTGGTTAAGAGTTCGCGGGCAGGAGTGCCCGCGCCACCATCGAAACCCCAGGCGATTTACTTCACGGTTACGGTTAACAGCTGCGCGCCACTGACCACGTAGTCCAGCGGCGGGGTGGCGGTTTCGTCCACGTTGGATTCGCCGCTGACGATCATTTCCTGGTTGCCGCGCATGCCTTCCATGATGTTCATGACGGAGATGGGCAGCGTGGGCATGACTTTGTCGGCCACGCGGGCTTCGGGATCGGCTTCGAGCAGAGAGACATAGAGGCGATTGTTGGCGTGCTCTTTGTTGAGCAGCGCGATGGTGGAGGCCAGGTCAAGTTTTCGTCCGAAAGCGGGATTGGTGCGGCCGACGCGATCGAGGGTCTCACCGTCGCTGACCAGGATGCGCAACGTTCCCTTGCTGGCGGAGGTGGGAATCTTCACCGGAATCTGGCGTACGACGCGTTCGCCGCGATAGGGAGCGAGCACGGTTTCGACGATGATCTCGTCGCCGGGACGCGCTTCCGAAACATCGGTGCGGGCGCTTTCGAGGCGGGCCCAGCGGCGTTCGCGAGCGAGATCGAAATCGAGCTTCACACTCTTCACTGCCGGAGCGTTGTAGGGATTGTCATAGATGCGTCCGAAGCGTTCGCCGAGTGACATGGCGGCGGCCATGGCGGCGGGCTGACCGTTTTCGGCGGGAACGAACATATTCCTGAGCGCGACTTCCGGGAAGCCTTTGACGTTGATGCTGCCGTTCAGGCGGTAAGTGATTTCTTCGCCGTATTCATTCACGCCATGCAGCGCGTTGTACACCGTCGCCATGATCGCGATAGGGCTCAAGCGCGGGTTGTTCAGCACTTCGTAATGGAATTCTTTTACGCCGGCGCCGCCGTGGATGCTGAGCGTGACCGGAATCATTTGAGGCTGTTTGTTGAAGACTCCCATGATGCCGGTGTGGCGGTCCTGAACGAAAACCCCGGCTTCCTCGGTGGTGTTGACGATCTTGAAGGCATTCAGCGGGGAAGGCAGAGTGGCTAGCACCTGCGCTTTGTCCATGGGCAGGTCGACGGAACCGAACTGCAGCAGCGGATGTCCGCAAGCGAGCAGGCGTTGTGGATCGATGTAGGTGACGGTGCAGGTGGCGGCAATGTCCATGTCGCCGCGGACCAGGATTGCGCTGACGGCGGAGCCGGGTTCGAGCGGTTCCGGCTGCTTTTCGTCGCTGACGGAGCCGGCGCCCATGACCGGAGTGATTCCGGCGGATGCGAACTGCGGCGCGAAACGGCGCACTGTGTCTTCGGAAAATCCGTTAAAGACCAGAGGAGCTTCGATGGGCTTCAGATAATTCGCGAAATCCTGCGTTGAAGACAGAGACACGGAGTCGCCGGGCGATGCGGTTTTGCCGGCGGCAACGGTCACGCCGGGTTTGGTGGCTGCAGCTTCTTCGGCGGGTGACTTGTCGAGGGCGTTGATCTCGAGCATGCTCGCGATGGGAGTGACCCCGGCGATCGGTTCTTTGGAGAATTCGCCGATGCGGAAGGCGAGGGCCCCGGCGAGTTTGCCGTCGAGGTAAACCGGGCTGCCGCTCATGCCGGCGACTACGCCGGTGTATTCGACTTTCGTCCCATGCAGGCGCACAAGAATAATGTCGCCCTTAGGGCCGTTTGTATTGTGCAGAACACCGAGGACCTCAACGTCCATCGATTCGGGCTTAACACCCTGAAATACCGTCAAAGCATAGCCGCGCATGCCGGGGTGGATCTGGTCCACGGGGATGGTCGGCTGAGGTGTTTGTGCGGCCAGCAAGACTGTGGATAGGGAAAGACCTAGGACGAGCAGCGCTGGAACTACTTTTCTCATTTCAAGCCCCGACGGACCCGCCAACGGGCCCCTACAAACTTAGACTCGGAACAACTGCGACTCGTTGCACGGAAGGGGGACTATCTGGGACCGGGCAAAACATCCCAATTGCGAATCCTTGCGTCTATACTAGCACAGAGGATTTTGGGGTTCACCATGTTTAATCGACGGCGAAATAGGCGTTTACAGTGCGAAAGCAGGGACTGGGCGGGATGTTTGGCGGCAGTGATTTTTCTAGCTTTGGTTTGCGGTTCGCTCCCCTTGACGGCCCAGGATCAGCCAGCCCAAACGCCGGCGGCGCAAACACCTTCGCAAACCCCATCGCAAACGCAGGACAACGGCAAGCCCAAGCAGGAAGTTCCGGCCGAAGCAGGCGGGCCGAGCGACAACGTCGGGCCTTATGCGATCCCGAAGAAAAAGGTTGATGAGGCGCCGCCTCCGCCTCCGCCCGTCGCGCCGAAGAAAATTGAGGGGGACCCGGACTACTCGCTGAAGGTGAACGTGCCCCTGGTGAACGTGGACGTGATGGTGACGACCAAGAACGGACAGTTCGTCCCCGGATTGAAGAAGGATAATTTCCGCATTCTCGAAGACGGCGTGCCGCAGCAAGTCACGAACTTCAACTTGACGCAGGCGCCGATTACGGCGGTTTTGCTGGTGGAGTTTGCTTCGACGAACTACACGTTTATGGTGCAGGCGCTGCAGGCTTCGTACGCGTTTGCGAATTCCTTAAAGAAGGACGACTGGGTGGCGGTGACATACTTCGATATGCAACCGCACATTCTGGTGGACTTCACCCAGGACAAGAAAGCGGTGTATGGGGCGCTAAACCAATTACGCATTCCTGGGTTTTCGGAAACGAATATATTCGACGCTCTCTATGACACGCTGGACCGGGTGGACCGAGTGGAAGGGAAGAAGTACATCATCCTGGTGACGACGGGCGTGGATACGTTCAGCAAGATGACGTACGACAAGATCCTGAAGAAGGTGAAAGACACGCCCGATGTCACGATCTTTCCCATCAGCGTTGGATTCATTGTGCGGGAGTACTGCGAGACGCATCCCGGTGGTTGCCGCGGCGCGCACGGGATGGGGATCCCGGTCGGTCACATGGATTACCTGCAGGGCGACAACGAAATGCGGACGTTTGCTTCCATGACCGGGGGCCGCGCCTACTTCCCGCGGTTTGAGGGAGAGCTGCCCGAGTTGTTCGGAGATATCTCTGGCGACATCCGCAATCAGTATTCGCTTTCCTACCACCCCACGAACACAAAGCTGGATGGAACCTACCGCAAACTGAAAGTGGAGGTTCACGCGCCTGACGGCGGACAGTTGAAGGTGAAAGATCAGAAGGGGAAGGACGTGAAGATTGAAGTTGTTTCGCGCGACGGGTACACGGCGAAGCATACGGTGGATTAAAACCAGCGCAAGTTAGTGCACGTGAAAAAGCCTGTCCAGCAGGAAGAAAATGGCGGCGCCCACGAAGACCAGCAGGGCCATTTTCATGGCGGGTTCTTTGTTGACCTCGGGAACAAGGTCGGAAGCGGCGACGTAGATCGTGACTCCGGCGGATAGAGGCAGTCCCGCACCCACGTGATGGCGGAAGAGCGCCATGGTCAGAACCCCGGCAAGAGTTGATCCTCCCAGCAAAACGGAAGCACCCCAAGCCGTGCCGCGGCTGCGACCGCTGGCGAGCATGACCGAACTCACGGTGAAACCTTCGGGGATCTTATGCAGGAAAATTGCCAAAAAAATCAGCCAGCCCAGCCAGTTTGAAACCAGAAATCCGGACGCGATCGCGATGCCGTCGAAGAACGTGTGAATGATGAGGCCAAACAGCACCGAGTAGCTTTTGTGCGAGTGGAGGAACTCGTCATGATGGGTTTCTTCTCCGAAGTGAAAATGCGGCGTGACGGTGTGCTCGAAGAAATGAATGATCAAATAACCCAGGAGTACGAG
Source organism: uncultured Acidobacteriaceae bacterium (assembly GCA_963819145.1). Taxonomy (GTDB): domain Bacteria; phylum Acidobacteriota; class Terriglobia; order Terriglobales; family Acidobacteriaceae; genus Sulfotelmatobacter. The sequence continues at coordinate 176,954 of CAWFVB010000026.1, forward strand.
AACGGCTGCGGACCGCCCGCGCAGCTCGATACTTTCGGGAACCATCTCGACCAGAGCCGTAGCCAGCATGAATCCCGCGCCCAGGGCGACAAAGTAACGCAGGTAGCGGCGCTCCCAGTGCCGCTGCACGATGATGGCGCCGCCGAAGACGTTGGCTGCGGCGGCAGTCAGGCCCAGCAGAATGCTGGTTGCGATTGGATGCATGCGTTTCCGGGATGATATCAGTTCTCAGTTCTCGGTTCAGAATCTGGGGCGCTTGTCAGTGAAGCAGGGTCATATCCTGTCGGAGGAAACCGAGGAGATGGGCCGCGGTCTTAACGGTTTGATTGCGTCGATCAAAAGGGCGGCTGGGGCTTGCATCCAAGTCCTGCAAAGTAGTCTTTCTGAGAACTGAACTGAACAGAGAATTCAGTGCTCATCCCGAATGCCTTATGTGCATCACGTCGCCATCCTGCACGATGTAATCCTTGCCTTCGAGGCGCAGGGTGCCTTTGGCGCGGGCGTTGGCTTCGGAGCCGGCTTCGAGAAGTTGGTCCCAGCGGATGGTTTCGGCGCGGATGAAGTGCTTTTCCAGGTCGGAGTGGATGGCTCCGGCGGCCTCCTGAGCGCGGCTGTGAGCAGGAACCTGCCAGGCGCGACATTCGTCCTCGCCGGCGGTAAAGAATGAGATGAGTCCCAACAATTTGTAGGTTGTGCGGATGAGGCGGACCAGGCCGCTTTCTTTCAGTCCGTAGCTCGACAAGAACTCAGCGGCATCCGCGTCGCTCATTTCGGCGAGTTCGGCTTCGACCTTGCCACAAATGGCGTTGGCTGCCGCATTCGGGCGCGCGGCGATTTCCGTCAGCTTGTATTTGCTGACGGCCTCGTCAAGTTCTTTGCCCAGTTCGGTGGACTCGCCGATATTCAGCACGTAGAAAATCGGCTTCTCGCTGAGGAACATGAAACCGCGGAGACGCTTTTTGTCCTCGGGGGTCATCTGCATTTCGCGAAGCGGCTTCTCGGAGCCGAGGTGCGTGTTGGCGCGCTTGAGCAATTCGAATTCTTTTTCGAGCTCGGGTGTCTTCATTTTCTTGAGATCTTTTTCAAGGCGCTCCAGGCGCTTTTCAATCTGGCCCAGGTCGCTGACCATCAGGTCGAATTCGACATTCTTGATGTCGCGCAAGGGATCGATCTCGGCCACCAGCGGAACGGCGGGGTCCTCGAACACGCGCACCACGTGGGCCAGCGCGTCTACCTGGCGCAGGTGGCCGATGTAGGCGGTTTCTTTGAGCGCGTCCTGGCCGATGGCGCCGACGTCGACGTATTCGACGGAGGTGTGCGTTAATTTTTTCGGGTTGTAGAGAGCGGCGAGGCGGTCGAGGCGATCGTCGGGGACCTTGGCGACTCCGATGTGGGCTTCGCGTGGATTGTTGGCGGTTGCGGAGAGATGCGCCTTGGTGAGGATGCGGAACAGCGATGTCTTGCCTACCTGGGGCAGGCCGATGATGCCGGTTTTCATAAGATGGCTCTTGGCTGTTGGCTCTTAGCTGGTTTTGAGTTGAGGACGGGTGACGGAGTGCCTCAGCGAGCGTTCGACAACCTTTCAGGATAAATGATGATCAGGGGAATGCCAAAATGGCTGAGGGGTTGGGTGGTTGGCTTGCGCGCGGGGGCGGATTAGAGGGAGATCCTTCGCTCCACTGAAAGGCGCTGCGCTCAGGATGACGCCGTTTTTTTCGGGCGCGCGGGGGGGCGGTCAGCGGCCAGCTGATTGCGCCGCTGCCGCTACGGGAACTGCGATTTTTACTGAGTCCGGCTGCGTCCAGACAGCTTTGCCGGTGGTCAGATCCAGGCGGTTCATGGTTACTTTCATTTGCTGGTGGTCAACAACCTCGACCAGCAGGTAGTGGTAGTTGATTTCCTTGCTCTGAAAAGGATCGTCCGGGGCGCGTTCGATGGGATAGGCGTGGGCGGCGCCTCCACCGGAAACGAAATAAGTCACGCCGCCATGCTCGTGGCGCTCGTAGTTGTGAACGTGCCCGGAGAAAACAACGATGCGGTAACGGGCGTGGGCCTGGCGATCCTCCAGCGTTTTCGCCAAAGCTTGTTCGGCGGAGCGGGCAGAGTGGCCGCCGCCATACATCTTTGCGTCTGAGGAACTGGTGTAGGGCGGGTGGTGGAACATCAGGAAAACAAAATCGACGTCGTCGGGGACGTGATCGAGTTTGTCGGCCAGCCAGCGGCCTTGCGGACTCGTGACTTCGTCCAATGAGCTGTCGAGCACGAGAATGAGCGAATTGGCCGCGCGCACGGAGTAGTAGCGGCTGTTCTTGAGATCAGGGAAACGCTGGAAGTAGTTGCCGAGCGCGATGTCTTCCGGCTTATGTAGATCGTGATTGCCCAACGCCGGGTAGACGGGAATTTTCTTGTCGTGCCAGATGCTGGTCTCGGTGTCCCACACTTTCCAGTCGTTCACGTCGTAGCCGTTGTAAACGATGTCGCCGGTGAAGCAAATGAACGCGGGATTGACATTTGCAATCGCCTGCACCAGCGCAACTCGCACGAGAGGATTCGAGTCCACCGTATCTTTCGGATCGTGGAAGCGCGTGTCTCCGTAGGCGACAAAGCGGAACGGGGTCTTCACGTCCAGTTGCAAATCAACCGTGGCCGTTTGCGCGCTCGACTTCTTGGTGGTGCAGGCAAGCCCCAGCAGCAAGGCGGCCGCGAGAAAGACGGCCGCGGCTTGCGCGAAAGGAGTGCGTCGCGAACTCATAAGTGAAGGCCCCGTTTCCTCGACTTCAGGTCTATTTTCCCACCACCAGCACTTCGAACTGTCCATTCTCCGCCGTGGAGAGGAAGAGGCGGTGGGTCTTGGGGTCGAGCGCCATAGTCTTGGCGCGAGGCGCGGTCTTCACGGTCTCGACCACGGAGTACTTGTCTGGATCGTCCTGGTGAATGACGGTGATCGTGCCTTCTCCGTTTGAGTTGAAGATCAGCTTTGTCTCGGGATCGAAAGCAGTGGCGTCGACGTGATCGCCGATGGGCAGAGTGGTGATGACCTGGCCCGAGTCAGCATTCAGCACGGCCATGACCTTGCTTCGGCATCCGAGGAAGAGGCGCCGATTCGCCCGGTCCATGGCCATGCTGCTGGGGGAAGAACAAGGAGCTGTGGGCCACTTCTGCTCGACTTTGAGGTCGCGGGAATTAATCTTGAGAACCATGCTGTCGTCTTCGAGATTGTTGTAGACGTATCCGTTGCCATCGGCCGCGGCGAATTCAGGCCCGCCGCCCAAATCAACGGTGCCGGCGACTTTGCCCGTGGCGGCGTCGATGGCGGTCGCGCTATTGCCGCCGCCATTGAAGGCGAAAACCCGCGCGGTGGCTGGATCGTAGATGATCGCGTCGGGCTTTTGCCCGGTGGGGACCTCGGCGATCGGTTTCAGCGTCTTCAAGTCAAAAATGGTCACGGTGGAAGCTTGGCCGTTGCTGACAAATCCGCGGCCAGACTCCGGGGCGATAGCGATTCCGTGCACGCCGGGCGTCTTCTGAATGTTGCCAACGACGGTCAGAGAATCGATATCGAGAACCTCGACCTCCGTGCCGTGTGAGACGTAGAGACGGCGCGCAGCTTCATCCACGGTGAGGTAGTCCCAGCTGCCGGTGCCGGAGATCGAAATCTTTTTGATAACGGAGTAGCCGCCGGCCGGGGCAGCAAAAGCGGCGGCGCTGAGAAACAAGGCGATTCCCAGACATAAAGTTTGACGCAGCAGGGTGCGATTCATCATGGATTGGTCCTCAGCTGCAATCTTAGACGAATAGGCATGAAATTTGCCTGAAGGCAGAAATTTGGGAGCGGCCCGGTTCTGAACCTCTCCCAATATCCTGCTCAAAACTTGACGCGGACCATGAATTGAATCTGCCGCGGCAGTCCAGTGCCCGTGTTGGGCGAAGCCGCATTATCGTTGTTGTTGTTGAAATTCACGGTCGATGTGATCTGGCCCAAACTGCCCTTGGGGCTCAACGATTGGACAGTTTGCACGGTGCTCCCCGTCTGAATCGCGGACATGCCGTAGTTGAGGGTCAGGTTATCGCCGCTGGGATCTCCTAGTTGAACGTGATTGAAAATGTTGAAGGCCTGCACCGCAAATTCCATCGAAACGCGCTCTGTCAGCTTCGTTTCCTTGTTCAAAGCGAAGTCGATTTGCCAGGAGGTGGGTGCTCGAATGACACCGTTCGGTGCTGTGCCGAATCGAGAAACCAACCCGCACGAGAGCGCACAGGTGAGATTTTGTGAGCCATCGGGATTGGTAGTGAAATTTGTGACGGCGCCGCCCGGGTCGAGAGGAGGCGGAGCAAACGCGGCAGGATTAATCTGGATCGTACTGTTTTTTATTCCACTCAGAAGAACCGGGACACCGGGAACGATATCGGGTCTCTGGTTGGTTTGATCGTTACCGTCCGGCAATTGAGTGGGATTGATATTCATCGAGATCGTGAGGGGATGGCCGGTATGCCAAAGGCCGACGCTGCTCAGGCTCCACCCACCGACGATTCTGCCCATCACCCCGCTGCCGCTCAGGAAGGGTTTACCTGGACCGAAAGGCAGTTCGTATACTCCGTTGACGGCGACATTGTTCCGCACGTCAAAAACGCTCGGCCCTTTATCGCACTGCAGGCAATTCACGTTTTCCGGACCGTTCGATTCGCCGCCACCCACCGAACCATCGTTGATGGAGTGGGACCAGGTGTAGCGCCCCTGGAAGGACAAACCAGAGGAGAAGCGGCGCTCCAGACTGAGACCCAGGGCGTGGTAACTGCTTTGCCCAACGTCAGACTTGAGGTCCACCGAGCCGTAAGGATCGCCGCCGGGATAATACTGATCCAGCGCGCGAGTACAAGAACCGTCCGCGGCCGGTTTGGTGATGCAGAAATTGACGCCGCCGCGAGAAAACAGCCTCACGCCGTGTGAGCCGATGTACTGCGCCGACGCCAGAAGGTTTGCCGGCAACTCGCGATCAATCGTCAATCCCCAGGTTTCCACGTAAAGGTCGTGGCGGCCATGGCGTTGGATTGCGCGAGGCTGTTGTACGGCGCCAAGTTGGCCGCTCGACGCCAGGCCACTCAGATCGGGGGTCGTCTGCTGGTACGCAGCCAGCAAGGGAGTACCGTTGCCGACTGTGTCATGGAGGAACGCGGTGAACCTATCACTCTCTAAACCAGCGTTTTCGTCGTCGTTCTGCGCCGCACCGTGATAAATACCAAACCCGGATCGAATCACGGTCTTGCCATGAAACATGCTCGGCGCCCAGGCGAGGCTGATGCGGGGATCGAAATTCACGTAGCTTAAGTTGTACAGAGCGGGATTCGTTGGGCACGGAGAAGTATTGATCGGCGTCGGAATGGGGCTGGGAAGGGCATTGCGCCAAGTGGACCCGGAGCCAAAACAGACTCCATGAAATTGGTTGAGATCGAAGACTGTTGTGCGGGTATCGGCCTCGCTGATTACTCCGTAGTAGTCCCAGCGAATGCCGAGACTGGCCGTGAAAGTGGGAGTCACTTTCCATTCATCCTCGAAATACGGCATAACGAAGTTACGCCGAAGCTTGTGGCAGCACCATGGATCGGTATAGGAAATTCCGAAAAGCGTCGCATCGACGAACGCTGTTTCATCGATGCCGGAACTGTCGCCGAAGGAGAGGTTGTTGTCGGCAGTTTTTCCCTGATTCAGCCGGACTCGGCGATATTCAATCCCCGTTTTGAAGGTGTGCCTCCCGCGAGTCCATGACAGGTTATCCACGACCCCGTACGTTGATCCAACTTCGATGTCGGCATTGTTGTTGTTGAGCCCGACGAAGTTATTGGTGCTTACCGAATACGGGAGAATGCTCGACTGCGGGTTGTGAAAGGGCGAACGGTTAACGTAGAACTTGACTTCATTGAAGAGATTCGGACTGAAGGTATGCGCTAACGCGAGCAGGTAATTGGCAGGGTGGTTGATGGTCTGCACCTTGTCGCCCGGAAGGCTGCCGCCATTGGGCGCATCCACAAGACTGATATCTCGCTGGGCGCGGCCGTAGAGCAGAGTGTTGTCGCTGATCTTGTGGTCAATCCGAATCAGCCAGGTGTCCTCATGAACAGTCGTGGGAGTCGCGGCAGTGAGCAGGTCGGCGTTGGGGTTCCCCACATCCGGGTTCGGCGGGGTATTCGAATCCCCCTGCCATTGAAACGCTGCATCCGGATAGGCCAGGCGGGCTCCGCACCCACCGAAGGGCGCGGCGGACTGCCTCCAGGGGAATGCCTGCACGATGGGGCACATGTTCGAGGATTTGCCCAGCGCTTGGGCTGTGCTTAGCACGTACTGCTGGAATGAGGTCGTTAGGAACTTTTGATGTCCAGGGTTGGCCGGGTCGGCAACAACGCCACAGCAGAACCCGGAAGGTACGAGGAATTGCTGAGTGGTCGACTGCAACTGGCGAAGGCCTTCGTAGCTAATGAAGAAGAAAGTTTTGTTCTTTTTGATCGGCCCCCCTAGAGTTAATCCGTACTGCCCCATACGAAAAGGGGGGACGTAAGGGTTGCCGCTGAGATTGTAGTCGTTGAAGTTGCGCGCATCGAAGACGGAGTTCCTGATATAGCCAAAAGCGGTGCCATGCCAGTCGTTACTGCCCGATTTCGTGACCACATCGACCTGGCCGCCGGCCTGCGTGCCATACTCCGCGCTATAGAGGGCGCTGTTGACCTTATATTCCTCGACGGCATCCTGGGAGATCTGCAGGCGAGTTTGTGATTTCTGAGCCTGCTCCTGAATGCCGCCGGCGTCGACGCCGTCGAACGAGAAATTGTTGTCGTCGCGGGCACGGCCCGCGAAGCGGATTGTGCGTTGATCCCCTCCACCGTCGTCCTGGGCGAATGGCGCCAGCAAAGTGAAGCTGGCCCAATCGCGACCGTTGTTGGGCAGGTCGGCGATCTGGTTCGTGTCAATGACAGTTGCCGCCTCGGCGGAAACCCGGTCTGCTGCAGCCAGAGTTGCTTTGACCTCGACTTGCTCGCTAATCGCGCCCACAACAAGCTGGACATCCAATGTTCGAGTCTTGTCGACACGCAATACAATGTCATCGATCACCTTGACTTTGAAGCCGGTGGCGGCCACCGTCACCTTATATCGGCCCACCGCCAAACCGGGGAAGCGGTAGTAGCCATTCGCATTGGTCGGCTGCTCTTCGGTTAGTCCCGTATCGACCGCGAGTACTTTCACGGTGGCGCCGATGATCACTCTGCCGGAGGGGTCCGTCACCGTGCCTTCGAACGCGGCGCGGTCCACCTGCGCGAACGTCCTCGGGGCCCCTATCGCCAGCAGAAGTGCGGCGGCGAGCGTGAGTCTGAAACAGAAAAAGGTCGAATGGGCTTGCGGCGAGTGCATGAGTTTAGCTCCTTGCGGCAGAAGACACGGAATGAATCAAGAGAGGCCGGCGCCGGATTATCCAGGCGCACCTCCCGGGAGTCGCATCTCCGGTCACGTTAACTTCAGGGACTTTGAGATAACTCGGAATGCTAGAAGCGGAATATGATCGGGTGATGAAAGGCAGGTTAATATTTCTTCAGGTTGGTGGGCGGCTGCAGATCTTCGGCCTACACTGTGGGAGATATTTTCGTTGAGGCGCCAGGCCGCGGGATTGCAATGAAACTGTTGATCGTCGAAGACGAAGAACGCATGGCCGACCTTCTCCGCAAGGGACTGACGGAGGAAGGGCACACGGCGACCTGCGCGTTCGACGGCGCCGAGGGGCTGGCGCTGGCGAAATCGTACGAGTTCGATGTCATCATCCTCGACGTCATGATGCCCAAGCTCAGCGGATATGAGCTGGCCAAACGGTTGCGCACGGAGAAAGTTCGAACGCCCATCCTTATGCTGACTGCCCGCGACTCAGTGCCCGACATCGTCAAAGGCCTCGATCTGGGGGCCGACGACTACATGACCAAGCCATTTTCGTTCGACGAGTTGGTGGCGAGGTTGCGCGCGGTGAAACGGCGCGCGCTGGCCGCGCAAGAAACGAATTTGTGCGTGGGCGATCTTGTGCTCGATCCCGCCAGCCGCGAAGTGCAGCGCGGCGAGCGACGAATTACACTCACCCGGACGGAATACAATCTGCTGGAACAACTGATTTACCGGTCCGGGAAGGTGGTTTCCAGGCGGGCGCTGATCGAATCGGTTTGGGGATTCGATCGCGACATCGAAGAGAACACACTCGACGCTTTCATGCATTTGCTGCGCAACAAGATTGATCCGCCGAGCCGCCCGAAATTGATTCATACGGTGCGCGGAGTGGGCTACATGCTCCGCCAAGAGGATCAAGGGGGTGAGCGGTGAGACGGCTCTCCATCGGCGTGCGGCTCACACTCTGGTACCTGGCGATCTTCGCGGTCGCGCAGGTCGTCTTCGGCGCGGGCATGTGGTTTATCCTGCGACACAATCTCTATGACATCGTGGATGACGGGCTTGAGAGCCAAGTGGAAGACTTAAAGAGTTTTCTCGAAACACAGAAAAAGGATGCCTCGCTCGACAAGCTGCGAGAAGAAGTAAACGAGACATACGCCATCCAGCACTCCGGCGACTATTTGCAGATCTACACGGAAAATGGCGAGCTGATCTATCGGTCTGCTTTCCTGCAATCCCATCCTTTGGCGCTACCGGCGCCTGAGCAGGCCGGGCCAGCCATCTTCAGAAACCGCAAGGTCGAAGGCCGGCCGCTCCGGTTCCTGTTGCAAAAAGTTGGTGTCAACGGCCACGTTTATACCGTGGGAATGGGCACACGGTCCGACGATGCCGTGGAGACGCTTTCGTTGTTTCGTTCTTATTTGCTGATGTTCGCTCCTCTTATATTGGTGCTGGCTGCGGGCGGAGGGTATTGGCTGAGCAGGAGGGCGCTATCTCCAGTGGACGCGCTGGTGGGTACCGCGCGCGATATCGGAGGAGCCAACCTGAATAGCCGTCTGCCCAAGCTCGAGACCGGCGATGAACTCCAGCGGCTGTCGGATACGCTGAACGAAATGCTGGGCCGGATTGAGACTGCGTTCCTGCGGATCACCGAATTCACCGCCGATGCTTCGCACGAGTTGAGGACACCGGTTTCTCTCATCCGTACGGAAGCCGAGTTGGCGCTGCGGCGGTCGCGCGGAGAAGCCGAATACAAGGAATCGTTGCGTCACATCCTGTTGGAGGCGGAGCGCACCACCGCACTGATTGAACAACTGCTGTCTCTGGCCCGCGCCGATTCGGGCCGCGAGACGCTGCATGTGCGGCCAGTCGATTTACGCCAGACGCTGCGCAGCGTCTTCGAAGGGTGGCAGCAGGTGGCCACGCTGCGCAACCTGCGGTTCTCTGCGACCATTTCGGATCAAGAATCGCTCGTCCTGGGCGACGAGGCCGCTCTGCGAAGAGTGGCTGACATCCTGCTTGACAATGCGTTCAAATACACTCCGTCGCCGGGAAAGGTGCAACTGTCGCTGGAGCAAAAAGGCGAGAGCGTTGTGATCACGGTGCAGGATTCTGGCGCAGGCATCGCTGAGCAGGACCAGCCAAAGATCTTCGAGCGCTTTTACCGCGTGGACAAGGCCCGAAGCCGAGAGCAAGGCGGGGCTGGGCTGGGTTTGGCGATTGCGCAGTGGATCATTACGCAGCATCGGGGCTCGATTGAGGTGGAGAGCCATGCAGGAGAGGGATCTACTTTTCGGGTGGAGTTGCCCATGATCGCGTCGCCGGTGCAGAGTCCGCTGCCAGTGTGAAGGAAGAGAGCGCCCCAAAAATAAGGTGGCTGACGGCCCCCCGACCGTCAACCACCCGTTTACAAAAAATTGTCGACTGTCTTAAGCTCCGGCGCTGGCCGCCCTGGTTAGAGGTTCGGTGCGCGGAGTTTCAGACATCTTCCCGAAGTACAGCTTGTACGACCGGTGAATGCCGTACATCACCGGGAATGCCGCCAGCGCCAAGCCCCACCCCAGATGCGACCCGACGGCCTGGACCATCGAGGTGACGCCTGCGCTAACGACGTAATACGGGAACGAGAGGTGCGCCAGGGACCACCAGATGTGCCCGGCCGCCTTGCCCTCGCTCAGAGCTACGATCGTGGCCACAGGAGCAGTCTGCCCCAGGAACAAGGTTGCAGTCGCCAGCACGAGTCCAAGCGGACTGGCAGTCCACCCCATCCCACGGGACCACTGGGCATGGAACATCAGGCTCGCCAGGCAACTGGCAAACGCCATCATGCTGACGTTGAACACCATCTGTTGTGCGTTGAATTTCGCGTTCTTCCGCGGCCAGCACTGGACCAGGGTTGAAACGCAGGTGACTACGACGGCTTCAGCGGCGCTGAGATTCACGACTGCGGTCAGCAGGAACGGCAGATTGACGGACATGTTGCCGTTGATTCCAGGCAGCTTGACTTTCATGCGCGACGTCACCGCTGCCAGCGCCAGGACCGCCACTGCGAAGTACATGTGCAGCGTGTGGCTCGCGAACCCCGCATATCCCGCGGCGCTGAGTGCGGCCAGCAGCATTGCGCCGATGAACATCTTGATTCGCCGTGTGTTGTTCATGAAATTCGTCTCCTTTCCTAGTTATTTCACACGGCTAACTACTGCTCATCGTCTCCCGCATCAGTGAATGCCGAGTTCGTGTCGCCCACGGACGCGCCCCAGACCACGCTTGTGGCCCCAGCGGTACCCGTGCTTGATCCCCACACCACACTGAATGCGTTCAGCGAGTTATTGTTCCAGGGCAACGAGCTGCCCCATACCACGGATATGCCGTTCACCACCGAAGCACCCCAGACAACCGAGGTTCCCCAAACCACTGAGGTTCCCCAGACCACGGAGTTCGAGGCGACCGACGAGTTTCCATACACCAGCGAAACCGTACCATTCCGGGTGTTGTAGACCGCGGTCGGCGACAGAGCGGCTCCGACGCCAGCCGAGGCCAGATCGGTGTTGGTCGTAGCGGCCTGCACGTTGAGCAATCCCGATCCCACCGAGAACAGATCATAGAAGTCGGTGAAGTTCTGGGAAAGATGCGGAACCCAAGCCGACGAGGAAACGAGCCCGAAAGAGTTCATCTTGCTCGCCGTCTTCATGAGACGCGCTTTCACTTGATCTGGAGTGAGAGTGCTTTGTTCCTGCAGCAGCAGGGCAGCGGCGCCCGCGACGGCGGGAGTCGCCATGCTGGTGCCGCTCAACGTGAAATAGTCGGCGTTGCCGTCTGTTCCGTTTACCAGTTCATTCGGATAGGCAGCTTCCAGCGTGGTTCCCGGAGCCGACAAAGAAACGATGTCGTTGCCCGGCGCCATGATATCTGGCTTCACGACGTGATCGTAAGTCGTGGGCCCCTTCGAACTGTAGCTGGCCTTCGTTTCAGCCGAAGGCGAACTGGAACCGTTGCTCTTGGTTGCGCCCACGGTCAGGACTAAAGGATCGTTGCCAGGAGCCGTGATGGTGCCGTAGCCGTTGCTTCCGTTCACGCTCAAGCGGCCATAGTTGCCGGCGGCAACAACCACGACGATCCCGCTGTTCCATGCGGCTTCCACTGCCTGGCAGAGAGGATCTTGTGTGTAGCTGACCGGGATTCCGCGGCCGAGAGAGAGATTGATCACGCGGATGTTATAGGTGTTCTGCAACGCGATCGCTTGCTGGATGGCCGCGATCACCGTGCTGTCCGAGCCGGCGCCATTCTGATCCAGGGCCCGCAGATCGATGAGGTTGACTCCAGGGGCCACGCCTGAATATTGTCCGCCTGAAAGATAGCCGTTGCCGCCGATGATGCCGGCGACATGCGTGCCATGGCCGTAGAGGTCGTATTGGGCGCCGGCGGAGTTGGTCGTCGGCGTTCCGGTGAAATCCTGGTGATAGACCACGCGCGATGCGGTCTGAGCGGAATTGTTCAGGTCGGGATGGCTGTCGTTGATGCCGCTGTCAATCACGGCTACGCCAACGCCAGCTCCGGTGAATCCGGAACTCCATGCTGACTCCACGCCAGTAGCATCGTTGGTCAGATCGTCGGCGACGTTCATGGGGTGATCGATGGTCACGGAGACGACCTCGGGATCGGCTTCCAGGGCTGCGAGAGCGCTCACCGGAATCGTGAACGCCGCGCCCTTCACCATGTGCAACTTCAGCTGCAGGTGGCCGCCGCGACCCTTCATCGCGGCATAGTGCGCCGCCGTGGGCACCTGGCGATACTGCACAATGACGCGAACCATCTGGCTGCCTGCGGTGCCCTGATGCGCCTTCGCGAGAAAGCCGGAGAGTTCGGCGGCGATGCGGGACGACGGTTTACCCGTCGCGTGAGTCGGGTTGCTCGACTGAGCGAAAGCCATCCCCGTTACCAGGAAAAGCACCACGCATAAGCGTTTGCCCCAGGCCGCGCTATGACGTTCGCCGCGCCCCTTTGGCTTCGTCAGTTTCTGTGTACGCACCATAAATCTCACCCTGCTTTCTTGAATGGGGGGAAAGATCAGCTTCGTACCCACTGACTGTGTTGCACGGCGGACACCAATCGAGGGATCGTAAGTAGTTGATTTAATTAGAGATTATTGGTCAAACCGGGGCCGAATTGGGACACTCTGTCCCGTCTGATCGGGCATGGGACACTATGTCCCACTGGGTGGGGTAGGGACGTGACCTTTGGCCCCTCAGAATTGACTACTGGCAGATGGGGCACCGGCGGTTGTTAAAGTCGTGCCATCCTCTGAGCGCGGGTCGTCGTGATTGCCGGCGTCAATCGTCAATTCGCTGCGTCGTGCGCATCGAAAATCAGCCGTCCGCCCACGAAAGTTTTCAGCACGCGCACGTCGCGGATCTTTTCTGGGGCGATGGAGAAGATGTCTTCGTTGAGCAGAACCATGTCGGCCAGCTTCCCGGCCGTGATGGAACCTTTCTCGTTCTCCTGGAATTCGGCATAGGCGGAGCCCATCGTGTAGGCCTCAATGGTTTCAGCGACGGTTAGTTTCTGCTCCGGAAACCAGCCATTCGGATTCTTCCCGTCCAGGGTTGCCCGCGTCACGGCAGCGTAGACACCCAGCAGCGGATCGAGCGGCGCGACCTCCCAATCTGTGCCGAACGCGAGGCGCACGCCGTGGTCTAGAAAGGTGCGGAAGGCATAGGTGCGGCTGGCGCGATCGTGTCCGATGTGCGACTCGGCAAAGCGGCCGTCGTCGATCGCGTGGTAGGGCTGGACGGACGCGATGACGTGAAGCTTGGCAAACCGGTCGAAATCTTTGGCCGCCATGTGTTGCGCGTGCTCGATACGGAACCGGCGGTCGGCTTCGCCGTGCGCTTTTACAACATCGGTGTAGAGGTCGAGGATGGTCGAGATGCCCTCATCGCCAATGGCGTGCGTGCAGATCTGCAAGCCGGCGGCATCGGCGGCAAGGTAGCGATCGCGCATGAGAGAGATCGGATGCATCTCGTCGGAGAGCAGGCCGCGATTGTCTCCCTGATTCAAGAACGGTTCATAAAAGTAGGCGGTGCCAGAGCCGAGAGAGCCGTCCGCAAAGGCCTTGAGCGCCCCAATGCGGAGATAGGGCCCTCCAAAGGCGTGCCGGATGCCAAGCTTGACCTGATCCTCCACCTGGGTAATCAGCGGGGCCGCGTAGATGCGCGTGGTCAACTCGCCGCGCTGCAGCAGTTCCGAATAGATCGCAATGTCGGCATAGCTGGCATCCATGTGCTGAACGCTGGTCACGCCGACCGATGCCGCATACGCCAGCGCGCGCTGGGCCGCCTTCATGCGCTGGGCGTGAGAGAGCGGCGGGATGACTTTGTAGATGTAATCGGTGGCTGCGTCTTTCAAGGCGCCGGTCGGGTTTCCTTGAGCGTCGCGGACGATGGTGCCTCCTGGAACTTCAGGAGTTTTGGCAGTAATGCCGGCGAGTTTCAGGGCCAGGGAATTGGCCAGCCCCATGTGCCCGTCATAGCGGCTTACGAACACGGGCGTATTGGGCGTAAGAGCGTCGATCAACTCCTTGGTGGGCATGTTGGACGGGGTCCACTTGGTTTCGTCCCAGTTCCCGTCGAGGATCCATTCGCCCTTCGGCGTGTTCCGGGCCCGCTCACCGATGCGACGAGCAAATTCCTGCGCCGATGTGGCATCGTTGAGCTTGATGCTGTCGAGTTGTTTCCCTCCCGACACGAAATGCACGTGCGCGTCGTTGAAACCGGGAAGGAGTAACTTGCCGTCCGCGTCGATTACCTGCGTGTGGGGCCCCCGCCAAGCCTCGACCGCGGTATTCAGGCCGACGGCAACGATGCGGTCTCCGAGCACCGCAACCGCCTGCGCGGTTGGCAGTGACTTATCGACTGTCCAGATTTTGGCGTTGAGGATGATGAGGTCCGCGGCCGGCTGGGACTGAGCCTGGTTCCATTCAGGGAGCAGGAGCGCACACACAACGACTAAGAACCACAAAACGACTTTGCGTGGATTCATAAGTTACGACCGTAGAAACGACAGAGCTACGCATTGACGCCAGCGCAGCTTCATCACCGAACACTGTACGCTCCGAACAGCTTGAAACTTAGAATTCGAACCGCAAGGCGAACTGCATCACTCGCGGGTTGGTCATCAGGTGACTATAGTTGCCGAAGTTCGGAACCGCGATGGAGTTGTTGCTTTCGCTCGCGCTCGAGGAATTCTGATCGTTGAAGTCAAAGCGCGTCGAGTTGGTCACGTTGAACACGTCCCAGCGCAAAACCATGCCCTGTTTGTCATTCCAAGGCATTTTCCAGTGTTTCGAAAGCCCAAGGTCAATGCCGAAAAAGCCGTCGCCACGCACAAAATTACGCACGCCGACCTGGCCGGGCAGAGCCGGATTGAATGAACTCTCGGCTGCGGCCGGTTTGGGAAACAGGTTCACGTTGCCGTCGGCCTGGTGGTAGGCGCCACTCTGCAGATGCGAAACGGTAGGCATGGCGGCGCCTTCCCAATACCAGTCAGTTGGGTAGTCGGCGGGGTTGTTGAAGATGGTGTAGGGGAAGCCGCTCGTCCATCGGAACAGGCCAGAAAGTCGCCAGCCGCCGATGACGGCATCGACAGCCCGATTGACGGTAGCGGCGATGGCGCGGTTTCGGCCGAATGGCAAATCGATCATCCAGTTCGAATTCAGCTGATGGGTAGTATCAAAATCGGAAACGGCCCGGAAAAGATTCGGCGACCAGGCGTTGTACATCTGGCAGCCGCCGCTGAAATTGAGAGAGCCAAAATTTCCGAGGCGCTCGGCGTCAGAGCATAAGTCGATCGACTTTGAGAATGTGTAATTGAAATCGAACTGAATGCCGTGCTTCATCTGGTGCCGAAGCGTAACTTGAAGCGCGTTGTAGTGCGAATATCCGATGGAGCGCTGCGTGAACAAAGACACGTACTGAGGGTTGTAAAACGAGTTCGGCCCCGGAGTCGGATAGTACTGGCAGAGCGGGTGTCCAGACTGGCCGCAGCTTGGATCTCCAGTGGCATCGGGTATTCCACCGTTTCCGAATCCAGATACAACCGGTACATCAAGAGCCTGCAGCGCTGTGGTCTCAACGCCGGATACTCCACAAAAAAGATCGAAGATCGCAAGCACGGGATCGGTGGTTGACGAGGGCCCGCCTGAGCCGCAGCCTCCGGTCTGCGCGCCCAGCGCATAAGATCCTCCATTAATGGGAGCTTGCAGCATATTGGTCCAATACTGAACTACTGCCGGGCTAACCATAGAATCGTTGAAGGTCGCGTCCGTTACACCCTGCAGTTCGTAGAGTCTTGAAAGCGGCTGGATGGCGGAGAAGTAATCCAGGCCTGACTTCTTGTCTTTAGGATCAAGCGGCTGAGCCACATCTTGCGAACTCAGCAAGCGATGCGAGAGCCTGCCTACGTATGCAAGATCGAGCGAGAATCCGGCGCCGAGATCGCGCTCGACGGAGAAGTCGAGGGTGTACGAATAGGGAGTCTTCAGCGAACCATCGAGGCTGCTGCCGAAGTTGGACGCGCCAAGCGACTGCATCGTTGGTATCGCTTCTGGGAAAGTCGGCGCCCCTGGAGCCGGCTGGAGAAGGCTCGATGGAATGACATTGACGTTTGTCAACCGAGGCAGACTATTGAGCGGCTGGATTGGGTTGCTGAGAGAGGTCGTCAGGCCGAAAGAATTGCCGCTGAATTCATCGACGATGCCCTGCCCGAACCGGTCGTAGACAATCCCGAAGCCCCCACGAATCGACGATTTATTGCCGCTGCCCAGGAGTTTGCTCAGGAAGCCTTCAGTTTTGTTGGGCGCCCAGGCAAAAGCAACGTGCGGGCCCAAGTTGCCGTAATCCCAATTCCAATATCCCCTTTTCTTGTTGGCGGCACCACACCAATCGACTTGCAGTGGAGCGTCCTGACTCGACGGAGTGCCACTGGCTCCCGCCGCTGCCCGAGCGGAAAACCACTGGCCAAGATCGGGGCTGGGACAAACCTGGAGGCCGTTCGTCTCCCACACTGGAGAAAAGAGGGAGTAGCGCAGGCCAAGCGTCAAGGTGAGGTTGGGGCTGACCTTCCAAACGTCTTGCACGTACGGCTCGAAGCTATTCTGGGCGTACCGGCGGGAGATCGGCGAGTTGGCCGGAAGCAACTGGAGTTGTCTGTCGTAATTAAAAACTGTAGTGGCCTGGGTCACCATGCCCAGCAGATCGGTAATCGGGTAGTCGTAACTCACGTCGAAACTCTGATCTACGGCAGGGAAACCGTTGTTCGCCGGGTTCAACGGGCTGCTGTTGCCGGGACTGGAAAATCCGGAGGTTGTGGTGAACGAAGAGTTCGTATTTCCGCTATTGAAGGACGAGGTGTAATCGAAGCGCGGATTGCGCATGAACAAAAGATATCCGCCGAACTGAAGCGTGTGTTTTCCGCGAATCCAGGACAAGTCCTCTGAGAAATTGTGGGTTGGGCGCTGGAAATTCCGGCTACGAGTGACGCCTTGGCCGAAATTGAATGTGATCCACGGCTGGTACGAATTGCCCAGCGTTCCAAAACTCTCGCGAATAAACCCGTAGTGGAAATTGCTCATCAGGTTTGGGCGAATCACCGCGGAATAGCTTCCGATGATTCCCTTGTTGTAGTAGACGGTTTGTCCCTGCGGAAGCTGACCGGGGAAATATGGCTGACAGTTCCCGCATGCATCACTTGAATCATTTCTCAGCGCTCCCATCACGGAAAGGCGCTGGTTGCCGTTTGCCGTGATGTTGTAGTCGGCGCGGGCGATGTAAACGTTCTGGGTCTCGTGGGTCGGCGATGCGAATACGAAACCCTGGTAGTTATAGCCATCGCCCGTGACGTTGCTATTCGGCAGAGGCAGGGTTTGGAAGTACGCAGTTGCCGCCGCGTTGGGGCCCGCGTGTATTGGATCGATCTGCTGCAATTGCTGAACACCGAGTGCCATGTACCCGGCCGCGGGCGTGTACGTTTGACCACTCTGGCCCTGCACGGCGAATCCGGACCCGCCGGGACATTGAGCCGTGTTCAGACTGCCGTCGCCGTTGAGGGTGCACAGATACTGCAGGACACCATCACGCATCGCCAAACTGGGAACCTCCTCCCCAGAGCTGACGGTTTCCTCCGCGCGCCGGGTTCCTTCGTAGTTCATGAAAAGAAACAGGCGATCCTTTTTTATGGGCCCGCCGATGGCACCGCCAAACATGTTGCGGATCAGCTTGGGAGCCTTGTTGCAGTCATTCGAATTTGGGAGCGTGCAGTTTTGCAGTTCTGTCAGTTTGTTGAAGTAATCGTTCGCGCTGGTATAGGTGTTGCGAAGGTACTCGTAGAGCGAGCCGTGAATGCCATTGGTGCCACTTTTGGTCACGAGGGCAACTTGGGCGCCGCTTGTTCCACCCTCATCGGCGTTCGCATTCGAGGTCGTGACGCGGAACTCCTGGACGGAATCGACTGTTACGGGCAAGACGGAAGTAAAGGCGTGGCCGCCTTCGTCGTTTACTCGAATGCCATCGACACTGACATTGCCCTGGTCGCTCCGAGCGCCATTGACCGCGCCGCTGCGCGTGTCGTCGGTGCTGGTGTCGGCTCGATTTCCGGTATACGCAACTCCAGGCTGCAGCGTAAGTAGGTCGGGTACGTTGCGGCCCTCCAGCGGCAGTTCCTTCACCTGATTCTCGCCAAAGGCGATGCCCATGCTCGCGTCTTCCGTGTTGATCGTGGTTGCTTCCCCGGAGACTTCGATCTGAGTGGTTAGTGCGCCGACTTGAAGCAGGACGTTCACGCTGGTCGGAGCGTTGACCAGAAGTTGGAGATTCTTCTGCTCGTATTTCTTGAAACCAGCCTTCTCTACGGTCAGTACATAGGTGCCCGGGGGCAGAGCTAGGAACTCGAATTCGCCGGTGGACGGAGTAGTAACGCTCCGGCTGAACCCTTGCGCCTGGTTGTCGAGCCTTGCCGTGGCGCCGGCCACGACCGCACGAGTACTATCCAGGACTTTGCCATGCAACGATGTGGTGCCGGTCTGGCCCCAGGCGTTGGAAACGAGGAGCAAGAGACCAACCGACAAAAAGAAGAAAGGCCGCTTCGGAATGGAAGACCTCATCGTTACCCCCTTGGTACTATTGTCTGCGCAGGATCAAACAAGGGAGGCCGAGGTCCAAAGGAAAACTTTGACGTCGCGTCTTCCGCAAAGACTGACAAGCTCCCTGAACACTTTTGTGTTGAACACACTATGTTGACTGTGTACGCAAAGTCAAGAAAAGCGTGTCAGGGTCCGCGCGACGGCAGATACTCGGATCGCAGCGCCCCTGGAGAAAACTCAATGCACAAGTCCGGCATGAATAACATCGCTGTCTTGCTTGTTTGTTTAACGCTGTCGACTTCGGTGTGCGCCCAAACTCGGCCACGGGCTCGCGATCTGGGTGTTCCTTTTGACGGCGCGCCCGGGCCGCTGAATGCCATCACTGACGTCAAGGGCGTGGAGGTCGGCCACACCACGCTCATTTCAGGGGATGCAAGTTCGAAGCCTGGCGCGGGCCCAGTGCGCACAGGAGTGACGGCGGTTCTTCCCCGCGGCAAAGATTCAAACGACCCCGTCTTTGCCGGATGGTTCACCGAGAACGGCAACGGCGAGATGACGGGCACAACGTGGGTGGAAGATTCGGGCTTCCTCGAGGGCCCGGTGATGATCACGAACACGCACAGCGTGGGCACGGTGCGGGATGCCGTGATCGCGTGGGAACTGCGAAAGCGCGGCCCAGATAAGGATGGTTATTCGTGGTCCCTGCCCGTTGTGGCTGAAACCTGGGATGGCTACCTCAACGACGTGAATGGATTCCACGTGAAACCGGAAGATGCCTTCCACGCCCTCGACAGCGCGCACGCCGGCCCGGTGGAAGAAGGCAATGTCGGCGGCGGCACGGGAATGATCTGCAATGAATTCAAGGGCGGAATCGGAACAGCGTCCCGCGTTCTCGATGCTAAATACGGCGGCTACACAGTAGGTGTGCTGGTGCAATGCAATTACGGCCAGCGAGATCAGCTGCGGATTGCAGGTATACCCGTCGGCCGCGAAATCGGCGGATCGAAGGTTTGGGACGACGACGTGGGTTCCATCATCGTCGTGGTCGCCACCGATGCTCCGTTGATTCCCACTCAATTGAAGCGTGTGGCCCGGAGGATCACGCTGGGCTTGGGACGAGACGGAAGCTATTCCGGCGACGGCTCCGGAGATATTTTCATCGCTTTTTCCACGGCGAATCCTGGAGCGGCTTCTTCCAGCAGTGTTGCTTCGCTCACCATGCTGCCCAACGACAAGATCAATCCAGTCTTTCTGGCCACGGTGCAAGCTACCGAAGAGGCGGTGGTAAACGCCATGATCGCCGCAGAAACGATGACCGGGTTGAAAGGTCACACCGTGATGGCATTGCCCCACGATCGATTGCAGGCGCTCCTGAAGAAATACAACCGGCTGGCGAAGTAGGCAGCACCTCAATACGGCAACTGGTCCTGTGGGACTGCCCGTGATCCTGGCGGGGCACCACGAAATCGGCCCGAGAGCCCCCATCTTTTCATACATTTGCCGGCCTACCTACCCGTTCGTGCCATACATGGCACGGGGGAGCCATTCCCAGTTTTCCTGGGCAGGTCTAGAGTTCTTCTTGAGCAGCACTTGGGGGAGGGCTGATCAACGAACGTCCCGAGACTCTAACCGAGTCTGGGGCGTTTTGTTTTGCGCGTAAAACAGATTTTCTCCGCGTGCCCGTTCGTGCCAGGCATGGCACTGCGGAGCCATTTACCGGATTCAGCCTCAGGCATAGAGTTGTTCTTGAGCAGCACTTGGGGGAGGGCTGATCAACAGACGCCTCGGGACTCAAATTGAGTCTGGGGCGTTTTGTTTTGCGCGAGAATCTGTCCCGCCCCGTGCTGAAGCCAGCCTGCGTGCAATGTAGTACGCATTTCTTGAGGCGCCGCTCGCCACGATGTTTGCCTGAAGCTCCGCTGTCCTGCTACCCGCCCACGTTTCGAAGATGGTAGATTTGTTTGCGCCTTCGTAGATGTGCCCGCCGGTGTTCCGAGGAGCAGGTTATGTCCATTCAGTTTGCGCGCCGCGATTTTCTCGCGGGAATGGTCGCCATGACGGCCGCCAGGGCCGCGTCCGGGTTCACGATGCTGCCCGATTCTACTTCGCCCTTTCGCGTTTCTGTCATCAATGATGAGATTTCGCAGGATTTCGGCCATGCCTGCGAGATCACCTCGCGCGAGTTCGGCATGAGCTGGATCGAGCTGCGCGGCATGTGGAAAAAGAACATTGTCAACCTCGACGATAAGGACCTCGCGGAAGCCCGCCGCATTCTCGAAAAATACAAACTGAAAGTCACCGACATCGCCAGCCCGTTGTTCAAGGTGGACTGGCCGGGCGCGCCGAAATCGAAGTTCAGCGAGAGCAAGAGTTTCGGCGCGGAGTTTTCGTGGAAGCAGCAGGACGAAGTGCTGGACCGCGCCATCGAGACGGCGAAAGCTCTGGGGACGGATCGCGTGCGCTGCTTCGACTTCTGGCGCCTGGACGATCAAGGTCCATACCGCGCCGCGATGAATGATAAGTTGCGGGAGGCCGTGGAAAAGGTGGCCAAGCAGGGGATCATTCTAGTTCTCGAAAACGAGTCCGCGTGCAACACGGCCACCGGGGCGGAGGCAGCGAGAGTGTTGAGTGCGGTCAAGAATCCGTCGCTCACGCTGAACTGGGATCCGGGCAATGCCGCTGCGGGCGGCGAGACGCCCTATCCCGACGGCTACAATCTTCTCCCCAAGGAGCGCATCGGCCACTGCCATTGCAAGGACGTGTTCAAGAAGGGCGCGGACGCTTGGGCGCCGATGGGCGCGGGACTCATCGACTGGGCGGGCCAGTTCGGGGCGCTGAAGCGCGACGGCTACCGCTTCGCAGTCAGCCTTGAGACGCATTGGTCCGGCGGAGGCTCGCCGGAAGAATCGTCACGGCAGAGTTGGGCAGGGATGAAGAAACTTCTGCAACGGGCCGACGCGCTATAAATAGATGGAGGAGATCATGACGGATCAAACGAGGCGCACCTTTCTGAAGCGGGCCGCGCTGGGAACGGCTGCAGTCTGGGCGTATCCGACCGCGAGGGCGTTGGGCGCGAACGACCGCGTGCGCGTGGGCATGATCGGCGTCGGCGACCGGGGCAACGATTTGCTGGGACAGGTTCGTGCCGTCCACGGCGTTGAAGTTGTTGCGATGGCTGACGTATATAGCCGGCGCCGCGACGAGGCAAAAAATAAAGCGCCCGGCCTTCAGACCTACGACGACCACCGCCGCCTGCTCGACAGGAAAGATCTCGACGGCATTATCGTGGCCAGCCCGCTGCACATTCACGCGCGGCATTTTCTCGATACCCTGGCCTCCGGAAAGGACTTGTACTCCGAAAAGACCATGACCTGGTCGATCCCTGAGGCGGAGAAGTGCCTCTCAGCTGCGAAAGAATCCAACCGCGTGGTGCAGATCGGATTGCAACATGAGAGTTCCGGCTCGCTGACCGACGCCAAGCAGTGGATCAAAGACGGATGGCTGGGAAAAATCACCCAGGTCGAATCCTGGATGAGCCGCAACACCCCCCACGGCAAAGGCCAGTGGGTTCGAGCGGTTCCCTCCGACTGCACGGCGCAGAACGTGAACTGGAGCGCGTTTCTCAACGGCCGGCCCGATCGGCCTTTTGATGCATTCAAACTGATTAACTGGCGGTTGTTCTGGGAGTTTTCCGGAGGCAACTGTGCCGAGAACATGGTGCACCAGATCGCGTGGATTATGAGCGCGCTCGACTTGGCCCTTCCCTCGGCGGCGTACATGTCGGGAGGCATTTTCTCGGAAAAAGATGGCCGCGAAGTCCCCGACACGATCGCGGTGACGCTCGACTTCCCGAAGGATATTGTCGTGACCTGGCAATCCACGTTCAGCAACAAGCACTACGACCTGGGCGACCGCATTCTCGGCAGCGACGGCACCATTGAGCATCATTTCGAAGAGGCAGCGCAGTACTGGCCTGAGAAAACGAATCGTCCCAACGGCGATGCCACGCGCGGCCACTCCCTCGATCAGAACCACATGGCCAACTGGATCGAGTGTATCCGGAGTCGCAGCGCGCCCAACGCTCCACCGGAAATCGGCTACCGCTCGGCGATCGCCGTGCACATGGCAAACTTGTCGTACAAGAACAAGCGACGCGTCACTCTGGAGGATGCGAAAGCGATCACACCGGAATTCTAGGTGGCAGGGAGAGGGTCGAATGATTGGGTTCTGGAGCCGTAATGATCGGCGCGGTTGACATCGGGGGCACGAAAATCGCGGTCGGCATGGTGGACGAGAACGGGCAGGTGCTTTCTCGGATGCAGTCTCCCACCGACCCCAACCGTTACTCCAGCGGCATCGAAGATATCGAGCGCATGCTGCGTGAAACCGCGGGCAAGGCCGGCGTTGGACTCACTGGGATCGGGATCGGATCGACCGGGCCGGTTGATCCCATGAAGGGTGAGTTTGGGGACGTGGATTTTCTGCCTGGCTGGCGCGGCAAGAGTCCGGTCAAGGATCTCGCGCAGATCTTCAACCTGCGCGTCGCTCTGGAAAATGATGGCGACGCCGCCGCTCTGGCCGAGGCAGGATGGGGGGCGGGACGCAATCGCTCGCGCCTGATCTACGTGACGGTAGGGACGGGAATTGGCGGCGGGATGGTCTTCGATGGCAAACTTTACCGCGGTGTGGACGGCGCACATCCGGAAGTTGGCCATCACGTCGTTGACCCAGCGGGTCCGGCGTGCTCTTGCGGTTTCCGCGGCTGCTGGGAATCGCTGGCCGCGGGTCCGGCGATGGTTGCCTGGCTTGAAAGCCACGCACCCGCGGACTATCCGCATCGCCAGGGAGCGACTGCCAAGGGCATCTGCGAGTTGGCGCGGCAGGGGGATGCTGTCGCGCTGCAAGCGGCCGAGCATGAGGCTTACTATCTCGGCTTGGGTCTGGCAAATCTGATCAATCTGTTTACGCCGGACGCCATCGTGCTCAGCGGCAGCGTGATGAAGAGCGCGCCACTCTTTCTGGACCGGATCCGGGCCGTAATCAGCAGCGGTTGCCGCTTCGTCCCCGCCGGGAAAACGCAGTTAGCTCTCGCATCTTTGGGAGACGATACCAACCTGATCGGCGCGGCCCGCGTGTGGCACTATCGTTTTCAAGAGGGGGACTGACATGAAGGAATTGAGTGAAAAGCTGCTGGCCGTGGTGGACGCGGCGGAACCCAGGCTGCGTCAAATCAGCACGCAGGAAAGCTCCAAGCCCATACTCCCCGGCGGTTGGTCGCGAAAGCAGGTATTGGGGCACTTGATCGACTCCGCATCGAATAACCACCAGCGATTCGTTCGGGCGTCGCTTCAGCCGTCGCTCGATTTCCCCACCTACGACCAGGAGGGAAACGTGCGCGTCCAGTCGCCGCAGGACGCCGATTGGTTGCTACTGGTCTCGTTGTGGGCGGCCTACAATCGCTATCTTGCTCACATCCTGTCCCGCTTGCCGGCTTCGAAGCTGGGAACTCCGATCCGCCTCGGAGGGCGAGAGCCCATGACTCTTGAGTTTGTCGCGACGGATTATCTTACGCATATGGTTCATCACCTGAGTCAGATCGGTGCCGCGGACTCCGCCTAGAAGATTACAGTCTTCCCCAGCTTCCAGTTCCTCTCTCAATCTGTTACTGTTTTCAGTCCACTTTTGTGGGTCCTTGTGTCGGCGAGTGTGCCGACGCAGCCCATAAAGAAAATACCGCTCCCAGCCGGGCACGCTCGGCAACCCCGAGGCAGCAGGGCCTGCTGACATCCGTCACGGAAAGGACGAGAGCCGCGTGATCGTCGGAGTTCCGAAAGAAAGCTATCCCGGGGAACGGCGAGTTGCACTTGTTCCCGTAGTCATTCCCAACCTTACAAAAGCAGGACTTGAAGTCATCGTCGAAACTGGCGCCGGCGAGCAAGCGGGCTACCCCGATGCCGCCTATGTAGAGAAGGGCGCGAAGATTGTGCCCGATCGTGCCAGCGTTTTCGGTGCGGCGGACGTTGTGGTCCAGGTGCTTTGCTACGGATCGAATGACGTCACCGGCAAAGCCGACCTACCCCTGATGCGCCGCGGCCAGGCGCTGATCGGGTTTCTGCGGCCGCTCGGTTCCGCCGAAGTCGTGCAGCAGATCGCACAAGCAGGCGTTACATCTTTCTCGGTGGAACTCATGCCGCGCACCACGCGGGCCCAGAGCATGGACGCGCTCTCGTCGATGGCTACATGCTGCGGCTATAAGGCGGTGCTGCTGGCGGCCGAAACGTCGCCGCGAATTTTTCCCATGATGACTACCGCGGCTGGGACCGTCACTCCGGCGCGAGTGTTCGTCATCGGCGCCGGGGTGGCCGGGCTGCAAGCCATCTCGACCGCCCGCCGCCTCGGCGCCGTGGCATCCGCGTACGACATGCGGCCCGCCGCGAAAGAGCAGGTGCAGAGCCTCGGCGGACGATTCGTGGAGTTGCCGATTGAAGCGCAGAATGCGCAGGACGCTCGCGGCTACGGCACAGCACAAGACGAAACCTTCTACGCACGCCAGCGCGAGCTGCTGACGCGCGTGGTTGCAGACAGTGACGTGGTTATTACCGCCGCGGTGATTCCCGGCAAGAAGTCCCCGGTGCTCATCACCGCAGAGATGGTGAAGGGGATGGCCCCGGGTTCGGTGATCGTGGACCTCGCCGCCGAGCGGGGCGGCAACTGCGAACTGACGCGGACAGGAGAAACGGTGACAGTGCACGGCGTCACCATCATCGGCGCTATTAATTTCGCCAGCAGTGTCCCGTACCACGCCAGCCAGATGTATGCCCGCAACCTCACCACGTTTCTTCTCTACATGGTGAAAGACGGCAAGCTGCAGCTCAACCTGCAAGATGAGATCGTTCGCGAGACCATGATCACGAACGGCGGAGAAGTGGTGAACGCACGCGTGCGAGAATTTTTCAAAATGCCTGCGCTCGCCCCGGCAGGTGGATAAAGAATGAAGAATCGTTCGGGCCAGCGATGACGTATGCAACGCCGTGATTTTGGGTGGCGCAGCGCTTTCAGCGCTGCGATCAAGTGCACCGAAAGATGCGGGCTTTAGCCCCTTGGGGGTAGAAATGGGTTCCAACCTGATCGACGCGCTTTTTGTTTTCATGCTGGCGGCCTTCATCGGATTCGAGGTCATCCGCCACGTTTCACCCTTGCTGCACACCCCGCTGATGTCGCTGACCAACGCGCTTGATGCCATTGCGGTGGTCGGCGCAATTGTCCTCGTGGGCGAGCACAAACGAACCTTCTCAACCGTGCTCGGCTTTATTGCAATCGTTGCCGCGACTAGCAACGTGGTTGGCGGATTCTTCATCACTGACCGCATGCTGCGGATGTTCAAGACCAGCCGTCCCACCAAACAGCAGGCCACGAAGCCATAAAATATGACCGATTTTGCTGGAAATCAGTACCTCATCGAAATCACCTACCTCATCGCCAGCGCCCTTTTTATTCTCTCGCTGAAGTGGATGAGTTCTCCCGCCACCGCCCGTCACGGCATCCTGGCAGGCGAAATCGGCATGGTGTTGGCCATCGGCGGAACGCTTTTCCGCCACGGCATTGTGGACTGGAAGTGGATCATCATCGCGCTCGTGCTCGGCAGCGGCATCGGCATCCCCCTCGGCATGGTGCAGATGACGGCGGTTCCTCAGCGAACCGCTCTCAGCCACGCGTTCGGCGCGCTCTGCGTCACCCTGGTCGGCACGGCCGAGTTCTATCTGCGCTCGCCCGACGTTCCCAGGTTCATGATGTCGGTGCTCTCTATGGAAGTGATCCTCGGAGGCCTGACTTTCACAGGCAGCCTGATGGCGGCGGGCAAGCTGCAGGAAGTCCTGCCCCAGCGGCCGATTACCTATAAGGGTCAGAATTTCGTCAACTTCGTGTTGTTCGCGGTCGCGCTCGGCAGCGCCGTGTACCTGGTGATGCACCCGGGAACGAAAATACTTTTTCCGGTGATTGTTGGCATTTCGCTGATCTTTGGAGTCCTGCTCGTAATCCCGATCGGCGGCGCCGACATGCCGACCGTGATCTCCTTGTTGAATTCGTACGCCGGGCTTTCCGCTGCCGCGATGGGATTCGTGCTCGACTCGAAGCTGCTCATCATCGCGGGCGCGCTCGATGGATCGTCCGGCCTGATTCTCTCGATCATCATGTCGAAGGCGATGAACCGAAGTTTCACGAACGTTCTGTTCGGCGCCTTCGGTCAGGTGCAGGCTTCGGCTGCAGCCGGGCAGGAAGCTAAGCCCGTGCGCAGCGCGACTCCCGAAGAAGCTGCGGCGATTCTTTCGGCAGCCAACAAAGTTGTGATCGTTCCCGGCTATGGCATGGCCGTAGCGCAGGCGCAGCATAAAGTCCGCGAACTCTATGACATGCTTACTAAGAAAGGTGTGGATGTTCGCTTCGCAATCCATCCAGTCGCCGGACGCATGCCGGGCCACATGAACGTGCTGCTTGCCGAGGCCGATATTCCCTACGATCGCCTCATCGAAATGGACGAGATCAACGGCGACTTCCCGCAGACTGATGTTGCGCTGATTATCGGCGCCAACGACGTCACCAACCCCGCCGCGCGCACCGATCATTCAAGCCCCATCTTCGGCATGCCCATCCTTGACGTGGACAAAGCCCATACCGTTATGGTCATCAAGCGCAGCATGAACCCGGGTTTCGCCGGCATCGACAACCCGCTCTACTATCTCGATCAAACGCTGATGCTGTTTGGCGATGCGAAACAATTTGTGGGCGGAATCGTGCGCGAACTGGGCGGAGGACATTAAGCTCTCGGAACGGCGGTTTGGTTTCGCTAAAACCTTCGGAGTAGACTGACAGAGACGGAGACCCAGGCCATGGCAGCACTCAACAATGTGATCACTCGCGACCCCGGCGTGCTTGGCGGTACGCCCGTCTTCTGCGGCACGAGGGTTCCTTTCCAGGCCTTGCTCGATTACCTGGAGGGCGGACAAACCCTGAATGAGTTCCTCGACGATTTTCCGACTGTAACCCGCGAAGCCGCTGTTCATGCCCTTGAACATGCTAAGTCGCTTGTCGTCGGCCAATTGGGATGAGACTCCTACTCGACGAGTGTGTCCCTAGAAAATTCAAGAACGCGCTGCCCGGTCACGATTGCCGCACCGTTCCCGAGGAGGGATTGGCAGGCAAAAAGAACGGAGAACTCCTCTCACTCGCGGAAAAGTCAGGTTTCGAACTTTTCCTGACGCTCGACCGAGGCCTCGAGTACGAGCAAAACCTGCGGGGAAGAGTCATCGCCGTAGTCTTAGTCCGTGCCCAATCAAGTCGTCTGGCGGACTTGTTGCCTCACAGCGCAGAGATTCTCCGGACGATTCGCTCTATCCGGCCTGGTGAACTAGTAAAGGTAGGTTGAAAAGGACCTCCATGCTCTTATGAGAACCTCATTGATTGCGGTCATCGTTATTTGTCTTTCATCCTTTCCCGCTGCTCAATCCCAGCCCCAACTCAATCTCATGCCCCTGCCAGCCAGCGTTCAGCTTGGCACCGGCCAACTTGCGATCAACGCATCGTTCTCGGTTGCGGTTACGGGCTCTCGCGACGCCTCTCTCGACCGCGAGATCGAGAGGTTCAAGCTGCAGATTTCGCGCCAGACCGGAACTCCGCTCCATCCGAAGCCTGGTTCCGCCGCAACCCTGCAGATCCACGCCGACCGTGGCCGCGATGCCGTGCAAAAGCTCGGCGAGGATGAATCCTACGAACTGACGGTCACCGATTCAGGCGCGAAGCTCACCGCACCAACTCCGCTCGGCATCCTGCACGGGTTGCAGACTTTTCTCCAGCTGGTGCAAATCACTCCCGCCGGATTCGCCGCGCCCGCCGTGACCATTAAAGACCAACCCCGCTTGCCCTGGCGCGGCACGCTCATTGACGTGAGCCGGCACTTTATCCCGCTCGATGTGCTCAAGCGGAACCTCGACGGAATGGCCGCGGTGAAAATGAACGTCTTGCACTGGCATCTTTCCGACGATCAGGGATTCCGCGTCGAGAGCAAAGTGTTTCCCAAGCTGCAGGGAATGGGCTCCGCGGGTCAGTTCTACACGCAGGCCGAGATTCGCGACCTGATCGCCTATGCGCATGATCGCGGCATCCGCGTGATCCCCGAGTTCGACATGCCCGGCCACGCTACGGCCTGGTACGTGGGCTATCCCGAGCTGGCGAGTGCGCCCGGCCCATATGCGGTGGAACGAAGGGGCGGAATCTTCGACGCGATCATGGACCCAACGCAGGAACGGACGTACAAGTTTCTGAATCAATTCATTGCCGAGATGGCAAAACTCTTTCCGGACGCCTACTTCCACATCGGCGGCGACGAGGTCAACGGCAAGCAGTGGGATGCGAATCCAAAGATCCAGCAATTCATGAAGGCCCATGGCCTCAAGAATAATCAGGACCTGCAGGCATACTTCAACCAGCGCGTGCAGAAGATCGTGGCCAAGAATCATAAAATCATGGTCGGCTGGGATGAAGTTCTTCATCCGGACTTGCCAAAGACAATCATCGTGCAGTCCTGGCGCGGGCAGCAGTCGCTGGCCGATGCAGCGAAACAGGGTTACAGCGGCCTGCTTTCTCACGGCTACTACCTCGACCTGATGTGGTCCGCGGCGCGGCACTATGCGGTGGAGCCCATGAGTGATGCGGCGGCAACCCTGCCCCCCGAAGAGAAGAGCCGCATTCTTGGAGGCGAGTCTTGTCAGTGGGCGGAGTGGGTGACTCCTGAGAATGTTGATTCGCACATCTGGCCGCGCAACGCCGCCATTGCCGAGCGGTTGTGGTCTCCGCAGAAGGTGACCGATGTTGCTTCCATGTATACGAGGCTGAACGCGGTGAGCCTCAACCTCGAGTGGTTGGGCCTGACTCACCGATCCGCGCGTCAGCAAATGTTGCATCGTATGGCAGGGAGCGCCGACATTACCTCGCTGCGCGTGCTCGCCGACGTCGTCGAACCAGTTAAGGACTACAACCGCGGGGACGATGCAAAGGGTCTCTCCGACTTTGACGGTCCATTGACCCGCATGGTGGATGCGGTCTATCCCGAGAGCGATACGGCTCGCCACTTCGGTGAACTGGTGCAGGCCTTCATCGATGGCGGCCGTAAGGACCAAGCTGCGGAAGGCGAGATTCGCTCATGGCTTACAATCTGGCGCGACAACGATGCCAAGCTGCATCCGTTGCTCGACCAATCGAATCTCCTGCAAGAGGATGCTCCGCTGTCAGCGAACCTCTCTGCTCTAGGCGCGGCCGGTCTCCAAGCGCTGGACTATCTCGACAAGTCGCAACTCGCGCCGGACTCGTGGGAAACGCAGCAATTGGCCTCGATGGCTCAGGTTAAGAAGCCGACGGCTGATCTCTTGCTCATGGTCGTGGCACCCGTGCAGCAATTGGTCCAATCGAGCGTGATCCCTCGCTAGGGCGTATATCCGGCTAAGCCCACTTTGCTCTCTGCAACCCTGGTCTCGCCGGGCCGGGAACAGGCGTGCGCGTGATATTCTATTAACTCCAGCTGCGCACCGTTTTGGCGGAATTCCTCGCAGGTCCTGAAGAAGTTACAAAGAAACCATGCTTTCAGTCAGCAATGTGTCCATGCGCTACGGCGCCAAAATACTGTTCGATGAAGTCTCCACGGCGTTCACGCCGGGCAGGCGCTACGGCCTGACCGGGCCCAACGGCGCCGGGAAATCCACGTTCATGAAGCTGTTGAGCGGTGAACTCGAACCGCAAAAAGGGACTGTGGTCCGTCCCCGCAAGGTCGGCGTGTTGAGCCAGGACCAGTTTGCCTTCGACGCCTACACCGCGATTGACACCGTGATCATGGGCAACAAGCGCCTGTGGGCGGCGATGCAGGAGCGCGACGCGATTTACGAGAAGCCTGAAATGACCGACGCTGACGGCATGAAACTCGGCGAACTCGAAGGCATTGTTGGCGAAGAAGACGGTTACACCGCTGAGAGCGACGCCGCCATCCTGCTGCAAGGCCTCGACATTCCGGACGAGTTGCACACCCGCAAAATGAGTGAACTGCAGGGCGGACAAAAAGTCCGCGTGCTGCTGGCGCAGGCTCTGTTCGGGCATCCCCAGGCTCTGCTGCTCGACGAACCCACGAACCACCTCGACTTGGATTCGATCCACTGGCTGCAGGGATTTCTGAACGTTTATGACGGCGTCATGATCGCTATCTCACACGATCGCCACTTCCTCAACAGCATTTGCACACATATCGCCGACATCGATTACGAAACCATCATTACCTATACCGGCACTTACGACGATATGGTCGTGGCCAAGACGCAGGTCCGTTCGCAAATCGAGTCGCAGAACGCGCAGCGCGAGAAGAAAATTTCGCAGTTGAACGAATTCATCGCGCGCTTTGCCGCCGGCACACGGTCAAGCCAGGTGCAATCGCGCCGCAAAGAAGTCGAGCGCCTGCAGGTCACCGAACTGGCCAGGTCCAACATCCAGCGCCCATTCATCAAGTTTGAACAGAAGCGGCCTTCCGGGAAGCATATCCTCGAAATCGAACACCTGGGCAAGGCCTACGATGAAAAGCAGGTCATCAAAGACTTCACCGCCAGCATTATCCGCGGCGAGCGCATCGCCCTCATGGGGCGCAACGGAGCAGGGAAGACCACTCTGTTGAACTCCATGCTGGCGAATTCGCCCACTACTCCGGAAGCCGAACTCCGCAAGACCAGCGGCTATGACGGTCCCTTCGTCGACTCCGGCAAAGTGATCTGGGGCCACGAAGCCTCGATCGGGTACTTCGCGCAGGATCACCGCAGCCTGATCGAAGGTGGCACGACTGCGATCGAGTGG
Organism: uncultured Acidobacteriaceae bacterium; assembly: GCA_963819145.1. Classification (GTDB taxonomy): domain Bacteria; phylum Acidobacteriota; class Terriglobia; order Terriglobales; family Acidobacteriaceae; genus Sulfotelmatobacter. Next base: position 208,384 of record CAWFVB010000026.1, read on the forward strand.
CTGCATCAATGGAACCCGGGCGCCGTCACCGAAGAATTGCGCGGAATCCTCGGCCAGATGCTCTTCGCTCGTGAAGAGGCGACTAAATCCACCAGCGTCCTCTCCGGCGGAGAAGCCGCCCGCCTGCTCTTCTGCAAGCTGATGCTGCAGAAGCCCAACGTCCTGGTGCTCGACGAGCCCACGAATCACCTGGATCTCGAATCGATCAACGCCTTGAACATTGCGCTGCAGAAATACCACGGGACGGTTTTCCTCGTGACCCATGACCACGACTTGATTGACGAGGTGGCCACGCGCATCTGGCACTTCGAGAGCAACCACAAAATCACCGACTTCAAAGGCACCTACGAGGACTACCAGGCAGCCGTGGTCGCAGTGTAACGGGCGTTTGCACAATTCCCGGAGCATGTAAATCAACCAGGTTCTCCACAGGTTTTCACAGGGTTTGCAGTTGCGTTTACCGGTGTAAGTTGCAGATAATGGCGCGATAGCTTTTTCGGGCTCCCAGAGTATCCGTATTACTGTGTATAGCCGAACCGATTTACTGAGGATTCTCCACATCACACCGCGCCAGTTCGCGAACTGGGAGCGTGCCGGTCTGGTAACGTCTGCGGAAACCTTCTCCTTCTCTGATCTGCTGGAAATAAAAAAGGTTCGCGATCTGTGCGCCATGAGCGTGCGTCCCGCCGTGATTCGCGAATCGCTCGAAGCCATGCGCAAGCAGGCTTCTGGAGTGGAGAAACCGTTGCTCGAAGCGGGCGCGTGGTCCACCGCCAAGCATCGGGTAGCGTTCCGGCACGGTGGCAAGCTGGTGGAACCGATTGCTGGTCAATTCCTGATGGATTTTTCCGAGCGCGAGAAAGTGCTCACCACCACGCCCGTTCCCCGGTCCGAGCCGAGTCCGCATGAGAATGAAGTTGCAGCATGGTTTGCGCGCGGAATCGCACTGGAAGAAGACCCCACCACCCAGACGGACGCGATCGCGGCATATCACAAGGTCCTCGAAATCGAACCGGTTCACGCAGCCGCGCACATTAATCTGGGCACGCTCTATTACAACCGCCAGGATTTCGCGCTCGCCGAAAAACATTATCGCCAGGCCCTCGAGGCTGACCCGCGTTACGCGCTGGCATACTTCGACCTTGGCAACGTGCTCGACGAGACCGGACGCGTGCAGGAAGCGATTCAAACCTACAAGACCGCCCTGCAACTCGCTCCGACCTACGCCGACGCGCACTACAATCTCGCGCTGGCTTATGAAAAACTTCGCGAGCCGCGCAAGGCGCTCAAACACTGGCAGGCTTATGTCCGGCTCGATACCTCAGGCCCGTGGTCGGTGCACGCCCGCAGCCAGATCAAGCGCATCCTCCAGGCCGACGGTCTGAAGCTGGTCTACAAGCGCGGGTAGGACTCCCGGAGAAAATTTGTGGCTGAGGAACAGGTGATTAAACTTCTGGAGGAGATTCGAGATCTTCAGAAGCTTCATGTTGAAAATTACAAAGACGCCCTTAAAAACCAGCAAGAGGCAATTCAGCTCCAGAGGGGAGCTGTACGTCGTCAAAAGATAACTCTCATCGTTATCGGCCTCTTGCTGGCGGCCATCTTGATTTTCTCGATTTTGTCGTCTCACACCTCGGGCTAGGTGCCGTCTCGTTGTATTCGCGCCGTGCAGTAGGAGGTCCTCGCGGCGCTCAGCGTCACTCGCGGTGCTACCATTAACAGTTTGCATATCTCTGCAATGAAGGTGCATCCATGCCCGAAGCCACGCTGCAAGCCACCGCTCCCGCGCCTCTGACCACGCTCACCGAAGACGAAATCCTTTTCCGCGATAACATTCGCCAGTTCGCCGACGAGAAAATCCGTCCGCTGGTGAAAGAAATGGACGAGAAAGGCGGTGTTCGACAAAGACCTCATCCACGATTTCTTCCATCTTGGCCTCATGGGGATCGAAATCCCCGAGCAGTACGGCGGAGGCGGCGCCAAATTCTTCGAAGCGATTCTTGCCGTCGAGGAGTTGTCACGCGTGGACGCGTCTTCCGGCGTCATCGTTGACGTGCAGAACACGCTGGTCAATAACGCCCTGCTGCGCTGGGGCAGCGATGCCCAGAAGAAACACTACCTCCCCAAGATGGCCGACCGAGACCCTCGGCGCCTACGCTCTCAGCGAGGCCGGTTCCGGCTCCGACGCTTTCGGCTTGCAGACTCGCGCCCAATTGAAAGGCAGCGAGTACGTGCTCAATGGCCGCAAGCTCTGGATCACAAACAGCAAAGAGGCCGGCTTATTCGTTCTCTTCGCCACGATTGATCCCAGCGCTGGATACAAGGGCATCACAGCCTTCCTGGTGGAGAAGAATTTCCCGGGGTTCACCGTCGGCAAGAAAGAAGACAAACTCGGCATCCGTGCCTCCTCAACCTGCGAACTGATCCTCGAGGACTGCCGCGTGCCGAAAGAGAATGTGCTGGGCGAGTCCGGCAAAGGCTACAAGATAGCCATCGAGACGCTTAAACGAAGGCCGCATCGGCATTGGGGCGCAGATGATCGGCCTGGCCCGCGGAGCCTGGGAATTCGCCTGCAAGTACGCCGTAGAGCGCAAGCAGTTCGGCAAGGCCATCGCCGAATTTCAGGGCATCCAGTTCCAGATCGCGCAGATGGCCACGGAAATCGAGGCGGCCCGCCTCATGGTTTATAACTGCGCGCGCATGAAAGATGCCGGCGTCAACTTCGTAAAAGAGGCTGCCATGACCAAGCTCTTTGCGTCGCAAGTCGCCGAGCGCGTAACTTCGCTGGCCATTGAGATCTATGGCGGCTACGGGTTCACCAAGGATTATCCCGTCGAGAAATACTGGCGCGATGCCAAGATTGGCAAGATCTACGAAGGCACGTCGAACATGCAACTGGCGACGATCGCCAAGCTGGTTTTAGGCAAATGAACCGGCTACGTTGAAATTCGCGCCTTGCGCTCTATTCCGGTGGAGGGGCGAAGTGTATCTCGATGATCTCTTTGGTCTCGCCGCTGGCCGGGACAAATCTCCATTTGTAGACGGCATCTTTGGCCGACATGATGAGCACCGGGCTTCCGCCAATCGGTTCGACCAGCTTGACCGATCCGTCAGCGGATACAGTGGCTGTTACCTTGACGGTTCCAGCCAATCGCATCTTCTTTGCCATTTCCGGATAGGAAGGTGTCGCACTCCGGAGGACCTTGCGTCCGGAGTCGGTGGCAGGTGGAGTGCTTTGCCCGAGCATGGGAGCCCCGAAGCAACACACGAGAAGTGAGAACAGAATCAACAGATTCCGTGACGGCATGATTTCGATCCCTGAGGGAAAAAGGATTAAGGTTCCGAATCGATCTTAGAAGTCCGCAGGTCATCCGCGAAAGTCACCGAAGTAACTGGACTCAGGCGAATGAATCTGCGGGAGAAGGCCTTGGAGCGGCGCGACCCTACCCAGCTCCCTCATTCTGGATGGAAATGGAGTTCGACGAGTTCCTTCGATTCAGCGCCGGCTGGGGCAAATTTCCATCGGCTGACTGCGGCTTGAGCGGCCTGAACCAGCACCGGGCTGCCGCCCACGGGTTCGACCGACTTCACGTTTCCGTCCGGTCCGACAACGGCAAACACCTTCACCGTACCTGACAGGTTCATCCTTCGTGCCATCTCCGGGTAGGTCGGATCCACCCTGCGGATCAGCTTGCGACCGGATTCAATGGACGATTGTTGGGTTTGTGCCATTGCGGCAGGCACAAAGCAGCAGCATGAGAGGAGTAGGAGGACGACATGCTTACGCATCGCTTATCATTCCTGAGAAAAATTAGATTTAGATCCCTGAGACTCGTATTCAGTCGATTCTAAGAGGTCTTTCATCTCTCAGAAAGTAACGTAAGTAATCTGTCGATATGGCCGTTCCGAGGAGCGGGGAAAGCCGTTCGGGTCTGCCATGCAAGCTGGAAATGAGCCAAAAGCCCCGCCAGATAAGGATTTAGCCGCGACAGCCTCACTGCCCGAAACAAATCTCAGTTACTCATAATGTGCACCGAGTTGCACTTTACTCCCAAGCGCCTTTCCAGTCGGCAGGGACTAACTCTCCTGATATCAATTGCTTAGTCGAATCCCGCTCGTTGGCTTCCGGGATGCACTTCTCTCTGTGCCTGCGAGCTTGAGGCGAAGACCGGGGTGCCATTTGACTACGCTATTCGGGAACACCGCAGTACCCGCCGTACCTGCAGCAACTGCTCCCGCTGCCCCGAAGAAACGCGGTTGGTTGCCATTGTTGACCGTCTTGTTTCTGATCTCGTACGGCCTGATGACCATGTTGATTGTCGAGCAGGGCGCCACGATCGAATCGCAACGGACCCTAATCCGTGACCTGTTTCGTGATAGCGCCGAATTGTCGGCTATTCGCCGGAACGCGCAACAAGACAAGAATGTGACCGAGGCGCAGAGCCACTCCCAGACGTCATCGGCCAAAACGCAGTCTCCAGTGAGCCAGGCCCCGTCAACCCAGATCCCGTCAACCCAGGCCCCAGCGAAACCAGTTGTCCCGTCGTCCCAGGCTCCAACCAGTCAGACCCCGTCTTCCCAGGCGGTACAGCAACACCGGGTACAGAAACAGACACAGAAACCGCAGTTTCAAATGCCGACCCGTCCGGCCTCAGACCTGCAAGACGATCGCCGGGTGTTGATCACGAGCTAGGTTTCCAGTTCGCGGGTGAAGAGCCTCTAGCAGTTTTGTTCTGTGGGCAAGCAGTAGCAGATAGCGAGAAAGACTAATGAAGGTCCTGACCCTAGCCTTGTTGTTCAGTCTGCCCGTTGTCCAACTGGCTCCGCCAAAGCCCGTGCGCCAGCCGTCCAGCCAGATCAGCAAGCATGCCAAGGGCGGACGCTGGTACTTCGCCGCGACTGGTCACGCCGTTTACTGCTACGGTCCGGTCATGACCGTGCCCCGCGCCAATGGCGATCTGCAAAGAGTCGCCACCTTCTGCCGCGATGGCAGCGCCGTAGTCCCGCTCAAAGACTAACCTGGCCTCACCGAGGGGTTCCCGAATCGGTTCCGGGGGAGCGGCCTCAGGACGGCCTGCCAGCCCCGAAATAGGGCCTCAGCTCCCGAGGTACATCACTTCCCAATGTCTTCGTTCCACAAGTCCGCATGCGCGCCGATAAACTCGCGCATCAGCTGAACGCACTCCGCGTCATCAAGCACAACCACTCCGATCCCGTTCTGGCGGAACAACTCCTCCGCACCCATAAAATTGCGATTCTCTCCGATGACGACCCGTGGAATCCGGTAAAGCAACGACGTGCCTGTGCACATGATGCACGGACTCAGGGTGCTCACCAGCGTCAACTGAGCCCAATCCCGCCGCCGCCCCGCATTGCGGATGCACACGGTTTCCGCGTGCGCTGTAGGGTCTCCGCTTTGCACCCGCAGATTGTGTCCCCTCGCCACAAGCCGTCCCGCGCGGTCGGCCAATACCGACCCGATGGGCAGGCCTCCCTCGCGCAGCCCTGCCTTCGCTTCTTCGAGTGCCATTTGCAACAATACCCGATCGTCCATGTTCTCCGAGTTGCCCCGACACCACCAGGGGGCTCACTCCATAAATTACTCTTTGTCGCGCGGCCGGCAAAACCGCCCACGCGCCGGCGTTCAGACGCCGCCTCGCGGCCATCAGTCAGGTAACTGCTGCCCGAGTGACCATTCGTAATTTGTGTGCATGCTGCACTGCCTTCAGAATCAGTTTGCCCACTTCGAAGTTCAGCATCTTTGCTCCTGCAGGGAGCGACGCCGCCGAACAAACCAATCCTGGCCGGATCGGAGCGTGAGGGACATGTCTCGCGCGAAAGCAACAATTCTCTGCATCGACGATCACTGGAACGGGCTTATCGGCCGCAAAATGCTGCTCGAACGGAGCGGCTATCAGGTTTTGGAAGCCAGCGACGGCGACCAGGGCCTCAAATTGTTCCTATCGCACTCCGTGGACGCCGTCGTCCTCGACTATCAAATGCCCGGAATGAATGGCGATGTCGTTGCCGCGAAGATGAAGCGCCTCGATTCGCACGTCCCTATCATGCTGTTGTCCGCCTACGAGCCGCTGCCGAAGAACAAGTTGCGTTCGGTGGACTCGTTCATGTGCAAATCGCAACCGCCCGATGCTCTCCTCTCCGCACTCGACGATTTGCTTGGCAACCGTCCCAAAACATTCTTCTCCCGCTGGCTCGATCACTGGAGGAGCCGAAATCAGAGGGTGACCCATTGAACTTCTGGAAGCAACTTCTTCGACGGACTTGCAAGCATCGCTTCGCGTGGCCGCGCACCGATGAAGACGGGCGTTACTACCAGATATGCCTGGCTTGTGGAACGGCCTACGAATATGACTGGATCATGATGCGGCGCACGGACCGGTCGCTGGCGCACGCCATCCGTAACGTTCCGACGCTCGCTTGCCCTACCGGCAGACCCGTTCCCGCGCGGGGCGTGAGGTCGTCGAACCTTGGATGACAAACAAGGCCACGGAGTTCTAGGTACAGACTCGCGATGACGCACTCCTCTCCATCTCGCCCCACACGCGCTCCGCGCGTCAGCCTGCACGGCACCGTTTGCGTCACCGTGCTGCTCGAGAATGGACGAAAACTTCCAGCCAAGCTGCATCAGCTTTCCGTCACGGGAGGCTTGTTGGAAGTTGCCGCCTACCTTGATGAGCGCACCAAGATATGTCTCACCCTCCCGGTTGGTGAAAATATTCTCTATCCCAAGGCCGTGATGTTGTTTCCCCTGGGCGGTGCGCTCACTTATCTTCAGCCATTTCGGATCACCGCCATGAACGAGACCGAGCGCCAGACGCTGGAAGCCGAAATAGCGCGCCTGCTCAAACAGGCCATCGCCCGGACGACACCCGGCGCCACCAAACGATTCCGGCCGGCCCCCTTCCATCTGGAATCGCTGTAGACCTCTCTCCCGATTGCGCCTCCGGACCACATGCGTCCGACCGCCGCTCGCTTGCATCTATACTTCATGTGCGAGAATGAACGAGATCTGGAGTGCCCGGAACTCGAGTACCAGGAAATAGTCCAGCGCTCGACGCGGAGGCCGTGATGTCGATTCGACCTATCAAACGTCTCATCAAGTCCAAGCCCACTCTTGAAGGCGCGGGCGTGCATCTCCGGCGCGCGTTCGGCTTCGGTAGCACCCAGGAGTTCGATCCATTTCTTCTGCTCGACGACTTTCGCAATGACGTTCCCGAGGACTATCTCGCGGGCTTTCCCTGGCATCCGCACCGCGGCATCGAGACCATCACCTACGTCCTTGCCGGAACTGTCGAGCACGGCGACAGCATGGGCAACCGTGGCGCAATCGCCGCTGGCGACGTCCAATGGATGACCGCCGGCAGCGGCATTATTCACCAGGAAATGCCCAAGGGCGACCCGACCGGACGCATGCACGGTTTTCAGCTGTGGGCCAATCTTCCCTCGGCTCTGAAGATGACCGCGCCGCGCTATCAGGAAGTGAAAACGGCCGGGATTCCCGAGGTCACCGACGACGATGGCACCCACGTTCGCGTTGTTTGCGGAGAATTCTGGGGCAAGAAAGGTCCGGTGGATGGAATTGCCGCCGACCCGATTTATCTCGATGTGTCGGTGCGTCCCGGAGAAAGAAAAACACTGCCGGTCGAGACCACTCGCCACGCCTTCGCCTACATTTTTTCAGGCTCTGGAAAATTCTGTAATGCATCTGGTCCGCTTGCGGTTCCGACGGAAAGCGTTAAATGGGCCGACACCAATCCTCCCACTGAGGCCGACAACCGCTCTCTCGTCGTGTTCGATCGCGGCGACGAAGTTGCCGTCCAAGCCGGTGAGGATGGAATTCGTTTCCTTCTCGTCTCCGGCAAGCCGCTGCAGGAGCCCGTCGCGTGGTATGGTCCCATCGTCATGAACACGCAACAGCAACTGCAACAGGCGTTTCAAGAGCTGGAAGCAGGAACTTTCCTGAAAAAAGAAAAATAAGAAGAGTGCCGGCCTTCCACAGAGAGTGTAAAACGCGTGCCTGAACTCCCCGAAGTCGAAACCATCGCCCGCGGCCTCGACAAGCGCGTCACCGGAAGCGTCGTCGAATCCGTATGGCTGGGCCAGAAGAAAGAACCGCTGAAATCCCCCGCATCTGAAATTGCCGCCGCTCTCGAATGGAGCCGCATTGCCGCGGTCCGCCGCATCGGCAAGCACATCGTCTTCGATTTAGAGCAAGACGGGGTTGTAGGGCCGGGGCCCTCGCCCGAGAAAGGCCAGGGCACAGATCGAAAGTCGAAGAAATCCGGAGCCCGGGCCGCGTCGGCGTCATCGCGCCCCACACTCTCCAAGTCTCAATGGATCGTCCACCTCGGCATGACAGGCCGCCTGCAAGTCTGCGAGGCGCAATCGGAAATCGTAAAGCACACTCATGCCATCCTGAAGCTGTCTTCGGGCAGGGAACTGCGCTTCGTCGATCCCAGACGCTTTGGCCGGCTGAGCGTGGCCAATGCAGCGGACTTCGGTGGCGTCGAACCACTGGAAGTCGATCTCGACCGCTTCCTGGCGCTCTTCCACGGACGCAAGACTCCCATCAAGAGTGCGCTGCTCAACCAGAAACTCCTCCGCGGCGTCGGTAACATCTATGCCGATGAATCTTTATTCCGCGCCGGCATTCGCCCGCGCCGTCGCGCCTCGACCATCACCCGCGACCAGCTAGGCAAGCTGCTCGTTGCCATTAAAGAAGTTCTGCAACAGGCGATTGCGCTCGGCGGTTCCTCCATCTCCGACTACGTGGACGCCGACGGTGAAGAAGGATTTTTCCAGCTTCAGCATCGCGTCTACGGCCGCGAATCCGAGCCTTGCCTGGTCTGCAAGACTCCCATCAAGCGCGTCGTGATCGCCGGGCGCAGCAGCCACTATTGCCCTGAGTGCCAAAAATAATTGATGACTTCTGATCGCTGTTTCAACCATCCTCAACCTGGCCGCGCTTTCTTCGCGTTCTTAGCCCGGCTTTCCTCAGTGGATCTTTACGGTTAAATGCTTTTCCAACACTGAAAACGCAGCCGCAGTTCTGATACTCTCTTGCCTTATGCCTGATTTTTCCATCGGAGTCGATCTCGGCGGTACCAACCTGCGCATCGCGGCCATCAGCACGGAAGGCCAGCTTCTCGAAAAAATCAATCTCAGCGTCAAAGTTTCCCTTGGCCGCGACCACGTCATCGGCGAAATGTGCGACGCCATTCTCCGCCTCACGGATAAATATCGCGCCAGCGGAAAGTTTGTTGGAGCCGGCATCGGCGTCCCCGGCATCATCGACATGGAAACCGGAATGATGCGCAAGTCGGCGAATCTTCCCGGCTGGTCGGACTATCCCGTGCGCGATGAAATTGAGCGCCGCCTCGGTGCTCGCGTCTTCCTCGATAATGACGCCAAAATGGCGGCGTTCGGTGAAAAGTGGCTCGGAGCCGGACGTGACTTCGACAATATGGTGATGATCACCCTCGGCACCGGCATCGGCGGCGCCATCATCCTCAACGGAAAAATCTTTTATGGCATGAATGGCATGGCCGGCGAATTTGGCCACGTCACCGTCGAGCCCAACGGCGTGCCCTGCGGGTGCGGCAATCACGGGTGCGCCGAGCGTTACGCTTCCGCCACCGCGCTGGTCCGCATGGCCCGCGAGGAGATCGAAGCCGGCAATGCGCCGGCCCTCGCAAAGATCGCCGGATCCGATGCCGAATTCAGCGCCAAGGCAATTTACGACCTCGCCATGCAGGGCGACGAAGCCGCCCAGCGCATCTTCCGCCGCTTCGGCACGTCCTGGGGATGCTGCTTGCCGATCTGATCAACGTTCTCAACCTCGATATGTTTGTCATCGGCGGCGGAGTCGTTCAGCGCATGGGACGCATTCGCCCCGACAATGTTCGCCGAACTCCGCGATCGCTCGCTGGTCTACGCCGCAACCGCCCCCGACGATCCGCTGGTCAAGAAAGAAGGGGCCTCGGCTCAAATCCGCAAATTACGCGCGCAAGAAGACGATCATCACGCGCGCCCTGCTGGGAAGCGATGCTGGCCTGTACGGCGCCGCCAGAGTTCCGTTATCCCAGCGCGAAAAATAAGAAGCGAATAAGAAGAAAAGGGGATTGCGGCTGGGTCGCGCTTTTGGATAGCTCAGGTCGATGCGCAAAGCCTTTGGGTGGCGCAGCGCTTCAGCGCTGCGATTCAGACTCCTCATGATTGTGGCTTTAGCCCCCGAGGTAATCTTCCGCATGGCTGCTAAGAAAAACTGATTCTGCTCCGGCGTGCCAATACTCACTCGAATGCAATTCGGTGCGCCCCACACTCCCAGCGGACGAACGCTCGACTCCTTCGTCACAGCAGCCGCTCGCGAAGGCCGAAGCATCCTCCCCCACATCGCAGTACAGGAAGTTCGCCGATGTCGGAACCACTCGATATCCAAGCTCCGACAATCCTGCGCTCAGAATTTTGCCTGCGCCGCATTGTCGAAACCGTGCGCGCAATGTGATCCTGATCGTCGAGCGCGGCCAGCGCCGCGGCCTGCGCCACTGACGACACCGAAAATGTATTGCGCATGCGCGCGCAATAAGCCAGCAGTTCCGCGGGTCCCAAGCCGTAGCCCACGCGAAGCCCAGCCAGCCCATGAGCCTTTGAAAAAGTTCGCAGCACGACCACCGTGGCTCCCCGCCGCAGGTAATCGAGCGACCTCGGATACTTCACCTGCCGCTCCGCGGCGAAGTGCGCGCAAAGTCGTAATAAGCCTCGTCGAGAACGACCACCACATGGTCCGGGACGTCCGCCATGAACTGGTCCACCGCGCCCGCGTCGAGCATCGTTCCCGTAGGATTGTTCGGATTCGCCAGGAACACCAGCCGCGTATTTTCGTTGATGGCATTCCAGAATCGCATCCAGATCGAATCCATCGTCGTCCATCGGCAGCCTCGATCAAGTGCGCTCCCGTTGCCTGCACTGCCACCGAGTAGAGGATGAACGAGCGCTCGCTGGTCACCGCATTCAGGCCGGGCGCCAGCAGCGTGTGGCACAGCAGGCTCAGCAATCCGGTCGAGCCCGCGGTCACTAGACCTGTTCCGGCGGCACAGCGTGATGCGCGGCCAATTTGCGGCGCAATGCAGTGCAGTCGTCTTCGGGATAGAAGTTCGACTGCAGCCAGCGCGACGCGCATCGCTTCAATCGCGCGCGGCGAAGGACCAAAAGGATTTTCGTTGGAGTCGAGCTTGATCAGCTGCGGACTGGTTCTCCGCGAGGATCCGCGCGGAGGCGCTCGGCGAATAGCAGCCCATCTCGCGGGCCGGCTTCGAGACCAGATCAAAAAATCGGCTCATGCTCGCGGCACATCATGCGATGCAGATTGCTTCGCGCCCGCCACGCCGGTCTTGCTGGCGGATTTCAATCGCTCGATTTCCTTCAACGTCAGCGACCGAAACTTGCCCGGCGGAACATCGAGCGTGAGCGGACCGTAGCGGACGCGCTTGATTTTTTCCACGTGATGCCCAACTGCCTCAAACATGCGCCGAATCTGGCGGTTCCGCCCCTCGATCAGCGTGATCTCATACCACGGATTCGCCGCTTCCTTCACCACGCGAACCAACGCCGGCCCGGTCTTGACCCGCTTGCCATCATCGGTCGCGATCGAAACTCCAGCCCGCAACTTGGTGATGCGCGTCTTCCTTCGGGGTGCCCGCCACTTTCACGACGTAGGTCTTCGGCACATGCGAGGCCGCTTTCATCAGGTGATGCGCCAGTTCGCCATCGTTGGTCAGCAGCAGCAACCCTTCGCTGGCATAGTCCAGCCGCCCCACCGGATACACGCGGCCTTTGACGCCGCGAATCAGATCCATCACCGTCGGCCGCTTTTCCGGATCGCTCATCGTGGTGACGTAGCCCTTGGGCTTGTTGAGCAGAAGATAGACGTGCCGTTGCGCCCCGTGCAGAAGTTTTCCATTCACGCGAACGTGATCGGTCTCCGGATCAGCCTTGCTGCCCAGTTCGGTGACGACCGTCCCGTTGACCTGCACATGGCCGGCCGAGATCAGTTCCTCGGCCTTGCGCCGGGAAGCGATGCCAGCAGCGGCGATAATTTTTTGCAGGCGCTCAGCGGCATAGAGTGGAACGCATCGCGTGTTCTAACCTACGAGCCCGCCTTCTCCTCGGCAGACTTACGTGACGGCCTCGACGTTTGCGCGCGCTCCGCGGCGTCTCGTTCCGCGAACCTTCCGCCTCCGCAACCGCACCTCGCGCTGCTCTCCGCCGGAAGCAATTCTTCCTGAAACGACTCCGCCACCAGCTTCTCGAACTCCTCCATGCTGGGCAGTTCGTTCACATCCTTCAGCCCAAACCGCATCAGAAATTCTTTCGTCGTCTTGTAGAGAATCGGCCGCCCAATCACCTGCTTGCGCCCCGCCGTCGTGATCAGCTTGCGGTCCAGCAGAGTCCCAATCACGCCGCCGGAATCGACGCCGCGAATGTCGTTGATCTCCGGCACCGTGGCCGGCTGCTTGTAAGCGATCACAGCCAGGGTTTCCAGCGCCGGCAGCGAAAGCCGGATGGGCGGCTTCAGGCTCTTGGCGAACGCCCGCACCACCTCGTGCTGCTCCGGTTTGGTGGACATCCGGTATCCGCCCGCGACCTGGCGAATCTCGATGCCATGATCGGGAGAGCCATATTCGCCGACAAGTTCTTCCACGGTCGAGCGCACGTGCGACTTGATCTCGCGCGTCGTCGGCCACTCCACCGGCGACCACGCTATCTTTGACGAGCTGGGTCATCTGCTCCAGCGTAATCGGTGTCTCCGCCGCATAAATAATGGCTTCGAGTTGAGCTTTCAAAGACATAGTGATTAAGTGGTCAGTGCATAGAGCGCGGCAGACTGCGACCAGCAACCTCTAGACGCTGATAACTGGCCACGAATCACTAGCCACTGCTTTTTCATCTCCAATCGTCGCGTACCGCCGACTGTTCGTTCATGATTTCGTCAAAGTGCGTGTGCTTGCGGACCGCGATCTCGCCAAACAGCCTCTCCTGCCGCACCTGGATCGCCTGCAGCCGCACCAGTTCCAGCAGCGCCAGGAACATGCACACCAGCGCCTGCCGCGATGGCACCCGCATCAAGAGCTGCTTCAGCCGGATCGGCCGGTCTTCCAGCGACAGCCGCCGCCGCAGATAGTCAATCATCTGCCCCACCGTGACCGTTTCCTCATCCACATTCATAACCGGGCGCGTTCGCACCCGCTCCAGCACCTGCTGAAATGTCTTGACCAGATCGATCACGTCGGCGGCAATTTCCGGCTCGGTGCCCTCCGCCTCCATGAATTCTTTCAGCGACGGATTCGTCAGCACCGCATCTTCGATCTGCTGCTTCTGCAAAAGCATCTGCGCCGCCGACTTGAACTTTTCATGCTCCAGCAGCCGGTTGACCAGTTCGTTGCGCGGATCTTCCTGTTCCTCCGCCCTCGCATCCGGATCGCGCGGCAGCAGCATCTTCGACTTGATGTGAATCAGCACCGCGGCCATGTAAATGAACTCGGCCGCGACGTTCACATCGAGCTCGCGAATCTTCTCCACATACGCCAGATACTGCGCCGTGATCTTCGCGATCGGAATGTCGTAAATGTCAATGTCCTGCTTGCGGATCAGATCGAGCAGCAGGTCCAGCGGCCCTTCGTAGACATCGCTGACCGCGACGGCAAAAGGGAAGTCGCTCTCTTCTTTCTTAGTCGCGTTCCTTGCTCGGCGACGGGCCGCACGATGCCGGCGAGACTCTGCTGCGATCGCGCGGCGAGGCGAGTCTCGGTCACTTCTGCCATCGGATATCTAGACCTGTCACTTGCGTTCCGTCTAGTCCACTCTTCCACTTCCGATCCTTACTCGCGCGGCGCCTCATACTCCAGCGACATCCCCATGGCCGCACGCACATCTTCCATCGTTTCGCGCCGCTGCCTTGCGTGCCCGCTTCGTGCCCTGCCTCCAGAATATCCCAGGCCAGCCGCGGATTCTCCTCGAATTTCTTCCGCCGCTCCTGCATCGGAATCAGCAACTGCACCAGCGCGTCCGCTGCCCATCCCTTGCATTCGATGCAGCCAATTCCCGCCGACCGGCAGCCTTCATTCACTTTCGCCATCGTTTCTTTGCTGCTGAAAATCTTGTGCAGATCGCCCACCGGGCAAACATCCGGATTTCCCGGATCCGACCGCCGCACCCGCGCCGGATCCGTCACCATCGTCTTCAACTTCTGCCGCACCACGGGCTCCGGATCGGTCAGCATGATCGTGTTCCCGTACGACTTCGACATCTTGCGCCCGTCGGTTCCCGGCAGTTTCGCCGCCGGCGTCAGCAGCGACTGCGGCTCAGGAAATACTTCTCTTGGCACACCGTAGAATCCGTTGAACCGCCGCGCAATCTCCCGCGTCAGTTCCACGTGCGCCACCTGATCTTCGCCCACCGGAACGACAATCCGCCTTGTAAATCAGAATATCCGCCGACTGCAGCACCGGATATCCCAGAAACCCATACGTCCCCAGATCCTTGTCTTTGATATTCTCGCGCTGCTCCTTGTACGTCGGCACGCGCTCCAGCCAGCCCAGCGGCGTGATCATCGAAAGCAGCAGGTGCAGCTCGGCGTGATGCCGGAACATGCGACTGAATAAAAATCACCGACTTCTCCGGATCAAGCCCCGCCGCCAGCCAGTCGAGCGCCACCTCGAGCGAATTCTCTTTCACCTGCGAAGTGTCGGCGTAATCGGTCGTCAGCGCATGCCAGTCGGCCACGCAGAAAAAACATTCGTACTCGTCCTGCATGCCACCCAGTTCTGCAGCGCGCCCACATAGTTGCCCAGATGCAGCTTTCCGGTCGAGCGCATGCCGCTGAGCACGCGTTTGCGAGTTTTGACGAAGCGGTCATTTTCTACGAGGCTCCCCGGGCGGAATTACGGCTCAGCGGCAGGGCTGCCAGACGGATCAAATGTTGAAGTGTCATGCAGGGCTGAGTTCGATACTACCATGCGAAAAGCCTGCGTTGGGTGCTTGTCTGGCTCGCGTCACATTCCGCTGCTGTGCGAAGACGACGTCAGGGGCGGTCTTTGATCGTTCTTGCAGCGACCGCCCCGGGATCTCTTGAATGGAGAGCCCACTCGTTCGCAGCTTTCCCGGCGAACGTCGTCAGGCGAACAGACCGATTCCGCCATTCAATCCGACGGATTCACCGGACCCTGCGTTGAAGTCGAAGCCGACTCCGCCACCGAGCCCCACGCTACCGCCGCTGCCCGTATCGCCGAAGCCTACTGGGCCCGTCAATCCAACGCCCGGACCCGTTACGTGTATGCTCAGCAAATCGGGAAAATGTACGTTACCAATATCCGCTAAAAGGCCAACCATAATGTGCCTCCCGCGGTTTACATCGGCACCCCGGCAATGAAGCTTTGCCGCCGCAACGGGATTCTTCATCGCGAATGCGGTTCCAATGGCTGCGTACCTTCGGGATGATCACTGGACTTGGCGCAAATGCTTTATAATTCGCGCGCCCATCTCCGCACCCACAACCGGACTCCGTGACCACTCTCGCCCGCAAACTCCGCGCCACCGACTACTTCACTCTCGGCTGGGGAACCATGGTGGGCGTCGGCTGGCTCGTCATCATGGACGACTGGCTTCTTCGCGGCGGCGCACTCGGCACGCTGCTCGGCTTCGTGATCGGCGGTGCGCTGCTGCTTCCGATCGGGTGGGTCTACGGCAAGCTGGTCATCGCCATGCCCGATGCGGCCGGTGAAGTGGCCTACACTTCCGCTGTTTTTTCGCGCCCCATCAGCTTCTTCACCGGATGGATGATGACCCTCGCCTACTTCATCGTCTGCCCGTGGGAGGCCGTCGCCGTTGGCCGCATCGCTGGCTACATCGTTCCAGGCATCGATTCGATTGAGCTCTACCGCATCGCCGGGCGCCCGGTTTATCTGCCGCACCTCATCATCGGCCTCGCTCTAACCGCGCTGCTCACTATCCTCAATTACCGCGGCATCCGTCTCAGCGCGACCTTTCAGAACTGGACCAGCTTCGGCACGCTCGCTCTCTTCGTCCTCTTCGTAGCCCTCGGGGTGAGCCGCGGCTCGGTCGAAAACTTTCCGCCCCTGTTCACCCATACTCCGCTGATCTCGATTCTGCTGGTGATTCAGATCGTCCCTTATTTCATGACCGGGTTTGAATCCGTGGGCAAGGCCGCGGAAGAAGCCAGTCCCGACTTCCGCTCCCGCGGCTTCTTTCGTGCCATCTGGATGGCGATCTTCGTCGGCATTCTCTTCTACGCAAGCATCGTCGCGGCGGTGGCGTTCGTCGCGCCCTGGCGCCAGTTGGTCGGCACAAAGTTCATGACAGCCGTGGCGTTCCAACAGGCGGTCGGTTCCCGTTCGGATCGTCAACATCATTCTCGCCGCCGCTTTCCTGTCGCTCTTCAAATGTTTCAACGGAAATTTCGTAGCCGCCAGCCGCCTGCTGTTTGCCCTGGGCCGCCGCGGCATGGTCAATTCGCGTATCGGAATCATTCATGCTCGCCATCAGACCCCGTCGGCAGCCGTGTTGTGCATCGGCCTTGCAACCGCTGCCTGCATGCTCCTCGGAGATGCGATCCTCGTTCCTGTCACCGAGGTCGGCTCGGTTGCCTGCGCTATCGGATGGTCGGCAACCTGCGCCGCTTGCCTGGCGTTGGGCCGCTCGGGGAGGACCAACTCACTCGCCTTGTCAGGCGCAGAGCGCGCCCTGGCCGCGCTCGGCTTGATCGTCGGAATTGCGATGGCGCTGATGAAGCTAGTCCCGATTGTTCCCGGCCATTTTACGGTCTACGAATGGCTGGCGCTGGGAATCTGGATCGCCCTGGGCGCGATCTCATATCCGGGAAAGACCGCCGGAGCCCAAACGAAATGAGGTTTTTCTGAGATCTCTTCGGTTTTTCTCGGCGTACTCTGCGGTAAGCTTTTTCTTGTCGCAACCGGCTCTTCGCAAGAGAGATCAAATTGACGAAGCTTAAATCCCTATTGCTCCTGCTCACTCTCATGCTGATGGGCGCTCCCTGCCTGCGAGCCCAAGTCCAGCCCTTCGACCTCGTTATCACCAACGGCCACATCATCGACGGTACCGGCTCGCCGTGGTACTCCGGTGATATCGGCATCCGCGATGGCAAGATCGCCGCCATCGGCAACCTCTCCGCCGCACCTCGCAAACGCACGATTGATGCGTCCGGCAAGGTGGTCGCGCCCGGATTCATTGACATGCTCGGCCAGTCGGAACTCACGATTCTCGTCGATCCCGCGTCTGCCCTCAAAAATCTTCCAGGGCATCACTTCCGAAATTACCGGCGAAGGCAATTCGATCGCCCCGCTCAACGACGCCATCCTCCAGTCCGACCGCGCCGGGTTCGAGCACTACAAAATCACTCCCGACTGGCGCACCCTCCGCCAGTATTTCGCGCGGCTCGAAAAGCAGGGCATGGGCATCAACCTCGCGAGCTATGTCGGCGCGACGCAGGTCCGCCGCATGGTCCTCGGCGATGACGACAGGCAGCCCACCGCCGAACAGCTCGAGCAGATGAAAGCCCTGGTGCGCGACGCCATGAAAGACGGCGCTGTCGGCGTTTCCACCGCTCTCGAATACGCTCCCGCGCCCTATGCGAAGACGGAAGAGCTGATCGCTCTTGCCACCGAAGCCGGCAATTCCGGCGGCATCTATGCCACCCACATGCGCAACGAGAGCGATTCCGTCCTTGAATCCATCGACGAAGCTCTCCGCATCGGCCGCGAAGCGCACATCCCCGTCGAAATCTGGCACATCAAAGTCGCCGGCAAAAATAACTGGGGACGCATGCCCGAAGTCGTCGCCAAGATAAATTCCGCCCGCGCCGCTGGCGCCGACGTCTCTGCCGATACTTATGCTTACACTGCCTGGTTTAACTAGCTTCTCGGCATTCATCCCGCCCTGGGCCCATGATGGCGGAGACACAAAACTGGTCGAGCGCCTGAAGGATCCCGCGACGCGTGAGCGCATCCGAAAAGACATGCTGACTCCCTCCCGCGACTGGGACAACGAATGGCAGGAGATTCCCGGCCCCGACGCCATCATGATTGGCGCCGTGCAGAGTCCCAAGTTGCTGCCACTCCAAGGCAAGCGCCTCTCAGAGATCGCCAAGCTCTGGAACAAAGATCCCATGGATGCGATCTTCGATTTCCTCATCGAAGACCCCGATACCGAAGTCGCCGTTTTCGGCATGTCGCAACCCGACGTGACCCTCGCGCTGCAGCAGCCCTGGGTCGCCATTGATAACGATTCCGAAGGCACTTCTCCCGACGGAATTCTCGGCCAGGCGCATCCGCACCCGCGCGCCTACGGAACGTTCCCGCGCATCCTCGCCAAATATGTTCGCGACGAGAAAGTTCTGACCCTCGAAGACGCCATCCGCAAGTTCTCCGCTTTGCCGGCGCAGCGCATGCGCCTGACTGATCGCGGCGTTCTCAAGGCTGGAATGTGGGCTGATGTGGTGATTTTCGATCCCGCCACGGTGCGCGATCGCGCTACGTTCGACAATCCCAATCAGCTTTCCGAAGGAATGGAGTACGTGCTGGTGAACGGCGTGCCAGTAATCGATCAGGGCAAGATGACTGGTGCGCTACCGGGCAAAGTTCTCCGTGGCCCGGGATACTTGCCGTGATGGATTGAAAATCAGGGAATGATCGCGCTCGCTGGCAATCGCCCGAGTGGGGGATGTCTGACTGGAGGAGTCATGGTTTCAGCCGCGCCTGCGTTTCCGGGCTCGGAACCACCCGCGGCTCCGCCAGCGTTCCGCTGATCGTGTAGCTCTTTGCCGGCTTCCCGTTCACAGGTTTCGCCAGCGTCAGATCGAGTTCCCGTTTCAACGTTGCTGTTCCGCTTAACAGGAATTTCCCGCCCGGCGAATCGAGCTTCGCATCTTTAATCTCGAGCGTGCCCGCATGCAGCTGAGCCTGTCCGGACAACCGCGCCACTTTCAACGATCCCGAATCCTCTCCGAGTGAGATATGAGTCAGCGTCGAGTCCCTTACCTCAAACCGCAGCGTCCCTTCGGCCGATGGCCAGAATTCCGCCGGGCACGTTCCCTTCAACTCGTAGTTCGCATTCCCCGAACCCGCGATCCACTTGTCGTCCATCGTGTCCGCCAGGCGCGCCAGCGAAATTCCGCTCAAGCTCCCGCTGCCGCTGCACACCGTCGGCTTCGCGCTGAAGTCCGCTTGCCATTCCCCGCGATGCTTTCCATCAAGAAAGTCGGCGCTCAACTCTGAGATGTCCACCTTCCCATTGTCCAGGTCGACATTCGCGGAAACATGCGTTGCGACGAGATTTCCCACTTGCAGACGATCCGTAATCACGCTCCCCGATGCGCGGACGCTTCCCAGCACCGAAGGTCCCGGCTGCGCGCTTGATTCAAGTACTCGATACCACGGCCGCGCTTTCGGACTTGGGCTCGCCCATTCGCTCAAGTCTTTCAGCGCAATCTGGCTCGCACTTACGTTGAAATGCGCTTGGCACGCCCCTGGTGTTCCGCACCCGCGCGCCATTTCGAGCGAACCGGTCCATTGCGTACCAGCTGCCTTGGCGCTAAGCTTCGCGATGCGCACCTGGTCAGCCGCAAGCTGCATATCTGCGGAGGTAATCTCGATCGGTCCGCCCGTCCCGCGCACCGCGATGTGCGCATTGCGTAGTTTCACCGATCCGCCGACTTGTGGTCCGGGGAAGCCGGAGTGCGTGCCACTACTCCAACCTGCCCACGATCCTGCGATTTGTAGATCAACGTCCGCTGCGCCTTCGATGTTTGCCTGCACCGCCGGAAGTCCGATCATTCGGGCGACCCGCAGTGCCTTCGCTATGTCCGTTTCTCCCGCGACCGATATGTCATACCCGCTGCGGTTGATCCATCCCCGTGCCTCTACAGCCGCGGTCCGTCCGATCGCAACCGGGAAGGGCCCAAACTCCACATGTGGTCCCTCGGGAAACTGGATTGCCGGCACATTTTTCCCTGCCTTTTTCTTTCCGGCGCTGCTCACGGACGAACCGCCATTCGTAAACACGAAGGGAACCACTTCCGGTCCGATTCCTGCCTTATTTGCCGCCGAAGTCAAGACGAAAATCGCGAATCTCTCCCTGCCCGACAAAGCGCAGCTTCGCGGTCTCTGCATTCTCGTCGATCGCGACGACCCCGCGCACCGTGCCGCTAGCCGCCAGGTCCGTCGGCAGATTCTGCTTCGCCCGTTGGGCCAGCGCCACTACGGCGCTTGCGGGAATATTTTCCGCACTCAAGGCGAGCCCGTAGTTGTGGCTCCCGGGAAGGCCCGCATCCCCCTTGACCGTAATCAGCCCGCTCCCCACCGGAGCGTTGCACAGCACTTCATGAAACGCGTGCTCAACTGAACTATATTGCCCGTCGCAGTGCGCCGTCATCCGCAGCGCCTCGCCACCTCCAATGTCATACCGGCGAAAATCCTGAATGGAGGCATTGCTGGCAATCTTCAGTTTCGCCGGAGTTCCCGCCAGCGTCACGTCCAGTTGCACCGCACCGCGCCAGCCTTGATCGCTTCCCGTAAAAAATTTCGTCAGTTGTCCGAGTTGGGCGCGGTTCCACTCCATGCTGAGTTGTAACGGCGTATCGCGCGCTGAGGCCGCGCGCTGCCACGTGCCATTCACCTGCAGCACGCCAGTGTCGTTCAAGTTCAAGTCAGTGCGGAACGGTTGCGCCTTCAGCCGCACGCCCCAGGTATTTTCCGAATCCTGCCACAACGAAAAATCCGCGTTGATGAGCGCGTACGGTTTCTTCTCGGGCCCGCTCTTGAAATTAATCCGTGCCGCTGTCGCTTCAATGTAGGGGAATCCCGCGCGCGGCTCCGATTTCGCTTTCCCCGTCGGGGCCAGCGGGATTTGCGCCGTACGCTCCAGCAGCGCTTCCAGATTCCAGCGCCCGTTCACTCCGTGCACCAGATTCAGACTCGGTTCCGTCAGATCGAGCCGCGCGATCTCAATCCGCCCCCGCACCAGCGAAAGCAGGCGCAGAGACGCCGTCACCTCTCCCGCGCGCAGCATGGGCTCCGCACCGAAGGCCGGATCGTCATACACAACCAGGTTTTTCAGGTCGAATCCCGGCAGCGGCAACAGCCGCACTTGTACCGATCCGATATCCACCGGACGCCCAACTCCCGCGCTGATGGACGAAATAATTCGCGATTTCAAACGGGAGGCGCCCGGCCGAAGAACAAACAGCAGCAGCACAATCAACGCTGCCACGGTTACAACGCGCCTCTTGGAAGAGACCTTCACCGCGCCCTCACCAGACCTTCGAGGCGCATCATTTTACAACCTGCAAGGTCCGTTTCCAGCGGGTCTCATCGAAGAAGTGAAGAACGACCTTGCCGAAAAATAAAATCCGCTCGCCCCAGCCGGTCTTGCGATACTGGTCCGCCGGCGTCTCAAACGACCAGTAGATAAACATTGGCCGCCCAATAATGTTCTCCCTGGGAATAAATCCCCAGTACCGGCTGTCGAGGCTGACTCCGCGATGGTCGCCCATCGCAAAATAATGTCCCGGCGGAACCACCAGGTCGCCGCCTTGAATATACGTAGGCTCGTAGGTGAGCCAGTCGGCAGATATGTTTGGATTCTCATCTGGAGGTATTGATGGGAACTCGTTGCGATATGGATCGAAGCTATCCGCGTCATGATCAATGTATGGCTCGTCGAGAGCCACGCCATTGCGATAGACCACGCCGTTACGCAGGTGAATTCGATCTCCCGGAACTCCAATGATTCGCTTGACCACATAGATGCCGGCTTGCGCCGGGTCGGGATGCAGGAATACGACGATATCCCCGCGATGCACATCGCGGTAGGGAATCAGCGGCCCGACCCACGAGCTCTTGGGCGCAAACTGAATCCGGTTTACGAATACGTGATCGCCAATCAGCAGCGTGTTCTCCATCGAACTGGACGGAATCTCAAACGCCTGCACCACAAACGTGATGATGAACAACCCCGTCACCAGCACCGCTGCCAGCGACGACAGGAATTCAACCGTAGTTTCTTTCGGTTTCTGTTCCGCGACTTTCTCTTCCAGGTTTTCTTTCTTCGCCACTATATGGTTCTCGTTTTCACGCAACTCGCCACGCAGAATCGTTTTGAAGGGGCGCGGCTTTCAGCCGCGCCGCGACAGCCTCAAAAAGGTTCAGGGCTTCAGCCCCTGAGGCCTACTCAGTGTACCAGCCGCAGCGTGCGGTTCCACCGCGTGATCTGCAGGATATGCGTTGCCGAGTACACCACGTGATAGAGCTTGCCCATGAATGAAGTCGGCGGAATATCCACGTACGCCGGCTTCACCGACCAGTAAATCAGAAGCGGCCTTCCGATAATATTTTCCCGCGGCACAAATCCCCAATAGCGGCTGTCCTGGCTGTCGTCGCGGTTGTCGCCCATCACAAAATAGTGCCCGTCCGGAATGATGAGTTGCCCGTCCTCCACCATTTTCCTCATCTCCAGCCACCATTTTCCTTCCAGGCCAAGAGGAAGAACGTCGATCCGCGGAAAATTGTCGCGGAACATATTATTCGGCGGCTCCAGAAACCGCACATACGGTTCCTCTAACGGTTTCCCGTTGATCCAAACCTGCTTGTTCACCAGCCGCAGCCGGTCTCCCGGCACCCCGATGACCCGCTTCACGAAATGCTGCGTCGGGTCCACCGGATAATGAAAAACGATCATGTCCCCGCGCGCAATCTTCTGGTAAGGCATCAAGTGATCACCCAGCCCTTTGCCCCCGTAGCAAAGCTTGTTGACCAGCAGGTAATCGCCCACCAGAAGCGTGTTCTCCATAGACTCTGAGGGAATCTGGAACGCCTGCACAATAAACGTAATCACGAAGATCGCGATCACCACTGTGCCCAGCAGCGACTGCAGCGACCCGATCACGTCGCTTCCAACGGTGCTCACGATAGGGGGCTTTGGGGAATCCATGAACTCTACTTATCCACCACGGAAGAAGCGTGCGAGGCTCGCGCAGTCTTCGTCTCAGCAGCCTTTGGCCGCGTCGCCAGGAAGGTCAGCACTTGCCGCGCCGCGTCCTGCTCGGCCGTCTTTTTGGTCGAACCTTGCGCGCGTCCTACAAACTCCGGCTCCTTGCCATTCCTCGTATTCAGACGCGCCTCCACCGTAAAGGTCTTGCTGTGTTCCGGTCCCGCTTCTTCCACCAGCACATACGCCGGTTGTGGCAGACCCAGGCTCTGCACCGCTTCCTGCAGCGCCGACTTGAAATCTGTGACCGGCAACGCGCCGCCTCCGCGCTCCATCCGCTCCAGTTCCGGTTCAATTACCGTGCGCCGCACAAACTCCCGCGAAACTTCCAGCCCGCCGTCCAAATAAATCGCCGCCAGTATCGCCTCCAGCGCATCCACCAGCAATGCCGTCTTCCCGCGCCCGCCGCTCTTTTCCTCGCCGCGCCCCAGCCGCAGATAGTGGCCCAACTCCAACTGCTGCGCCACGCGAATCAAGTGCCTCTCACTGACTAGATGCGCCCTCAGCTTCGAGAGTTCGCCCTCGCGGAACTGCGGGAAGCGATGAAACAATTCCTCACTCGTCACCAGCGCCAGCACCGCGTCTCCCAGGAATTCCAGTTGCTCGTTGTCGCTGACTTTGTATTTACTCTCGCCCGCCTGCTGCGCTTCCTGTTCCCGCGCCTGCGAACTGTGCGTCACCGCCTGCTCAATAACCGCCCGCCGCCGGAAATGGTAACCCAGCCCCTCTTCCAGCGCCGTGATTTCCCGTTCCTTCATAAGTTAGCGACAGGCGCAAGGACAAGAAATACGAAGACAGCCGATGAAGACAGCCGATATGGATACAGCCGGTCCCAACAATGCCGATGTGGATACAGCCAGTCCCAACACTGCCGATGTGGGGACAGCCGCCCTCGGCTGTCCGGCGAGCGCAGCTCGCGATCTAGTTCTTCGGACTCGCCCCCGGTGCCGACCCGCTATTCAGCTTCGTCAGACGATCTTGTTCGTCGCGCGCCGCCTTGCCCACGCCCGAGTCGGGCCGGTCCTTAGTCAGATCCACCGCCTGATTGGCGAACTTCAACGCTTCCGGAACCTTGTTCTGCATGTCGAGCGCAACTGCCAGCCGGAAGACTGCGACCGGGTCCGGTTGGTCCGGGAGCGCGTCAATCGACTTCCGCAAATCCGTCTCTGCTTCCGTCCAGTTCTTGCCGTCCGCGGCCATCTTGCCCAGGACCGCGTACGCTTCCGACCGCAAGAATCCCTTGTAGGCCGCTAATTTTTCCGGCGGATAGCCTGCCGTCGGAACGTCCGTGTCCACTGTCACCAGCGCCCGTTCCGCGTCTTTCTTCGCTTCCGCCAGACGCTGATCCTTATCCAGATCGGTGTCCCGCGTCTTTTCCGCGATCCCCTGCGCCAGTCCGACCAGCGACGCCGGGTCGTCCGCGTCGATCGCCAGAACCTTCCGGGCCATGTCCATCATTTTGTCGGCGTTGTTGGCCTGCTGGTAACGTTGCCCCGCCGCGGTGTAGAGCAGCGCCCGCAGCTCGCTGTCGGGAAACTTCGCCGCAAAATCGTCCGCCGCTTTTTCCAGCGCCGCTCCATCCGTTTGCGCCATCGCTGCCTTGTACGCGTCAAACTCGGGCTGCGTCTTCGCCGCCGGAGGCCGCTTGCCCTGCGGAGCCGCCGCGGCCTGTCCCGCTGCCGGCGCCGTCTGTCCCGCCGCCGGCTTGTCGTTGCCCTGCCCAAAACTCCACGTGCACACTCCCAGAACTGCGATCATCATCGCCGCTCGCTTCATGCCCTCTCCTCGTTTCCAAAACTTCAATGATCTCAAACCACAATTCCCGCAACCGCGCATTCTACCTGAGTGATCCGCCAAAACCGAGAGATGGCACTTCCAGGCGGTAGCTGCAGTCCGTCGTTCCCATAATTGCTGCGCCATCCTGAGCGCAGCCGTTTTTCAGGCGGAGCGAAGGATCTCATCATGGTCAGGCCTAACGTCGAAAAAGCCCGGCCAAACGCAAAAGCTCTCCCGCACTCTTACCACTTCCAGGCGTGGATGCAAAGGTGTCCGCTCACCGCTCCTACTGCGGCTTCGTCGGAGGCTCATACGGCTGCTGCAGCCCTCGTTCCGCTGCCGCCTTCACCTCAGGCATATCCGCCCCCGTCGTCATCGCCGCGCGGTATTCGCTCATCGCCGCGTCCCGCTCTTCCTTCATATCCAGAATCCTTCCCAGGTACACGTGCGACCACCCGATCACCTTCGGATCCTTCGTCGCCTGGATCGCTTTCTGGAAGTTGTCCAGCGCGCCTTCGCGATTCTTATTCGCCACCGCAACCTGCGCCAGGATGAACAACGCCCGCCCCTGATCTCCAACTTTCTTGTCCAGCGCCTGCTGCGCCAGTTCCTGCGCGCCCTTGGCATCGCCCGCCGCCAGCCGCTTCTCGGCCGTCGACAGCATCCGCCGGTCCTCCATGCGCGACAGTTGCACCAGTTCCGGCTCCGTCGCGCTGGCAAACTGCACTTCGCTCGCCGCCTTCTGCTGCTGCTTCAAGTCAATGCCGTCCAGAAAGTCTCCATATGCTGCCCGCAGGCCTGCCGGATCTTTCTCAAACGCCACCAGCGTGGTGTAAAAATATCGCGTCAGGATGTACCCCTGTTTCACCGCGTCATCCACCGCCTGCAGCCGCATCGCTTCTACCGTCTGCTTGTTTCCGCTGGTCCGGATCTCGATCGCCCGCACCAGGCACTCCGTCACCAGCAGCGATATATCTTTTTTGAAGCTTTCCTCCAGCGGTGCGCCTTTCACCGACTGCAGCAGCGGCTCAATCCGCTTGATCGCGCTCGGATGTTTATCCGCCATCGGATCCAGCAGGTAGTGCAGATACGTATGCCGGATTTGCGGCATTTTCAGCGGATCCACCGCATTCGGGTTCGGCGACGGGAACACCACCACGTCATAGTCCGTCCCATAATTGCGCGCGTTTGCCTCGCTCGGATCGCCCATGAAATCCAGATACACCGTGAACGTCCGCCCCAGATATCCCCCCGACTGCATCTTCAGGTAGATATCCGTATCGAACACCATCTTTGCCAGCGGCACGTGATAGCGTTCGACCAGCGCCGCATAATTCGCCCGGTGCCGCTCCCAGATCGAATGCAGCCCCGCCTTGTCATAGAACCGCTCCAACTGCACGCCAAACGCCCCGATCGGCTGCGCATCCGGAGGCAGTTCCTCTTCTTTTACTCGGGGAAGAAATTGCGGCGGTCCCTGCAGGTAGAGCGCCAGCGAGACGTATTGCGCCAGCGTGTGCGCCACGTCTATGCCCTCGTGCGCCTGCATCCACTCGCACATCGTGGTCCTGACTTCCTCCGCGTCAGCCGAGTTCAGCAGGTTCCTCTGCACCTCCGCCCGCACGTTCAGCCGCTGCGCGTCCGACCCAGTCAAGTCCACGTCATACCCGCAGGCATTCAACGCCGTCAGCGTCGCGAACAACGTCTCGCTCGTATCCAGCGTAATCGGATTATTGCTGTCCGCCGCACACAGCGGCGCCAGCAGCCCCAGCAAGGCCGCCACTACCGATGCTCGAAGCCCAATACTTGTCCAACCCAGGAAACGACTCAGGAATCCCTCCCGCAGGATGGCCACTCCGTGGCCACTAGTTAAAGATAGGGGAGAACCTCTTCAGTTTAAGGGTCTGAACCGCAGAGGGTCAAACCCCGTGGGGGGATATACCGTGAGGGAAAAATTGTCGACCCCCCTCCCCCGCCCCCGCTGGGTTTGACCTGGCCCCGGAATTGACAACCTTATCGTAAAGTGGTCTTTAAGCGCTCACCCCAGGGACAGACGCACTCAGATCAGCCAGCTTTAGCGCTTCGATTTCCGCCTCGCGGATAGCCCCGCCAAAAGGTTCCGCATTCCTTCGCTCTATTGCATCCCTTACATTTGATTGGAGTATCTTAATTCCCTCGTCTCCAACCAACTCTACGAGTCGGACGGCTGCAGCTTTAGCGACCATTCGATATCTGTGCTGAGTCAGTTGTCGCAGCAATTTGAGATCCTCAGGTCCGGACGTTCCGATCATCGCATGTGCAACCAAACGTAGATACAAGGATAGATTGGTTGGTTCTCGCAAGTTAAGTTTATCTTTCCTTAACATTCTGGTCCGTCGGCCCCGCTCGCCCTCCCAGAAACCTCGCTTCTGACAGATACGCAAGAGTTCAGGTGGTACATGCTCACCCAGCTCCTTCATCCGCCCCTCGAAGGCCAGTCCCATCTCAACCTGAAACCAATACCGGATGTCATACTGAACTTCTTCAACCCTCTTAATGATCCTCACCATATCGCTCGAACTACCCACACCGATAAGAGCGAGTGCATAGTACTGTGCCGACGGCGTTAAGATCAGCATTGGAAGCAGGTCACGCATTCTCTTGACGTTTCGGTTCGTTGCGACTGCAAGAATAGCCTTGGAAAGTGCGGATGCTTTGTCCTCGTAGATTTTCTGAAGACGTCTAGGAATACTTTTTGCAATTGAAGCCTCTCTTTGATTCCATTCCGCATAAGCGTCTAGCAACGCCTTAAAATCCTCGTCGTGCAGTTTCCCATGAACCCCGTTCAAGAGTGATGTAATCTTTTCGGGGGGCAGTTTGCTCAATCGCTTCATAATTCGCGCGAGGCTCCCAATTTGCTGGGTTGACGCACCTCTCGCAAACAATAAGGTAGATGCCTTCGCACGGGACTTCTTAAGCTCTTTCAGTGACCTACGCAAGGTGCGTTCGTCGATTGCTCGCATAATTCTCTGAACGAGGCCAAACTGGCGGAACTCTCGTGGAGACTGAGCCGAGTTCGGAGAGAGAGGAAGATCAGGACGGATTGCCAACCGCTCATACGCAGCTCGATAGAATGGACTCGAACTCTTGGACAGCAAAGTAATCCATTGCCACCTTCCATTCGCGATTTTCTTGGCAACAGCCTCCAATGCTGCCTCGCGCACTGTTCTGCGCTTATTCCGCAAAGCCCATAAAAGGATTTTATCGGGGCACTCCAGAGCGATAGTCGAGAGAATTTCAACCAGTTCCAAACCCAAGCGATATCGACGAAAGAGTTGCCAGTCCTTCAATGCAAGTGGTGATCTTCTCATCCCGCCCGTAGAGATGCTTTCTGTCAGCGCTAGTGAGGAACTCCATCCCAATTGGGCGTTGGAGCTTCCTATCGCTTGGTAGCGCCATCTTCCGAGGTTGCAGAGAAGGAGGCGTCAGCCTATGACGAATCTTGGCGAGCACGTCTCGGATAACGAAGAATGGAAGGTCCGTCGGATCACTGAACGGGGTGTACGTATGTTGTCGAGCATGCTCTCTTAAAGAAGACAAACGACGAGTCGCAGCTTCCTCCTTTTCGCAGAAACGGGCAGGCCAGGGAGCGTCATCGGCTAGCCAGTAAAGTAGGATCGCCATAACATTGCCAGCGCTGTGACTTCGTTCTGCCTCATCAAGTTCAAGTTCTGTTATCGATTTTCCTGTTGTGATATCAACCGTTCCGTAGCGCCGTGCGTATATACCGATGAAAACGTCGCTCTCGCGTACTTTTCTTAGAGACGAAATTTCGGGCGGGGCCTCGTCGCTCCCAAAGGATTCCATGATCAAAAGGCGTGCTCCGAAAACCTCGCGCAGTCGAGACGCGATTTCTTCTCTCAGCTCTTTTAGATCCACAAAAGTTGAACTGATGAATACGCGTACGTCCGTGGAAAGCTCTGACATTCGGTCCCCCTAAACATTTCTTCGGTTTTTGCAATGAAACCATCCAGCGGCGGGAACATGAGCAAGCCTCACTAAGCAGGATATACGTATCAGGCAGGCGATCTTTCGACACACTTCCTCCCGGAGGTTAAGGGGAAGTTGCTAAAATCCTAGAACTCGAGCTACTCATCGAAAAGTGCTATCGCAGGTTCAGCATGGACTATCGCGGGCCTTTTCACTCGTTGACTGTGAGTTCGGTGCGAACCAGTTTTGCCAGTGCCAGCCAGTGCCTCGGATGCGGTCGGCGTCGGCCCTTGCGGATGTCGGATGCATAGGGAATTGAGACCCCGATGGCTGTCGAGATCTGGGAAAGGGTAGCGTCCTTCAATCGAGGTTGGATTTCCGTTGTGTAGCAATCTTCAGTAAGCCAAGCGGACTGTTGCGAAGGAGACCAGCCTTGGCGGGCCAAGTCGTGACGGTGCTTGGTTTCCCTGCGCCGGGCCCTCGATTCGGCGGACTTCGACGCAAGCCTCCCCCGTCGCGCCACTTCTTGCATCTTCTCTTTTGATACTTCGACCGCACAGGCGGCGCAGCGAGCGCTAGTTTTGGCTATGGGATTCCCGCAACGGAGACAAACGTTCTCCGGCTGAGGAGGAGCAGGAGCGGACGGAATTGTGTTGGTTTTCGCTCCGCGCTTGTTGGCCTGAGTTAGCCTCGTAGTAAACGGAGTATCGGGTCTGCGGATCGTAGACCAAAACTCCCTGGCGACCCACTCCGCGATTGGAGCCACCGCCCGACCCCAGGTCGGGGCCGTTTCAGACAAGCGCACAGCAAACGATCCCGACAATCGGCAATTGCCGTCCCGCTTCTCGAAGAGCCATTCCCGCTTTAACGGTTGCCGGGTGATCCAGTCAAGCAGATAAGCGTCTACTTGAGGACGCACGGGCTCCATGAGGTCGCAAGCAAGACTGTCGCGTGCCGACGTGTCAACGTGCAAGACACCGAGACCCGGATCAAGCCCTAGCGCAGCAGCCGCGAGCCGAGCTTCAGATTCCAGCACGGAATACAGGTAGTTCAAAATTGCGTTCGGCGGATTGGCGGCGAGCCGGGGTGATCCCGTGAGCGGCGAGACGCGTGCTCCGAAACTCCGCCAGTGGTCAGGGAGGCGGCTTAGGTCATTCTTTGGGAAAGTGATGGGCAAGGTGCTCCACGCCGACCAGTACGCTCGGGCGGCTTGTGACTCGATGAGCCGGATCGTGCTGATGCTGTCGGCGCTGGGCAATTCAGCCCTGAATCGGGCGATCGCGTCAGCAGTGGTCGTATCCAGGAGCTTGTGCCTCGCGACCTGTTCCTGACCGGCGAGCTTCCGGCTGATGAGTTCCCGCGCGATTCGCAGTGCGGCTCCCGAGGAATGCGCCAGAGCCTGAGCGCGACGGAGTTTGGCTTCGGAGGGCCGAACAGGGCCAGTCGTCGCCAGCACTGAGCCGTCGCGTTCGAGCATCACGAAGCTGGCGTCCTGGTCTGCCAGCCAACGCAGAGCGGCGAGCGACACCATTCCGTCGGAGCCGATCACGACTAATCGTCTTAGGCCATGACCGACACGCGGAAGACGATACCGCCGACGGTCATCTCCGATGCCATCATCAAGAAGCAAATGTCCACGATCTACGCGGACTTGGATGCCGTAGCCGTAGAGAGTCACTACGCCATGTCGCGGGATCAGCAGTTCGGCAGAGCGAATTGTGGGATTGCGGAAGATGGGGTACGGTTTTGTTAGCTGCCATTGGAGCATTCCTCTCCGATGGTGGTCAGGGCTTGTCGGCTGCTCGCAACAGTCGGCAGGCCCGTTTCGTTTTTCAGAACAGTTCGAAACTACCCAGACTCACTGGGAGCACAATCTTCGCGCCGCACTTGCGACAAGCGTGGTTCTCTGACTGACCTCTATAACCGCAAGAACATTCCACGTAGAACTCGTAGCGGATGATGTAGGGGGCTTGCTTGGCCTCCTCTTTCGCTGCCCTTTCCTCGGCACAGATATCGCGTGATCTGCGCGGAGTGACTAGCCCAACTCCCCAACGGAATCCGCCAAGAAATTGATTCGTGCTTTTCGCCTCATTGGAAAATTCGGGATCTTTTACAGCCTTGAGGATCAGGAGCGCAGAGAAGGAAATTCGTGCCCCCCCGGCTGGGCGATTTGAAACGCTTTCATCACGTCATCTTCAGTCTGAGCCATTAGAAGAGGGGCTCTAGCGCCTCCCAAATCCACGGCAGATATGCCGCGATAGTTGTCGGCACGTCCTACGACAGCAGAGGGAACAACCTTCACCGGACGGCCTCGGCCACGTTTTGTGGAAAACCTGTCAAGTGGATTTTTTGCGCTTTCCTGAGCCTTTTTCGGTTTCGCCATTATCGCGGTCCACTCCCAGAGAACCGCACCCAAATTATACGTAAACTTACGCGATAAATCACGTAAATATGCGGAAACTCCGAAGCGCTGTCTTTGATAAGTAATTATGTATAAAGGTTTATTTTGAATTCAGGGTGCATAATACAACTCAAGTTTTTATACGAAGAGTATAGGCCTAAGACTGAGGCCAACGCAACGGGGAAACAAAGAGGAGGTCAAGACTTTGAAAACACGAAGAACAAGTCGAGCAGGCGAACTAGGAGCTTCTCGAACGAGATCAACTCGCAAGAGCCAGCATTTGACCTTGCGCCAACAGGACGAACAAGTGAAGTGCCTCGGAGCTCTGAATCGAGTTCGTCGGGGAGAGGCGAAAACAGTTTCCGAAGCCGCACGCGCCGAGGGAACGACTGCTCAGAGCGATTCGGACGCTGGTGCCGAAGGCAATTGTCCAGGAACGTCCCGGCAGTCGCATTCGGGTCAAGGCCAGTGACCGATATTCGGTCAAAGTGCAAATCCTGGCCAACGAAGGAGCACTCACGACAACAGCACGCGGCTCCCGCGAGCGTGAGCTTGCAGGTCAACACCGCGCGACCGTTCATGCGTGTGCTTCGTGGGCTAGAGCCCAAGTCTGCCCTTGAACAGTATCGCGGCAAGAAGGTTGGCGGCCATGAGTTGATCAGCGACTATGCCCAGCTTGTCTCGCTTGCCAGTGCGGGCGTCGTCGGTCACCTCGAACCCCTGTATGTGAGTCCTGACGTTGCTGCATGAAGAACCCGAACCCCATCGCGCGGGCTCGGCGCATTGAGATGCGCCGCAAGCAGTTGGGGTACTCGTCTCGCTGTTTCTATTGTCCTGAAACGGATTCGGTTTGTTTCGAAGAAGATCATCCAGTTACACGCCAACTGGATGAAAGATTCAAAAGAGTTGTGTGCCGCAACTGTCACAGAAAATTAGAAATAAACCGAGACACCAAAGGCCTCACAAAGAACGGCCTTCACCGCGTTCGCGAGTCCCAGCATGAAAAGGCTCAGCGTTATGGTCTACTTCTTGCCGAGGATCTGGACTCGATAGCCGACGTAGTGCAGTCATCGCACGCTTCCCCGGACTTGATCGCCGTCGCACTGCGGGCAGCCGCGTCCTCTCTGCGTCGCACAGTGCCCACGCGCCATTCGCCTCCGCTGACTGGCCGTAGCAATGTCACAATAACGTGAGTGCAGATTCGTAAATTCTCAATTGCCGCTGGATTCCCCTACTGCATAAAGCGGGTTTGTTCTATCTTCGCTTTAGCAATCCTAATGAATCTATGAACGGCGATGCGGAGTTGGCACCGATCTTTGTCCGCGTGTACTCCCGCGTCAGAGGGAAGGTGCGGAAAGATCAATGGAAACCCAACGATACGAAGTGGGCCAACTTCGCACTGGTACTCGACTGCGAGACCACAACCGACATTCGCCAGGATCTAACGTTCCTATGGTGGAGGTTCTGCGAACTTAAGGATGATGCTTACGTATGCCAACTGGAGGGAGTCGCATACGACGACCATCTCGACAAGGATGCGGTTGCACTCATCCGCTCGTTCGCGCGCAAACGGGCTGACGTGGAAGACGGGTGCCCCAAAGAGATTCAAGTGGAGTCCCGTACCGAATTTGCGAACGGCTATTTTTGGGAGGCAATTCGCAGCGGCGCTGCCATCGTGTGCTTCAACTCCCCTTTTGATCTCAGCCGAATTTCGTTGAAATCACGCCCAGCAAAACTCAAGAACACCGGATGGTCGGTCACGCCGTGGCCGAACGAAGCCGATCCCTTCAAACCTAAACCGTGGATCAGGATCAAGCCAAAGATTCACGCTCGGCATTCATCTCACTCGTAGGCGGTGATCCGAGCATGCGCCTCAACTACAGCGGGCGCATCCTTGACCTTTCGGTATTGGGTTGGGCACTTCGAAACAAACACATGGACTTGGATGGATTTCTGAAATCGTTCGGTCTGAAACCGAAGGCCAAACACGAGCCGACCGGCTGCGTTACCCAGGCGGAACTAAGGTACGGAAGAACTGATACGAAGCGCACCGTAGAACTCCTGAACGCAATGAAACACGAATACGATGGCTTCCCGCTGGAGCTGCGACCAGAAAAGGCGATGAGCCCTGCCAGTATCACCAAAGCATTTCTAGATGAAATGCAGATCGCACCGCCAGCCAAGAAGTTCAAATTATCCCGAAAAGTTCTCGGCAAGTGTATGCAGGCCTATTACGGCGGACGCAGCGAGATTCGCATCCGTCACCGCGACGGTGAGGGCTTCGTCAAACTGCCGCCACTCAATTCGGCTCACCGCGATGGTGACGCTGAACAGACTACGCGGATTAAAGATGGAGCCTCCCGGTGGCTGATAAGGCATGTTTAAATTGAAGGAACTTGGCAATAACCCAGGCGTAACCTGCGTGGCGGCTGGGGGAATGCTCCTGAGAAAAGATGTTATTGAGTCAAGTACTGACGGCGATGTGAGGGCAGACGAGAAGATCGGGGTAGGGTTTCCGCCCATCACCGCCTGTACACTCAGTGAGGATACGCGGGCGCCCGAGAGATCCAGGCCAAGTATGATCTGCTTTCCTGCCGGAAACGCCACCAACCCCACCATGATAGTTGTGTTGAACACTAGACCATAGTTGGCGTTGGTTGTGTCGTCGCTTAGGCTTACATTCACTCCAAAGCTAAAATTGGTCTGCACCAACGTGCCGTTGCTCTGCTTGAGAGTCACGGAGATGTTGTTGATGGCGAATGTACCTACAATGGTTATCTGCTTAGAGCCAACGTTTACTGTCGCTGGTAACGCAATGGGATAGAGATACCCTTCGGCGATAGCTATGACTCTGTTAACAGTTCTTGCTGCACAGAGGCCGCAGCAGCGAAACCAGCATGGGGAGGAGGACTCATACCGTCACACGGGTAGAAATCTCTCTTGCGAGCCCAATTTTGCGGAAAGTATCGCAACGTGAGAGCGACAGAATTGATTGCTCGCCCTCTTTGACAGCGGCGATTCTGTCAAATGGTAGGCGGGTTGTCAAGTTGATACGAGATCGTTTTTGCTGGTCGCAGGTAGTCGGAGTTTCCATAGGCTAGCGCTGTTCTCCCGTATGTGGGAAACTATGACGCACGATTTCTTTCGCAGAAGGGGCAAATCGATGGTCACGATGACTGGCAACTTAGTGCTTGACGGCGTCAGCGATAAGGAACTCGTGAAAATCTTGGAGGTGAAAGTTCATCACGAGCGCTTAGAATTCAACCCTCAACAGATGCAAATTGGGTACCAGCAAGAAGCACCTCGGTCAAGCAGACAGCCAATACAGAAACAGATTTATAACAACGTGGTTCTACAATGGAAGGATGAGGAGGGACTAAAGGCAATTCAAGAGATTGTCCGCCTAGTGCAGAAGAAGGATGAGAAATCGAAGTCTCCAAGACGGTAAATGGCTCAAGTAGCTTGTTTCTTCAGCTCAGTGCTCCTGAAGTCCCCCCTGGCCTGTCAGCATCTTTAACACTGACCTCCATTCATTATGGCGTACCCGTCTGTCTGTTCCGATTTCGTGGTGAAATACGGGCGCATTTTCCGTCCCCGCATTTTCCGCATTTTTGCCCTTCCGCCCCCCCGCGCGCGCGTGGGGCAGGGCTGGCGTGCCCTCAGCAGCGTGCGGCGCGTCCGAGGGGTGAGTATAATCGTGACCTCGACAACTGGGTCCTTGCTAAGAGACGTTTAACTCGCATGCTTATGCGATCGCGCGATAGGGCATTTGCGGAGGAGATTCTTCGATGGCTTCGTTGTCCGATGCAAGAGTCAAACAACTGCTGGAAAGCCGATATATTGCGTCCTTTGCGACACACAACCCAAACGGTTCAATCCATATCGTTGCTGTGTGGTTCTGGTTCGACGGCACCGACATTTTTGTGGCTACGAGTTCTCGGACGCGCAAGGCCCGAAACCTTCAAGAAAATCCGCAAGTGACTCTGATGGTCGACTCTCGTGACCCCGCTGCGTCCTACGGAGTTACCGTCACGGGCAGTGCGCAGGTGCTGAGCGGCGAGTCATCTCACAGGTGCAACATGGAGATTCATCGCAAGTACCTGAGCGAGGCTGCGTTAGCTGACCCGAAGGTGGGTCCAGTGTTTGCGGGATGGGATGATGTTACAGTCCGACTCGTGCCGACTTCAGTAATCGTGTGGGATATGCGCGAGGCAGATCAGCACGTTTTTGGCGGCTCATTTAAGAACAATCCCACATACCTGCTGCCTCTAGAACGATAAATTGGCTATTGCACTCAACCCTCCGGATAAGCCACCACCCTCACCGTCCGGATCGCAGCGCATCCAACCGTTGCCGCGCTTCCGCCATGTCGGGCGCAATTTGCAGCGCCGCTTCATAAGCAGCTTCGGCCGCCTGTTTCTGTCCTTGATCTTCGAAAGTTCTGCCCAGCCAAAAATTCGCTGCCGCCGACGGCGCGACCTGCGCGGCATGCGATAAATCCGCCGCCGCCGCATCCCATCTTCCCTCGCGATACTCCACCATGCCGCGCCCCAGAAAGCTGTTCTGTTTGTTCGGATTCGCGCGCAGCGCGGCGCTGAATTCTTTCTCCGCCGCGTCCAGAGCGCCCTCTCCCATTAGAAGAAATCCAAGATTGTTGTGCGCCTGCGCGATTTCGGTCGCGTCGCTGCTGTACTTCAGCGCCAGCTCGTATTCCTGTTTCGCGATGTCGGGATGATTTTGTTGCTGCTGCAAAACGCCCAGATTGTAATGCGCCGTCGACAACTCAGGCACATATTCGGCGGCCGCTTCAAAGTGAGCGAGTGCCAAGTCCGGTCGTCCCATCTGCATCAGCGCGTCTCCAAAATCGTCCTCGGCAACGCCATTACGGCTGGTCACCTCCAGCGCGTGCGCGAACAACGTATAGCTGTTGTGCCAGTAGCTGATCTGCAGAAACGCCATCGAAGCGTAGACAATCAGCAGCGCCGATGCGACCGCTCCACGCCCGAAACTCGACAGCTTGAGACGTTCAAACAGATCCGCGCAGCCCCACACTCCAATGATGAACAGTCCCACGAACGGCAAGTAAGCATAGCGGTCCGCCATCGCCTGCCTTCCCACCTGCACCACGCCAATCATGGGCACCATCGCTGCCACATACCAAAGCCAACCGCTCAGCAGATAGCCGCAAGCTTTCCGGTGTCGCCACGCCATCCCGGTGACAACCACAGTCAGCATGCCGGCCAGCAAAACTTTCCAGATGGCCAGCGACGCTTCTGGATGCGGATAAAACACCGCCAACCTCGCCGGCCAAATGCCTTTCCCGACATAAGCAGCGTAAGAATAGATCGCATTCCTGATGCGCCAACCCAATGGCAACAGCTCTGTCGAACCTAGAGCTCCGCCGCTGCGCTGCGCGTACAGCGTAATCCAGCAACTCGCTCCTGCCAGAACCAGCAGCGGAAGTTTTTCGACGATGAGCCAGACAAATCGGGGGCGCGTTGCGCTCGCCTCGGAATCGCAAGCCATCCGCCCCAACGGCCAGTAATCCCACAGCAGGAGCAGAATCGGTAAGGTCACGATCATTGGCTTGGCGGCCAGCCCCAGCGCGAAGAGCACGACGACCAACGCGTAGCGCTCCCAGCGTCTCTTGCTCGCGTACCACCCGTAGGCGGCGACCGCCAGCAGCAGCAACAGCATCGAGAGCAGCGACTTGCGTTCGGCCACCCATGCAACACACTCGACGTTTAAGGGATGAACCGCGAAAAGAGCTGCTACCAGCGCGCTTCGCCTCAGTTGGCCGGTTGCCCTCAGCAGAACGAAAAATAAAACCACCACATTGAACGCGTGCAGCAGCACGTTCACGAAATGGTGCCCTCGTGGATTCGTCCCGAACCACTGCACGTCGGCCATGTGCGAAATCCACGTCAACGGATGCCAATTCGCCTCTACGGTCGCAGTCAAAGCCCATCGAACATTGCTCGCGGAAAGCCCCTGCAAAACGTGGGCACTCGCAGTGACATAGGCGGGGTCATCGTAATTAACGAACCCGCTCTGCAACGCAGGGATGTAAAGAACAAAAACGGTTACGACGAGCAGCAGTGCGACCAGAAGCGACGAGCGCAGGTCTGCAGACGATGCAGAAGCGGCGTTGGCCTGCAGCATATCGTCAGACGGTCGGGCGGTTGCAAGGCGTGCCATGGTTAGTCCCCAGGGAAACTGGACGCATCCATGGTGAAGTATTGAAGACGGATGGACAAGTGACTCTCGCGCTGACACGTGGACGAACCAGCTTGTGTCGAGTCAGATTTCCAGCTTTCCGTTTCCGGTTTGCCGCGCGTCAGTCAAAGGCGGCCGAGGCCGGTTGAACTCCCAAGCTCGGGCCCGGCAGATCGAAATAGGGGATCGGAAGTTTCGGAACAATCCTGCTTCGTCGCGGCCCATCCTTGTTCTCAATCTTCCGCAGCACTGCCTCCGCGGCCGATTCGCCGAGTTCCGTAAGCCACGAACCAACGTCCTCGGTGAAAGGTTCCTGCATGGCGGCGTCCCCCAGATGAACCGAGACCAGGGGCAATTCCAGTTCCCGCGGCAGACTTGTGCTAATCGCCATCACGCCGTCGATGCCGCGTTGCTGCAGTTCGGCCGAAAGGCTCCGCCATTCCGCATTGCAGCCGAACGCTCCGACCACGAGCAGATAGCCTCTGCGGCGCAACGTCCGCTCCATGCCCGACACAACCCGGGCCATGCGCGCCTGCCCGAAGTCCGCGCCAATGACCGCAACCATGTTGCTTCGTCTCGTCCGCAAACAGCGAGCCGAAAGATTGGGACGATAGTTGAGTTCCGCGGCTGCCCGGAAGATGCGATTTTGTGTGCGCTCTGGAATGGCCAGCGCCGCAGCGGTCCGGTTCAACACGGCGGAAACAGTACAAGCGGCCAGACCGACTCGTCCGGCGACGGTGCGCAAAGTAACATTGGTCTTTTTGTCCTGCACAGTGATCTCCCTCGATCCCCAGGTTTTGAGGATTCTTCTCGATCGCGGTTTCGACATGGACGACGAGGTCAGAGGAACAGGCAGCGATCCACTCGATGCGGCATCAACCTTACTGCTGAGCGGAGCTGTCTTTCTGCGACGCTGCAGAATTCTACAAACATCCTGAGCCACAGCCCGCAGCCGAGTCCAATTCAAAATATCTATTGTGAAGATAAGCGGCGCCGCGAAGGTTGTGGCACAAACAGAGCGAAGGACGCAGGCTGGGAGCCCGCGTCCCTCACACCACAGCTCTTACTCTACGTTGACCGTAACCGGAGCCGACGCAATCCCGTTGCAAATGACTACCAGGTTGCTCAGTCCTGTCTCCATCCCGCTCGGCATGTCGAAATTCGTCCATGCCGGCGCAGGGGAGGCGACCGCCATCGTGCTGTGGTCGTGCGTCCGCGCGTAGTAGACATTACCGGTGATCCGGTTCGTGATCTGTACCAGCGGATAATTCGTCGCAGCCTGCGCGTCATCCCCATAAGCGGCGCCCTGCGAGAATCCGTTGAAGTTGAAACCCCCAATCGTGTACGTCTTTCCGCGCTTCACATCGTTAGGCACCGAGGTAATTTGCGGTCTCCACTCCGCTTTCGGACTTCCGCCGCTCTGGAACACCCACACGTTGCCGAAATCGGTCCACAGCACATTGCCGGTCGGCAGAACCAGCATGTTTCCATAGTAAGAAGACACATTCGGCGCATCCGTGTTGCCCCAGGTCACGTTCGAAAACGCTGTCCCATTCCATTCCAGGAATTTGCTCTCCAGATTGAAGATTCCAGGGCTTGCCTGGACGAGCACGTTGCCATTGGGCAACAACGCTGCCGGGCCGTCCGCCACATCCAACCCGTCGGGAAAATCCGGCCCGGCCGTCCATGTCTTCGTCCTATAGTCGTAGATCGCGGTGTGCCCTGCCTCTCCCGGAGCGCCGTTGGCCCCCATGTAAAATACCGTCCCATCCGGCCGCAAAACGCCGGGACCCAGTTCGTCGGATGCATGGTTCGCGTCGGGATACGAATCCCAGAGCTGGACAACCGTGTCGCCGCCTGGGTTCCTCCATTTGCCTGTCGCCGGATGATAAATCTCATACCTCTTGCCCTTCGCAAGGTATTGAAAGACATAGGCATCCACTGTCAGCACGGTTCCATCCGGCAGCAGTGTCCAGCCTTCCTCATCGTTGATGTCGTACTTGCCCGCTCCCGTGATGGTCCAGGTGAGGGTCGTTGCATTCAGCAGGGCGCTCTCGGTGGTGCAGCAGTTTGCCTGCATGTACGTACCGTTTGGTAAGACAACGCTCTGCGCATCTCCAATGTTTGCCCAGCCTGCGGGCGGAGCCACCGCCGTCCACTTATTGGCCTTCGGATCGTAAATCGCGGCTTGATTCGTCCACGCCGGCTGGCAATTTCCTCCGGTCGCGTTATACTCGCCCCCCGCCATCATGACCCGGCCGTCGGGCAACACGGCCGAGCCGAAATACAGCGGTGCATACCCCGAGGGCAGCGACGCGATCCGCTTCCATGTGCCGTTTACATAGCTCCCAAATGGATCGGGACTCAATCGCCACCACGTCGGTCCACAAGCCTCGTGCGCAATCACCGTCCCGTCGGTCAGCAACAGGGGATTGCCCAGCCCGAGGTTGGGATTTGGCTGGTTCACCAGCGGAACCCATGCTTGTCCGGCCGCGATCTGGTTAGCCGCGAACAGCAGAATGACAACGACGAACACTGAAAATGTGCGCACGTTCCTCATAATCCATTTCTCCTGCAATATTTTTGATTTTTCCTGGGACGAGCGAAGGCTCCCACACAGCGCCCGCTCCTTGCCCTGATGTTCCCCGGGGTGTGCGGCTCCTGAACCGGAACCATTCTTCTTGTGGGTCGAAAGCCGGAGCATTCTACATCGGTTTCGCCGGCAGCAATAGAGTGAAAAGATTTTCACTCGCGGATCCGCTATTCCGGCAATCCCAATCGCAGCAGGTATTTCGAAAATCGCGGATCCCCGCGCAGATTCTTGAAAGTGGGATCGCACTTCAGCAAGGTTATGTCCTGGCCGTCTCGCTCCCTATAGGCCTTTTCCAGCATCTCGAATGCTTTGTCCTTTTCACCCGCCAGCGCATAGGCAGACGCGATTTCGCTTGCGCCAAAATATTCTGTGTCTCTCTTCTTCATCCGGAGGGTGTGCGCAAGATTTTCTCTCCAAAATGCTTTCTCTCCTCCGCTCTTTAGTGCTTTGAGCCGGGCCGCTGACTCCGCGGCCGCCTGTTCAGGATCAGCTCCTCCCAGCAAGTTGCCTTTCAGATCCTCTTCGATGCCCTCCTCGAATCTCCCCGTGAAGAACAGGAGGCCGGCAAAGTATGAGTGTGCCAGCGGAAAACTCGGGTCCATCATGATCGTGTGCTGATACTGCTGGTACGACTTCTCGTAGTTCCCGGCCATCTGATAGGCCAATCCCATAAAATTGTTGATGGGTAACGACAAGGGATCGAGCGCAATCGCCTTCTGGATTTCTGCGATGGCTTCCTCCATCCGGCCCATCGGCATAAGAAAACAATTGCCATAAAACAGATGTGCGTAGGCGGAGTTCGGGTTCAGTTCGAGCGCTTTCAGGAATTCTTCTTCCGCTCCAGGAAAATCAAATTCGTAATGTGATTTTTCCATGCCCAGCGCGGCGTGTGCTTCCGCCAGCAACGGATCCAACTCGATCGCCTTCTCCGCTGCCGCTTTGGCTTGCGGAAAGCTGTCTTTCGGCGAGTATGGCCCTACAATATTGCTGATGTTGTAGGCGTCCGCCAGGCCCGCGTAAGCCAGCGCAAAATTCGGATACTTCCCGATGGCTTGCTGGAAGTACTCAATGCTCGTCTTGATTGCCCCGGGAGTTCGCTGGTTCCAGTAGAACCGTCCCCTCAAATACAGGTCGTAGGCTTCGGGATCCACCGTGTGGGTTCCCGACATCTCAACCTCCCGGTGGGGCGTGAGATTCGCTTGCACCTGATCCGCGATCGCTTTTCCGATGTCGTTCTGCACCTCGATCAGGTCCTTCAGTTCGCGGTCATAGCTTCGCGCCCAGAGATGCGTTTGATCGCTCACTCGAATCAGCTGCGCGGTGATGCGAACCCTGTCCCCCGCCCGTCGAACGCTGCCCTCCAGAATGTAATCAACCCCCAACTCGCTCCCGATGCGGCCGACGGTCTTGTCTGTATGCTTGTACGCCATCGCGGACGTTCGAGCGATCACGCCCAGGTGTACCGGGCTCAGTTGGCCCAGGTCAGTGATCGTTTCCTCCGTCACTCCATCGCTGAAGTAGTCCTGCGATGGGTCGCCGCTCAGATTCTGAAATGGCAAAATCGCCAGCATCACTCGCTTTGGCGGGCCACTCGGGCGTCTAGTGGAAGCCTGATAGGGCCGCATCCAGTAGAGGGCGCACGCCAGAATCAACACCACAGCCCCTGCGAGAGTCACAAACAGGGGCGACCAGCGAACCCTCGATGCCGGTAGCGCAAGCCGGCCGCGGCTCGGTGTGAGATCGCCCGCCTGCAATGCCTCTCCGCCATCCCCGGTAGGCGTTTGCCCCGTCGCGTCACGATTCCCGCCATCCGAGTGCATATCCGCGATCGCAGCTTGCCTTGGTTCCCCCCTCCCGGCAATCTCGCTCACCGGCGCGATGAACCGGTAGCCGCGTCGCGGCAGGGTCTCGATAAAGCGCGGGTTATCGGCTGAGTCTCCGAACGCGAGCCGCAGTTTTCGGATGGCGGTGTTTAGCCCTTCGTCAAAACCGACATAGGTATCGGCCGGCCAAAGTCTGGCCTGCAACTGCTCCCGCGTGACTACATCTCCGGGATGCTCCAGCAGCATCGCCAGCACCCGGAACGGCTGGTCCTGAAGCGCCAGTTTCCTGCCGTTCTTGTGCAATTCTCCTGCGCTGAGATCAACTTCGAAGAGCCCGGAACGAATGCGGCGGCTGGAACTTGTGGGCGAGTTCATCTTTCCATCTCAAGTGGCCGCCATTCTAGCCCAGAAGTCCGGTTCAGCAAAACGAATAACTCCTTCCCCAGCTTTCTCTTAGCAAGTCAGACACGATTCAGTCCCGGTCGATTGACCGGCCTCGGCGGGCACGTTAAACAACATTCGTTCCCGGGCGTGTTCGACCTTCCAGCAGCCGGCCAGGGACGAAACCACAAATCAAAACGAAGATCGAGTCAAACGAAAGAGGAGGAGCTATGAAAAAGCATCTTTTGACCAGTTGTGCCGCGGTGACCCTGTTCGTGCTTGGTACCCTAAGCTCAGGCTTTGCGCAGAGCGACTCAACCCACTGCAACAACCGGCTTATCACCGGCGACTATGGATTCACGATTCAGGGCGCCAAGTTGGCTGGCCCGGGTCCTACCGGCCTACAAGTCGGTGTGGCCATGACCGAATTCGATGGCGAGGGCAATCTCACTCAGATCGACACCGTCACCATCGGGGGCACAGTGGTTGCCGATTTCACCCATACACCCGCCACCGGCAAATACACGGTGAACTCCAATTGCACCGGTACCTTCACCCTCATCTTCACTGATGGCCGGCCACCCGTGACCGCCAATTTTGTTGTCGTCAATAACGGCAGCGAGATTGACTCTGTCGTCACCAGCGCCGCCGGAGCCCAGGGCATCCTTGCCACCAGCAGCATCGGCAAGAAACGGTTCGGCTGGTTCTGAGCCAGTCGGCGAATAATCCAAGGAATTGGCTCAAAAGCCGCCCTTGCGGCGACGCGTTGCGGAGGGGCCAGCATTCCGGCGCGCCCGAAACCAGAAGTTTAGCTGCCCCACCCTTCGAGAAGGCGAAGGGTGGGTCGCCCCGCTTCAGGGGGCAAAACAAAAGCCGCCAGCTGTAAGCTGACGGCTCAGAGAAGAACCAAGACCGAAGACCGATTCCTACCCCTTACGCTGATCTTCGAAAACGACAGCACTGCCCGGCTCGGCGTCGGACGTCCCATCGACAGCGCTGGACGGAACGTCGTGAAGATCAGCATCCGCTTCACTTGCGGCAACACTTCCTTCGAATCTTCCGGGTCGGAAAGAATTCGGTAATCCTGCACGCGCCCGTTCGCGTCCACGTAGGCTTCGATCACCAGCGAATCGGCGTTGATCGTGTCCAGGGTCATGCCAAACGCGCTCTGCTGCAACTCCGGCGCGGTGTTGACCATCACCAGCGGCACATCGTTGCTCGCCTGCAGCGACGACGGCGCCACGAAATATACCATCGCGATTCCGAAAATCATCAGCGCGCTCAGAAATCCGGCCGTCGCCGGAACCATGAACGCCTCGAAGGCATTCTCCAGCCGCACCATCATTCCCTCGAACCGCGCCCGCTTGGCCTGCGCCGCTTCCCGCGAAATCGCCAGCCGCAACTTCAGCCCCAGATCCGCCGGAGCCTTCGGGCGCGCCACGCTCACCAGCAACTGCTGCGTCTGCCGCAAGCGACTGATACTCGCTCGTTGCAAGCCGCGCAATCCGACAAGTGGTGCTGCAGCGCGAGCATCTCCGTGCCCGTCACCGCTCCATCCAAATACGGCGAGAACAACCGCTTCGCCTGGGGGCACTGCAGTTCTCATGATTGTTCCCTGTGCCCTTCATGGCATCACCTCGACCCTTCTACCCCCTCCAGCAACCTGCGACCGCAAACTCCGCTGTTCCTTTGTCTTCGACGGCGGAGCGGTCAACCCCAGTTCCTTTCCAACCTCGCGCACGTAGGGCGCCAGCCGTTGCCGCAGTGCGTCTCTACCGCGCGTCAGCCGCGATTTCACCGTTCCCAGCGAAATCTCCAGCACCTCGGCAATCTCTTCGTACGACATCTCTTCCAGATCGCGCAGAGATCAGCGTCGTGCGATACGGCTCCGGCACTTTCCGCAACTCTTCTTCGACTCGCCTGCTGCACCTCGTGATGCGCCACGTTGTCAAACGGAGAATCCGCACGATCGGTCAGCGCCATCTGCATCGCATTTTCCCCGGCGCTCGGCCCATCCGATTCCGCCGGCTCAATCGATGTTTCCTTCGCCTTGTGCCGGAACCACCAACGCCGCCGGTTCGCCGCCTCATGCAGCGCAATGCGATAGATCCAGGTCTTCAGGCTCGACCCGCCGTGAAAGATGCTTCATGCCGCGAAACACTTTCAGGAACACGTCCTGCGTCGTATCGGCCGCGTCCGCCGGATCATTCACGATGCGGTATACCAGCCCATACACCGGCTGCTGGAACTCGCCAATCAGCCACGCG
This sequence comes from uncultured Acidobacteriaceae bacterium, assembly GCA_963819145.1. Lineage (GTDB taxonomy): Bacteria > Acidobacteriota > Terriglobia > Terriglobales > Acidobacteriaceae > Sulfotelmatobacter. The sequence goes on from CAWFVB010000026.1 coordinate 252,904, forward strand.
TAGGCCGCTTCCGAACCGGCCTTCAACTCCGCGACGATCGCCGCTTCTTCCTGCGACCGTACTCCGATCGCACTTGCCAGATCACCCAAGGTGGTTGCTCCCGCCATAGATGGCGTCCCCTGATTATAGGATTTTCCACCCTACCGCGCCCTGAAATTCTGCTACCTGGCCAAGTCCAAGTCAAGCCTGGCTCACGGTTCAACCGGAGCCGAGACTTTCACCCAACATAGACTCCGCCCGGGTGTCTAGAGTTCCCACCTGTAAGTGATTTATTTTCAGCAGATCAGAAGGAAAGTGGCTCGGGAGGCGATACAGCTCTGCCGCAGGTGGCAGAAGTCAAGACCCAAGAAGTGACGTGCCGCCGGTTACCGGAGGTTAGATTGTCCCCAGTCCCGCTGCCACTGGCCATTTCAATTTTGCCCTTGAGAAACCTAACGGACTTTGTCATTCCAACCGCAGGGGATTCTGTCATTTCCGACCGAAGCTTATCTCGGCGCTCCTGCTCCGGCCGGCACTTCCAACTTCAACTTCCGCACAATCTCCGCCAGCGCCACCAGCAAGCCGTCGCATCCTTTCTCCAACCCCAGTTCCGATTTCTCCAAGAATCCGCACGCTCCATCTTTCTGCAACCGCGCAGCATTCTTTTGCGACAGCCCCGTGAACACCACCACCGCAATCCTCGCCGTCGCGGGATCCTTTTTCAGCGCCTTCAGCACGTCCGGCCCTGTCATCTTCGGCAACAGCATGTCCAGCAAAATCAGGTCCGGATGGTTCTCTCGCGCTAACTGCATCGCCTGTTCGCCATCGGTCGCTGTGGAAACGTCATATCCCGCCCGCACCAGTGCCCGCTCTGTGGCCAGCCGCAGAAACTTGCTGTCATCGCATAGCAGTATCTTCGTCATCCCCGCCACTTCTTTTCTGCTTCTGTTCTTTACTTTCTCGTGGTTCTCGACGCGAAATCCAGCCCTACCTGTTTCTTATCGGCAGAATCGCAGAACACACGAGAAAGGGAGCTTTGTCTGGAATGAGATTCTTCTCACGCTGCGCCCAGTACGACGTTTTAGGCTAACGCCTGTGCTAACCTGTCGCCCAACGTCCGTCCTTCAGGAGGAGACTCATGAAAACTGCTACGCTGATCCTACTTGCGCTGATGATTATGCTGCCCACCGTCCCCTTACTTTCGGGTCCTCCGCAACGTGCCGCTGAATTGGATTCGGTTAGGCAGCCTCTGCAAAAAGCACGATATGACGTGTCCCACATGCCCGGTGGCTGGGGCGGCCACATGGAGGCAGCGGCGGGTCACATCGACGCGGCCCTGAAAGAACTGGACGAAGCGGAAAAGTACGCTCGAGAACACCGCGAAATGAAATAGTCCGCCGCGAGGCGAATTCACGAATAATGTCGCTGCCCTGGGATATGTCTGCCTCGAGCCCGCGTTCTGAAAGGCGTCCCCCAACCTTCCAATCGCTTCACGCCTCACTTCTTAGCTGAGATTCGGTCCGCCCCGTCAATCAGCACTTTCACCGCGGCTCTGCACGCTGCGCGCAATTCCGCCTCGTGCCCGCCGGAAATGGTTTCCGATAGCAGGATCGCTGCCGCTCCCTGCGCCATCGCCCACAGGGCCAGCGCCGTCTTGGTGTGATCCTTCGGCGAACCGCCCAGTCGCTTGGCCAGCCGCTCTTCCACCAGCGCAAAGTTCGGTCTCCCTTCCCGGATCGTTTGCGGTCGGGCACTTTTCTTCGGAGCTCTCAGCTCGTTCCCATGCGCTAACAACAGCTCGTAGGCGTGCGGGTGGCGCACAAGGTACTCCACATAGATTTCGGCGGTGTCTTCGATCGAATCGGTGGCCCGAAACTCGTCGCCCAGTTCGCGCTGGTAATGCCGCAACAGCGCCAGCACGATGTCCTTGCGGTCTTTGAATCGCCGGTACACCGCCGGAGTGTTCGTTCCCGCCATCCGCGCCACCGCCCGCAGTGTCAGAGCCTTCTCTCCTCCTCGCTTCCACAGCACTTGAGCGGCCTTCAGGATTCGGTCTTCCAGGTCCGGATCCGGCTTTCGCGGCATTTTCTGCTGTCTCCCGGCGGAGCGCATCCGCCTCTTTATTTTATTGACGTCGTATACATAACACTGTTATAGTTAAATCTACAAGCCCTCCCCCCATCATAACCTAGGTGCTCTGTCAGGAAAGCGGCCGCGGTGGCCAGTTCAATCCCCGCGGCCGCTTCTGTTTTCATTCTTCCCTGGGCAAAGAAATCCCACCTCGTCTAGAATCTACCCAGACCGGTCACTCCATGCCCGACGACTCCATCACGATTTCTCCCGGCCCGCAGTTCATGACCGCGATGGTCGTCGCAATCGCCGCCGACGCGCTCCAGATTTTCATCTTTCCCGCATTTGTAGAGGGAGCGCTCTCTCCAGCCGACGACCTGCTCGACCTCGGCGTCGCCGCCGCCATGATTCGTCTCCTGGGATGGCACTGGGAATTTCTCCCTTCGTTTTTCGCCAAGCTCGTCCCGGGCGTGGACCTCGTGCCCTTCTGGACGCTCGCCGTCGTCAACGTCTACCGCAAAGCCAAAACTGCCGCTGCAGCCGAACAACACACCCCAGAGCTTCCCCCGGCTCACCCCACAAAAAACTAGCCTTCCCGATCTCGCCGACAGGTTGTCATCATCCGGGCGAAGCAGGACAACGAGCGCCGCGAGCCGTCCCGCGCGGCGGAGGGACCTTGCGTTCGGCCCGGCGCTCCCTCCCGCCACCCGCTTTCTTTTTCCGGCGTGACTTGCCTAGCCTTGCCGCCGCTGCGTACCATGATGCGGAATGTCGACGCGCGCGAACCGGGCCATCGGCGAGCCGTCAGCAGAAAGGTTGGTATTGCTCGGCGATGCAGCGGGAATCGGCACCGAAGATCACCCAAGTCGGTTCGCAATTGGGGCACGTCCCAATCGTCAATCAACGTTCGGTCCTTTGGCGGCAAATATTCCAGGCCGAGCAAGCGATCGTGTTCGTTGCGTTAGTGGTGTATGCCCTCCTGGTCTCGATCAACCAGCGCGCTTCCCTGTGGGTCATCCTGACCGCCACCATCACGGTGGGAAACCTGGTTATTCCTCTTGCCTTAGCCAGCCGCCGTCTCTATGTGGCGCGGCCGTTCCCATGGAACTGGGTCGTATTTTTCCCCGTCCAAATTGTCTTCGGCGTGATTTGCGGCGTGTTGTCGATTCTCTTCCTGCAGCTCACGAAAATTGATCCGGAGTCGTTTTCAACTCTTTTCACCAGGATTGGTTTTTTCGCCATCGTCGTCGTGCTGGTCTCCGGCGTCATCGGCTTCGGCGTGGGAGAATTCCAGCGAAAGCTGCGAGAACGAAATCAACAGCTGGAGCAAACCGTCGAGAAAGGGACCATCGCGCTCGAGCAGCAGGAGGAAGAACTCAGGCGAGCGCGCGAGATTCAGCAAATGCTGCTGCCCAGCACGTTGCCGCAGCTTGCCGGAGTTCAAGTCGCCGGGGCCTGGCAGCCTGCGCGTGAAGTCGGCGGCGACTACTTCGACGTGATTCAACTGGATACAAATCGGCTCGGCATTTGCGTGGGAGATGTCTCTGGAAAAGGAATCTCTGCCGCGTTGCTCATGGCGAATCTGCAAGCGTCGTTTCGTGCCTTCGCTACACCCGAGGCATCGCCTCAGGTGGTCTGCACCAAGCTGAACAAGTTCCTTTGCGCCAACATCGCTTCGGGCAAGTTCGTAACGTTCTTCTATGCGGTGCTCGACGCCGACGCACGCACGCTGACCTACGAAAATGCCGGACACTCGCCCGGGCTTCTGCTGCGCAACAATGGCACCACAGAAGCTTTGCAAGGAGGAGGAGCCGTGCTGGGCGCGCTGCCCGATTGGACTTACCAGGACTACACCGCGCAACTTCAGCCTGGGGACCAGTTGATCCTTTCAACCGACGGCATCACCGAAGCCGAGAACGCCAAACTCGAAGAGTTCGGCGACGAGCGCCTGCTGGAAGCCGCACGCGCACGGCATGGAAGCGCGCTCGAAATGCAACGCGCGATCATGGAGCAGGTCACGGCTTTCTGCGGCGGAAATTTCCGCGACGACGCAACGTTACTCGTTCTACGAATCTCTTGAGCAAGAGAGCTTGTGTGGGGACGGACGCCTTCGTCCGTCCGCCGAAGCGAGGCAAGGCTTTCGAGTGATCGGCAGAGCTGATATGTTCCGTGCGGAACATATCGTCATCACAGTATGGGCTATACGATCATGTCATGACAGCTAAGATCAAGAAAACAAAGCGGCACAAGGGCGCCTTCCAGATCAAATTCCCAATTTGGGGTTGCCCCACCCTTCCCGCGTTTTTTGCGGGAGGGTGGGCCTCCACACTGACTACAATCAGCATGAATGCACGTCAAACCAGTTCGTTATCAAGACCAGCACTGCCTGCATTTCATCACGTTTAGTTGCTATCGCCGGAAACGGCTGCTCGATAGCCGGGTGGCGAAAGAGACCTTCGAGGCAGAACTTGAGCGAGTGCGCGTCTGGTACGGCTGCTGGATCACGGGTTATGTCGTGATGCCGGAGCACGTGCACCTGCTCCTCAGCGAACCGGAACGCTCGAAATTGTCGGTGACGATACAGATGCTGAAGCAGATCACTTCACAAAAGCTGCGCCCGAAACATCTGCCGCACTTTTGGACGGTTCGCTACTATGATTTTCCCGTATGGAGCGAAGCGAAACGCATCGAAAAGCTGCGCTACATGCATCGCAATCCAGTGAAGCGGGGACTGGTGGAGAGGCCGGAGGATTGGAAATGGAGTAGTTTTCTTCACTACGCAACGGGGACGGAAGGGATTGTCGAGATCGAATCGCAATGGACCGCGCGGAGGCGAGAACCCATGGGTGTCGTGCTCCTGGCCAGAGCCCACCCTCCCGCCAAGAACGCGGGAAGGGTGGGGCAACCTCGCGAGGAGTGTTGATCAGAGCATGGGCCAGCCCCCTGATCCCGAAATGCTCCAACTGTTCAGGTCGTGATACTAGCGGTAAAGGTAGCGACCCTGACATCGGATTTACTACATACAACCGCTCGATCATCAAAGATTCCGCGAACACTGGAGAGTGTCCGGTACCTGGTAGGAGTGGGGGGAGTAGGAGTGAGCCGACACGGTTATCTAATCAGCCAATGGACCGCGCGGAGGCGAGGACACATGGGCGTCGTGCTCCTGGCCAGGGCCCACCCTCCCGCCAAGAACGCGGGAAGGGTGGGGCAACCTCGCGAGGAGTGTTGACTAAAGGATGGGCCAGCCCCGGATTGTCGAGATCGAATTGCAATGGAGCGCGCGGAGGCGAGAACCCATGGGTGTGGTGCTCCTGGCCAGGGCCCACCCTCCCGCCAAGAACGCGGGAAGGGTGGGGCAACCTCGCGAGGATTAAAGGATGGGCCAGCCCCACGGAAATTTTCCCACTGGCGGTAAATCAAAGCGGCCCGAACTTCCGGGCCGCTGGACAGCCGAGGGCGGCTGTCCCCACATGGGATTTTTGCTGAGGGTGACGCCTGAGGCCCGACGCCCGACGCCTTTTTACGTTCCCTCGCTCCATCCCGCCAGATACTCTTCCTGCTCGGGCGTGAGCTTGTCGATTTTGATGCTCATCGACTCCAGCTTCAGCTTGGCTACGCGCTTGTCGAGTTCGTCGGGGACGCGGTAGACCGTCTTGTCCAGCTTCTTCGAGTTCTTCACCATGTACTCGACCGAGAGCGCCTGGTCGGCGAATGACATATCCATCACCGATGCCGGATGGCCCTCCGCCGCCGCCAGATTAATCAGGCGGCCTTCGCCGAGCAGGTTGATTTTGCGCCCGTCTTTCAGCGAGTACTCTTCGACGAAGCCGCGCGTGGTGCGCTTGGAACTCGACATGTTTTCGAGCGCGGGAATGTCGATTTCGACATTGAAGTGCCCCGAATTGGAAATGATTGCTCCATCTTTCATCAACGCGAAGTGTTCTTTCGTCAGCACGCTCTTGTTGCCGGTCACAGTGCAGAACACGTCGCCGAGCTTGGCGGCCTCGGCCATGGACATGACGCGGAAGCCGTCCATCACGGCCTCAAGCGCTTTCGTGGGATCGACCTCGGTGATGATGACTTCGGCGCCGTTACCGCGCGCACGGCTGGCCAGCCCGCGTCCGCACCAGCCGTAGCCGGCGACGACGAACTTCGACCCGGCCAGCAGAAAATTGGTGGCGCGGATGATGCCGTCAATCGTGGACTGTCCTGTGCCGTAGCGGTTGTCGAACAAGTGCTTGGTGTCGGCGTCGTTCACGGCAACGACGGGGAACTTCAACATGCCTTCCTTGGCCATCGCGCGCAGGCGGATGACGCCAGTGGTGGTTTCTTCGGTTCCGCCGATCACGCCATCGAGCGCGTCGGTGCGCTTGGTGTGAAGGATGGTGACGAGGTCGGCGCCGTCGTCCATCGTAATGTGGGGCTTGTGGTCAATGACGGCGAGGATGTGGTTGTAGTAGGTGTCGTTGTCCTCACCCTTGATGGCGAAGACGGGAATGCCGTGATCGCGCACGAGGCTGGCGGCCACGTCGTCTTGGGTCGACAGAGGATTCGAGGCGCACAGCACGACTTCGGCTCCGCCATCGCGCAGGCAGATGCCCAGGTTCGCCGTCTCGGCGGTCACGTGCAGGCAGGCGGAAATACGAATCCCCTTTAACGGCTGATTCTTGATGAACTCCTTACGGATGATTTGCAGCACCTTCATGGACTGGTTCGCCCACTCAATGCGCTTCTTTCCCAAGTCGGCCAGTTCTACGTTCTTGATGTCGCTGCTGATTGCTGCTGTTGACATACCTCTCCTCTTTAGTTCGAACTAGTGGCGCGCTGTGAAGCGGTGAAGAATTTGACTGCATTTCTCTGCGTCCTCTTCGAATGTTCTTCGCGAACTCCGCGGTTAGCTTTTGATCCACAAAAGACTTTAACCGCGAAGGTCGCAAAGAATGCGCAAAGGACGCGAAGAAAAACTACTTCCGAACTGCTTGTCCCACGGGTTGCCGCAAACCGGCATCGCTGGCCAGTTTGGCCGCTTTGTCGGTTGCCTCCCAGGTGAAGTCGGCGTCGTTGCGGCCGAAGTGCCCGTAGGCAGCAGTCTTCTTATACATGGGACGCCGCAGGTTGAGCGACTCGATGATGCCGCGCGGCTTCAACTGGAAGTGCGCCCGAATCAGGTCCGGAATAATTTCCGGATCGACTTTCGCCGTGCCGAAGGTCTCAACCAGCACGCTGACCGGATCGGCCACGCCGATGGCATAGGCCAACTGCACTTCGCAGCGATCGGCGAGTCCGCCCGCAACTACGTTCTTGGCGATGTGCCGCGCCATATAGGCTGCCGAACGGTCCACCTTCGTCGGGTCCTTTCCGCTGAACGCGCCGCCGCCGTGACGTCCCATGCCGCCGTAGGTATCCACGATGATCTTGCGGCCGGTCAGCCCGGTGTCGCCCATGGGGCCGCCGATGACGAAGCGTCCGGTGGGATTGATGTGATACTTTGTGTCCTCATCGAGCAGGTTCGCCGGGATCACGGCCTGAATCACGTGCTTCAGGATGCCCGCGCGCAACTCATCGTTGGCCACGGTCTCGGAGTGCTGCGTCGAAATGACGACGGCGTCCACGCGAAGCACCTTGCCGTTTGCGTCGTATTCAACTGTGACTTGGGATTTGCCGTCGGGCCGGAGGAAGGGAAGGGTTCCGTTCTTGCGAACCTGCGAGAGCCGCATGGTCAGCTTGTGCGCCAGCGCAATGGGAGTCGGCATCAACTCCTCATTCTCATTGACCGCATACCCAAACATCATTCCCTGGTCGCCGGCGCCGCCGGTATCGACGCCCATGGCGATGTCGCCGGATTGCTTGTTAATGCTGGAGATGACGGCGCAGGTGTTGGCGTCGAAGCCGTAGAGTGCGTTGTCGTATCCGATGGCGGCGACGGTGCCGCGGACTACGGATTGGAAATCGACGTAGGCCTTCGTGGTGATTTCTCCGGCGATAACGACGAGGCCGGTGGCGGTCAGAGTTTCGCAGGCGACGCGGCTGGTGGAATCATCGGCCAGGCAGGCGTCGAGGATGGCGTCGGAAATCTGGTCGGCGATCTTATCGGGATGGCCTTCGGTTACGGATTCGGAAGTAAATAAATAACGGTTTTTAGATGCCACGCTGTGTGTCTCCTTAAGTGCACGCGATTCGTAGTGCGCCGCGATGCAGAAAAACTCTGGGCTTCGGGTCTGGCGGAACGAGATTTAGCCCGGCTAAATCTGTCTGTCCAAATCAGGGGAAATCCACGCGGCCGCGACGGAGCGGCGCATCGAAGGGAAGTCCTCGAAAAAGGCTACCAGACGCCCCCCTCCGGCGCAATGGTTTTGGACCTAAGTGGCTGAGGATGAATTCAATAGCGGGAATACGGAGGGGAATGGCAGGATTTGTGGGCGGAATGGGTGGGCAGGGGCTGGAGGCCCTATCAGTCCCACCGACTTACGCGGCCGGGCCGCGCTTCCACGAAGCCTCTAGTCCTTTTTCAGCAGCCTTTTCCGGAGCTAGTTGGGAGGAACCTTGCCGTCTACTTGTTGCTGGGAGCGTCTGGCCCTAAGTTCTAGTTTGTTGCACCGTCGGGCGGAGATGTGGCCGGGCGTTGTTGCCGGGCTGGCTCAAACCTGCACGTGCTGGAACCAGAAACTGGTTTTCAAGGAGTGAATCCATGAGGCTTTTTCGTTTTACGCGACGTTCGCGAATGATCGTGGGGTGGTTGAGCGGGCTGCTGTTGGCGGTGACGGTTCCGCTGAGTGCGCAAGAAAGGGAGGCGCATCCGGGGCGAGGCTTCAGCGCTCCGTATGACGCGGCGCGGGAAATCACCATCAATGGCACGGTGCAAGAAGTGGTCACGAAGCATGCCCTGGGCACAGCGCCGGGGGTCCACCTGCTGGTGGGCGGAACGGATCGCGTGGTGGACGCACACGTCGGGTCGTTTCTGAGCGAAGAGACGCGGGCGGCGCTTCACGAGGGGTTGCCGATACAGATTGTGGGATCAATGCAGGAGTTGAACGGAAAACAATTCTTGCTGGCGCGGCAGATCACGTTCGGCGGGCGCACGGTGACGGTGCGGAGCCGAACTGGATACCTGGTGCACGCGGTGCACCGTCCACGACGAGAGACTCCCAAGGGCCAGAAGGCCGCGGGCAGTGCGAACGGAGGCGCGCGATGAGATACGGCCAGAGAGTTCTTAGCGTGATCGCAGTATTTATGGTGGCTGCGCTGACAGCGTGCAGCAATTCACCGAAGAAGCCGATCGCAGTGACCTTGAGCGGAACGCCTCCGGCGTCGATGGCGGAGGGGGCTGCAGTGGCGTTCACGGCGAATGTTGCCAATGACTCGGCCAACGCCGGCGTGACATGGACAGTGACCTGCGGCAGCGCGGCTTGCGGAAGTTTCAGCTCGTCCAGTACCGCGAGCGGAGTGGCGACAACATACACGGCACCGGCGACGATTCCTTCCGGGGGTTCGGTGACGGTGACCGCTACGTCGGTGACGGACACCACGAAATCAGCGCCGGCGACGATTACGATCACAGCGGCGTCGTCTTTGGCTGACGGGACTTATGTTTTCTCGCTGTCGGGACAAGATGTCGCGGGTGCATTTGTCTACTTTGTGGCGGGGGCGTTCAAGGTGGCGAGCGGGGCGATTACGGGCGGCGAGCAGGATTTCGTCGACTACAACCTCGCGAGCACGCAGAACGACACGATCGGCAGCGGAAGCGTGTCTACCACGGCCGACGGCAATATACAGGTCGTCCTAAACACGGGGGACCCGGCAATCGGCGTGGCCGGGACTGAGACTTTGAACGGGACCCTGGTGAACGGTGGGAGAGCGCTGATCACCGAGTTTGACGCGTCGGCAACATCCAGCGGGCAACTGGACTTGCAGACGGCAACGTCGGCGGGTCAGGGGGGATTTGCCTTCTTCCTAACCGGAGGCGACAGCAGCGGCTTGCCGGCGAATCTCGGTGGTGTGGTGAATGTGACTGGATCGGGGGCCATCTCGGGCGCAGGAAGTGTTTTCGATATCAACGATGCAGGTACAGTGCTGCAGAATCAGCCCATCGATCCCAGCACATTGTCAGCACCGGACTCGTTCGGCCGGATCACGATCAGCCTGAACCTCAGCACTTCAGGGGTGGGAGGAATCGGGCTGGTGGCGTATGTTGTCGACAACAGCCGCGTGCGGTTGGTGGAAAACAGCAACGACCCTAACGACGCATTTTTTGGCGTGACGGGCGGAACCGCGTTTGCCCAGGGATCCAATGCCGGAGGGTTCAGCGCCGCGTCCGTGCAGGGTTCGAGTTTCGTGTTCGGGCTGAACGGACAGGAACCTAGTGGGTACCTGCAGGTAGCGGGCGTTTTGGCCATGGGCGCGAATGGGGCGGTAACGGGAAAGATCAATTTCAACGATCTAACTGGGACCGGCGTGCAAGCTCCGGTGACAGTCCAGGGCACTTACACGGTTGACACCACCGGCAGGGCGACGATTGTCTTGGGCATCGCGGGCGGAACAGCCAAGCTGCAGGCGTATTTGGACGGAAACGGCCACGCAGGTTTGGTTTCGATGGGCGCCAGTGATGTGCTGGCGGGATATGTCTATCAACAAACCGGAGGCGGTTCGTTTACGGCAGGGTCGTTCAACGGGTCGTATGGCTTGAATGCCACCGGCTACGGGTCAGCGACAGGACCGGAACTGGATGCGGTGGGTCCAGTGGCGTCCGATGGGGTCTCAACCCTGAACGGGACCATTGACCTTAACGCTCTGAACGTGGGGCAAACACCCGGGATTACACTGACGGACGGCTTCTCGGCGGTCGACCCCAGCGGAATCTTCACGGGTACGATCACGGGGCTGGACTTGTTGGCCGGCAGTCAGGATGCGTACGCGTACTACCTGGTGGACACGACGAAAGTGGTGGCGATCGAAACGGATCCGAACCAGATGACGCTGGGGTATTTCGAACTGCAGCAGTGATTTGGATTGGAGTGGAGTTTATTGTGGCGCACTTTGGTGCGCCTTTTTTTTGCTCATTTGGAAAACCAAGAAAGGGCAACAGCTTTTAAACGCTAAGGTCGCTAAGAAAGGCCGCTAAGGTCGCTAAGAAAGGCCTCCAATGGCGCTACGAGGCGGCGGTCGGGAGTGTCCGCCCTACTGGGGCATGCCAGTTTATTGATTCTGGGTTGCGGGTTGGGGGGAGGGGAGGATGCGCATGCCGGAGGCGTCGAAGAGGAAAGTTTTGACTTCGAATTGGGCGCCCTGGGCGGGGATTTCCTGGCCGTTCCAGACGAAACTGACTCCGGCGGCGTTGCCGATGCGGGCAACGATTTGGCGCGTGGCATGGAAAGAAGTGTGAACGGGCGCGATGAGGGTTTCCTGGCTGACGGACTGCCCGTCGGCGGTAATTGAGATCCAGGAAGTTTCGTTGGCGCGGATTACGAGGGTCATGGGCGCCGGTGCGATGGAGGGGGCGGGTGTAGCGGGCGCAACCGTTGGCGGCGCCAGGTTTGCGGGAAGGGCGCGAGCGACGACATCTTTTTGTGGTGCAGTCGGGGGCGCCTTCACAGGCACTGCCGCGATGGGATTTGCGGCTGCAGGCGGAGCAGAAGGCGCCGGCTGCGGAGTGGGACGCGACGGGGGCGCGGTGGTCGCAGTCTTGCCGGATGAATTCGTGGTCGATGAGTTCGAGATCGGTGAATTCGAGATCGGTGAAGTCGCGGTCGATGATTTTGCGGACGACGGTTTCGCCGGTGTTGGATTCGCAGCTGCCAGCGAGGTTGCCGGGGCTGAGGCGGACTGGGTGGTGGGCACCGGTTTTGGCGGCAAAGAACCGGCGTGTGTGCGCACGACGCTGGAATGTCGGGCCCAGAGGATAATTGCCAGGACAAAGATGACGACGGTGACGGCAACGATGCTCCAGGGAGTTCCGGTGTTACGTTCGCTGAGGAATTCCTTTTTGGGGGGATGGACATCTTCGGCGCGGGGAAGTTGCAGGTCGGGGAGTTCATCGAGCTCGGCAGCGGGTTGCACGCGCAGCGCGGGTTTGCGATAGGGCGCGATCGGGCGCTTTTCCTGAGGGGCGGAGACTGGAGGCGGAGCAGGGTCCCAGACTTCGTGAGCATCCACCTGGGCCTGGCGGAGGCAGGCGAGATAGTCGGTGACGGCGTCTCCGTCGTTGAGGCCGAGGTGCTTGGCGTAGGCGCGAATGAATCCCTTGTTAAAGACGCCGCCGGGGAGCTGGTCGAAGTGCTCTTCTTCGATGGCCTGCAGCATGCGCGAGCTGATTTTGGTGACGTTGGAAACGTCATCGAGCGAGATGCCTTTGGCCTCGCGCGCCTTGCGAAATTTGTCTCCGAACTGGCCCACGCGTCCCCGGTGTGATGACGAAAACATCATAGGGCATGCAGCGGGGGCGCGCCACAGCCAACAGGACTAGACGGAGGTAACGTGTGTGGGGCGGGGGAGCACCGGGGCTCAAGGCGGACGTTGGATTAAGGGCTGCTGTTCCACGGGGGAAGTTCGGGCTCTTCGGAGAATGCGAGAGATTTCGTTTATAGGAAAAGCGTTGAAACGCTAAGGTCGCTAAGAAATGCCGCGAAGGACGCGAAGAAAAGCAACGAACGGCTATTGATTGGGTGCGTGGAGGAAGGGAGAATGGGGGCTTCTTCCACGCGATCTTGAATTCGACGGGGGAGGGTTTCTGAGAGATGAGACGCGGATTTCTTCTTCTTGCGTGGGTGTGGATCGGCGGCGGGGCGGTGGGGTGGGCGCAGATGTTGGAGGTCAGTCCCGCCCGCGTGATGGTGGATGAGGTGGCGACGATCCGGGCCTCGGGGTTACAGCCGGGGGAGCGGGTTTCGATCCGCGGCGAATTGATCGATGGGGAGGAGCATGGATGGGCCTCGGAGGCGGAGTTCGTCGCGGACTCGCAGGGGACGGTGGATACGTCGAAGCAGGCTCCGGAAAAGGGATCGTATAAAGAGGTGTCGCCGATGGGGCTGCTGTGGGCGATGAAGCCGGAGGAGAAACATGTGGAGTCGTACGCGAGTCCAAAGGAGATGGGTGCGCAGACGATTCGGTTTCAACTGCTGAAGAAGGGGCAGGCGGTCGGGAGCGCGCAACTGGAGCAACGGTGGATGGCGGAGGGCGTGCAGCAGATCAAGGTGGAGGGGAAGATCCGCGGGGTACTGTATTTGCCCAGGGGAGGCGGGCGAGCGCCGGGCGTGCTGGTGGTGGGTGGGTCGGAGGGAGGAGTGCCGAGGCAGAAAGCGGCGTGGCTGGCCTCGCACGGATATGCGGCGCTGGCGCTGGCTTATTTTCGCTATGAAGACCTGCCGAAGGATTTGGAAGGGATTCCGCTGGAATATTTTGGAACGGCGCTGGGATGGATGATGCAGAGGCCGGAGATCGAGCCGGAGCACATTGGGGTGATGGGCACGTCGCGGGGAGGAGAACTGGCGCTGCAGTTAGGGTCGATGTATCCGCAGATCACGGCGGTGGTGGCCTATGTTCCGGCGAACGTGCGGTATCCGGCATGCTGCGGGAACACGGGCGTTGCGTATGCGTGGATGTGGAAAGGAGAGGCGTTGGCGTTTGTGCCAGTGCGACAACTGCCGCACCCCGAGGGCTTGACGAAGACGCAGGCGACAATCGCGGTGGAGCGGACGCATGGGCCGATCCTGATGATTTCGGGACAGAGTGACGGAGTATGGGACTCGTGGGCGATGACGGAGGCGGTGGTGTTGCGACTGAAAGACGAGCATTTTGAGCCGCGAGTGGAGAGATGGAATTATCCGCATGCGGGACACCGGGCGGGGCGTCCGGAAATTGTTCCGACCTGGCATGGGGCGCTTCGGCATCCGGTTTCGGGGCGCGCGGTGGATCTGGGGGGAACGCCGAGTGGAGATGCGGCGTCGTCGCTGGATGGGATTGAGAAGGTGCTGGAGTTCTTGCGGGAGAGTTTGCGGGGAGAGGCGAGCAGTCAGACGGAATGATGTGCGGCTTATAATCCCCGCAGCGGATTGTCCGCGAAGGAGGCGTACTTGGGCGCTTGGGGTACGGGAAGTTTTGAGAACGACGATGCGGCGGATTGGGTGGCGCAGTTGGGCACGGTCGCGCCGGATGATTTGAAAAAGATACTGGCGCAGGCGGCGGATGATCCGGCGTATCTGGAGGCGCCCGCGGCGAGCGTTGCGGTGGCGGCGGTTGAGGTGATTGCGGCGCTCGGCGGATCGGCTGGAACGGCGACGCCGTCGGCGATTGTCGAGTGGGCGAAGAAGAATCCGAAGGCTTCGTCTGCGGAGTTTAAGGCTCTGGCATTGCGAGCGCTGGATCGCGTCCGAAGAAACTCAGAACTGAAGGATTTGTGGCTGGAGGCCGACGGGTTGAACGACTGGACGGCGTCGCTGCAGGATCTGCAGACGAGGGTCGGCTAGCGCGTGATGCTGCGACGGTTGATTCTCGCGGCAGGGTTTGTGGGCGCGGTTGCGGCGTCCACGAGTGCGAAGGGGCCTGCGTTGGAGCGTACGGATGGGTATGAGGTGGTCCAGGTGTATCCGCACGATCCGAAGGCATTCACGCAAGGGTTGATCTATGTGGATGGACACTTGTATGAGAGCACGGGGTTGAATGGCAGGTCGTCGGTGCGGATGGTGGATTTGGCGACTGGGCGAGTGCTGCAGAAATACGATTTGCCGGCGGAATATTTTGGCGAGGGGTTGACGGAGTGGGGCAGCAATTTGATCCAGCTGACTTGGCAAGCGCACAAAGGGTTTGTCTATGACCGGTTCAGCTTATCTTTGCAACGGACGTTTTCATACAAGGGCGAAGGGTGGGGGCTGACGCACGATGCGACGCAATTGATTATGAGCGATGGAACGTCGTATCTGCGGTTTCTGGATCCGAAGACGTTTCGAGAGACAGGGCGCGTTCGGGTCACGGATGAAGCGGGGCACGGGGTTGAAAGCCTGAATGAGCTGGAATACATCCACGGCGAGATTTACGCCAACATCTGGGAGACAGACAGAGTCGCGCGAATTTCTCCGCGGACGGGAAAAGTCCTCGGGTGGATTGATTTGAGCGGGATTCTGGACAAGCGGGAAACGAACGATCCGGGCGCGGTGCTGAACGGGATCGCCTATGACGCGAGCGCAGGTCGGATGTTTGTTACCGGGAAGCTGTGGCCGAAATTGTTCGAGATTAAGTTGAGGAACCGGCGGTAGGGGCGATCGTCCCGGCCTCGAGTCCGGGTCCCAAACGGAAGGCATGGTGCCGGGCAGAGTGCGGAGAAAGTCGTTTCCCCCTGCCTGGGCCCGCAGGGGCTGAAGCCCACATCAATGCCAAACGACTTACGCGGCCCTGAAGGGCCGCTCTTCCACGAAAACCTTGCACGAAAACCTTCCACGAAAACCTTGCACGAAAACCTTGCACGAAAACCTTGCACGAAAACCTGGGCCTCCGGACCTTTCTCCATAGCCTGCGGAGGCCTTAGAAGTCTTTAGGAATCCTCAGGGCGAGTCAAGAGGGGCCGTGAGCGGCGGGGTTAGAACCGGGACCGTCCAAGAGGTTATAGTAAGCGTAACGAGCGGCGCGCCTGCAGCAGGGGGACGGTCATGAGAGTTATCGCCATAATTGTGGTTCTTGCCGGATCCGCATTCGCCCAGGTTGCTCCGGCCGATTCGATGGCGGCCTGCGGCCGCGCTAATGTCAGCTTTAAGGTGAAGCTTGACCAATCCCAACATACAGTGATGCCGCCCGCTCCAGGCAAGGCGCGCATTTACTTCCTGCAGGAAGCCGGCACTGACTACACGTTTGGATTTCCAACGGTGAAGATGGCGATGGACGGAGCATGGGTGGGCGCAAACCACGGTAATTCCTATTTCTCCGTTTCGGTCGAGCCGGGGGAGCATCATATCTGCGTGATGTTGCAGTCTGCTCTGGTGGAACAGCGGGTGGAACTCGCGCATTTCACGGCGGAGGCGGACAAGGTGTATTACTACCGCACACGCCTGCTGTTGTCGCGCGGCCTGGAGTTGTTAGAGCTCGATGCGATCGACAGCGATCAAGGGAAGTATCTTGTGTCTACGTTTCCGCTGGGGATATCGAGTGTGAAGAAGTAGGGTGGTCAGCGTTAGAACACGGCGAGGCTCGCTGAGGTCGCCGACTCACACCGAGACACAGCTACCCGCTCAGAGGCCGCCAGAGGTTGTAGCCAGAATGTGCTCCCTGGCTACACAATCGGGCCATTCCAAAAGTAATAGTGGACATTTAAAAAATCTAAGCAAAGAAGAGACGCCGCTTCGCGGACTTTTGGCAATTGTTCTGGCCTGCACCATCAAACTTTTTGAAATCAGAGGAGGGCACGGAGATGGAAGGCACTGTGCGCTGTCCTTATTGTGTGTCAGGCCTTGAGTTCCGACCCATGGTGGCCCATTTGGACGGCCGGTACATCTGCAACAAGTGCGGCCATACGACCCATGCCAACGATGGGGAATACGAGTGCCGCTGTCCCAATTGCCGCAAGCTGGTTCCAGCGCGGGCATTGATCGCAGGGTAAGTCTTCAGCGGCGCGGACTGGGGAGGGTGGCGTTGATAGCGGACTCATTCACTTCCCAGCGCGCTTTCCCGGCACCGCCGTGTGGGGCTTTCCCACGTCGAGGTCCGCAGCTGGATCGTGAGCGCTGCTGCGTTTGCTCGAAACCATCCGAATTGCCACTCTCAGATCATGTAGCCCGTCGGGGTTAAAGCACGAATACGCTTTCCCGGCGGGATGGCACGTCAACGACTCAGGGCGCGAGTACAGGCTCTCGGGCGGCTAATTCATTTTCTGGAGGGCGATGGTGAGTTGGGCTTTGCAGGTAGCGGCGGGGTCGTCGAAGGCTTCGCCGGCGCGGTCGCCTTCGGAAGCGTGGAACATGAGGCCGCGCTTGAGGCGGTCGGGGATCCCGGTGAAGCGGGCTTTGCCGTCGACGTTGGTGCTGACTTCGAGATCGAGCTTGCGGAGGTACATGAATCCGTAGGCGAGGTGGACGTCGATCTTGGCGGCGTAAATGGGAGCGCCGGCGTTGTCGGTGATGGTGAAGTCGGCGGAGCAGGGGCCGACGCCGCCATCAATCACGGGGATGGACTTGGGGTCGGGAGAAGCGGGAGAAGCGGGAGAAGCGGGAGCGGTTGACTGGGAGAGCGCGGAAGGAAGGAGTGTAAAGGCGAAAATAGTTGCGAGGAGGGCGCGGAGTTTTAGTTTATTCGGGTTCATAATTCATTATTATTCTCTAAAAGACTACGCCTCTGACGAAAAATCCCCATCTCTCGCGGAAAAAGTGCGCGAGAAATGGTGCAGAGGGGCGTCATGCAGGGAGAATTTCTTGTTTTGACGTTCCGACGTGCAAGTTTGGGGGAAATGATTGATGGGATTGGCTTTAGGGGTACCAGTTACCAACGGTCATTGCCCGACCCCGAAAGTCACGAATATAATTTTTGAACAAGTCACCCGTCCAGCGAGGAACAAGGGTTATTTCTGCATGCCAGAGGCCGGCACACAATTGACGCGCCACAGCCAAGAGCTGTCGATTTTTCACGATGTGGCGAAGACGCTGACGTCGTCGCTGGACCTCGATTCCATTCTGCAAACGATCATGGAAAAGATGGCGGAATATTTCCGTCCGGATACGTGGTCGCTGCTGATGGTAGACGAGGCGCACGACGAGCTGTACTTTGCGATTGCGGTGGGCGACAAGGCGGAAGAACTGAAGAATGTCCGGTTGAAAATGGGCGAAGGCATTGCGGGATGGGTGGCGAAAAACGGCGAGGCGCGCGTGGTTCCGGATGTCCGCAACGATCAGTTCTTTGCCAGCCGAGTGGACGAAGCGACGAAGTGGGAGACGCGATCGGTCATCTGCGTGCCCCTGCGATCGAAGCTGCGAGTGCTGGGCGTGATCCAGTTGGTGAACGTGGACATGACGCGGTTCACGGAAGCGGAAATGTTCTTTTTGCAGGCGCTCAGCGACTATGCCGCGATTGCGATTGAGAACGCGCGCTGGGTAGAGAAGATTCAGGAACTGACGATCACCGACGACTGCACGGGGCTGTACAACGCGCGGCATCTTTATAAGACGCTGGAGACCGAGGTCTACCGGTCGTCGCGATTCGGATATGAATTCAGCATTCTGTTTATTGACCTGGATCATTTCAAGACGGTGAACGACACGCACGGGCATTTGATCGGGAGCAAACTGCTGGCGGAAATCGGATATCTGGTGAAGGCGCAACTGCGGCTGATTGATTTTGCGTTTCGTTATGGCGGAGATGAATTTGTGGTGCTGTTGCCGCAGACGTCGAAGGACCAGGCGCTGGTGGTGGCCAAGCGGTTGCGCGATGCCCTGCGCGAAAGCTGCTTCTGCCGCGAAGAAGGATTGAATCTGAATGTGCGGGCATCGATTGGGCTGGCGACGTATCCGCATGATGCGCGCACGGCGCATGACGTGATCCGGCAGGCGGACGGCATGATGTACATGGTGAAAAACACGACCCGGGATAACATTGGGATTGCGCAGCGGGGAGTGCTGAAGTAAAGCGGCTGTTGGCTTCGGACCTCGGACCTCAGACCTCGGACCTCAGACCTCGGACCTCGGACCTCAGACCTCAGACCTCAGACCTCAGACCTCGGACCTCAGACCTCAGACCTCAGACCTCAGACCTCAGACCTCAGACCTCAGACCTCAGACCTCAGACCTCAGGCCTCAGACCTCAGACCTCAGACCTCGGCCTCAGAGCTCAGACCTTCCTCCTCAGACCTTCTTACTTATTGCTGCTTGGCTGCTGGCGGCGGAGCGGGCGGGGCTTTGGATTCTGGCTTCCAGGGGTTGGTGTTGGCGGGGGCTTTGGGATTTACGCCGAAATCCCAGACGTAGAGGTTCATGCCTTCGGCGCCCATCACTTCGACGAGGGCATATTCTCCGGGCTGCAGAGGTTCGGTGGGAGTGACTTTGAGCCAGCCTCCGCTGACATGGGTGACGGTGGTCTTGGCATAGTGCTGTTCCTGGCTGATTTTTCCGGTGACGGCGCGCTTCACTTCGCCCACGACGCGCTTGCCTCCTTTGACCTCCGTGCGGACGATGCGGAAACGGTCCGAGGGGACGCCGGCTTGCTGGGGCTGTTGCGGCGCTGTGGCGACGCCCGCCGGTCCCGCAGGCGCGGAGGGTTGATCGGGCTGGCCGGGGATGGGATCGACGTTGATGTAGAGCGAGGGAACGTCGACGTGGGACTGCACGGCGGCGTGGGCGCCATCGAGTTCGATGGACTGTTTGAGGCCGGCGATGGGATTGATGGCGCCGCGGAAAATGTTGCCCTTGGAGTTGCGGTTGACGTCGCCCGCGGTCTGCTGAAGTTCCACGATCTGCGGCTCACCCTGAAAACTGTCGAGCAGGAACACGCCGGAGTCTTCGGGCAGGCGGAGTCCGGGAGCGACCTGGGGGAGTTGGGCCTCGGCGACTTCCTGCTGGTGTTCCAGTTCCTTGTCGAGCTGAACGGCTTCAGGGACGGGCGCTCCGGCAGTGCGGTCTTTTTCGAATTTCTCGGTGGCGGGCCAGTCCACGAGGGAGGACGGGAGTTCTTCCCACTCGTCGCGCTCGGCGCTCATATAACGGACGCGGTTGCCCTTGATTTCATATTTGGTGACGAGTTGGTAGGAACCGTCTTTGAGGATGAGGCGGCGGGCTAGATCCTGAGCGGGCAAGAGCGAAGGAAACAGGAGGAGCAACAGGGCGGCCGCGACGAGCATTGCGGGCAGGAATCTGCTGTTTCTCCTCATGGCTCCATTGTACGATTGCCGGCGCGGCGGGCGAGTTGTCCGATGGAGTGAGCGGTTCGAGGGGCGGATGCTGCTCCGGGAAACACCTGATCCACAGCAAAATGGCGGTTGTAGTATGCTGTTGCACGCGAAGCCACCGCCATCAAGAAATGAAACGTACTTGGATTGTATCGGTAGGAACTTCTTCTCTTCTGTTGTGCGCAGCCGCCGGGCTGGGCCAAACGGCGCCAGTTGCGGCTCCCGTGAGCGCGCAGTATTCGGCGCAGGGCCACGCGGGCCCGGGGGGCCCGTCGGTTCAAGGCGGCGGCGAACCGGTTTCGTACGCATCGGTAACGCAGTTGAACGGGTTGCTGGCGCAGCTGGAAGCGACCTCGAAGAACACGCAAGCCGACCTCGTAAAACAGCGGATTGAACATTGGAAAACGGACAACGGTTCGAAGAAGCAGGCGCTGGCGAACGTGGATTCGATCCAGCGCAACCTGCAGGGGGCGCTGCCAGAGATCATCGCGCAGCTGCGCGCGGCTCCGGAGGATGTGCCAGCGACGTTCAAGCTTTACCGCAATCTGGATGCCCTTTACGACGTGCTGGGCAGCGTCGTGGAGGGAGCGGGAGCGTTCGGATCGAAAGACGACCTGCAGTCGCTGTCGAACGATCTGAATAGTTTTGAGGGTACGCGGAAGCAGATCGCGGAGCGGATCGAGAATTTATCGTCGAGCAAGGAAGCGGAGATTGTGCGTCTGCGCAAGGATTTGAAGACGGCGCAGGCGGCGATTCCGGTAACGCCGCCAGCCAAGATCGTAGTCGACGATAACGCGCCGCCCAAGAAGCCGGCGGTGAAGAAGAAGCCGGCAGCGAAACCGGGGACTACGACGCCTTCCACGTTAACGACGGCTAAGCCCGCGGCGGGGCAGACGCAGACTCCGCCCGCGCAGACGCCGGCTAAGCCGCAGTAGAAGGCCTCGGGAAGTCAGACTTAGGATCTGGATCGATCCTGGCGGGGTTGTGTCATACCTTTCTCCACCTTGCGGGGCGGGTCATGATTTCCCTGAGCATTCTTGCCCGCTTTCTCTTTTCATAGGCCTGGAGCAGAAGGCAAACAGCTACGAAGATTATTCCGAATAGGATCCATGAACGAGGCAAAGCGGTCCCGCCCTCTCTGATTTGGAATGGTTTCACCGCACTTTCAGCGATTACTGCCAGCTTACGCGAGAGCGACGAGAGATGGAGTACCCGGAGTGGTACCGTGTGCGGCGAGCGCAAGGATTCAAAGGGCGTCATGAAGGGGTCGGAATCACGGGGAAGAGCAAAAACTCCCGTCGCCAAATGGCGACTAGGATGGGCAGGCCGAGTCAGTTACGCTGGAATCTGATAAAGTTCCCACCGCATCTACACTTCTACTGTCCATGAATTCACACGGCGGCATTCTCGCGATAGTGTTCGGGCTGATCGTCATTTGGGCGGTGTTGCTCGATGCATTTGAGACGGTGGTTCTTCCGCGGCGGGTGCTGCGACACTTCCGGCTGACTGCGTGGTTCTACCGGCGGACATGGATCCCATGGCGGAGGATTGCGGGCAAAATCAAGAAGACCTCGCGGCAACAGAATTTTCTGGGATATTTCGGCCCTCTGTCGCTGATTCTACTGATGGCCTTCTGGGCGGCGGGGCTGATATTTGGATTTGCGCTGATCCAGCACGGCATCGGCGGACACGAACAGTTGAACAACGAGCGGCTGACGTTTGGGCGCATCCTTTACCACAGCGGGGAAACCTTTTTCACGCTGGGCTATGGCGACATTGTGCCGACGTCGGCCGGGGCGCGGGCGCTGTCGGTCATTGAAGCAGGGATGGGATTCGCATTTCTGGGCGTGGTGATCGGATACATTCCGGTGGTGTACGCGTCGTTTTCGCGGCGGGAGATTCAGATTTCGATGCTCGATGCGCGAGCAGGATCGCCTCCGTCGGCGGCGGAACTGCTGGTGCGGTTGGCCAAGAGATCGGCAGACCCGGGAGTGGATCAGAAAGTTCTCGATGAAGTGTTGCGCGACTGGGAGCGGTGGGCGGCGGAGTTGCTGGAGAGCCAGATTTCGTATCCCGTGCTGACGTTCTTCCGGTCTCAGCATAGCAACCAGTCGTGGCTGGCGGCGCTGACGACCATGCTGGATGTGACTTCGCTGGTGCTGACCGGGATTGAGGGAGTGAATCCGGCGCAGGCCAAGCTTACGTTCGCGATGGCGCGGCACGCGGCAGTGGACCTGGCGCAAGTGGTGAATGCACAGTACGATCCGGAGTCGCCAGAACGATTGTCGGAAGCGGAGTTGGGCGCACTGCGCGGAGCGCTCGCGACGGCAGGGCTGCAGTTGCGGAGTGACGACGCGGGGCTGGAAAAACTGGCGAAGCTGCGGTCGGCGTACGAACCTTACGTGCATTCGACGGCGCGCAACTTGATGTTGACCCTGCCGCCCTGGAAGCATCCCGAGAAGCTGCGCGATAACTGGCAGGCTGGGCCGTGGGACCGGTTGATCCAGGCGCAGGGGCTGCGCGTGCTGGGATCGCCGCAGGCGCAACCGGGAGCGCGAGTGGGAGACGACCATTTTTGAGACGGAATGCGAGGGCTGGACCCCGTTTTCATAGAGCATTTTCGTGGGCGTCGAGGGTCGCTTGTGCACGGGATATACTCCCGGGCGGCATTCGACGAGGCTGGAGAGAC
This sequence comes from uncultured Acidobacteriaceae bacterium, assembly GCA_963819145.1. GTDB lineage: Bacteria > Acidobacteriota > Terriglobia > Terriglobales > Acidobacteriaceae > Sulfotelmatobacter. The sequence continues at coordinate 275,493 of CAWFVB010000026.1, forward strand.
GTTGCAAGCAGCTACTCTATGGACGCGATGTGCGTGCTAACATCCTTTCTTCCAATCCATTCCGATGAAAAATACCGGTGAAAATGTGGTGCGCATTGAGGCGGAGGCGCTGCGGGCGCTGGCCGACCGCATTGGAGGGCCGATGGCAGAGGCCTTTCAGCGGGCGGTGGAATTGATGTTTTCGTGCGGTGGGCGGGTCGTGGTCACGGGCATGGGGAAGAGCGGGCTGATCGCACGCAAGATTGCGGCGACGCTGAGTTCTACGGGGACCCCGGCGCTGTATCTGCATCCGGTGGAAGCGCTGCATGGGGACCTGGGGATGGTGGTGCGCGGGGATGTGGTGTTGGCGCTTTCGGCTTCGGGGGAGACAGAAGAGATCCTGGCGCTGCTGGCGACGATCAAGCGGCTGCGGGTGCCGTTGATTGCGATGACGGGGGATGAGATTTGTACGGCCAGGAGGAAGACAAGGTTCCGCGACTCCGCTCGGGATGGCAAAAATGTGAGTCGATCGACTTTGGCGACGGCGGCGGATGTGGCGTTGGACTGTTCGATTGCGCAGGAGGCCTGCGCGCTCGGGCTGGCTCCGACGGCCTCGACTACGACGATGCTGGCGCTGGGCGATGCGCTGGCGGTGACGTTGAGCGAGCGGCGGGGATTCAAGGAAGAGGATTTTGCCAACCTGCACCCCGGGGGGAAATTGGGGAAGCGGCTGGCGCGGGTGGAGTCGTTGATGCATTCGGGCGACGCGCTGCCGTGCGTGACGCCCAAGACGAAGATTCCGGACGTGATTTATGAGATGTCGCGCAAGAAACTGGGCGTGACGGCCGTGGTGGAACGCAAGCGGCTGGTAGGGATTATCAGCGACGGGGATTTGCGGCGACTTCTCGAGAAGCGCGGGAAAGATGCCATGGATCTGACGGCTGGCGAGGCCATGACCCGCACGCCGAAGACGATTGGGGCTGGCGAGTTCGCGGCGACGGCGCTGGCGTTGATGGAAGAGAAGAGGATTACGTCGCTGATGGTGGTGGACGGAAGCCGGAAGTTGAAAGGAATTGTGCATCTGCACGATCTATGGACCACGGAACTGGTCTAGGATTGAGACATTGAGTAATTTGGTAATTGTGCAATTGGAAAGCAAGGCGACTATGGGTTTTCCAATGACACAATTGCTCAATTAGAAAATTGCTCAATCAAGGTGTCCCATGTATCACTACGATCCGAATACGGCGCTGGAAGAATTGACCGAGGACGCAACTCTGCCCAATCCTGTGCACGTGCGGGACATGATTCTGCGCAAGCATCCATCGACGGACAAGGCGCTGGAATTGAACCGGCTGTTCCTGGAGTATCAGAAGTTTTTCGGGGACGCGCAAAAATTGGGGAAAGAGATTCTGAAGCAACTGACTGCGTAGAGCCACTCGCGGGCTCGGTGCTGATCTCCCGCGACTCCGCCCACGTCGTCTTCGATCCGGCACCGCTGACGATGGCCGCTGCGATGGCCGACGCCTCATTCAGGAACGATGGGAATTCGGCGGGACTCACCCACGATCCGCCGCGGTAGACGATGAGAGTTCTGGCAGCAACTTCAACGTGCCACTTCTTCTCCGGCGGCATCTGTTCCACATATGTCAACAGGCTGAGCGTGAAGAGTTTTCGGGTGTTGGCTTCGTCCGGGCTGCGGAGAAGGAAGCGCTTCGAGAATTCCGGGTGGGAATCGAAGTCAATATCGTCGTGGACGAAGGCGTCGCCGATTCTGTCGAGGATGCCCTCGGGCCGCAACTCAAACGCCGGAAGTTCCGCGTCCTGGAAGAAACACGCAAGAGTCTGGGTGACCGTGCTCTTTCCCACCGGGTAGGTGTAGTCGAAGAGAGCAACCTGCGATTTTCCCGAAGATCCGGTCATGGCGTTGCTGAAGCTTCCGCGCGTACGCTGAAGCAGGGTCGTCTTGTGATCTGAGGGGAGGACGGGAGCCTGCCAGTTCTTGCCGACGAAGTTGAAACCGATCTGCTGTGCGACGGCGGCGAGATCCCGGGTTCGTTTCCTGGCGTAGCGAATACTGAACACGACCAGCGCTGCCATGAGCACCAGGACAATTCCGAAAAAGACAAAAGGGACGCCGTGTTGATTCATGGTCACTGGGATTGTACAGCGCAGGAGCCTCCACCTTTTGGCGTATCAAAATGCGATCGCGGGCACCGATGCTAGCGGCTCGCTTCGCCGGACAGCCGAGGCGGCTGTCGCCACATGGGTTTTGCTGTCGCCGCGGGCCCTGCGGCTCGAATCATTTACAATCTAGGATTCCGTCGTTCATCGAGAACTCAACTATGCATCGTTGGTCAGAGCTGTTTATTCCTACATTGCGCGAGGCGCCGGCGGATGCCGAAGTGGCTTCGCATAAATTTCTGGTGCGGGCGGGATATATTCGGCAGCTCGCGGCCGGAATCTATTCCTATCTTTTCCTGGGTAACCGGTCGTTTAACAAGATCATGGCCATTGTGCGCGAGGAAATGGACCGCATCGGGCAGGAGTTTTATTTGCCGGCGCTGCACCCGCGTGAAGTTTGGGAGGCGAGCGGGCGCTGGGCGCTGATGGGCGAGAACCTGTTCCGGCTGAAAGACCGCAAGGGCGCCGACATGTGCCTGGGCATGACCGAAGAAGAAGTCATGACCTCCATCGCCTTGAAGGAACTGCGCAGCTACAAACAGCTGCCGCAGATCTGGTACCAGATTGCGCCGAAGTTTCGAGATGAACCGCGTCCGAAGGCGGGATTGCTGCGCATCCGGCAGTTCATGATGAAAGACGCGTACTCGTTCGACATTGATGCCGCCGGGCTCGATGTTTCTTACAAGAAACATTACGAGACGTATTGCCGCATTTTTGACCGCTGCGGGTTGAAGTACATGGTGGTCGAGGCCGACTCGGGGGCGATGGGCGGGAAGGAATCGCACGAGTTCATGGTGCGCACTCCGGCGGGGGAAGATCAGATTGTGAGCTGCGATGGGTGCAGCTATGCGGCGAACATGGAGAAGGCGACGTCGAAACTCGAGGCCGTTGCCGACCTGGCAGCCGAAGGTGATGGGAAGCCGCTGCGAAGTGCATACGCCGGGGCAGAAGACGATTGAAGATGTGGCGAGGTTTCTGGGGGTGTCGCCGAAGAACAAGATCAAGACTCTGGCCTACATGGCGGAGGAGAAGGATGCTTCCGGCAAGACGAAGCTGCGGGGGATTGTGGTGCTGATGCGCGGGGATCATCAACTGAATGAGGCGAAGTTCAACGGTGCCGCTGGTGGAGCGACGCGGCCGATGGACGAAGCGGAGATCAAGGCGCTGTTTAAGTCTCCGGCGGGATACCTGGGGCCGTTGGGAATTGAGTGGGCTCGCGATAGGAAGAAGGATGCGGGGCTTCCCGTGCTGCTGGTCGATCAGGCGCTCGAAGGGCGAGCGAATCTGATTGGAGGCGCGAACCGAGAGGACTATCACATGAAGAATCTGACGCCGGGGAAGGATTTTCATCCCACGGCGTATGCAGATCTGCGGGCGGTGACGGCGGGCGAGGCATGTCCGAATTGCGGGAAGGCGCTGCGGATTGATACGGCGGTCGAGATTGGGCACATCTTCAAACTCGGCTACCGCTATACCGAGTGGATGGGCGCGCGCGTGCTCGACAAGAACGGCAAGGAAGTCACGCCGATCATGGGCTGCTACGGGATTGGAATTGAACGCATCCTGACTGCGGCAGTGGAGCAGGGGAATGATGAGAACGGGTTCTGGCTGCCGCCGACGATTGCGCCGTTTGAAATTGTGGTGGCTCCGGTCAACGTGAAGGATGAGGCTGTGAAGGCGGCGTCAGAGGACATTGCGAAGCGGTTGGAGGCGGCCGGGTTCGACGTGATCCTGGATGACCGGGACGAGCGGCCGGGAGTGAAGTTCAAGGATGCGGACCTGGTGGGTATCCCTTACAGGATCACGGTGGGAAAGAAGGTTACCGAAGGTACTGTGGAAGTCGTTCTACGCTCGACTCGGGAAGTGCGCGATGTTACGATCACGGCGGTCGTTGAATATTTTCAGGAGTTGCTCGCTCGGAGATGAGGAAGTGGGTCCGGGGCAGGGCAGATTGTGAGACATGGGAACAGTTAAGGCGATTCTCGGGGTTCTTGCCATCGTTGGCGCCGTCTACTGCGGATTTCAGATCATACCGCCGGAGATGACCAACTATTCGTTTCAGGATGATTTGCGCAGTGTGGCGATGGTGGGCGGAGCCAACCCGCACGAGTCGGACCAGGAACTGGTGGATGCTGTGATGAAACGAGCACGGGAGCATGACATTACGCTGACTCCCGAGCAGGTCACGGTACAGCGCATCGGCACGCCGGGGGCTCCGGCAGTGTACCTGGGAGTGGATTACAGCGTTCCAGTGAGCCTTCCGGGATATTCCTTCAACTTGCATTTCACACCGTCGAGCGGCAACAAGGGCATGTAAGGGAGGCGCCGCCGACGCTAAACGGCCTGCCTCTACCCGCCGAACTTGCCGCAGCGCCTTACCCGCGACCCCATCCCCCTGCATCTTCCCCATCCTGTCTTATGGCAGCCTTTCGAAGCTGGGGTTCTGCACGCCCAGGATGCCGAAGGCCTCGTTGCGGCTGGGAAGGACCTTCAGCATGGCATTCGGGCGGTTGGCTACAAGCTCGAACATGCGGGCGATTCCAAATAATCCTCGGGCGCGATTATGAAGCGCGGAGTCTCATCTGGCTAGGGTGCCGGTGGCGCCGCGGCCGCGCACCGTGTCTGCGGAGGCGCTGAAGCGGGTGATGGCGGAGAAAGCGATGATGCCTGCGCGGAATGTGGAGGTGCGCAAAGCAAAAGTGCAGCCCCGCGGAGTGGGCTGCACTTTCGATCGAGAGATAAAAGCTTACAAGTCGAGCGGCTTAGTTACCGGTTGGACCACACTGGCCGTTGTTGGATGGGCTGCCGGCCGCGGAAGCGACCGGGATGTAAACGGGCTCGGAAGTGAATCCGCGATATTTGGCGGTGATTTCGTACCAGCCATCGTAAGCCCAGCTCTGCGCCGTGGACGTCCCCAGGTTGGTCCAGGTGCAGACAGCGGGATCAGTCGCGGTGATCACACCGGTACTGCTGACGGCCAGCGTGGCAGGAGAGGCGGCCAGAGGCAGCCCGGTATTATTGTCGATGCCCATCGCCGTAACCGTGTATGTGGCGAAGTTGGTCTCGTCAACCCATTTGCCACTGGTGTAGTTAGCATGGACCGCCAGCGGCAGAGTTCCACCCAAGCCGACAAGGTTAACGACTCCGGTTGTGCCGTTGACCGTCATGGAAACATTAGCGATTTTGTCGCCGGTGCCGCAGCCGCTCATGACGAGCGACAGAGCGCCGAGAAGTGTGGCCAGAATTCGTGAATATTTCACTGAAAGAATCCTCCGCAGAGATTTCAATGTGCATGTTGTCAGCTTCCATTTTGAGAGGCAAGGCACGGATGTTCAGGTCCGATGGTCACCAGAGGCCCGCGACGTGGTCGGGATAGGGTGCGCGAAGCCGCATGAATAGCGGGTTCAATGCACATGTGGAATCAGCCCGGGCTCGAGTAAGTGGCAAAGGGAACGAAGTTACCCTCGGGGAGACGGGTTGTTTGGGTCGAAGCCGAGCTCGGTGCAACAGTGTTCCTGGAGGGCGCTGGGAACTGTCTGGGCTTCATCGTATCGGTGGAGGGGCGGAGGGGGAGTGCGCTAGTCGTGAAGATCGTGGATTGACGCCTCTTTCGCCACTCCGGGTTTTGAAGAAGTCCGACCCACTCCCCCACGGCTTACGCTGAGGGCTTGCCGCTTGGCGGCTTTTGACCGGCTGCCCGGCCGCTGAACATGCCGGACCTTTCCCTGGACCCCAACCGCCAATGGAGCTCTTAGCTGCTTACCTCCGTGGGGACAATGACATTCGTAACGTTGTCAGGACGTTACCAGCCTCCTAGTATCGCGAAGGGATAAGAGTTTTTTCACCGGCCTGGTTGCGGGACGTTCCTGAGTTCCATCACCGCGGCGAGAATTCTGCAATTCCGCGATCGCGAATCATCTCCTGACGTGCGCCGTTGAGCCATCGGCGACAGCGAGGTCAGGCGGAGGCAGTTCATGAAGAATCTGTATCGGTTGCTGGTCAGTTTGCTGCTCGCGCTGGTGACGCTGTTGTTGATTAGTTGCAGCGGCGGAGCGCCGGGATGCGGTCCGGCTTCGTTTGGCGGTACCTGCTCCGGTTCGGGCGGGGGCGGAGGGAGCTTCGGCGGCGGGGGTGGTGGCGGGGGCGGAGGGGGCGGTGGCGGCGGGAACGCGACGCCTGCCGCGTTTGTTTATGCCGTCGACCAGCTCGGCGGCGCCAGCGGCTCCGGGGTAAACGGCTCGATGGATGGTTTCGACCTGAGCACCAGTGCTGTAAGTTTCCTGCCACTCTCCGGCTACGCCGCGCCTCTTGTTCCAGCGAGTGAAGCGGGCGAGGGCATGGTGGTTGTAAATAAAAAGTTTTTGTACGCGATTTTCGAACTGCAATCGCTAATCTATGGCTGGTCGATTGATCCAACGAGCGGCAACCTCACTACGCTGACCGGGTTCCCGATGACGGTCCAACTGAATCTTCCAGTCGGCCAGACGGCACAGTACCGGATCATTTCGGATCCGGCGGGCAATTTCTTATTCATCAGCTCGAGCGGCGCGAACCCCGGCGCTTCCCTGTTTGTCTATGCGATCAACAGCAGCACGGGGGCGCTGACACCGGTACCGGGGTCTCCTTTTGCATCCCAGTTTTTTAACCCTGGGACGATAACGACCGATGGGCTGGGCAGGTTTCTCTATGTCTGCAACGACACGACCCATGGAGGGTCCTCTTTCGAGGGGTATACGATCGCGGCCAATGGGGCTTTGGCACTCATCCCGGGTGGTCCGTTTGCCGGTAATGTGTGGGACTTGCAGGGAGACGCGAGCGGCAGGTATCTGATCGGGACAAGTGGAGATTCGAAAGCCTACACCGGTACCGACAACTTTAACTTGTACGTGTTCACCATCAACCAGAATACGGGAGTCGCGTCTCAAGCCGCAGGTTCGCCTGTCGCGACACAATTTTCACCGTTCACGATCGCGGTGCAGCCGCCTTCGAGCAATGGAGAGTTAGTCTACTCGTTCAGCATCAACGACACGGGTACAGGCTACAACGGCATCGAGGGCTACCAACTCGATACGACGACCGGAAAACTGACCGCGATCACAGGATCACCATTCAGCGGCGTGTTTCTCGGGTTCTGGGGACAGTTCGATCAGTCGGGATCGAACCTGCTGGTGTACAGCAATGTGATCGGCGGAGGCGGAACGCTGACGCAGATCGGCGCGCTTGCCGTAAGTTCCACTGGCACTCTGACTCAGCCCACGGGCACGCTAACGCTGGTGACGCCGGGAAATTGGGTGGTAACCGATCCGTAGACTCCCGCCGAAAATTAGGTTGACGCTTTAGAGACCCGCATGTACTGCGGGTCTCTTTTCGTTTGCGTGGTGGGGGGTACAATAAAGGCATCCCTCTGAGCCGCGTGGTGAAAGTGTCTGTGAGGGGGGAATTTCCCGGGTCAGGAGTGATCAACCTTTTTGCGGCTTGGGACGTCTGAGTGAGAGGGAAGCTGAATCGCAGAAGAGTGAAAGTAATCTCAGGGGCTAAAGCCCAGGATTAGTGCGAAGGGCTGGATCGCAGCGCTTGAAGCGCTGCGCCACCCAAAACCGCTCTGAGCCGGACACCCGTCATTGGATTAGACCGAGCATCGGATTGAGCAGCATTGGACTGACATAACTTGGACTGACATACAACTGTGAGCATCAAGATCAGAATTCCGAAGGGGAACGGGGAGGCTGCGGGGAAGAAGATCCGCGGGCTGCCGCGGGATCCCGTGCTGCGGGCGGGGCTGGTGGCGTTTCTGATCCTGGCGGTCTCGTTCACCGTCTTCTTTTCTTACTACTACATCAAGTACGACCGGATCATCGAGCGACGGTTCCGCACGCCGGTGTTCAGCAATTCGGCGAAGATCTATGCGCTGCCGCGAACGGTGAGGGACGGCGAAACGATTGATGCGCGGGCGATTGCGGCGGAACTGCGGCGCGCGGGGTATTCGGATAAAGAGGGACAGTCGACGCTGGGCACTTTCCGCTTGACCAGCGATGGGATTGAGATCACGCCGGGGTCAGAGTCGTACCACAGTCCCGAGTCGGCCCGCATCACCATTCAAGACGGGCAAGTCGAAAAGATTACCAGCAAGGGCAGCGAGCTCTCGGCGTATGAACTGGAGCCGCAGTTGGTGACGGCGCTGTTCGACGCGGAACAGCGGTCGAAGCGGCAGGTCATTCAATACAGCGACATCCCTCCGATGATGATGCAGGCGGTGCTTGCCATCGAAGACCGGCGGTTCTTCGAGCATAGCGGCGTGAATTTCCTGCGCATGATGGAGGCGGCATGGATCGACGTGGTGCGCGGGCGGCATGAGCAGGGCGGATCGACGATTACGATGCAAGTCTCGCGGGGCATCTTTCTGACTCCGGAAAAAACCGTGAAGCGGAAGCTGACGGAGATGCTGATCGCCGAGGAACTGGAGCAGAAGTTTACCAAGCAGGAGATCTTCGCCTTCTACGCCAACATGGTGCCGCTGGGGCAGCGTGGATCGTTTGGGATCAGCGGATTCGCGGAGGCATCGAAGGCCTACTTCAACAAAGACCTGAAGGACGTAACGCTGCCGGAAGCGGCGCTGCTGGCGGGGTTGATCCAGCGGCCGAGTTACCTGTCGCCGTACCGGCATCCGGAGCGGGCGCTGGAGCGGCGCAATCTGGTGCTGGAGTCGATGGTCGAGACTCATGCCATCACGCGCGAGCAGGCGGACAAGGCCAAGGCCGTGCCGCTGAAACTGGCCCCCCCGAATGTGGAAGCCAGTGACGCGCCCTACTTCGTGGACATGGTGCGCGACACGCTCATCAACAAGTTCAATGAGAACGAGTTGAACGAACAGTCCTACCGCATCTATACGACCCTCGATCCGGATCTGCAAAAGGCGGCGGCGCAGGCGGTCGAGATGGGCATCAAGCTGGTGGATGACCAGGTCACGAAGATGCGGACCAAGAAAGTGAAAGTCGGGAAGAAAGTTGAGACGACGGTGGCGCCGGGTCCGCAGGCGCAGGTGGCGATGGTGGCGCTCGATCCGCATACCGGGGCGGTGCTGGCGCTGGTGGGCGGACGCGATTATGGCTGGAGCCAGCTGAATCATGCGGTTTCGAAGCGGCCGACGGGATCGATTTTCAAGCCGTTCGTTTATGCGGCGGCGATGAATACGGCGCTCGACGGGTCGCAGACGGTGATTACTCCGGCATCCACGGTGACGGACGCGCCCTCGAGCTTTGCCTACGGCGATCAGATCTACGAGCCGCGCAATTACAAAGAGGAGTATCACGGCGACGTGACCCTGCGGTACGCGCTGGCGATGTCTCTGAACAACGCGACAGTGAAAGTGGCGGAGGAAGTTGGCTACGACAAAGTGGCGGAGCTGGCTCGATCGGCGGGGATCGTCTCGGTGAAGGCGACTCCGGCGATGGCGTTGGGGTCGTATGATGCCTCGCCGCTCGACATGGCCGGGGCTTATACCTCGTTCGCCAACAACGGGGTGCGACTGTCGCCGATCCTGCTGCGATCGGTGCGCAATACCAAGGGTGATGTGATTGCGAACTACAACACGGATCAACGGCAGGTGCTGGATCCGCGGATTGCCTACGTAATGACCAACATGATGGAAGGGGTCATCAATAATGGGCTGGGGTATACGGCGGTCCGGCTGCGAGGTTTTACCCCGCCTGCGGCAGGGAAGACCGGCAGTTCGCACGACGGGTGGTTTGCCGGATATACGTCGAACCTGCTGTGCATTGTGTGGGTGGGGTACGACGATTACAGCGACTTGCGGTTGAGCGGCGCGATGACCGCGGCGCCGATCTGGGCGGAGTTCATGAAGAAGGCGGCGACGCTGCCGCAGTATTCCGACATGAGGGAATTCCAGCAGCCAACCGGCGTGGTGGATGTGGAACTCGACAAGGCCACGAACCGGCTGGCGACGCCAGCCTGTCCGGATGACTATAGTTCAGCGTTCGTGGCCGGCACCGAACCCCGCGAGACCTGCGATGAGCAGGGGGGAGTGAAGGGATTCTTCTCGCGCATGTTCGGAAGCGGACCGAAGCCCATCACGCCGGTTCAAGCGCAGGCTGCCAACGGACAGGATACGGCCGATGCCCAGGACCCTAAGAAAAAGAAGGGGTTCTTCGGGAAAGTGGCAGGACTTTTTAAGGACGACAAATCGTCAGCTCCGGTGTCTAAACCACCAGACAGTGGGCAGACCGGTCCGCCGCATTGAGTGCCAGGGACCAGGATATCGGAAACTGGTGCCAGCTAACGGCTTGCAGGTACGAGATAACATGAAACAGCCTCGAGCTAACTTCTGGCATCCAAACCTGATACCCAAGACCTGAAACTACGCGCGAAAATCTTCGCCGGTCAGCCCAAACTGTGCCAGAATGTGTTCACTTCGCTGGGGGTGGCCCATGTCGTCCTGCCTGAAAGTTTTGCTGGTTCCCGTTTCTCTTCTTGCCTTTTGTGTTTGTGCCCTGACCGGAACGTCGTGGGCGCAGATCGCACACTCCGAACAAGTTCAGATTATGCCGCCGCTTCTGCGGTCGATTGATCCGCCGTCGAAAGACGCGACCGTGGCCGACCTCGAGTCGCGCGCCGACCAGTTGCGCAGCGTGAAGCTCTATCTGGATGCGCTCGATTACTATCACGCGGCGCTGGCCAAAGAGGCGAACTCTGCTCGGCTGCTGAACAAGATCGGCGTCACCGAGTTGATGATGCAGCGCTATCACGAGGCGAAAAAGTCGTTTGATCAAGCCATCAAGGCCGACCACAAGTTCGCCAACGCCTACAACAATCTGGGCGTGGTGCTCTACGAAGAGAAGAGATACAGTCCGGCGATCAAGCAGTATCGCAAGGCCATCGCTCTCGACGACAAGTCGGCATCGTTCTTCAGCAATCTGGGAGCGGCGCTGTTTGGCAAGAAAGAGTTCGAACCGGCGGTCGTGGCTTATCAGCAAGCCATGGAACTCGATCCCGATGTGTTTGAGCGCAGCTCGCATGGCGGCGTGCAGGCCCAACTGCCGAGCCCCGAAGATCGAGCCCGCTATGACTATACCGTCGCTCGGCTCTACGCCAAGATGGGCTTCTCGGACCGGTCGCTGGAGTATTTGAGGAAGGCGATGGAAGAGGGATATAAGGATTTCAAGAATGTGTATAAGGACACGGAGTTCGCGGAAGTGCGGAAGGACAAGCGCTTCGCCGAACTGGTAGCGATGAAGAATCCAGCGCTACCCGATTAGAATTTCTTTTCAGTGCACAACACATAACGTCGGCTTCCCGTCTTAACGCCGCAGCACGCCTGGCTGCGGTGATCTCACATAACGCGCGTTACGTCGTCTAAGGTGGTGAGGACCACCAAAAAATGAAGATCGGACCCCTGCCTGCCAGCCTTCTGCTTGTTTTGTGTTGCCGGCCGTCCTTCAGTCAGGATGCCCCGATGTTCCGTGGAAACCCGCAGCACAGTGGGGTCTACGATGCGAGCGGGGTCGCAAAATTCAGCAAAGTGAAATGGATGTTGCACACTGGGGGTATGGTGATCGGCTCTCCGGCGGTGGTGGGTGGGGTTGTGTATGTCGGCAGCACAGACGGGAATCTTTATGCGGTCGAGGCCGAATCGGGTACGACGAAATGGAAATTTGAAACGAAGAGCAGGGTGCCGTCGTCTCCGGCAGTCGCGGGTGGCACGGTTTACTTCGGAGCCTACGATGGCAATTTCTATGCGCTGGATGCGGCCAGCGGCGGGCTGAAGTGGAAATTCAAGACGGGCGGAGAGCGGCGGTTTGCCGCGAAACATCTGCACGGAACGCAGCCGGTCGCTGAAACTATGCCAGATCCCTTTGACTGCTATCTTTCGTCTCCGGTGGTTTGGAAGGGAACGGTGTACTTCGGCAGCGGCGATGGCCATGTGTACGCACTGAACGCAGGGTCGGGAAAACTGAGTTGGAAATTCAAGACAGGGGACGTCGTGCACGCTTCGCCCGCTATTGCGGACGATACGGTATTCATCGGCAGTTGGGACAGTTATTTCTACGCGATCGAGGCTGGGACAGGACGGGAGAAATGGCGCTTCAAGACGGGCGAGGATCCAGACACTCACAACCAGGTCGGGATTCAATCGTCGGCGGCGGTGGTTGGGGGAATCGTCTATTTCGGATGCCGCGACTCCAACTTTTACGCGCTCGATGCCAGGAGCGGGGAAAAGAAATGGGTGTTTGGGAACAAAGGCTCGTGGGTTGTGTCATCGCCGGCGGTGAAAGACGGGAAAGTGTATTTTGTTACATCGGACTCGAGCCTGTTGTATGCGCTGGACGCTAAGTCAGGCCAGGTGGAGCATTCGGTGGGGTTCAACCATTGGTATCTGTATTCGTCTCCGGCGATTGCCGGCGACGAGTTGTATTTTGGGACCTCGCAAGGAAGACTGGTCGCTGTGGATCTGACCGGCCTGAAGCCGGTTTGGAGTTTTGAAACCGACGGGCTCAAGCAGAATGGACCCACTTACACCAAGGCGGACGGAACTCCAAACGAGGATGCGCTGTACCGGTCGGATTTCTACGATGACATGGTCGCGGGCGTCGGCCGGGTGATGAGTATGGGCTCAATCTTGTCGTCTCCGGTTGTCGTCGGCAGTGTTCTATACGTGGGAAGCGCGGATGGGAATCTTTATGCGCTGATGTAGGTGCGCGGATACTTTGTAACGCGACATTTTACAAAGCTTTACAAAACTAGACGGAACTTCTTCCGGTCCCGGTGTTTAATCTTGTTACATACTCCTGAAAACAACAGGGTGAGTAAGGAGAAACGGTAGCCCATCGGATGCTGACCCGAGCACGCCCCAAGCAAGCATCCGGTGGGTTTTTTGTTTTAGCGGTTAACCCCTAAGCTCAAAACCAGATCAGGGAACAAGGGCACAGACTCGCCGTCTGTCATTGGACGGTCGGGCTGCGCTCGCCGATGTAGGCTTCGACAATCTTCTTCCACTTACCCTGGGCTTTCAGGATGAACTCGACGGCGTCGCGAAGCGCGCCTTCGCCGCCGGCGTGAGGCGTAATGTAGTGAGCCTCTTTTTTCACCTCGGCGCGGGCGTTCTTTACAGCGATGGCCAGGCCTCCAGCGCGCATGGCCGGCAGATCGATCACGTCGTCGCCAACGAAGGCCGCTTGCTCCAGTTTCAATCCAGCGTCTTTGACTATTTCCTCGAAGGCGGTGCGCTTATCCTGAATCCCCTGACAGACGTATTCGAGTTTGAGGTCGCGGGCGCGCAAGGCGACGGTTTCGGAGACGCGCTTGGTGATAAGTCCGGTCCTGATGCCCGCCATGCGTGCGAGTGAGATGGATGTGCCGTCGTGGGCGTGGAATCCTTTGGCTTCGATCATGCTCTGGCTGGTGAACCCGAATCCGCTCTGGCCGTGCTTCACGGACTGCTCTTCGGCCTTTCCATCGAGCACGCTTTTTCCTGTGCCGGGCGGAGCAGGGAAGATGAAGAGTTTGCCGTCCGTAAGGACGCCATCTACGTCAAAGAGCAGAAGCTGGATTTTGCGGGCGCGAGCCTGGGCGGAGAGTTTTGTGGGCATTGGCGGAATTCTAGCATCTGGACAGCGAACCATGGACGGAGCGACGGCTCCTGATTGACACTTAAATCCACCCAGCTTTGACAAGCATTTCTTGGGCAACCTCAGTGAGTGAGCGATCGTCGTTGCTGACGGAGAAATCTTCTAATCGCGCATGGTCCAGGATGGCATTCAACTTCGCGACACGAGCGACGTAGTCCCGCCGCGATACTCCTGATTCGCGCACCTTGACGCGCTGCTCCATCGTTTCGACGCTGGCGGTAAGGCGGCAAACCACCGAGTTTGCAGCGGAAACAGCGCTACGACACTTTTCCAGGTCCACGCGGTTCTCTATCGCGCGCGCCAGCAACACGCGCTGTACACCGAGAGCAGCGTAGTTTGCACAAACAGCCTGGAGATTACGGTGCATCAGCCGATCGTTGTCGGCTAAGGACGCAAGATAGGCGAACCCAAGCGCGTCCAAATCAATCGCGGCGTGGACAATGCGGCGTGTGGCGAGAATGTCGGCGGCTTCCCCCAAAACAGTCGTCTTTCCCGAGCCCATTGTGCCGGTAATGATGAGCAAATGATCCACTGGTCCATCATGCCACGAGATCGGTTCTTCAGGGGGAGCTGCCTGACCGTGAAACGGACCGACTGCTTTACTAAATGCGCGGGCGCGTCCAAAATAGAAAGTTCGGCTCGGACCGCGCGCGAAGATGCAGGTCCGAACTTGGCGAGTCCGAGCTTAGAAAGAGGAGCCTCAATGGTAGTAGCGACTGGTGAACTGATTCGAGCGATGAACTACGTGGAAGACATCACGGCGACGCTGCGCCGTATCTGCATTTATATCCCCGCGATGAGCGCCGAGGAACGGAAGCGACTGGCGGAATCCCTGCGTGGAGCGGCCAACTCCGTCAATGCCGCCATCGCCGATCTGGAAAAGGTGGAGAAATAGGTGGCGCAGGTCCAGACGGTCGAAGTCAGGACGGTCGAAGTCAGGACAATCGCGGTGATCGGCGCTGGGATCATGGGGCGAGGTATTGCGCATGCCGCGGCGCTCGGCGGGTATCGCACTATTCTGGAAGACCTGCTGCCCGGGGCTCTGCGCAAGGCCGAGACCGAGATTCGCGCCAATCTCGACAAAGCTGTGGAACTGGGCAAGGTGACCGCGCCCGATGCGGAGTCGGCCATGCACCGCCTGGAATATGCAGGCTCGGTGGAAGAAGCCGCGCGCGAAGCCGACTTGGTGATTGAGGCCGTGCCGGAGGAGATGGAGTCGAAGATCGAGATCTTCACTCTGCTCGACAAGATCTGCCGCCCCACGACGATGCTGGCGTCGAATACGTCATCGCTGAGCGTGACTGAGATTTCGAGCGTGACGTATCGCGCGAAGAAATGTGTTGGCATGCACTTCTTCAATCCCGTCCACAAAATGAAGCTGCTGGAAGTGGTCCGTGCGCTTGAAACGGACGACAACACGCTGGCCGCTGCGGTCGAAGTGGGCAAGCGCATGGGCAAGGAAGTCGTGGTGATCAAAGAATCTCCGGGCTTCATTACCAGCCGCATCAACGCCATGATCGGCAACGAGGCGTTCTACATGCTGCAGGAGGGGGTCGCGTCCGCGGTGGACATTGATAAGGCGCTGAAGCTGGGGCTGAATCATCCCATGGGGCCGTTCGAGTTGGTAGACCTTGTGGGGCTCGACACGCGGCTGAACATTTTGGAGTATCTGCACAAATCGCTGGGGGAGAAATATCGTCCGGCGCCCCTGCTGGTGCAGTATGTGAAGGCCGGACGGTTGGGGCGAAAGTCGGGGCGCGGGGTTTATGAGTATCCGGAAGGGAAAGAACCGTCGCCAGCTGCCGCGAAGAATTAAGGGCCTTTTCCGCCGATTCCTAGTTGTGCTTGCGGTAGACCTGGCCGTTCCATCCGAGCAGAATTTTTCCGTGCAGAACGATTCTCGCTTTCGTGCTGCTGTCCACTTTCACCGCATCCGTTGGTGTTTGCACCAGGCAGCTCCCGCCGGCCAGGGCCGCCACAACGGAGACCATCGGTTTTCGAGTCCCACTGCCACAGCTCTTTCCCATCGCGCACATTGAACGCGATCAGCACTCCACCGCGAGTCGCAAAACCCAGCTCATTGCTTCCAATCACCATTTCATCCCGCAAAGGGCCGGAGTACTTGGGTAGAGGCAGCTTATAGACCAGATCGCCTTCCTCGTTGACGCGGTAGATGAACTCGTCCGACTGACCGCTCACATTTTCCGGCATCACGGTGTGCGTCATCCGCACCGGAATCAGCGTGCCGTTCATGTTGTCCGTCACGATGGCGCTCGTAGGCGACACGACGCTGGTCGGGGCCGAAAGCTGCTGTGTCAGTTTGGTGGCCTCAACCAGAATATCGCGGTGCGTGCCATCGGGATGAATCTGCCACAGCCATAATTTCTCGTCGCGGATCAGGTCCAGCGTATGGGCATCTATCACCGTCCCAGCCGTGCACTTGCCGCCGTCCAGCGTCCACTCATTCTGCGTGAAGGCCACGTAGGCATAGCCATCCATGTTCACGTAAACCCGGCTCACTATCGTCCGCAGTGGATTCGTTGCCAATCCCGTTGCGCACACCACGTTGCTTCCTTCTCGCTTCACGTTCTTCTGGTTCTCGTGTGACGCGGGCAGCGTTAGTGCGAACCGTACCGCTCCAGATTCTTCGTCCAGGCCGGTCAGCGTTGTGACCGTGCCGTCCGCGGATTGAGCAACGATGTGAACCAGATGCTGAAGGTTATACGCGTGCCCTTTGCGAATTCCAGAGAAGGTGTGTTTCCAGCGTAGTTGGCCGTCTTTGCCCACGGTGTAAAGGGTGAATGAGTCCTCGTGATTGGCACTGATCAAAGCACCGCCCATCCAATCCCCGCATACCAGTTCTACGTCGTGCGCACTCTCGGGCATGAGCCAGGTCCAGACCTGTATGCCATCGACTCTGCCGGCTCGAAGGTACGTCTTGCCGGATTCGGTCTGCTCCAGAGCAAACATCGTCGGACCGTCGCCCGGCACCGCGGGAATGTCTCTAATCTCCCGGCCGATCGGGTGCACACCATAATTAGTAATTCCAGGAGGCACGGGACGCAGCGCTGACCATATCTTCACTTCACGCGTTCGCGTCTCCTCCCCCAAAGTTGCGGTCACGACGACCGTGCCGACCGCCTTCGGATGAACCACCGTCAGACCGTCTTCCACTCGGATTTCAGCCAAGTCGGGGTTGTCGATGCTCCAGGTCGCACCCTTTAGTTCCTGAGCGGAATCATCCAGCAGCTGTAAGGCGCGGTCGTTGCCCAGTTGGATGTTGATTTTTTCCGGTGAAATGCGCCACCCGGAGTCCTGTGGCGCGACTTCCTCTTGCTCGACCTTCGGCTCCTCTCGAGTGTCCCCTGATTCATCTTGGGCAAATAGATGCCAGGAAGACATTGCGAAAAACCCAAGCAAAACCACAGTCAGCCGCCGGCCCGTAGACATGACATTCTCCCAGCACTGACTGTAAGCACAGGTCGGACGGGCAACAAGGTTACAACCGTGCCGGGCTTGAGAACGGAAGATTGCCCAGCACTCCCCGAAATGGGAAGGAGGCCCAAAGTTCTCAGAATCTTGGCTAACTCGATGATTCCAATAGGCCGGGGGAGCGGAGTGGCGTAGTGGGGGTTACACAACCAGCCCAGTAAGCTTTCCGGAACGGAAAATCACCACCAGGCTAGCGCCGTCCAAAGCTCAAACCTGCCAGCGCCGCCACCTTTTCTGAATCAACTCCCTTGCTTGCCACCAGCACCTGAAAGCTCTCGCCCATACCCGCGGGCGTGACCAAGTGCTTGAGTTGCAGGGCGACCTTGGCGCGCTCCTGCGGCAGACGGCAATCTTCGAAGGCGTCGGCAAATTCATTTGCCTCGCCGATGCCTAGCAAGAACTGCGATTGCGTGACGAGTTTCTGCGCCTGCATGCCTTGTTTTTCTGCGGCGGCGCCGAGGGCCGTAAAGTTTACGTCGGCGGTGATGTCCTGGTCGCCGGGAGCCTCGTATGGATTGTCGCTGACCGAATGCTGGCGGATGGCTTTCAATGTCCCGCGATGGCGTCCGGCGAGTTGCTCGTCGCGGGTGTAGCCGTAATCGATGGCGACGAAGAAACCGCGGTCGAATGCGGCCAGAACTTCGTCTGCGTTTCGCGCGGCGAGGGGCACTTCGACACGCTCTCCGGGTTCGGGATGGACGCTGTAGCGGTCGAGGAATTCGAGTTCTTCGGGTGAGGGCGGGTCCCATGTCTCGACGAAGCGGCCGTCGCGGGTGCCGATGCGGAGCGAACCCTGCGGGCTGACGATTTCGACCGGGAGAGCGTCGAAGAATTCGTTGGCGAAGAGAATGGTGGGGGTGTCGGCGGTGGGTGTCGTCCCGGGCGGGACTCGCTGCTGTTCATGGTCTGTCCCGGCACTTCCGTGCTGGGCTACTGAATGGCGTTGCTTCGCGTCTGCCGTCGATTCGTCGGATGAGCTCCGTTGACTCGCTTTTCCCGTTTCCAGGTGACGGCTCAGCGTGGTTTCGATTCGCTGACGTAACGCGGGCGAGCTTTCGACGAGAACGTAGTGCAAGGCGCGGAAGAAGTCGGGGAACTTCTTTTCCGACCAGTCCAGAACGTCCTGCGCGAAGAGTCCGCGGCCGGGGCCGAGCTCTCTTACGGTGACGTTTTTGGGAGAACCCAGCAGGCGCCACATCTCGTCGAACTGGCGCGCCATCAGGCGGCCGAAAACCGCGTGCACGTCGCTCGAGGTATAGAAGTCTCCGGCCTTGCCGAACTGGCCGACATGACGCGAGTAGTAGCCGAACTCGGCGTCGTAAAGACACAACTCCATGTAGCACGAGAAGGGGATGGGGCCGCGCTCACGGATTTCCTGCTCGATCTTCTGGCGAAGTTCTATCAAGGCTTCAGCCTCACAAGCCCTTTTCTTGTCGGTCGGCGCGGTCTTGCGGCGTGCGGATGAACATCTCGACGAAGTAGTCGTGCAGCGCGTCGTAAAGCTGGCGCTGGAAGCTCCATTCGAACTGCGGGTCATCGAGGTCCCGCGGATGCAGATCGAAATAGTACGTGTGCACGGGGACGCTTTCGTCCTTGAACTTGATGATGACCTCTACTCCTTCGCTTTTGGAACGCGCGGAAAACGTGAGGAGAGGATGTTCGTAGAGCTTAAGCTGGGCCAGGACGCGGTCGAGGCGGGCGGTGGATGAATGAGACACGCAGCGATTGTAAAGGAGGCGATTGCAATATGTACAGCTTTCCTGTACATTAGAGAACGCGAGGCGAACTTGACGGAAACCACCTATACCAATCTGCGCCAGAGTCTGGCGTCGGTCCTCGACCGCGTAGCCAATGACCATGAGGTGGTGATCGTGCGCCGAAAAGGGGATAAGAGGGTCGCGATGGTTCCCGCCGACGAACTTGCGGGGCTTATCGAAACCGCTCACCTGTTGCGATCGCCCAAGAACGCACAGCGACTGCTTACTGCACTGCAGCGAGCTACCGCTAAGAGGGGCAAACCGGAGCGACTAGAAAAGCTTCGCCGGGAGATGGGACTTGCCGAGGAACGTTGAACGGGAAGCCGTATTCCATCCCGAGTTCCGTCAGGATTTTCGCTATTGGGTTCAAAACGACCGAAGGATTGCAATTCGCGCTTTCGAGCTTATCGAAGGTATTTTGCGCGACCCGTTCATCGGGATTGGGAAGCCGGAACCACTCAAATATGTCCTCGCGGGATGCTGGTCCCGCCGACTGACCCAGGAACACCGCGTCGTGTATCGGGTAAGCGAACGACGCATTGATTTTCTACAGGCGCGATACCACTACTAATCACTCACTAATCATTATTCGTAGCGCAGTGCCTCAATCGGATTCAGGCGCGCGGCCTTGATGGCTGGGAGCATGCCGCTGATGATGCCTACGAAACTTAGAATCGCCGTGGACCAGATCAGGGTGGCGGCGTCGATGTAGAGGTGAATATCGCCCTCGCTGGCGTTTTCTTCAAACGCGCTCCACAGAGTGAGCGAGCCGACCGACCATGAAACCAGGTAGGCGAGCACGACGCCCAGCAGGCCGCCCAGCGCTGTGATGACAAGGGCCTCGGCGAGGAACTGAAACAGGATGTGCCAGCGGTGCGCGCCCAGGGCCTTCTCGACACCGATTTCGCGAGTGCGCTGCGTGACCGAGACCAGCATGATGTTCATCAAGCCGACGCCGCCGATGCCGAGCGTGAGCAGGCCGATGAAGCCGAGCAGAATCTTGATTCCGGTGGAGATCACCTGCAAATCCAGCAGGTCGGCAAAGACGTCGAACACGAAAATGGCGCGCTGGTCCTTGGGATTGAAGCTGTGATGAAAGGCCATAGACTCGCGCACCGCCGTGACGACCTTGGCGTGATCGCCCTCGTATTCCATGACGACCGAACTGAGGTAGTAAGTGTTGGTCAGGTCGCTCATGGCGCTGTACGGAACGTAGACGTGCTCGTTGATGTTGTCGTCGCCGTTCTGGATCTGGTGCTTCATCACACCGATGATCTGGTAGGAAATGCCGTCGAGGCGGATGTTCTCACCAAGCGCGTTCTGACCGGAGAAGAGTTTCTTCTTGGCATCGGACCCGATCACTGCGACGCGAGTATGGGTGAAATCGTCGGCCTCGCTGAAGAAACTGCCTTCGGAGATTTCCAGCTTGCGCATTCGACCGTACGAAGCATACACGCCACTGACCCCATAGTTGGCGCTGCGCGTGCCATACGCCACCAGGCAGTTCTTGAATGCCTCTGGGGAAACGCGCTTCAGCAGCGGAACTTCGGAGCGGATGGAGTCGAGATCGTTGATCGTGAGGCGGACCTGGGTTCCAGCCTTGGTGCCTCCGGCCTGCAATTCCGTGCGTCCGGGGAAAATGAAGACCAGATTGGTGCCAAAGGAGCGGAAGGCCGACCACAGCCCGCGCTCGAAACCGGTGCCATACGCGAGAAGAAGCACGACCATCGCAATGCCCCAGGCCATGCCCAGCATGGTGAGCACGCTGCGGCGCCGGTTGTGGCGCAACGCGTTGTAGGCCTGGGTTGCGAGATCAACGATCATGGAAAAACGGCTCCTGGTTTTTGGCTCTTAGCTTTTAGCTTTCGAACTTCTTCGGCAGGCCACTCGGCTTCGGCCCTCGCGGGACCGCCGCGGCCTCCGTTTCGACGTGATTACTCCTGCCTTAACGCTTCCACTGGCGGCAATAATGCTGCCTTTCTGGCCGGATACAGGCCTGCCGCTATGCCTGCGATTGCCAGCGAGCCTATGGCTGCCAAAGCTGACGCTGGAATGATTCTCGGCGTGTCGAAGCCCTCGGGCGCCGGCAACATGGCCAGCAGAGTCACAAATCCAGTCGCGATTGCCAATCCGATGCCGCCGCTGAAGGCGGTGAGAAACGCGCCCTCAATGAAAAACTGCGTCAGAATCGCACGATAGGTAGCGCCCAGCGCCTTGCGCAAGCCAATCTCCTTGGTTCGTTCCGTCACCGAGACCAGCATGATGTTGATGATGCCGATCGCGCCCAGCCCCAGGGTCACGACCCCGACGACGCCCAGGAACCAGTCCATCGCATCGAAGATCCTGCCGACGCGTTTCATGTTCTCGATCGTGTCCCAGTCCTCGAAGGCGTCTTGCAGCTTGGGATTGAAGCCGTGGCGGCGAGCGATGATGCGGTGAATTTCGTCTTTGGCCTCGGCATGCAAATCTTTACTGATGGGCTGGTAGTTGATAAACGAGATGGCGTCTTCGGAATTCGCTTTGGTCAGAGGGAACAGATCGCGCATGGTTTCGATAGGGATGAAGATGCGCGAGTTGGTGCCATTATTTCCGTCGCGTCCAACCTTGGCCACTACGCCTACCACGTCGAAATTGATTCCGTTCAGCAGGATCGTCGAGCCCACGGCGGGCCGCCCCGGAAACATGTTCTTGAGCAGTTCCCATCCCACGACCGCGACGCGGCGACGCTCGCTGTTGTCCTGGTTGTTGAACCAACGGCCGGGTTCGATGGGTACATTACGAATCTGGTTATAGTCGGAGGCGACGCCAAAAACCTGGCCATTGGTCGACCCGTAGTCGCTGACCGCGCGAATGTCTTCGCGATTCAATACTGGCGACAAGGCACCGATGAACTGAGCCTCGCTGCGGACCGCGAGATAGTCCTTGTAGGTGAAATAGTAGGTTTTGCCCGACTGGGTGCTGCCCTCGACCGCCGGAATTCGTCCCGGAAACATGAACATGATGTTTTGCCCGAGTGTGGCAAGCTGTTTTTCCTGGCCGCTGCGGAAGCCCTCCCCCAATCCAACCAACAGAAGCAGGGAGCCAACGCCCCACGCGATGCCAAACATGGTGAGGAACGAGCGTAGCTTGTGCGCCCACAGAGTAGACAGAGACTGCCGGACAATATCGAGAAGCATCCGCATAGAGATTGGAAGAATCATGCCCCCACGCCTCCGGGGAGGAGCGTGGGGGCACCCGGGTAACGTTCAGGCGAGGGGTCTCAATCCCGCCTTAACATCTGATCAGAGATACGCAGACAGGTTCGGTAAAGTTCCCTGCTGTAGTTGGGTAATTAGACCCCGAACAGGGGAAAAAGTTAGCCGCGAAAGGGGTGGTTTGGGATGTGGAGAGCTCAAGTTCGAGGTTCAACCGGCCGATAGCGATGATAGAGGATCACGAGTCGTGGAGGAGTGGCCGTGTCACTAGAAAATGCTTCGCAGCGGCGAGAGTCCCATCAAAAACATAGTGTCCGCCCCTTGAGGACGCCCGCCGAGTATGTCATTGACGCCGCCCTGCGGATTGTCATCGTTAAGTTTGGAAGGGATATCCTGTTCGAAGACATCGAGCGCTACGCCGCAAGGCTGAGGGCGGATCGGGCGTTCCAGCCCAGCTTTGCCGAGATCGCGGATCTGCGCGGAGTGGAGGAAGTGCACGTGCAGGCCGACGAATTCCTGCGATTGGCTGACGAGATTGATCCTTTCGCGCCCACCTCGCGGCGAGCCTTCGTGGCACGGACTTCAGTGCAGAAGCATGCAGCCCGCATGCATAAGATTTTGCGGACTTCGAGGAATTTCGAGATTTTTGATTCGATTGAACAGGCGAAACGGTGGATTCGCTCGTAACCTTTTTCCCGTGTTAGAAGCACTGCGCCGCGCCCCTTCTCGATCCAACTCCCCGCCCAAAAACTCTCTCTTACTCCTTCGTCTTGGGGCGCTCGTAGGCTTTCTGTAAGTACTTTCTGGCTTCTTCGAGAGCGCCGAAGGTGTTGTCGTTGGTTTGGGTCGCCTGGCGGTATTCATTGATGGCGCGCTCGCGCTGGCCGGTAATGTCAAAAATCTTGCCCAGCTGGATGCGGCTCCAGACTTCGGTCCAGCGCGGTTCGCCGTCGCCGTTAATGGCCTCGCGGTAGGCGTTGGCCGACGACTGATAGTTCCGCTGCAGGAAGAAAATCTCCGCAATGCGGTAGTGAGCGAGAGAACTGTTTTTGTTAAGGTCGAGCGCTTTGTTGAATTCCATGAGCGCGCCCGACAAGTCGCCCTGCTGCTGCATAGCCTGTCCACGCAAAATGGCGGAGCGCAGCTTCACATCGCTGGAGTTGGTCAGCACGTGGTGGTCCGGATCGACTGAGATGCGACGCGGACGGCCAAAGGTCTCGATGGTGAAAGGCGAAGTAGTCCCAACAACCTCGATGCGCTTGCTTTCGGTCTTGCCGTCGGTATCGATTCTGATGTCGACGGGCATGCGGAACAGGTCAAGGTCCTGCGAAATCTCGCCGGTCACGCGGAATCCTGGCGCCTTCTCCTCTTTGGGCTGCTGGGCGGCGGCACCGCCCAGGCGGTAGGTGGTGTACTTCACCTTGAACTCAGGCGCGCCGGTGGAATCGAGCCATTGGGAAAAGAACCACGTGAGCTGGTCGCCGTAGTTCTTCTCGGCGATCGTTTTGAAGTCGTCCATGCTCGCGGATTTTCCGGCGAACTGCGTGGCGAAATCGCGCATGGTTTTGTTGTACTTGTCTTCGCCCAGCACCCAACGCAACATGTGGAGAATCATCGCACCCTTGTCGGTGGCGAGCGACTGAAATTCGGTGGAGAAAAGGTCGAGCTTGCTGGCGCTGGACAGCGGCACGGTGTCATAAGCCAGGGCGCCGACTGACATATCTTTCACCGCCTCTTCGAGGCCGGCGGCTCCTGCGGCGTTCTCGACGTACATCGCCTCTGAGTAGCGGGAGAAGCCATCCGTCAGCCACCAGTCGTCCTTGGTTTCCGGACTCACGGAGACTCCCCACCACTGGTGGGCGATGGCATCGGCGAGCAGACGATAGTTGGTCTTCTCAGTGATGGAAGGACCGGCGAGTCCCGCGATTTCGGGGGCCCAGGCGTAGGGAAGTGTATCCCCTGGCAACTCCACGACGTTAAGCTTTTGCGAAGGCGGCAGACCGTAAAGCGTAATGAAATACGTAAACTCCTGCACCGCCGTTGTGGTGTAGGTCGGAGCCACGCTCTGGTGCGTGGGCTTGAAGAAAACGTGCAGGTCCATGCCGGCTTCGTCGCTTTTGTACTCCTGAAAAACTCCGGCAATGATGGTGCCGGGGAAGCTGGGCTTGGTAGAAGTGAACGTGAACGTCTTGGTGGGCAGGACGCTGGCGTTGGGCTTCTTCGAGGCAGGGGCGTCGGCGGCAGTGACTTTGCCGCTGCCGATCGCGAGCATGTGTGCGGGAACGGTCACGCTGATGGTGGAAGTGAAGCGATTCAGGCCGAATCCGCTCACCGGGAACCAGCGTCCGGAATAAAACAGGTAGCTGGTGTCATCGCCGATGTAGGCCAGCTTGAGGCCGGGCACGGGGCTATTGTCGCCGGAATCAAGAGTCCCTTCGTATTCGAAGGTCAAGGTGGTGGAAGCGTCTTTGGACAGGCCATTTGGGAGCGGCACGCGGATGGTGGAATCCTGGGTGACGCGCTCGGCGGAAAGCGGCTGGTTCTTTTCGTCGAGCACCTTGGTGACACGGAGGTCGTTGTGCAATTCGAAGACGGCGACGCTCAGATCCTGCAGCGCCGTGAATTTGACCTTGGCGCGGGCAGTGATGGTGTGGAGATGCGGCGTGAGTTCGGCCTGAATCTGGTAGTCGTCCACTCGAAGACGAGTTTTTTCCGCAGCCCACGACGGAGCGGAAAGCAGGACTACGACGAGAGTCAGGGAACTCGTTAGGACGCCCAGGACGCGCCGAGGGTCAATCGACATTAAGGAGAGTCTCCAGGAAATGATAACCCATTTCCTATGATGAAGATTCTGACGCAAAAGATGCTGGGAGCACAAGCAAGCCTCCAGCTTTTAGCTCCTAGCTCCTGGCTAACCCCAAGGCCGGTAAGCCCAGGATGATTTCGGCGGCGCGGTCGGCCGGGTGCTGCGGGGCTCCAGGAGCGAGTTGGGGAGCCCGGAGGCGGGCCTTTACGCGGGACAGGCCCTCTAACATGCGGTCGCGCAGGGGGCCGTCGGGCAGGATTTCATTGACGCGGGCGACGACATTGGCAGCTGTGAAATCGTGCTGCACTAGTTCGGGGACAACTTCTTCTTCGGCGATCAGGTTGACCATGGCGAACCGGGGCACTTTTACGCGTGGCTTGCCCAACGCGTAGGTGAGGGGCGAAACACGGTAGACCATCACGAACGGAGTGTTCATCATGGCGGCTTCGACGGTCGCGGTGCCACTGGCGACGATGCCGGCGCGGGAGTGCCAGAGTGCCGGCAGCGCATCGGGCACGAGCGTAATTCTTTGGGCGCGGGTCAGATGACGCAAAAACTTGCGATCGAGCGTAGGAGCGACCGGGAGAAGAATTTCAAAGACGGAACCCAGCAGCGCCGCCGATTCGAGAATGGTGGGCAGGTTCATGCGCACTTCTTTGACTCGGCTGCCGGGCATCAGCGTGATCCACTGCTTCGCGGGATCGAGATTCAATTGCGCGGCGTAGGCGGAACGTTCGATTGAGGGGCGCGGGAGTTCCTCCAGAGGGTGGCCGACGAACGTTGCGTCCACGCCACGCTCGCGGTAGAACTGCTCTTCAAACGGGAAGATGACCAGAGCCTTGTCGATATAGTCACGCAGCAGGCGGACGCGGCCCTGGCGCCACGCCCAGAACTGCGGAGCGACGTAGTAGACCGTGGGTATGCCGCGCCTCTTCATCTGGCGGGCGACTCGCCAGTTGAAGGCCGGGGAATCGATCACGATGGCGAGGTCCGGCTTGCGGCGATCGGCTTCCTGGATGAGATGCTTGTAAAGTCCGAGGATTTTCGGCAGGTGGCTGAGGATTTCTGTGATGCCGACGACGGCCAGGTCTTTGGCGTCAACGACGGTGTCGCATCCGGCGGCGCGCATGCGGTCGCCGCCAACGCCGAAGAATTCGAGCCGGCTCTTCGAGTCGGCCTTGCCTGAGGCAGCGCGGTGCAGGGCCTGAATGAGTTGCGCGCCATACATTTCACCCGAGGCTTCGCCGGCAGAGATCAGGATTCGCAAGGGATGATTGTAGCAACTGAGATTCATCGGTATGCCACTTGGGGTTGATGGGCGCTGCGAGTTCCCAAGGAGGAGGCCGATTTCCGGCCTCGCGCTAGTCATCCCCGCTGGCAACTTCGAGTTGCTGCGATCCTGAGTCGTTGGCGGGCGTGGGTGCACTCGCCACATTGATCTCCTGATCTTTGTATTGCAGTTGGTAGAGCTTGAAATAAATGCCGCGGTTGGCCAGCAGTTCCTGATGCGTGCCCATTTCGCGAACCTGGCCTTTGTGCATGACGATGATTTTATCGGCGCTCTGCACAGTCGAGAGGCGGTGGGCGATGATGAGCGAAGTGCGGCCTTCGACCATGCGGGCGAGGGCGTCACGCACGCGGAATTCGGTTTCGGTGTCCACGCTCGAGGTGGCTTCGTCGAGAATCAGAATCTTCGGCTCGTGCGCCAGTGCGCGGGCGAACGAGATGAGTTGCTTTTGTCCGGTCGAGAGTGTCGAACCCCGCTCGCGGACTTCTTCGTTGAAGCCATTCGGCAGGGCGCGGACGAAGTCCCCGAGATTCACGTCTTCGGCGGCTTTGGCAATGTCCTCGTCCTGAATGCGTTGGGTGCCGAGACGAATGTTGCCGCCAATCGTGCCGGAAAACAGAAATGGATCCTGTAGCACTACGCCGAAGCGGCTGCGCAAGTCGGCGAGATCCATCTCCCGCAGGTCGACGCCATCAATGCGGATGGCGCCCTTCTGCACGTCGTAGAAACGCAGCAGTAGCGAGATGAGCGTGGTCTTGCCCGCACCAGTGTGGCCGACGACAGCGATGGTTTCTCCGGGCTCAATGGCGAAGGTAACGTCGCGCAGAACCCAGTCGGCTTGGGTCGCGTCACTGCCGTTGGCTGAGGCAGCCGAACTTCGTGCTGGCCTAACCGGCGAAGATCCCATCCCTGCACGATCATTGCCATTTTCGTGCGGCATTTCCCGATACGCGAACCAGACGTGGTCGAACTCGATGCGGCCGGGGCCCTCTGGCCTCTTTGTAACCGGGGGAGAAACGATGTCCACGGGAGCGTCGAGCAGCTTGAAGATGCGCTCACTGGCGGCCATGGCGGACTGGAGAATGTTGTACTTCTCGCTGAAGTCCATGATGGGGCGGAAAAAGCGCATGGCATACTGCGTGAAAGCGATCAGGACGCCAAGCGACGCAGCAGTCGCCACCAGGTGAAGAGACACGAGCGAGTGCGGGTTGAATTCAACCGAAACGCTCTTGGCGACGATGCCCCGCATCACATCCTGACCGCCAAACCAGATCACGCAGGCGACCGCAATGGCTGAAAAGAAATCAACCACGGGATAGTAAACGGCATACGCCAGGATCGCGTCTTTGAAGGCGTCCATGTGGCTGCGGTTGATTTCTGAGAAGCGGTCATAGGCCTTGCGCTCGCGATTAAATAATTGCAGCACGACCATGCCGCTGACGTGCTCCTGAAGATAAGAGTTGATGCGGGCAATGGCGATACGAATACGGCGGTACGAGTCCCGGACCTTGTCGCGGAAAAGTTTAGTTGCAAACACGATGAACGGCAGCGTGGCAAATGTGATCAGCGCCAGCTTCCAGTTCATGCACAGCATGATGGCGAGAATTCCGGCCAGTACGAAGAAATCTTCGAAAATCGAAACCACGCCAGAGGTGAACATTTCGTTCAGGGCGTCCACGTCAGTGGTGACGCGCGTGACCAGGCGGCCGACCGGATTCTTGTCATAGAACGCGACGTGCATGCGCTGCAGGTGGCGGAAAATCTGGCTGCGCAGGTCGAACATGACTTTCTGCCCGGTCCATTGCATGAAATAGGTTTGCAGGAACTCGAGCAGGAACGTGAGTGCCAGCAGGCCCAGATAGATGGCGGAAATCTGCGCGATGCCGTGCAGCGGGCTGGGGCTGAGCCAGCTCCACAACCCGGAAGGCGCACCTTTGACTGGCGAGAGGTAGCGGTCGACCGCCACCTTGATCAGGTAAGGCCCCAGCACATCGCATAAGGATTTGAGGACAATCGAGACAATGGCGACCGTCACCTGCCAGCGATACGGACGCAGGTAGGTGAGCAGCCGCCGCATCAGCCGGCTGTCATACGCTTTGCCGAGTACTTCCTCTTCCTGGGCCATTATTCCTGGGCAACGCCTTGAACAGGGTACCTTAAATAGATGGCTGCGGCAGCGCGCGGGATGGAAAAGCTTAGCGGGTGGGATAATCGGAGCAGTGGCCTTGGGGATTTACATTTCGGTGCCGTTCTGCCGCACGAAGTGCAGCTATTGCAATTTTGCGTCCGACGTATTTTCGCGCGTGGTGTTTGCGCGCTACGTCGATCGAGTGTGTGCCGACATCGCTCAAGCTCAGCAAAGTGCAGAGGAGATGGAGGGGTGGATCGAGCGTGAAGTGGACTCGATCTACCTCGGCGGTGGCACGCCTACCGTGCTTGAAGTCGAGCAATTGCGGCAGGTGTTTGACGCAGTGCGGGGGCAGTTCGAGGTGCGCCGTGATGCGGAGGTCACGGTCGAGTGCGCTCCCGGGACGCTTGCTCCGGAGGTGCTCGACGGCCTGCTGCATTGTGGCGTGAACCGCGTTAGCCTGGGCGTGCAGTCGTTCATCGACGGTGAAGCGTCTGCGGTGGGGCGTTTGCACAAACGCGCAACCGTGCTGGACGACATCGCCCGGCTGCGGTCGGTGGGAATTGCGAACATTAATGTTGATCTGATCGCTGGCTTGCCGCACCAGACCAACGAAAGTTGGCAGGAGTCGCTGGCGGCGACGATTGCGACCGGCGTTCCACATGTTAGCGTTTATATGCTCGAAGTGGATCAGGATTCGCGGCTCGGGCGCGAGTTGATAGCTGGTGGAACGAAGTATCATGCGCACTTTGTGCCGGACGAAGACGCCGCTGCGGATTTTTATCTTGCTGCTTGCGAAGAGTTAGGGGCGGCGGGCATCGCGCAATACGAAATTTCCAACTTCGCGCGTGCGGGATTCGAGTCGCGACACAATCTGAAGTACTGGACGCGGCAGCCGTATTTCGGATTCGGGGTTGACGCGCATTCGATGCTCATGTCAGCCGTGCCAGAACTGGAGGGGGTGCGGTTTGCCACGGCCGATGCTCTCGAAAAATACACGGCAGGCTCGCCTTTGGAGAGGACTCGGATCACGCGCGATATCGCCCTCGAAGAGAGCTTCTTTCTTGGCTTGCGCCTGAACCGGGGTATCAGTCTGCGAGAAGCTGCCAGGAATTTCGGGGCGGGCGCCCTTGAGACTCTGCGGCCCACGATCGCCGCACTCACCGCCGATGGGCTGCTTCTGGAAGATGGCGAATGCATTCGCCTCACGTCGCGCGGGCGATTGCTGTCGAACGAAGTATTCCAGGCCTTCCTTACCTCCGCTGACAGCTCCGCGAACGCCTGAGGGTCGAGGGACATGATTTCGCCAAACCGCCCGGTCGGTTGGGCAGCGGACCATTTCCGGCGAAATACCCAGTATCCATGCGGCTGTTTGCGATCTCCCCCGTTCTTTCCGGAGGTAACTTTTTCCTGCTCCGGTGCTATGTTCTAATCAAAAATTACTGCAGCGGAGCGCGTTTGCGACTCCCAGGCGCGCCGGAGGAACCTTGGATTTCCAACTGAACGACGAGCAGTTGCATTTAAAGAAGAACGTCCGCGAGTTTGCCGAACGCGAGATTAAACCGAACGTTATGAAGTGGGACGAAGCCTGCGAGTTCCCGCTCGCAACCGTCAAGGAACTGGGCAAGCTGGGACTGCTGGGGATGATCTTCCCGCACGAATACGGCGGCGCGGGCATGGGGTACGTCGAGTACGTTACGGCGATCGAGGAACTGTCGCGCGTGGACGGGTCGGTCGGAATCATTGTGGCAGCGCACACCTCGCTGTGCTCGAACCATGTTTTTATCGCCGGCAACGAGACTCAGAAAAAGAAATACGTCAGCAAGCTGGCGACCGGCGAATTTATCGGCGC
The DNA here is from genome assembly GCA_963819145.1 of uncultured Acidobacteriaceae bacterium. Classification (GTDB taxonomy): domain Bacteria; phylum Acidobacteriota; class Terriglobia; order Terriglobales; family Acidobacteriaceae; genus Sulfotelmatobacter. The sequence continues at coordinate 305,815 of CAWFVB010000026.1, forward strand.
ATGGGGGCTGACCGAGCCGTCTTCGGGTTCCGACGCGGGCAGTGCGCGCATGACGGCGGTGCGACGGGGAAACAGTTGGGTGCTGAATGGAACCAAGACTTTCTGCACCAACGGGCACTATGCCGACGTGATCGTCGTGCTGGCCGTGACCGACCGCACTGCGCACACGCACGGAATCTCCGCCTTCATAGTGGAAAAAGATACGAAGGGGTTTCGCCCTGGCAAGAAAGAAAACAAGCTGGGGTTGAGAGCCAGCGATACTGCCGAGTTGATCTTCGAAGACTGCGTGGTTCCTGCGGAAAATCTGCTGGGCGGAGAAGGCCAGGGATTTCCCGACGCCATGCGCGTGCTCGACGGCGGTCGCATCTCGATCGCCGCGTTGTCGCTGGGCATGGCTGAAGGAGCTTATGAGGCCGCGCTGAAATACTCCAAACAGCGCAAGCAGTTTGGCAAGGCGATCAGCGATTTTCAGGCGATCCAATGGAAACTAGCCGACATGGCCACCGAGATCGATGCCGCCATGCTGCTCACCATGCGCGCCGCGTCTATGAAAGACGCGGGCATGAAGACTACGCAGGAATCCTCCATGGCCAAGCTCTATGCCAGCGAGGTGGCCGTGAGGTGCGCTAACGAAGGCGTGCAGATACACGGCGGGTACGGGTTCATCAAGGATTATCCCGCCGAAAAGTTTTACCGCGACGTGAAGTTGTGCACGATCGGCGAAGGTACCAGCGAGATTCAGCGACTGGTGATTGCGCGACAACTGCTGAAAGACTAGCTGCCCGGGCAGAATTCGTGCGCTAATATACGGTTGCACGGGCTTCAATACACCCCATGCTCCTAGTTCACGGCGCCTACCATTTCTGGCCAAAGCGGGTGGCATTTCGCAATGACTACTGTGTGTCTTGCGATGGGCCTCGGCGCGCAATCGCTGTCCGCACCTTCGATGTGGGGCATGTTTTCTGGGTCCCGATTTTGCCGGTCGGATTCTGGAGGCACTGGGTTTGCAGTGCCTGTAACCGGAATCCGCATGTTACATCGAAGATGGGCCGCTCCATTAAGTGGGCAGGCGTTTACTGGCTGATCGCTGTTTCGCTGGCGTTCTGGGTGGTTCCCTCCGATACGGATTTTCCCCTTGGCATCTGGTTCTGCCGGGTTGCCGCGCCGGCACTTGCGGCATTGCTCGTGATCTATATCCTGCGAAGCCTGAGGCCCTCTCTAAAGAAGAGACTCAAGACGATCCCGCCGGCGGCCGACACTGTCTGCCCATTTTGCGGAACCGTTCTGGTTACGGGCACTGGGGACCGGTGGTCCTGTCCGGCCTGCGGCATCGTCAGGTACTAGCCGGCACGAGCGGTGGACGACCGTGTTTCGCCTGGACGCTTCCTGCTTTACACTGATCGGTTGAAGACCCGGTCCAATCACGATCCTCAGATTTCGATCGAACCGCTGCGTGGCGGTGATGTCCGCGCCCTGGCGCGCGCGATTTCCGCGGTCGAGAATCGCGCGCCCGGGTGGTCTGACTGCTGAAGGCTTTGTTCCCGCACAGCGGGCGGGCTCGGGTGATGGGCCTGACGGGTCCGCCGGGGGCGGGGAAGAGCACGCTGGTGGATCAACTGGCGCGCCTCTATCGCAAGCAGGAACGCACTGTGGGAATTATCGCAGTCGACCCGACCAGCCCTTACACCGGCGGAGCGATTCTCGGCGACCGCATCCGCATGCAGGATCATTTCTCCGACCCGGGAATTTACATTCGCAGCATGGCCACGCGCGGTTCGCTTGGGCGGGCTGGCGCGCACTACCGCCGACGTCGCCACGGTGCTCGACGCCTCGGGCCGCGACGTCATCCTGATCGAGACGGTCGGCGTCGGGCAGGATGAAGTGGACATCGTGCGGCTGGCCGAAATCACGATCGTGATTCTCGTTCCCGGCATGGGCGACGATGTGCAGACGATCAAGGCCGGCATCATGGAGATCGCCGACATCTTCGTGATCAACAAGAGCGACCGCGAGGGCGCCGAGCGCGTGGAGCGCGAGATTCGCGCGCTGCAGTCGCTGGCCATGCGCCATGATGGCTGGACGCCTCCGATCGTGAAGACCGTTGCCAGCGAGGGAACCGGCGTCGACGGAACTGGCGGCGGCGATTGCCGAGTATGAGGCTACTTCAAGAAAGAGAATCTGGCGCTGAAAAAGAGCGTCGAGAACTGGCAGGAGCGGCTGGTGGAGATGCTGCGGGATGCCATGCTCGAAAAAGCGCGCGAGCAACTGGGCGACGGCAACGTGGCGCGGCTGGCGGCGGAAGTTGCCGAGCATAAGCGCGATCCGTACACGCTGGTGGAAGAGATTGCGCGAAGGCAAGTTCCTGAGCAGTCGTCGGGCGAGTTGCAAGCGGAAGTGATCATCGGAAGAATCGAAACGTCTTCAGCGCGGACGAATGCGTCCGCCGCCACGTGAGCAGAAATGACCGACATTTCAAATCGATCATCTCGGCATCGCGGTGAAGTCGCTGGCGGCGGCGAAGGCGATCTACGAAAAGCTCGGCCTCAGCGTCTCGCCTGAAGAGACCGTGGAGCAGGAACAAGTGCGGCTGGTGATGGTTCCGGTCGGCGAAAGCCGGCTGGAACTGCTCGAGGCGACATCGGACGATTCGACGATCGCGAAGTTCATCGCCAAGCGCGGCGAAGGGCTGCACCACGTGTGCCTCAAGGTGCCGGACCTGCCGCAGCGGTCGAGCGGCTGAAACACGATGGCGTGCGCCTGGTGTCGGAGGAAATCAAGACCGGCGCGGGCGGGCACCAATATGTGTTCGTGCATCCCGCGAGCACGGGCGGAGTGCTGCTGGAACTGGTGCAGGAATAAGTAAACCAGGCCACGGATTTTCACGGATTGTCACGGACAAATCAGCCAAGCAGATGATTCTTCTCGTCACCGACACTTCGGGCAAGAACGGCAGTGTGGCGCTCGCACGCGCGGGCGAGGGCGATGACGACAGCTCGGGCCAAGTTGAGTTGATCGAAGAGGCACCGCTGAGCGGCGGCACTTTCTCAGCGCAGCTCGTGCCTCAGGTCGCGGCACTGCTGGCCAGGCACGGTCTCAGCAAGACCGATATCGGCGCTTTCGTCGTGGTGTCCGGGCCGGGATCGTTTACCGGGCTGCGCGTGGGACTGGCAGCGATGAAGGCGCTGGCAGAGATTCTGCAGAAGCCCATCGTGCCAGTGTCGCTGCTGGAGGCTGTGGCCCGTGCCGGCGGCATGCAAGGGAAAGTCGTGGCGGTGCTCGATGCCGGCCGCGGCGAAGTTTATGTCGGCGAGTTACGAGGTGGCAGGCGAGTCGGCGCAGCGTCTTGCAGGAGAGACTATTGTCGAAAGCGGAGTTCCTATCTGCAGCGCGGGAGTCGGCCGTCTCGACTCCCGACGAGACCCTGGCCGCAGCAGCGCAGGAGGCCGGCTTTCCGTGTTCAAGACTGCGTCTCCAAGTGCGGCCATGATCGCGCGGCTTGGATGGAAGAAGATGCAGAGCCGGCGAAACAGTGACTCCCGAGCAGTTGGAGGCGAACTACATTCGCCGCTCCGATGCCGAGATTTTTCTGAAGACCCAGCGTCTAACTTCGCGCTTGCTTAGCCAAATGAACTCGAAATGCTCGTGATGATCCGCCCCGCTACTGCCGCCGACATTCCCTCACATCATGAGCTTGGAGCGGCGTCTGCCACGGTCGGCGCATTGGACCGACCAGCAATATCAGCAAGCTGTTCCGGCCGCGGCTACCTGCGCAGAGGCTGGCTCTCGTCGGCAGAACCCATTCGACGGCGCGGCTGATTCTGGGTTTTCTCATTGCCCAGCATCTTGCCCCCGAATGGGAACTGGAAAATATCGTGGTTGCTCCCGAACCGCCCGCCGGAAAGGGCTCGGGAAGCAGCCTTCTAGACGCCCTGCTGCTCGCGCCCGGCGAAACAAAGAGCGATGCCGTGTTTCTTGAAGTTCGCGAGTCGAACGCCTCGGCTCGGGCTCTTCTACGAAAGCGCCGGATTCGAGCAGACTGGCCGCAGAAAGTCCTACTACAGCAGCTCCCGCGGAAGACGCCATCTTATATCGCCGGAGCCTTCGCCGAGTCTCATTCTCATAGTGAGATTGCACCACTTTTTTGGCATTGAACCGGTTTTAGCCCTGTGCTACCGTGAACGAAATATCCCGGTTTGGAGGTCTGCTGGATGCTGACTCCGAGAGACCAACTCCTGACCAATCATGAGGAATTCCGCAGATTGGCTCAGGAGCATACGCAGTACGCTCAACGTCTCGATTCACTCACCCAAAAACGATATCTCAGCGAAGACGAGAAGCTGGAAGAAGTGCGGCTGAAGAAGCTGAAACTGCGCCTGAAGGACCAGATGGAATCCATCGAGCGCGAGTATCGGCAGCAGTACGGCGTCAACGTAGCGTAATTTTCTGGCCAACTCCACGCGGCTTCGGCCGCTCAGGGGAGCAATGCATCTTCCAAAGGGCGCGTATGAAGCGCCTTTTTTTATTTATACTTACAGATCGGCTCCGGCTTCGAAACCGCTCTCCAGAACGGCTTCCGGCGCCGAATCTTCACAGCAATGCAGTGGTTGCCGCTGGCGGCTATAATTGACCCTATTGATCTCCCATGGTGCGTGACGGATACTTCTATGCTGTCGCCATTGATCGCCGCCGCTGTTTTGCTCGGCTGGCTGACCCGACCCCCGTGGGCGATCATCCCCTGCTTGCTGGCATTTTTCTTTCTTGTGGTTCTTTCGTGATCCGGAGCGGGCCATTCCGCAGGATGCCGGGCGCAGTGGTTTCTCCCGGCGACGGCAAGGTCACCGATGTCTCCACTGTGACGCTGGCAAACGCAGAAGCAAACGCGAATCAGCATTTTCCTCAGCGTATTCAATGTGCACGTCAACCGCTCTCCGATCGCGGGAGTGATTCGCGATGTGCGCTACCAGCGCGGCAAGTATCTTGAATGCCATGAAGAAGCCTCCGCCGAGTTGAACGAGCAGAATATCGTCACCGTGGAAGGCGACGGCCACGCGTGGTCTTCAAGCAGATTGCCGGCCTGCTGGCGCGGCGAATCGTGTTCTATCCCAAGGTCGGGGACCGCCTGGAGCGCGGCCAGCGCGTGGGGCTCATCAAGTTCGGATCGCGCGTGGATGTGGTGCTCGACGCTTCGGCTCGGGTCAACGTGAAAGTGGGCGATCGCGTGAAGGGCGGAGCGAGCGTGCTTGCCTACCTGCAGCCGCAAAGCGACTCTGACCGCCGCAGGGGCGCTGCCTGCCGCCGAGAGGGCGCATTGATGGATCCAACCTGCTCCCAAACCGCGGCGCCGGCAAAGCAAGGGGATGTACATTCTCCCATCGCTGTTCACCACCGCCAATATGGCGCTCGGCTTCTACGCCATTCTCGAGGTGATGCACGCCACCGCGAGCAACGCCGATATTGGCACCTCGACAACGCGGCCAAAGCGATCGGGTTCGCGGTCCTGTTCGATGGGCTCGATGGCCGCATCGCGCGCATGACCGGCACCAGCAGCGATTTCGGCCGCGAACTGGATTCCCTGGCCGATGCGATCACATTCGGCGTGGCTCCTGCGTTGCTGGCATGGACCTGGGGATTCTATTTGATGCCTCCCGTTCTGCTGACGGACTGGCACAACAACTGGCACGTGAAATTGACCCAGTTGGGCGCGATCGCGAGTTTTCTGTTTCTGGTTGCAGGAGCGAGCCGTCTGGCGCGGTTCAACATCACGAGCAATCCGCAGCCTTCAAATCCCGGCCGCCCGGGAAGAAATATTTCGTGGGTATGCCCATCCCGGCAGGAGCGGGGTGATCGCCGCCGTCGTGCACTTCGCGGCAGGAGACCCGCTGGTTTCCTGGTACACGGCGCTCACCTGGCTGGCCATGGTGACCACGGTCGGCTACCTGATGGTGAGCACGTGGCGCTTCTACAGCTTCAAGGACATCGACTTTCGCTCGCGCCATCCGTTCCGACTGATTCGTTCTTCTGGCCGCGTTGTTTGCTTTGATCGTGCTGTTCTCGCGGCAGGTGCTGTTCGTGATCGCGCTGCTCTATATGGTCTCCGGCGTTTTTTGGCGAGTGCAATGGATATTCCGCCGCCGCAGCGATCCGCCGCCACCGCCGCTATAAGGAGGCTTCGCAGGCATCATGAGCGAGTCCCGTCAAAACCCCGCCTGCTTCGCATCCGCTCGCCGCTCGCGGCAATCTCTACCGCGCCGCGATCGTCGGCGCCGCATCGCTGAAGGGCAAGGAAATCGCTGAGATGCTCAACGAGCGCAATTTTCCCGCAGTGGATGTTCGCCTGCTCGATGATGACGAGTCTCTCGGCCAGCTCGAAGCCATGGGAGACGAGATCAGCTTCATCCAGAGCGTGCGCGCCGAGCAGTTCGAGCACGTGGACTTTACTTTCTTTGCATCGGATGAAGAGTGCACCCGCAAGAACTGGAAGCGTTCCCGCGATGCCGGCAGCGCCATCATCGATCTCTCCGCGGCTTTGGAAGACGAAACCGGAGCCAGCGTGCGGTCTCTGTGGGTCGAGCGCGAACGCGGACAGATCGCGCCTCCCGACCTGCAGCCGGGGCCGTGCGTCACCGCGCATCCTGTGGCCGTGACTCTGGCGCTTCTGCTGTTGCGGGCCAGGAAAGCGGGCGCAATCCGCCGCGCAGTCGCCACGGTTTTCGAACCGGCTTCCGAGCACGGCCAGCGCGGCATGGACGAACTGCACCAGCAGACGGTGAACCTGCTTTCGTTCCAGCCCCTGCCCAAAGATGTTTTCGACGCGCAGGTCGCCTTCAACATGGTTGCGCGATACGGGCAGAAGTCACAGCCGGCGCTGGGTTCGGTGGAGTCGCGCATCCTGCGCCACTACCAGAAGATTGCCGGGGACGATGCTCCGCAGCCGTCGCTGATGTTGCTGCAGGCCCCAATCTTCCATGGCCATGCCCTGGCTGTCTTCCTGGAGATGGAGAGTTCCGCCGGCGTCGAAGGACTGGCGCAAGCCCTCGCCGGAGATCACGTGACCGTTCCCAGCCCGGAGGATGATCCGCCCAGCAACGTCAGTTCTGCCGGGCAGGCAGATGTTCTGCTGTCGCTGAAGAGGATCCGGTGCAACCGAACGGCGTCTGGCTTTGGGCGGCAGCCGACAATCTGCGCATCTCTGCTCTGACCGCGGTTGAGTGCGCGGAGAGCATGGCAGCGACGCGCCCGACGGGGAAGATTCAATGAGAGCGCGTGGCGCGTGGCTGGCTCCGCTACTGGTCTGCTGTCCTTGGTGATTGCGGGCTGCGGATATCACACCGCCGGACACGTGGCGCAGCTTCCCGAAAACGTGAAGACGATTGCGGTCCCGGCTTTCAAGAATGAGACCACGACGTATCGCATCGAGCAAATGCTGACCTCGTCGGTCGTGCGCGAATTTACCACGCGCACGCACTACCGCATGCTGAACGTTTCCACTGAAGACGCTGACGCGACGCTGAGCGGCACTGTGCTGTCTACCACGACTTCGCCGCTTACCTACGACACGGCCACCGGACGCGCCGCCAGCGTGCTGGTCGTGGTCAGCATGAAGGTGACGCTTTCCGACCGGCACGGCAAGGTGCTCTATCAGAATCCAGCATACCTGTTTCGCGAGCAGTACGAGGTTTCGCAGGACTTGAAGAGCTTCTTCGAGGAAGATTCGCCTGCCTTCCGCCGGCTCTCGCAGGATTTCGCGCGAACCCTCGTCTCCAACATCCTGGAAGGGTTCTAGATGCTAAAGTTTCTATGGTCGTTGGTCGTCGGTCGTTTGTCGTTAGCCAACGACCGGAGACTAACGACAAACGACTAACGACGCGCCCGGACGGGGCCGTCGGTCATAGGGGAAAATTTCCGCAATGCGTGCCTTCGAACGGGCTGAGCGCTTTGTCAGTGAGTTGGAATCGCGCAAGCTGCGTGCGGCCTACGTATTTGTGGGCGATGAGGCGTTCTTCCGCAAGCGCTTTCGCGATGCAATCCTCGAGCATCTGGTTCCAGCCGATCTACGGGACTTCAGCCTGTTCGAGTTCGACCTTGCGGAAAATGATCTGGCGGAAGTTCTCGACCGCGCCCGCACCCCCTCGCTGATGGCGCCGTTTCAGGTGTTTTTCGTGCGCGGGGTGAAGAATCTTTTCGGCCGCGGCTCCAACGAAGAAAAACTCGCTGCGATCGAGGACTACTGCAAGAATCCCAATCCCGATGCCCTCGTCGTCTTTGTCGCCGACCACATCAGCATCCCGGCCGACGTTCGCCGGATGGAAATGCAGGACAAGGAGCGCTACCAGCGTATCCGCGACACCATGGGACTGTATTGCGGCATTGTCGAACTGGCGCGGGTGGAAGAAGGCGAGGCCGTGCGTTGGATCTCCGATTACTGTGCCAGTCGTGGCGTGAAGATCGAACCCGACGGCGCCCGCGAACTGGTCGACGCGCTCGGCGGCGACATGATGATGATCTCCAACGAGCTCGAGAAGCTGATTCTCTACGTCGGCGAAAAGAAGCGCATCACGCTCGGCGATGTAGAGACCATGGTGCTCGCGGCCAAGCAACGCTCGCTCTACGAGTTGACCGACGCGATCTCAAGCAAAGAACGCCTGCGGGCACTCGAAGTGCTCGATGCGATTCTTTCTTCCGGCGACGGCGAAGAGGCCGCCATCGGACACATCTACATGCTGGCCAAAACCTTCCGCCAGATGCTGGTAATTCTCGAGCGCAACGTCCGCGACCAGCGCATGCTGTGGGCGGCGCTGTGGCAGGGCTTCCGCGTCCCTCCGTTCGCCGCCGATGACATCATCAAGCAGGCGCGACGCTACAGGAACCGTCGCGAACTCACGCGCGCCATTCGCCTCGTAGCGAGAGCCGACCTCGCTCTACGTTCGAATCCCGTAAGCAAGCGCATGGTGCTCGAGCGGTTGGTCATGGACTTGACCACCGAACCGAAGCTTGAAACGCCGGGCTGGATGCAGGATCAGTTGCCGGTGTGAAGAATCAGCCTTCAGCCGTCAGCTTTCAGCCTTGCCATGAGAAGGGTGATAACCCGCGAGCCATGATCTGTGCCGGTGAGAAGCGGGACAGGATCGAATAGCGATCGACAAAACGGCAGACCCTCGCGAGTCTGCCGTTTCGAATTTCCAAACCAAAAGCTAAAGGCCAAAAGCCAAGAGCGAACTGCTACTTAACCGCGGCGACGCGCTTGCCGAGGCGGGATTTGTAGCGCGAAGCCGTGTTCTCGTGCAGCGTGCCCTTCTGGATGGCCTTATCGAGGGCAGAGACGGTTTTGCGGTACATCTGCTCGGCGGAGGGTTTGTCGCCCTTCTCGATGGCTTCGCGTAGGTCGCGTAACTGGGTGCGCAGGCTGGACGTGTTAGCGCGGTTTCGCGCAGTTCGTTTTTCGGTCTGGCGGGCGCGCTTCAGCGCAGAAGCATGATTTGCCATAACTGGTTCGTTACCTTTGTGTAGACAGAGAGATATTCGGGTGGGTCCGAATTACTTATTATAGGGGAGCAACTCTCGACCGGTCAAACGGCAGTGTCATCCGGAGCGGAGCCGTTCTTCAGGCGAAGCGAAGGATCTCATGTTAATCGGTTGTCGTATAAGCCAAGGTGCCAATCTACTAGGATTCGCGAGCCTCAGAATATGCCAGACGGACTCGATCGCCTGAAAGTGCTCATCAACTCGTCGACGCCCATCATCGTGATGGAAACGTCGGAGGAGATGCACGCTGTGAACATGGTGCGCGCCGCCTGCTCTGAACTCAACATGGCGACTTTCGAGTGGAGTATTGCCGACGGCCTGCTTCGCTCCGGGACGAACGCTCCGCCCGAGGGGCAAAAAGTGTCGCTACAGGTCCGCATCGATCAGACCACCGTCTGGAATCAGAACTCGCGCACTCAGTCACAAACGCGCACCTCGCTCAGCCCCGGCGGCGGGGAGGCGGAGCGGCTGGCTCGCGCCATGATGTCTTCGATGGGTGCCGAGGGCGCGGCCCCGGCCCCAGCCGGCGGTTCCATCTACAACACGCGCGAACCCGTGCAGGCACTGGCCAACATGGAAAGCATGACGGTTGAGGCCGTCTATATCCTGAAGGATTTTCATCGCCACATGGACGACCCCGTTGTGGTGCGGCGGCTGCGCGACGTGGGGCAGAAGTTCGCCGCCAATAGGAAGACGGTCGTGATCACGGCGCCCGAAATTACCGTACCTCCGGAACTGGCCACGCTGGTCGAGTATTTCGACCTCCCGCTGCCCGACCGCGAGCGCCTGCATGAAATCATCCATGACATCTACACCCGTCTCTCGAAGACCTACACACTGAAGCTGCAGCTCGACGCCGCGGGCGTGGACGCGATGTCGGCTAACCTGCGCGGCCTGACCGAAGAAGAGGCCGAGCGCGCCATTTCGCAGGCTCTGGTGACGCGCTATTCGCTGTGTCCCGAGAGCGTCACCGATGTGCTCGAAGCCAAGAAACATCTGCTGCGGCATTCCGGCATGCTCGAATTTATCGAGGCCTCCGACAACATGGCGAGCGTCGGCGGCCTGGAGAACCTGAAGCACTGGCTGCAACAGCGGCGCGGAGCGTGGGAAGATTCAGCGCGCGAATTTGGCCTCGAGCCGCCGCGCGGAATGATCATCCTCGGCGTGCAGGGATGCGGCAAGTCGCTTTGCGCCCGGTCCGTTGCCGGTGAGTGGAAACTGCCGCTGGTGAAGTTCGACACATCCGCCGTCTACGACAAATACATCGGCGAGACGGAGAAGCGCATCCGCAAGGTCTTCCAGGTCGCCGAAGGCCTCGCTCCGTGCGTGCTTTGGATTGATGAACTGGAGAAAGTGTTTGCCGGCAGCGGGCCGGACTCCGCTTCGGCCGATGCGGGAGTTTCGTCGCGCCTTCTGGCCTCGTTTCTGTCGTGGATGCAGGATCGCAAGGCCGCCGTTTTCGTCGCCGCCACGTGCAATAACGTGACGGTCCTGCCGCCGGAGCTGATTCGCAAGGGGCGGTTCGATGAATTGTTCTTCGTCGATCTGCCCAATCAGGCCGAGCGCAAGCAGATCTTCTCGATTCAACTGGCGAGGCGAAAGCGCAATCCGGCGGACTTTGATCTGGAGAAAGTAGCCGCCGCCGCGAAAGGATACTCCGGTGCGGAGATCGACGCTGCCGTGCAGGGTGCGATGTACGCGGTTTATTCGGAGAAGCAGCCGCTGACCACGCAGTCGCTCATCGACGCGCTGGGGCAGACCGTGCCCCTCTCCGTCACGCGTGCAGAAGAGATTGCGACGCTGCGCCAATGGGCGAGAACCAGAGCGGTGCCTGCCACCGCCCAGGCGGCTAGCTCAGGCACGGCTTGATCCTGGGCCAGGGGAGCTAAGTGATGGTGAGGGTCAGAGCGCCACTGGTTCCGCCACTGGTGCAGCCCAGCGCGCCCGAATTGCCGCTTGGCGTTTTGACCATCACGGCAGCAGATCCAGGGCCGGAGACCAGGTTGGTTGGGATCGTCACCTGCAGTTGCTGGTTGCTCAGGACCGTCGTTACGAGCGTCGTGCCGTTGATGATCACGACCGAGGACGAGACGAACTCCTTGCCGTTGACTGTGAGAAGAACGCCCGCCTGCAGTTGAGCGAACGTAATCGAGGGAGTTGACAGCGAGCCGATCACTGGAGCCGGCCTCGCGCTTCCACACAACGGGTTGAGCGCGTTGCAGCCGGGAAGATACAGCAAAGCGAGCACTAAGGCCCACACACGCCACGGCGCGCAAAGCAGATGAGTTCTGGGTTGGGATTCGCTTCTGTTGTTCGAAAGGCCGTTCGCAAGGTCTTTCGCAATCGCTGTTTGATACATCAAATCGGCACCGCCTCCAGCCATGCAACTGCTTCTGAGTTGTCCTGGGCTTAACTGATTCTACGCAGTATCGTAGAAAACAGGTCCTGTCGATCGAGATTCAGGTGACTCAGGTAATGCGGCACACACCCGCGCAAAAATCCAACGCCCACTCTTTTCCTTCCCATTGACTCCCACTTCGCCCCGGGGTAGGCTTTCCTTAATGGTAGTGACTTGCCTCCTGGGCATGCGCATTCCGGTGGCTCCCGTCTCCAAGCGAAACCCTGCTTTGTGTCTGAGTCAAAGCAGGCAAATGTGTATCTCAACGTTTTCCGGGTGCCGGGCTCTGCCTGGCCGGGCGGGCAAGCATGCCCGTCCCCTATGCAGATTAGATCCACACAGGAAGGGCAAAGCATGAACGGACAGGCATGAACTCAAACATGAAGAAAAGCATCGGAGTTAGTCCCAACATTGAGACGCTATTCGGCACGCGCGACGAGAACGTGCGACTGCTGGAAGACGGGCTCAATATCACCATCAATCTGCGGTCGAACGCGATTGAGCTCGAAGGCGCTGCCCGCGACGTCGCCCGCGCAGAACAGGTCTTTGCGGACTACCAAGGTCTGCAGAAATCCGGCTACACCTTCAACAACGGCGATCTCAACAGCATGCTGCGGGTGTTGATGTCCGATCCCAACACAACCCTGCGCGGACTGGCCGACGCCGGCCGCCAGCGGTCTTTGGGGCGCCGCACCGTGCAACCCAAAAGCAGCAACCAGCGCCGTTACCTCGAAGCCATCGAGAAGCACGACATGGTGTTTGGCATTGGTCCGGCAGGCACGGGTAAGACTTATCTCGCCGTCGCGATGGCCATTTCGGCGCTGCTGGCCAAGCGTGTGAACCGCATTATCCTGGCGCGTCCGGCGGTGGAAGCCGGCGAGCGCCTGGGCTTTCTGCCCGGCACGCTGCAGGACAAAATTGATCCCTATCTGCGCCCGCTGTATGACGCCTTGTACGATATGCTCGATCCCGAAAAAGTGGATCGCTACCTGGAAAAGAACGTCATCGAGATCGCACCGATCGCCTTCATGCGCGGGCGCACGCTGAACGATTCGTTCGTCATTCTCGACGAAGCTCAGAATACGACTTCCGAGCAGATGAAGATGTTCGTCACCCGCCTGGGCTTCAACTCGAAGGCGGTGATTACCGGCGACATCACGCAAATTGACTTGCCCAACGCTCGCCGCAGCGGATTGGTTGAGGCAGTTGAGGTGCTGAAGAGCGTGGACGGATTGGCCTTTGTGCGCTTCGACGAAGCCGATGTGGTGCGGCATCATCTGGTGCAGCGCATCGTGCGCGCTTACGATGAACACAAGACGCGGATTGCCGAGCAGCAAATGCTATTGCTGTCCGAGCCGAAGAACTCCGAACCGAAAAATATTGACGCCACAGACGCCGCTCAAAGAGCGCCTGCGAATGAAGCCAGGGCGGCATCCGCAGAAGCGAAGGGATAATCTGTAAACCTCCACGGGAGGGCTGCAACTCGGCCCTTCCTTATTGTTTGTGGACACAACTTGGCGGCGGCGAGCCCGCAGAGAAAGACTTGGTTATTCTGCAAAAGAGAGTCGCGGGACTGAGCGAAGGGGCGCTGAATCGTTTCGTGTTGCGCGCGCGGAGGGCGGCGGGACTGCGAGGCATGGTGAATGTCCTGGTGACCGGCAGCGCGGCGGTGCGTTCTCTGAACCGGCAGTTTCGCGGTAAAAACAAAGCGACGGATGTGCTGTCGTTTCCCTTCACTTCGCACTCTGAGCGATCTCTCGGGCAAGCCGCCTTCGCCGGCGAAATAGCAATTTCTGCAGACATTGCGGCGCAAAATGCGGTTCGCCTCGGCCATTCTCCTGCCCAGGAAATCAGAATTTTGGCGTTACATGGAATCCTTCATCTGGCGGGTATGGACCATGAGCGAGATAATGGAGAGATGGCGCGCAAGGAAGCGAAGTTCCGCCGCATGCTGAAGCTGCCCGCTGCCCTGATTGAACGGACCAAGGCCGGAAGCAAATCCGCCAAACCACGGCGCCGCGCGCCATCAGCCGGACGAGCCCGGAGGACGGCATGACGTTAGCTCTCTTTGCTGCCGGAGTTCTTCTGCTCGGATTGCTGACGCTGGTCTCTTATGTGGATCGTGTTTATCAGGAGGCCGGGAAATTCCTCTCGCGCGAATTTCAGGACAACATTGATGTCTTCGAACAGAAAGTTGAGCCGGCTCTGGGAGTCAGTCGCAGCCGGGCTTCGCTCTCGATGGCGGTGCTTACCCAGTTGACACTCGCCACCATCGCCATGCTCATCGGTTTTCTGGTTTTCAGCGACCCGCAGTGGAGCATCTACGAGATTCTGCAGGCGGCGATTAGCCTGATATTGATTGTTATCCTGTGCAATCGATTCCTGCCGTTTGTGTTCTTCTCGCGCACCAAAGGCGTGTGGCTGATTCGTTGGATCTTCGTGTTAAAGGTTCTCATCTATCTCGTGATGCCGGTGACGATTGTGCTGGGCTTTATGCAGTCGGTTGCTGCGCTGACCCGGCAAAACACGACTGAGCAGGTGGAGAGCCCTGCCGAAGCCGTAGACGCGCTGATTGAGGCTGGGCAGGAAGAGGGAATTATTCAGGAAGGCGACCGCGACCTGATTCAGTCCGTAGTCGAGTTCAGCGGCAAGACGGTGCGCGAGGCGATGAAGCCACGTCCGCAGATTTTTGCGGTTCCCACCGACACGACGGTCGAGCGCTTCATCGAGATGCTGCGCGCCAAACACTACTCGCGCGTGCCCGTCTACGAAGGCAGCGTCCACAACATCAAGGGGATCGTTTACGCGCAGGATGTGCTGCAGGTACCCGACAGCGAGGCGCACGTGCGCCGCCTGGATACGCTAATGCGCCGCGATGTCTATTTCGTCCCGGAGAGCAAGCTGGGGAGCGACTTATTGCGCGAGATGCAGAGGCAGAACATCCGTATGGCGGTCGTCGTGGATGAATACGGCGGAGTCGCCGGTCTGGTCACCATCGAAGATCTGGTGGAAGAGATCGTGGGCGAGATTCGCGACGACCATGACAAGCCGGAGATCGTTCGGGAAGGCGAACGCTCGTTCATCGTTGCCGGCGGAATGGATGTGGACCGCCTTGATGAACTGTTTGGAAGCAAGCCCGAAGGAAAAGAGTCCGCTACCATCGCGGGCCTGGTCAGTGAACTGGCCGGCCGCATTCCGCGCAAGGGCGAGGTCGTTGAAGAAGACGGCTTGCGCTTCGAAGTTCTCGAGTCCACCGACCGCAAGGTGGAGCGCGTGCGAGTGACGGCCGTGCAGCCGCAGCAGCTGAAGCTGATATAGTCAGGCGTCGGACTTCGGACCTTAGTACTCGGCCATCTCAACGACAGAACTGATGTCTGCGGACCGACGCCTGAGGCCCGCTTTTTATGCCATTCCGCTCCGGTTTCGTTTGTATTCTCGGCCGCCCCAATGCCGGCAAGTCCACCTTGCTCAATGCGCTTGTGGGCGAGAAACTCGCGATTATTTCGCCGAAGCCGCAGACTACCCGCAACCGCATTCAAGGTGTCGTCCATCTTCCGAAGCGCAAGCGGAACAGTAAAGATGGCGGGCAGATCGTGCTGATCGATACTCCGGGCGTCCACAAGCCCGACAGTTCTCTGGGCCGAAAAATGATGGTCGAGGTGCGCGAGGCGCTCGAGGGCTGCGACCTGGTGCTCGTCATCATGGACGTCACCCGCAAGTTCGATCCACGCGACCAGTTCGCGCTCGACTTGCTGAAGAAGTCAGGAACGAAGGCTTTCCTCGTTCTGAACAAAGTTGACTTGATCCGGGAGAAATCAAAGCTATTGCCGCTCATCGAGGAATACCGCAAGCTGTATTCCTTCAGCGAAGTGATCCCGATTTCAGCGCTCAAACGCAACGGGCTCGACACGCTTCTGGAGATGGTGATTGCCGTACTTCCCGCGGGGCCGGCCTATTTCCCCGAAGATCAAGTCACCGACCAGCCTGCCCGTTTCATGGCGGCGGAAATCATTCGCGAACAAGTGCTGCTGAATACCAGCGAAGAAATTCCCTACGCGACCACCGTCATCGTGGACAACTTCGAGGAAGGCGCCAGACTCGCGCGGATCTCGGCGACCATCTACTGCGAGCGCGAAGGGCAAAAGGGGATTCTGGTCGGTAAAGGCGGCGCGATGTTGAAGAAGATCGGCACGTCCGCCCGCTTGCAGATGGA
This sequence comes from uncultured Acidobacteriaceae bacterium, assembly GCA_963819145.1. GTDB lineage: Bacteria > Acidobacteriota > Terriglobia > Terriglobales > Acidobacteriaceae > Sulfotelmatobacter. The sequence goes on from CAWFVB010000026.1 coordinate 321,948, forward strand.
GCGCATGCTCGGTACGAAGGTCTTCCTTGAACTGTATGTAAAAGCCGAACCGGGGTGGCGGGATTCGCGCCGCTTTGTGGAGGAACTCGACTGGCGCAGGCAATTGGAGCACCGTATGTACGAGCACAGCGGCGCTCAAGACGCACCCGCGAACCGGGTTGACTCCGGGACTCGCAACGGCGCGCATCGCAACGATAAACGTCCCAACGATAACCTTCCCAACGATACACAAGGTTAGAGTTTCGTCTTGGTTACCTTAGACGCGAAATGGTGCGGCCATTGCGGGATTTGGCAATTAACCGCTAAAATCTCAATAGTCCGCGTTTTGGGGGCGGACCAGGACTAACGAACCCACCATGGATTCCGGGGCTTCTTCCGAAGAAAAACTGCCGGAGTACGATTTCGATCCTGACAAGCTGAACCTGCGCGTGCGGGTCACCCTTGCGGCTGATCGCAAGGCCGTGGACCCGGTCGTGGAGCAGGTCATGGATTCCGTCCGCCAAATGAAGTGCGTTGACGGCAAAGAAGACGCCATCGAACTGGCGCTTCAGGAAGCGCTGGCGAATGCCGTTGTTCACGGCGCGAAGGAAGATCCCAGCAAAATCGTGGAGTGCGTAGTCGCATGCGACGAGCAGCGCGGCATCCTCATCATTGTGCGCGATCCTGGTCCGGGCTTCGATCCCAACGCGATTCCAAGTTGCACCGTGGGCGAGAACCTTTACTCCAATCACGGTCGTGGAATTTTCCTGATCAATCAACTGATGGATGAAGTGAAGTTCCACAAGAACGGAACCGAGATTCACATGGTAAAGCGCTAGGTCAGGCTGCTTCTATTCCTTCCCCGCAATCCCCAAAGCTTTCATCTTCCGGTAAAGATGGCTGCGCTCCAGCCCCAGCACTTCGGCGGTGCGGCTTACGTTGCCGTGATTCTGGTCGAGCGTCTTGAGGATGTAGTCGCGCTCGTAGGCGTCGCGCGCCTGGTGCAGGGTGGAGAATTCACTCTTGGGCGTTCGCCGGCTCCCTTCGCGATAGACCAGCGGCGGCAAGTGCTTGGCGTCGAAACGCGTGGTCGTGGGATTCATGATGACGATGCGCTCGATCACGTTGCGCAATTCACGCACATTTCCCGGCCACGAATAGCGCATCAACACCTCGATCGCATCGTCGGTAATCTCGCGCGGTCGCCGGCCATAGGTCGCCGCGAGTTCCTTCAGGAAATGCCGCGTAAACAGCGGGATATCTTCTTTGCGCTCGCGCAACGGCGGAACAAAGAAGGGAATCACGTTGAGCCGGTAAAAAAGATCTTCCCGGAAGTTGCCGCGCGAAATTTCTTCCTCCAGATCTTTGTTCGTCGAGGCGATGATGCGAACATCTACGGTGATCGTTTCTTCGCTTCCCACCGGAGTGAAGCGCTGTTCCTCGAGCGTGCGCAACACTTTCGACTGCGTCTTCAGGCTCATGTCGCCGACTTCGTCGAGGAATAGCGTGCCGCCGTGCGCTCGTTGGAACTTGCCTTCCTTGTCGGCGGCAGCTCCGGGAAACGATCCCTTGTAGTGTCCGAACAGTTCGCTCTCGATCAGATCCTCCGGGATCGCGGCGCAGTTGACTTCGACAAAGGTTTCATCCTTGCGCAGGCTTTGCGCGTGAATCGCGTGCGCCACGAGTTCCTTGCCCGTGCCCGATTCGCCATAAATCAACACGCGCCCGTTGGTAGGCGCCATCAGGCCGATCTGCTGCCGCAGAGCTTTCATGGGAATGCTGTCGCCCACGATCATGCTCTTCACCTGAAGTTGTTTCTTCAGATCGACATTTTCGCGGTGCAGCTTCTTCGACTCGATCGCGTTCTTGACCAGAATCAGTGTCTTTTCGATCGAGAGCGGTTTTTCCAGGAAATCGTAGGCGCCAAGTTTGGTCGCGCGCACCGCCGTCTCAATGGTTCCGTGGCCCGAGATCATGATGACTTCTGGCGGATTGTCCAGTTCGCGAATTTTCTCCAGCGTCTCAAGCCCGTCCATACCGGGCAGCCAGATATCGAGCAGGACCACGTCAACGGCGCTTTTTCGCAGCAGGTCCAGCCCTGCCTCGGCGCTCTCCGCCGCGGATGTGGCGTAACCTTCATCGGCAAGAATCCCGGCGAGAGAGTCGCGAATTCCGGCTTCATCGTCAACAATGAGAATGTTATGCATGCTCGACCGTGGCTGCTGCCGGGATCGTTTCGGGCACGACTGGGAGCTCAACAATGAAACGCGTACCCACTGGGCGGTTCTCCTCGACGCGAATGGAGCCGCGGTGATCTTCCACGATGCGGCTCACGATTGCCAGTCCGAGTCCCGTGCCGCGCTTCTTGGTCGAAAAGTAAGGCAGGAAAAGTTTCTCTTTGAGTTCGCGGGTCACGCCGTGGCCGGTATCGGAAACCGTGATCTCGACCGCGTCGCGGCTTGCCACCAGCGTGGTCGTAACCTCGATCTCGCGCACCACAGAGTCATGCAGCGCCTCGGCGGCGTTGTCGACGAGGTTCGCCACGGCGCGTTTGATGGCTTCGCCGTCGGCCATCACCCGCGGCAAATCAGCGGCCAGCGATTTGTGAATGCCAATGCCATCCAACCTGCCATTGAACATGGAGAGAGCGCTCTCGATGACCTCGTTGATGTCGGCGGGCTGCGGTTTCGCGACCGGGAAGCGGGCGAGGGTGGAGAACTCGTCTACCAGCCGCCGCACGGTTTCTGCCGCTCCCGCGATGGTTTCGGCGCAGGAGCGCACAACTCCGAGCGACGCGGAATCAGGCGGCGTGGCTCGGTCCAGATGCCGCTGAATGCGCTCTGCCGAGAGCGCGATGGGAGTGAGCGGATTCTTGATCTCGTGCGCCACCCGGCGCGCCACCTCGCGCCACGCGGCCTGCTTTTGCGCTTTCAGCAGATCCGACAAATCTTCGAACACGATGACATATCCGGAGCGCTCGTCTTGATGTCGCAGAGTCGCCACCGTGACCGCAACGCTCAACGAGTCGACGTGCAAGGACCCAAGATTTAACGACCCGCGCGGCAGTTGCATTTCCATCTGGCTGGTGGTCATGCCCATGCGGTCGGCGCGGCGCAAGAGAGGCTCAAAGTCCTCGAGTACCTCGGCGGGAAACACATCCGCCAGGGAAGCCCCCAGCAGAATCTGAGGCGCCCCATCGTGCCCGTCGTCGGGATGAAACATGCGCAGCAGCGCCTGGTTGACGTGGGTAATGCGTCGCGCCGCATCCAGGGAGAGCACGCCGGTGGGAATGCTCTCGAGGATGGTTTCCATTTGCCGGCGGCGCTGCTCGAGTTCCGCGTTCGCCGCGCTGGCCTCGTGGCCAGAGGCTTCAATCTGCCGCCGGCTCGATTCCAAATCCTCGGCCATGCGGTTGAACGAACGCACCAGATCTCCGATTTCGTCGGCAGCGCTCACCGGCACACGATAATCGAGTCGCCCGCGGGAGATTTCCTGCGTGGCTTCTGCCAGAGCCGATAGCGGCCGCGTCACGATCTTCGATAAAAACAGTGCCAGCCATGTTGTTACGAAGAGCACGAGCATGGTTAACAGCAGCAGCAAACCCATGTAGGTTCTTCGCACGACTCGCCGCTCGGCTGCCAGATTGTAGTAGCGCTGCTGGCTGGCCTCGACCTGGTGCACCGTCTGCGAGAATTCGCGAGGCAATGGAATCGCCACCAGAATCGTGCCTCCGCCGTCCACAGGCGCGCTGCCCAACGTGTAATCCATTTGCTGCCAGGTGAATTGCGCGGGACGTCCCGCCGCCGCTTCGGCCAACGGCAGCCGGGTTTTCAGAACCGGCCAGGGCGCAGGAGCATTGAAACTCGCTTCAGCGTTGCCGTCCCGAACTGCCACAGCAAATCCGCCCTGCAGGGTCAGTTCATGACGCTGAAACTCGCTGACCACGCCTGAGAAGCCATGCCCGGAAAAGTCATGTTCGATCTCCGGAGACGCTGCGATCGCCACCGCTTCGGCCCGCGCGTTCTGCATGGCGTAGTTAGCCAGCAGCGAGGCCATGGCGTGCGTGTCGGCGCGTACCTCCTCCACCGGGGTTGAGAACCATTTGTCAATGGAGCGGTTCATCAGTCCATAGGCGAACCAGTACATCACCATCACCGGAACGGACGAGAGCAGAAGGGCCCCGGCGACCATGCGCGTGCGAAACTTTGATCCGAGCACTCCCAGCCGCCGCTCGGCAAAAAGCTTCAGCAGGTTGCGCATCAGAACAAACGTAAGGGCCACGAACAGCAGAAAAATCAGCGCTGAAAGCGCCGCAAAGACCGCGATGTCTCCGTTGTTCCCGGGACGCAGAAAAGTGAGATCAAACGCGGTCTGCGAAACCAGAATGGCGAGCAGAAGAAAGACAGAAATTGCCAGCAGGATGATGACTTGCTTGCGGTGCGAGGTCTTCGCAGGTCGGATTGGCGCCGGCTGTGCCACTTGAGATCACATCCCAGCGCGCCCGAACTAATGGGGCGCCGGGATGTGCCAGCCATTATAGATGCATCGGCGCCAGAGCTAGCTGCATTGGGCGCCCGCGACACTGGCCAGGCACTGGGACCCGATCAAGGCGCGCGAGTTGGCTTGCTCGAAAGCTCTTCAACTATCGCATCATAGGCAGGCTTGGGCCTGTATGCGCGATCAAAGAGGAGCCCTGCCCCGCGCGCACCGTGATAGTGGGAATTGATCCATGAATATTTATCGGTGAATCCCCAGGTCTGAATCGCCGTGCAGCCCGCGCTCTGCAGGCACGCCCGCACGATTGCGCGATAAACGTCAGCTTGGCGCAGCAAGTCCTCCTGCTTTGCCGCGCCACTAGCGTTCATGGGAAGAGAAACATCCAGCTCAGTGATGTGGACCTGAAGGCCCAACGCGGTGAGTCGCGCGATATTCGCCGCTACCCCCGCGGCGTCAACCTGCAGATCGGGAATGTGCATCTGCAGCCCTACACCGTCGATGGGCACGCCGCGATGCTTGAAGTCTTTCACCATTGCGTACACCGCGTCGGACTTGAGACCCAGACCCCCGGCCTCTGCCTCGTTGAAAAAGAGCAGCGCCTGCGGATCGGCCTCGCGCGCCCAGCGGAAGACTTGTTCGATGTAGGCGGTGTCCTTGTCAGCCAACCCGATTCCCGGCTGGTTGAACCAGGGAGATTTCCTCACTCGCCCGTTCTCATTCAAGCCTTCGTTGACCACGTCCCACGCGAAGACTTGGCCCGCATAGTGCTTCATCACCGTCGTGATGTGCTCCTGCAGCAGATGGGATAACTCCGCGGGTGTGAAGTGACCTTGAGCCAGCCAGTCCGGATTGTTGTGATCCCAAACCAGGCAGTGGCCGCGCACTTTCATTCCGTGAGCCTGGGCGAAGCGCACGATTTCATCGCCATCCCGGAAATCGAATTCGCCGGCTTTTTGACGGATCGTCCACCACTTCATCGCATCCTCTGCCTCGACCATGTTGAATTCACGAGCCAGCGTTTCGCTGTAGGCCGCCTCTGATAAGGCATACGGACGAACCGCTGTGCTCACGAGAAGGCCGGCGTGGTCCGCCGCTCGTCGCAAAGGACCCGACGGCGAATCCGCGCCTGCGGTAAGGAAAATGGTCAGGAATATAAGGCTGGCGAGCGGTCTGATCATCGGAGTGCGACCTCGCACGACTGCCTGTCGACTACTTAACGCGAGGCAGGAAACGTTGTAAAGGGCATTCGTCACATTTGGGTTGTGACTTCCCACAATGGAACTTTCCGACGCCGACAATCAGCCCATGCATTTCGTTATAAACCTGAGCCAATGCCGTCCGCGTGGATGTGCTCATAGCAGAGGGAGTGTGCGAGGCGCTGCGATTTCTGGATGCAAGTTGCGGGGCCCTATTCGCCGGTGTCCGCTCTTGGTCTTCTGCCAGCGGCGCGAGGGCGCGCTGAAATATTTCCCGAATCTCTTCATAGTCCGTTTTCGCAGGCAGAATCTCGTGCCGCTCAAGGATTCGCCGTGTGTAGGCGTCCACAACGAAGACCGGGTGGTTCCCCGCGTAGAGAAGGATAGAATCCGCCGTCTCGGGCCCAACGCCGTTCAAACTGAGCAACTGCTGGCGGAGTTGATTCGTTGGTTGCGCAAAAAGACCGTCTAACGATCCGGCGTACTGTTGATCGAGGAACGCAACGAAAATCTTGAGCCGCTTTGCCTTCTGTCGGAAATAACCCGAAGGGCGGATCAGGCGTTCGAGCCTCGCGAGCTTCAGTTTTCGGATTCCATCCAAGTGCAACACCCCAGCACCGCACAGGTTCGCCAAAGCGCGCTCCACGTTGGTCCACGTAGTGTTCTGGGTCAAGTAAGCGCCGACGATGACTTCGAGGCGCGTCTCCGCCGGCCACCAATGCTGCGCTCCCCATGCACGATAGAGCGCGCGGTAGTAGCGGCGGATTTCCGCCTCGTTATGTCCTCGCGACAGGTGGACCATATCCAGTGTCGAGTCTAGCGGAGACCGCGCCGCCATGGTAAGCGAACCCTCACGAGAGCGCTGAGACTTACCGAAGTGCATGTACCTGGGCTGGTCCGCCTTCGATTCAAAGCCAAGAAACAGGCGATTGGCGTGGAGTTGAGCGAATTTGCCCTGTTTGTCTACAGAACCACCGCGAGGTCCAAGTACCAAAGTTACTGGTACGGTAATCCGCTTGCGTTGACAATTTATGTCAACGCGAATGAGCTGCGTTTCTCTCCCATCAATGGGCAGCTGTTCGCGCCATGCCAGCACAAAGTGCGGGCGTCGTTCCATCCGCGTGGATAGGAGATCTGCGTATGTCTCAACGGCTGGGTGACCTTCTCGTCAAAGAGAAGATCATTACCCCAGAGCAGTTGGAACAAGCGAATAAGGTTCAGAAAGAACAGAGCTGTCGCCTGGGCTCCGCCCTGGTGAAGCTCGGCTTTCTCACGGACGAGGACGTCACCAATTTCCTCTCCCGCCAATACGGCGTTCCCGCCATCAACCTTTCGTATTTTGAAATTGACCCTGCCGTGGTCAAGCTGATTCCGTTCGAGACCGCGAAGCGTTATCAGATTCTTCCGCTGAGCCGCGTGGGCGCCTCGCTCACCATCGCCATGGTCGATCCCACGAACGTGTTCGCCATGGACGACATCAAGTTCATGACCGGGTTCAATATTGAGCCGGTCGTCGCTTCGGAAAGCTCGATCCTGGCGGGAATTGAAAAAGCGTACGGCTCGACGAAAGAAGAAGATCTTGAAACCGTGATGCAGTCGATGTCGGAGATGGGCGACAGCGACGTCGAACTGCAATCCGAAGAACAGCAGATGGAGTTGGCCGAACTGGAGAAAGCGGCCGACGAAGCTCCCGTAGTCAAGCTGGTCAACGTGGTGCTGGGCGACGCCGTGAAGCGGGGCGCCAGCGACATTCATATCGAGCCCTACGAAAAAGAATTCCGCGTGCGCTTCCGTATTGACGGCGTGCTGCAATCCATCATGTCTCCGCCGCTGAAGTTAAAGGATGCCATCACCTCCCGCTTGAAGATCATGTCGAAGCTCGACATCAGCGAAAAGCGCCTGCCGCAGGACGGCCGCATCATGCTGAAGATGAACGTCGGCGGCCGCAAAAAGCAACTCGACTTCCGCGTCAGCACCCTGCCCACGTTGTGGGGCGAAAAGATCGTGCTCCGGTTGCTGGACAAAGAGAACCTGCGCCTCGATATGACCAAGCTCGGCTTCGAGCCTGAGTCGCTGGTGAAATTCGAAAAAGCCATTCTGAAGCCGTACGGCATGGTGCTGGTCACGGGCCCCACCGGATCGGGCAAGACCAACACACTCTATTCCGCGATTTCGCGCCTGAATCAGCCCGACACCAACATCATGACTGCCGAAGATCCGGTCGAGTTCCAGTTGGGTGGCGTGAATCAGGTGCAGATGAAAGAGCAGATCGGATTGAACTTCGCCGCGGCTCTGCGTTCCTTTCTGCGACAAGATCCCAACATCATTCTGGTGGGCGAAATCCGAGACTTTGAGACCGCCGAAATCGCGATCAAAGCCGCGCTCACGGGCCACTTGGTGCTTTCCACGCTGCACACCAACGGCGCCCCGGAAACCATTACCCGCCTGATGAACATGGGTATTGAACCTTTCTTGGTGGCGACGTCGGTCCATCTCATCTGCGCACAGCGCCTGGTCCGGCGCATTTGCAAAGACTGTATCGAGCCTATGGATGTTCCTCCGCAAACGCTGATCGAGGCCGGGTTCACGCCCGAGGAGGCCAAGACGGTGAAGATCCAGAAGGGCAAGGGATGCGGAGTCTGCAACAACACCGGATACAAGGGCCGCTGCGGCCTCTATGAAGTCATGGAAGTGGACGACGAGATTCGCGAGCTGGTCCTGGTCGGAGCCTCGGCGCTGGAACTGAAAAAGAAGGCCATCGAGCGCGGCATGATCACTCTGCGCCGTAGCGGATTGATCAAGGTGATGGGTGGAATGACCACGCTCGAAGAAGTGGCGCGCGAAACGATTCATTGATTCGGAGTCATGGGAAGGGAAGGAACTTGCTATGGGTTTGTCGTTAAGCGATCTGCTCAAGAGAATGCTGGAGATGAACGGCAGCGATCTGCACATCACCACCAACTCGCCGCCCCAGATCCGCGTGCATGGCCACCTGGTGCCGCTCGATATGCCGCAAATGACGCCGGCCGAGACCAAGCAGCTGGCCTACAGCGTCATGACCGATTCCCAGAAGCACCGCTTCGAAGAAAGCCTCGAGCTGGACTTCTCCTTCGGTCTGAAAGGACTGGCCCGTTTCCGCGCCAACGTCTTCAACCAGCGCGGAGCCACCGCCGCCGTATTCCGTTTGATTCCGTTCGAGATCAAGTCGTTTAACCAGCTCGGACTGGCTCCCGTCGTGAGCAAGATGTGCGACAAGCCGCGCGGCCTGGTGCTGGTGACAGGCCCGACCGGATCGGGCAAGTCCACCACGCTCGCCTCCATGATCGACAAAATCAACAGCGAGCGTCACGACCACATTCTGACCATCGAAGACCCGATCGAGTTCGTGCACATGAACAAGAACTGCGTGGTCAACCAGCGCGAACTGCACGCCGACACCAAGAGCTTTACCGACGCCTTGCGCGCCGCTCTTCGTGAAGACCCAGACGTTGTGCTGATCGGCGAAATGCGCGATCTGGAAACCATCGAGTCGGCCCTGCGTATCGCGGAAACCGGCCACTTGACGTTTGGCACCTTGCACACCAACTCGGCCACGTCCACCATCAACCGCATCATCGACGTCTTTCCGGCGCACCAGCAGCCGCAGATTCGAGCCCAGCTTTCGCTGGTGCTCGAAGGCATTATGTGCCAAAGCCTGCTGCCGCGAACCGACGGCAAGGGCCGGGCCATGGTCATGGAGATTCTTGTGCCCAACCCCGCGGTGCGCAACCTGATCCGCGAAGACAAAATTCACCAGATTTACTCCTCCATGCAGTCCGGGCAGGAGAAATTCGGCATGCAGACGTTTAACCAGGCGCTGGCTACCTGCTACTTCCAGAAGCAGATTTCGCTGGAAGTTGCCATGGCGCGTTCCAGCAACGTCGACGAATTGCAGGAAATGATCAACCGCGGCGCCAGTCTTCTGAACCGGCCCACTGCCGGGGGAGCGACGTTGGCCAAGGGAGCTGCTCCATCCAAGCACTAGCGCGGACGGAGTGGAAAAGATTTGAACGCGTTTTCACGAAATCGTTAGGTCACTGAGGAGAGGGTATAACCATGCCAGTCTTTACATTTTCCGGCAAGGATGCTTCCGGAGAGAAGGTATCCGGCGAGCGGATGGCGCCGAACAAGCAGGCGTTGGCGCAGGCGTTACGGCGCGAGCGCATCACGCCGGGAGCGATTCGCGAAAAGGGCAAGGAATTTTCCATGCCCACGTTCGGCTCCGGCAAGGTCGCGGTCAAGGACATCGCGGTCTTCTTCCGCCAGTTCTCGGTCATGATCGATGCCGGACTGCCGCTGGTGCAGTGTCTGGAAATTCTGGCCTCCAACCAGGAGAACCAGTCCTTCCAGAAGACTCTCACCGGCGTGCGTACCACAGTGGAAGGCGGCGCCACGCTGGCCAATGCCATGCGCCAGTATCCCGTGGTCTTCGACGACCTCACCACCAACATGATCGAGGCCGGTGAAACCGGCGGTATTCTCGACATCATCCTGCAGCGCATGGCGACCTACGTCGAAAAGGCCGTGCGTTTGAAATCGGCGGTGAAATCGGCCCTGATTTACCCGATCGCCGTTGTCTCCATGGCGTTGTTGATCGTCGGCGCGCTGCTCAAGTGGGTCGTGCCGATCTTCTCCAACCTGTTTGCCGGACTGGGCGTTGATCTGCCTCTTCCCACCCGCATCGTCATGGGCTTGAGCGCGTTCGTGCAGAGCTTCTGGTGGATGTTCTTTGTGGGCATCATAGCCCTATTCTTCGGGATCAAACAGATCCGCAAGCATCCCCGTGGCCGGTACTACTTCGACAAAATGCTGCTCTTCATTCCCGTGATCGGAACGCTGCTGCGCAAGATCGCGGTCGGCCGCTTTACCCGTACGTTGGGCACTCTGATCACCTCGGGCGTGCCGATTCTCGAAGGTTTGAGCATCACGGCCAAGACCTCGGGCAATGCGGTGCTCGAAGAAGCGCTGATGAAGGTTCGCAAAGCGATCGAAGAAGGCCGCACCATCGTCGATCCGCTGCGCGAGTGCGGCGTGTTTCCGAACATGGTCACCCAGATGATTGGAGTCGGCGAAGCCACCGGCGCCATGGATTCCATGTTGCAGAAGATTGCCGACTTCTATGAAGAGGAAGTCGACGCCGCCACCAAAGACATGCTGGCTATGTTGGAGCCAGTCATCATCGGAACGCTGGGCATCATGATCGGCGGCATCGTCATTTCGCTCTATATGCCGCTGTTTGCCATGATCGCCAAACTGGCGGGCTAACAGATTACTGGTCGGAGGCGGGACTCGCTGCCGAGCGCCGGCCTCCGGACCACTCGGGATTGGGTGTTCGGTACCAGGTCTTAGGGCTCGGCCCAAGCACCCGGGACCGGCGACCTAAGCCCTGGGACCTGAGACCCACGACGGGATCGCAATGCAATCGACGTTCGATGAGCGCAATTGGCTGGTATGGCTGGTTCGGGTCCGCATTTTTATCCTGACCTTGCTGTTGGCCATTGAGCTGGCGGTGGCGCAGTTCAGCCCGGCGCCAGTGCCCATGCGCCTTTTCATCACTACGATCCTGCTCTGGTACAGCCTTTCTTTGTTTTACGTGCTGTTGCTTACCTTCTGGCAGGAGCATCGCCTGCAGGCCTCGCTGCAGGTTCTGACCGACCTGATCATGGTCAGCCTGGTGGTTCACGAAACCGGAGGCTGGGACAGTTCTCTCAATTTCCTTTATCCCCTGGTCATCATTGTTGCCAGCGTGCTGCTGCCGCGCGTTTGGGCGCAGCTGGTTGCCGCCCTGGCTTTCATTCTTTACGGCACCGTGCTCGAACTCAACTACTTCGGAGTGGTGCCTTCGTATTGCACGACGCATCCCGGGCTGAAGGCGCTGCAGGCGATCATCTTTGTCAACCTGTTTGCCTTCCTGGCGGTGGCGTATCTGGCGGGGCTGCTCACCGCTAAATTGCGGCAGGTGGGCGTACAACTGAAAGACGCGAGCGGCGCGCTCGAAGACCTCCAGGCCCTGCATGAGAACATTATTCACTCCATCAGCAGCGGCCTGATCACGACTGGCCTAGACGGCCGCATCACGCTGGTGAACGCCGCGGCGCGCAGGTTGCTCGAGCGAACCGAAACCGACCTGATCGGAACACCAGTTCATCAACTGTTCCTCGATCCGCTGCCCAACGTGGAATTGCAGCACCCTCATGCCGAGGTTCGCTTCGACGCGCCCACAAAATTCCGCAAGACGTTCCGGGTGCGAGTGGCGGCGCTGACGGTGCCGGAGCGCGGGGAACTGGGATTTGTCTATGTGCTCGACGATTTGACCGAAATACGCCGCCTGGAGCGCGAAGTTCGGATGCAGGACCGGCTTGCGGCTGTAGGACGGCTGGCCGCGGCCATCGCGCACGAAATCCGCAATCCGCTGACTTCGATTGCCGGTTCGGTCAGCATGCTTTCCGGCGTCCCCGAAATGAACGAGGAGCACCGCCGCCTGCTCGACATCGTTACCCGCGAGTCGCAGCGGCTGAACAGCATCATCACCGACTTCCTCGCCTATTCCCGAACCAAGCAATATCACTTCGACCGCGCCAACCTGATCCAGCTGGTGGAAGACACCTTGACGCTCATGGACCACCGCATGGTCGCGGAAAAGACCGGGATTGCGATCGAACGCCGGTTTGCCGTTCCCGAAGCCTACGCCATCGCCGATGGCGACAAGATCAAGCAGGTCTTCTGGAACCTTTGCGAGAATGCGGTCCGGGCCATGAAAAATGGAGGCAGGCTGACGGTCGTCGTCGAATCCCTGGGCGACGATTGGCAGGTCGCCTTCACCGACACCGGAACGGGCATGACGCCGCAGCAGATCGAAAAAATATTTGAGCCTTTCCAGTCCAACTTCGAGGGCGGCACCGGACTCGGGCTGGCGCTCGTCTACCAGATTGTGCAGGCCCACGAAGGCAAAGTGTGGGCGCGCTCCAAGCCGGGGCAGGGAACTACCTTCGTGCTGCGGTTGCGCCGCCTGGATGCGGAGCGGTCAGCCTCCTCCGATCAGGGCCGGGGCGCAGTCACTGCCAAAGCCGCCGCGGTTTCTTCCGGGCAGACTCTGGCTGTGGCCGCGGGAGGGAGGGTGCATGGCTAACATCCTGGTCTGCGACGACGAACGTTCGATTTGCGAAATGCTCGACATTTCCCTGCGCCGCGAAGGCCACCGCGTCGAAACCGTGCAAAACGGGCAGGCCGCAAAAAACAAAATCGACGGCGCTCTCTACGATGTCATCATCACCGACATCAAGATGCCCAACGTGGACGGCATCGAAGTGCTGCGCCACGCGCACAAAGTTTCTCCGGACTCTGCCGTCATCCTCATTACTGCGGTCGACGACTATGAAGCGGCAGTCGAAGCCGTGAAGGCCGGCGGCGCCTCCGACTACATCCGCAAGAGCCCCGGGCTGGTGGACGAGATTAAGCTGGCGCTCAACCGGTCGCTCGAAAAGCTGGTCCTGAGCCGGCAGAATTTCGCTCTGCGGCGCGACGCCGCTACCCGCAACTCGCTCGACAACATCATCGGTTCCAGTTCGGCCATGGAGAAACTCAAGGCAACGGTGCGAACCGTGGCCTCCACTGCAAGCACCGTTCTGATTCATGGCGAGAGCGGCACCGGTAAAGAGCTGGTGGCCCGCGCCGTGCACGTCTGTTCGCCGCGCGCCACCGAGGCCTTCGTTTCCGTCAACTGCGGAGCCTTTCCCGAAACTCTGCTCGAGAGCGAACTGTTCGGCTACCTGAAAGGCGCATTCACGGGAGCGAACCAGAACAAGCGTGGCCTGTTTGAAGTGGCCGACGGCGGCACGATTTTTCTGGACGAGATCAGCGAAATGACGCTGGCGATGCAGGTGAAACTGCTGCGCGTGCTGCAGGAGCGTACCGTTCGCCCGGTGGGCAGCACCAGCGAGATTTCGATTGACGTGCGCGTCATCGCCGCCACCAACCGCGAACTCGACAAAGCCGTCGCCGAAAACCTGTTCCGAGAAGATCTTTACTACCGGTTAAGCGTGATTCCCATCCGCGTGCCGCCCCTGCGCGAGCGTCGCGAAGACATTCCGCTGCTGGTCAACCACTTCCTCAAGAAATACGCTACCGCCGCGGGCCGCGGCATTTTGCGCGTGCATGCCGCATCCCTCGACTCGCTCTGCGGTTACGAGTGGCCGGGCAACGTTCGCCAGCTGGAAAACACCGTCGAACGCGCCGTCGCGCTCGAAATGACGGAAGAACTGCACGTCGAGCTTCCCGCCGAGAGGCCGAAAGCCCGCGCTGCCGCTGCCTCCGCCGGCGGAGGCCTTCCCGAAATCGGCGGCGACGTGACCCTGCCCGAAGGCGTAGGGATGGAAAACTACGTAGCCGGAATCGAGCGCTCGCTGCTGCAGAACGCGCTCAACCAGAGCGGTGGCGTCCAGACCAAAGCCGCCGACGTCCTCGGCATCTCCTACCGCTCCTTCCGGCATTTGATGAAGAAGTACGGATTGTAGAAGAAGCTTTTAGCTATTGGCTCTTGGCTTTTGGCTTTTGGCTTGGAGCGGCTCATCTTGCAGGTGGATCCCACCACGTACGGCTTCAGGCCAAGAGCCAAGAGCCAAGAGCCAAGAGCCAAGAGCCAAGAGCTAAGAGCTAAGAGCTAAGAGCTAAGAGCTAAGAGCTAAGAGCTAAGAGCTAAGAGCTAAGAGCTAAGAGCTAAGAACTGCCCTTCTTCAACTGCTCCTTCCACCCCAGCACCCGCGCTTTCGCGCCTTCCGCTTCAGCCTCGGGAATCATTCCCTTCTTCATGTACAGCACCGACAGGCTGGTGTGGGCGAGGACGTCGTCGGGATCGATTTCCGCCAGCCGCTGCGCAACTGCAATCGCCTCATCGTACCGTTGCAAGTCCTGCAAGGCCCGCGCCAGTCCGTGCATGGCCTCGGTAAACGTGGGATCGGCGGTTAAAGACTCCCGGTAGGCGGCGACGGCCTTCTCCAGGTGCCCGTCGGCCATCAGGTCGAGCGCCGCATAGTAGTGGTCTTCCGCTTGTTGGCGGGCGCTTGCGTCAGGCATGCGGGAAATTCCCAGGCAGAGTCTGGATTTTAACATGGTCCATGTGGGGACAGCCGCCCCGGCTGTCCGCCCGGGCGTAGCCCGGCAATCGTTCCTTCGTGACTGCTCCGAGCGTAGGCGAAGGGTGTCCTTTGTGGGTATCATGGCTGCATGCGCTACAAACTCCGCTTCCTCTGGAACGCCACCAAGGGACATCGCATGGCCCCGTGGCGCAGCCCCTACCTTCTGTGGCGCATCGAAACCTACACCGGCGTGAAGATGACGCAGATCGGGTTTCTCGAATTCTGGGAATTCATGTGGCGGGAGCGCCAGGAGCTGTGGAATTTTCTGAACTGGACTGGCGAAATGGAACGCTACGTCCATCCCAAGCCGAAAAGTTCGTAAGCCAAGCCAAGAGCCAAAAGCCAAGAGCCAAGAGCCAAGAGTTGCCCTACGCGCTCTTGCCCGCCGCCGAAGCCCCGCCCAGAACGATGCTGACCTCGCTGCCCTTGCCCGCACCGGTAAGCTGGGCCGCCGGCGCGCGGTTGGCCACGATTTCCAGATATCCCATGCTGCCCAGAATGCCGAATACCTCTCCGGGTCCGCCCGCAGCGTAATTTTGGTGGATCTCGGTGATCTCTTTGCTGCCGACCATGATCTTGAACGCGCCCGGCTTGGCCGCAAACAGCACGGGAGCGTCTTCGGGTTTCACGTTGGTGATCAGGTTGCCGAAGCGGTCCACTTTCAGCACCACGGCGCGAATCCGGTTTTCGCCCGCCGGCTTTGGCCGGGGCGCTGCGAATTTTACGTAGTCTTCGATCTCGTCGCCGAACTTGTCGGAGTCCACCTGCTTGGCCCGGTATGCCGCCACCGGAGCAAACACGTCGCGTCCGTGAAAAGTATTGCTGACCGGCTGCCGGAAATAATGTTCTGAAGTGATGTGCCGCACGCGGATGCGTTCTTCGCGCGCATACACCATGGAGAGCACGCCATTGTCGGGCGCCACAAAATGAAATCCGTCGCTCGAGGCCAGAATCGGCCGCCGCGTCGTGCCCACGCCCGGATCCACAACCACCATGTGTACGGTTCCGGTCGGGAAATACGAATATGCCTGCGCGATCGCCAGCGCTCCATCGAGCACGTCAAACGCCTGCACCGCGTGCGAAATATCCACGATGGTCGCGTCGGGAGCAATGTCGAGAATGACCCCCTTCAGGGCGCCTACAAAATGATCGTTGGTTCCAAAATCGGTAGTGAGAGTAACAATCGGACGTTGCGGCAACTTTCCCTCGCTGGAAGACAAAATTCTAGGTACAGCGAGGTTAATTGCACAGGAAATTCTGCGTCAAGGCACGGAGGTAATAGGCAAAAGCCGAGCACTGGCGTGGAGGTGTGAGGGTAATGGGGATTTTTCGACGCGTAGGCGGAAACGAGTCCTGACTATTGTTGCACAAAGTGCTGTAGCTGTATCCTGATTTGCATGTGGAGATGTATTTCCGTTGCGGTTTTGCTGATTTATCCAGTTCTCCTCGACTCACAAGTGGCGCCGAAATCGATTGAGAAAGAGCCGCCTTCGACCTCGCACACATACAACGACACTGTCGAAACCATTAAGAAGTGGCTTGAATCGGAGAAGAAGGACGACCTCGCCCACCTCTTGAAAACGGGGGAGGCACGACCCTCCGACCTCGTGATGGCCTGTCGCAACTCGGACGAGGAGATTGCAGGAGCAGCGTACGAAACTCTTCTGCTGCTCGGGAAACCTGAGTGCGAACCTTGCGCGGATTCGATGTCGCAGATGCGTGGCGGTCTTGCAATAGCCTGTTCGGAGAGTATCAGCGAGGCAGACTTTGAACGCACTGAATCGTGGATGGCCACGAAGCATAGGGGAACAGGATACGAATGCGGCGAGGACTACGACCCGCTCACGCCGATGGATGTCTCCGTTGTCTATGCGCTCATACTTGACGGTTCATTCCGGGCACGATCAGTGCTGGACGACATGCGGGGTTTGGAAAAGGCCTGCGTGCCGGAGGAAACAACCATAAACGGCGAAGTTCTCGAACGGGCTCCATCGCTTATCACCGCCGCAAGAAGCGCGGGGCACAATCTCAACGTCGAGCCGAACAGATTAATCAGATCCGTTCGTGCTTCAGCCTTTTTCTTGCCAGAGAAGTATCGCCAAGACAGCACAGTGGAGATCATCGCACGCAACAAAGCCAGAAACACAATCCTGCTTGAGGTGTCCTATCTTTGTGGCAATCTTTGCGGAGCCGGATACCACGTTCTGCTCCGGAAGGACGGTGCTGACTGGCACTATGCGATGATCACAATGGCATGGATTTCGTAGTAGTCCAGATGTTGCTAACAGGCGATTTCCCCACACCTCACCCCGCCCACCGTCACTCCGCTACAATTTCAATGCGAGATGCGCCGCAACCTTGCGACACTAACAACTGCCAACAGAATTCAGATTCCCCGTGTAAGGAGCTTTCAAATGCGGAGGCAGATGGGAAGGCAAAGGGCGGAGATCTTGACGCGCATTTTCCCGCGTCGCGTCAATATCTGCGAGATTTCCCTCAGAATCATATCGTTTCTGATCCTGGCAGTATGGTGCGCAACCCTGGCGACTGCGGATACCAAGCCGCACACGAAGCCGGATCTCGGGCCCAACGTATTGATCTTAGATCCCGCAATGCCACAAGCAGCCGTGCAACAGCAGATCAACAGGATCTACTCGGTCGAGCGCGGAAACGAGTTCGGCCCCGAACGCTATGCCTTGCTGTTCTTGCCGGGAGAGTATCACCTTGATGTCCCGGTGGGTTTCTACACGCAAGTGCTCGGGCTGGGCGCATCGCCGGACGCCGTTCACATCAGTGGCAACGTACACGCCGATGCCAGCCACGACAACAACAATGCCACGACAACCTTCTGGCGCGCCGCTGAGGGTTTTTCCGTCACGCCCACGGGAGGCACGATGCAGTGGGCCGTTTCTCAGGCCGTGTCCTTCCGGCGTATGCACGTTCGTGGCGATCTGGTCCTCCACCAGCATCACGGGTGGGCCAGCGGCGGATGGATGTCGGACACGCTCGTCGACGGTAATGTCGATTCCGGTTCTCAGCAGCAGTGGATTTCGCGCAACTGCGAATGGGCAAGTTGGACCGGTGCAAACTGGAACATGGTTTTTGTCGGCGTCCCCGGTCCGCCGCGGGGCGACTGGCCAAATCCTCCCTACACCAAGGTGGATGACACTCCATTCGTGCGCGAGAAGCCGTTCTTGGAAGTTGACGCCAAAGGCCAATGGAGTGTTCGCGTCCCAGTGCTCCGAGGAAAAAGCCGGGGCATTACGTGGCACGGTGGTTTGACGCCGGGCAGATCGATTCCCCTCGACCAGTTTTATATCGCCCGCCCCGGTATTGACACTGCGGTCACGATCAATGCGCAACTGGCGCAGGGAAAACATCTGCTGCTCACGCCCGGAATCTACGACCTGACAGAACCGATTCGCGTGACGCGGCTCGAAACCGTAGTGCTCGGCCTGGGCTTCGCCACTCTCCGGCCAACTCATGGCACAGCCGCCATGATCACCGCGGATGTGGACGGCATTGAAATCGCCGGCCTGCTTTTCGACGCGGGCCCGGAAACCTCGCCCGTGTTATTGGAGGTGGGGCCCGAGGGGAGCAAGGTGCGCCACGAGCAGAACCCGATTACTTTGCACGACGTATTTTTTCGCGTCGGCGGAGCGGGTGTGGGTCGCACCCAGATCAACCTGCGCGTCAATAGCAACAATGTCATCGTCGACCACACCTGGATATGGCGCGCCGACCACGGTGCGGGTGTAGGGTGGACCAGCAACACCAGCGCCAATGGACTCGTGGTGAACGGGGACGACGTCACCATCTACGGTTTGTTTGTCGAACATCATCAGCAGTTCCAGGTGCTGTGGAATGGAAATGGCGGCCGAACGTACTTCTACCAGTCGGAGATTCCCTACGACCCTCCCGATCAGCGAAGCTACTCCAGCGCTCCGGGAACAAATGGATGGGCCTCTTACAAAGTTGCCGATTCCGTGGCAAGTCATGAAGCGTGGGGCTTGGGCATCTATAGCGTCTTTACCGAGCCGAATGTCGTGCTGAGCCGCGCGATCGAGGTACCAAGGAAACCAGGAATCCGTTTTCACGACATGATTACAGTTGCCCTGGGCGATCATGGCGAGATATCCGACGTGATCGACGATAAGGGGGGCCCGACCGCGATGCACCCCCGCGCGACTCCGAAAGTCGCACAGTTTCCCTAACGCTAAAATGCGCCGCCGCTACTCGTACCGCAGCGCCTCAATCGGATGCATCCGCGAAGCCTTCAGGGCAGGGAAGAATCCAGACACAATTCCGACCAGCGACAGGATCACAAACGAGATCATCATCACGCCCATCGAGGCATGCAGGAAGATTGCGCCTTCGTGGTCGGCGGTCTTGTAGAACTCATCGTAGAGCGGCATGGGAGGAATCGCCCAGGTTAGAAGTTCCGCAACTAACATACCCACCATTCCGCCGACGAACGTGAGAACCAGCGCTTCCAGCAGGAACTGCACCAGAATATGCCGCGGCCGGGCCCCAATGGCCTTGCGCAGGCCAATCTCCCGCGTGCGCTCAGTGACCGAAACCAGCATGATGTTCATCACGCCGATGCCGCCCACCGCCAGGGTGCACACGCCGATGATACCCAGCACGGCCTGCAAGCCATAAGAGAAGGCGTTGATCATACTGCGGTCTTCAATGGTGTCCCACTCTGGCGTGGCCTTCTCGTCCTTGGGATCGAAGTGGTGCCGCCGCGCGATGACCTCGCGCACCGCCGCCAGCGCCTTCTTGTTGAGTTCGGGCGCGGTGGGCTGAATGATGATCTCGTCCGGGTCGCGAATGTTCTTGAGATCGCGCATCAGCGCGAACGGAATGAACCCGTTCTCGTTGTCCGGGCCCTGGTACATCGAATCCTGGATTTTGTTGCGCATGGTGCCGATCACTTCAAAATCCAGGCCGCCGATTTCGACGTGCTGCCCGGGTCCGGGCGCGCCTTGAAACACTTTTTTCGCCGCATTGTAGCCGAGAATCACCACGCGCCGGTGATCGGCGAAGTCCGTCTCGTTGAAGTAGCGACCGTCGTCGAGGACCAGCTTGCGCATCTGCCCGTAGGGCATGTCCACGCCGCGCACCTGGATCGAAACCACGCGCGTGCCAATCTTGAATCCGAAATCGCGATCAATCTCGCCGCTCACCGCGCGCACGATCGGCACTTCGTCTCGAATCGCTTCGACATCTTCGAGTTCGTATTTGACCGACTTGCCTGCCCGTTGCCCGCCAGCCTGCATGCTGGTCTGCCCCGGCCACAGCACTATCACGTTGTTTCCCATATTCAGGAACGCATTCAGCACGCAGCCGCCTAATCCCTGGCCATAGGCCAGCAGCAGCACCACCGATGCCAGGCCCCAAACGATGCCCAGCATGGTCAGTGCGGACCGCATGCGATCGCGCATCAGCGCCTGCCAGCCTTGCGAAATGAGTTCCTTTAGGAACATCGCCGTTACGCTCGTCTGCCCACTTACTGGACGTGGATATCTCCGGACCCGGTGCGCACCGAGAGCAGCGGCCCTCCGCCGCGCACTTTGCCGTGAATCGATTTCCGCGTCTCTTGCACACGCCCTTGCACGGTCATCTCGAGCGGCGAATCCACTTCCACGGTTCCGGAACTGGTGTTGAAGTCGGCGTCGAAGGCTGCATTCGCCGGCAGGCGCACGCGCACGTTGCCAGACCCGGTGTGAATCTGCCAGGCGCCGCTCTGCGTGCCTTCTGCCGTCACGTTGCCGCTGCCGGTTTCACCGTGGAAGCCGCCCTGTATGCCCCGCGCGGTAATGTTTCCCGAGCCCGTATGCATCTCAACGTCGCCCTGGGAAGTTTCCTCAATCTCCACATCGCCGCTTCCCGTAGCGCCTTTGACGGGGCCCGCAATTTCCCGCGCCTGCAGGTTCCCGGATCCGGTCTGCAGATGGATCTCGCCGGTAAGCCTGGTAAGCTTCACATCTCCGGACCCAGTCTGCACGTCCACATTGCCGTGCGTGCCTTCAATCGTCTGGTCCCCTGAGCCACTGTGGGAGCGGATCGTGGTTTCGGCCGGTACGGTGATTTCGTAATCCACGGAAATGTTATGGACATTCACGTAGTCGATGTGAATGCTGTTGCCGTCCTGGCGGATCGGCGGGTTCTGCTCGATCTCGTGGACGGTGGCCTTGGATTTTTCCCCGCCGATTTCAACTCCGGGCAGGATATTCCAATGATCGCTCGCGTAGATCTTGCCGCGGATCACCACCGTATTGGACGCGCCCGCCCGCACGGTCACGTCGCCGGAGCGCGTGAGCACCTCGAGATCAACCGGCCCATTCACCTGGAGAGTTCTTTCAAAGGACCCCTGCGGGGCACGGGACGCCAGTGCGGCCGTGGTTGCGAACAACACGACCAGTGCGATCGTCAGAGCGGACGCTGCCAACGAACGGCTGGACACTGAACTGGAGCGGAAAATGCGTTTGTTATTCATATCGGAGTGACTCCACGGGTGTCATATCCGCGGCGCGCTGGGCAGGATACATGCCCGCGGTCACGGTAATCAACGAAAGGGTGAGAATCGAAGCGACAATCGAAATCCACGAAACAATTGGGTGTGGGACAAAGTCAGGGAGCGGCAAGGCTTCGAGCGCGGCGCATGTTCCCATCCCGAACGCCAGTCCCAGGATGCCGCTCACGATCGTCAGCATGGCCGACTCGGCGAAGAACTGCCGCACGATATCGCGCTTGGTCGCCCCGATCGCCTTGCGCGTGCCGATCTCGCGCGTGCGCTCGGTGACCGAAACCAGCATGATGTTCATCACGCCGATCCCGCCCAGGCACAGCGTCACAATCGCCACGCAGCCGAAGAAGATGGTCACCACGCCGAAGATTTTATCCAGCATCTTCGCGCCATCCATCGTGTCCCATATGAACAGAGCGTCTTTATCGAGGGCGTCGAAGTGATGCACGCGGGCCAGCGTGTGGCGCACCTGTAACACTGCCGCCTCGTGCTCCTCGGGATCGCCTACTTCGAAGACGATGTCATCCAGGAAACCGCGCGTGATTCCTGCCCCCGGCTTGGTTGGTGGCGGAAAATCGCGCGACACCGCCGAGTAAGGCGCGAACAAGTAGTCGTTGTCGGGGCCGCTGTAGTTCGAGTTTTGCTTCTTCTCTTGCAGAACTCCAATTACGGTGTAGGGAACGCTTTGCACCAGCACGCCGGCTCCAATCGCCGGCTGTCCCGGAAACAGTTGCCGGTAGGCCTTCGAGCCCAGCACCAGCACTCGCCGGCCTTCTTTCTCGTCGTCGTCGGTAATCAGGCGGCCTTCGGCGACCTGCAACGAACGGAAATCCTGGTACGACGGCCACATGCCGACCACGCCGCGATTCGCCAGGTTGTACTGGCTGACTTCCGGAATGGTTCGCCGCAACTCGGGGCTGACATTCTTGACCATGTAGCACTCGTCGCGAATCAGTTCGGCGTCGTCCACGTGCAACTGAATCTCGCGCCCGGCGGCGCGTCCTCCCACCTGCGAACTCGTCCGTCCGCCCCACATGATGACCAGATCCTTCCCCAGGGTCTGCATGTGTTTCTTCTGGTCTACGCTGAAGCCGCGTCCCAACCCCACCAGGATGATGACCGACGCGATCCCCCACACGATGCCAAACATCGTGAGGAAGGTTCGCATCTTGTGGGCTCGAAATGTGGCCAGCGCCTGGCGCAGAATTTCGGAGAGTGTCATGGCAGCGGACCTCAGACCTCGGACTTTAGACTTAGGACTCCAGCCCCAAAAGACCATCCACTTGCAACTCGGACCTCGAAATCGCGCCCGTTTTGGCCGAAGTCCGAGGTCCGAGGTCTGACGTCTCAGTCTTACTGCAGCACCACCTGGTCGCCTTCCTTCAACCCGCTCAGCACTTCGGTCTTGGCTCCGTTCGAGATCCCGATGTTGACGGCGACTTTATCTTTGCCCTCTTTGCCCTTCGGGTTCGGCACTTCCACCGAGGCTTTCTTCTCCTTGTCGTACAGGATCGCGCCTTCCGGAATCTGCAGCACGTTCTTGTGTTCTTCCAGAATGATTTCCGCGTTGGCGGTCATTTCGGCCTTCAGTTCGCCGCCTGGGTTTTGAATCGATACCCGCACTTCAAAGGTCGTGACGTTATCTTTCTCAACGCCCATCGGAGAAATCTTCGTCACTTTGCCGTCGAAGGTCTTGTCCTTAAACGACTCGACCTTGATGCGCGCACGCTGTCCCAGGTACACCTTCCCAATGTCACTCTCGTCCACCTTACCCTTGACGTACACTTCGCTCGTGTCTCCGAGCGTCATGACCAGGGTGGCCGAAGATCCCAACACCAGGATCGAGCTGACCGCGTCTCCCATCTGCACATCGCGCGAGAGCACAATGCCGTCGATCGGCGACACGATGTCGGTGTAGCTCAGCTGCTCATCGAGCTGCTTCAGGTTGGCTTGGTCCTGCGCCACGTTGGCTTGCGACTGCGCAATTTTGGCCTTCAGCACAACGACTTGCGCTTTCGAGACGTTCTGCTTGTTCAGGGACATCTCGTAATTTTTCTGCGCGTCATCGAGAGCCGACGCGGAAACCACCCCGTCCTTCGCCATCCCGATCGCGCGGTCGTAGGCGCGCTTGAACACCGGCACATCCGGACCTTCCGCGTCCACCTTGGCGCGCTCGTAGTCCGCTTGCGAGCTCTTCAGATTCGCTTCGGCGGCTTCCAGCGCCGCGCGCGACTGTTCCACCTGGGCCTCGATCTCGATCTTGTCGAGTTGGGCCAGAAGTTGTCCCTTCTTGACCGTGTCGCCGTAATCCACCAGGAGTTTTTTCACAATGCCGCTGGCCTTCGACTTTACTTCGACTTTGATAATGGGCGTGACTTTCCCGGTCGCGACCACGCTCTTCGCCAGGTCGCCCTTTTCCACTTTGGCGAGTTTCGACGGATCAATCTTCGTCCCGCCGCTCTTAGCCGCAATCACTCCCACGGCGATCAGCAGCACGATGACCAGTCCCACGCTGCCCCAAATAATCAGTTTGCGACGCTTTTTCTTACCATTGCCGTTACCGTTCACAACGCCTCCTGTAGAAACCGCCAAGTGGAGATTGGGAGCCATTTCCGCCCTCAACCGTTAGTACGGGGTTCGGATTGCTTTAGTTCCTGGAAACTGCCTGGGTTTTGAAAAATGCACTCGAAAAATGCGGCGCAAGCGCTAACCCATTATGCCGCCTGCCAGTTAGACCAACCGTTCGTTAAAAGGATAGCGCATTCCGCAAGCGAAATTTGTGACCCCGCGCACTCGTTTGTGAGGTTTGGATGCCGCGTTCGGTGCCTTTGTCGCCTTCGTGGGCCACCGCGGTAGTATTGCACTCTGTCGTTCTCAAAAACGCGCCTCCCAAAAGCGGCGTCATCCTGACCGGAGCCGTTTTTCAGGCGAAGGGAAGGATCTCCCGGTCATCCTGCCCCGCGCGCAAGCCTATGCACCCCACAAAGCCGAGCCCCTGGCTGGCAACTGCCTTTCAAATGTTAGAATTACGGTTCCATGATCGCTTTCGTGCTGCTCCGCGTCCTGGTGATCCTTCTCCTGGTGGCGGCCAATGCGTTCTTTGCGGCAGCCGAATTCTCCCTGGTGAGCGTGCGCGATACCCGCATTCAGCAGCTCATCGCCGCCGGACGCATCGGAGCCCGCGTCGTGCAGCGCCTGCACCAGCGTCTCGACGAGGTCGTGAACGGAGTTCAGCTCGGCATCACCATCGTCAGCCTCACTCTCGGCTGGATCGGCGAGCCGATGGTCGCCCGCCTGGTGGAGGGGATGCAGTTCGTTCATCAAGTTCCCCACGCGGCCATCTATGCTCACACCATCGCCATCGCGATCGCCTTCAGCGTAATCACCTACATGCACGTGATTCTCGGCGAGTTGGTACCGAAGACGCTCGCCCTGCAGCGTGCCGAACAAGTCGCCCTTGCCGTGGCCGCCCCCATGGAAGCTTTTCTCACCCTCACGGGCCCAATCCTGTTTTTTATGCGCCGCTCCGGGGGCTTGGTGTTGCGGTTGTTTGGCGCGCAATCCGCCCGCCGCGGAGGCGCCGTCCACTCGCCCGACGAACTCAAACTCATCGTCACCGCCAGCCGCCAGTTTGGCCAGATTCCCGAATTTCAGGAAGAGATGATTCACAGCGCCATTGAACTCGACAGCATCACCGTCCGCGAAGTCATGGTCGCTCGGCCTGACATTTTTTCTTTGCCCTCCGACCTCATGCTCGACGATGCCCTGGCTCGGGTGGTCGAGGGCCAGCACTCGCGCGTTCCCATCTACGATCCGCAGCGCGGCCCCGAACACATCGTCGGCGTGCTCTATTACAAGGATCTGATGCGCTGGATGCGCCTGCGCCTGAGCAATCTCGGCCAGAGCACCGCGACCAGAATCTCGCGCATGCAGATCAGCCAGATCATGCATGACGTGCTGGTCGTACCCGAGACCAAGGTGCTGGCTGAGTTGCTTTCCGAGTTCAAAGACCGCCGCCGCCACCTTGCCGTCGTCGTGGATGAATTTGGCTCAACCGCCGGTGTGATTACCGTCGAAGATATCCTTGAACAACTCGTCGGCAACATCGAAGACGAGTTCGACGTCGCGCCCAACGAGCCCGCGCTGGAGAATGAATCGGTCCTTGTGTTAGAAGGCTCAGTCAACATCCGCGACCTGGAAGCCGAGTATGGCCTGACCCTGCCGCGGGATGCGGGATTCGAGACCCTGGCGGGATTCATTCTGGCCCGCCTGCAGCGCATACCAAACCTCCGCGACGCTTTCGAATACGAAGGCCGCCGCTACACGGTGGAGGAACTGGAGGGTCATCGCATCGCCCGAGTGCGAATCGAAAGAACCGCGAAAGCCGAAGGCGAAGCCGAAGCGGCCAAGCAAGGCGGAGACTGAATGTGGGGACAGCCGCCCTCGGCTGTCCGGTCGAGTGAAGCTCGACAGGGGTTTGGGATGCTGGGAATAATCGAAATGCCATGTCATCCTAAGCGAAGCACGACGGCGAGCAAAGCGAACCGTCGCGCGCAGTCGAAGGACCTCGTGCAGACTGGCAGCGCTGCGAACGCGCTGGAGCAAACGCAAGATCCTTCGACTCCGCGAGCTCATTCGAGCTCGCTGCGCTCAGGATGACAAACTGAAACGAACAACGGACAAACAACGGGAAACGCCGACTGAGATCCGCCAACTGAAACTCGTACTCCAACGCGTCCTCTACACCCTGCCCGTGATCTGGCTCGTGGTGAGCCTCGTTTTCCTGCTCATCCACCTCGTGCCCGGTGACCCAGTCCAACAGATGCTCGGGGAAGGCGCTCCGCCCGCCGACATCGCCGCCACTCGCCACGCCTATGGTCTCGATGCGCCACTCGGCGAGCAATACATTCGTTACTGGAAGGGCGTGCTCCACGGCGACCTCGGACGCTCCTTCCGCTACAGCCAGACTGTGACCCAACTCATTGCGCAGCGCTACCCGTACACGCTGCGACTCACGCTAGCTTCGCTGTTCGTTGCAATCATTCTCTCGATCCCGGCCGGCGTGCACTCGGCGCGGCGCCGCAATCGCTGGGATGACCGCCTGCTCTCGGTCGTCAGCCTGTTCGGCCTGTCGTTCCCCAACTTCGCCCTCGGTCCCATTCTGATTTTGCTCTTTGCCATCAAACTCGGCTGGCTCCCCGTCTCAGGCGCAGGATCGTTCGCCAATCTCGTGCTGCCCGCGCTCACCATGGGCAGCGCCCTCGCCGCCATCCTCACCCGCATGGTGCGCACTTCGATGCTCGAAGAACTCAGCCAGGACTACATCCGCACCGCCCGCGCCAAGGGCCTGCCCGAGCGCACCGTCGTCTATCGCCACGCCCTGCGCAATGCCATGATCCCCGTGATCACCGTGCTGGGCCTGCAGTTCGGCGCTCTGCTGGCCGGCGCCATCGTCACCGAAACAATCTTCTCCTGGCCCGGCATCGGCCGCCTGACCATTCAAGCCATCTCCAGCCGTGATTACTATCTGGTGCAGGGTTGCATCCTCGCAATCGGGTTGACCTACGTAGCCGTGAATTTCCTGACAGACGTGCTGTACTCGGTAGCGAATCCGAGAATCAGACAGTAGGTTTCGAGGGATTCCGAGACGGTGCGGGTTGCTTTGGCCAGTGGGCCTTCCTGGAGGAAGAACGGAATGCTGATTCCTCACCCAAGAGTCAGCAGCGTATCTCCAAGGCAGAATTGTAAGCCGCGCTTAGCAAAGACGGCCTACCGAGGAGGTAGTCAATGACTGGATTGGGTATGAAGTTCAAAATCGGGGATCATGTCAGAGTAGTAAACTACAGAGACTATCCTGCAGCATTCGGCAAACAGTGCGTCATAACAGACGTAGGCCCTGTTGGACCGATGCAGTACAGTGTCAAGTTTGACGATGCTAAGCTGGGCTACGGGAGTTTCGCAGAGGACGACCTGGGGCTTGTGGCGCGACGGCCACGGCAAACGTGATCGCAGGCCGAAATCCCTGTAACGCCGGGCGGCCCATCCATCACGTTCTTTACGAAGGCCTGGGCTGTGGTGCCCCTCAAACCAACTCAATCACCACCCGCTGCCGGGTGCCCCATCCTTCGCGCCCTTTGCGAAGGGTGGGCGCGATGCTGCCTGACGCGAAAGTCTTGTTCCTGACTGTATATACAAATGATATAATATGTATATATACGAGGGAGGGCGCTATGGCCGTAACCATGACATCAATCCGCCTCGACACCCAACTGGCCGACGAGGCCGTGAAAGTGCTCAAGGCGAAATCCCGCACCGACGCCGTTCACATCGCCCTCCGCGAAATCGTCGCCCTGAAGCGCTTCAAAGCTTTGATGAAGAAGAATTCCGGCAAACTGAAGTTCTCCGGACTCGATGAGTGAAATCGTCATCTTCGACACTTCGGTTCTGGTCGACGAGGTGCGCACAGGGCGCCACCGCAAGAGGATCGAACTGGTGGACGGTTTGGTCCGCACCTCGTCGGTCGTCCTCGCGGAACTGTGGCGCGGCGTAGTCGGGCCGGCGGAACGCAAATTCCTCCGCTCAATGGCGCGAAACCACCCGATCCTGACTCCGACGGAAAAGAACTGGCTGGAGGCTGGCGAGATACTGGCGGGCATTCGCGCTGATCAAGGCTTCGAGGCGCACAAACTGCGCGCCCTGCACTTCGATGTTCTCATCGCTCTCACCGCTCGCTCCCACGGCGCACGCCTGATCACGACTAAACGGGCAGATTTTGAGCTGATTTATCAGTACCGGGAATTCCGCGTGGAGACGTGGTAACTGCGGTTTGCTTCACCCCAACTCGATCACCACCCGCTGCCCCACCAAAGCTGCCGCCCGCTGCAAACTCGACAGCGTAATGTCGCGCTTCGGATCGAGAATCCGATCCACCTGCGACCGGCTCGTCTTCAGCAACATCGCCATGCGCGCCTTGGAAATCCTTTTCTTCTTCATGGCCTTGGCCAGTTGCCAGGCCACGACCTCCTTGACCGCCTGAGCCTGCGATTCTTCGAAGATGTTCTCCTGTTTCAGCAGGTCGTCAATGCTCGATCCCATATTTTTCTTGCTCACTGTTCCAACTCCTTCTGCCGCTTGCGCGCCAACGCCAAATCATCTTTCGGCGTTGTGCGGGTTTCCTTGATGAACCCGTGCAGTGCTACCAGGCGGTCCCGATACGAACAAATCAAGACGCACCACAAAAAGTACATGGAGGGAACACGAAGAAAACTGAGGCGGGGCATGGCTGCCCCGCCCACCATCCAGTCAAGCTAGGCTGCCGGCCTCATCTTCTTTGCCCGTTCTTCCAAGTCCTTGGGGGCAACATCTTCGATATGAGTGGCGACGCCCCAAAGATGTCCGAACGGATCCTGAATGAAGCCGGAACGATCTCCGTAAAACTGGTCCTGAACCGGCTTCAGAATCTTCGCGCCCTCGGTGGCCGCGCGCTCCACCACGCGATCCACGTCAGGGAGGTAGACGTAAAGGCTCACCGGGCTCGCGCCAATCGTGGCCGCGCTGGTGTGCCCCTGCCCCATCTGGGGATTCTCATCGGCCAGCATGATATGGGAGTTGCCAATCTTCAACTCAGCATGCCCGACTTTGCCGTCCGGCCCATCCATGCGGAACAGTTGCGTGGCCCCGAAGACCTTCTTGTAGTATTCGATTGCCTGGGCTGCGCCCTTTATGATCAGGTAAGGTGTGATGGTGTTGTAGTCCTTGGGAATGTACGAGACTTTACTCATGATTTTTCCTCCTTGGAAGGTAAGCTGAGGGTGGAGGTTACGGCGCGCATGCGGAGAAACTATGCGCTCCCATCTTTTCCCCATCACACCACAACTGCGGAGTGAACTCAAGACCCTGGCAGAGATTTAATATTCCCTTTATGTCGACCGCCGCCATTTCGTTCCGCTCCAAAGTCGCAGGCAACGCCCGCAACAACCCTCTGGCCGCTACTGGCGTGGTGCTGGTCGTCATCTTCGTGATCTTCGCTCTGTTCGCGCCGTGGATCGCTCCGCAGGATCCGGCCGCGATCAATCTGCCGGC
The DNA here is from genome assembly GCA_963819145.1 of uncultured Acidobacteriaceae bacterium. Lineage (GTDB taxonomy): Bacteria > Acidobacteriota > Terriglobia > Terriglobales > Acidobacteriaceae > Sulfotelmatobacter. The sequence continues at coordinate 351,407 of CAWFVB010000026.1, forward strand.
GCGTCTTGATCCGCCTTCATCTTTGCATTCGTTCGGCACCGACGAACTCGGCCGCGACATTCTCTCTCGCGTCATCTACGGCGCCCGCATCTCCATGCTGGTCGGCAGTTGCGTGGTCCTCGCCTCGCTCTCCCTCGGACTCATCATCGGTTCGATCGCCGGCTACTACGGCGGCGCCATCGACCGCTTCATCAACGTCGTTCTGATGAATGCTTTTCTTTCCTTTCCCGGAATCCTGCTCGCGATCGCCTTCGTCGCCTTCCGCGGCCCGGGAATCTTCAATCTCGTGCTCGCGCTCTCCCTCGGCGGATGGGTCGGCTATGCGCGCCTGGTCCGCGGACAAGTCCTCGCCGCCCGCGAACGCGAATTCGTCGAGGCCGCCCGCGCCCTCGGGGCCAGCGATCTGCGCATTATCGTCCGTCACATTCTTCCCAACATCATTCAGCCCGTCGTCGTTCAGGCTGCCATCGGCATGGCCGGAGCCATCCTCGCCGAAGCCACCATGAGTTTTCTCGGACTCGGCGTTCCTCCCCCGACCGCCAGCTGGGGAGCCATGCTCAACGACGGCCGCGCCCACCTGTTCGACGCTCCCCACCTCGTCCTGTTTCCCGCGCTCGCCGTCATGCTGGCCGTACTCAGCTTCAACTTTATCGGCGACGCCCTCCGCGACTACCTCGACCCGCGGGCCCGCATCGAAGCCGGACTTTAGAACCATGCAGAGCGTGACTCCGCAGTAATTTGAAGACGATAATTCCAGACGATGCCCTCGGAGTCGCCCAACGCTAGCCGCGAAGCGGCGTTATGGGAAAGCCCGGCACGGAAGTGCCGGGTAGTGAATGGCACGGACAACGAGTCCCGTAGGGACGCCACAAACCGCCCGACCAGCAAGGCTTTCCACTGTTTCGTCTCTAACTCGCTGCTGGCAAAGCACATAAAAATTATCGCAACATTTCTTTACACTCCGGGTTTCTTTGTCGTGTGGCCACGATGTGAAACCGATTCAACAAATCAGACCCAGGAGACTTCCCATGAAGAGCACGATCAAGATTTCGTTTCTGAGCACAGCGCTCGCCTTGCTTGCGCTGCCCGTTGTGGCCCAAAATGCGCCCCAGAATACCGCTCCCTCCACGCCCGCGCCCGTTACCGGCGAGAGCATTCAGGATCGCAAGGAGAACCAGCAGGATCGCATCGCCAATGGCGTAAAGAGCGGTCAACTGACTGCCGGCGAAACCTCCAACCTGGAAAAGAAAGAGTCGAACCTGAATCAGGAAGAGCGCGACATGCGCAAACTCGACAACGGCAAGCTGACCCAGGCCGATAAAACCACGCTGAACCAGCAGCAGAACAAGCTTTCGAATCAGATCTACGACGACAAGCACAACTCGGCCGTGCAGAATACCGATCCGAAGAGTGAAGTCGGCAAGCGCGCCGAGAACCAGCAGGACCGTATTGCGCAGGGCGTGAAGAGCGGACAGTTGACCGCCGGCGAAACCGCAAACCTGGAAAACAAGGAATCGAAGATTAACCAGGAAGTGCACAACGACCGCGCCGCGAACGGCGGCAAATTGACGCCGAAGGAAAGGAAGCAGGTAAACCACCAGCAGAACAAAATGTCGCGCCAGATCTACCGCGACAAGCACAACGGCCGCCGCCAGTAAGCCAAGCTCCACCGAAGCGCAAAGAAAAGCAAAGAGCGAGAAGCAAAGAGCAACGAGAACGAGAAAGACGCCAACACGCCAACACGCCTCCAGGCCACCGGAGGCGTTTTGTTTGCCGGCCCATCTTGCCGCTTTCCCCCCAGCGGCGTCATCTTGAGCGGAGCCGTTTTTCAGGCGGAGCGAAAGATCTCCCTCTCCCCCGACCCGTCGCGCAACCCATCCGTCGCTGGGTAAATACCCAGGCTCAACCCGCAAGCCGCTGAAAACATGCCTTATACATTTCTTGACAAACATCGCAAATTGCAATATAAATATCTCGATTTGAAATAAGCACTTGGGGCGTGGCCGTTGAAGCTGGGCGAAAAAATCCGCTACCTCCGCGAAGTCGAAGGATCGCTCCGCGGCCTCGGCCGTCCCATGACTCAACTCGAACTGGTGCGCGCCATTCGCGAGGAGTTGGGCAAGGGCCGGGGTGTAAGAGGGAAGACCATCAGCCAGTCCTACGTGTCGCAGATTGAAAACGGCGCGCGCCCCCACATGACCCAGTCCTCCCGCGCGCTCCTGGCGAAGTTTTTCAAGGTGCATCCCGGATTTCTCGTGGATGACCCCGACGGCTACCACGCCGAGTTGACGTCGGACTTGCGCACGACCGAAGGCCAGCTCGACGTCTGGCTGCTGCAAGGGTCGGAGCGCTTCGCGAACGATCCGGAGGTCAGCCAGGTGCTGATCCAGGCCGCTCGCGAAAAAGATACGCGCCGCTGCCTGTTGTTGCTCGGCGCGATTCTCGAGACACCGGGGCTGGCCGATCGTCTGCTCGAGGCCCTGCGGCCGGAACTGGCGGAAGGCGATCGCCGCGCAACAAGTGCGGAGGGGAGGCGAATCCGATGACCTGGTCAGACTTTTACTTGATCTGTTTCGCAGTCGGTTTCTGCTTCAGTTTCTTTTCGTTCGTCTTTGGCGGAGCGCGCACCGGTCGCCTGCATTTGCCGCACTTCCACGGACACGCGGGCGGGTCGCATATCGGTGCAGGGCACGGAAGCGCCGGACCTGCGCCCGCGCCGGCCGGTCAAGCGCCCGCTGGGGTACACGGGACTGCGACCTCGCATGCGCCTGCCGGTCAAGCCGCTCGCAGCGGCGGCGTTTCGCCCTTTAACCCGCCCACCATGGCCGCGTTCCTGGCGTGGTTTGGCGGCACGGGATATTTGCTCACTCGCTTCTCGACCGTGTGGGTTGGTCTGGGGCTGATGCTCTCGATCGGCGCCGGCCTGGTCGGCGGCGCAATCATTTTTCTGTTCCTGAGCCGCGTGCTGATCTCGGATGAGGAAAATATGGATCCCGCCGACTACGAGATGGTTGGCGTCCTGGGCCGGCTCGCTGTGACCATCCGGGAAGGCGGAACAGGAGAAATGGTGTACTCGCAAGTCGGAACCCGCCGCGTGTGCGGCGCCCGCAGCGAAGACGGCAGCGCCATGGCGAAAGGAACCGAAGTCATGGTCACGCGCTACGACAAGGGAATCGCCTACGTCCGCCTGTGGAGTGAGATGTCAGGGGAAGACGACGAAGCCAGAGCGGGATCGTCGGCAGGGAAGTGACGCACTTCTTTCGGGAGCTCTTATGAATTCACGCATCTACAAATCGGCAGTCTGGCTCATGTGGCTGGCTCTCCCTCTCGCCGCGCTCGACTACTGGCAAGCCTGGGACCGGTTTCCCATGCGGCTGGCAGTGCATTTCGACGCCAACTGGCAGCCCAACGGCTACACATCGCGCGAAGGCGCCCTGATGCTGGGGCTCGGCATCATGGCCGTGATGCTGCTTCTGTTCACCGTCGGCGGCCTGATCGTGCACGCGCTCAAGCCGGCGGCAGCGTGGCCCATGTTGATTTTGTTCTACGTGGTGCTGGGTTTCCTGTGCTACGGCAACTACTCGATTGTGAAGTGGAACCTGCACCAGAATGAATCGCCGCATTCGTGGAACGCCGCGCCGGACGCGAGATTCGCAGTTCGCTGGCTGCAGCCAGAAGCAACAAGCTAGGAGCTAGGAGACAAAGATGGAAACGACGTTGTCCACCAACGATGTGCTCGCCGAAGAGACGCACTCCGGACGCGTCTGGAGCCTGATCCTTCTGCCAGCGATCTTCGGACCGATAATTTCGGTGGCTTTCTATCCGACGGCGCCGGCCCGTTTGGCGCTGGTCATCGTAGGCGTGATCGGAGGCGGCGCGCTGGCCATGGTGTTGTCGGGATTTCACTACCGCTTTCTACGGCATGGAGTTGAGATTCGCACGCTCGGCATCAAGCTGCGTTCGATTCCGAAACAGCAGATCGTGAGTTATTCGATCGAGCCCTGGACCCTGGCGCGAGGATACGGCGTTCGCGGCATCGGCAGCACGCGCGCCTATGTGTGGGGAAACAAAGTGGTGCACATCAAGACCACCAATGGCGACGTTTTTCTGGGGCATCGCAATCCGGAGCGCATCATCCGCGATCTGGACCAGATGACCGGCCTGGTATCGCGCGGGTGAGCCGAAGCCAGGCCCGAGGTTCGACGCGCAGCGGCGTCCGCGGCTGGAGACAAGTTTTAGGAGGCGTTATGTTCGATTCGCTTTCGCATGTGGTGGTGATTTGGATTTTCGTTGGGCTGGCAGTGATGGTCGTTCTGTTCCTGATGAGCGGAATGGCCAGGCTCTATCGCAAGGCTGGGCCGCACGAGGCACTCATCGTGTACGGCTTGGGCGGGACGCGCGTGGTGAAAGGGCACGGCACGCTGGTGTTGCCCATGGTGCAGGTCTGCCGCGAGCTTTCGCTCGAGCTCATGTCGTTTGACGTGGCGCCGCAGCAGGATCTCTATACCAAGCAGGGTGTGGCCGTGACCGTGGAAGCTGTGGCGCAGATCAAGGTCAAGTCTGACGATGAGTCGATTCGCACCGCAGCCGAGCAGTTTCTCACCAAGAGCGACCAGGAACGCGAAGGCCTGATCCGTCTCGTCATGGAAGGCCACCTGCGCGGCATCATCGGCCAGTTGACGGTGGAAGAGATCGTCAAGCAGCCGGAAATGGTTTCCGACCGCATGCGTGGCACCTGCGCCGAAGACATGAACAAGATGGGCCTGGAAGTGATCTCGTTCACCATCAAGGAAGTGCGCGACAAGAACGAGTACATCACCAATATGGGTCGCCCCGACGTGGCCCGCATCAAGCGCGATGCCGATGTGGCGACGGCAGAAGCCGACCGTGACACGGCGATCCGGCGTGCGCTCGCGACCAGGGAATCGGCGGTGGCCAAGGCTCAAGCCGATCAGGAGAGAGTGTTGGCCGAGACGTTATCGCTCGCCAAGCAGGCCGAAGCACAGCGTGACCTGGAGGTGAAAAAAGCGCAGTACCTGGAAGTCACGAAACGCCAGCAGGCGCAGGCCGATAAGGCCTACGACATCCAAACCAACATCATGCAGCAGCAGGTCGTCGCCGAGCAGGTGAAGGTGCAGCAGGTTGAGAAAGAGCAGCAGGTCAAGGTGCAGGAGGCGGAAATCAATCGCCGGGAAAAGGAACTCATTGCGACCGTGCTGAAAGGCGCCGAGATCGAGCGTCAGCGGATTGAGACTCTCGCTGCCGCCGAGAAGCAGCGCCTGATCGCGGAAGCCGAAGGCCAAGCGTCGTCCATCCGGGCGCAGGGCGAGGCCGAAGCCGAGATCATCTTTAAGAAAGGCGACGCCGAGGCTCGCGCCATGAACGTGAAGGCCGAGGCCTTCCAGGAATACAACCAGGCGGCGGTCATCGACCGGCTGTTCGCCAGCATGCCCGAAGTGGTCAAAGCGTTGGCGGCTCCGCTGGCCAACGTCGACAAGATCACCATCGTCTCCACCGGAAACGGCTCGGAGTCCGGCATGAACAAAATCACCGGCGACATCACGAAGATGGCGGCGCAGGTGCCGGCGCTGTTCGAGACGCTCTCGGGCATGCCGCTGGCGGAGTTGCTGGGCAAGGTGCGGCAGATCGGCGACAAATCCACGAAGCCGGCGGCCGATGCACCGAAGAAGTAGCGAGGGGCGCTTGTGTAGGGGCGGACGCATTCGTCCGCCCCCGAGCGAAGCGAGTCGTAACAGCAACAGAAACTTGGAGCAAGGTTATGACGAAATCAAAGCATACCGGATTAGGCCTGGCCCTGGGAGCGGCGCTGGGCGCGGTGTTCGGAGTGGTCGCCGGGCACGTGGCCGCCTGGCTGGCGGTTGGCGTAGCCATCGGCATGGTGCTCGGCGCGACCATCCGGCGCAAAGAAGTGCAATGTCCGGAGTGCGAGCAGATCCATCGCACGCATGAATTGAAAACTCAGATATCTCGACAACAACTGCAGTGAAGAAGAATTGAACGTCCGCCCCCAAAAGGGGTGGCCAAGAGCCAAGAGCCAAGAGCTAAGAGCCAAAAGCTGAAGAAGGGGGTTCACCATGGCATTACTAGAGCGCGTTTCCACACTGGTCCGGGCCAACCTCAACGACCTGATCGATAAGGCCGAGGAGCCGGAAAAAATGATCAAGCAGGTCATTCTTGATATGCAGAACCAGCTCTTGCAGGTCAAGACGCAGGTGGCGATTGCGATCGCCGACCAGCACCTGCTCGAGAAAAAGCAGAAGGAAAACGAAGACAAAGTGGCGGAATGGATGCGCAAGGCCGAGCTCGCCGTCGACAAAAAAGAAGACGACCTGGCGCGCGCGTCGCTGCTGCGCGTGGAAAGCTATCGCGAGCTAAGCGAAAACTTCACGCAACAGGTCAGCGATCAGAAGGCGCAAGTGGAGAACCTGAAGTCCGCGTTGCGGCAACTGGAGCAAAAGCTCACCGAGGCGCAGGCCAAGGCCGATGTGCTGATCGCGCAGGCTCGCCGCGCCCGCGCCGTAGGCAAAGCCAGCGACGCGCGCATGGCGTCAGGCGACGGCTCGAAAGCCGCCGCTTTCGACCGCATGAAGCGCAAAGTGGCGCACTCGGAAGCCGTGAGCCAGGCGAAATCAGAAATCGCCGGCGACAACCTCGACGACCGTATGGCGGCACTTGAAAAAGAGGACCGCATCGAGCAGTTGCTGGCGGAGCTGAAGCAGAAGCGCGGAGCGTAGCAGTTGCACGGCTGACGCAGCGAGCTTCAGCCTGTGTGGCCGAAGTTGTGTGGCGCGGGCGCCCTCGCCCGCGTCTTGCCCGCGCACAGTCGCGGCCGGGAATTCATGAGGAGACAGTGTGAGTCTGCGTAAAGTAAGTCGCCTGGTCCCGGTAGGTTTGCTGATGCTGTCGGCCGGAATCATCTTGCACAATTGGACGCATACCAGGTATTCCCATTTCGCCAGCGGCTTCCTGCTGGGCATGGCAATTGTCTTCTTGATCGCGGGCGTGGCCCGCCCAAGGCCAACGACATAGGGATCTGCTCAACGCTCTCTACGACTCCCGCTGTTCTCTCGGCGGTGGAATTGGGAGCCAGTTTGGATACGTTTTTCTCAACATTAGCCCCGGACCATATCGCGCATAACCTCTGGATCCAACCACTTACCGCCCCATACAACAATTCCGTCCGCCCCGGGTTCTAACTCCCAGCCAGTCATTTTGCGGGCGCACTCTGGCCCCAGCCCGCAAACCTGGCATCCAAGTTTCGCGCGCCCCTTCGGACTCTAAAACCGAAGGAAACATTTATGAAGCAGTTTGCAGTCGTTGTAGTACTGGCGTTGGGACTCATTTTGGCTGGTTGCGGTTCGAACAACGGCAGTCCCACCAACATCAACGGCACCTGGGCCGCCACCCTCATCGATTCAACGAGCGCCACCATCTTCACCATTGGCACATCGCTTGTGGTGAATGGAGACGGCACGCTGAGCATCAGCAATTTCAAGTTCACTTCAGCTTCTCCATGCCTTGTTTCCGCCGACACCGAGAGCGGCTCGTTTGCTCTGAGCGGCAACTTCAACGGCAAAGTGACCGGCACGTTTGGGTTCAATGTGTCGGGCACTCCGGGCGGGGGCACGCTCACCTTGGCGGGGACCGCGAACGGAAACACAATCTCCGGCACCTGGAAGCTGAACGGCACGGGTTGCAGCGGAAACGGCACGTTCACGATGACCAGGATGTGATCCGGGACGCTTCTAACGTCCTGTAACGTCCACGGCGAATTGTCGGACCTTGGCGGTATTCGATCCCAAGGCCGGGCAGGCTTGTAGGGCCTCGGTTTGAGACTGAGGCCTACCGCCCGCTTACATCCATTGACGGGCCTGCCCGCATCTCTCTATTCTCATAGAGGCAATTTCAGAGAGACCCCAAACCCAAGGACGGTACATGAAGAAGTTTGCAATCCTCAGTCTGCTGGCGCTCGAACTCGTGGTTGGCGGCTGTGCGAACCCTGTCAACAACGAGGTCCACACCATTACCAATGCGACTTGGGAAACCACTCTGAACGGGGGCCTCGGCCAGGCGAGCCTGATGAATTTCACCACGACATTCCAGCTGGAAGACGCCGGGCCGCTCGACATTACGGCATTCAGTTTCTTCAACAGCGGCGCATGCTTCGGAACAAACATCACGGACCACACCGAAGCTGGTACGGCGACCTTGACCGTCAATTCGCTCAATCAGGTCAACGGCACTCTGACCTACACCATCACTTCGCAAATAAACGGCAACGTTCTCGCCCTGACCAGCCCCAGTGGCGACCTCACCGGTACGTCAAACGGATCTCCGGGAGTGCTCGGAACGCTGAGCAACGGGGTTGCCATTGGGACCTGGACACTGACCAGCTCCGACACGAACTGCATCCCCAACAGCCCCGCCAGCGGCACGTTCCTTATGTGCCAGGGCAAAACTACCTGCACCCCTCCGCAGTAGGGGATCGTTCGTAGAAGAGCGGCCCATTCAGGGCCGCGTTAAGGCTTCCTCATAGAACGGGGCTTTAGCCCTGGAGCGGCCTCGCTCTTCCTTCCTCTCGCCCCGCTGCTATACAGTGAATGCCATGAAACGCTCGCTGCAGCAGATCGCTGAAGCGGTGGGAGCCCGCCTGATTGGGGACGGCAAGATTGAAGTTGGGGGAGTGGCCAGCATCGCGTCGGCCACGCCGGAAGACATTGTCTTCGTCGAGGACGAAAAACATCTGGCCGCGGCACTGCACTCCCGGGCGGGCGCGGTGATTGCCGGAGAATTCGCTGCATCCGGGAAACCCGGGCGGCCAATGCTGGTCAGCGATCATCCCAAGCTCGCTTTCGCCCGGGCCGCACGAGCGTTCCGGCCATCGCCCGCCACGGGCAACGGCAATGCCCACGCGAGCGCGGTCATTCACCCCTCCGCCGTGCTCCAGCCCGGTGTTCAAGTTGAAGAGCGGGCGGTAATCGGGGCCCGCGCCGAAATCGGCGAGAATACGCGAATCGGGGCGGGCTGCGCGATCGGCGATGCCGTCAAGATTGGCCGCGATTGCGAGATTTATCCCAACGTCACCATCTATCCCGGGACAACGCTGGGCGATCGCGTAACCGCGCATGCCGGCGCAGTGCTGGGCAGCGACGGATTCGGTTACGTTCGCGACCGCAAAACCGGGCACTACGAAAAATTTCCGCAGGTCGGCAAGCTCGTTATCGAAGACGACGTCGAGATCGGCGCCAACGCAACGGTCGATCGCGGCGCACTCGACGAGACCCGCATCCGCCGCGGCGCGAAGCTCGACAACCTGGTGCACATCGGCCACAACTGCCAGGTCGGCGAAGACGTTGTGATTGCCGCGCAAACAGGCCTTTCCGGCAGCATCGTGATTGAGAACGGCGTGATCCTCGGCGGGCAGGTCGGCATCGGCGAGCACGCCCGCATTGAAGAGGGAGTCATGCTGGGCGGGCAGGGCGGCGTTCTGCCCAACAAAGTTCTGCGCGGCAAAGGTGTCGCGTTCTGGGGCACGCCCGCGCAGCCACTGCGCCAGTATCTAAAGCAGTTGGCAACCCTGGCGCGGCTGGCAAAAAAGGATTCAGCGGACGACTGAGCATGGCACTGATCGTGATTGGCGGGCATTCGCGCAGCGTGGGCAAAACCAGCGTTGTGGCCGGCTTGATCGCGGCCCTGCGCGAGTTCCACTGGACTGCCGTTAAGATTACGCAGTACGGACACGGCGTTTGCTCCGCCAACGGCGAGCCTTGCGATTGCGCGACGGCCGACCACTCCTGGGCGATTTCCGAAGAGCACGACCGCTCTGGCGAGTCCGACACGTCACGATTCCTGGTCGCGGGAGCGACGCGGGCGCTGTGGACGCGAACCGAACAGGGCCGCCTTGCCGAGGCCATGCCCGCCTTGCGAAAGCGCCTGGAAGCCGCGGGCAACGTGATCATGGAATCCAATAGCATTCTGAAATTTCTGCGTCCGGATCTCTATCTCACAGTCCTCGATCCCGCAACTCCCGACTTCAAGAACTCAGCGAAAGAGTTTCTAGACCGCGCCAACGCCGTGATCCTGCACAAGTCTCCGGGAGCCGCATGGCAGCAAATCTCGCTCAAGCCCGTAAAAGATCGCCCCGTATTCCACATCACGCCGCCGACGTACGTAACTCCACAGATTGTGGAGTTTGTCCGCGCGAGCCTAGCAGCGCAGAATTCAACCGAACTCAAACGGACGGCAGAAAGCTAAGAGCCAAGAGCCAAGAGCTATTTGCTATCCTTGCCCGTGCGACAAATTCATTCCAGCGCCTGGCTGTTGATGGTCCTGTCGGCCATTCTGCAGATCATCATTTTCCCTCTTCCCGGCGTTTACGTTCTCTCCTGGTTCGCCCTGACGCCACTGATTCTGGCCCTGCTGCGTGCGCGTCCGGCGGGCGAACTCGAGGTTACGGGCTCCGTCAGGCTGCGTCCGGCGAGCCCGGGACAGGCATTCCTCCTCGCCTACATCTGCGGAATCCTGTGGTATGCAGGCACGTGCTACTGGATCTACGACACCATGCGCCACTTCGGAGGACTCAGCGCCCCCGAAGCCGTCCTGGCCCTGTTTCTTTTCAGCTGCTATCTGGGCCTGTATCACGGCCTGTTCGGTTTGCTCGTGAGTTTGCTGGCCGGACCCGATCGCGATTATCGCCGGGTGCTGCTGACCGCGCCGTTCCTCTGGGTCGCGGTAGAGCTGGCGCGTACCCGGGTTACTGGATTTCCCTGGAGCTTGCTGGGCATCGCGCAGGTGGACAACGCTGCTCTCAGCCGCATCGCTTCGTGGACGGGTGTGTATGGCGTCTCGTTTGAAATTGTGCTGGTGAACGTCGCCCTGGCTACGGCATTTCTGGTCCCGCGGGGAAAGCGCGGAGCCATGCTGGCCGCGGCTCTGGCGGCGGCCGCGGTCTTGCAGGCTGGAATCCTCATCGAGCCGCCGAAAGCCACTCCCAATCGTTTCGCTCTGCTCGTGCAGCAGAATATTCCAGTCTCGGCCAACTGGACTCCCGACTATTTTCTGAAGACTCTGAATGACTTGACCGAGCTGAGCTTGAAGTCTGCGGCCGGGCCGGCGAAAATCGATCTGATCGTGTGGCCCGAGTCACCCGCGCCGTTCTTCACCAACGATCCGCGCTTTCGCGAGACGATCAGCAACATGGCGCGCTCAACCAGGACGTGGATCGTCACCGGGGCCATCGGAACGTCGGCGACGGACGCAGCGGAAGCCCGCCCTCGCGCCGATGCGCCGGTCTTTAACTCCGCGGCCTTGATCGGCCCGACGGGTGATTGGACGGCGCGCTATGACAAAATCCATCTCGTGCCCTTTGGAGAGTTCCTGCCGTTTCCCAGCCTGCTGTCATTTGCCGGAGGGTTGACCAAGGAAGTGGGCGAGTTCGGTCGAGGCGCTTCCCGCCGGCCGCTCGACGCCGGCGACGAGCGGTTGGGTGTGTTCATCTGCTATGAATCTGTGTTTCCCGATGAGGTCCGGAAGTTCGCAAATCAGGGAGCCGATGTATTCGTCAACATATCCAACGACGGGTGGTACGGCGACAGCGGCGCTTACGCCCAGCATTTGAACCAGACCCGCATGCGGGCCGCCGAAAATAATCGCTGGATCCTGAGCGCCACCGATACAGGAGTCACGGCCTCGATCGATCCCTGGGGACGCGTCGTGGCGCAGATTCCCCGCAAAGAACGGGCCGCCCTGGTCGCGCCCTACGCCCTGACCTTCGTTACTACGTTCTACAATCGCCACGGCGACTGGTTCGCCTACGCGTGTGCGATAATTTCCTTGGGAGCGCTGCTCACGCGCTTCACATTTCGCGAAAATCGCGAGAAAAATAAGGCTGCAGCGTCCTCATGAATCAGGAATTCGTCCTCGAATACGAAAAACTCGGCAAGAAAGTCCACGAACTTCGGGAGTATCTTTGACGCGGAGAAAGTCCGTCCGCAGCTAGCCGAGATCGAGAAACAAGCCTCCGACCCCAATCTTTGGTCGAACCCACAGCGCTCGCAGCAGGTCATGCGCGAAAAGAAGCGCTTGGAGCACCTGCTGGCCAACGACTCTGACCTGGCGCGGCGCGGCGAAGACATCGCCGCCTATTTCGATCTGGCGAAGGAAGGCGAAAGTGTGGACGCCGACTTGCGCCGTGAAATCGACTCGTTGCGCGGAGTGCTCGACAAGCTCGAAACCGAAACACTGCTCTCGGGCGAGAACGATGCGCGCAACGCCATCGTGACCATCCATCCTGGCGCCGGCGGCACCGAGTCGCAGGATTGGGCCGACATGCTTCTGCGCATGTACCTGAGGTGGGCTGAGCGTCAGGGCTTTGAGACCGTCCTGTACGACTACCAGCCCGGAGAAGAAGCAGGACTCAAGTCGGCGACATTCGCCGTCAACGGCGAGTACGCCTTCGGACTGCTGCAGAGTGAAATCGGCGTGCACCGGCTGGTGCGCATCTCGCCCTTCGATCAGGCTAAGCGGCGGCATACTTCCTTTGCCAGCGTTTATGTGTCGCCGGAAATTGACGACAACATCGAGATCGTCATCAAGCCGGAAGACATCCGCATTGACACTTACCGCTCCAGCGGCAAGGGTGGGCAGCACGTCAACACCACCGATTCCGCCGTGCGCATCACCCACATCGCCACGGGCCTGGTCGCCAATTGCCAGAACGAGCGCTCGCAGCACAAGAACAAAGAGCGCGCCATGAGCATGTTGCGCTCGAAACTCTACGAGTTCGAGATGGAAAAGAAGCGCGCCGCCACCAAGAAGATTGAAGACTCGAAGCTCGATATCGAATTCGGATCGCAGATTCGATCCTATGTTTTGCAGCCTTACCGCATGATCAAGGATCACCGAACCAAGACCGAAGTCGGCGACGTCGATCGCGTGCTCGATGGCGACCTGCAACCGTTCATTCGTGCGTACCTGCTGGCGCGGCGCGGAGAAAAGCAGTGAAGACGGAGTCATCCAGGAAGAAAGGCCGGGCATCGTCGCTGAAACCGGCGCCCCGTTCCTCGCCTTCTTTGCGGAAAAGGGAGCCGTTCGCGACTGAAGAAATAACCCTCGGCCCGCGTTTTCTGCGGGCTTTTCAGTTTGCCGCCAGACAGCATTCAGGCCAGACTCGCAAGGCCTCGACCGTCCCCTACATCGCCCACTTGATGGGCGTCGCTTCCTTAGTGCTCGAAGCAGGCGGCGATGAAGATCTTGCCATCGCCGCGCTGTTGCATGACGTAGTCGAAGATTGCGGCGGCGCCCCGATGTTGAAAGAAGTCCGCCGCCGATTTGGCGGCCGCGTGGCAAAGATCGTGGACGGCTGCACCGATGCCGATACTTTTCCTAAGGCGCCGTGGCGCGAGCGCAAAGAGAAATACATCCGGCACCTGAAGCACGCCGATTCCGGCACCCGCCTTGTTGGGGCGGCCGACAAACTGAACAACGTGCGCTCCGTTCTCAGCGACTACCGCGCCATAGGGGAATCGGTGTGGTCACGGTTCAACGGTGGACGCGAGGGCACCCTTTGGTACTATCGGACTTTGCGGGATCAGTTCCTCAGGCACAAGCGCAATAGTATAACTCGTGACCTGGAGCTGGCCGTGAATGAGCTCGACTCTATAACGAGCAGAGGTTCTCGTGAGCGAAAGTAGCAGGCATGAAGGCGCGGCGGCGCGCATGATCGATCAAATCCGCGCCTCGAAACTGCCTTCCAACATGATGCAGTTTGCCGCGCGCGGCGCCTTGCAAGTGCCGCCCGCCGAGAATATTGAGATCCTCGTCCACCTCGCCAAACACAACAAGGTTTTCGGCGATCTGGCTCGCATGACTCTGGCCGGGTGGGACGAGAAGGCATCGCTGGCGGCCTGCGCCGATCCTCAGACGCCGGCGGAAGTGCTCGATTATTTCGTTTTTCCCGACAACGTTCGCCCAAAGTTGCTGCCGGCGTTGCTCGAAAATCCTTCCGTTCGCGAGGGGCAGATCGTGAAGCTCGCCCGCTCGGCGCTGCGCGACACCATTGAAGTGATGCTCAAGAGCAAGCGTGTCCACTCGCTGAACAGCGTGCTTGAGGCTCTCAAGGCCAGCCCGTACCTGAAGCCGGAGGAGGCTGCAGAACTGCGGAAGGTGTCGACGCCCGTGGCGGCGCCAGCGCCAGTAGCGGAGAGCAGCCCGGCCCCTGTGCCGGAAGAAGCAACTCCGGCAGCGAAAGAAGCGACCGACGCCCCGGACGCTTCCGTAACCACAGTCGGAGTGGACGACGAAGAGGTATTCGCCTACCTCAACGATCACGCTGACGACATTGCCGAGGAGGGTGAAAAACCATTTCAGGCAATTGGCGGAATCCTCGACATGAGTACGGACGACGATTCTCCGCTGGCATCGCCGGAAGCGCCCGCCACG